>NZ_OZ032151.1 GCF_964026475.1 Candidatus Tisiphia endosymbiont of Nemotelus nigrinus
GCATCCAAGCATGCTTATCTACTGTTCTGTTAGTAAATTGAATACCATTATCTGTCAAAATAGTATGAATTTTATAAGGTATAGCTTTAATTAAATTACGAAGAAATTGTGCTGTTTCTGTCTTGGTACATCTTGGTAAAAGTTCTACATACACAAACTTTGAAGTGCGATCAATAGCAACAAATAGATAGAGTTTACCTTCTTCTGTTTTGACTTCAGCAATATCTATATGGAAATAACCAATTGGATAAAGTTTAAACTTCTTCTTGGTTTTGTTATTTCCTTTTACTTCCGGTAACCTACTAACATTATGGCGTTGAAGAAGTCTATGTAAAGAAGATCTAGTAAGCTTGGGAATACTAACTTGTAAAGCATATAAGCAATCATCTAAAGATAATAAAGTGTGTTTACGAAATGCTATACACATAGCTTCTTCTTCAGAAGTTAATACTGTAGAAGATGGTTCTTTGGGACCCATACAAGTATCTTGTAATGTAGTTCGTTTCTTCCACTTAGCAACTGTTTTAGGATTAATAGAATATTTTCTTGCTAAAGTCTTTAAGCTCTCTTGACTATTTTGGATTGCGAAACGTATTGCCTCTGTCGTTTTGGCACAGCCGTGTAATATTTGTCCCATAATTCCTCTCTTGATGGTAATTCTTTATAATATACAACATTACACCCTGGGACTAAACAACTAGAAAAACAGCTAAAATTACCTACTCAAAAAAAATGTATAGTCCCGAGCAAGCGGCTTATAGTCAATAGATAAATTTTGGTAACATAGATTTATTAATTGTTGCTCGGCTGTTGGTATTTCCAAACGAACACAAAGAGTTATAAAATATCCTATAGTTTCCTTAACTATTTTCAGTGCTTTTTCCGGTGATTTAGCTCCTAGTGTTTGTAAGTTATGAATACGATCAAATAATTTAATCAATATTATGTCAAATCTCTTTTGTTGGGATAATAAATCCAAAATTTCTTTGGAGCTAATTTTACCGTGAGGCTTGACCCTTGTTAGAGATTCCACTTGGCTAGCAACTTGACTGCCAAAAATTTTGGCTATCATCTCTTCGGTAAGGGCTGTATCTTCAATAGTATCATGCAGTAAACTGGTAACGATCATGTCAGTTTTAAATAATTGGCGAACTTCCTCTGCTGTGTATTCAGCAACCATGCACGCCACTTCTATTGGATGAGAATAATAGGGATCACCGGATTGTCGCATTTGGCTACCATGATATTTTTTAGCATAATAGATAGCTTTGCTAATTTCCCTGATATCGACTGGGTGAGTCGCTTTTTTATTTAGTGAAATCAATTTATTAATTAACTTAGCAGAATATTTACAAGATTCAAACTTTGTCCACCAATTTTTAATATCTTCCATAAAATGTCCCCCTATTATTTTAATTGTACATTAAGTTAAAATAATATTGCCAATAATTTTATTATATTGTTTAAGAATTATTTTAAAATTTATGCCAAAGATTATAATGGTCCCCATATTTTGGACACAAAAAAAGAAGAAATGAGATAGAATTCTTTAGCAAAAAAGGAGAGCTAGAGATGAAAAAACAAGTAAGGCAATATAGTGCTGAGGAGAAATCAAAAATTGTCATAGAGACAATCAAGGGCGAGCTAACAATAGCCCAAATAACTAGTAAGTATGGCGTTCATGCAACACAGATAAGTAATTGGAAAAAACAGGGACTTGAATTATTAGTACAAGGCTTTAAGAGTAAAACACAGAGTGCTGATCCAAATCAGCAGGAGTTAATCAAGAATCT
The DNA here is from genome assembly GCF_964026475.1 of Candidatus Tisiphia endosymbiont of Nemotelus nigrinus. Taxonomy (NCBI): domain Bacteria; kingdom Pseudomonadati; phylum Pseudomonadota; class Alphaproteobacteria; order Rickettsiales; family Rickettsiaceae; genus Candidatus Tisiphia; species Candidatus Tisiphia endosymbiont of Nemotelus nigrinus. The sequence goes on from NZ_OZ032151.1 coordinate 1,794, forward strand.
ATATGAACAAATTGGACAGTTAAGTGTAGAGCGTGACTGGCTCAAAAAAAATCTGCATTGTTTGGACTTAAAGGTTAGGTGTAATATGATAGAGCCTAATCATAATAAGTTAACAATTATACAACAGTGTAAGTTGTTGGGTATTAGTAGGTCAAGCTATTACTATCAACCTACTGGTATTAGTGAACAAGAGCTTAAGATCATGGCAATAATTGATGAGACCTATACTATGCATCCATATTATGGTATGTGACGGATGGCTAAATATTTACAAGCCCAAGGTTTTTCGGTAGGTCGTAAAGCTGTTAGACGTTACTACCAAATAATGGGTCTTGAAGCTGTTTATCCTAAAATGAATTTGAGTAAAAGAAATCAGGCACATAAAATATATCCTTATTTACTAAAAGATTTAGAGGTAACATACTCAAATCAAGTATGGTGTTCAGATATCACTTACATAAGGTTGCAACAAGGATTTGTTTATTTGGTAGCCATTATGGATTGGCACAGTCGTTATATACTTAGCTGGCGGGTATCTCTTTAGTTTAGAAAGTACTTTTTGTGTAGAGGCTCTTGAGGAAGCTATAGAACAATATGGTATACCAAAGATTTTTAACACAGACCAAGGAGTGCAATTTACGTCTGAGCAATTTATCTGTATTTTAAAAAAATATAATATTCAAATAAGTATGGATGGCAAAGGTAGAGCTTTGGACAACGTGTTTATAGAGCGATTTTGGCGTTCGTTGAAACAGGAAAAAATTTATCGAATAATTTTAACAATTGTAAAGGAGGCAAAAGCAGCTATTAAGGAATATATTGATTTTTATAACCACGAAAGAATGCACCAAGCATTGGGGTATAGGACTCCTAGCTTGATGTACTATAAACAAAAAGTTGCATAATAGTGACAATAATAATTTTATGGGAATTATATCTCTAAATTGCTAAAATTTTGTCTAGACAAACGAGACCACCATAATATGGCGGACGACCCTTCCAAATATAATTTTTCTCTATGATTGGTTCTATTTCTTTTTTAAAAAATCCTTACTCTACAGGAAATAATCGCGAATCCATTATATCTCTATTCTTTTTCCTTAATATATTTATAAATATATCACATTTTCTTCTTTATTCATACACCTTTGTTAACAGTATCTAGGAACTAATTTTGTGGGGGTATATCAGCTCACAATGACGAATCAGACCTTAACTGGCATAATCACAAAAATATCTTTAGGGTTTTGTGGTGTTTTCAATAACATTGGCGATGATGCATCCAGAAAATATAGCTCAACTTGGTTTGCTTTAGTAGAATTCAGTACAGCATTGAGTGCATCAGTAAGGTATCTAGGATTAAACCCTATAGACAAAATGTCTTCATGATCAAAAACGCATAAATTATTTTCATCTAGTGAATATGGTATAGTCTCTTTACCAACCCCTCTAGCTTCCCCAGAAGCCGTAATTTCAAGCAAATTTTTTGATAAAGTTAATTTTATTGCTTGAAATTTATCCACGGTTATTGTTGATACTCTATCTATAACATCAGCTAGCACTTTTGTATTGATAGTAAGTTTATAATTGTTTTCTACTGGAATAAAACCTTGATAATCTGGAAAAGTTCCATCAATCAGTTTTGATACCATCATAATATCATTGCAAACAAATTTAATCCTATTCACACTTAGAAAGATTTCTACCTCTAACTGAACATTTTTAGGATCTTTTAATATTTTGGCAATTTCCTCGAGAGTTTTTTTAGATAAAATAACACCAAATTCCCTAACCTTATCAGCTATTTCTACTACTGAAACTGATAACCTATGCCCATCGGTGCTAGCCATATAACATTCTTCCTCTTTTACGTAGAAATAAACACCATTAAGATTATAGCGAGTTTCATCAAGGGATACCGAAAACAAAGTACCGTCGATCATCTTAACAAAGTCACTGCAAGGTATTTTAAGAGTAGCTTCAATATTAATATCATCTAACGTAGGGAATTTGTCAGCAGGTAAAGTTAGCAGATTAAAAGTACAATTCTTTGCTAAAATTTCAAGCTGATCTGTTTCATCTGACACATTGAGCATTATATCGTTATCAGGTATCTTTTTTACTATGTCATTTAATGTTTTAGTAGATACTGTTATTTCCCCCTCATTTATTACTTGGGCTGCTACTTTCTGGCTTAAATATATTTCCATATTAGTAGCTATTAACTCTAGTTTACCATCCTTTGATGATAATTTAATATGACTAAGTTCGGCAACTACATTACGTTTTTCTACTACAGAATTAGCAAAAGTTAGAGCATGAGTTAGGGTTTTGGTTTCAACTATAATTTTTAATTTGTTATTATCCATATATTTAATTTCCTCTTAGCAGATCATTTATAGATACCTTACTCCTAGTTCCAGCATCCACCTGTTTAACGATTACTGCACAATATAAACTTGGTTTTCCTGAATCAGCAGGTAAGCTGCCAGGTACTACAACTGAGTATGCTGGGACTTTACCATAAATTATCTTGCCACTTGCCCTATCTACTATCTTTGTAGAAGCCCCAATAAATACTCCCATACTAATTACGCTTCCTTCTTCCACTAAAACTCCTTCTGCTATTTCTGATCTTGCACCTATAAAACAATTATCTTCGATTATTACCGGATTGTTTTGTATTGGCTCTAATACACCACCAATACCTGTCCCGCCGGAAATATGACAATTCCTGCCTATTTGGGCACATGATCCTATAGTAGCCCAGGTATCAACCATTGTTCCTTCTCCTACATATGCCCCTATATTAATAAAAGAAGGCATAACAACAACGTTTTTAGCTAAATATACTCCCGTTCTGACAATTGCTCCAGGAACAATACGACAACCATCTGCTCGAAATAACTCTGAGTTATAATTTGTAGAAAATTTGGGGGAAATTTTATCATACCATCTCATGCAATCTCCAGAGTGAACTTGCGGAACAGTTATCATCATATGTAATAAAATAGCTTTTTTTATCCAATGATTAACTTGCCAATCAGCTCCTTCTTTCTCACAAACCCTGATCAATCCTTGATTCAAACCATCAATAATATCCTGCGATATTTGTTTGGCATAATTAGTTTTTTCTGAATCTTGGGTTAATTTATCGCGTATTTGCCAAAATTCTTCTATAGTATTAATATGTTTTTGCATAACATCCTTGCTAAATTGTAAAAAAAATCATAATTTACTTTATCTTTAAGTCAACCTAATATACTCGAATAATTTGAGTATCTAAATTAGAGCATGTAAATGAGTATTTCTTGCCCAAATTGTAACACTAACTTTATAGTTTCAAAAGAACAAATAGGTACGGCCGGTCGGAAGGTCAAATGTTCTCAATGTCACCATGTTTGGTATCAACAAGCAGAGCTTGATAAGCAGTATACAACAAAAAATGCTAGCACTAATGAAAATAATAAAATATTTTTAACCGAAGGCATCAACTTGCCTGCTTTATTGCCACCAAAAATTCCTCAACATTCACATATGGTACTTACATTATTGTTTAGCCTAATTATTCTATTATTATTGTTATTTTACGAAAAACTTAACATATCAGCTTTGTATGAAGGAGGTGATGATGTACTAACTATAGGAAACATCCATGTTGAACAAAATAAAAAAATGGGACACATTAAAGTTTCCTACCAGATAACCAATAACTCCGACCATGATGTAACAATACCACTAATTAGAGTTAGGTTGTTGGATAAAAAATATGTAACAGTAAAATCCTATATAATGCATCACAAAAATATCAAACTACCACCTAAAAAACATATTGACATTGCTACGCATCTTGATGTAGTTCCACATTCAAGTGAGTTGTTAAATATTATGCTTGGTAATAGTTTGGATCTTATATTGCATTAGACTTCTTTTGAAAGAAAATTTATAATAAGCTGAAAGTTAGCACAGTAACCTAGACTTTGTGAACCTAAGATAGTCGCTTTAATATATGTATTTTAATAATCTATGTAACAAATTAGAAGAAATGAATAAGCAAATTATATATCCTAAACTAATTCCTAGACTTTTTGCTTCTTGTCTAGACTCATTTTTGTTGTCAATTTTTACAACTCCAATAACTACTTTTATACTATCTAGACTGTCTTTATTATTTTTTAAAGCTAATATAGCTGATATAATAATAATGGGCAGCAAGAAGCCGGAATTACTCCAGAACGTAACTGCTAGCGGTGTTTTTACATTATTTATTTTAATGCTGCTAATTAACCTTGCTCTAGTCGCAACATATTTTATTGGGTTTTGGGTTTATTGCGGAGCTACCCCAGGGAAACTCATTATGCATATGAAAATAGTAGATGCAATAACTCTTGAAAAACCTAATAAATGCCAATTAATTAAAAGATTTTGTGGGTATGTATTAGTGCTGGTTGGTATTTGGTTTATACTATTTTCTAAACAACACCAAGCTTTGCATGATAAAATTGCTGGAACTGTGGTTATTAAGAGTTAAAATCAGGGTAGTTAAGTCATAGGACAAATAGCTGATGTCAGGAGGTCATAAGACCGACGAAGCAATTTTCTAATCACTTTTATGGATTGCTTCGTCGCAGCTAAAGCGTCTTCTTGCAGTAACATCAGTTATTTCTATGACTTAACTGCCTTGGTGTTTTTGCTTGATTTTGAAAGTTGTTTTAACACTTTTTCAAGTGGTGAAGGTATATTATGAATAAGCTAAATGAGATAGATCAATTGATTTATCTTTTCTCCAAACTACCTGGTCTTGGTCAAAGATCAGCAAGGCGTATAGTCTTGCATCTTTTACAAGAAAAAGATATTAGGTTAAAAAGTCTAATTTCAGTTCTTTGTTGTGTAGATAGCAATGTTGTTAAGTGTGATATCTGTGGTAACATAGATTCTCATCATATTTGTAGAATATGTTCATCTGATAATCGTAACGGATCTATCATAGCAATTGTTGAAACAGTGACAGAATTATGGGCAATAGAGCGTAGCGGTATTTTTAATGGTCAGTACCATGTACTAGGACATAATTTATCAGCTTCAAATGGTCACAATCCTAAAGCACTAAGACTACCAGAATTATTAGCTAGGTGTCATGATAATAATATTAATGAAGTAATTATTGCAACTAATTCAACTTTAGAAGGTCAAACTACTGCTTATTTCATTACTGAATATTTCAAAGACTCTACTATTAAAATATCAAGATTAGCCAGTGGTATTCCGATAGGTGGAGAATTGGACTATTTAGATGAAGGGACTCTATCAGCCGCAATAACTTTAAGGCAACTTTTTGACTAGTTTATTAAAAGTTATTTATTTTATCAAAAAATTTGATATTATACATAAAGTGCTGGCTGTATATAGTTTGATAATTTTTATTAATACATTATAAACTATTATTACCTAGAATTATTTACATATATTGTTACATATTTATTGAAACTATTTAATCTTTTCTTAGTTATTTTATATTTTACCTTATATTTATACTGATTTAATCTTAATAACTGAATTTCATTTTAAATGGTGAACACGTGCTAGTCACTTAAAGTATGTAAACATGTACTCTTCTACTTTGGAGAATTGTTTTTTAAAAATATCATGGATTCGTGTACTTACGTACGTCCCGCTCACTTACCATTCAATTTTAAACCCAATTCTTCAAACTATTCGAGTATCTCTAAGATAAAAAGAGAAAGTAATTCTTGAAAGCAAAGCAAATATATAATTATTTTAAGTAAAATAGGTATATGCTCCAACTTCTTTGGGATATTTTAGTTATATTTTTGATTCCTGTATTTTTTTATATTTGCAGGTATATGGTGTTTATATGGTCTACTCTAAGAAATAACTCAAAAACTAAAATATTAGAATTAGAACAGAAAATATCAGAACAAGATAATATTTTGAATCATGTTACTCATGAAATCAGGAGTTCAATACATGGAGGAAGTAGTATAGCTCAATTTTTATATGAAAATTGGGATAAAATGGACGAGCAAGAGCATATAAAATATGTCGGTATAATAGCTAAAAATAATCAGCATATCATAAAATTAATTAATGCTCTATTAGACCTATCTAAGTTTAGTACTGGGAGAATGAAGTTTAATTTTGTTGCTATGGATCTATTAGCTTCTATAAAAAATACCGTGCAACAACTTACAGAATTAAACGTATTTAATGATCAAATTAACATTATTCTTATTGATCATAACATTACAAAGGCAATGATTAGTGGAGATGAAATTAGGATTAACCAGTTATTAAATAATTTATTTAATAATGCCCTTAAATATACTAAAGAAGGATTAATTATAGCAGTAATTAATTTAAAGAATTATGAAAATAATCCTTATTGGTGCTTTAGCTTAATCGATACAGGTATCGGAATTCCAGATTCAGAACTTGAAACTATTTTTGAGGTATTTACTCGTAGCTCACGAACTAATGATGATATTGGGGCTGGTCTTGGTTTATCTATTTGCCGGGAAATTATACTAGCCCATAAAGGATATATTTATGCTGAAAATAACCATAGAAAAGGAACAAGAGTAGAATTCATGATTCCTGTATACGATGAAAACGAGATACAAAATGCCTAAAAACTATAATATTGCAAAGCTATTTACTATACTTTTTGTGGATGATGAACCAATTTGCCATGATGCAATAAATTTAGTACTACGTCATGAACCAAAATATAAAATTATTAATGCTTATACTGGGCAAGAGGCTATTGATTTATCTAAAATATATGCTAATACCATAGATATAATATTTCTGGATATTTCTCTTCCTGATATGACAGGTTATAAAGTATATCAGCAGATAAGAAGTGATAAAAATCTTACTCATGTTCCTATAATTTTTCAAAGTGGTTTGTCTAGTAATCATCCGGGAATAAAAGTACTCTTACAAGGACAAACAACATACATAATCCATAAACCTTATAAAAATGAAGAATTGCTTAAAACTATTAGGCAGTTCCATAATGCTTTCTATAGCAAACTCGAATAGTATTCATTACAAACTAATATCTATTAGTAGATGTGCAAACTGATAAAGTATACTCTCAGACTAGAGTCTGTTAACAAAGCTTATTTGATTGATTCATTAGTTTTTTTATTCATGTAATTTCCCTTTTTTGTTATATTTTTATATATAACCTATTTTGAAATTTACACACCTTTTTGGACAGAGCCGCATTTTGGGGTAGTTCCATACATGACTAATTGCTATTACTCGGATTAAAAAGAAAATTAAATTCTTTCCAACTATCATAACGTTGAGGGTCTAGATTATTAATAGGACTTGCTTGCCATACTGCTCTCATTGCACTATCAGATAAGGCATCACAAGCTGTTTTTGTTATATTTGGGCAGATTGTTTCTTTTACTTTTACTTCTTTAACACTACCATCTTTATTTAAAGCTATATACAAAGTTACCCGTAATTGCTCAAGATTTTGTATACCAATAGGCTTGCTCCATAATTTCTCTATTTGTTGTTTAATTAAAGATATTTCATTGATAGAAAGAGCTAATGTTTCGTCATAGGGACCTTTTGATTCCTGAGTTTCTTTATTTTCTTTGGCTCTTGCCTGTTTATTTGATTTTGCATTAGAGCCTTCAGATGATTGTTCTAAATTTTTAAGCAAAGAATCTAAGTCGCTTTTATTAGGAATTTTCTTTTTTTTCTCAATAGGCTTTTTTGTTTCTGTAGACTTCTTTACTTCTGCAGGCTTTGTCTCTACGGGTTTTTTGTCTATAATCTTCTTTTTCTCGATAACAGGCTTTTCTTCTAGAGGTTTTTCTTCTTTGATAATAGGCTTCTCTACAGGTTTTTCATCTATAGTTTTTTTTTCCTCGATAATAGGTTTTTCTTCAATGTCTTTCTTCTCTTCTACTGCCTTTTCTTCTATGATTTTCTTTTCTTCAATAGGTTTTTCTACAGGTTTTTTCTCTTCTGCATAATCAGGTTTACTCTGTTCCACTTTTTTTGCATCTTGATTTTCTATAGCTTTTTCAGGTTGTTTGGTTTTATTGGGTACATTAGATTGATTACTAACTGGTAACATTTCAAAAACTATTACCTGCTCTTCAGGAAGTTTTTTAAATAATGATGGCAGACCAAATAAGAAAAAATAGATTATTACTAAATGAAGTGCTACCGAGCAAATAAAAGAGACAGAACTAATATTATTATTTTTCATTATATTTTATATTTGAAACTAGTGCTACTTTAGAAAAGCCAGCTGCATGGATTTCAGCTACCACACTAACTACCTCGCCATAGGATACATTTTTGTCTCCTCTTACAAAAATCCTAGTATCTTTTTTTTCTTTTGTAATATTAGTTAGTTTGCTAGCCAAGTTTTGTCTTTCTATTTTAGATTCCAATAAATATAATTCTCCTTTGTTATTAATACTAATTACTAACGGTTCATCTTGTCCTGATAGCGGGCTAGAAGTTGTTTCTGGTAAATCAACATTAATACCTGACACGAGCATTGGAGAAGTTATCATAAAAATGATTAGCAATACTAGCATGACATCAACAAGTGGTGTAACATTGATTTCACTGACTAAATTATTTCTAGCTCTTTGATTGCCTTGGTTACGTAATTGTATTGCCATTACATTTTTCCTTCATCTATGGCTCTTGATAATATAGAACTTAGTTCATTAATGAAATCATCAATTTTGTTGTTAATCTTCATTATTTGGGCAGAAAGATAATTATAAAAAATCACTGCCGGAATTGCCGCGAATAAACCAATTGCCGTGGCAAGCAGAGCCTCTGCAATACCAGGAGCTACAACAGCAAGCGAAGTATTCTTGGATGCTGCAATAGACTGAAAACTATGCATAATTCCCCAAACAGTACCTAACAATCCTATAAAGGGTGTACTAGAGGCAACAGTTGCTAAAAAACCTAAATTTTGTTCTAATCTTTCAATTTCACGATTTCTGATCAAATACATAGATTGTATTATTCGCTCTTTATGACTAATTTTAAGTGTATCGGTGAGATTTTTTGAGTTCTGGCGATTACATTCATTCATCGCTGCTACAAAAACTGCGGCAAGAGGATTATTGATTGTTCTTTTAATAGTTTCATATAATTGGTCTAAAACTGCTCCAGACCAAAAAGTGGCCTCAAAAGCTGCAATATTTTTTCTTACTTGTATTAAATGCAGTAGCTTATCTATGATTATTGTCCATGCCCAGATTGAGGCAATTACCAAAATTATCATAACAGATTTTCCTATAATATCAGAGGATGATATCAGAGAAAAAATTGATGAACCACTTTGTGCTGTAATTTCTACAACATCATTAATATTGTTATTTGTACTCATTGTTACCGTTATATAATTCTAAAATATTGTTTTTATATAATTTAAGTGCTAATAATATAGCAAATATTGCTAATATTCAAATGATTTGATATTAGTGCTAACGCGATATTATGATAAGATGAAGTGACATGCATAAAAAAATTGTGGCGATTATTGGTAGACCCAATGTCGGAAAATCTACGCTCTTTAATCGTTTAGCTATCAGAAAAAAAGCAATCGTACACGATCGCCCTGGGGTAACACGTGATCGAAAATACGCTGATGCTCAAATTGGACCATTCGATTTTACGGTAATTGATACTCCAGGTTTAGAAGAAGCAGAAGATGAAAAATTAGAATATAGAATGATGCAACAAACCATGGAAGCGATTCTAGAAGCAGATTTGCTATGTCTTGTAGTAGATGGTAAGGATGGTGTACTACCTGAAGATCAGTTTTTTGCTAATTTTATCAGACGATATAACAAGAAATCTGTGTTAATCGTTAATAAATGCGAGGGACGATTTGATTTTGCTAAAGAATATTACAAGCTTGGTTTTGATAATATGGTGCCAATTTCTGCCGAGCATGGTGTTGGTATGGCAGATTTATACGATGCAATAACTGAAGAATTAGAAAATGAGGAAAAAAAGGAAGAATTAACTGACCAATTAACCGACCCAATAAAAGCGGACTATATACAAATAGTGGTGAGTGGTAGACCAAACGCAGGAAAATCTACTTTTATTAATAGCATTATTAACGATGAAAGATTGTTAACAGGACCTGAAGCTGGTATAACAAGGGAATCTATAGAAATTGACTGGCTATATAATGATAATAAATTTAAATTAATTGATACGGCTGGTTTAAGAAAAAAAGGAACTGTTACTAAGTCCTTGGAAAAGTTATCTTCTTCCGATGCAATTAATAGTATCAAGTTTGCTAATACGGTTATTTTGATGATTGATGCACGAAATCCTCTAGAACAACAAGACCTAAATATTGCCAATTATGTTATAGAGCAAGGAAGAAGTCTACTCATAGTAGTTAATAAATGGGATTTGATTGAGAAAAAAGATCAAGATAAATTTAAAGAAGAATTCTCTTACAAGATAGAAACAAATTTACCGCAAGTTAAAGGATTGCCAATAATATTCATATCAGCCTTAAAAAAACATAATATTAATATGGTGCTAGATGAATCTATTAAAATTTATAATTTATGGAACAAAAAAATCGCAACAAGTAAACTAAATGATTGGTTAGGTTTTGTCCTTGAACAACATCCACTGCCCTTACAAAAAGGCGGTAGACGTGTTAGAATTAAATATATGACTCAAACAAAAATTCGTCCACCAACCTTTAAACTATTTTCCAATAACCCTGAGAAAATCACTGATAGTTATACTAGGTATCTTATAAACAACTTGCGGGCAGCGTTTAATTTACCAGGTGTGCCAATAAGATTTATTTATACTAAAACCGAGAATCCATATGTAAAATCATAGAATCACTGAGAAATATATTCATACATTAATTTAGGGATACTATAGCTAACCCAATTAGCATTTATCCATAGTAAGTTGCCGTCATTGCGAGAAGGCGTAAGCCGACGAAGCAATCCATTTCTAATCACTTTTTTGGATTGCTTCGTCACTACTAAAGTAGCTTCTCGCAATGACTTTTTGAGTCATCCTGAATTTATTTCAGGATCTGTTAAACATGCATAATTTAGATCCTGAAACAAGTTCAGGATGACTCTAGGGTTCAAGGATGCCTTTTTCCTTTGGAATGACATTAAAGGATAATTTGAATAAAAATATTTTTCATAAAACACTTAGTGCACGTCATAATTAGTATATACTACAAAAATTCAATAAATTATATTAATTAGCATGAAAATTCTTGCAGGTCTTAGTCACCAAAAATTAGCTAGACATTTAGCTAAGGAGCTAAATTGTCAATATGTGGAATCTTATATTACAACTTTTGATGATAGTGAGACAAAAGTACAAATCCTTGATGATGTGCAAGGGTGTGATGTTGTTATAGTACAATCTACTTCTAGACCAACCAATAATCACTTGATGGAACTGTTATTATTAGTCGATACGGTGAAAAGGGCTGGAGCCTCACAAGTGACTGCAGTTATACCGTATTTTGGCTATAGTCGCCAGGATCGTAGATACTATAACTTATCTCCAGTTCCTGCCCGTCTAGTAGCAAATATGTTGGAAACTGCCGGTGTTGATCGGGTAATAACTGTTGATTTGCATTCACAGCAATTAGAGGGGTTCTTTAAAATTGCTGTACAAAATCTTGAGCCAATAAGTTTATTTGCTCCGATTATTGAGAGCTACGATAATTCTATTATTGTATCTCCAGATATTGGTGGTTTTGTACGTATAGGCAAGGCTAACAAGCTTTTTAATATGAATATGGCTGTTATTAATAAAAGTAGAGATAGTAATGACCAATGCCAAATGTCAGAAATAATAGGTAATGTTTCAGGCAAGCATTGTCTATTAATTGATGATATTGTTGATAGTGGTGAAACCATTTGTAAGGGGGCTAAACTATTAATGGAAGTAGGGGCACTATCTGTTAATGCTTTTGTAACTCACCCTGTGCTTTCTGGGGCATCTAAGAAAAATATTGAGGATTCTGACATAATAAACATTTATATAACTGATACTATAGAAACTAGTGATTTGCCTTCTAAATTTCATGTAATATCTGTTATTCCGATTATCGTAGCAGCATTACAAAAATCTGTAAGATTATGAGGATTTAGGATTTTATTATGCAAAATGCTCGTTGTACACTTGAAATAGATTTGGCAAAAATTCGTACTAATTATCGTATTATTTCTGAAATCTGCAAAAATTCAGAAGTTGCTGCTGTGGTAAAGGCTAACAGCTATGGACTTGGGGCTGATAATATCGCCCCAGCATTACAGCTGGAGAATTGTCAGAATTTTTTTGTAAACTCAGTTAATGAGGGGATAGCATTACGTAAAGTGTTAGGATCGAAATCGAATATTTTCGTGTTTCATGGTGTATTTTACAATGATGTTGAGGAATTTAGTAATAGTAACTTAATTCCGGTACTTAACAATTTACAACAAGTTGCGATTTGGCAGAAGCTCGCTGCTGTAAAACAACAATTGTTACGCTGTACAATCCATATCGATACTGGCATGAATCGTTTGGGAATGTCTGATATAGAGATACAGCGTATAATAGATAATCCTGACCTATTAGCTGGTCTTGAATTGCAATATGTTATAAGTCATTTATCTGCCTCTGAAATGGTTGAAGAGCCTTATAATTTACAACAATTAACAAAGTTTAAACATTATCTAAAATATTTGCCAACAGCTAAAGCTAGCTTAGCTAATTCTAGTAGTATATTTCTAGGAGATGAATATCATTTTGATTTAATACGTCCTGGTGCTGCATTATATGGGCTTAATCCTTTGGGAAATAAATCGAAGAATCCGATGCATAATCCAATTAAGCTCACTGCTCCGATAATACAATTAAAAGAATTACCACCGGAAAGTTATATTGGTTATAATATGACCTTTAAAACAAACCGTAATAGACTAATTGCTACCCTACCTCTTGGTTATGCTGATGGTTATTCTAGGGCTTTTAGTAATTGTGGGGAGGTTTGTATTGATTCCCACTTAGCTCCTGTAGTTGGTAGGGTATCGATGGATTTAATCACCATTGATGTTACTGAACTTCCACCAAACGAAATATTTCTAGGACAACAAGTAGAGATTATAGGGGATTATTGTACCCCGGATAAAATAGCTAATATAATAAATACCATTGGTTATGAAATTTTTACCATGCTTGGCGACAGATATAAGAGAGTATATAAAAATGATTATTGATATAGTTAATTTATTAGGTAGACATACTATTGCTTTTGCCAGAGCTATAGGAGCTTTTTGTCTATTTACCATGGTGGTAGTTACTAGTATTTTTAGGCGTCCATTATATTACAACTTACTATTAAAGCAGTTACTATCTATAGGCTTTTACTCCCTACCAGTTGTTGCTATGACTACTTTTTTTTCCGGGGCGGTGCTTGCATTACAAAGTTATACAGGTTTTTCTCGTTTTTCGGCTGAAAGTTCAATAGCTACGGTAGTAGTTCTGTCAATAACTAGAGAACTTGGTCCAGTTCTGGCAGGTCTTATGGTGGCTGGTAGGGTTGGTTCATCAATTGCTGCTGAAATAGCTACTATGAGAGTAACGGAACAAATAGATGCCCTTTATACTTTGTCAACCGATCCAATAAAATATTTAGTTTTGCCAAGGGTACTAGCTGCAGTTATTACCTTACCATGTTTAGTATTAATAGGTGATGTATTGGGGGTAATGGGTGGTTATTTGGTAAGTGTTTACAAGCTTGGTTTTAATAGCTCTAGTTATATAGTAAACAGCTTTAAATTTTTACAATCAATCGATGTCATTTCTGGGTTGGTAAAAGCTGCGGCTTTTGGTTTTATTATTTCAATAATAAGTTGCTATAGTGGATATTGCTCTGGAACAGGAGCAAAAGGAGTCGGAACTGCTACAACTTCGGCGGTAGTAAGTTCCTCGGTGCTGATTTTAATTAGCAACTATTTGATAACAGTATGTTTTTTTTAAAGTTATGAATAACCAATCAAAAATAAAAATACGTTCATTATATAAATCTTTTGGCAATCGAAAGGTACTTGATGGCATAGATTTGGATATAAAACAGAATAGTTCGACAGTAATCCTTGGTGGTTCAGGAACTGGTAAATCAGTGCTAATCAAGACGATAGTTGGATTAATGCAACCTGATGAAGGTAGTATAATTATTGATGGAGTAGAAACTGTCAATATCTCAAGTAAAAACAGATTTAAAATGATGGAAACTATAGGCTTTCTATTCCAAGGTGGAGCTCTATTTGATTCTTTAACTGTTCAAGATAATATTACGTTTTTTGCTGAGAAGTTATATAAATTATCTCCCAAGAATAAACAAGAATTAGCGGCATCTAAACTTAATTCAGTAGGTTTATCTAGCAAAATACTCAATTTTTATCCATCTGAGCTTTCCGGTGGTATGCAAAAACGAGTATCTTTAGCTAGGGCTATTTGCGGCGATCCTTTGATTCTTTTTCTTGATGAACCAACTACCGGTCTTGATCCTATCATGGCTAATGTTATTAATGAATTAATAATTAAACTCCAAGAAGAGTTACAAGCTACTACCATTACCATAACCCATGATATGAATAGTGCTTATATGATAGCTAAAGAGGTTGCCATGATTTATCAAGGAAAAATTTTATGGTTTGGAACAAAAGATGAGATAAAAAATAGCGATAATCTCTATTTGCAACAATTTGTCAATGGTTTAACCACTGGACCAATTGAGGTTTATTATAACTAACTCATCTTACACATAATTCACATGCATCATCTCTTATGTCTATAGCCTTTTTGACGGAGCGACTAGATAGAATGCAATAAAAATTTCATAAGAGTAAAGAAAGATTTACTTATTGTTTAATAGCTTGAGAATATTTTTTTAGTAGGTAATTAAATTCTGCACCATATATAAAAATCATGCTAATAATATAAAAGAACATTAGAGTTACTATTATACTACCAAGCGAACCATATATTATGCTTAATTGGTTATAACCTCTTATGTAAGTAGATAATAAATATCCACTTAGCAGCCATAAAATTACTGTTAATAAAGCTCCAGGAACTACCTCTGTAAAATGTAGTGTTGCATTAGGAACTATATAATATAGTGATGATGAGGTAATAAATAATGAACAAAAAAGTATAATATATCGTAAAATAGTTAGAGTTAGCATATGTTCTTCCATTATTTGTAAAATCATCGGTAGTTTTGCCAATATTATTGGCACTATAATTAGAATAAACATAGCAAAAGTAACGAATATGCTGATTACTAGGAACTGTACTATGCTAAGTAATCTTCGTCTTATGTATGGAGGCGGTGATTTGATTTCATATACCCTATTCAGAATTGTTCTTAAACATTCCACACAAGATGATGCAGTCCATATACTTCCTACTATCGCTAAGGTCATTAGGCTTTGAGGAGGCGTTTTACCAAGCTCATTTATCCTAGTTTTTATTGAATCAGTGGCCAATTCTGGCATATTCTCAAGAAAAATAGCTATAAAATTTTTCCCGAGCTCTGAGGCACCAATAAAACTTGTTAGTGCTAATAAAAAAACTAAAAAAGGGAAGATTGCCAAGAGTATCATAAATGACATATACCCTGAATGTTCAACACCATCATGTTCAATTGTCTTTAAAATTGCTTGGTATAAGCATTTTACGATTCTTTTCATCAACGGACTTTATTTTGCTTTATATAGTTAAAATAACAACGAAAAATTATAGCTAATACCAATTCCCGAAATTAATTCTTCTGGTAATTTGTACGTCGATCCGGTACTCAAATCCTCACGTACGTCTTTGTACGCTGCGGTTTTGCGCTCCGTGTCTCCTTCAAATTCCTCAAAATAAATTAATTTCGGGAATTGGTATAATCCGATAGTAGAATAAAAAAATTGCCATAGTAAGAAGCAATGGTAGTTTCTAGTCAGGGCGATTTAAAAGTCGCAATTAATGATAGAAAAATTTGTTTTAGAAAATGCATAAACGTCATTGCGAGGAGTCGCAAAGCGGCGACGTGGCAATCCAAAAGTTGCAGCGGCAAAAAATAAAACTAGCCAGCTGTTTATTTGGATCGCCACGCCACTTCGTGGCTCGCGATGACAACCATTCGTTTCTATAATTTAGCATTTTCTATCATTAATCGCGACTTTTAAATCGCCCTGAGTTTCTAGTTATCAAAAAAAGAAAATACCAATATCACGTACAATTACCAGCAGAAGTAGAATTTTGCAAAAATCTACTCTACCAGCATAATTTTCTTATCAGTAGTAAAATACATAGTACCACAACAAGTTTTACCATGATATTCAATATTTTTAGTAATTTTACTAATCATCGGGGTGGTGTTTAAATTACCATTAATATCTGATTGGAAACTATATAATTCACCTTTAGTAGAGATAATATTTAAATTCCAAGCTTTTTCCTCAGTTGCTTTACCAATCATCGGGGCTAGAAATGATGAGGTTTTAATTTTTTTGATATCTTTTTCATCATTTAAGTCTGCTACAAACTTAACCTTACCAAACTCAGTACTTATGGCAGCCACTTGCCCAGCATTATTTGTTATAAATAAACTATTGCCAGCTAAAGACATTGATTGTACATCATAAGCTTTAGTTTGCCAGATGATATTACCTGTCATAATATCTAGCTTTATTATCTTGCCAGCGCTATTAGCTATATATATATATGAGTTATTAATAACAGGTTTGCATAATATAAAAGCTGCCTCGAAATTTGGTAAACCTATTTCTTGCTGGTTAGATAAATCGTTAGCCCATAAAATTTTGCCGCTATTAGCTTCTAAAGCAAAGATTTGTCCTGAATTATAATTTACTAGCACATAACCATTTTGTGCTAGTGGAGCGACATGATAACTTGATGACAAAGTTTCAATTATACCTTCATGTTGCCAAACAAAATTTAAGTTCTCAATATTAATCGCTAATATTTGATTAGTTACTGTTTGAACTATAATAGTATGATCATTAATTAATACCGGTTTTATTCTAGTAATATCAGGTAGTTCTTTTCTGATTATTTCGTGACCTGACTTACTATCTAAAACTACCAAGTATCTTGAACCATAGGTAATATATAGTTTATCATTATAGTATAAAATCCCGCCACCAGTATAATAATCACTTTTGTTATTACTTATGTTATATGACCAAATAATAGATTTGTCTTTCATAGAAAAGGCGGAAACATTACCTTTAGTATCAATGGTGTAGACAACAGCTTTCTTAAAAATTGGCTCTGCTATTATTTTATACTTTGTAATAGTATATTCCTTATTTCGAAACATTTCAGGGCTAAATATATTTGTTTCTACAGTAGAATCTATTTGAATTGCTTCATTAGTTTCTACAGACAATCTAGGAGTTAATTCTACGATATTTTTAATTTTTTTAGCTCCAAGATTACAAGAAGTTAAAATAAAAGGTAGTAATAAAATAATTAGTAGTTGTTTTATCCGTAGCAAACTAACCTCATGACGAGAAGGCATGAACTCCGAACGAAGCAATTGTAAATTGCCATTTCCGCATAAATGGAAATCTAGATACCTGCTTTCACATGGATGACGCAAAAAAGAGTACTTCGTTGATACTAAAGACATCTCTTCTCTAATATACGTTTGTGAATTGAGAGTAATATTAGTAAGGTTATCTATAAGTTTTTTTGTCATAATTTTAGACCTTTATTATTGTAAATTTGAAAGTAAAGCTTTAGCCTGCTCTTTAACTACTTGAGTTGTACTTTCTAGTGAGAGCACCTTTTTTAAAGTATTCTTTGCTAAATCTTTTGAGTTGTTTCTAATATACCAAGTTGCTTTGATAATATTTGCTGTACCAAAGAATGGCTTATTTTCATCATCAAAATAATTTAAATGTTTCTCTATTTCGTTAATGTTTACATCAGATAAACTTGGTTCGTCTATCATTAAACTCAACCAAACTATACGAGCATATGCACTTGTTAATTCGTCATAAGTGTTGTTATTGATAACTTTTTCTAATAAAGTTCTGGCTTCGATAAAATCTCCTTGGTGTATTTTGATACTAACTTGCTTGATAGCAGCTAGACCCTCTATTTTATTATTACTTGTTGCAATTAAATTATCCAAAGACTTTATGGCAAGGTCTTTATTATCGTTAATAAGTGCAATAGATTTAACTAAAATATCACCTGTTTTTTGATTATTCTCTATTTCTTTTCCATTATACCAGTTGTTTATTAACATAAATAATATAACTATAAGTGTAAGGATTATAGTTATAGGAAGAAATTTTTTAAAATAATAGAGTTTCTTTTCTTCATTTTTATCACTTAAAACTTCTTCTAAAATGTCAGTCATGATTATTTACCAATTATTATTACTGTTCATATATCGAACATGTTAACGTAAGCAAACGAAGCAGTCCATTTTAGTTATTTTTTGGATTGCTTTGTCGCTACTAAACTAGTTCCTCGCAATGATTTAAATGTCTCAAGAACTTATTCTGGTTAGCTATAGACGCTTACAAGCAAATTTAGTTCTTGCATCCTTAGCTCTTTTTATTGATGTTGCTGATCTATTCGGGAATTCTGCTTCAAGTTTCTCAAGAATAGAGCAGGCTTCTGGTGTTTTTTTTAGTTCTCCAAGAGATAACGCTAATTTTAGCAATGAGTCAGAAGCCTTGATCCCTTTTGGTGATTGTTTATAACCTTTTAAATAATTTATTGCTGCTTTATCAAACATATTACGTCTAAAAAAAGATTCTCCATACCAAAAATAAGCATTACTTAACAAAGGGCTATTAGAGTAATTTTTTAAGAAACTTGCAAATTTTTCTTCTGCATCTGTTAATTTATTATCTTTTAAAGAGGCAAGCGCTAAGTCATAAAGTTGTTTATCAGGTGGTATCCCTGAAATAGGTTTTGCAATATTAGCAGAAACAACTTCTTTTTCTACCTTTTTAGTGGATGGCACGTCAAAGACATCACTAACCATAGAATCATCTACTAAATTTTTTGTTGTATCATTATCTTGGGAGCTTATTTCATCTTGTTTTGTGGAGTTTAAAATTTTCTCTAATTTAGCAATAGTATGTTCAATTATTTCAATTCTGCCAAGTAAGTGCTGATTTTCTTTTTCCAAAACATCTAATCTTTCTGCGTAATCATTAGACGGATCAAATTGTAAACTCTTTCTAGTAATTTGATTTTCAGCAACTGCTTGCGTAGCAATCAAAATAATTAATAAATATACATAAATTGTTTTCATACATTAGTATTTGATTTAAAGATTATAAAACCACTTGAGTATACTAGAATTTTTCTAGTAATCTATAACTTTTCAGTTCAGCTTGATTTTTTTATAGATAACTCTATTAACATTACTTCCAATCCACAAAAATCATTGCGAGGAATAGCTTTGCTGAGTGCAATCTAGAAATTATTATAAAATAGAATAGTAGGCTCTTTATTTGGGTTGCCACGCTACTAATTATGGCTCGTGATGATGCTATTCTTTTCTATAAATCACCTAATATTTATATCATTAATTGTGACTTTTAAATTGTCCTGTATTAATCGAGTTAGCTATATCTTGAAATATATCAAGTAGCATGCTATAATTTTTACTTGTTGTTCTTAGCGTTCGATATAAATTAATATATGATAGTGTATAATTATGGCTGAAGTTTTTTTTAATGGTCCTGCCGGTCGGATTGAAGGGCTATATACTAAATCTAGTGATTCTAAAGCTCCGCTTGCTTTGGTGCTACACCCACATCCCCTTCATGGTGGTACTATGAATAACAAAGTGGTGTACAATGTTTATAAAGTATTAGTAGCTAATGGGTTCACTGTGCTCAGAATTAATTTCCGGGGGGTCGGACGTTCCCAAGGAGAGTTTGATCATGGGGTTGGAGAAATGACTGATGCTGCAACAGCACTTGATTGGTTGCAACTTAACAACCCTAGTGGTGGTATAAATTTGATAGCAGGATTTTCGTTTGGAGCATGGATAGCCATGCAACTTATCATGAGAAGACCAGAGATTAATAATTTTATTATGGTATCTCCACCAGTGAGTAAATATGATTTTTCTTTCTTGTCTCAATGCCCCATTTCTGGCTTTGTAATACAAGGGGACAAAGATAGCATTGTTTCAGAGGAATCAGTACTTGAACTGGTAGATAAATTGTCTAAGCAGAAACATATAACTATTGACTATAAGCTTATCCAAGGAGGTGACCATTTCTTTCGGAATAAAATTGGTGAATTTACCCAAGCAATTAGTGATTACTTACAATTAAGGTTATTGAATAACAAAACTACTCCTTTAAATAATGATTTTTCTATTGAAGGAAATTTAGTAACAAAATCTCTTCAAAAAGTTTTCTTAGATTAGTCGTAATTAGAGTTTATGATGGAGACCTAAATGACGGCTATAACAGGTATATGATCAGAAGGTTTAACTTTAGCTCGTAAATTGTAATACATGTAACAATTATCTAAATAATCTGCAACATTGCTTGAGGCAAGTATCATATCAATACGCATACCTTTATTTTGTTCAAAACAACCTGCTCTATAATCCCACCAAGAGAATTCTTGCTTAGTGGGATTTGCTAGTCTATATAGATCCTCAAAACTAGAATTTAAAATAATTCTCAATCGTTGTTTTTCTTCATTAGTAAAACACGTAGTATTTTGTAACTCTTTTGCTGAATATACGTCAATATCAAAAGGAGCAATATTAAAATCTCCTCCCATTATCATCTTAGTATCAAGAGATTTCTTGGGTTGTAAGTAATTAATTAGACTGTCATAAAATCTTAATTTCATTTCAAATTTATCACTACCTACCAACGAACCGTTAGGTGCATATAATGAAGTAATACTACAAAAACCTATTGGAGTTTGTACAGTGATTTCTATCATTCGTGCTTGGTCAGTACAATTAATCGTCGGAAAATCTTTTATCACTTCATCAGCTGGAAATTTTGATAAAATAGCAACACCATTATAGGATTTCTGACCATGTACATAAAAATTATATGCTAAGTCCGATAATTCATCAAAAGGAAATTTTTCAGTCTCACACTTTATTTCTTGTAGTAAAACAATGTCTGGTTCTACTTCCGTTAGAAAATCACGTAAATGTTGTAGTCTCATTCTTATAGAATTAATATTCCAAGTAGCTATTTTCATTTAAGATTCTTTATTTAAAGTTTTTCATTTATGGCTTATTAATATTCATCCATAACGAACTGAATCGCCACACCACTTCGGGCTCGCGATGACGAAAATACTTTTACCAAAACGTCATTGCGAGGAGACCGAAAGGGCAACGAAGCAATCCACATTCATTAAACTACTTTATCTGTAGGAATTTCTGTATTATCCGAACGAAAAGTTAAGTTTGGAATATTATAATAGTAGACTAAAAGCTTACTAACAAAAGCCCCTACAAATACTATAATAATAGAGTATTTTATTGTACTATAATCGTGCTTATGAGCATAAGAATCTAATAATATACTAAAGATCGCACCCCACAATATTAATATTTCAAAATTAATTTCTCTAGGTATACACCACATATTTTTATCATGCTTACCAATTAAATTCCGGAATATTATACCGACACTAGAAGTCAAACAGGCAAAGCATGGCCCCCAGAACCCTAATGGTTCAATTCTTTGTACAATTACGGTTATAACACCAATTATCATAAAAGATGCTTGCCCTAAGGAATCACAAACAATAAGAGTATTATTGCGTATTTTTTGAATAAAATTATCTTCATATAATTGCTTGTTATAATAAGCTAGCAATTTAATGGCAGAGAAGCCAATAAGCACCGTTATAAAAACACGAAAAGCATAATATGGAGTTAAAGTAAGACTGATATTGTTATTGGCATGGTGTACTATAATATCGATAAAAATACACCCAAGTAATGATGGTAACATTGCCAATACAAAAGTAGCAAACAACGTAGCATTTGTTCTTGCCGATATAATGATACCAGAAATTGCGAATGCTATACTACCTATAACTCCAATAATATAACACCATGCTGAATCGATAGATTTTGGCAGTAGAATATGATATCTATAGCTTTCTACAATTTTTTTATATTTATCACTATTGATAAACTCTTTAATTGAATTGTTAAACCGTGCCACTAGATTAGAAGATACGGTTTTCTTACTAAACATTAAATGTATAGGGGTTTTAATACCAGTAGGGATTTCTTCTACTTGATCTTTTTCTGCGTAATTTAAGGCAAGAGCTACCCCTGCGATCTTGTCAGCAAGAAATCCATCAATTTCATTACGTAGCAGCCCCTTAAATAACTCTGCATTATTTCCATACTTAATGATAATGTCATTATTACTCACCTGATTTAGGTAGTCGGTCGTCCTTGTGTCGCCATACACAGCCTTTTTGGTTATCCCAAGACGAAAATTTAGTAAACGTACCTGAGCCAAGAATTCATCTATATTGTTAAAATTCAGATGTTTTCTTGCTGAACGTAAAGTAAATAGGGAAATTTCTGCAAACCGATACGGAACAGAGAAATTGGCAAAGGTTGCTCTTTCATTAGTATAAGCAAGCCCTGGCACTACATCACTTTTACCTTGTTGGATATTGGATATTACTCGCCCCCAAACAGAATCAGCATATTGTACGCTAATGTTAATTTTGCTACTAATAGCATTGATTAATTCAATATCTAAACCGGCGATACCATATCCACCACTTCTAGTTATATAGCTAAACTGGTATGGCTCCAATGGATACCAATCAACAAGTAAACTCTCTTTATCAGGCATCTCTTCAGTGCATTGAGTAAAATATGCATCAAGGAGATTATTAGATACTTGAGTATTACTTACTGTAGAATCAGCAACTTTATATTCAGCAGAGGCAAAAAGGTTTTGTAAGATAATAATAATCGGGATGATACCCTTAAGTACTTGCATAATGTACAGCTCTTTTTATTAGAATTCTACCTTAAGTTTTGAGTATACACTATTTTACAGTGTGCACTAATATATCACCATCAAAAAATTTAATATTAAATTCCTGTTTTCTATTTGCCATAACTTTTGATGTTACGAATTCCCCATCTGCTGATTTAATTACCGTAAAGCCACGTTTTAGTACGGTTTTGTAGTCTAAACTGGTAAGTAGTAGATTATTTAAATTTAATTGATGCTCATAATTTTTTAACTTAGTGCTAATAGATTTTAGTGTATAATTAAATTGATGCTCTAATTCCAAAGACTTATAGTCAAATATCTTCAAAGGATTTAATATTTCTATATTTAGTGATTCAAGCTTTGCCACTTTAAATCTCAGTAAATTCGGTAAAGAATCTGTTAATCTAAAACTGAGTTCATCAAGAAGTTGTTGATTATAATCTATATAAGTAGTTAGACTCTTGGAAATATTAGTATTGGAGTCAACAGCTTGCTGTTGATATTTTACTAGCCGATTAGTACGATTAAGTAATGCTTCATAATATGAACTTATTGTATAATTGAGATTAGAGAGTACAGGTACGGCAAATTCAGCTGCGGCGGTGGGAGTAGGGGCTCGTTTGTCAGCTACTAAATCAATTAAAGTATTATCTACTTCATGCCCAACTGCTGAAATAATAGGAATATCTGAACTAAATACACTACGTACTACTATCTCTTCATTGAAAGCCCATAAATCCTCTATAGAGCCACCACCTCTTGCAACAATTATAACATCAGGTTTTATATTTTGTTCTAATTTATTAAATCCTTCAATTGCCTCAGCAATTTCACTTGCAGCATTCCCGCCTTGAACAGTAACTGGCCATATTAGTATATGAGAGGGACAACGATCATTAATACGGTGTATAATGTCCTTAATTACAGCTCCAGTCATTGAGGTAACTACACCAATCTTATTAGGCAAAAAAGGTAATGGTTTTTTTGCTTTATCAAATATACCTTCTTTTTCTAATCTTGCCTGCAACTCCTTGAGAATTTGCATAATAGCTCCAAGACCAGCAGGCTCCAGGGCTTCTACCGATAGCTGATATCGTGAATTTCCTGCATATCCAGAGAGTTTGCCAATAGCTACCACTTCCATACCATCAATTGGTGTAAATTGAATTTTGGCAAGTACGGGACGCCAACAAGTGCAAGCTAGAACAGCTGCATTTTCTTTCAGATTAAAATAACCATGACCAGAAGTTGCTATCTTAAGACCTGAAATTTCTCCCTTTACTCTAATATAACCAAAGTTATTTTCGAGCAATTCCTTAATCTTGCTGGAAATTTCAGTGACGGAGAATTCTTGATTTATTGGATTAGTAATAACACTATCTTCTAACATAAAAATTATACTAATTTTCTGGATTTTTTCTTTGACCTTACGGTCTTTCTTGCTAATAGACAAAAGTACTTTTACCTAGGTTCATTGCAAGGAGGTATAAGCCGATGAAGCAATTATAAGTTAGAAACCTTTATACAATGGTACACAGAAGAGTGGCAAGAAGTTATAAGGGGAGGGCATTGCTTTGCAGCCTTCCAAAAAAAGGCTGGTATAGAAAGACCCCTATACCAGCCCTGTAGAATAAAGAAATTATTTCTTCTCTTTTTCTGTTTTTTTCTTCATGGTTGAATCTTGTCCATCCGTGTTTTTTTCTTGTTCACTCATATTTTCTTCTTGTTGCTGATTTGTATCTTTTTTATCAGAAGACCCTGCAGCAGCAAAAGCGGAAATAGAGAAAGCTAAAGTTAGAATAATAGTTAATAAATTTTTCATAATAAACCTCATTTTTTGTACTGGTGATTCTAGCTTAAAATGTATAATATTCAAGTCAAATAATGGATAAAATTGTCTTTTGGTATAAAAATAAATTATTAATATGATAACTATGTGTCATTTTAGTTAATATACCTATTATTATATGATTTTTTACTAATAGCTAACCCGATTAGTCTTTAGCCATAGTAAACTGAAGTCATTACGAGTAGCAACTTTGGTGGCTAACCAGAATAAGTTCTATATAATTCCTTTGTCATTGCGAGGAGCTGCTTTAGACACTGTTAACAAAGCTTATTTAATCGGTGAATAAAGTCTTTTTTGTTGCAAATTATAAGATTTTTTTGAAATAGGTATACTATTCCGGCAAAAATCTTATTAATTTTCGCTAAAAAATCCATTAATTCATCAATCAAATAAGCTTTGTTAACAGTGTCTAGTAGCTACGAAGCAATCCAAAAAGTTATTAGAAATGGATTGCCACGACCACTCTCGTGGTCTCGCTAATAGACGGAGACTATCTAAAAAACTCTAACGGATTAGCTATAATTGTAAGGAGCTATCTTAATTAGGAAACTAACCAGGATATTGCATGAAGGTATCAATATTTATCTCTGAACCCCTTGTAATATAAGGAGTTTGGAAGAATTGCACAAAAATACAAATTGTATATTTAAAATTTTATATATTTTAGCCTGTAGCCCTCATGAGACAAGGGCTAGCACAATTGGTTCATTTCTATCATGCAATATCCGGGCTAATACTTCTATTTTTTGTCCATTATAGTTTTAAGATGAGTCTCGTTTTGGACGAATAAATGATATAAAAAGATGTTTGAGTTAAAAAGGCGAAACACCTGGCAAATTTCTGTGGGCAAGAGGATAACCGCCAAGCTCTTTTGCCAATTTGTCAAAATAAAATAACCCATAGGCAAAACCGATAATTACAGGAATCATAATAACCCATAATCCCCAATGACCAAAATGATCAGTAAAATAGACAAAACCAAAAGAGGTGATGACAAACATCAAAGCCTTAGATATAGCAAATATAATGCTAACACAGGTAAAACGTTTAAACACCGGAAAGCTTTTATAACAAATTGGAAGAGCTGTACCTAAACATACCTCCAATAAAACCATAACTAATTGCATCAAAAATAACTGATACGGAACATTAATGTGATTCAATAAATATGGACAAAATATGATGAAAATGGAACATATTGTAAGTATAATTTTCAAGGTAAATAATGGGTATACTTTGTAACTTAAATAACAATAAATTAATATGGTTAAGAACTCCATTATACAAATAATAAGATTATGTTGAATAACCTCGGCAGTGTTATACCCAAAGCTAGTTTTTAAAATATTACCACAATATATATAAATAAAGTAAAAACATACTGGTGAAGCACATTGTAATAAAAAGAAAGCTATTATTGTTTTTTTATCAACTTTTTCTTGCCATACGGGGTGATCTTTTAAGCCAGCTGTATCGGTATTAGTTTTTTCAAAAACTTTTTTTATTCGACGTTTGGCATCAGCAAATTCTGGGGTTTCCCGCAAGGTTGTTCTAGCTACAGACCCAACCAATGCAATTGCTGCACCAAACCAAAATGCTAAACGCCAATTAAATCCATGTGAAGTGACAAGTGAGGCAATTCCTAAAGCTCCTATTTCTCCTAGGACGCCAAAAGCCCCTATCAATGCCACACTTACATATTGGGCTGGTGGCTTAATTGTTTCCGTTAAATAAAGATCTGCCCCTATCACCTCTCCCATAGAAGATATACCTTGAGCAGCACGGCAGATGGTTACTATCCAAGTAGCGGTAACCCCTATTTGGGCATAAGTAGGCAAATTAGCCATCATAAGACATGAGGCAGCCATAATAAAAGTTGTGATAATCACTGTTGATTTACGACCTATATTATCGCCCAACCAACCGAATATTAATGCCCCAATAGGTCGGAAAACAAAGGTAGCACAAAAAGCAAATGCCATCATTAATGAGGTTGTGTGAGGATCAGTTGGTTCAAAAAATAACTCATTAAGAAAAGCCGCCATATGGACATATAGCATTAAGTCAAAATATTCTAGGAATGTTCCTATTGATAGTAAGCCTAAAGCCTCCCTTTGTTCTTTAGTGAGATTAGTCTGACGATTAGGGCTGATCCTAGTATTTTCTTGAACAGCTTCACTCATGGTTGGCTCAATGATTATTTTTATTAAAAATAATTTTCAACACTCGTCATTGCAAGACCACATAAGTGGTTGTGGCAATCCCCATTTACTGGATTGCTTCGGGGTTGACCTACGGTCTTCCTCGCAATGACGCCTAGGGGGCTTATGCCTTCTTGCAATGACGATTTTTTCTAAACTCCTACTAACCAAAAACACATTAATGATGAGGTGGACTATCTCCACCTATCGCAACATCTAGTTCAAAAAGTTTAGTCGAAGTTGCTATAATTATGATTAAATATAACCTAGATTAAATAGTCAACTAATTTTTTATTAACAAAAACAACATTCAATATTCTAATCGCATGGGATATGGTTTTGATGGCTAATAACTCCTTAATTTCATGTGGTATTTTAGCAAGATATTTTTATATTAGCTTCGGGGAATATTACCGTGGTAATATTCTCTCTAGCTGCTGCTGATAGTTTCTCTTTTAAACCACTTATCGGCAAAACCATGCCTTTTAAGGTTAGCTCTCCAGTCATTTATATTATTAATGACTATCGCTGCAATGCACCATTATAAGCCAATATAAATCATTATTTACATTGACTTCAATATCTATTATATCATATTTTAACTATATAGTTGCTTTGTTAAGTGTCTAAACTAGCCCCTCACAATGACATCTGTGAATTTGTAGGAATTAGAGTATAATGAATATGTATGACAAGAATAACGTTTTCGCGAAAATTATTGGCAAAGAACTGCCAGCAGAAATAATATATGAAGATGAGAATTTAATAGCATTTAATGATATAAATCCTGTAGCTCCGGTACATGTAATAGTTATACCGAAAAAGGAGTATGTTGATTATAGTGATTTTGTCCTTAAAGCTTCTGGAGATGAAGTTAGAGATTATTTTACTAAATTATCTCATATTGCGTCTCTAGTGGGTTTAGAGCAAGATGGTTATCGTTTAATTACCAATAAAGGCAAGAGATCAGGACAAAGTGTGTATCATTTTCACTTCCACATTATTGGTGGAAGAACTATTTCTAAGTTGGTATAGGTTAACAGGTGTTATTGTAACTTGTCATTCCTGCGTAGTAAGCAGGAATCTAATTGGGGTGAAGTCATCCTGAATTTATTTCAGGATTGTGTTAAGAACATACAGTTCCTGAAACGAGTTCAGGATGACTTCCGTCGTTCATGTAAAACAATTATAAGTAAATATGACAAAAAAATATAATATCGCAGTGATTGGTGCAACAGGTAATGTCGGACGAGAAACTTTAGAGACTTTGTCTGAGAGAAATTTTCCAATTAATAATATCCACGCTATAGCTTCTAGTGAGTCTAATGGTAAGGAGGTTAGCTTTGGAGATGGTACTATAAAAATATCTGACATAGATAGTGTAGATTTTAGTAAAATCGATATTGCTTTTTTCTCAGCTGGTTCAGAAATATCAAAGAAATATGTACCCAAGGTTGCAGAACAAGGTTGTATAGTTATTGATAAGTCGTCATTCTTCAGGCTTGATCCTAATGTTCCTTTGATAGTTCCAGAAGCTAATCTAGCCAGCCTAAAAGATTATACTATTAAAAATATTATAGCTAATCCAAATTGTTGTACTACTCCTATAGCTACTGCGTTAAAGCCTTTGGATAATGCCGTGAAGATTAAGAGAATGGTTATCTCAACCTATCAGTCAGCTTCAGGGGCAGGCAAAAGAGGAATGGAAGAGCTTTATGAACAAACCAAGGCAAAATATGTTTTTAAGGACGTCGAGCCTAAAGTTTTTCCGCAACAAATAGCTTTTAATTTATTCCCACATATAGGTGATTTTAATAAAGATGGTTCTACTAGTGAAGAATCTAAGATTGCTTTGGAATTAGAAAAAATTATAGGATCGCATGCTAAAGCTAGTATAACTTGTGTCAGAGTGCCGGTGTTTGTTGGGCATGCTATTTCAGTTAATGTTGAATTTAGTGGGGCAATAGATGCTGAAGAAGTAAAAGAAATTCTTAAAGAATCAGATTCTATAGAGGTTAATTGTCATTCGGATGAAATATACTATGTTACTCCTAAGGATGTAGTAGGCACGGATATTGTTTATGTCTCGCGAATTAGACAGGATTATAGTCAGAAAAACACCATTAATTTATGGATTACAGTTGATAATTTACGTAAAGGAGCAGCTTTAAATGCTGTACATATTGCTGAAGAATTGATCAAGGGATATTTGCCGAATAAGTAAAACAAATTGTGGATAAGTTTGTGGGTAAATAAAAAATAACTAATTTGGACAACCCGTGATAAGGTTAGTTTTATATCTTGTTGACAGCCGAATATGTTGCCATAATTGCCTAAAGTATAGATTAAAGCTCGGTAACATCTTAATTAAAAATATGTAAAAAGTCAATATAATTTTATAACTTTTACTTAGTGCATAACTTTTATGGTGTATAATTAAATTAATTAATCAATAATAAAATAATGAGACAAATACAAATAATTTCCGTTGGTAAACTTAATAATTATTATCAGCCAATTGCCAAAGATTATCAAAAATTGATAAAATATAATATAAAATCTACAGAGATTTGTTATTCAAAAAAATTACCAGCTGAACAAATTAAACAATTTGAAGGCAAATTAATTAATGAATTTTTAGAAGAAAAATCCTGTAAAATAGTGCTAAATATTATTGGTCAGAGTTATAATAGCCATGAATTTACAAAATTAATAGCAAATAATTTGCAATCAGGCAAAAATATACAATTTATTATTGGAGGTGTCTTCGGTTTAGATAAGTCTATTGTTGAACAAGCAAATATCAATCTTAGCCTTTCAAAAATGACTATGCCCCATCAAATGGCAAAAATAATATTATTAGAACAAATATATCGGACTCAAACCATAATAGAAAACCATCCATATCATAAATAGGACAATTCAATGAAATTCAATAATTACCTCTTACGTATAGTTACCCCGAATAGTATTACTCCATCATTGCGAAGAGCCACTTTAGTAGCGACAAAGCAATCCAGAAGAGTGATTAGCAGTAGGTTGCTTCGTATGCTTACGCATACTCGCAATAACACCAGTTTGCTATGCACGTCCCACACCGTCTCAATTATTCGACTCCTAACAATTCGCACAATCTTCCTACCGGTTATTTTTATGTTATTGTCAGCCTTTTCTAGTTCAGATTTCAACAAGAATAATGCAGAATTTATTAGTTTATTGAAAGATACAAAAATTACTATTGTTGCTCCTGCCTCAGGAGGAAGCAATGAATTATTATCTAATTTGAGAAATATTGCTTCATTAAAACTAAATATTCCAAATGATTGTTTTGCAGGAAAAAGTTTATTCCATTCTACTGATGACAAAACAAGATTATTATGCTTGGAAAAAGCACTAACCGATCAATCAAATAACGTAATATGGACTCTTCGAGGGGGCTATGGTTCAGCAAAATTGATTCCTGAGTTACAACGCTTAAATAAACCGATAAAAGAAAAGTTCTTTATCGGATTTAGTGATATGACAGCCTTACATATTTTCTTGTCGCAAGAATGGGGGTGGAAGCCAATACATGGCAATGGTATCATTGAAATACTTAATCCAACTAAAGATCGTCAAAATTTCATAAAAATAGCCAAAATAATTTCTGGTAAAGAAACTCAAGCTAAAATTAAAGGATTATCAGCCCTCAACCTTGCGGCAAAATCTAGTAAAATCGTTACAGGCAATCTTACAGGCGGGAATCTAACCATTGTACAAACATCCATAGGTACATCATGGCAGATAAAAACAGCTGATAAGATACTTTTTTTAGAAGATGTTTCTATAAAACCGTACCAGCTAGACCGTGCTTTACATCATTTAAAACAAGCTGGGCTGTTAGATCGAATAAATGCTATAATATTTGGAACTTGTGGAAGTGATAATGAAGATATCATTGCTGCTCTCACTGATTTTGCTGCTACCTTAAAAATTCCAGTATTTAAGACTAACAGATTTGGGCACGAACGAGTTAATGATCCAATTATTTACAATACTAATACAAAAATTATTCTCACGGATAAGAATCAGTTTGAATTAATAATGCAATGCCATTAAGTAACATCAACAGTTGTTCTGATGAATATGGACTGTTACTACACTCATGTGGTCTAGCAATGACACTTGTGTACCATAATATCCCTATAGTTTTTTGCTATTTTTACGATATAATAAAAAATGTAGGGTATGGAATCTAGTTATTAAATCAATTTGAAATACTTTGTGGTAATTTTAATAAGGGACTATATCTTATTATTAATATTTTCATTTAATATACTTTGCATATTGAAATTTTTTTGATACTATATAAAATATATGATATTAAAAATAAAGGAGGTCTTATATAAGGTAACATCCAAATCATTTAAGTAGATATTATAGATATACAATTAAGTAGTAACATAAAATTATCAACTATCTGGAGCATAAATATGAAGATTGCTAATTTTGAAATAGGTTCAACCATTATAATTGCCTTACTTGCTATAGCTTTTTTCATGAATGTCAACAAAATAGGTGGTGAAATTACTTATCAACTATTAGTGATTTTTACAATTATTTTAATCATTATTGAAGTGGTGTTGATCGTAACTTTTATCAAGTGGCTGTATAGTATTAGGGCGATATGTAGCAATCTCCAGAGCATTAGCCAAGGTTTCTATGATAATTTCAAAGATCAAGACAAAGTGACTCTATTACAGAAAGAATTAAGAGAGCTAGGTATCCTAATTAGCAAGAAAGAACAGTATGTTTTGCACACGACATTTCATGTAGAAGAAATAGAAAAGTATGTAAGAATATTACTTGATGAGCTTAAAGAAGTTACTAGGTTTAGCAAAGACAAAGAACAAGGACAAGTAGGAATAAAATAACAAACTTATAATTTAAATTTTGTTTATAGAGTTTGGGGTTCAATATATAACAAGATAATTTTAAGGAATGCTTTAAACCTGATTGTTTCTGATTAAACAACTGAATTTGATATAACTTGTTATATTGAATTCAGCTTAATTATTAA
Source organism: Candidatus Tisiphia endosymbiont of Nemotelus nigrinus (assembly GCF_964026475.1). Classification (NCBI taxonomy): domain Bacteria; kingdom Pseudomonadati; phylum Pseudomonadota; class Alphaproteobacteria; order Rickettsiales; family Rickettsiaceae; genus Candidatus Tisiphia; species Candidatus Tisiphia endosymbiont of Nemotelus nigrinus. The sequence goes on from NZ_OZ032151.1 coordinate 33,993, forward strand.
CATGTTGTAAAATTTTTCTTGCATCCTCACTAGACACTTATATCATAATTTAAAGATATAAGTGTCTAGTAGAAGGATTTGTAACATTAAACTCAAATAAATTAGTATAAGAAATTTGAATTTTAAAAATATTTCTCATAAAATTCAGTGATCTTTTCTTTAACCTTAACAGGATCAAGCATCATATTAATCGCACCTCTGAATTCCGCTGAATTTGCTAAACCACTACTATACCAACCTATATGTTTTCGGGCTAGTTGAACGCCGGTATCGTTTCCATAATATTCTAGCATGGCATCATAATGACTTATTATCACCTCTAGCTGTTCTGCCATGGAAGGGGAGGGGAGTTCTTCTCCTGTTTCAAGATAATGGGCTATTTGAGAAATAAACCATGGTCTACCATATACTCCCCGACCAACCATTATGCCATCAGCTCCTGATTTTTGTAAGCATTCCTTAGCTTTAGACAAGGAAGTAATATCTCCATTCGCAATGACTGGAATCTTTACCGCATCTTTAACCTGTCTTATAAACTCCCAATCTGCTTGACCAGAATAAAACTGGCATCTTGTTCTACCATGGATGGTGATCATTTGGATACCAGCATCATAGGCTATTTTTGCCAAATTTGGTGCATTTTTAGTTTGTTCATCCCAGCCAGTACGCATTTTTAAAGTTACTGGGATTTTTACCGCTTTGACCGTAGTCTCTAAAATTTTTGCCGCTAATTTCTCATTTCGCATTAAAGCTGAACCAGAATAGCCATCTACTACTTTTTTAGCTGGGCAACCAAAGTTTAAATCAACAATCTTGGCTCCCATATCCTCAATCGTTTTAGCTGATTTTGCTATTATATCAGGTTCACATCCAGCAATCTGTACACATGAACCAGTAGCGTCGTCTTGAATGATAGCACATCTTTGCAAAGATTGCATTGTTTCAATAATCATTGCCCTACTTGCTACCATTTCAGAGACTACCAAACCTGCACCAAATTTTCGTACTAATTTTCTAAATGGTAGGTCAGTGACCCCAGACATTGGAGCTAATATCACCGAATGAGGTAGTTGAATATTGCCTATTCTTATCATCGACTTATTTTAATTACTTAAATCAGAGATTATAGCTGAATAAGAAACAATTTTGCTAGAAGATTATAAAGTTTATTGATTTTAATTTTTGGAGTTTTTGTAAACAAAAACCCCAATATTCATCACATTTTAATGCTATTATAGTTAACCCGTTAATGTTCTAGATACTCTTTACGTCATATATGGACGAAGTCCATTGATGGGTTTGGACGGAGTCCATGCCGTCATTGCGAGGAGCTGCTTAGTAGCGACGAAGCAATCCAAAAAATGACCAAAATGGATTGTTTAGTTTGGACTTTATGTTTTCTTTCGATGACATTTAGGAGCTTATAATAATATTAAGAACTTATTCAGGTTAGCTATGAGAAGTCTTCAAAGTGTACGGTGGTATCACCTAAAGTAATAATCGTTGAGTTTGGTAATTCACGCTCATAATGCTTATCATTATAGTCAAGTACTAAATGACCATCAGCTGTAAGAGAAAGAAGCTGGATAAAGAAATTATGTCCATTAAGAATTATACAGTGATTCCATGCCTCTAGGAGCATAGGTTTTTCAAAATGCAAATTAGTTATAGTAGATGATTTTGCTAATGGTGGTGTTTCTAATCTTTTTTCTGATCCTAATATTCTTGGTGTATCTGGTGTATCTGGTGTATTAGGGTGGAACATAATTTTTTACCTATTTAAAATTGTTTTGCGCATTATATATATTCTAATTTTTTATGCAAGCTTTTAATTATGTTTCTAAAGATTTTGCCTAAAAAAATTCTCACATATTTCGTAAAGCAAAAAGTTAATAAAAACTGGTGCAAATTTACTATAAAGTTATATAATTAAAGCTATTTAAACCAACTGCAAAAGCCATATTTGATCAGTCATAATCCAAAAAGATTATATTATGAAAATCGATGTAGAAATTATTCGAACCTATCAAGATTGGAAAAATCATAAATTTATCAATAAACCATTAGTGAAGAAGGTTGTGTGTGCTATACTAAATAAATATAAGAATTTTAAAGGAGTAGCAAGGTTTGAGGTAGCGATATTACTGACTGATAATAATGAAATGTTAAATTTGAATAGCCAATTTTGTGGCAAGGGGAAAGCTACAAATGTGCTATCATTTCCTGATATAGAATTAGATTTTCGGCAGTTACTTGAATTTACTCCTAACTTAGATTATATGTATTTAGGGGACATAGCTTTTGGTTATGAAATAATTCATAATGAAGCTATAAGTCAAAATAAAAGCTTTAGAGATCATTTTGTGCATCTCTTGGTACATAGTATTTTACATTTACTTGGTTTCGATCACCAAAATGACGAGGAAGCAATTATTATGGAGAATTTAGAAGTAGAAATATTAAAGGATTTTGCTATTGTTTCTCCATATTAACGAATTATGCTAGGTTGCGTGAAAAAAGAAGACCTTTCCTATATTAACTCTAACAAGGCTATGCTTACAAATCCTTCAAAATTTGACATTCTTAAAGCTTGGCTATCTCGTATGCTTTTTAAAGAGAAGCCAGAGGATAATTTTTATTATACTATTAAAAAGCTAAAATCTAACAGTAAGAAAATGGCGTTAGAAGAAAAAAAGATTTTTATGAATCTTTTGAAATTTGGTCATAAAACTGTAGAAGATGTAATGATCCCTAGATCTGACATTAAGGCAGTAAAATTAACTACTAGCGTAGAGGAGTTAAGCCAAATGCTTAATAGCAAAATACCTCATACTAGAACGTTAGTTTATGATGAAACGTTGGATAATATAGTTGGTTTTATTCATATAAAAGATTTGTTTAAACTCCTTGTTACTAAGCAGAATTTGCCGTTAAAAAGGATAATTCGTAAACCTATCATTTCTGCTCCTTCAATGAAATTGATAGATTTATTAGCGAAAATGCGAAGAGATCGTGTGCAAATTTCTATAGTTGTTGACGAATATGGTGGAACTGATGGTATTGTAACCATTGAAGATATTATGGAAGAGATAGTTGGTAGGATAGATGATGAGCATGATAAAAAATCAGATAATGATAATTTCAAAATTATCGATAATAATACCATTTTATCAAATGCTCGGGTGAAGGTTGAGGAACTTGAATTAGCTCTTGGTGTGAAATTAAAAACAGAAAATGATGAATTCGATACAATTGGTGGGCTAGTCTTAGCAAAGGTAGGTAATGTGCCTTCGGTTGGTACTAAAATTGATATTGAGGAACAGGTTGAACTTGAGGTGACCGAGGCAGAACCAAGATCACTTAAGCAGGTTAAATTGAGATTAAAAAATGGTACATTATTACCTAATTATACTTTATGATTATTACAACTAATTTAGCCATGAGTTATGGTGCAAAAATATTGTTTACTGACGTAAATGTTCATATCAGAAATGGTAATAGATACGGACTTGTCGGAGCAAATGGTGCTGGTAAGTCTACTCTTTTTAAAGTTCTAATTAAAGAAGAGGAAGCAAGTATTGGTGAAGTAAACATAGTTAAGAAGGCTCGTATTGGTTGCTTGAAACAAGATCAGTTTCTTTATGAAAATACCTCAATTATTAATACTGTTATTGCTGGTAGAAGTGAATTATGGCAAGCTCTGCAAGAAAAGGAAAAAATCCTAGAGAATGATCAATGTGATGAGGAAAGCGGTTATCGATTAGGTGAGTTGGAACAAATTATCGCTGATAATGATGGATATATCTCGGAAATTTTTGCCATTGAGTTACTACTAGGTTTAGGGATACAAGAAAAGTACCATTACCAACCATTGTCCGTTTTATCCGGCGGATACAAACTTAGAGTATTACTAGCACAAAGTTTATTCAACAATCCTGATATATTACTACTCGATGAGCCAACCAACCATCTTGATATAGTTTCAATTTATTGGTTAGAAAATTATCTAAAACAAAAATTCAAAGGGGCTTTGGTATTTATTTCACACGATCTGGCTTTTCTTAATAACATTTCTACACATATTCTTGATATAGATTATGGTACCATCAAAACTTATACTGGTAATTATGATGTTTTTGTTCGTGACAAACAGTTAATTGCTGATCAAAAACTTAAAGATCTTACTAATATAGAAAAGAAAATTGCTACTATGCAGGTTTTTGTTGATAAATTCCGGGCTTCAGCTAGTAGAGCTAAGCAGAGCGCATCAAGGGAAAAGCAAATAGAGAAAATGGAACTACCTGATATACAAAAAAGTTCACGTATTAGTCCATATTTTAATTTTAAGCAAAAAAGACCGTCTGGAAAATTAGTGTTACAAGTTAAGGGAGTTTCTAAAAATTATGAAAATAAAAAAATATTAAATAATGTGAGTTTTACCGTAACACGAGGGGAGAAAATTGTTATTATTGGTCCAAATGGTATTGGTAAATCCACTCTACTAAAAATTCTTCTTGGTAAAATATCCTCAGATTTGGGAAGTTATGAATGGGGATATGAAACTCGAATTTCTTATTTTGCTCAGGATCATCATGAATTACTAAATGAAAATATCAACATTATTGATTGGTTATCCAACCAAATACCTACTGAAAATGATAATACGCTGCGTAGTATATTGGGTCAATTATTGTTTCGTAAAGATGAAGTAAATAAGAATATTTTAAATTTGAGTGGTGGAGAGGGAGCTCGTTTATTGTTAGCTAAAATTATCTTGGAAGAAGGTAATATATTGGTATTAGATGAACCAACTAATCACTTAGATATTGAATCTAAACATATGCTAAAAAATGCACTAATTAACTATCCAGGTACTTTAATATTAGTAACTCATGATAGAGATTTTGCTAGCAGTATAGCTACAAGGATTATTGCCCTATCTCACCAAACTATTACTGACTTTAAAGGTAAGTATCAGGAATATTTGGCTAAATATAGCAATGATTATTTGGATAGTAATTGGGTATTGGCAAATAAGGGGACAAAGTAGCAAAGCTGTCATCTCTGCAAAGGTAGAATCATTTCCACAAACTGTTAGAAAGTCAGAAAAGGAAGTTATGCACTGTCTGCAGTAGTGTCTTTTAAGGGCAAATCAAACTCAATGGCAAAAGCGGATTCTTCATCAGCAGTGAAACAACCTTCTGAGACTAATGCACTCTTCCAAATTTCAAAAAACATTTCAGGTGAGCAAGCCTCCTTAAGATCTTGTAAATAAGTACGCTTTTCAAGAAAATTCAAAACCGAGAAAAAGCTCGAGCTATCTAATAAAACATGTTTAGGCATACCTTTATAACTATTTACGGTAACCTGCTGCAGCTCTTTATCAGAATAAAGCTTCCATAATTCAGGCATTAATCTGGTTTCTTCTTCATAAAAATGCAGAAGATTGTGAGACAAGAGCTGATCATATGAGGAGCAGATATGGCAGCCCTGTATAACCCGTTCTTCATCATCCACTGTTTTTATCGCAGTTTCAAAAAGCCCCTGAAATTCCATCAGCTCATTTTGCTGGTTGAAATGCATTTGTTCAACATGCTTATGCACGGTTGTTCCTTTTTTATTAAACAGTGGGGTAAAATATTTTTCCTCTTTTTGTGCATGCATTTTTAGATCAAATGCAATAGTATCAAAAGAACTTTTAATACTAGTTACAGCTTCTATTTTTCGAAAATCTGTTTTACCTAGCTTTTCTCCAAACTGGTACAGCTCCTTACGAATGAACTTATGTATACTTCTATACAAATCATACCTTAACACTGTCATTTTATTACACTCCTTGACTAAATTGGAAATTTATATTTTAATCTAATACCAATCCTGTTGCAAATTCTTTTACAAGAATATTCGGCATTGCCTAATAACTGTCTAGAAAATTTAATGCAACTTATTATTAAAAAAAATGTTAAATACACTTAGTGGAAGAACTACCACATGCTATAATACACTTTTTATAGCTAACTAGGGATAACATTATGCCAAATTTACAGATGTCTAATAGCAACAAAGCAATCTAGGAAAATAATGAGAAATGAATTGCTTTGTCGGATTACGTTTCCTTGTAATGATGGCATGGACTCCGTCCCACAACCGTCGAAAGTTAGAAAAGGAAGCTGTTTTTAGGCAAGGAAATGTCATTGCGAGGAGTGCGTAAACACGACGAAACAATCCAAATTTAATCATTTTATGGATTGCTTCGTCGACCTTCGGTCTTCTCGCAATGACGTCACCCTATTTAAAACCCTCTCTTCTAACTTTCGACAGTTGTGAACTCCATCCAAACCCATCAATGGACTTTGTCCATATATTGACGGTTTGGTTTTTTTGTGCCATTCTAGGAACGTCATTGCAAGCGAATGTACATGAGTGTGGCAATCCATGAACTCTGTCATTTGGATTGTTTCGTCGCTACTAGACATCAGTTTGTTACAGATAAATACTATTAGGGTTATCTATATTAAAAATTTTTAAGAATTACAGCTTAGGATAATTTTTTTATCTTAACTATATTTTAATCTTGCCATGACTTGCAAGATTGTTCTATCTTAATAAGAAGATTTCTAAAACAGAGAATTATGCTAATGAGATTATTAATATTTTTTTCCTGTGTATTAACATTTAGTACAAGTTTAAATCCTGCTTATGCTGCAAGAAAACCTGTGTCTTTGCCAATTCAAACAAGTCTTGTCGTAGATTACAAGAGTGGTAGAATATTGCATGATATAAATTCTACTACTAAAATATACCCGGCTTCATTGACAAAACTAATGACTTTGTATTTATTATTTGAAGCATTAGAATCTGGTAGGTTATCAATAAATCAAAAATTATATGTTTCAAAAAACGCAGAGAAAATGCTACCATGCAAACTAGGGCTTAAGGCAAAAGAATCTATTACTGTAAAAGAAGCTATTTTCGGGCTAATTATTAGATCAGCAAACGATGTAGCTATGGTAGTAGCTGAAAATATTAAAGGTACTGAAGAAAATTTTGCTCGTTTGATGAATATTCGTGCTAAACAGCTTGGTATGAAAGATACTTATTTTAAAAACGCTTCTGGATGGCATCATCCTTATCAAGAAACTACTGCCCGGGATCTTGCTAAACTAGCTATAGGTATTAAGCGAGATTTTCCTAAATATTATAGTTATTTTTCTAAAAATAACTTTGTTTTTAGAGGTAATATTGTACGAGGACATAATAAAGTAAATGAAACTTATGAAGGAGTTGAAGGGTTGAAAACTGGTTATACCACTCCAGCCGGCTATAACTTGATTACTGCAGCAACTAGACAAAATAAATCTTTGGTTGCTATTATTACAGGGGGTAGGTCTGCTGAATCTAGAAATCTGCAAATGATAAAACTATTAGATAGACATTTTGGTCATTCGAGCAATAGTAATGTTATGTCTAATAAGTTGATAACAGTACCATCAAAAACATATAGTAAAAAAACAAAGTCAACTAAAGTTGCGACAAATCCTAAAGTAAAAAACAGGAAAAAGTTAGTTCGAAGCTAGGAGACTGTCGGAAATAACTAATTAATTAGTTATTTCCGATAGTCTCCTAGGGTGCGTAAGAAAATGACGTTTATAAATTAGTTTCTTACGGTCTAAAATTTATGTTTAAGACAATTTTATAAAACACATAGCTAATTGCTTAGTAATAGGTGTTGAGTAAGGAGGAGGAAACAAATATGAGTAAATTGATACAAGAAGATGAAGAGTTTATTCAAACTCATCTAACTAGAGAACACAAAGAGGTTATCGGGTTACTATCAATAGGTACATTCCTAGAATATTTTGATCTTATGCTCTATATACACATGGCGGTAATTCTTAATGAACTTTTTTTTCCTGAGCATGACCCACATGTAGCACAATTACTTTTAGCCTTTACTTTTTGTACAACATATTTATTAAGGCCTATAGGGGCATTAGTTTTTGGATGGATTGGTGATAATATAGGGCGTAAAACAACCGTTGTTATCACCACTTTTATGATGGCAATTTCTTGTATTATCATTGCTAATTTGCCTACTTATGCTGAAATAGGTGTCACTGCTGCTGTGATTGTGTCAATATGCCGTATTGTACAAGGTATGACTTCCATGGGAGAAATAATAGGGGCAGAACTATATTTGACTGAAACTATAAAACCACCGCAACAATATTCAGCTATATCATTATTGGGGTTCTTAGCAGCATTAGGGGGAACATTTGCTTTGGGTACTGCATATATTGCGACTACTTATCAGTTCAATTGGCGTTCTGCTTTTTGGGTTGGTTCGTTGGTTGCACTAATTGGTTCTGTAGCCAGGACTGCTCTAAGGGAAACACCAGAATTTATTGTTGCAAAAAGTCAAATGAAAAGAACTACATCAGACATTAATGAAGAACAAAATAATTTGCAAGAGAACCATACTTTAAAAAAAGTTAATAGAATAACAGCTTTATCTTTATTCTTTATACATTGTACTTGGCCAGTATGTTTTTATTTAGCATTTATTCATTGTGGAGAAATTCTTAGAAGTGATTTTGGTTATACAGCTGAGCAAGTTATTCATCAAAATTTCTTCGTTTCAATGGTAGAAATGTTAGGACTTTTACCATTGATATATTTAGGTTATTATATATATCCTATAGTAATTTTAAAGATCAGACTGGTAATTTTCTGGATTTTTATTTTAGTTTATCCATACTTATTAAATAATGTTAGAACACCATTTGATATTTTTTTGCTCCAGTCATTTATGATGTTTTTTGTACTTGATGTCACTCCAGCCATATCAATTTTCTATATATATTTCCCTATCTTTAAGCGTTTTACTTATAGTGCTGTTTTGTTTGCTCTATCACGTACGGTGATATATATTATCACATCTTTTGGGCTTATTTATTTAACGGAATATTTAGGTAATTATGGATTGCTGATTATTACGATTCCAGTCATGATTGGATATACCTTTGGTATATTTCATTTTGAAAAATTAGAGAAAATAGCTGGAAAATATCCTAAAAAGAAAAAATGGTTTCTCTTGATGAATTAGGTGGTTGTATATTCAAATGACGTTTATTAAAGGAGGTTTAATTTTTGTTGGTGTAGTATTATCAGCACAAGGAATAAAAGGTAATGTTTACGTCAAATCTTTTACTATGCCGAATACTAATATTATTAAAATGAATTTAGTCGATGAATTAGGAGAAAAAATTGTTCTTAAACTACTTAGTCAAAATTCTAAAGGTGATATAATATGCAGATTTAACCAAGTGAATAATAGGACGTTAGCTGAAGGGTTAAAGGGATGTAAGATTTTTTGTCATAGGTCAGATTTCCCTTCCTTAAAGGAAGACGAATTTTATATTGAAGACTTAAAAGGTTTATTAGTACTAGATACCAGTCTAGTCGTTATAGGAAAAATTATAAATATTTTTAATTTTAATGCAGGTGATATTATTGAAATTGAGTTTGTCAACGATAAAACAGTAGAACTATTTCCTTTTAACAAGCAGTTTTTCCCAGTAATTACTAAAGAACATGTTATTCTTAACATAAATGTGAGATATAGCTAACCCGGCTAATTGAAAAGGAATAATTAGCAAAATATTGTTCAATTATTGAGATGATGCACTTTCTTTATTCCAATATAATTTCATTCCTTCATGAGTTGTTTCAAAGCCAAGTTTTTCATAGAACTGTTTGGCTCTTGGGCGTTTTTTATTAGTTGTCAACTGAACAATAGACACTCCTTTTGATTTACCATACTTCATTGCAGTATTCATCATCCATTCCCCTAAATGTTGCCCTCTATAGTCTTTTGAAACGCGAACAGCTTCAATTTGCATCCTTGTTGAACCTATGAAAGTTAGTGATGGCATGATGGTCAAATGGCAAGTGCCAACGATTTCTTTATCCATTTCCATTATCATCAAATATTGATTGGGATCGTTATCTATACTGTGGAATGCATCAATATAAGCTTGATCTAATCTTTCTGAAAGCTGTTCTCTTGTTTGTCCAAGGTCATCTTCTAAAAGAAGGGTGATAATTGCTGTTAAATCAGCAATTGTTGCTTTACGATGGGTAAGGTTTTGGTTCATTTTAAAATCCTAATTCATTCTATTAATTTCAGCTTGCTTCAATAGATTCTCAACTTTATCAGCATTATCAAATCCATGATCATAATGAAAACGAATTTCTGGTGAATATTTTAAATTAATTTTAGCAGTTACAAAACTTCTTATAGCATATTTCGAATTATTTAAAGATTCAGTAAGTTGTGTTTCATTAAAGACCGTGTTAAACGGCAGGAAATAACAATCTGCTACCTTTAAATCAGCAGTAACTAAGACTTTGGTAATAGTTACCGGACAATTAATCAGCCGTTCATCTAACATCTTACCACGCCTTAGTACTTCCACTAATACTGTATTTATTAATGATGCAACTTTTTTTTGTCTTGAAGACTTGTCTCTATCAAAAATTTTTTGCATTTACAATAACTGTTTTTTTTCTTCAATAATTTCAAAAACTTCTACAATATCGGATTGTTCGATATTCTCGTAATTTTCAAAAGCGATACCACATTCAAAGCCCTCGTGAACGTCTTTTACATCATCTTTAAAACGTTTGAGAGTTTTGAGCTTTCCTTCGTGAATAACAATATTATCTCGTAACAAGCGAGCTTTAGCACCTCTTTTTATACTACCCTTAGTAACATAACTACCAGCAATTTTTCCCACTTTTGAGACAGTGAATATTTGTCGGATCTCGGCTGTACCAATATATTGCTCACGAATAATTGGTGAAAGCATACCGCTGAGTATTGATTTAATATCGTCTAGCAAATTATAGATAAGAGAATAATATCTAATATCCACTTTTTCTCTCTCTGCCATAGCAAAAGCATTACTATTAGTTCTAACGTTAAAACCAATAATAATAGCATTTGATGCTTTAGCTAAGGTAACATCTGACTCCAATATTCCGCCTACTGCGTGATGTAAAATTCTTACACGAACTTCATCACTTGGCAGCTTTAATAGGCTACCAACAATTGCTTCAATCGAACCTTGTACATCACCTTTAACAATTATCGGTAATTCCTTTACCATACCAATATTGCCAGAAGCTTTTAGGAATAATTCTTCTATGCTTGATCTTTTGGTAACAGAAATTTTCTTTTCTTTTGCTAGGCGTTCACGATACTCTACAATATCCCGAGCCTGTTTTTCATTCTGCACTACATTAAACTGATCTCCTGCACGTGGGGCTTCATTTAAACCATAAATTTCTACTGGTAAAGTTGGTTCTGCCTTGGTAAGAGCCACGCCTTTATCATTATTCATTCTCTTAATTCTGCCATATTTCGTTCCGGCAACTACTATGTCTCCAATTTGTAGAATACCACGTTGTACCAATATAGTAGCCACAGCTCCCTTGCCTTTATCAACTTTTGCTTCTATGACTACACCAGCAGTGAGTCCGCTAAAGTTAGCCTTAAGATCCTGCATTTCTGCCACCAATAATATAGCCTCTTCTAACTTATCTAAATTAGTTTTTTTCAAAGCTGAAATCGGTACAATTATAGTATCGCCACCTAATCCTTCACTAACTAAATCGTACATTAACAAGTCATTCTTAATTCGGTCAAGATTAACATCTGGTTTATCGATCTTATTTATTGCCACAATTATTGGAACATTTGCCGCCTTAGCATGATTAATCGCTTCAATAGTTTGTGGTTTTATTCCATCATCTGCTGCAACTACTATAACTACTATATCAGTTACCTTAGCCCCTCTAGTCCTCATTTCTGAAAACGCTTCATGTCCTGGAGTATCAATAAAAGTAATAGACCGACCATCAGCCAATGTTACCCGATAAGCACCAATATGTTGAGTAATGCCACCTGCTTCCTGACTTGCTAAATCGGTTGATTTTAAAGCATCAAGTAACGAAGTTTTCCCATGATCGACATGTCCCATAATTGTTACAATAGGAGCTCTATGCTTTAAATCTTCTTCTTTATCAGCTTCACTAATCAATATATTTTCAACGTCAGATTCTTGAACTCTTTTTGCTGTATGCCCTAAGGTTGTAGCAATAAGTTCCGCTGTATCTGCATCAATTGTTTGGCTGGTCGTAGCCATAATGCCAAGCTTCATCAATTCTTTTATAACATCGGTTGCTCGCTCAGATATTCTATTGGCTAGATCTCCAACAGAAATGACCTCAGGAATAATAACTTCTCTATACACTTTTTCTGGTATTTGTTGATAAGCTTTACGCTTTTCTTTTTCCCTTGCTCTTTTTATTGAAGCAAGGCTTCTAGTTTTACCGGCATTATCACTTCCGTCTGCATCAAGCATATTGAAAATATCTGCCTTTTTTAATTTTTTAGGTTCTTCAATTTTAACCTTTGGCACTACTATTTTATTATCACCAACCTTGTCTGTTGAAGAAATATCTTCAAGTGCAACACCAAAATGGCTCTGAGAACCAATCACAGGTGATCTAACAAAGAGTTTGGATGGATTTTTATCCTGTGGATACGTATCTGTTAATATAACAGGAAGCACTTCAGAATCATTTTTGATATCTTGTGACTCATTCTGGGTATTTTCTAGGATATCTAAATGTTCTGATGGTGCAGATTGATTAATATCTGCCAGTTTGCTAAGAGTACTAATTTTATTATCAAGACTCTTAGATTTTGCATCTTCTGCTGCTTTTTTTAAAATGGTTAGGCGTCTATTAAATTCTTCTCCAGCAGTAGATTCGCTGCTTTGAGCAGTAGAACCACTAGACCAAAGTTTATTAAAAGACAAATTACCAGCTTGGGGATTACTCTTCTTAACTTCTACAATCGTTTTTGCAGAACTAACAAAACCTCTAGTTACGTTAGTAGGTTGAGAGGGTTTGTTAAGCGAGAGTTTTGAACCGCCAAGTGTTAATTTTTTTGGTTTAGGTTCTTGGTCATACGTCATAAATATTAAACCTTTAAATAGCAATTATATATGCTAAAGTTTTGTAAATAATCCTGCTATCTGATTAATGATTAGCAGATAGCTAGATACTCAAATGTTCACAGATTGATTCCGCAAAATTTGAGGGCATAATTTGCGTCTGCATCTTGTGCTTGTATAGCTAACCCGATTAGTATTTATCCATAGCAAACTGACGTCATTACGAGGAGGCATAAATACCAACAAAGCAATCTAAATATAATCTCTTTTCTGGATTGCTTAGCAGCTACTAAAGTAGCTCTCGCAATGACGTTTATGAATTTTGTGTAATGTTAGTATGGTTAACTATACTATAATACCAGTTTTTTTAAGGAAATTGCTAATTTTCTTTATTCAAAATTTATTATCTTGGCTTAGACACTTAACATTACTTCGTCTATTAGTGATGGTGTGTAAACACGATGAGGCAATCCAAATATAATCACTTTCCTAGATTGCTTCATTGCCACTAAAGTGGTTTCTTGCTAATAGATGTCAATTTACTATGGCTAAATGCTAATCGGGTTAGCTATAGTTAACTTTTGTTGGTAATGTTTTACTGGTAATATTTCAATTATATCAATAAAATTCTGAACACTAATACTTAATGTTAAATATTTCTTTAAATTCTTAGCTTTGTTCTACAATAATTATTTTGTAAAACGTTTATAACTCACCTCCTTACGCATACTGCAGACGGCAATTTAAAAATTGCAGAAAAGTACAAGGCGCTATTAGACACTGTTAACAAAGCTTATTCAATTGGTGAATAAAGTCTTTTTAGCTGCAAATTATAAGATTTTTTTGAAATAGGTATACTATTCCGGCAAAAATCTTATTAATTTTCGCTAAAAAATCCATTAATTCATCAATCAAATAAGCTTTGTTAACAGTGTCTAGCGAGACCACACAGTGATCGCAGGCAATCCACATTCGTTAAATTACTTCGTCGCCACCAAAGTGACTCCTCGCAATGATGCTAAGGAGCTAAGTTGTTTTCCCTATGACTTTTATGTCATGCGTAAGGTGAATTATTCATTATCGCTAATACGAGCTGTGCGAATCAGTAATTCTATATCATTATCTAGCATGCTACAATTAGGCACTAATGACCTAAACTCATTAACTGTTAACTCTCCCAAATCTTCTATAGTCTTTATACCATATTCAGCTAGTTTTAATATGAATTCCGGTTGTAAATCCAATATATCAATTAATTCTTGTTCAACACCTAAAGCCTTGAGTTTAATAATAATTTTTTCATTCTTAGCATTTATATAATTTATGGCTCGTTCTCTTATCTCAGTTGCTAATTCTTCTTCAAACCCTTCAATATTCATCAAATTTTCAACCTTAATGGAAGCTAACTGTTCTAAAGAAGTAAACCCTTGGGCGGATAATAGTTGTGCTATCACTTCTTCAACATCCAAGGCTTCCATAAATAATTCAGTAGCACAACGAAACTCATCACTTCTTCGTTTGGATTCTTGTTCTTCGGTCATTATATTAATATTCCAGCCAGTAAGTTTAGATGCTAAACGAACATTTTGACCTCTTCTACCAATTGCAAGACTCAAATTATCTTGAGATACGACTACATCAACTATATTTTTATCTTCGTCGATAACAATTTTTGCAATTTCTGCAGGAGCCAGTGCATTCATAATAAATTGGGCAATATTCTTGCTCCATAATATTATGTCTATCTTTTCACCATTAAGCTCATTAGTAATAGCTCTAATCCTATTACCTTTAATTCCTACGCATGAGCCTATAGGATCAATACTAGAATCAGAAGCAAATACTGCAACTTTTGCCTTTGATCCAGGATCGCGGGCTATAGCTCGTAACTCAATTATATTATCATAAATTTCTGGAATCTCTAATTCAAATAATTTTACTAGCATTTGGTCATCATTTCTAGATAGAAAAATTTGCGGTCCTTTAGATACCAATCTTACATCTTGTACATAAGCTTTAATACGGTCATTAACTTTAAAGTTTTCTCCTCTAATTAGCTGCTCTTTTTTAATTATTGCCTCAGCACGACCAAGGTCAACTATAATATTATTAAACTCTATCCTCTTAACAATGCCATTTAAAATCTCACCTTTCTTATCTTTAAAATCTTCATATTGTTTTTCTCTTTCCGTTTCACCAACACGTTGTATTATTATTTGCTTAGCTGTTTGAGCTGCAACACGTCCAAGATCAATAGGAGGTAAGAGTTCATAAATCTCATCACCAATTTTAGCATCGGCTTTCTTTTTTACAGCATCATTTAAAGAAATTTGAGTGAAGTTATTCTCTACACCATCTACTACATCAAGGACTCTAAAAAGACTAATATTACCATTTTTTCTGTCAATCTCAGCTTTTATATTATGCTCATTGCCATATTTTTTGCGTCCTGCAGCTTGTATAGCTTGTTCCATTGCCGAAAGCAATGCCTCCTTAGGAAGGTTCTTTTCTCTAGCCACAGATTCTATGATCTGTAGAATTTCTATGTTACCAATATTAATCATAAAGTCACTGCCTTTTAAGATTTTTTATTCATTAAATTTCTGAACATTTCATCTGTCAATACCAAAGAAGCTTTTTTTATCATATCAAATGAAAATATTATATCTTTACCATTATTATTTAGATAAATTTTGTTATCTTCAGCTTTAACTATTTTTCCCTGATATCGAGTTTGACCATTTAGTAATTCTTTTAATTTTATGGTAGCTTCTCTACCAAGGAATCTCGTATAATCTTCAAACTTTATTAAGGGACGTTCAATACCTGCTGAACAAACTTCTAAAAAATATTTATCACTAATTATATCTTCAACATCTAAGAGTGCCGAGATATTTCTACTAACATTACGGCAATCTATTATACTAACCTTATTAACATCTATTCTATCTATTAATACCTCAAGTACTTTATGGTTTAAACCTTTTAAAGTGACTTTTACTAAATCAAAACCAATATCTTTTAGGTTATCTTGGATAGCATTAATAATTTGTTGTTCTATAGTTTGCATTACAGCATAAATATTTCAAGACTTTAATAAAAAAGGTGGGTTTAACCCACCTTTACTCTTCACAACAATCAACTTAACTCATATAGATACAATATTTTTATGATATTAGCAACAATTAAAATTATCATTATATAGCTAACCCGATAGTATTTGCCTTAACTGAAAAGATGCCATTCCCGCGTAGGCGGGAATCTAAGATACCTGCCTACGCAGGGATAACATGATTGCTTCGTTGCCTTAGGTTTCTTGCAATGACGCTTATGAATTTGACGTAACTTAGTATGGTTCTATAAATGGTAATTTTGCCATTTAGTTAAGTATATTTATGTAGCAATCACAGTTATTTGCAAGTTATTAGTTACATGATGATTTATCTTATGTTATAATATCAAGTGGAAAATTGCTCTGTATCTAGACACTGTTAACAAAGCTTATTTGATTGATGAATTAATGGATTTTTTAGCGAAAATTAATAAGATTTTTGCCGGAATAGTATACCTATTTCAAAAAAATCTTATAATTTGCAGCAAAAAAGACTTTATTCGCCAATTAAATAAGCTTTGTTAACAGTGTCTAGGTATAGACAAACACAAATATAAATGAATCTAAAATAGATTAAGTGAATCAAAAATAAGGTATTACAATGAAAAAATTGATAATGTTACTCTGTTGTTCTTGCTTTTCAAGCATGGCCTTTGCTAGTGGTTGTGTTACCCCAGCTGATGCAGCCTCAGATACGGAAATAAAGTTAGAAGGATTTTTTGGTTTCCAATCTGGTTATAGAAATCAGAGAAAATTGTCAGGGACAAGTAAAAATATTACTGATAATAATAAAAATCTTGCATTTTATACTGAAGCTGCTTTTATGGCTACTGTTAAGCAAGAAGTGAATGATATGACAGCTGGAGCTAAAATAGTTTTACTAACAACAACTAAACCCAAACTTTCTGCAGGTTATAATGGTTCTCATATTTTCTTAGAAACAGATTATGGTAAAGTGGAGTTAGGGTCTCCTCATGACGCTGGTTCTAACATGAGTATTACTGCTACTGGAGTTGCGGCAACTGCAGTAGCAGCGAGTGGTTTTGGTTGGGCTAAGTTTGCAGTACTAGATGATGATAATATGAAGTACCAAGGTCTAACGCCAGACTTTGACACTATCCCCGGTATTTTTCACATAAGTTCGTCCTGCAATAGCTTTGATGACATAAGTAGTAAAACAGAGGCGTCTAGAAAAATTTCTTACTATACACCGGAAATGCAAGGTTTTCAGTTTGGTATTTCTTATATTCCTGATTCAGCAAATACTGGTGGTAATCGTGGTCTAAAAAATTTAGATGATAAAGGTTTTAGTAAATTAAGTTCTGGTATAAATAAAGTAACATTACTAGGTGTAAATGGTGCTAAAGGCAATCAGGTGATTATAAATCAGAATGTCAAAGATGCGGTTTCTGCTGGGATATCCTATAAATATGAAATTAATGATGTATCAGTACAAATGGCTGTCACAGGAGAATATGCTAAACCAGCTAGTAAGATTATAGTACTAGATCCCAATGACAATGTATTATCTAGTAATAAGCTATCAAATCTAGCTGCTTACAATTTAGGGGCAGTCTTTACTTATGGTAATGTTTCTTGTGCAGCTTCTTATGGTAGTTTAGGTAAAAGTTTGACTTCAAAAATTTATCATAAAGTTGGTCGTAACACGCAATACTATAATGGAGCAATTGCTTATGGTCAAGGTCCTATGAAAACAAGTGTTTCCTATTTTAGATCGCTAAAGTATAAAAATACTGTTGATACAATAAGTCTTGGTACTCAATATTTAGTAACACCAGGACTATTGCCTTATGCTGAAATATCTTATTTCCAAGCTAAAGGTAAACCAGTTTATTGTGTTGAAGCTCCTAAAACGAAGACTAGAGGTGCTGTTGCTCTTATTGGTGCAAGGCTTAAATTCTAACTTTGTTCTAACACTACAGTTGTAGATTTCAAAAACTAGAAACTATATTGTAAAGAAAATCCTCAAATTTTCTATAATTTATTCAGTCTACAACTGTAGTGCTAAGTTATAAGAACGAACAACCGTCATCGCGAGCCACGAAGTGGCGTGGCGATCCAAAAAGCAGCGGGCTGTTGTGCAACTTTTGGATTGCTTAGTCGTGCTTATGCATTTTTAGCAATGACGTCAATTTACTATGACTCCTCGCAACGACGTCAGTTTGCCACAGAGTAGTTACTTAGCCATTGATTGTTGAGTCCCTTTACCCATAGCAGCATTTTTTATTGCCGATCCTAGATTAACAACACTCTTTGCAGCTTCTCCTACGACTATAGCATTGTTTAAACTACTTTTAACTATAGTACTAACTACCTTGCATAAACATTTTATTACATCCACCACTGCGTTGAGAATTTTATTATTTTTGATATAATTAACAGGTTCCTCAAATATCTTTTCAATTTTCTTCAGTTGATCCTTAGCAAATTTCTCTAGTCGTCCAATTGGGCTGTTCTCGTATTGTTCAGCACTTCTTTGGTCAGCAAAATCTCTTATAGGGGCACCAGGTACTGTTTCATTATATTCTTTATATTCTTTTATATCTTTACTTGCCTTGTCAAATCCTTCTTTAAAATCTTGTAAAAGATTTTGTGCCTTTTCACCTTGAAGTTTGTCCAATCCTTTTAATTGTTTAACACCTTTTAATTCTTTTTCTGCTGCTTCTAAAAGCCCTGCAACTTTGTCCAAAGCTGCATTTATATCTCCTAAAGAATTCGTTTTACTATTATCTAAACCATGTTTCTGCCGATAACCTGGGTCTTGCAGATTTGCCTTAATCTCCTCTTTACTCATAGGCAGAAAAGAATCTAGTTTATTTTTATTTATCGGATCAGTCATAATCTTCTCTATATTTAATTAAAACCTTCAGTGAAAATTCTAGCAGAAAATTTCCTTTATCTCAATCATTAAAAATCTAAATCGGCATAGCATGTTGGTGGTGTAAAACCTGGTATTTTGTCGTGTAATAGAAAACGAAAGCTAGGTCTAGATTTGATGATTGCATACCAATGACGAATAGACGGCCATTTATCCCAGTTAATTTCACCGAAATAATCTAGAACTGATATATGACAGGCAGCAGCTATATCTGCACAGCTTAAGGAATTTGAGGCAATAAAGCTACGTAGCTCCAATAAACTGGACATATAGGTTAAATGGTGTGATAGATTATTTTTTGCTGCCCTAAGAAAATCGGTTCTAGGACCACCTAATTGGCAGGATGACCTTACTATTTTTTCATCGATAATAATTTTTGTTACTTCGCGGTAAAATTTCTCATTAAACCAACTGAGTAATCGACGGATTTCGCATCTAATATTAAATTCTTCGTCCATAAAATTAAAATTTGGATATTTTTCATGAAAATACTCAGTGATCGGATAGATTCCTGCTATAATTAAATTGGATGCCTCTTGTAAGACCGGTATCGTCCCCGCCGGATTTAAAGACAAAAATTCCTGATTCCTCTGCCAGTAATCCTCTTTAACCATAGTAAATTGAACATCTAGCTCTTTTAATAACACCCGAACCTGACGCGACAATGGACAAATAGGATAATGATATAATTTCCTCAATTAACTACCCTTCTTTAAACATTAAACCTAAAATGTACCACATCCCCATCCTGCATTTTATATTCCTTCCCCTCTAAACGCATTTTACCCATTTCTTTGGCTTTTACTTCCCCATTAAACTTTATATAATCCTGATAGCTAATAACTTCAGCCCGGATAAAACCTTTCTCAAAATCAGTATGAATAATCCCGGCTGCCTTGGGAGCCAGCGTACCATTACTAAAAGTCCAAGCATGGGTTTCTTTTGGGCCAACAGTAAAAAAGCTTTTTAGATCTAATAAATTATACATTTCTTTTATAATTTTACTCAGCCCTGTTTCCACAAGCCCTATACTATTCAAGAACTCAATTTTTTCTTCTTTACTTTCCAAAACTGCAATATCTGCTTCAATTTTTGACGAGATGAGAACATGTTTTGCTCCTTCTTCTTCAGCCTTTCTTGCTACAAGCTCAGTAAGTTTATTGCCAGTAATTGCATCATTTTCCAAGACATTACAAGCATATAAAACTGGCTTAGAAGTCAATAATTGCAATTGATCTAAAGCCTCTTTACTATAAGTCCCAATCATGCTACGGACTGTTTTACCCATTGCGAGAGTTGCTTGAATTTCTTTTAATAATTCTACTTGCTCTTTTAAAGCTTTATCGCCTGTTTTCAAACGTTTTTCAGAATTTGTTAAGCGTTTTTCTACCGATTCAAGATCTGCTAAAATTAATTCTGTTTCTATTATCTCAGCATCATATATTGGATCGATCTTATTATGCACATGAGTAATATCTACATCCTCAAAGCAACGTAGTACGTGCAAAATAGCATCAACCTCTCGTATGTGAGATAAAAACTTATTACCCAGTCCTTCACCTTTACTCGCCCCTTTTACCAAACCGGCAATATCGACAACTTCTATATAAGTAGGAATAATTTTAGTAGAATTAGCAATAGCTGCCAACTCATTTAGCCTATCATCCGGTACTGATACTATAGCAGAATTTGGCTCTATAGTGCAGAAAGGATAATTAGCTGCTTCTGCTGCAATACTAGAAGTTAAAGCATTAAATAAAGTTGATTTTCCTACATTTGGTAAACCAACAATACCACATCTTAGTGTCATAAATCTTTCCTTAAATAATATCCTTCCGAATCTTTATCATATCCCCTTCTTGTAAACTCTAATTTAAACCCTAATTTTTCATAAAATGGTCTGGCTTGCCAATCGGTAGTATTTAAAGTCATAAATTTACAATTACGTTCTCGTGCTAGATTTTCTGCCTTGGACATTAGTAAAGTACCGTGATTCTGACCTCGAAAATCTTCAGAAACCCATAACGTATCAACGTATAAACAACCATAAATAAGTACACCTTTTATACCAGCGACAAAGTTTTTATCATTATCAAAACACGAGAAGGAAAATGATTGGACAGCATCAAGACCCTTCTTGTTTTTAGCAAGTTCATCTAACCCATCCTGCATTATCTTTGAATATTGTGCATCCATATCATCTGCATAGACACAAGTTAATTGTTGTTTCATATTTAAACGATGCTCCTTTTAAACTCTTCCATTTCACCTGAAAGCAATAAATGGAAATTATTAATTATTACCTCAATGGAATTAACAATAATTTTATACTCTTCTTTAGAAAAAGCAGATAAGACGTAATCCGATACATCATCTTTAGCAACCGGTCTTCCTACCCCAATTCTGATACGGTGATAATCATTTCCTATACACTGACCCAATGATTTTAGACCATTATGTCCACCACTACCACCAGCCAATTTATATTTTATTCTACCAGTTTCTAAATCTATATCATCATGTAAAACGAAAATATTTGGTGGTTTGATATTATAGTAAGAACATATTGCTTGTACTGCTTTACCGGACAGATTCATGTAAGTCAGAGGCTTTGCTAATAGTAATTTATGCCCCTCTATTGTCCCTTGTGCAAGTTCTGCATGAAATTTAACTTTGGTATTCCAAGAAATTTTATAATATTCTGATAAATAATCAATAGCTATGAAGCCAACATTATGGCGAGTATTTTGATATTCCTTGCCAGTATTTCCCAACCCTACAACAAGTATACTATTCTGCTTTGAAGGATTGGTTCCACCAATAATTGAGGGATATTCACACGTTTTTGATAGTGTCATTTTCACGACCTTTTGTCATTCCGCAACTTTTTGTCAGCAAGGAAGCCGCCGTCATTGTCACTGCGAGGAGACCTAAGGTAGACAAAGCAATCCAAATTTAATCGTTTTCCTGGATTGCTTCGTTGGCTCACGCCTACTCGCAATGACGAAAATACTTTTACCTAGGCGTCATTGCGAGAAGCCGCTTTAGCGGCGACGAAGCAATCCAAAGTGACCAGAAATGGATTACTTCGTCGTAGCAATACTACTTCCTCGCAATGACGCCAACTACTTTAATGATGCCAGCTAATTATTTTGTTTTCACTTCTTCAGTTGCAGTTTCTTCACTTTCTGCCTTACTACCTTTACGCCCAATGATAGTAGCAATAATAAAATCGTTTTTACTAGCTAGCTGAGTTCCTTCAGGTAATTTAATGCCTTTAGCTTTTAAAGACTGACCTATTAGCATATTAGTAACATCAATATTAACATTTCTTGGTATATTATTGACATCACATAAAAGAGTTATAGTTCTTTTTATAATATTAAAGAACCCACCCCTTTTAACTCCCAAAGCTCTTTCTTTACCTTCATAAACTATTGGTACTTCCATCCTTTGGGTTTTTTCCTCTAAATGGACAAAGTCAACATGCCTAACTATGTCAGTAATAGGATGCAATTCCACAGCTTTTGGTAACACTTTATGCGTTTTACTACCTACTTTAATTTGAACAATTGTTGATATAAAGCCAGGTTTTCTATAATGCTTAGTTATTTCTTTCTCTTCAATAGAGACGGAAAGTGGCTCTTTATTTGCTCCATAAACCACAGCTGGAATCATACCTTTCCTGCGTAACTCTCTTGCGACTCCTGTCCCAAATTTCTCCCGCATTTCCGCTGCAAGTTCTAATAATTCACTCATCTTTTTCTCCCAAGAGCTTTTAATAATACGGGGTAATGATAGTATTAAATGCTAAAAAATTCAAGTATTAATTTGACAAGATGCTTGACTATTGTTTACTATGGATATTCATAATAAAGTTATAAGAGGGTATCGTATGTCGAAAGATAAAGATCAACAAATAGAAACTGTTTTATTAAAAGAAGCAGATGCATTAACAAAGATGCAGGATGCTATAGGGGGGCTTCTAGAGGCTAATCAACGACTAGATAATAGTAGACAGCTAAAGGAAGAAGTGGATAGGTTAAAGAAAGAATCACCATCTTTACCTTGGTTTAAAAGACTTGTACATATTATTCCTCAAATAAAATATCTTTTTATAAAAAATGATGAACAAATTGCTGCAGAGAGGAGGGAAATAAACAGAGAGGTACTCACATATGTTGACGGTACATTAAAGAGAATAGGAGAAAAATCTTCATCTTTACAAGTAGTCATAGATAAAGAATTACAAGCAGGTTTAGATAAGGTTCTTCAAAAAGATTTATTGCCAGAACAAATGGCAAAAGTAGCAGAATTACAAAAAGAATTAAACAGGTTGGCTGTATCCCAAGACAAATTTAGGGAGATTGTACCAAAAGTTTATAATGCTAATGAAGCTGTAGCATTAATGCGAGAAAGAACCCAACTAACACAAATACAAAAAGACATAGCCAAGCTGGTAGATGCTAACGATAAAGTTCAAGGGTTGCTTGCTATAAAGCAACAATTAGCAGCATTGCGACAAGAATTACCTGTAACTTGGCTAGAAAGCCTTAAACAAGTTGTAGCAAAAATCAAGCATGTTTTTGTAAGTACTCCGGCAGAAATTTTAAAAGAGACCGTAGCCAAAAACAATGCAGTCTTAAAAAATGTTGATAGTGCTTTAAAATTCACTGGTAAGAACATAGAAGAGTCAACATTAGCTAGAAAAAATAAGTTACATAAAGAATTAGAGAATTTAAAAGGAAGGAAGCTATCAGAAGAGCAATTAGACGCAGCAAACGCTTTAAGCAGTAAAATTGATTTGACTTTTTCCAAAGCAATTTCTGCTTCAGAACCATTACTTACTATGATTGGTCAAGAACCGGTTCAGTCTCAAGCCATCCACTCATCAATGCCTAATCCACGTCCAGTACCTCCACCACCTCCTTTAGCTAATGCGTCGTTACCGAACCAAGCTGCTCAGCAGCAACAAGAGGTTACAACGTCAATACCTCCAGCACCACCGCTTCCTTCCGGTGGTCTACACGGTACTCAGCAAGCAGAGGCGGGTTCTATACAACCACGACCAACACGTGAAGCACCTCCCCCCCCACCAACACGTACTACGTCGTTGCCGGATATAAACGTTCTGCAACCAGAGGAAAATACTAGACGAGCATCTATGTCGTCACCGGTAAAACGTAAGGCTCCAGCAACACCTGCTGCAGCAATGCAGAATCCAAACACCCCGCAACCAGAGGTTGTAGCAGCAGTAGCACCTCCACTACCACCTATACAGGCACCGGGTTTACAACAAGGGGTTCATCAAATAGAGGGATTTTCTTCTGTAGTAGCACCTCCACCATTACAACCTGCAGCAGATATTAATATACCAGCAGTTCCAGCGGCTCCACCACCACCTCCTCCGCCACCACCGCCATCATCACACACACCTGGCGAGAAGCAAGCTGAAGTCGCTCCACCGCCTCCTCCTCCGCCACTACCACCTGGTCAAGCTCAGAACCAAACAGAAGAGCAAGGGAATCGTCAGGCATTAGATTTAGAGGCAATTGCTGCAGGAGTGACGCTAAAGAAAGTAGCACCTGAAGAAAAACAACCAGTAACATCTGAGAATACAAAAACAGTAGATAAAAGTGATCTATTTGCTGAAATTAGGGGGGGTGGATTCAAACTAAAGTCAGCACAGGATAGAACACTAAAGCAACAAGTAAAGGACGAAGGAGATAAAGGAGCAGGGTCAACGGCTGAAGTACTGAAGAAAGCAATGGCTAATATATATCGAGCAACACACGGAGAAGATGATGATGACGATGAACAACAGCAAGATAATATGAGGCTTATTAAAGAGGATATTGTGAAGTTTATTGGCAATGCAAAGGTCGATGGAGATAGTCTTATTAATGAACTTCATAATAAATTTCCGGATGCTAAGAATATTAATAGCAAAGAAGAGCTAGTTGCATTTGTTAATAAAGATATTGATGAATGGGACGATGAGGTTGAGTTTAACAAACAAGGAAAAATCATCGAAAAGTTAGAGAAAATTAAAGAGAAGCATGACGCAGGTACCCTTGACTTATCAACCAAACCTGCTGTCGATGCACTAAAGGGAGAAATCCATACAGATGTGGTAGAAAAAGCAAAAGTTATTGGACAAAATATCCAGAAGACTGAGACTGTTGCAGGACAAACCAAACCACCGCTTCCTCCAGCTCCTCCCCCTAAAACTCGACCTGCAGGAAGTCAGCGTTAAGGGGTTACAACCACAACTGTCGAAAGTTATAAGAGGAAACGGTTTTAAGTAGGGTAACGTCATTGCGAGAAGACCGAAGGTCGACGAAGCAATCCATAAAAGTAACCATAAGTGGATTGCTTCGTCGGCTTACGCCTTCTCGCAATGATGGCATGGATTCCGTCCAAACCTATCAATGGACTTCGTCCATATATGACGCCTGGGGCTTGTGTACTATTCACAATAATGAGCTTGTACTTGTCTACAATTTTTAAATTGCTAAGGGTTAAGTGTAAGGTAATAATATAACCAAGAGGGCTATTTTGCTCTTGACTATTTGTTGACTTACTTTTATTATAATCGACAATTTGTAAATAATACAAAAAGGTTTGATAGTCGTGGCTAAAAAAAATAAGAATGTTTTGGTAAGGCTTGTTAGTACAGCTGGTACAGGGTATTTTCTAGTAAAGAAACGTAACCCTAAAACCCAAACTGAGAAGTTAGCATTTAAGAAATATGATCCGGTAGTTAGGAAACATGTTCCTTTTAAAGAAGAAAAGATTAAGTAGTGAAATAGTAGGGTATATGGCAACAAAAATTCGTTTGGCAAGAGGTGGAGCAAAGAAACGTCCTCATTATAGAGTGGTTGTAGCAAATGCAACGGCTCCTAGAGATGGTGACTTTTTGGAAAAGGTAGGTACTTATAATCCTATGCTTGTCAAAGGTGATGTAAATCGTGTAATTCTAAAATCTGATCGTATAGAGTATTGGTTAAGTACTGGTGCTCAACCTACAGATCGTGTTGCTAGATTTATTGAAGAAGCTGGTATAGCACTCCCAGCATCGATCAAAAAGAAAATGGAAATAAAAATTAAGAATCGTAAAATAAAACCTCCTAAGAAAGAGTCAAAAAAAGCTTAAGTAACATGCCGTCATTGCGAGAAGCCACTTTAGTGGCTACGAAGCAATCCACGAAAATTAATATAAGTAATGACATTAAAAGTCACACGAGTTTTTTCTTATTTGCCGGATTAGCTCAGTGGTAGAGCAACCGCCTTGTAAGCGGTAGGTCGTCAGTTCAAATCCGACATCCGGCACCAGCAAATAACAAAATTATGTTTGTAATACATAAGACAGTTCCTTGTAGATTTATCAACTACTTAAAGTTCTATAAATTAGATCTGGCAATTGTCATGTTGGCATTATTATGTGTGTCAATTTCATTGCTAGCAATAGGTGGGGCTTTCAGGCAGTTAATCGATAGCGGTTTAAAAGAAGATTATCTGCAATCAATCGATCAATCAATATCATATATTAGTGTTTTAATATTAGTTTTTAGTTTAGGCAGTTTTTTTCGTTCCTATTTCATCAATAATATTGCTGAAAAAATCGTGAGTACAATTAGGCAAGAAGCTTACAGTAATATAATTAATTTTGATATTGCTTGTTTTGAGGAACTTAAAATTGGTGATATTATCTCTCGCCTGAATGTAGATATAGAGCTTATCTCTAAGTTGATTGTCAATTTTCTCTCGTTTTTTGTTCGTAACTCAATAATGTTAATTGGTGGAATTATCTTAATGTTCTATCAGAGTCCTAAACTCGCTGCGATTGTCATTATTATTATACCATTATTATTGCTACCACTAATAAGATTTGGCAAATATGTACGAAATTTATCAAAAAATGTTCTCAAATCACAAGCCAATATTACCGCTAATTTAGAAGAGAGTGTATCAAATATTCGTGCAATACAAGCTTTTAATCAGCAGACAAATAAAATAGCAGCTTTCAATCAGCAAATTTCTGATTATTCACAACATGCGGCAAATCGATTAAAAATCCGTTCGGCATTTTTTGCTTTGGCTATTTCAGTTATATTATTCTCTATCACTATAGTTATATGGATAGGTAGCAGAGATATAGTGCAGGGTCATTTATCATCAGGTCAGATGATATCATTTATTTATTATGCTATCATTGCTGGTGTAAGTAGTGGAGGTATTTTTGAGCTTCTAAGTGAAGTACACTCATCTCTTGTAGCCTCGGAAAGGGTTTTTGCTCTTATAGATTATAGTGGCAAAAATCAACGTACAAATATTCCAATGAATGGTTATAAACTTCTTCCAGATCATTTGAGTATAGAGTTTGAGAATGTGAGCTTTGCCTACCCATCAAGGTTAAATAATTTAGTTATAGATGATCTTTTATTTAAGATAGAGCAAGGTAAGTTTATTGGTATAGTTGGCAGATCGGGTGCTGGAAAAAGTACCATTATGCAATTAATGTTAAAATTTTATTTTCCTGAGAAAGGAATAATTAGAATTGCTGGTCAAGATATATCAAAGACTCAAGATCATCAGATAAGACGTAAGATTGCCCATGTTCCACAAGATTCAAGTATTTTTTCTGGTACGATTAGGTCAAATATCACCTTTGCTAAACCTGATGCAAGTATAGAAGAAATAATAGAAGCAGCGAATAACGTTGGAATAATGGATTTTGTCCAAAATCTTAAAGAAGGACTAGATACTGAAATTGGTGAGAAGGGGATCAGATTATCTGGAGGACAAAAACAACGAATAGCTATCAGTAGGGCAATTCTATATAACCCAGAAATTTTACTCTTAGATGAAGCAATGAGTGCTTTAGATAGCGAGAATGAACAAAAATTACTGAATAAATTGCAAGAAATAATGAAAGGTAAAACTATATTATCGATTGCCCATCGTATTTCAAGTATAGAACAGGCTGATGAAATTCTGCTAATTGACCATGGAAAACTAATTGCCCGCGATACTCATGCTAGATTGCTAGAAAAATGTGAAATTTATAAAATAATTTGCCAAGAACAATCAATAAATTTGTAGAGATATAGATAACCCTTAGGGTATCCTGAGTCAATTAGAAAGGTAATTTATACAACTAATTCAGTTAAAAATTAACTATGTGACCAAAAAATGGACTATGCCCATTCCAAACTGGAATAAAGCTATGGTTCATTTGATGATTAAATTTGAGGATAGGCTTATCATAATTTAAAGATATAAGTGTCTAGTTAATCTCAATAAAAAATGTTATAATAGCCAATCTCTTATATCTTTTTACAATAGGCTAAGATGTCTACAATACTTCCAAAAACATTTTATGAAAGAAATACGCTTATTGTATCACAGGAACTACTTGGAAAGGTTCTGTGTTTTGGTAATATAGAAGCACGAATTATTGAAACAGAAGCTTATGTTGGAGAAGATGATCCCGCTTGTCATGCAGCCAAGGGGATAACGCCTCGTACAAGGCTTATGTATGGTCCTGCTGGTAATGCCTATATATATTTAATTTATGGTATGTATTATTGTTTAAATATAGTAACAGAAAAACTAGGGTTTCCAGCTGCTGTATTAATTAGAGGAGTGCATCAATATAAACCTTCACAAGTTTTACTTGATGGACCAGGTAAATTATGTCGTACCCTTGGAATTAATAAAACCCAAAATGGTCAAGATATGACTA
Source organism: Candidatus Tisiphia endosymbiont of Nemotelus nigrinus (assembly GCF_964026475.1). Taxonomy (NCBI): domain Bacteria; kingdom Pseudomonadati; phylum Pseudomonadota; class Alphaproteobacteria; order Rickettsiales; family Rickettsiaceae; genus Candidatus Tisiphia; species Candidatus Tisiphia endosymbiont of Nemotelus nigrinus. The sequence continues at coordinate 62,777 of NZ_OZ032151.1, forward strand.
GTAACAAATCCTTTTGTATTATTGACGTAGGTAAAACTCCTCAATTTATTACTACCCCTAGAATCGGCATTAGCAAAGGTACCGACAAACTTTGGCGTTATTTAGTAATCTAATTGATCAAACATATCCTGAACCCATTGCACTATTCCTCCAATTATCCCTATATCCTCTTCTTTTTTGATTTCTGGCATTGGAGGTATTAGTTCGGGGTATTTGCGAGTTTGAAACAATAATTGTTCAATAGAATACCCAGCTTCATTAGAACCTAGTAGATTTTGACTTTTCCATAATTCTGCTAGCAAGCACGCCATTTCAGAATGAATAGTTGGGACATCCTGTTTGGAACTAAAACCTACTCCTTCGATTTTAATATGATAACCTTGTTTATCTAATCCATATTCTTGTAATATGTTATTAACTTCTCTTTGAGTAGCAATTGTTTGGCGTTGAATATAAGGATTATTGCTGACAAATAAAATAACAAAATCTTTTTCTTCACCAAGCTCCCCGTTTAAAATCTTATTGACAAGAATCACTGCAGCGTCATAAGCAGTCGTAGCAGTATTAGGTCTTTCGTTATTCTTGCCCATTTCGGTATTTATTACTTTAGCAGAGCTTCTCTGATCCTTATTAAGGAAGTTATTTAATAAATCCTCACTCATCATGCTTTCTGTAAGTATCTTTTGGCCTGTATTCGCATAATTAGGATAGATTCTTCCAGGGAAGAGACCTTTGGGACATTTTTCTTTTGTTGTATATTGAATGAAGGGATTTGTTATATCTAAGGCAATATTATAACTTTTAGCAAGTGATTCAAGATATGTTTTTCCTTCCTCTGTGCGAGCTGAATCTTCTCCAACTAATAAAGAAGCATCTAATTTATGGATATCTCCTTTATCTTGCCATATTTTTAGCAATTTAGCATATGTATCAGGGTTAATGCCATCAATATTAGCCCATAATGGTCTTGCTCCGGCTAATACTAACACTGGTCCATTAACTTTAATTTGTTCTATTATTTTATTGTAATAAATTATCCGTGCCAATAAACCAATTCTAGATGCTCCAGCAATCCAGCTTTCAGCATATTCCTGATGCTGAGGCGATATTTCATCAATAAGCCCTAATTGTCTAGCCGCTTCAATATATTCGGATGCATATTTAGTCATCCAATCTTCACTGGTTAGTTCATTACGTTCCTGACCAACCTTACGATTAAATGCATTCTGTGCAACATATAGTAACCAATCTTCAACATATCGTATGTTTAGCTCATTAGTAGCTTTAAATAAATTCTTACGCAATAATTTAGCATCGAATTTGTCAGGATTAGTTTGATCAGCCCCAGATTTAATCAAATTTTTATAAATTGAAACAAATATTTTTTCTGGATGCCCAGTTCTGTCAAAACATACTAGATCATGCCATAATTTTTCTGGTTTTAAATATCCGGCTAGATGAAAAATCTTTAATAGAGCTCTTTGCTGAGCTGGGGCAGTAAAACCTAACTCCCTTAGCAGCCACTTCGAATTTAGAAGGTTCCGACGAACGTTTATAACCTTCATATGTAACACCAGTAATCATACCTGTTGCTATAACAGGCAGTACTATTCTGTTAAATAGTTTAGACATATCGTAAATCCCTTAGTTTAATTATAATCCTAGACTTTTTGGATTTTGGTACTTAATCCAAAGATCAATCAATAATTTAGTAATAATAATCGCAGAAAACATCGATGATATTATACCAATAGTTAGTGTTACTGCAAAGCCTTTTATAGCACCAACACCAAATATGAAAAGTAAAAATGCTGCTATCAAAGTTGTAACATTTGAATCAAGGATTGTCGCAAAAGCTGATTCAAACCCTGTCCTTATAGCATACAGGTTAGATGCACCTTTTTTAAGCTCTTCTCTTATTCTTTCATAAATGAGTACATTGGCATCAACTGCCATGCCAATCGTCAATATTATACCAGCAATTCCTGGTAAAGTCAATGTAGCTTGGAAAAGTGACAATAAAGCTAGAATATAGAGTAACGCTAGACTTAATGCTATATTAGCAAAAATTCCAAGAATTCCGTATGACCAAACCATGAATATCACCACACTAGCAAAACCAATCAAACCGGCTTTCTTCCCAGCCTCTATCGAGTCTGCTCCAAGATTTGGTCCGATGGTTCGTTCCTCTATTATTTTTAAAGGAGCTGGTAACGAACCGGCTCTAAGTAATAAGGCTAATTCATTAGCTGATTCAACAGTAAAATTACCTGAAATTATACCACTGCCTCCAAGAATTGGTTCATTAATTACTGGAGCACTCAATAATTTGTTATCAAGCACGATAGCAAGCCTCTTGCCAGAATTATTTTTGGTTATTTCTGCAAATAATTTGCTACCAAGATTATTAAAGGAAAAAGCAACAGCCGGTTGGGTATTTTGATTAAAAGAAGCTTGGGCAGTTATCAGTTGCTCACCACTAACAATAATTTTTTTCTTAACAACTACGTAATATTCTTTTTTATCTGAATTTTCTCCTTTAACCAAGATTGAGCCAGAAGGTAACCGTCCATTTACTGCTTCTTGTATGTTGGCAGTTTCATCAACTAAATGGAAGGTTAGTTTTGCCGTTTTACCAAGAATATTTTTCAGTTGTTGTGGATTTTCCTCACCTGGTACTTGGAGTAATATATGTTTATCACCTTGCCTTTGGATGTTAGGTTCTTTGGTACCTGTACTATCCACTCTCATTCTAATTATTTCAATTGATTGGGCAATTACCTTCTGTCTTAATTCGGCAAGTTTAAAATCACTATAACTAAGCTTAATATTAGCATTGTCGTTTTCTACAGTAATTTCTCGGTCGATTTTGCTTAAGATATTTTTTACTGTTTTGTAATCTTCTATATTTCTCAATTCAAACTGTACTTTGTGATCTTTAGCAATGAGGTTTCTATAGCCTACTTTATCTTCCCGTAAATATTTCCGTAAATGGTCGGTCAAATTTTCCATTGAATCATTTAAATAGGTATCAAAATCTACATCTAGTAATAGATGAGCCCCACCTCTTAAATCAAGACCAAGATTTACCTTATAGTTTGGCAATATTTTAGAATCTATAGTTGCAAAATTAGGTAAAGCACAAATGAATGCCCCCAACGTACACAAAATAGACAGGAATATTTTCCATTTAGCAATATTCTGCACCGTTACTTTCCTTTGTCTTTTTTACTTTTGTTAGCAGCCACAACTTCTTTTTTATGACGACTCGTAATATCAAGTATCGCAGATTTCAAAACTTTGATTCGTATATTTTCAGATATTTCAAGATCTATTGTGTTATCAGCATCGTTAATCTTGCTGACTATCCCAAAAATTCCGCTATTAGTTACTACTTCTTCTCCTTTTTTTACGCTACTCACCACACTTTCTTTCTTCCGACGACGCTTTTCTTGTGGTCTAATTAGAAAAAAGTAAAATACAATGAAAATTAATACCATCGGCACCATGCTAGTTAATACTGATTGCATAGATGATTCAGGGGCTGCTGGAACTACTTCTTCAGTTTCTTTGATTGATATTGTATCATCATCTGCATAAGCATTTTCTATAAACATAATTTATCTCCTGATATTTTTCTTATTATAATAAAAACAGTTATATTAACTGAATAGTGTGGTTAGTATCTTGGCATCATTGCGAGGAAAACTATAGGTTAACGAAGCAATTCAAAGAGTGATCAGAAATGGATTGCCACGACCACTCACGTGGTCTCGCAATGACAAGTTATAAAAGCCCATGTCATTGCGAGCTACGTAGTAGTCGTGGCAATCCATTTGTTCACTCTTTGAATTGCTTCGTAGCTGCCAAAGTAGCTCCTCGCAATGACGAGTTATAAACAAGTTAGCAAAGACTCGTACCTAGCTATATCTAATTTAATAATATCCTTTTTTGTATGGTCATTTTCTCCATTTATTTCTTTTTTTAACAATGTTATCTTTTCAACTATTTCATGAACTTGCAAGTTACTAGTATCAACAGCAAATTCAGTTACTATATTTACATTTGTTCCAGTAACTTCAGCTAACCCAGAATAGACGAAATACTTGAATACAGAATTACCTACTGTTATTTTTATCAAGCCAGCTTTTAGAGTGGCAATCAATAACTCATGACCAGGCAAGATACCAAACTCTCCTAGCTCTCCGGGCATTATCACCATATGAGATTCTTGGTCAAATACAATATTTGCCGGTGTTACAATTTTAACCCTAATTATTTTATCCACTCATGCCACCTAATTATGCTACTTTGGCTTTAAGTATTTCTGCTTTCTCTACTGCTTCGTCAATACTACCTATCATATAAAAAGCTGCTTCTGGTAAATGATCATATTTGCCAGAAACCAAATCATGAAATCCTTCAATAGTATCAGCTAAACTGACAAGTTTCCCAGCCATGCCTGTAAAGACTTCGGCAACATGGAAAGGTTGGGATAAAAATCGTTGAATTTTCCTCGCCCTGCTAACAGTTAATTTATCTGCTTCCGACAACTCATCCATTCCTAAAATAGCAATTATGTCTTGTAACGACTTATAGGTTTGTAAAACTTTTTGTACCTCACGAGCAACGGAGTAGTGCCTTTCTCCAACAATCGCTGGACTTAGCAATTGTGAACCGCTATCGAGCGGATCTACTGCCGGATAAATACCAAGCTCAGCAATTTGCCGACTAAGTACAGTTGTTGCATCCAAATGAGTAAAAGAAGCAGCTGGAGCGGGGTCAGTCAGATCATCTGCTGGCACATAAATAGCCTGTACTGAGGTAATTGATCCAAATTTTGTTGAAGTAATACGCTCTTGTAACTCCCCCATGTCAGTTGCGAGTGTTGGTTGATAGCCAACTGCCGAAGGTATTCTGCCTAAAAGAGCTGATACTTCGGAACCGGCTTGGGTAAATCGAAAAATATTATCAACAAAAAACAAGACATCATGTCCTTCATCTAAATCCCTAAAACTTTCGGCTATAGTCAGCCCAGTTAAAGCAACTCTAGCTCTCGCCCCAGGTGGTTCGTTCATTTGTCCATAAACCAGAGCTACCTTAGACTTTTTTGGATTCTTTAGATCAATTACATTGGAAGCAATCATTTCGTGATATAAATCATTACCTTCTCTCGTCCTTTCTCCAACCCCAGCGAAAACAGTATATCCTCCATGAGCTTTGGCGATATTATTAATAAGTTCCATAATTAATACTGTTTTTCCTACCCCAGCACCACCAAATAACCCAATTTTTCCTCCCTTTGAATAAGGAGCTAACAGATCAATGACCTTAATTCCTGTAACCAAAATATTTTTTTCAGTTGATTGGTCAACAAAATCAGGGGCTACCCGGTAAATTGAATCGTATTTAGTCGAATTAATTTTACCTCTTCCATCAATTGGCGTACCAATTACGTTCATTATACGCCCAAGGGTCTCCGTCCCAACAGGTACCTTAATGGTATCTCCGGTATCTACCACCTCTTGCCCTCTTACCAATCCTTCTGTTGGATTCATAGATATGCATCGAACAATATCATCTCCTATATGCTGTGATACTTCTAATACCACCTTTTCTCCATTATTATAGCACTCAAGTGCATTGAGAATCTTTGGCAATTTACCATCACTACTAAACTGCACATCGACTACAGCTGAGATAATCTGCACAATCTTGCCGATAGTCTTAGCAATAATTTCCGTCATATTTTACCTTATATATATTGTCTATCCTAAGTATTATAGTTCGTCTTTTTTAGATTGCCACGCTCACATACGTTCGCTCGCAATGACGTATATGTCTGCGATTCGTCATTGCGAGAAAGACCGTAGGTCGACGAAGCAATCCAATCCATATTTTTATTATTTTTTAGATTGCCACGCTCACATATGTTCGCTCGCAATGACGTATATGTCTGCGATTCGTCATTGCGAGAAAGACCGTAGGTCGACGAAGCAATCCAATCCATATTTTTATTGTTTTTAGATTGCCACGCTCACATATGTTCGCTCGCAATGACTAGCTATTCACCAACCTAATTAATTTATATAGCTTCTGCCCCTGCAATAATTTCAATCAAATCCCTAGTAATTAAATCTTGCCTAGATCTATTAAGTGTTAATGTTAACTTATTAATAAGCTCATTGGCATTTTTTGTTGCATTATCCATCGCTGTCATTCTAGCCCCCTCTTCACTAACTCTACTTTGTAGTAAAGCATAATTAATTTGTGCCGTTACATAAAGATTAATCATATTCAAGATAAGCCCTTCACCTTCGTATTGATAGCTTAAATATTGCTCATTTGCAGATAGCTGTTTTTCAATTGGTAATATTTGTTGTTTGGTTGCAATCTGGGTCATAGCATTTTTACATTTATTAAAATATATCTGACAACTGCTAATTTTAGAGCTATCTACCATCTCCATTATTTTATCTTTAATCTGAAATGCCAAATTATTATTATGATATTTGGGAAAATCAAAATAATTTTCAATATAATGGGAATATTGCCATTTGAACAGATCATAGCCCTTTTTGCCAATAATAATAAGCCTCACTTGTTTACCAGCATTTTCCAAATTTGCAATATCAAATTTCACCTGTTTGGATACTGAAAAATTAAAAGAACCACACAAACCGCGTTCCGAGGTAATTACCACCAGCAAATGTGGTCTATTCACCTCACTTGAATATAATTCTTCAGAAAAGAATTTTCTCTCTTCTTCAGTCATATTCTGCAAATTATTCCTAGAGGCTACATTAGACATTGTATTCCGTAAAATCTCAATATAATCTTCTGAATCCTTAATTTGGTTTTTAGCTTTAGTAAATTTGGTAGCCGAGACTATTTGCATAGCCTTAGTAATTTTTTGCGTTGATTTAACACTCTTAATACGAGACCTTAATTGTTTTAAACCTGACATAGCTACCTAACTTTACTGTCAGCAAGAAAACTCTGCACAAATTGTTCTAAGAAAGATTTTAATTTTTCTTCGGTTTCTTTAGTGATTTGTCCCTGATTTTTAATAGATAGTAAAATATCGTTTTCTTTAAGTTTCATTTCTTGGAGCAATTTATGCTCAAATTCTTTTACTAATTCAACAGGAATATTATTGAGATAATTTTTTACCCCAGCATAAAGACTAACTACCTGTTCTTCAACAGAGAAGGGGGCATATTGATCCTGCTTCAATATCTCGCTTAATCTTGTACCATGTGCGATAAGTTGTTTAGTTGAACTGTCTAAATCTGAACTAAACTGAGCAAAAGATGCTAGTTCCCTAAATTGTGCTAGCTCAAGTTTGACACTTCCTGCTACTTGTTTCATGGATTTTACTTGAGCGGCTGATCCTACCCTACTTACTGATATACCAATGTTCACTGCCGGTCTGACGCCCTTATAAAATAGTTCATTCTCTAAAAAGATTTGCCCATCAGTAATCGATATAACATTGGTTGGGATATATGCAGACACATCACCTGCCTGGGTCTCAATAATTGGCAAAGCCGTAAGAGAACCCCCACCATCTTTATCCGACATATTTGCTGCTCGTTCCAGTAACCTAGAATGTAGATAAAATATATCTCCCGGGTAAGCTTCACGCCCCGGTGGTCTTCTAAGTAATAGTGAGATTTGTCTATAAGCAACAGCATGCTTACTTAAATCATCGTAAATGACTAATGCATGCATACCATTATCACGGAAATACTCACCAATACTACAGCCAGTATAAGGTGCTACATATTGTAAAGCAACGGGATCAGAGGCAGTGGCTGCAACAACTACCGTATATTCCATGGCTCCTGAATCTTCTAATTTTTTTACTACTTGGGCGATAGTCGACCTTTTTTGACCAATAGCAACATAGATACAATAAATCTTATTTTTCTCGTCACCGTTGAGATGAGCTTGCCTTTGGTTAATAATCGTATCAATAGCAATAGCCGTTTTTCCTACTTGCCTGTCACCAATAATTAACTCCCTCTGACCTCTACCAATAGGAATTAGGGAATCAATCACTTTAATGCCCGTTTGCACCGGATCTGCAACACTTTTTCGAGCAATGATCCCCGGAGCATTTTCCTCTATATTTCTATAGCTATCGGTTATAATCTCACCTTTACCATCAATAGGATTTGCCATACCATCAACGACTCTACCAAGCAATGCTTTACCGACTGGTACTTGTATAATCTTGCCAGTTCTTTTTACCGAATCCCCTTGTTTTACTTCTCGATCATCGCCAATCAATATGACACTTACAGAGTCTGTTTCAAGGTTAAGAGCAAGGCCCTTCACCCCTGAGGCAAATTCAACTACCTCACCAGCTTCTACATTATCAATGCCATATACTTTAGCTATACCATCTCCAACGGTTATAACCTGTCCTACTTCCCGTAAATCACTAAATTGTTCAATATTAGCAATTTCTTTTTTTAGTACTTCAGCAAGTTCAACAGCCTTTAATTTTTGGGTAGAACCCATAAACATTTCCCTCGTAAAATTTATTTTATAACTTATCTACAGCTAACCCGATTACTATTTGTTCGTCATTGCGAGACCACGTAAGTGTAGTGGCAATCCAAATAACCACTTTCCTAGATTGGATTGCTTCGTCACCACTAAAGTGGTTTCTCGCAATGACGTTTTGTAGCCTTTAAGGTTTTTGTTACCTTTTCTAACATTCCATCAATAGAGTAATCCCTAACCATACTGTCATATTGTATAATAATTCCACCAATAACTGACTGATTTTGATTAAATTTTATCGCAACTTTTTGCTGAAAATCATCTTCTAAATATTTTGTTAACCATTGCTTTTCTTTACTATGCAGAATTTTAGCAGAAGTTATTGTTACCATCTTAATATTTTTGCTTTTATTAAGTAATTGTTGGTATAACACCACTATGCTTGATAAAATAGGCATACGTGAATGCTTTAGCAATATTAACAAAAACTGCTTAACTATAGACTCAACATTAAAATTTCTGATAATTAATTCAATTACTTTCCATTTATCAACATCCTTTACTATAGGAGAAAATATCGCAGACTTGATTTGTGGATTATCATTGATCATTTGATCAATAATCGTAATCTGCTCAAATATCTTATCTTCCAAAGCATTAGCTAGTGCATTATCAAATAATGCAGAAGTATAATTTTGTATTAATTTATTGTTGCTCATATATCCAAAAATTCTAACTAAACCAAACAATAATAAACCACGTAAAGCCAAGACAGCAAACCATGTAAGATTGCCCATAACACAGAGTGGTTGACGTTAAATGAAATAACCATAGCCAGTGCCGAACCAAATGACACACCATGTCGCATAACAATATTTATTCGCCGCTTTCGTGGAAAAGTTTCGTAATCCTCAGTATTCATCTTACTCATTGCCTTTACCTTATATCTATATTTTTGTCACTTTTTTGGATTGCTTCGTTGCCGCAAAGTAACTCCTAGCTATACTTATAACACAATCTATCCTTACCACTAAGTATATTTAGAAAAAATTATTTAATATATTTAGGCTAGCATTACACCCAATTCACAGACGTCATTGCAAGAAACCACTTTAGTGGCTACGAAGCAATCCAAAAAGTGATTAGAAATGGATTGCTTCGACCACTCCCCGTGGTCTCGCAATGACGAAAGTTTACTATGGCTAAATCTGGTTAGCTATATGAATAGCTCTACCATAAGCATGCAATACTGACTCACTCATCATTTCAGATAAAGTTGGATGAGGGAAAATAGTATTGATTAAATCAAGCTCTGTACCTTCCATAGTTTTAGCAATTACATAACCTTGAATTAGTTCGGTAACCTCTTTACCTATCAGATGGGCTCCTAGCAATTCACCAGTCTTTACATCAAAAATTGTTTTAATCATCCCTTCAGTACAACCATCAACCAGGGCTTTACCATTAGCAATAGATGGGAATCTACCAATTTTTACTTGGTAACCAGCTTTTTTCGCTTGTTCTTCGGTGAGTCCTACGCTAGCAATCTGTGGTGAAGAATAAGTGCAGCCTGGAATATTGCGTTTCTCTATAGGATGAGCTTTAAGCCCGGAAATAGTTTCTACAGCAATAATACCTTCATGACTTGCTTTGTGTGCAAGCCATGGGGCTGATGTGACATCGCCTATTGCATAAATTCCTTGTTCATCAGTCTGCATAAACTGATTGGTCACAATATGACCTCTATCTATTTTGATATTAGTTTTTTCTAGATTAAGGTTTTCAGTATTGCCAACTATACCAACTGCCATAAGTAAAGTTTCAGCTTGTATCTTGTGGTTCTTGCCTTCTATCTCAACTTCAATCGTGACATGATCTTGTGTTTTGCTATGATTTAACAATTTGCTATTAGTATGAATTTTTATACCCTTTTTTTCAAAAGTTTTTCGTGCCATTAAAGAAATTTCTTCATCTTCAGCCTGTAAAATCCTATTTTGTACTTCAAGTATGGTGACGTTTGTTCCTAAGGAGTTATAAAATGAGGCAAATTCTATACCAATCGCTCCTGAGCCAACTATAATCATAGATTTTGGTAATTTATCCAAAATCATCGCTTCCTTAGAGGTAATAATTTGCTTACCATCTGGTTTAAATCCATCTAAGATTCTAGACCTTGCTCCCGTGGCAATTATGATATCTTTTGCTTTAATCGAAATTTTTTGACCGTTACTATCGATATTTATCACTTTGCCGGTTCCAAGTACAGCAGTACCATCAATACTAGTAACCTTATTCTTCTTTAGTAAGGACTTAATGCCAGATGTTAACTGGGCAGATATATCTCTAGAACGTTGTACTATTTTTTTTAAATCAAAGCTTGGTTCACTGACTATAATGCCATAATCCTGAGCATGCCTAATTTCCTGAAATAATTCAGCTGATTTAAGCAGTGCTTTCGTTGGTATGCATCCCCAATTTAAACAAACCCCTCCTAGATGCTCTTTCTCAATCAACACAACTTTTTTATTTAGTTGTGCTGCCCTAATTGCAGCGACGTAACCACCAGGTCCACCCCCAATAATTGCTATATCATAATTTTCCATTAAGCTATTCATTGCTTTGTTAATATATATACTCAGCCTACTATAACTATACTAATAAAAATGGCTACTGAAATTTTAAATAAGTTGATTTTTATAGCTTCTATAGCTAACCCGAATAGCGTTTGTCCTAAAATCTTTGAGGATTTTTTTGACTTATGCAGGAAGTCTAATATTTCTAATTTTAGTTAGGTGGAGTTTTATACATTTTTTGTATAGTGAATTTAATATAATTTTCATCTGCTTGTTCAAGCCCTAACTGCACTGAATATTCGTACATTTTTTTGATAAGAGAAAAAATATTACTATATTTTACTTTGATAGGGTGTTCTATTAATTCAAGTTCTTTTATAATTTTATTACATGTATCATGAAGTAATAGTATATTAAGCACAGAATCATCGCTATTGTGTTCTAATAGTAGCTCTTGAATTTCTACATCAAAGGCTTTTGCTATAGATTGTAGCACTTCAATTGTAGGATTTTTTGAACTTCCTCTTAATATATTGGTTACAGATCTTGTATCACCCAATTTTTTTTCTAGATTCGCAACTTTCCAGTCTTTTTCTTTGAGTAATCTGCTAATATTTTGTTTTATTATTAAATATGACATTATAAAATATATAGTTCTTTATAAATATGAGTTGACAGACTCGGTAATTGTGTTTTAATATACAAACTTAATGAAGTAATCATTTGAAATGGATTTGTATGGATTATACACTACCGTAATAATATAATTAACAAGGAAGCAGATATAGTATTTATCCTTTCGGAAAAGGATAAATACTAATATCTGCTAGATCAATTAAGCAACCTAAAAGTTAGCTTTAGGGATGCCATATTAAGTGAGTTATAACTATGTTTATAACACAAAACCGTTGTGGCTGCAACAGTACAAGGAAGGTAATTGTTAATATTTCTCAATTAACTGGTAATATAGTACCAAGTAACGGGCAACATCGATTATTACATTCGTGCAAAAAGCCTGATACTACAGGTGTTTTTATTCTATCGGCACTAGTTTTTCTGTATCGACATAATGGTAACAGTGAGTTTCAGTTAAATTGAAGTTATTTCAAAGATAAAGTCAATTTTGTGAGCTTGCAAATAAAGGATGCCATTATTCGTCTAGAACAAACAAAGCTAGTCTTAAGTAGCTTTAGAGCTGTTGTGGCATATGGTAGAAAATTCACTAATGAGCTGTTTCTAATCTTGCATGTTGGTAATGTCTTAAAATTAACCAATAGACTTCTTTCGAAACTCGTTTGTGTTGATGGATTTGAAGTAGGCGCTTCGCTTCGAACTGCAGTGTCTAATGTATGTGAGGAGCAGAGCGATCAGTATCACGTACAAATCATCAGTAGAAGTAGAATTTAAAAAGAGGTCTAGGAGACTGCCTTAAAATAACTAACCCGGATATTGCATGAAGGTATCAATATTTATCTCTGAGCCCCTTGTAATATAAGGAGTTTGGAAGAATTGCACAAAAATACAAATTGTATATTTAAAATTTTATATATTTTAGCCTGTAGCCCTCATGAGACAAGGGCTAGCACAATTGGTTCATTTCTATCATGCAATATCCGGGCTAAAGTAATTCTATATTTGGCTCTTTTTGGCTACTAATAAACAGGATTTTCTTGAAATAGGTACATATCCTATCAAAAATCCTGTTTTATTCTCGCCTAAAAATAGTTCAAAATATAATTAATTAGTTATCTCCGACAGTCTCTTAAACACTTAACAAAGCTTACTTTGGAATAATAACTTGCCTTACGCATGGCATTTAAAAGTTACAGCGAAAACAGCCTAGCGTCATTGCGAGGAGCTACTTTAGTAGCGACGAAGCAATGAATGTGGATTGCCACAACCACTATGTGGTTTCGCTAATAGCGTCTTGTACTTTTTTGCAATTTTTAAATTGTCATGGGGGTATGCGTAAGATATAATAATATATTAAAAGTTTAAAGGCTTTAACCAGTCTATTTCAGATGAAATGGTTGATGGTAAGGCTTTACAGAGTTTTATCCATTAAGCTAAGCTGATACTGAGATTTTGCAAGCAAGAACAGAGAAATCATTCTGATTGCTCCAACAAACTTTATTAAAGTGTATATTTAGCAAAATTATTAACATTCCATCATACAATGTTGTGTTGATGGAAATTATCAATTAGAGGAGATAATATTATGACAGCAACTAAACTTTGCCACAATAATAACAACAATGGTAGTAGTAATGACTCATATACATGTACTAAATTGTTACAAGAGATAAAAGGCAAATTATTGGCATTATCAGGAAGAATAGTAATTTTTACTCATGAAACATTTCATACTAATAAGAGGGTGGAGAGTAGTTTAAGGGCATTAACCAAACAGCTCTACGATATGCAGCAGAATGTAGATTTCATTCGCTCTTATATTGAAGTAGGTAGAGAGAGGGATGAGGAAGATGACTTTTAGTTACTAAACAGTTTATATTTTGTTGAGGTAATGTACGTATCTAAACATAGAATAATCTTGTTATTATTTGTTCAATTAATTGTATGCTTGTAAACCTCTCGAAAAAGTAATTTCCTATTACTCGATTATCAAGTTTTACATTTCAATTCTTCAAATCATTTGAGTTGTACTTCTTGCAAAGACACTCATTAGAATTTAGAGCAATTTAGAAATCGTAGCTAACAATAGAAAACCCTACTTTTCTTAAGTGCATATTCGTCTATTAGTGAGGAGCTGCTTCACTACGACATGGCAAGAAAATTACAACGATAAAAATAAAACAACAAGCTGTTTTTTGGATCACCACGCCACTATCGTTGTTTGCGATATGGCTATTTGTTTCTATAATCTAGTATTTTATATCATTAATTGTGACTTTTAAATTACCCTGAGAATTTTTGGGCAAAAATTAGTTGTGTTTACTATAAGATTTACTATAATAAACTATTTAAAAAGGCTTTATCTTAAAGGGTTAATATTGCCGACTTTATGTTAGTAATATTTGAGGAGGGTTATGTATAGAATTAACTTTGTTATTATAATCTTATCTTTCATGCTTACAGGTTGTTGTCTTCCAGCTATTTTTACTGTAGCAAGTACTTCTACTATTGCAGCGGCAAAAGATCAATCAATTTCCGAAACAATTGATGACGTAAAAATATCGACAAAGATCAAAGCTTCTTTTATAAAAAATAATTTCAGAGAATTATATACTAAGATTAAGGTTGAGGTAGAACAGGGGAGGGTACTACTGACTGGGAGCATAGACAAAAAAGAAGATGCATTAAAAGCTGTAGAACTTGTCTGGGATATAACAGGAGTCCGTGAAGTTATTAATGAACTGATAATAGATAAAAAAAGTGATCATTTTGACTTAGTGCAATATACTAAAGATGCTATGATTACTAGTCAGATTAAAGCTAAGACTTTTGTTAAGCGAGATATAAAGTGGATAAATTACACCATTGTTACAGTTAATAATATAGTATATATATTTGGTTTAGCAAGGTCTGAAGAAGAATTAGAAATGGTCACTTCTATTGCTTCCCAAATCAATGGTGTAGAAAGAGTTATCTGTCACGTTAAAATAAAGGAAACTGAAAAGATTGATAATAAACATGATATAAATGAAAGTGAAGTTTAGACCTATTCTTTTGTTGCTAGTTTATTGTATGGGACTTAGCTCTTGTTCTAATTCACCAAAGGCTACCCTATATAGCAAATTATCGCGGGAAGATTCTAAAAATGTTCATTATAAGGGACATTATAAGATAGGCAAAAAATATACTATCAAAGGCAAAACTTATAAGCCTAAGGAAGATATTAATTATGAGCAAGTAGGTGTGGCATCTTGGTATGGTTTCAAGGATAATTGCCATGGGAAGAAAACAGCAAATGGTGATACCTACAATAAACATATGTTAAGTGCAGCTCATCGTAGTTTACCGTTGCCTAGTTTGGTTAAAGTTACTAACTTAAGTAATAATAAGTCCTTGATTCTCATGGTTAATGATCGTGGACCTTTTAAAAAAAACCGTATCATAGATGTTTCAGAAAAATCTGCTGAAATTTTAGGTTTTAAAAGACGTGGTATAGCAAAGGTTAGAGTACGATATATGCGGGAGGAAACTGAAAAATTTTTGAAGAATATTGCCTTAAGACCTAAGCAAAATTGTATTGCACAAAAAAAAGTAGCCAATCCTAAATGTAGTATTAATTGTCATATAAAATTAGTAAATTTAAAACATAAATTGGCAGTTAATCCCTGATAATTTAGGGATGGTATAGCTAACTAGATTAGTATTTAGCCATATTAAACGGATGTCATTGCGAGACCACGTAGTGGTTGAGGCAATCCATTTTTAATCACTTTTATGGATTGCTTCGTCGCTACTAAAGTAGTTCCTCGCAATGACGTTTGATAAATAGTTGAGAGTATATAGGAGTTATAGATGATTGTTCCTGGGAAATATAAGCTAAATAGTACTCAATATCTCGAGTCTTATAGAAAGATATTGTTACTTAGAAGATTTGAAGAAAAATGTGGACAATTGTACGGTATGGGTCTAATAGGTGGGTTCTGTCACTTATATATTGGACAGGAAGCGATAATTACTGCTATAGATTTAGTGAAACAGGCTGGCGATAATACTATTACCAGTTATAGGGATCATGCTCATATTATTTCAGCAGGGACTGAAGCCAAATATGTATTGGCAGAATTGATGGGTAAAGAAACTGGTTGTTCGAAGGGCAAGGGTGGCTCAATGCATATGTTCGACGTAGAAAACAAATTTTATGGTGGGCATGGTGTTGTAGGAGCTCAGGTGCCAATAGGCACTGGTCTTGCTTTTGCTGAAAAATATCGAAATACTGATAATGTGTGTTTTACTTTTTTAGGAGATGGAGCAGTTAATCAGGGGCAAGTATATGAAGCTTTTAATATGGCGGCATTATGGCATTTACCGGTAGTTTACATTATTGAAAATAATCAATATTCTATGGGTACTTCAGTAGCTCGTTCTACCTTTATGACTGACCTTTACAAGAAAGGAGAGTCATGTGGTATTACCGGATTTAGAGTAAATGCTATGTCGTTAGAATCAGTTTATGATTATGCTCGGCAGGCTACAGAATTTACAAGAAATGGTGGTGGACCAATAATATTAGAAATGGATTGTTATCGTTATAGAGGGCATTCAATGTCTGATCCAGCCAAATATCGTAGTAAGGAAGAAGTGGAGAACTATAAAGAACAAGATCCTTTATCGCAAATAAAGGAAATAATCCTAGAGCATAAATATGCTAGTGAAGAGAAGTTGAAGGAGATTGACAAAGAGGTCAAAGATATTATTGCAGAAGCAGTTGAATTTTCAGAGAACTCAAGCCTACCGGACGAGAGAGAGCTATATACTAATATTTACGTTTAATGAGTAGGAAGATGTCACAAATAACGGTACGGGAAGCTTTGCGTCAGGCAATGCAAGAAGAAATGTTGAAGGATGATAGCATCTTTATTATGGGAGAGGAAGTTGCTGAGTACCAAGGAGCATATAAGGTAACCCAAGGATTGTTAGATCAGTTTGGGGCAAAAAGAGTAATTGATACGCCAATAACAGAACATGGCTTTACTGGGGTGGCTATTGGGGCAGCTTTTGCGGGATTACGTCCGATTGTTGAATTTATGACATTTAATTTTGCCATGCAAGCAATGGATCAAATAGTTAACTCTGCAGCTAAGACCCATTATATGTCTGGTGGAACCATTAAATGTCCGATAGTATTTCGTGGACCAAATGGGGCAGCGAGTCGAGTTGCCGCTCAACATAGCCAAAATTATGCAGCTTGTTATGGTCACATTCCGGGGTTAAAGGTAGTAGCTCCCTATAGTGCAGAAGATCACAAAGGGCTGTTAATGACGGCTATTCGTGATGACAACCCCGTTATTTTTTTAGAGAATGAAATTCTCTATGGTCATAGTTTTGAGATTCCAGAAATAATTGAGCCTATTCCTTTTGGGCAAGCTAAGAAACTTACTGAGGGTGATGATGTTACCATAGTAGCATTTTCCTTACAAGTTAAGTTGGCTTTAGATGCGGCAAATAGTTTACAGGATAATGGCATTAACTGCGAGGTAATTGACCTTAGAACGATCAAGCCTTTGGATATAGAAACTATATTACAGTCAGTCAAAAAGACTAATCGGTTAGTTGTGATAGAAGAAGGTTGGTTTTTTGCCGGGATTGGAGCAACTATAGCTAGTATGATAATGAGTCAAGCATTTGATTATCTAGATGCTCCCATAGAAATTATCTCGGGTAAGGATGTTCCTCTACCATATGCAGTTAATTTAGAGAAATTAGCCTTACCGACTATTGAAGATGTTATTAGTGCCGTGAAGAAAGTGTGTTATGTTCTATAGACTACCTATGGTCTGTGAACAAAGTTTAAATTACTATATTTTGTTCACAGACTTTAGTGTAAATCAATCTAACTAATCAGATTCATGGCAGTTTAAAAGTCGTAATTAGTAGACTTACTGCATAAGTCAATTTAGTTGGTGATTTTGTTGTCGAAACTCGCCTCCGCTCCTCACGTACGTCTTTGTACGCTGCGGTGCTCGGCTTCGTTTCTCCTAAAAATCCCTCAACTATTTTGATTTATGCAGCAAGTCTAGTGGTAGGAAAATCTATTAATTATTCCTCGGTTACTCCTAATAACGGAGCGACATTATTATCCATATCAGCCACATTACAGTATAAAGGGCTATCTATATCATGTTTAAACAAGTGATCTTTTATTACTTGACGAAAGAAATTTACATTGCTATCTAATTTCTTTAGATTGCTACTCATATTAGGGGATAAATGTACTTGTTGGTTAGTTAATAGAGTATGTAGATTATATATATTATTACCCCGCATTGCATAATATAAATCTGCATTTGTTATCTTGGCATTATTCTCTAATAATAACTTCATACAATCAGAATCGTTTTGTATAGTAGAAATAGTTAATGGTGCCATACCGTTATTATTAGCTATATTTGTATCTGCTCCCCATTCTAATAATATTTTAGCAATAGAAAGGCGATTATATTTTACTGCATAGTGTAAAGCAGTATTGCCATTTTCATCTTGATTATTTACATTAGCTTTAGTAAGTAAATGATCTGTTGAATGCATATTACCTGTTTTTACAGCTTTAAATAAGGCATTTTTATTAAATAAACCCCCATAGCGAACTTTGGAAATAAGTTGTCTAAATAGCATTAGTTACTCCTTGAATAATTGTTCTATATCCAAATAAACCGTATTAAACGGTTTATTTGGATATAGGCACTATATACTAAATTTTTACCTTATACAAGCAGTTATTTTAGAATTTATTATCAGGGCGATTTAAAAATCTCAATTAATGATAGAAAAATTTGTTTTAGAAAATGCATAAACGTCATTGTGAGGAGTCGCAAAGCGACGACGTGGCAATCCAGAAGTTGCAGCGGCAAAAAATAAAGCTAGCCAGCTGTTTATTTGGATCGCCACGCCACTTCGTGGCTCGCGATGACAATCATTCGTTTCTGTAATTTAGCACCTTCTATCGTTAGTTGCGACTTTTAAATCGTCCTGTTTATTATCTCCTAGGAGACTGTCGGAGATAACTAATAATTATATTTTGCGCTATTTTTAGGCGATAATAAATAGGAGTTTTAAAGGAATAGTGTACCTATTTCAAGAAAATCTTATAATTTGCAGCAAAAAAGACTTTATTCACCAATTAAATAAGCTTTGTTAAGTGTCTAATATATGGAGGTATTGCTAATCGGATTAGCTATACTAAAAATTTTTGATAAAAATCAATAATTTTTTTCCAAAATACTTAGTGCTAAAGATTTTTAGTATATATTACCTATAGTAATTGCAATTATGGGGTAATATGTATACTGCAAACTTACATCAAAATCAAACGATTCAAAATTTAGTCATAAAATCTGTTACAGATAATAGCGTAGTTATTTCAGGTTATGCTAGTGTTTATAATATTTCTGATCAGCAGAATGATCTAATTGCTAAAGGGGCCTTTGCCTCAGCCGATCATTCGTCCATCAAATTTCTTTGGCAGCATGATTGGCAACAGCCAATAGGGGTAATTAAGTCTTTAACAGAGGATGATTATGGTCTAAAAGTCGAAGCTATAATTAATAATAAAATCGAGAAAGGTAAAGAGGCTATAGAACTTGTCCGCCAAGGGGCAGTTGATAGTCTTTCTGTTGGTTTTAATATAAAGCAAGCAAATTACAATAACTTAAATCAAAGAATTATCACAGAAGCTGAGTTAATTGAGGTTAGTATAGTGACTTTCCCAGCCAATTACCATGCTAAGATTTCGCATATCACCAAACAAATAGATTCAATTTTAATGGAGAATACCATGGATACAGAATTAATGACAAAACAAAATAGTAATGAAATGAAACTCAATGAGTTACAGAAGAAAGTTTATAATCTAGAAAATTTTCTATCTCGTCCAGAAATAGGGGGGATGCAAGATATTGAGCATAAAGCTGCTTTTAATAATTATATTCGCAAAGGTAGCCAAAGTGAGTTAATTGAAAAATCTCTAAATAGTGGGGCTGAGGAAGGTGGGGTATTATTAGTCCCAGCTTTATATAATAGTATCATCACTGAGATTAACGCTAGATCACCTATGCGGCAATTAGCATCAATTGAGACAATTTCTAGTAATGCTCTTGATATAGTAATTGAAGAGGGGAGTTTTGCTAGTGGTTGGGTTGGAGATTTGCAGGCAAGAGAAGAAACGGCTGCTTCTAAGCTAAAGCAACAGAGAATTTTTGTACATGAGCTTTATGCTCAGCCAAAAGCTAGCCAGACTTTGATAGATGACTCAGCTATTAGAATAGAGAACTGGTTAACAGAGCGTTTAAGAGATAGTTTTGTCAAAGCAGAAAATGATGCGTTTATTAATGGTGACGGTAAGAAGAGACCAAAGGGTATTTTACCAAAAGATCATGATAAAATACAACAATTTGATATGGGCAACCGAGTTACTGCAGAAAAATTATTAGATTTCATTAATTTGCTTGATGAAGAATATTTGGCAAATGCTACTTTTTTAATGAATCGTACTACTTTATCAGAAATCCAAAAACTGCAAGATAATAATGGTCGTTTTATTTGGCAACAATCGCTGTCTGACTCTTTAAAGCAAACAATTTTTGGTATATCTGTGCTTTGCTGTTCTGAGATGCCGCCTATAAAGGAAGGTAATATGGCAATTGCTATAGGTGATTTTAAATCGGCCTATAAGATCATAGATCGTGGTGGTATTAATATAATGAGAGATCCTTATACCGACAAGCCGTTTGTTAAATTTTACGCAGTTAAAAGGGTAGGGGGTGATGTAGTGAATCAGAGTGCGATTAAGCTTGCTATGTTTAGTTGATTCAAACAAGTTCAGGTTATTTTGTAACATTTGTGAAGTAGATATATGCATAAAAAAAATACCTTTAGGATTATTGAGTTAATCCCTCAGACTATTTGGAGTTTAGCAGAAGTTAAAAATTATATGAGAATAGAAGGAAATTATGATGATGAGTTAATTAGTGGCTTAATAGATGCAGCAATTACGGCTGCTGAGAATTTTACCAAACTTACGATAATAACAAGGCGGGTAGAGTTTGTTTGTAATATTAAAAATCAACAAAATTTTCAATTAAAATATCAACCAATAAAGAAGTTAGTAAAAATTACTTTAACAAATAGTAGTGAATTGATTGAACTGCAATCTGATCAATATTATCTAGATCAGGATCGATCATTATTATGTTTGAATAAAAAGTTAGAAAACTATCGATTAATAGTTGAATATATTATTGGATATGATAAAATTAATATTCCAGCTTCAATAAAGTATGGCATATTAATGCATATAGCAGAAATGTATGATAGGGAAAGGCAAAATGCTACTTCTTTGTCAACAGAAATTAAGAATCTGTATCTGGCATACAGACAATTTAAAATATAGTAAGTTATGTAGCTAACACGTTTAACATTACTCCGTCATTGCGAGGAGTTACTATAGTAGCGACGAAGCAATCCAAAAGGTGACTAAAAATGGATTCTTCATCGGCTTACGCCTTCTCGCAATGACGTAATTTTACTAAAAAAACTAATCGGGTTAGCTATACTCAAATTATTTTGGAAAGGTAAGAATGAAAAAATCAGTAGCACGTACTCTACAACATCAGGTGAGAATTCTGGAGAATTTTTCTACAAGTGAGATAGAACTAGAGAAATGGCAAGAGAAATTTTCTACTTATGCTGAAATAAAACCTATTTCTGATAATCGATTTGCTTCGATAGAACACTTGAATTTTGGTCATATTATGACCGAAGGGTTTTATGTGTTTAAAATGAGATTTATTACAGGTATTACCACCAAGATGCGTATATCATTTAGAGATAGGCAATTTGAAATTAAGCGGGTTATTAACGTTGAAGAAAAAAGTAAATTCTTGAATATCATAGGGCTAGAAATATATGTCTGTTAATTTTATTCATGATTTTCACATGACTCTATATAACTTATTATCAGGTGACCCAGATATTAGGCTTAGTGTTGATCGGATTTATATATCGGTAGTCCAAGATGCAAAATATCCGTTCTTACTAATAAATATTTTGAAAGTTGAAAATATTTCAAGATTAGGTCAGGATATTTACCAGGTAGAATTTGAGATAAGTGTTTTTGCTAGGGATAAAAACCAGGGGCTTTTGACTTTATTGGCTGAGAAAATTACTAATAAATTAACAGCTAATTCGTGTATTCTTCAAGATTACATTGTTGCTGGTATGAAAGCTTGTAATATAAATTTTCAACGTAGTTCTGACCTTATTACTACTAAGCTTACCATAGATTACAAAGCCTTATTAAAAGGAAGCAAAATTGGCAAGAAGTCTATAGTAAAAGAGATAAAAGATATTGATTAACAGTACCATATATAGTACTATTAATTAACATTTTAAAAGGAGCAATTATGACATATTTAATAGCTAGTGAAGCTAGAAAGAACTTATATAAATTGATAGATTTGGTAGCAGAGAATCATGAGCCAACAATAATAAAAGGTAAAAGAAATGCAGCAGTTTTAATTTCAGAGCAGGACTGGGAAGATATTCAAGAGACATTATTTGTAGCAACAAATAATGAATTAAGCCAATCCATAATTAAAGGTCTTGCTACTGATTTTAAAGATTGTAAGACAAAACTGGTAGATTAGCTTAGATGTATAGTTTGTATTTTACTAGCGATGCTTGTAAAGATTTTAAAAAGATTAAAAAATCACCTTTGCAGAAGCAAATATACAAGTTATTAGAAATTATAGGTAATGATCCATTTCAAAATCCGCCGCCCTTTAAAAAGTTAAGAGGTATGTATTTGGGGGCTTATTCAAGAAGGATTAATTTGCAACATAGATTATTTTATGAAGTAGATATGCTAGATAAGAGGATAAAGATACTAAGTATGTGGAGTCATTATGGGGATAATTAAGAACTATAGCTAACCAGTTAAAGTTCTAGACACCTTATATCTTTAAATTATGATATAAGTGTCTAGATAGCCTCTACGTCATTGCGAGGAGTCACTTCAATTAGAACTAAATAATTTTAAGGTAAAAAATGGTGTATTTGATTGACAATATTGATATTAGTAATTTACTAAAGGCGCATAATAAGTTTGAGGAGTTTCGTCTTAATTTAGATACTGAACAAAATAAAGCCGGGGCAATTCAAGCATTTGAATATTGCTATGAGTTAACTTGGAAAACAATGAAGCGATTGTTAGAGGTCCAAGGGAAAAATGCTTATACCCCACGTGAAGTGTTTCGTGAGGCTGCTGCTGCCGGGTTAATTTCAGATCCTGCTGCTTGGTTTGATTTTATTAAGATTAGAAATCTCACAGTACATACTTATGATATCAAGAATGTAGAGCAAGTTATTGCAACTTTTGATAGTTTCTCTGGCATGTTACGCGAGTTTTTAAAAAATTTGGAGAGATTAGATGATCAATCTTGAGCAAAAAGACTTTTTGTTATTAAAATCTATCTTAAAGAAATATCCGTATACATTTCAAGCATACGGTTCTCGTGTAAAAGGTAGTCACAGGAAGTTTTCTGATCTTGATCTTTGTATTATGGAAGTAGTAGATGATCAACAATTGTTTGAGTTATAAGAAGAATTGGAAGAATCTGATTTGCCAATTAAAGTGGATGTAAAAAGATGGCTTGTTGATATGGATGAGGATTTTAGGTCGCTAATAGAGAATGACCTTATAGCATTGGAATGATAAGAAAATCGAACATAAACAACAAGGGGGTATACATAACAAAGAGGTATAGCTGTCGAAAGTTAGAAGAGGAAGGGGTTTTAGATAACTCGTCATTGCGAGAAAGACCATAGGTCGACGAAGCAATCCAAAAAAGTGACCAGGAATGGATTGCCACGACCACTCGCGTGGTCTCGCAATGACACTGTGCTATTTTCCGTATGTCTTTCAAACTCTATGTGTAAGGTAAGTGAATTATTAAATATTAGGAGAAATTATGAATTTTCATGATATACGTATGCCGGAATTTATTGAAACTTTTGCTGTTGGTAAACCGGAATTTGCTACTTCTTGTGCTGCGACATTGTCAGGTAGAGAAGTAAGAAGTTTAGATAGAGAATATGCTAGACAAAAATATTTGATTAAAAATTGTCGTCTGAGTAGTCTTGAATTTGAGCAATTTAGTGCTTTTTTTCGAGCAAGAAGGGGCGGAAATTTTGCCTTTCGCTTCAGGGATAATGTCGATTATCAAGTATCGGGGCAATTTATTGCTGAAGGGGATGGGAAATTAACTCAATGTCAATTGGTTAAATTATATGAGGATTCAATTTTGCCATATGCTAGAACAATTAATAAACCGGTATCTGGTAGCGAAGAATTCTATGTTAATGGTGTCAATTTGAAAGTTGAAGTTGATTATAATAGTGGATTAGTAACCCTACCAAGCCCTTTAGATAAAGGTCAAATTTTGACAGGTAACTTTATTTTTGATGTAGCTGTGCGATTTACTAATTATAGCTTTGAATATTCTTATTCTTCTGATGGATCAATAGAATTATCACAAATAGAGTTAATGGAGGTTATATGACCGAATATATTGATAATTCCATAACAGAATTACAAAATTTTACTTATTGTTTTCATATCACGTTACAAGATGGTTTTGAATTGTACCTTACTGAATCTGATAAATCTTTATCGATTTATGACATGACATTTATTCCAAATTCTGGAATGAGTTTAAAAGAAGGAAAATTTAATGATTCTGCTAAGAATTACATTATCTTAGAAGGGGTTTTTGAGATTAATGGAGTAGAACAGCATTACGATTTGACACAAGCTATGGTCAAAATATATGTTTGTTGTGATAACTATTGTAAGCATTTTGTTACTTATCACTGTACTAGTTATACTAAAAGGGATTTAGATTTTACTTTGCATTTAGAACCCAATATAGAACTATATAACCAGTCGTTACTGCAATCTTTTAGTAAGAAATGTCGTGCTAATTTTGGTGATTTGAAATGCAAAATAGATAAAACAGTTTATAGTCATATCTATAATATTAAGGAAATGTTTGGTAGAACTATGGTTATCTCAAATCTTGATAAAGAAAATGGTTATTTTAATTACGGAGATGCTATTTTGGCTAATGGTCAATTTTGCAGTAAGATCATTAGTCATTCTGGAAATGTAGTCACATTGGATCAATTAATTCCTGATAGTGTGAAACATAATCAGACTGTACAGCTCATTGCTGGTTGTGATAAAAATTTTATGACTTGTTGCAATAAATTCAACAATGCAGTAAATTTCAGAGGAGAACCATTTATTCCTGATGATAACTTTATAAAAGTGATCTAGAGGGATTTAAGAATGATGACATTCTGAACTTGTTTCAGTTATGAGGAGTCATCCTGAATTTATACGAATGTCATCCTGAACTTGTTTCAGGATCTAAAATATACAAAAAATGATCCTGAAATAAATTCAGGATGACATCCCATAAATTCAAGATGACATTTTAGGAAAGGTATTAAAGAGTAAGAAAAAATGAATAAAGACTTTATAAGGCATTTCCTAACAGGTTTTTTTAGTATATTTAGAATATCTAAAACGACGATAAGAAAAAAGCCAGAGATAAATCTGCTTGAGTATTTTATTAAAATAGAAAAAGATATTAATTTAACATTTCGAGAAATAAAAAAAGAATATGAAAGAGAGTAAAAGTTTTTTTGCTAATAATAATAGGTTGAATAAAGGATATTCAAAAGTTAATAATAATCCTAGAGAAACAGATAATAGCTTTTATCGTAAGAAGTTAGAGCATGTTCTGCCGCCTATAGATTTAATGGAAGAATATGAAAATCTTTATCCAGGAACTTTGGCAAAATTAATGGTCATGGCAGAAAAAGAACAAACACATAGACACCAAATGGATATTAAAAGTATTGAGGTTTATGAAAGCATAACAAAAAAAGGTAGAATTAGTGCTGTTATATTTATGATAATGGTCTGTATTACTACTTTAGTTTTATCGGTGCTTGGACATTTTATGATTGCTAGTATTTTTCCCGTTTCAGTATTTTTAGTTATCGGGACAGGATTCTTCTTATCTTCTACCAAATTTACTAGGCAGAAAGATTATAATAGAAGATGAAAAATTGTTATCATTAGAGTGAGGTTATGGTTCTTTTTTTTGGGATTGTTTTGTCGCTACTGAAGTAGATTTTCGTAATGATACTAGAGATTTCAAGAACCTTGTCAGGTTAGCTATATAAATTAAATGTTGAGTGAAATTTATGAGTAAGTTACAAAAAGAAATGCAGGAAAGGCAGGAAACTCCTGTTGAATATTTGGTTTTTAGTGGCGGTGGAGCTAAGGGAGCAATATATTCTGGTGTTTATGCAGCTTTGGCAGAATCTAGGGTAGTTGGAGCGATCAAAGCGGTTGCCGGCTCATCTGCTGGTGCGATAAGTGCTGCAATGGTTGCATGCGGTATAGCTCCTGAAGAATTTGAAAAAATTTCAAAAGAGACCCACCTAAAAGGTTTACTTGGCACACAAGGATTCTCAGCTGGTCCGGTGCAGATTGGCAAGGATGGTATGCCCTTATATGATCTTTTAGATAAGACTATAAGGAAAGGTGTATCTAATTTTTTAAAGGGCAAGAACTTTGTAGAGCTCTGTCAAGTGGGGCATGATAGGATATCACATTCGTTAGAAAAATTAGAGAAAAAAAAGCAAGATTTTTTAAACTCAATTGAACAATTAAAACAACAAGATGGTGATAATAGTAAGCAGATTACTGATATAAATGAAAATATTCAAGGGTTGGAGTTTCAAAAACAAGAGCTAAATAAGCAATTTGATAAAATTCAAACTATAATAGATTCCAATGGTAAAGATTTCAGTGAATTAATGGAAAAATGTCAAAGTGGTGGGAAAATTCTTTTTAAGGATTTAGCTCTTTTAAGGCTTGTCGATTCAGATCAATTTAAAGATTTATTAATTACTGCAGTAAGGCGAGATAATGGTACGTTGCAAATTTTTAGTGCGGAAAATAGCCCTGATGTTGAAATTGCTTTAGCCTGTCGTGCCTCAGCTTCAATTCCCATAGTTTTTCAACCTGTAACAATTGATGGAGCTGAATATGTTGATGGGGGATATAGAGACAATGTACCTATGGGGTACTTTCCTGAAAATGAGAGTAAAGTGAATGCTGAAGAATTAGATGGTTTTGAAGATGTCACTTTAGCAAAAAAGCGAGGTAGGATTTTGGCTCTTGCTTTTGGTAGTGGTATGGATGATCCAATAAATGTAGCTATCTATAGTGCCAAGCCTTTTGACAGTCCAAGTGCTTTAGTAAAATTTTTAATGGATGTAGTATACAAAGCTTTGGCTCGGGTCGGTGGGTATTTTCAATATACAAAAACTAATGAAGACACTCTTGATGAGGTACGTGAAAATGCGTTATACATGGTGCCATTAAATACTAAAGGTATAGGCACTCTTGATTTTGACGATGCTCAAAGATGTGCAGATTATTTGCATATTAAAGGTCGTTTTCAGACTTTGGAATATTTAGATAATTATGAACTAGGTAAAGGGGTAGATAATTATGAACTAGGCGAAGGGGTAGATAAAACATTTGAACATCAGAAATTTCTTCTAAACGTCTATGAGGTTTATGATAATGAAAATTTGAATAAAACATTCTTTCAGAAAATGTTAGGCTATGTAATCCCGCCGCCTAAAACTGAGAAAAGTTGGCAGGATCGTGATGCTACTCGGAGTCATGACGTAAAAGCTGATGCACTTTTATCTTTTTGTACTTCAAAACGTTGGGAAGGTAAAGATAATAAGAGAGTCTTAAAGGATTATGTAATACTTGCAGCAACTAACCGCAGTAAAGAAGTCAGAAATGATACTAAGGCATTAGAATCACTAATCAAGACCTTAAATGCTCCAACAACATCAAGTAAAATTAAAGAAGATTTTATAGAATTATTAGCTATTGATAAAAAACAAGATAAAAGATTGGATACGGGAAAAAGTCCAGCAAAGAATATTGCGGAGTTTAAATTCACAAAAGAAGATTTTAATGGTTTTTTAAGCAAAAATAAAAGTGAAGCTTTTCGTATTAGTAGCCAAGGGAAGGGAGTCGGAGCAGCTAAGGGTGGATGACCATAAATAGTTGAGTTGTCAGATATCTAGAAATACCAACTACCAATAGAAACCTTCACATCCTAGTTGCTTATGTAACTATAAGGATGTTAATGTAGCAGCACGTATTTTTACAACAAACTTACCTAGTACTACAGTGGTAGATTATAAAAACTGGGAATTATCTAGACTAAAACTATGATACAGTTGTACATTTATATCTAATCCGTTAGAGTTTTAGATAGTCTCCGTCTATTAGCGAGACCACGAGAGTGATCGTGGCAATCCATTTCTAATAACTTTTGGATTGCTTTGTAGCTACTAAAGTAGCTCCTCGCAATGACAAAGGAATTATATAGAACTTATTCTAGTTAGCTATAGCGGCAATTGTAAGTAAAATACTCAAATTTATTCAATCTACAACTGTAGTACTAGCATAAGTTGTAAATTTTGTTCATGATACCCTTTTGTTGAATAACTGGATATTTATAAGAAAAGGTGACTCATTCAAGTGTTAGTCCGAATTTTTAACAAATCTATAGAGTATTGTGTGAATAATCTTATTTGTAATTCTACCAGCAAACCTTGGAGTACTAATGGTTCAATCCACTCAGAGCTTATTGCATCTAGAGAGCTAATATATAATCCATGTCAGTTTAGATGCTCTGAACCAGTAATGGAAAAGGAAAGTATTGAATATGGAGCCTACATATTCAAATTAAATTCCATGAATGTTAGATTTCGTGTTGCTAAGATTACTCCTACAAAGATTGGTCAGTTTGTAACACTATGGAAGAGAATTGGAGATGGACCAATTCAGCCATATGACATTGCAGATTCAATTGATCTTTTTATTGTGACAACAAGTAAAGGAGATAAGTTTGGTCAATTTATATTTCCACAATCTGCTTTGTATAAACATGATATAATCTCTCATAATAACCAAGGTGGTAAGCGAGCGATAAGGGTATACCCACCTTGGGACATTGTTGTAAACAAGCAAGCTAAAAGAACTCAAGCATGGCAATTAGAATATTTTTTAGAAATTCCAAGAAATAAACCAATTAACTACGCAAGAACACAAATGCTTTATAATCAAGTTAACTAGTTAGTACTAATTTTGGTTCAAGGCAATAGATCAGGTTAGGTATAATAATGTAATTTTTTGAAACCAATTAACTAGCAAAAGAAATGAATAAACATTTAATATTATTAATAATATTAATAATGCCTCCTAATTCATTCGCTCAACAACAAATATCTAATTTTGTTACACCAGTTACTTATTTTGTCAATCATGTCAAACAACTAAATCTACTCAAGAACAACTTAATTAAGTATCGGCAAGCAAGTATTATAGGTATCAGTGGTATGGGGAAAACCCAACTTGCTAGAATGTATTGTTATGAGAATAAAAATGATTATAAACTTATTTGGTTTATTGATTGTAATTTAGATATTAATGCAGAATTTCTAAAACTAGGTTCTGTGAAGTTTTCTAACGAAGCCATATAAAAGCTCCAACAAATTGCAAAAAAGACAAGAAAGCAGTAGCAGTTTTATCAAATCTCGAAAAAATTCGTCTAAAATGTTTAATTTTACCAAAAAAACATTCGATCGAATGACGTTCTTTATAGATATGTTTATCGTACTCCCTTTGCTGTTTTCGGTTCTTTTTTGATGGAATAACAGCTATACAATTTTGCTCTTCAAGCTGCTCAATAAAAGCATTGCTATCATATGCCTTATCGGCAAGGAGCATAGTATTTTTAATATCTTTAACCAATGAGTTGGCTTGTGTAATGTCATGTCTTTGACCTGCAGTTAAAATAAACTTTAAAGGATTACCAAGAGCGTCAACTAAGGCATGGATTTTAGTAGTAAAACCTCCTTTACTACGCCCTAAAGCTTCTTGATCTTGGCTATCTTTTTTATAACCTGCTGAGCATGCATGGGCACGAACTATAGTAGCGTCAATCATTGTTGATTCCATGTCAGGATTAGCTTGTACTTGCTCAAACAAATCGGTCCATATTCCTTTATTAGACCAAGTTTTAAACCTCATATGCACTGCTCGCCATGAACCATAAACACTCGGTAACAACCGCCATTGGCATCCTGAACGTGTTATGTACCATATTGCTTCAATAAATCGTCTAAGCTTATCCTCATTTCTTGTTTTTATATCTTTTCTTTTTCTTAATATTTCAATAATTTGTTGCCATTCTCTGATTTTTATATGATAATTCATTCCGGTAGTGTTTTTGATTGTCTAAAATAGAAAATACACTACCTCTCCTTCTTTTTAATTTATTTTTTTACAAAACTTCACAGAACCTAGCAAAAGCTATTAATGCTACTTCTAAATCTGATCTAATATCAGAAGATATAAAATTAATACGAAAAGAAGTAATGAGTTATTTATCGAATCAAGATAAATGGCTAATAATATTTGATAATCTAAAGATAGGTGGAAATAAAAAAGTTCAAGAATTCGTTGATTGGGAACATAACGGGCATGTTATATTCTGCTCCCAAGATAGTGAAATATTACCAACCATAGTTAAAATGACTGTCTTTGGAAAAAGTGATGTCAATATCCTTGCTAGCAATATTCTAGAAAATAACGATCCAAAATTAGCAGAATTCTTGGGCGAAGAATTTGCTGGTTATCCTATCCTGATAGTACAAGGTGTGCAATTGCTAAATAATGTACAAGGTCTAGATAGAGAAGGATATAAGAACAAAATCCAACAATCATCAGATCAAATTAAATTGAACATTATAGTAGCTATCAATGAATTAGAGCCAAGTGCTAAAAATTTACTAAATAAGATAGCCCTGATAAATAATCAAAGCTTCTCGAAAGAATTACTAAGTTGTATTACTGACGATAAAAGTACATTGAAGACGATATTTACCAACTCTCTAAATTTTCCTTAATATCTAATATTGATTCTAACGACACTAATCCTATCTTTGAAATGCACGATGTTATCGCCCAGAAAATAGCTGAGATTAATGGTAGCTGTGATAATAAAGCTTATTTAGAGGATATTATTAGCAAATTAATGAATTATATACCACATAACATAGTAAAAGCTCGTATTTTTATAAAAACTAAAACTATGCAAGAAAATTTTGAAATAATTTTAAGAAATTCAGAAAGATATAATGCAAATATCTATAAGATTATGGAACTTAATTATCACATAATGATCCAACATAGCAATTCTTTGAATGTTTCTATTGCAGAAAAGAAGATTAACTGGTTTAATAAAGTTGATCAGGAAGGAAAATTTAAGTTATGGTTAATGAATAATAAGGAAAAATATGTATATTTAAAGTATATGCAAACAATAGGTAATTATTATAGGAGTTATTCTAATTATAGAATGGCAATGAAGTATTTTATAAGATCACAAGAAATGTTTGAGGATGTCAAAGGTTATGAATCTGACAAATGGACTCTATTTTATAGTTTAGCAAGGTGTAATATTGTATTTGGAGAGGTGCAAGAAGCTGAGAAAAACATTCTAATGATAGAACAAATGCTCAATGACGGTTTAATAGATCAAAGTGACCTAGCCCATATACATTTTATTAAAGCACAGTTATTATTTATACAAGGGAAAACTGAATCATTAGAGGAAATTAATAAAACTATAGAAATATGTATTAAAAATGGGCTAAGTCCTGATGATCTATTTCTCATATCTCCTTATATATTTAAAATAGAAATATTAAATTATCTTGAAGAATACCAAAAAGCATATGAGCAAGCTAAGAAATTATATAATTTATGTGAACATTGCAAAACTCCTGAAATACTTGGTGAAATCTATCGTATAATGGCAAGAAGTGAGTTAGGATTAGGTATGCTAGACCAAGCTTTAGAACATATTAAGCAGACTATCTCTATATTTTTAGCCTGTAAGCGTATGGCTTCCAAAGAAACGGATTCTTTGGAAATTCCAGAGCTAGCAATAAGCTACGTAGTGCAAGGTGATATTCTATTTGCCCAAGATAATATGAAAGCAGCAATAGAATCCTATAATAAAGCTTATAGCATATATTATTATTTATATAGAGGTAATCGTAAGAATGTAGCTCAAGTTAGCTACTTATATAGTCAGGGAGCAAAAGCTGCATGTAAAGCAAAAAACTTATTTAGTTATAAGTTTTTTGGTAAACCGCAAGTCAAGGAATTTGGGATAAAGCATCCTAATACTGTATCTATGTTTGAATATTGTAAACAATATAATATGGACTTATGGGTGAAAGAAAACTAGATTAGGTCAGTATTATGGGTTAGTACAGTAGAAAATTTACTAAAAACTAAATCTTTTGTTATTATTGGTTTTAATAGTACATTGATGTTGATTACAAAATATCATTATTACTTCAAATTCTTTTAAAAATTCTCTAGTAATAGTAATTTTGTTGCCTTTACATTGGTTCTCACTGGATGCATTAATATATATATCGACATTTTCACATATTTCATTCGAAGCAAATTGGTTGTAATTTATCAAA
This sequence comes from Candidatus Tisiphia endosymbiont of Nemotelus nigrinus, assembly GCF_964026475.1. Lineage (NCBI taxonomy): Bacteria > Pseudomonadati > Pseudomonadota > Alphaproteobacteria > Rickettsiales > Rickettsiaceae > Candidatus Tisiphia > Candidatus Tisiphia endosymbiont of Nemotelus nigrinus. The sequence continues at coordinate 95,224 of NZ_OZ032151.1, forward strand.
ATTGTGTAACCATTGGAAGTAAAAATATTTTTTTCTAGGGGAAATATTTTAGCATCTTTTTGACCAAACCAGTTAGCCCAATATAAACGCTTAAACTCTGGCATCTCATTGATACTCTTCTGCTTTGAGTAAACATAAATTTCAAGTTCATCCTTGTTATTTTTGATACCAACAGCATTTAAATTTATATCAAATATGACGTTAGGTTTAGGAGAATTCAGCATTAAAATTACTGATATAATAATTACAAGCAAACCAAGAAAATGCCATTTTGTTCTCCATAAACAAATCCATAAAAAGCCAAATAAGAAAGTAATTAAGCTAATTTTGCTTATATAACCAAAATACCATACTGATAATGGTAACGTGTTAGTAAATTTCACTGCTTCAATAATTATGTTAATGAAAAAGCCTATTAATTTTAGGCAATATTGGTCTATACCAAAGATCATTAGAAATACGGAGATAATAGATAATGGCATCAAGAAAAAAGACATTATCGGTATAGCAATAAGGTTCATCGGAATAGAGTAGGTAGGAAATGTATAAAATTGGTTTATTACAACAGGAGCCGTGACTATAGCGGCAAGGAAGCTTGAATAAATATTAGAGGCAATATAAAATTTTATTGCAGAAAAGATTCCTTTGCTTTCTCCTAATATCCATTGATTTTTTATATAAAATTCATAGCCAGCAGTTAGTGACAATACTGCAACAAAAGATAATTGGAAGCTTGGATGAAATATATATTCCGGATTCATTGATAATATTATAAATGCTGCAATCGCTAATGATCTTAGAGGGTAAGGCTTGCGTCCTATCATAATTGCATAAATAAAGATTGCTGTCATAATGAAGGCTCTGGTGGCAGCAATTTGCATGCCACTTAGTTGCAAATAACCATAACTCCCGATTAAAGAACAAATTGCTGCTATTGATTTTATATCATAATTATAAGCAATATAATTTGATAGGTTTAATAAGAATCTGGTGGATATGAAAAACAGCATTGCTACCAATGATAAATGTAGACCGGAAACGCAAAGTATATGAGATATACCGCTCTGTCTCATTTCCTTCATTAATTTTCGATCGATGGCTTTGCTTTCACCGAGTAATATTGCTGCGGCGAAATTGCCTTTAATAGGACCAAGTATTTGGAGCAGGCGGTTGTAAATATTTTTTTTAATTTTATAGACAAAACTATTAGTGTAGAGATCGCTATGTGCTATAATTTGAGGGGGGGACAGTGCATAGCCAGTAGCATTAATATCCGCTAAATATGCATAAAAGTTTGCGGTTTATAAAGCCTCGCCACTAGGCTAATATTATCGTTAATATTAACTTCTTGAGCATATTTTGCCGGCATACTTATCCTGACTTTTTGCAAAATTTGCTCAAGCTTTTGAATTTTCACCTGATATAATACAACTTGCATACCATGAGTAGTCGGTTTCATAGATTCCACGATGCCGCTTATTCTAGAAATTACTGGTTTTTTAATAGTAGCAATATGTAAATTTGACACACGATATTTGCCAACTATCATACCACACGAAAAAGCGATAATTATCCCCGCAATAAATAGCCCGAATATGTTATTTTTGAAAATTAGTAGCGATAAGGAAATTACGAAAATGACCAGTATAGATATAAAGGAAGGTTCGCTACTTAAAGTAAAATAAGTACCAATACCGCAAATGAAACTAACAAAATACCAAAGGCTAAGATGGTGATATTCTTGTTCTAGAACGCTTGTGAAAAGATTAAAAATTAATTTATAATTTCTCAGGATCATTGCATATAATAGCAGATTTACTGCTAAGATATTCTATTATTAGATGCAAATCAAGCAATCTATTCTCTCATCTCACCGCGAATATATAAATCATAAGCTACCTGATAAAAACTAATAGCTTCTTCCACTAAACTAGGAATATTCTCAACCTCTATTTTATCTTCAGCAATTAATTTATAAGTTTTTGCTTGCTCCTGTGGTCGTAAGACAACTAAGTGATTATCCTTCATGAAGCCAAGCAATTGATAAGTGCTGATAAAAGCTCTGTTTGCTGGCATGTTTAATATATCTTGACCAAAAAACTTACTATTATACGAAAAATTTAATAATCCCAAAATAGTAGGCGCAATATCAATTTGACTGGCTAAATTATCAACTATCTGTGGTTTTAATATATTGGGAGCATATATTAATAGAGGTATGTGATATTTATTAACCGGTAAATCAGTTTTACCAGCACTTGATGCACAATGATCAGCCGTAATAACAAAGATAGTATTATCAAACCAAGGGTGAGTTTTAGCTAATGCAAGAAACTTACCAATAGCATAGTCAGTGTATTTAACAGCTGCACTACGTCCACTACCAGGTGGCAGATCAATTCTACCTTCGGTGAAAGTATAAGGACGATGGTTAGAGACAGTCATAATTAATGAGAAAAAGGCTTTGCCTTGCTTATAATTTTGATCAGCTAACTCCAGTGATTTTATTAGTATATCCTCATCAGCTACTCCCCAAATGTTAGAAAAACTTATTTCGTGGGATTTTAGATTGCCTTGATCAACTATATTATAGCCATTACCATGAAAATAATTTTGCAAATTATCAAAGTAGCTATAGCCACCGAATAGGAAGTTAATAGCATAGCCTTGATTCTTAAAAATAGTAGCTATATTAAATAGTGACTGATTATCAGGACGACGGATAATGGAAGAACCAGGAGTTGGCGGCACTGATAAAGTAATAGCCTCTAAACCTCTTACTGTCCTAGTTCCTACTGCATATAGATTGGTAAAAAATATGCTTTGCTCAGCTAATCTATCTAAATTTGGCGTAATATTTTGTTGATTGCCAAATTTACCCATAAATTCGCTACTCAGACTCTCGACGGTAATAAAAATAACATTATATTTCTTACTATTATGGCTAACCTGATTAGTATTTGTCCATAGCAAATTGTTGTCATTGCGAGGAGGCGTGAGCTGACGAAGCAATCCATTTTTAGTCACTTGTGACGTTTGCGAATTGAGAGTAATGTTAGTTGGGTTAGCTATAGAAGGATTCGCTCTGATATTGCGCTCTATAGTACTATCATTCGAGTATATTGATTCATCTTGTGATAAATTGCTGCGAACGATATTTAAAGCTTGGTTTTTATCAATTACTGGATAAAAATTATTATAATCCAAGCTATTATTAAAATAGGCAGAGAAAAACTGATAATAACCGTTTCTAGCAAGCTCAATGGCATATTTATTAGAACTTACATCGATTTTATTTGGGTTATAAAAATTAAAAGCAACTAGGCTAAACAAAAATAGCGTTAGTGCATAAAGAAAACATTTCTTGCCATATGGCAAACTAACGTCATTGCGAGAAGGCATAAGCCGACGAAGCAATCCAGATATAATCACTTTCTTGGATTGCTTCGTCGCTACTAAAGTATCTCCTCGCAATGACGCTTGTAAATTGGAGGTAATGTTAGTCAGGTTAGCTATATTAGCTTGATTAATTATATATTTTCTCAAGAAAAAACTAATCAACAGTGCAACAATTATAATAGCTAGTAATATTTCTCTATAGGGCATAGATTCCTTTACAGTACCAATAATTTCATGGGTATAAATTAAATAATCTACCGCAATAAAATTGAATCTAACACCGAATTCATCCCAAAAAGTAATCTCGGCAATTGTAATAAATGTTAATAGAGCAACGGTACAGAAATAACCAACAAAGCAACAACTTAAATATAAAAATTTATACCGAGCCAATAATTTGTAAAAGCCAATAATTAGCAACAAAATTACTGGTAAAAAATAACAAAGAGATATTAGATCATTGAAGATGCCAATAACAAAAATTGATGCTAGATCAGAGATGGTTATTTGTTGTTGCCATAAAGCGTATGAGCTTAATATGATGCGGGTAATAAACTGAAATATTAGATAAATTCTAATAATAGGAAAATTGAACAATGTTTTTATCATCTAGCAAGTTTTTTTATTATCAAAGATAATATCTTAACAGCAATTGCTAGGCAATTAGTAATTATAGTTAGGAGTAATAAATAATATAGCTAATCTGCTCCGATAGACTCCTATAATATTAACTGGTTAGTTTAATACCACTTCCGTGATCCTTCATTCTTTCTAAATAAATCATTACCAATGATAGACCACTATGTACCTCTATAGAAACAGTTTGGCAAACAGTTCTATTAAAAGAAGAATTAGTACCCGGAAATGACATCTGATAACACTCTAATTCCCACTTCAAGCCTTTAGTAGAAATTTGTGCCGATGGAAATCCAAGTAATGAGATTTTTGTATCTACAGACAATGTAAAAACCCTAGTCTCACCAGCTTTAATTACGTACCCTACAATAGACGTGGCATAAAAAATGCTGCCATTCTTAAGAAAAATACTCATATTATTTAATATATGATCAATATATCCCCCACTTATTCCTACAATTATAGTCGGTAACAGATTCTTGCTTTTAAGATATTCTAGAGACTTTTCAAAATCACAGCTATTTTGATCTGATACACGAATTACTTTAGTACTGTACAATAAATCAACTTTTGCAGAATCTAGATCACCAATCACAACTTTTGGTACTATACCAATCTCATACAAAGAATTTATTGCTCCATCAGCAGCTATAATAGGCAAGCCAATGTCAAAAAATGACTTATCAGGCAATTCACCATTTAAAGCTAATATAGAATGGTATAGACTGATATCTATATGCTCATAAAAAGCTCTATATCTACCTTGCATCATAGTAACATTTTTGAATAATAGATATCATGCTTATCACCAACCCAGCAATATTGCTAAGAACGACAAATATTGAACCTTGGTAATAGCCATGAGCAATCCATGCAACTGAGCAAATAAGGTAATTTATTAGCATCAGCATAGATATATCATGTGTGGATTTTGTTATATATGCTTTATATACCTGCGGCAATAGACCTATCAGAGACGTAATTAAGGCGATATAGCCAAAAAATTCTTCAATATTGTACACATTTCCCTCCGTTTGTATTAACAATATCAGGTTCAAAGGGTTGTACTTACGTACTCTCAGCTTTAGACACTTATATCTTTAAATTATGATATAAGTGTCTAGATGTTTAGTCCCAGGATGTGGTGGTTAGGGTTAATAATAAATTTATTTGGATCAGATGTCCATGTTTTTATGATAAATTCATAAGGAGTTAAACCTTTAAGAGCTTTAAGTCTTTTTGCGAAATTGTAGGCATTGATAAAATCATATAAATGTTGTTTAAGTTGCTGATGATTGTCATAATAAAAACGTTTAACAGTTGCCTCTTTAATAGTACGATTCATACGTTCTACCTGTCCATTAGTCCATGGATGATTAACTTTTGTTAGCCTGTGTTCAATATTGTATTCATAGCAAATACGATCAAAAATATGCATCCAAGCATGCTTATCTACTGTTCTGTTAGTAAATTGAATACCATTATCTGTCAAAATAGTATGAATTTTATAAGGTATAGCTTTAATTAAATTACGAAGAAATTGTGCTGTTTCTGTCTTGGTACATCTTGGTAAAAGTTCTACATACACAAACTTTGAAGTGCGATCAATAGCAACAAATAGATAGAGTTTACCTTCTTCTGTTTTGACTTCAGCAATATCTATATGGAAATAACCAATTGGATAAAGTTTAAACTTCTTCTTGGTTTTGTTATTTCCTTTTACTTCCGGTAACCTACTAACATTATGGCGTTGAAGAAGTCTATGTAAAGAAGATCTAGTAAGCTTGGGAATACTGACTTGTAAAGCATATAAGCAATCATCTAAAGATAATAAAGTGTGTTTACGAAATGCTATACACATAGCTTCTTCTTCAGAAGTTAATACTGTAGAAGATGGTTCTTTGGGACCCATACAAGTATCTTGTAATGTAGTTCGTTTCTTCCACTTAGCAACTGTTTTAGGATTAATAGAATATTTTCTTGCTAAAGTCTTTAAGCTCTCTTGACTATTTTGGATTGCGAAACGTATTGCCTCTGTCGTTTTGGCACAGCCGTGTAATATTTGTCCCATAATTCCTCTCTTGATGGTAATTCTTTATAATATACAACATTACACCCTGGGACTAAACATCTAGACACTGTTAACAAAGCTTATTTAATTGGTAAATAAAGTCTTTTTTGCTGCAAATTATAAGATTTTTTTGAAATAGCTATACTATTCCGGCAAAAATCTTATTAATTTTCGCTAAAAAATCCATTAATTCATCAATCAAATAAGCTTTGTTAACAGCAATTATCTTTTATCTAAATTTTCAAAAAAATAAAAATATTTATCTAAATAACAAAACAACGTTTTTGTTGAATAAGTTTATGGCATACTTCAAGTAGTTTACGCATGCATGCAACTATAGCAACCTTTTTAGGTTTAAAATTGTTAACAAGCCTATCATATAAAGCTTTCAAATATTGAAAACCATTTTTGACACCGTTTTTACCAGCCAATACCGCCATATATAAAGCATATCGTGGTATTTTTCTGCCACCTCTAATAAATCTTCGTCCTTGCTTATTACCACTATCACGGGCATAAGGAGCTATCCCTACAATTGCTGACAATTCATTACTACTATAATTTTTATTCCCTAATTCAGGTAAAAAACTAATTAGTTTTTTAGCTACGCATTTACCAATACCAGGCACACTCTCTAATATTTTTACCTTCTCTTTCAACTCTTCTGACTCATCTATTACTTCACTTAATTTTTTATCAAGCTCAGCTATTTCATTCTGTAAAAATTTAATGAGCTTTTCTATACTCTTTTTATCAATACCATCAATACTATGATGTAGCCTCTTCTTTTCATTGCTAAGCATTAATACTAAATCTTCTCGCCTTTGCTGATATCTCTTCAAAGTATCGGATTCAACTTGATATAAATAATTAGCTGAAAGCTGCATCTTATCGCCATAATATGCTAATTTAAATGCGTCCTTCTTATCAGTTTTACACAAATTCACCGATTTACTAAATGAATTAAAGCTATATGTATTGACTTTATGTACCTGTTGTTTATTATTATACAATTTTTGGCAAATATCCGCTTCATAACCTCCAGTAGGTTCACATACTATTAGCTTAATTTCTTGTTCTTTTGTTAATTTTATCAGTTCTTCATGCCCTAACTTATCGTTGGAAAAACGATTATATATCGGTTTATTGTTAGACTCATATAAACATATATCTAACCATTTTTTACTTACATCTAGACCTATTATTTTACTCATGATATAATCTCCTTCATCTTATTGTGCAAGGCTGCTGTTTCCAGCACCTTCTGCAATTTGTTCAAAGCAAACTTTGTAAGAGGGTACTTATTCTGTTTACGACTATTTCAGTCCAGTGTCTATCAAGTCACCCTCTTACAATTACTTATATCATAATTTAAAGATATAAGTGTCTAGCACCCCTAATGTGAGCAGGATTGTATATTTAAGGCGATTAGTTGTCAAGATGTTTACAACAGGGGCATTTGCAGGGCAATTTAAAAATTACAACTAATGATAAAAAACACTAAGTTACAGAGATAAATAGTTGTCATCGCGAACCACAAAGTGGCGTGGCGATCCAAATAAACAGCTGGCTAGTTTTATTTTTTGTCGCTGCAACTTCTGGATTGCCACGTCGTCGCTTTGCGACTTCTCGCAATGACATTTATGCATTTTCTAAAACAAATTTTTCTACCATTAATTGCGACTTTTAAATCGCCCTGTTAGCTATAAAGAACCTATAGCACTCTAGCGTAAATATAATAGTCTCTATGTACTCCTTGTACAATCTCATATTTCTTGAGTACCCCCTCTTTAACAAAATTACACCGTTCTAAAACATTAATTGAGCGAATATTGTCAGTTATGACAGTTGCTTGAGTTCTCACAATTCCAGCATATTCTATAAATTTTAAGATAGCTTTAATAGATTTTAGCATAATGCCTTTACCCCAAAATGCAGGATCTAGATCGTAGCTTATTTCCGCTTTGAGGTGCATTGCCGAGACGCTATTAAACCCAGCTGTCCCTATAAGTTTATTAGTATCTTTGAGGGAAATAGCCCAGTAAAATCCCCGATGGTTACGAAATAAGCTGGACCAATATCTTACCTCATCAGTAGCTTGTGCAATATCCGATGGACAATTTTGGTCTGTCAGGAATGGTAGCATTTCTGGCTTACTCATATAGGCAAAATAGTCCTCTGAATCATCATTAGTTAATTCTCTAAGCACTATATCACCTAGGTCTAATACAGGGAATTGATGATATATAGATTGGTTAAGCATATTTGTGATAATTTATATAATTAATAGGGTCGGTTACATTATTTTCTTCAAAAGCTTTAAGTCTGATTAAGCACGAAAGGCATGTTCCACAAGATAGCCCATCATCTGATGGATCATAACAAGAAATCGTTTTGGAATAATCTACCCCTAGTTCTAGACCAGCCTTGATAATCTGTCCTTTTGACATATTTATTAAGGGGGCGTGAATGGTAATTTGTTTGCCCGATACTCCTGCAGCAGTTGCAAGATTCGCCAGATTGTTAAAAGCTGCTAAATATTCTAAGCGACAATCTGGATAATTAGCAGAATCAGTTGCGTGTATTCCCATAAAAATATCAAATGCTCCTATTATTTCACTAAATCCTAAAGCATAACTTAAAAATATGGTATTACGTGCTGGCACGTAAGTAATCGGTATATTATCTTGTAACTCACCATAATCTTTATATTTAGGAACTTCTATACCATTTTCAGTGAGAGCCGATCCACCAAAGTTACGTAAATCGATATTTACAATTTTATGCTGTTTGATGTTATAGTTTTTAACTAGCTGCTTAACCTTCTCTAGCTCAACATTATTACGTTGTGAATAGTTAAAGCTCATGGCATGAATTTCGTAATTCATCTTTTCCACCATTGCCAGTACTGTAGCTGAGTCTGCCCCACCACTCACTAAAGCTACTGCCTTTTTCATAATAACCCTATACTTATTATATCATTTTTTATTTAATTGAGGTAAACAGGTCATCCTGAACTTGTTCAGTTAGAGGTCATCCTGAACTTGTTTCAGGATCTATATACATTCAACAAGATCCTGAAATAAATTCAGGATGACTATTTTTTATCCAATTGAGGTTAGTATATACCAAAATTTCTGCCCACTAAGTATAATTATAGATAATTTTTTAAATATCTTCCAGTGTGGCTTTCACTACAACGAGCAATATCCTTTGGAGTTCCAATAGCTACTATACTACCACCTTTATCTCCTCCCTCAGGCCCAACATCTATAACGTAATCTGCTGTTTTGATAACATCTAGATTATGCTCAATAACTACCACAGTATTACCCATATCAACTAATTTATGCAATACTTTAAGCAATTTATTAATATCATCTATGTGTAAACCTGTTGTTGGTTCATCAAGTATGTATAAAGTTTTACCAGTTGAGCGTTTTGATAATTCTTTAGCTAATTTGACCCTTTGGGCTTCACCCCCAGACAAAGTAGTAGCAGATTGTCCAATCTTTATATAACCAAGTCCTACTTCATTTAAAGTAACAAGTTTTTCATAAATTAGTGGTACTTTCTCAAAGAAACTCATTGCATCATCAACTGTCATTCTAAGAACGTCAGATATAGATTTATCCTTATATTTAATTTCAAGAGTCTCTCTGTTATATCTGTCTCCATTACAAACATCACATTTTACATAGATATCAGGTAAAAAATGCATTTCTATTTTAATCAGACCATCGCCTTGACATGATTCACACCTTCCACCTTTAACATTGAATGAAAACCTACCAACTTTATAACCTCGTGTTTTTGCAGCTGGTAGCTCAGCAAACCAATCTCTAATATGGGTAAATGCCCCTGTATAAGTTGCTGGGTTTGACCTTGGTGTGCGACCTATTGGTGATTGGTTGATATCAATAACCTTATCAATATATTCAAGACCGGTAATTGATTTGTACTCTCCTGGGAAGATTTTTGAGGATGGTTCTAAAAACTTTAAAGCTGCTTTATATAAAGTGTGAATTATTAAACTTGATTTTCCGCTACCGGACACTCCGGTTATTGCTGCAAAACTACTCAGAGGGATTATAATATTAACATCTCGTAAATTATTAGACACAGCTCCAGTTAAGGCTATTACCTTACCGGAAGATGATACTCGGGTATTGGTTGGTACTTTAATAAATTGTTTACCACTTAAATAACTACCAGTTATACTATCTGCACATTGTTTAATCTCTTCAATCGTTCCTTGGGCTACTATATGTCCACCATGAATACCGGCACCTGGCCCGACATCAATAATGTGATCCGCTTCATACATTGTTTCTTCATCATGCTCAACAACCAGCACTGTATTACCAAGGTCTCGAAGATTTTTAAGAGTTTCTATTAATCGTGCATTATCACGCTGATGTAAACCAATTGACGGCTCATCAAGTACATATAACACCCCACTGAGTCCCGAACCAATTTGTGATGCCAAGCGAATACGTTGGCTTTCTCCACCAGATAAAGTGCCTGACTCTCTAGATAAAGCAAGATATTCAAGACCAACATTCATAAGAAATTGTAATCTTTCTTTAATTTCCTTTAATATACGTTCGGCAATAGCCATTTGTCTTTTATTGAGCTGTTTATTTAATTGATTAAACCATTGTTGTAGTTGCAAAATACTCATAGCAGATACTTGCCCAATATGCATGTCAGCAATTTTAACGCAAAGAGACTCCGTTTTTAGTCTATAACCTGTACAAGATGTACATTTATGTTCTGCTTTGTATTTTAATAATTCTTCCTTTACTAAAGAAGAATCAGCCTTACGCTCCTTTTCTTGTAAGCTAGGTATTATTCCGGCAAAAGGCTGCAGGATAGTTTGAGATTTAGAACCATCATGATATTGGAAATTTATAATTTCCTCACCCGAACCATGGAGCAATACTTGCTGGATATCCTTTGGTAGTTCTACAAAAGGAGTGTCTAATGAAAAGTTATAATGAGTTGCTAAGGCTTTTAATGTTTCTAAAAAGAACTTGGAGGATATTTTACCCCAAGGAGCTATAGCCCCATCTTTAATACTAATTCTGCCATCTGGAATAATTAATTCTTTATCAAGAAATAATTCTTTGCCAAGCCCCTCACATTTAGGACAAGCACCAAATGGACTATTAAAGGAAAATATCCTTGGTTCTATCTCCGTAATCTGAAAACCAGAAACTGGACAAGAATATTTTTCTGAGAAAATGATTTTCGAACCTTTAGTAATGTCAGTCTCTACTCCGTTTGGCAAGTCAACAATTTCAACATATACTATGCCATCTGCTAGTTTAAGAGCCGCTTCTAAACTATCTGCTAACCTATTGCCTAAATCCCCTTCTAGAGAAATCCTATCAACAACCACTTCAATATTATGTTTTTTATTTTTATCAAATTTTGGCAGATTATCAATCTCATAAATTTCATTGTTAATTACCAATCTGCCAAAACCCTGTTTTCTAAGATCAAGGATTTCACGTCTGAACTCACCTTTCTGCCCTCTTATAATAGGGGCTAAAATGTATAATTTACTTCCCTTAGGAAGATCATGAATAGCATCTATCATCTCCGATATAGTCTGATTCTTTATAGGTAGACCTGTTGCTGGAGAATATGGCACTCCTACCCTTGCATATAGTAATCTCAAATAATCATAAATCTCAGTTATAGTACCCACTGTAGAACGTGGATTTTTAGATGTAGTTTTTTGATCAATAGCTATTGCCGGCGACAACCCGGAGACTGACTCAACATCAGGCTTATCCTGAAGATGCAAGAACTGCCTAGCATAGGAAGATAGACTTTCAACATATCTGCGTTGTCCTTCAGCATAAATAGTATCAAAAGCTAGTGAAGATTTACCAGAACCACTAAGCCCTGTAATGACAACAAACTTATTTCTGGGAATATCAACATTTACATTTTTTAAATTATGCTCCTTAGCACCACGAACTTTAATATATTCTTGCATAATAATTTATTATAAATTTTTAAGGAACTTTCAAGAAATTTTAAAAAAACTTGTAGCATTATAGGTGGTTTTGGATTACTATTGCAATAATAAATTTTTAAATAAATTAGGTAATGATTTGTGGCTGGTAGTTTAAATAAAGCAATATTAATAGGTAATTTAGGGCGTGATCCAGAAATCAGGCACACGGCTGATGGTAAAGAGATAGCAAGTTTCAGTGTTGCTACTTCTGAGACGTGGAAAGATCGGGCTACTGGGGAGAAGAAAGAAAAAACTGAATGGCATAGAGTAGTAATATTTAATGAGGGGTTGGTATCTGTTGTAAAAAATTATGCCAAAAAAGGAACTAAAGTTTACTTGGAAGGTAATTTGCAAACTAGAAAGTGGGTAGATAATCTTGGTCATGAAAAATATACGACAGAAATAGTGCTACAGAATTTTAACTCACAATTTATATTGTTGGATTCTAAAGGGGGTGGTACTCAAGCACTAGATTCTGTTTCACCAAAAAATATTGTTACTAATTTTGACCATAGTGATCTAGATGATGAAATACCTTTCTAGAATCGCTCTATTTTTTATCCTTTTTCTGCTTTCTTCTTGTGTTTCATCTATAGAAACAAGGGTTGAGGAGGCAGAAAAGGTAGCCTCAATAAACAAGTTCGAGAAGAAACTTGTTAAGGCGGGGGATTTTGTCATTACAACTTACCAACGTGTTTCAGATAAAGATAGTCCTTATGTGTTTTATATTGAAGGTGATGGGAGTATTAGTATAGGACACTATGCCATTGCAGACAATCCAACTCCTTCTAAGGTTATGTTATTTAAGCTTGCTACCCTTGATACTAGACCTAATATAGTTTATATAGCTCGTCCATGCCAATATACACCAGTGGAGCTTAATCCCAACTGTAATCAAGCTTATTGGACAGACAAAAGAATGGCTGAAGAGGTGATAGAATCAACAAATATAGTAATAAACAATATAAATAATGGTAAACCAGCTAGTTTGGTTGGTTTTTCTGGTGGTGGTGGAGTTGCTATCTTGGTGGCAGCAAGAAATAAGCATATTAAGGATATAATAACTGTAGCGGGTAATCTTGATATTGAGAATTTCAGTAAACATCATGGAATATATGCATTAAAGAAGTCGTTAAATCCCATAGATTATGCCATAAAAATCAATAATATTCCGCAATTGCATATTTCGGGAAGCAAGGATAAAATAGTGCCGAGTAAAATTATGCATGGCTATGTAAAAGCTAGTTCTTCAAATTGTGTACAGCAAAAAATTTTCTCTGATATTACTCATACCAAAGGCTGGGATAAGGTGTGGCAGGAGGTGCTAAAAATTAATCTTACCTGTGAAGCATTTCAGTTAAATAAAGGTCTGTCCCTACTATTTCACCCAAATAAGATATACCTTGAACAACCAGACAGGTAATAGCTACCAAGGTGCTACACCTCCTATTTGTTCGTAAGTAGGCAGAATAGTACCAATTGTGTTCCTTACTTCTCACAAATGACAGAGTAATACTATCCCTAGTTAGCCATATTTAAATCTTACTCCACGTTCCAATTGGATTCTGTTTATAACAATCAATTACCGGTGTTGCAATATTTAGTTCATTTATTGTTTTAATTATTAAACTTAAATTATCTAAAACATCGTATATTATAATTATTCTCTGAAAATGTGCGATATAATGTTTGTTAGTAAGAACTCCTTGTATACTCAAATGCTTTGAAGAATTGGTGTCGCAAAACTGTGAGGTATTCACATGTTCACGTGCGTTTTGTACGCTCTGCTTGCTCGCCCCTTGTTTTACGTTCCAATTCTTCAGATCATTTGAGTATATATCAAATGGCGCAATAACCATTAGGATTGTAGATTGATTAGGATTCTCTAACTGATGAGTAATATAGACTGGTTGTTTTTCTGGTAATGGATCAAGTTTACTACCATGCGGAATAAACTGTTTTCTAGAATAAGTCCATATCATCTTGTTTAGTGATTCTTGTACCTCAATATCTGGAACTAAAACCACAATTCTCAAATTACTATGATAAGATTTTTCTATTAAAAGACAGGTTGTTTTATATAGCAATCCCTCTGCAGTGTGATAAAGACTAAATTGTTGCATAATTATTCTATTTATAAATTAAAATATCAAGTTTTAAATCAGTATTTTAGTTCTTAATTGGTATTATAGCAATTCTTTATCTCTTATCTTTTTCAACATTTCTTCTTCTTTTTGTTTACCTTTAAATTTTGTTAGAAATTCATCTGTTATGTATATAATGCTCATACTGAAGCTGAGGTGGGGGGCATCTAACATTATAGTACAATCACTATCTGCAAATCTAATCTCCTTATTACCTATCCTAGGATTCTGATTATATACAAGTTTATATTTCTCAGAAAGCAATTGATAAAACTCTGTAAAATTATCCTTATTTATTGTTAGTATTACTGCTTGGATAATATTACCATCATTACATATTATTAATAGTTCCATAAGCCCCTCTAATTTAACATCTCTAACATTTACATAATAATTATATCCTTCCCAATGATTCTTTTCTTTTTTGGTGATATGATATACTTTCTCTACGTCTGAGATAGTTGCTTTATTTAATTCAAAACCCAAGGGAGTTGGATTAGCATTAACATTTAAGTTGAAAATTAAAATAAATAATATGTAGAATAGCCTAGTGATCATAAAAGTTACCTGTATTATATAAATAAGAACATTATAATATACAATCTATTTAGATTTTCAACTATTCATTTCATTTGAGTAAACATATAAATGTACTAGGTTCACAGCCTAGCAACTAACCTCAGAAATTATTTTTGACTAGTTTTGCAGTTTATTTGCTATATAGACTAACTAAACTGCCTGCTGAATTACAAGATAAGACACTAATTTGATGTAAAATAGATACAATTTTTTGCAATTAGACTATAAAATAATTATATTCAAAAATTCTAAAGAAGTCTCAGTTGCAGTCAGTTTAGTGTTTGATATAATCTACGCAACGAGATTAATAAATCTTGCTGGCATCTTGGTATAATAAATACATTAATGTCTGAAATATTAACAATCTATTTGGAGAGCTATAATATGAATAAAGGAGAATTAGTCGCATTAATGGCTGAAGCAGGTCATTCAAAAACTGATGCAGAAAAAGCCCTAACTTGGGTTGTAGATAGTGTACTTAAAGCTCTTAGTCGTGGTGAGGACGTTAACCTAGTGGGTTTTGGTTCTTTTCATATACAAAGTAGAGCTGCACGTGAAGGTCGCAATCCAAAAACTGGTGAAAAAATGCATATTTCTGCTTATAAACAACCAGTATTTAGAGCCGGTAAGAAAATGAAGGAAGCTTGTAATAATTCTTAAGTTGCTCTTTCTTGAAGCTTTTCCTGTAAAATTGTAATGTTTTATAATTTTTATTTTGAAATCATGCATATAGCTAACCCAATTAGTATTTAGCCACAGTAAATTGGTGTTATTACTAGACACTTATATCTTAAAAATGTGATATAAGTGTCTAGTGGACAGAGTAATGTTAGTTGGGTCAGCTATACTTATATAATACAGTATAT
This sequence comes from Candidatus Tisiphia endosymbiont of Nemotelus nigrinus, assembly GCF_964026475.1. Lineage (NCBI taxonomy): Bacteria > Pseudomonadati > Pseudomonadota > Alphaproteobacteria > Rickettsiales > Rickettsiaceae > Candidatus Tisiphia > Candidatus Tisiphia endosymbiont of Nemotelus nigrinus. Next base: position 110,950 of record NZ_OZ032151.1, read on the forward strand.
ATGAGATAGACTTTATTAGAAGAATATGTATGGAGAAATTGTTAAAATGGGAACGCCGGAATAAATTTTTTGAACTTAAATTCGAAGAAATTAAAAATTTGTGTAAGAAATTTTTAATTAGAGAAGATAAATTTATTGTTACTAAAGCAGAACATGGTCTTGCGAATACAAATTATATCATTGAATTCGAGAATGGAGATAAATTTATATTACGCATTAATGTTCGGGATATAGAGTTAGGTGAAAAAGAATTTAAACTTTCATATTTGCTCAATAATGAACCTTTAGTTCCTAAATTTCTAAGTTTTAATCCTATAAATGAAATAACAAACTATTCTTGTAGTTTTGTAGAATATCATGAAGGTAATTTATTATCAGATTTTTTAACTGAATATTCGTTTTTAGATTCAATACTAGTAATATATAGCAAACTTGGTGAATTTCTAGGACGTTTGAGTTCCTATAAGTTCCAAGAAAGTGGTTTACTCACTGCAAATTTATCAATCAGCAAAATTACTACCGAACATAATGAATATAATTTATTTATAAATTATATTTTAGATAACATAACTAAACCCAGAGTAAAAGTTAAGTTAGGCGAACAACTTTTTCATAGTTTAAAAAATAAAATTATTTCATATGAAAAATATTTTCCTAAGGAAGACAATAATCAATTGGTGCATGGTGATTTTAAACCTTCTAATATTTTAGTAAAAAATATGGACGGAACATTAATTTTATCAGGAATATTAGATTGGGAGTTTGCTTATTCCGGTTCAGTATATGGTGATATTGCAACTTTATTTAGGTTTAAACATTTATTCGATAAGCAGTTAAAAGATAGTTTTGTTTCTGGATACTCAAAAATGTCAAAGTTGCTAGACTCAAACTGGGAAAAAAAAGCAAAATTATTTGATTTAGTAAATTTATGTAATTTGTTAGATTCTGAAGGTGAAAGACCTAATATGTATAGTAACATAATAGAGTTAATCACTGATACTTTAGATTTTATTGATTCTTAGAGACAATTAATAAGTGAAGTTAAATAGAATGATCAAAGAATATCTTGAAGATAGATTTAAACAAGGCAGACTTTATAATAGTTGGCTGATTGACGTTGATGATACGGCAAAAGCTTTAGAGAATTTACTAATATTTATAGAAAGCAGTTTGTTTGTAGGTAAAGTTCCATTAAAAAATCATCCAGATTATCGGTTAGTAGTAAGGGATAATTCTGGTATCACTAATGTCAAAGACATATCTATTGATCAAATTAGAGATTTACAGCAATTTTTTTATAAAACACCTTCGATATCTAAATATAGGGTAGCTGTTATTTATCAAGCTGATCTAATGAATCTTAATGCAGCAAATTCCTGCCTTAAACTTTTAGAAGATACTCCAAAGGATAGTTTTATTTTCTTAATTACCTCAAGAGCTGCTGGCATAATCAGCACTATAAGATCTAGATGTGCAAAAATTAATATAAAATCACAAAATCGCTTAGTGGGAAGTGAAATATATGTTAAATTTATTACATATATTGCTAATTGTTCAGACCCTAAAGTGAGGCTAAATATTATTGAAGAATTTACCAGTAAAAATAAAGAATTATGGGGAGATTTTGCTTGTAGCATGCTATATCTAGTGAATAGAATCACTAAGAAATCACTCAATATCAATATTGAGTTCAATGAATTAGAGGATAAAATATTTAATCAATTACCTTCCAATTCACCTGATTGCTTGGTAACAAAATTTGCCAATATTAAGCGAATAATAAATAATACTATAGATTATGACTTAGACTTAAGAACTAGTACTATAGAATTAATAGAAGAATTGACTTAAATAAGCATGAGTTATCAATTTGCAAATTGCCTGATATTTTTTCTCTAACATTTCAGTATTTTCTAGTATATAATATAGCTAATCCGTATAAGTTCTTGATATCCTAGGTGTCATTGTGGAGGAGGCGTAATCCAACGAAGCAATCCAAAAAGTGGGTAAAAATGGATTGCCACGACCACTGTGTGGTCTCGCAATGACGGAGAAGTTATCTAAAACTTTAACGGACTAGCTGTATTAGACACTGTTAACAAAGCTTATTTGATTGATGAATTAATGGATTTTTTAGCAAAAATTAATAAGATTTTTGCCGGAATAGTATACCTATTTCAAAAAAATCTTATAATTTGTAGCAAAAAAGACTTTATTCACCAATTAAATAAGCTTTGTTAACAGTGTCTAGTCACGTGGTTTGACAATTAATCCACTAACAGTGATTATGAACAATTATTTTGAGTTATTAGGCATAGAGAAAAAATATGATATTGACTTGCCCATCTTGGATCGTCAATATTTTGCTATGCAGCTAAAATATCATCCAGATAGAATTAATTCTAACAGCGAAAAGCAAAAAAATTTATCGCTCTCTATTGATATCAATAAGGCTTACGCAACGCTTAAAGACGATTTGGCCCGAGCTGAGTATCTTCTCTCGTTAAACAATATAGTCTTGGATGACATAACAATTAGGCATAGTATCTCAAAGGAGAAACTAAGTGTTATATGGAATGAATTAGAGCTTGTTGAAACTACTCAACAATTAACTAAGTTACAATCCATGCTAAATAACAAAATTATTGAAAAACAACAACTTATTAAATCTCTAACTACTGCGTTCCAAAATCGCAATATGCAAGATGCTATTGATAGTACTATAAGATTTAAATATCTTGAAAACTTAATTAATAATATTCAGCTAAAAATCAAATCATGCAAATAATAGAAATTAGTGAGGCTGGTGCTTCCCAGCATAAAAAAAATGATAATGATATAGCAGTTGGCATAGATTTTGGTACAACAAACTCATTAATTGCTTGGTCAAATCAACAAATGGTACAAATTATTACAGATACTCAAAACCTAGAACTTATCCCCTCAGTTATAGCTTTTCAGGATAAAAACTTTATTGTCGGTGATAATGATGTAGCCAATAATTTGCGTTCTATTAAAAGGCTTTTCGGTAAAAAACTATCTGATATACAAAATAACCCGACACTTTTTGCTTTAGTGCAAGATTATATTGACTTAAATAGCGAAACCTTACGGTTACGATTTGCTGAAAAAATGATGACCGTTCCAGAAGTTGCCGCACAAATATTCCTATATTTAAAGCAACAAGCTACTGAAAAATTAAATTCAGAAGTTAAAAAAGCAGTAATAACTGTGCCAGCACATTTTAACGATGCCGCTAGAGGAGAAGTAATGCTGGCAGCAAAAATTGCTGGCTTTGAGGTGCTAAGGTTAATTGCCGAGCCAACAGCAGCAGCTTATGCATATGGTCTAAATAAAAATATACCCGATATATTTCAAGAGTTGGCTAGGAGAGCAAGTGGCGAGCAAGCGGAGTGTAGTCAAACCTACATGAGCATGCGTAGTCCCGAAGCTCGACAACGCCAACACTTGAAAGATAAAGGGTATAGAGGGTGTTATTTAGTGTATGACTTAGGTGGTGGGACTTTTGATGTATCAATTCTTAATATGCAAACCGGTGTGCTTCAGGTTATTGCTACTGGCGGAGATAATATTTTAGGTGGAGATGATATTGATCACTTAGTGATGAAGTATTTTTGTGATAAGTATAAGTTAGTAGAATCCAATGAATTAATAAAATTAGCAAAAAAAACTAAAGAAACACTTAGTGTACAAAATAAATGTAGTATTATATATGAAGAGAAGATATCAGAACTGAATATGGAGGATTTTGAAAGCTTAATATCACCATTGGTAGAACGTACCATAGCTATTACTAAAGATACTCTAGAACAGGCAAATAACCCTGATATTTCAGGTATTATCTTGGTTGGTGGCTCAACTCGCATACCGTTAATTAGTAAAAGCTTAAGGCAAACGTTTAATACTACTATCTTTTCAGATATTAATCCGGATAAGGCAGTAGTATGGGGGGCAGCTCTGCAAGCAGAGAACCTAACTTCGGCAAATATTAATTCCTTATTAATTGATGTAGTGCCTTTGTCACTTGGTATCGAACTAAATGGTGGAATTACTGAAAAAATTATTCTGCGTAATAGTCCTATACCGATATCGGTTACTAAGGAGTTTACCAATTATGTAGATAACCAAACTTCTATGAAGTTGTATGTGGTACAAGGAGAAAGGGAAATGGTAGAAGATTGTCGGTCGCTTGCAAAATTTGAACTAAAATTGCCACTAATGAAAGCAGGTGGAGTGAGAATAGAAGTAACATTTTCTATTGATGCAGATGGTATTTTGTCAGTATCAGCTCTAGAAAAAAATAGTAATATATCACATAATATTGAAATAAAACCAAGTTATGGTTTAAATGAAAGTGAAATTACCGAGATTCTAGAAAATGCTTATCAAAATGCGGCTAGTGATCATAATAAGAAATTGTTGCAGGAAACAATTATTGATACAAAATCTTTGATTTATAATATAAAAAATGCTATTAGGGAGATGCCAAATCTTCTTGCAAATAATGAAATGGAAAAAATTGATATGGCAATTAAAACTTTAGAAGAAGCAATAGACTCAAATGATCGTGATTACATTATAGAATGTAGCAAGAATTTTGAGAATATAACAGAGCATTTTCTTGCTGAAAGATTAAATAAGGCCACTCTGAGCTTACTTAAAGGTAAGCATATTGATAAAATATAGCTAACTCGATTAGTATTTAGCCATAGTAAACTTTTGTCATTGCGAGACCACGTGAGTGGTCGTGGCAATCCATTTTTAATCACTTTTATGGATTGCTTCGTCGCGACTAAAGTAGCTCCTCGCAATGACGTTTGTGAATTTAGCGTAATGCTAATATGCTATAAGATAACAGTTCTAAAAAGGAATGATAATTAATGCCTAAAGTAATTTTTATCATAGATAAAGATGGTACGGAAAAAATAGTGGATGCCCCTATAGGGCTGTCTATTTTGGAAATTGCCCATCAAAACGACATTGATCTTGAAGGTGCATGCGAAGGATCGCTAGCATGTGCCACTTGCCATGTTATTGTGGATGAGGAATTTTATCACAAATTAAAAAATCCTTCCGAGGCAGAAGAAGATATGCTTGACTTAGCATTTGGTCTTACTCATACTTCAAGACTTGGTTGTCAGATTATTGTTAGTGAAAACCTTGACGGTATAAGGGTTCGCTTACCATCTGCTACCCGTAATATTAATTTATAATTGAGTATAATAAAGTGATACGTAAAATTTTACTTTTTATTTGTTTAACTTACACCATAATATGGTTTGCCATTGCTTATACTATCAAAAGCAATGTGGTAAGTACTATAAATAATTCAGAAACAGATAATATTAAGATATCTTATAGCCAAATCAAAATTTTTGGTTTTCCTTCTCGCTTACAGATTAGTTTAATCGAGCCAAAAATAAAATTTATCGATCATGTTAATTTTAAAGAACTATCTGCTGAGAAAATGACGTTTTTATTCGATTTTAGTTTTAAAAAAGCTAACTTGATTTTAGGGCAAAAAATAAAACAGCAAGAAAATTTTGCTGGTAAGTTGACTGAATATAGTGTTCAGTCGAAGGAAGATATTGCCGTACTAGTTAAATTTAATAAACCTATATATAAATTGTCTAGTGGAGATAATTTAAAATCTATCGTGAAGTTTCTGCAAGTTAACAATAAATCATTCTCTGTTATTCGTGAAGATAAGGAATTCTTTAATATTAGTGAGTTGGTTTTCTTAATCAATAAAGCAAAATCCCAAGATGTCGAAGATATAGCTTTACAATTACGTTTGTCATACGCTGCTGCGGAGGAAGATTTCTTGAATTTCAAAACAGCCCAGCTTGATTTAGCCACACTGATAAATATCACTACTGATCAAGGTAAAGATACTAATTATATCAAAAATTTAAATATTGATCGGTTAGTTTTTTCTTGTGATGATAATACTCAAATAGCTTTGATAGGGGGCTTACAATTCTTCGATAGTAACTTACCGAAAGGCAAATTATCTTTTGAATTAACTAATTATAATGATATCATCGATAAATTGATTCCTAATAATTTGTTATTACCTAAAAAAATGCTCAGAGCTATCATTGAGAGAGCTGCTAATTCTTCTGTATCTGAGGTTAAGACCGATGATAATGAAGTAGCAACTTGTGAAAAGGTAAAGTTTGATATTGAGTTTTCTGACAATGGTATACATATCGGTTCGATTGATTTGCTTGAGTTTAAACTAGATGATACTGATGCTATGCGAGAAGAAATACCGGGAAATTAAGGAGTACCAACTATGAGAAATGTTAAAGAAGTGTTTTTAGATAGAACATGCTATAAGTTTTTGGATAAGCCGGTTGATAAAATTTTATTGGAGGAAATTTATAATATAGCAAAGTTTGGTCCTACCTCAGCTAATTGCTGACCTTTAAGAATTGTTTTTGTTCAGAGTCCAACTGAAAAAGATAAGTTGTATAAGTGCTTGGCTTCCAGTAATGTTGAAAAAGTTAAGTCAGCACCTATTACAGCCATTTTTGCCTTTGATATAAAGATTATTTTTCTTCTTCTTAGCAGATTGCTTTAGGTATTGCATTTCACAACTCATCATTGCAAGCTGCTTATTTCATGATTGCGGCGAGGAGTAAAGGGCTGGCTTGTGGTCCTATGTCAGGGTTTAATAAAGAGGCTGTTAATAGTACATTCTTTAAATAGAATTACACGTTCATTACAAAATAAAAATTGTAGGGTATGACTACTGATACACATTTATTATTTTGTGAAAGTGCATTAATAATGGTATTTGCATTGTAGTATATAGATAGTATTATCTTTAATTGTATATACTAATCTATGTTCTTGATTTATTCTCCGTGACCAAAAACCAGATAAGCTATGTTTTAAAGGCTCTGGTTTAACAATTCCTGAAAAAGATGAACGAGATATATCTCGAATTATCTTATTTATTTTCTCTGAAGTTTTTATATCATTTTCTTGAAAATACTGATAATCATTCCAAGCATCAGTATGAAATAATACGTACATTATAATGACATTTTTTTAAAATTCTTACCTTCTTTAAAGTCATTAATTGCCCGGTTTAATCTTTCAACATTTTTAGGGCTTTTTAACAGGTATACTGTTTCTTCCAAAGAATTGTAATCATCAAGAGAAATAACAACTACAGACTGTTGTTTTTGTCTAGTGATTATTATGGGGGAATGATCATCACACACTTTATTCATAAGGCTAGAAAACTCACTACGAGCTTTAGTATAAGAGATTGCTTCCATGATATGAGCATATTTTAAGTACATGTATTAATATTAGTACATGTACTATAATAAGTCAATAAAATTATATTTAGGTAATTGCTAATAAATTTTATAAACTCAATTTAACAAATATACAAACATCCAAGATGCATTATTATGCCCTTCGGTATTCCCAGTTATTTCAATCAGATCATTTATTTGGCTACCTGGTAGTTGTAACTTCAGAAGCTGTAGAAACAGCTTCTGAAATAGTGTGTGGGTGGTTTCTACTCTGTAAGTTGTTGTTCTTCGTTGCCTAGCATAGGGGTGTGTTCATCATGCTTCGCTACATTATTGTCGTCCGCAGATAGCTTAAAAAGTTCACTAAATGGATAGAGGTTATTATCCTTCTGTATTTGAGTTTCTACTATTTTAGCTTCTGCCATTTTAGTTTTTATTATTCTTATAGTTTCTTCTACTTTAACTTCTAATTCAGCTTTTGCCATTTTAGCTTCTAATTCAGCTTTTGCCATTTCAACTTCTGCCACTGTAGAAGTGATCTTTTTGTTTGATAGCATATAAATCTCCTGTTAATTATTAATCGGCAGATACCATTATACCCAAAATTAGTTAATAAATCTATAAATAGTTTAACCAAAGAACAATGTTTGTCATCCCTGCGAACGCAGGGATATAAAACAACGCTTAAAAACCCTAAGGTATTATAGATTCCCGTCTACGCGGGAATGACATTTTTTGTATTTAAATATAGTAGATGTTATATTCTAGACTTTTGACGGAGCGACTATTTCTTTGACAAACAACAATCACTATCTGCCCAAAGTAGTTAGGCACGAGATAGTTTTATAGAATGTATGCTAAGAACCTAATAAGAATTAGATTCACCGCCATCTAGTAGAATATTTGAGCCATTTATATGACTAGACTTATTTGAGAGCAAAAATACTACTAAATTTCCGAGATCTTCAGTTTCACCATAAGATTTCAAAGGTATAGAAGAGGTATCTTTTAATAATTGCTCCTCATATGAAATGTTATTTAAACTAGCCTTTTCTGTTATCATATTCTTATGATGTTGCGTTAAAATTGGTCCTGGAGAAATAGCGTTAACACGAATTTTACGTGTAGCAAACAAATGCATCAGATTTTTTATTTCTCCACTCCAAGCAAGTCGTACAACATTGGTATTAGGGTAGGCTGGTAGAAAATTCTTAGAACTACTACCTGAAATTACAACAATGCTACCATTATTATGAATTTTAGGGGCAAAAAAACGTACCACCTCAAGTGGAGCAATAAAAGTTTCTGCAAATACTTTAGTCCATTCGTCTTTACTAGGAATGTCATTTTTATTCAAGGATGGTCTTGGACCAATAAGCACAATTCCTTCGATAGAGGAAAGAGTAATTTTACTTGCCGCATTTTCTATAGTTTTAGTATCTGAAAAATCAATTATCAAGTTTCTAACTGTAATATTAGGGTATTTTTTTTGTAAATCCTTTTGCAAATTAGTCAGTTTATTATTGTTCCTACCAGATACTAGTAGATTATACCCTTCTGATGCTAGCACATCGCATATAGTTGAACCTAATGCACCGGTTGCTGCAGTAACAAGTATAGTACCATTTTGTTTGTGATCACTAGCATTACTGGAGAAATAAAATAGTAGGGTGAAAATAGTAATTAGAAGTTTCATATCAACAATCCTTTAATTTTGATAATAGATTATTTTTTAGTCCAGTTCTAGATGAATTATAACTCTTCTCTTCTAAACCATATTTATAGAACATTTTTACAATAACAAATATATTAATGTTATTAATAATAAGAAATCCTAACATGAACTTCAATATCTATATTAATGATCAGCTATATCAGAAATTAGAATACCTAGTACTAAACCGCCATACGCTTTTTAGTAGGTTTTACATAGTTTTTTGGAGTAACTACTGGCTGAGCCGTACCATCTATCACATCTTTGGAAATATGCACCTGCATTTTCTTCAGAGTGGTAACATTATACATACTGTCAAGTAGAAGTGTTTCGATTATGGAACGGAGTCCCCTAGCTCCTGTTTTCCGTGCCAATGCTTTTTCGGCTATTGCTTCTAAAGCGTCGTTATCAATTGATAATTCAACATCATCTAACTCAAATAATTTATGATATTGTTTGATAACAGCATTCTTTGGTTTAGTTAAAATTGCCACTAAAGATGCCTTATCTAAGTCATCTAAAGTTGCTATTACTGGAAGTCTACCAATGAATTCAGGAATTAACCCAAACTTTACTAAATCTTCAATTTCTAATGATTTGAGTGTTTCGCTATGGTTTCTTTCTTGTTTTGACTGAACATTTGCTGCAAAACCAATTGAACTTTGAGCAGTACGAGCATTAATGATAGTATCTATCCCCATGAAAGCCCCACCACATATGAACAAAATATTGGAAGTATCCACTTGCACAAAATCTTGTTGCGGGTGTTTTCTTCCCCCTTGTGGCGGTACAGATGCAACAGTTCCTTCCATGATTTTAAGTAACGCTTGTTGTACCCCTTCTCCTGACACATCTCTTGTTATGGAGGGGTTTTCGGATTTTCTAGCGATTTTATCTACTTCATCTATATAAACAATACCTCGTTGGGCTTTAGCTATATTAAAGTCTGCTGCTTGTAATAATCTTAGCAAGATATTTTCAACATCTTCACCAACATAGCCGGCTTCAGTTAAGGAAGTGGCATCTGCCATAGTAAAAGGTACATCAAGAATTTTTGCTAAGGTTTGTGCCAAAAGAGTTTTCCCTGAACCAGTAGAGCCAATAATTAGGATATTTGATTTATTTAATTCAACATCATTATTACCTGACTCGATATATTCTAATCGTTTATAGTGATTATATACCGCAACTGATAAGATTTTTTTTGCTTGATCTTGACCAATTACGTAATCATTAAGAGTAGAAAAAATCTTTTGTGGCGTTGGGATTGAAGAGGAAATTTGCTTAAGTGATACCTTAGTTTCTTCTTTTATAATATCAAGGCAAAGTTCAATACATTCATTACAAATGAATACCGTTGGTCCAGCGATTAATTTTATTACTTCATATTGATTTTTACCACAAAAAGAACAATTTAACTCTTTTCTTTCGACTTCACCACTTGCCATAATTTTGCTTTTTTAATTTGTGATTTTAATATTGTCCATATATAGCTAACCTGACTAGTATTACTTTGTCGTTGCGAGGCGGCGTAAGCCAACGAAACAATCCATTTCTAATTGTTTTTTTGGATTGCTTCATAGCTACTAAAGTAGCTTTTCGCAATGACGTTGGAATAACAAGTACTTCTGTCTATTAGCAAGACCACGTGAATGTAGAGGGATTGGTAGCATTCTACTCCTCGTTAATAGACGTCTGTAAACTTGGTTTCAGTTTAATGTTAGTTGTATTATTATATCTCTAAATATAGATAAGTTATTTGGGTAAGTCTAATATATTTTTAATGTTATCTGATATTATAAAAAATCTAATTTTGCAGTATCTTCATTAACAAACTAAGCTCCTCTCGGAATTCTGTATCAATCTCACATAATTCTTCTACCTTTTTGATAGCATGCATTATTGTAGTATGATCTTTTTTACCAAATTTTTTACCGATATCAGTAAGGCTTTTTGGCGTTAATGTTTTGCTTAAATACATAGCTACTTGTCTTGGCCTAGCTATTGAGCGAATACGTCTAGGAGAAGACATATCGGAGAATTTAATATTATAACGATCAGCTACTTTTCTTTGAATATCTTCAATTGTGATAATTTTCTCATTGGAACGTAGTAGGTCACGCAAGATATTTTGGGTATTTTCTAAAGTTATTTCCCTACCAACTAAGGTAGAATGAGCGATAACTTTATTAAGAGCTCCTTCTAACTCTCTGACATTTGATGTTATTTTAGCTGCTAAAAATTCTACAACATTCTTAGGTATATGGATATTCATTTGCTCAAGTTTAGATTCTAAAATTCCCAATCTTAGTTCATAAGTAGTACTGTGAACATCTGCAACCAATCCCCAACCAAGCCGGGATTTAATTCGATCTTCGATATTATCTAAATCTGATGGTGAGCGGTCACACGATATAACCATCTGACGATTATTATCAATCAAAGCATTGAAAGTATGAAAAAACTCCTCTTGGGTGCTGTCTTTACCTGATATGAATTGAATATCATCGATCATTAATACGTCAACCGAACGAAACTCTTCTTTAAAAGACATAACATCTTTATTACGTAAGGCCTTGATAAATTGGTACATAAACTTTTCTGCCGACATGTAAATTACCTTACGAGTCGGATTATTATGTTTTATATACCAAGCAATGGCATGCATTAAGTGGGTTTTACCAAGACCGACCCCTCCATATAAAAATAAGGGGTTAGATTCAGCTACTGCCCCTTCCGATTCAGCTACTGCCCTAGATGCTGCGTAGGCTAATTCATTTGGTCCACCCACCACAAAATTTTCAAAAGTAAATCGTAAGTCTAATGCTGAAAAAATACCTTCGGAATTGATATCCATTCCTTCTTTTATTGATGGAGCTTTTGCCAAATACTCAGGTATATTTGATTCAACTATATTTGGGTTTTGTTCTGATAATTCTTTAGTAATGATCTCAATTGACTTGATGTCTTTGTCATAGGACTGCCAAGATTGCAATATAGCACGTGTATATCTAGATCTTATCCAATCTCGAATAAAATTTGTTGGCGTAGAAAGTATAATAGTGCTAGTAGTCGCTTCTAGAAAGTTAATCTTACTAAACCAACTTTTATATAAGGCATTGCCGTAATGTTTATTTAGGTCAGAACAAACTTGTTGCCAAATATCTCTATGATAAGTCACTTCCTTTGCTATAGCCATATGGTTAGTATTCACAGAATTTGCCATGGTAAATTATTTTGTTTCCAACCAGCTCCATTAGTTCCTCCTTCAAAACCATCAATTATATTGTAACAGTCTTTATAACCTAAAGTACTAGCAAATTGTGCTGCTTCACGAGATCTACCACCTGAACGACAGAGGAATAATAGCTTATGGTTATTACTGACTTTTGACATTAGCTGGTTCTTAAATTCGTTATTTAATGACATATTAGGCAATAAGCACCAACTAACAAAAACTATCTTATCTTTATCAACTTTTGGAATGCCTATTTTCTGCCATTCTTCAGTAGTTCTAACATCAATTATCATGCTGTTATTATCTATTTCTAGCAACTTATAAGTGTTTAAGGAAGATATATTTTTGATGCTCATAAAGTTTTAGCGTTTCTTTGATATATTAAATATTATTGAATAAGGAAGATTTGGAGCAATTAATTCTAGCACTATTTTATACAGCTTACATTTTATTTTATATTTGTTAATTGTCAAACTATCTGAATTATATTATGATGTTTTTTTATAAGATTGTAAATATGGATTATTTTAACACAACATCTTTAACCAAAAAATTGTTATACCAAAGCAAAAATCGCGGTTGCAAAGAAATTGGGTTAATATTAGGTAATTTTGCTGAAAAATTTCTTGCTAACATGGATGGAGCTAGTTTAGTAGATTTTGCTTTAATACTTAACCAAAATGATCTAGACATTTATGATTGGATTACCAATAGAACTGTTCCTCCCTCTCACTTAAATTCAAAAGTGATGCTACAGATACTTAGTTTTGATATTAACCACCTAGAAGCTTAGTAAATGATACAACAACCACTGCCACTCAGTGCAAAAAGTTTTTTTGCTAGTGAGTATTTTTTAAATAAATCCACCAAGAATATTTTACTTATTTTTGCTAGTGAAGAAGATGCAATAAATAGCCATAAACAATTATTGTTTATGGCACAAAATGTCAAAACTAGCAATATATTATATTTTCCTAGTCTTGATACTATCCCATACGATCGTATTTCACCGCAGTCTAACATTTTATCAGAAAGAGCTAATACACTAAGTTATTTAGCAACTAATAATGAAAAAAAATTGGTAGTTACTAATGCTGTGAATTTACTGAGCAAATTACCTCCTCCAGAGTTACTAGTTAAGTCTTTTTTAAGATTACATAATAAAATGAACTTCTCCGCCAATAAACTAGCGGAATTCTTAGTACATAATAGTTTTACTAGGAGTAGTAGTAGCATTGATAGTGGTGAATTTTCTATAAGAGGAGAGATAGTAGATATAGTTTTACCTGGTTCTAAAGCTTATCGTATTAATTTTAGTTGGGATCACATAGAATCAATCAAGGAATTTGATATTGACAGCCAGATTTCTACCAATAATTGTACAGAGCTAATACTTAATTCTGCTAGTGAGGTGATATTAAACCCGGAAACAATAAAGAATTTTAGAGATAATTACCTAAAAGCTTTTGGTGTTAATTACGTGAATAGCCCTTTATATGAATCAGTGATTGAAGGGAAAAATTTCCAAGGATATGAGCATTTATCTCCTTTATTCTATAATTCTTTCAGTAGCCTAATTAATTACTTAGATAATCCTATTATTATTTATGATAATTTGTCGTTACAATCAATTATTGAGCAGGAGAATAATTATACAGATCTTTACAGATCGCGGATTGAGTCTAACAAAATAAAATTAAATACCTTTTATCCTGCCTTGCCTCCTGAACAAGCGTACTTTACCAGCCAGGAAATACAAAAATTCCTAGAACATGATAATAATATTTTAATTAGTCCAGAAGATTCGCCTTATGCACATTCATTAGAAAAAATTACGGTAACTAGTTTTATAGAGGATAAGACAGTTTTTAATAAGCTGTTTGAGATTATAGAAAATAATAAGAGTAAAATACCAATTATTTTTTGTCACTCTAAAAGTAATTTGGAAAGATTTAAAAGCCTAATAGATAGCTATTCCCGCAAATATATCGAAATAGACAATTTACAACAGGCAAAAACTGGAATTATAAATCTTGCCTATGTTCAGCTTAGCCAAGGGTTTTATAGTGATAAATATTTGTTTATTGCTGCTCATGATATTCTCGGAAAAAGTGCGGTGAATTTTCGTCAGCAAGGTGCTAAACGTAAGCTTAAAAATCTTTTAATGGAATTGGATAATTTAAGTGAAGGAGAGTTAGTTGTTCATAAGGATCATGGTATTGGGCAATTTCTTAATGTTGAAACACTAGATGTTAAAGGTAAAGCTCATGATTTCCTAAAAATTCTGTATGAGAATAATGATAAATTATATATTCCCGTTGAAAATATAGAGCTAATTAAAAAATATGGTAGTAGTGAAGCACAGCTTGCCAAATTGGTTAGCAGTAGCTGGCAAAGAAGTAAAGCCAAACTTAAAAACCGTATTACAGAAATTGCTGAACAATTATTAGAAATAGCTGCTAAGAGAAAATTAGCTGTAACAAGTCCAATAGAATTTGATCATGCAGAGTATGAGCAATTTTGTCATAGATTTAAATATACCGAAACTGAAGATCAATTAAATGCCATAAACGATATTAGAAAAGATTTCGACTCAGGTCTTTTAATGGATAGATTAGTTTGTGGAGATGTTGGTTTTGGCAAGACTGAAGTAGCTATACGAGCAACTTTTATGGTAGCAAAATCAAGTTGTGGTGATATTGATAAAACTCCTCAAGTAGCTATTATAGTACCAACTACTATTCTGGGTAAGCAGCATTATTTAAGATTTCTTAAAAGATTTAAGGATTTTGGCTTGAATATAGTACAACTATCCAGTTTAGTTACTAATAGCGATGCTAGAATTATTAAAGAACAAATCAAAAATGGTACAGCTAATATAATAATTGGCACGCATGCTTTATTGAGTAAAAATATAGAATTTAGTAATCTCAGATTATTAGTAATTGATGAAGAACAACATTTTGGTGTTGCTCAAAAAGAATATTTAAAGAAACTCAAAACTACAATGCATGTTCTGTCTCTTTCAGCAACACCAATTCCTCGTACAATGCAAATGTCAATGGTTGGGCTTAAAGACCTTAGTATCATTGCCACACCGCCAATGGATAGGTTAGAAGTTCGGACAACAGTGATGCCATTTGATCAAGTAATTATCAGAGATGCTTTACTTAGAGAACGTTTTCGTGGTGGTAGAAGTTTTTATGTAGTGCCTAGAATTAAGGATATACCAGATATAGAGAGATACTTGCAAACAATTGTGCCAGAATTGAAATATAAAGTGGCTCATGGTCAGATGCCAGCTGCCAAAGTGGATGAGATTATGGGTGAATTTTGTGATGGTAAATTTGATATACTCGTTTCCACCACAATAATTGAGTCTGGTATAGATATTGCAGAAGCTAATACGATGATTATTCATAAATCTGATACTCTTGGTCTGAGTCAGTTATATCAGCTCAGGGGTAGAATAGGGCGGAGTAAGTTCAGAGGCTATGCCTACCTAACCTTAGCAAATTATAAGAAAATGACTGCCCATTCAATAAAACGTCTAGAAATAATGCAGAGTAGCTGCTCTCTTGGTTCTGGTTTTACTATTGCTAGCCATGATATGGATTTACGTGGTTTTGGTAATTTAGTAGGAGAAGAGCAGTCAGGTCAGATTAAAGAAGTAGGGGTAGAGCTTTATCAGGAGATGTTAGATGAGCAAATAGCAATTTTTAAGGGTGAAGTCATTGAAAATCCAAAATCTTTTGTTCCGATAATTAATTTGGGATTACCTGTTTTCATTTCCGATAATTATATTGCAGATTCTTCTCTTAAACTAAGTCTGTATAGGAGAATTGGTAATTTAACTGACGATACAGATATTGAAAATTTCAAAGATGAAATGGTTGATCGTTTTGGTCCTATCCCATTAGAGTTTAATAATCTACTTGATATAGTAAAAATAAAGCATAAATGCAGTCAGCTTAATATTGAAAATTTAGACTCTGGTGAACGAGGGTTTGTTTTAAAGTTCTATAAAGAAGAGGATATAGCTGATAAGGTTAGGAATTTTGTTATAAAATATCCTCAGCAAACTAAAATAAAACCAGATACTAAATTAGTATTTAGCAAAATATTGGTAGGGAAAGATATTATAAAAGAGACTAATAGTTTACTAGAACAATTATTAGCATCCTAACTAACTCTATAGTAAAAAATTAAGAAAGTGAGCAAAGTAAAAAAACAATATATATGTACAAATTGTGGTAATAGTACAGCAAAGTGGGCTGGGCAATGTTTTGATTGTGGCTTGTGGGGAGGGATTGAAGAAGAGATAATTAGTCAAGGGCAAGTTAAATTAGGCAATAAACAAGAAATACAAAAGCTGGATGGTGTTGTCGTAGATTCATTACGTATTCCTACGCCTATAGAGGAATTAAATAGGGTGCTGGGAGGTGGGTTGGTTTGCTCTTCCGCAATTTTAATTGGTGGTGATCCTGGAATTGGAAAATCAACTTTATTATTACACTTAGTGGCAAGCTCGTCTTGTGTTACAATGAAGTGCTGCCTGTATGTAACTGGAGAGGAATCTATTGACCAAATAAAACTAAGAGCCTTAAGATTAGGACTTAGCAATAAAACAGCATCCATCTTAGCCGCAACAAATATTGAAGATATTATCTCAACTATTGATGCTGATAAGAGCAATATTGATTTGGTAGTTATCGATTCAATTCAAACAATGGTAACTCGCACATTATCATCTCCACCTGGTACTATTTCCCAGATTCGTGCCTGTGCTAATGAATTAATTAGCTACGCTAAGCAGAATAATATTATTATTTTGCTTAGTTGTCACGTAACAAAAGATGGGCAATTAGCTGGCCCTAAGTTGCTTGAACATCTCGTTGATACCGTACTATATTTTGAGGGCGATCATAATAGCCACTTCCGTATTTTACGGTCTATTAAAAATAGGTTTGGTGGAGTAGGGGAAATTGGTGTTTTTGAGATGACTGCTAGCGGTCTTATAGAAGTTTCTAGCCCTTCTGAACTATTTCTGATGAAAAGAGATAAAAATGTTAGCGGGACAACAGTATTTGCTGGAATCGAAGGATCAAGACCTTTGTTAATCGAAATTCAAGCATTAATTGCCCCGTCAAATATGCCAATGCCAAGACGTTCAGTTGTAGGTTGGGATTTGAATAGGTTATCAATGATCATAGCCGTATTGAACGTACGATTTGGTCTTAATTTATCTTCTCATGAAGTATATTTGAGCGTTGCTGGCGGACTTAAAATCTCGGAACCAGCTTCAGACTTAGCTGTTGCAGCTGCTTTAATTTCTGCCGCAAGCAATAAAGCTGTACCAGAACATAGTATTTTCTTCGGAGAAATTGGTTTATCTGGTGAAATAAGGAAAGTAACGGCCGCAGAAGTGAGAATAAAAGAAGCAACAAAGTTAGGATTCAATAAATTAATTTGCTCTAAACTTGAAAAGCCTAATAGTAAACTAATTTGTCCTATTAGTAATCTAAAGGAATTAAGAGAGTTAATATAATTAACCTCAATTCGATATAAGAATTAATAATTCTTATATCGAATTGGCTTTGTTATAAGGAAAAATGCATTCTTGAAGCGATTCTTCGAATGCATTTTAACTGATTTACAATCAGGCGTCAAACCGCTTTAAGCCTGATTGTTTCTATATACAGCCCTGAATTCTATGTAACTTGTTACATAGAATTCAGGGTATAAAACTGAACATGCTGTAAAATTTTTCTTGCAGCTTCACTAGGTTCTGTGAAGTTTTCTAACGAAGCCATATAAAAGCTCCAACAAATTGCAAAAAAGACAAGAAAGCAGTAGCAGTTTTATCAAATCTCGAAAAAATTCGTCTAAAATGTTTAATTTTACCAAAAAAACATTCGATCGAATGACGTTCTTTATAGATATGTTTATCGTACTCCCTTTGCTGTTTTCGGTTCTTTTTTGATGGAATAACAGCTATACAATTTTGCTCTTCAAGCTGCTCAATAAAAGCATTGCTATCATATGCCTTATCGGCAAGGAGCATAGTATTTTTAATATCTTTAACCAATGAGTTGGCTTGTGTAATGTCATGTCTTTGACCTGCAGTTAAAATAAACTTTAAAGGATTACCAAGAGCGTCAACTAAGGCATGGATTTTAGTAGTAAAACCTCCTTTACTACGCCCTAAAGCTTCTTGATCTTGGCTATCTTTTTTATAACCTGCTGAGCATGCATGGGCACGAACTATAGTAGCGTCAATCATTGTTGATTCCATGTCAGGATTAGCTTGTACTTGCTCAAACAAATCGGTCCATATTCCTTTATTAGACCAAGTTTTAAACCTCATATGCACTGCTCGCCATGAACCATAAACACTCGGTAACAACCGCCATTGGCATCCTGAACGTGTTATGTACCATATTGCTTCAATAAATCGTCTAAGCTTATCCTCATTTCTTGTTTTTATATCTTTTCTTTTTCTTAATATTTCAATAATTTGTTGCCATTCTCTGATTTTTATATGATAATTCATTCCGGTAGTGTTTTTGATTGTCTAAAATAGAAAATACACTACCTCTCCTTCTTTTTAATTTATTTTTTTACAAAACTTCACAGAACCTAGCAAAGAGATTTGTAACATCAAGCTCAAATAAATTAGGATGAGAGATTTGAATTAAAGGATATTCTGGATAAACATCTTGTACATCGATTGATTTATAACGAGGCAGCCTGTCTAAATGTTGAATTCGCTTAATATTTTCTTCTGCTGAAATCAGTAGTTTTATAGGAATAAACACTGATTTACGATTTGCTGCTAGCTGTTGTACTTGGTTAAAAAGCTTACGATCACCATCAACTTCATAGAGACAGTTGGTAAGAACATAATTATTACTAATTTCTTGGCTTAAAAAATTAAAGATACCCTCTCGTATAAGCCCAATTGCATCCCAAGCAAATTCTGGAATAGGAGTCAATCCATCATAATTTAGCAGTGCGAAAATAGGATTATTGATATGTTGGTTGTCACATATGCTATAGCCAGCCTTTGCTATTTCTTTTGCTATAGTATACTTTCCGGTGCCTGGTTTTCCTATTAGGTAAATAATAGTAGTAGTCACTTCGTTAATCTCACTTCTTCAAATTTCCTGCAGTGCATATAAGAACATTACCATCAATCTGTACTATGCGGAGCGTGTCTCCTTTATATGCTGATTTTACAGAATCCTTGCTGAGTTTAGCATTCATAATCGTTCCTGACCACAATACCTGCCCCTTTTCTCCTACTAGGAGTTCATTACTATATAGCTGCACTTCCTGACCTAACATGTCGGAATACTCGTGCTTGCCATACTTCTTGCCAACGTAGAATTTTAGTGGATACCACAAAATAACCAACCATATAAAAGAAGCAAAACCAAAAATTATATACTGGTATTTTAAAAGGTTTAGATAATTATTTAATATTATTGCGTTAGATATTCCCCCTAAACCCAAAAATAAAAAGCCAACATTTGGAATGTTAGAAAATTCTATAATTAGACAAATAATGCTAGCGATCAGCCACAATTCTACTATTGAAATATTAAAGATGCTCATATGATGCCTTTTGCGTTTAAACATAGTTGTTGTTTTTTAACTTTTAACAGGGAAACTTCTTATTAAACACTTTGATAATTTTTCTGTAAATTACCAAATTTTGAATATTGATTATCATAATGAAGCTGAACATTGCCAACGGGACCATTACGATGTTTCGCTACTATAATATCTGCAACATTATATACTTGATTTATCTTATTTACCCACTCTGAGTGTTTTTCACTACCCGCTGAAGGTTCTTTACGGGTTAAGTAATATTCTTCTCGATAGATAAACATCACTATATCAGAATCTTGTTCAATAGACCCAGATTCCCGTAAGTCTGATAACATCGGCTTTTTGTCTTCTCTAAGCTCGACAGCCCTAGATAATTGTGATAAAGCAATTACTGGGATATTTAATTCTTTGGCTATAGCTTTTAATCCTTGAGTAATTTCTGAAATTTCATTTACCCTATTATCTGACTTGTTTATTCCTCTAATTAACTGAAGATAATCTATAAATAATATACCAAGATTATGCTTACGCTTCATTTTTCTAGCCCTAGTACGAATGGCAGCAATGGATAAAGCTGGTGTATCATCAATAAAAAATGGTAGTTCAGAAAGAGCGATAACCTCTTTACGCAATCGATTATAATTCTCTTCCGTCACATGACCTGACTGAAGGGATGATGAATCAATTTCAGTATGCATTGAAAGAATACGAGTAGCGAGCTGCTCAGATGACATTTCAAGAGAGAAAAACCCCACTGATTGGCTTTCTTTCTCTTGTCCATTATTTTTCAGTTGCATAGCTTTACAACTATTCACTGCAAGATTTATAGCAAAAGCTGTTTTCCCCATTGATGGACGCCCAGCAATGATAATTAAGTCTGAGTTCTGAAAACCGGATAATTTTTTATCCAAATCAATTAAGCCGGTAGAAATACCTATTACATGACTGGAATTTTTCATCGCCCTGTTAATACTGGCTAGAGACTCTGAAAGAGACACAGCAACTTTAACAAAACTCTTCTCATTAACTCCTTCACTAGCAAGGTGATAAAGCTTACCTTCTGCATGTTCTATTTGTTGACTTGAATCATACTCTAAAGAAGAATTATAAGCATTGTTAACTACCTCTTCCCCTATCTGAATTAAATTGCGCCTTATTGCCAAATCATAGATTATTTTTCCATAATCTAGAGGGTTAATCACCATCATTGACAAAGTGACCAGCTTATTTAGATAGTCACCACCACCTAATTCCTGAAATAATTCATCTCGTTCTAACATGCTTCTAAGCGTTACTGGAGTAGCAATTAGGCCTTTTTCTGTAATAACTTCAATAGCATTATAGATCTTTTGATGTAGTGGCTCAAAAAAATGGTTTGGTCTTAGGAATTCTGAAACAGTATTATAGTAATCATGGTTAACTAAAATTGCTCCTATTAACATTTGTTCAGCTTGAACATTTTCCGGTAAAGTTCGAGCGACAGGCATGACCACACCTGACTCATTTGAGCCAGTTAATTTATCTGTTTTATCAATCGCTTTACTACGAGCCATAATTACTACAAGCTATATTTTAAATTTAATGGTTTAAAAACTTCTCTGCTTCTAAAGCTGCCATACATCCAGTACCAGCAGCAGTAACTGCTTGTCTAAAAATCTTATCTTGTACATCTCCAGCGGCAAAAACACCTTTAACACTGGTTTCCGTTGAATTTGGTTTAGTAATAATATAATTATCACTATCTATATCTAATTGTCCCTTGAACAAAGCAGTATTCGGCATATGACCAATTGCTACGAATATACCAGTACAATTAATTAAACTAAGCTCACCTGTTTGAGTGTTTTCCAGCTTAGCTGAGGTAACTGATTTAGGATTATCAGTACCAACAACTTCTATCAGCTTATGATTCCAAATAACAGATATTTTAGGATTTTTAAATAGTCTCTCTTGCAAAATTTTCTCAGCTCTAAAACTATCCCGACGATGTACAATAGTCACCTGACTTGCATGGTTAGTTAAATATAATGCCTCTTCAACAGCACTATTTCCTCCGCCCACGACCAATACGTGCTGATTCTTGAAAAAGAAACCATCACAAGTAGCACAAGCTGAGATACCATATCCTTTGAATTGTGCTTCGGAAGTAATATTAAGCCATTTTGCTTCTGCCCCAGTACATATTATAAGACTGTCCGCCCAGTAAATTATACCAGATCCAGTGGTCACCACTAAGGGTTTTTTTGACAAATCTACTTTTTCTACATAATCATAAATAATTTCTGCCCCAACATTTTTTGCCTGCTGAGTCATCTGTTCCATTAGCCAAGGTCCTTGAACAGGATCAGCAAAACCTGGATAATTCTCAACATCTGTCGTAATGGTCAGCTGCCCACCCGGCTGCATACCATGTAATAATATCGGATTTAGTGCTGCCCTAGCTGTATAGATTGCTGCACTTAGACCAGCAGGACCTGAACCTATAATAAGTACTTTAGTAGAAATAGTCATAATTAATATCCTTGTCAAAAATCATCTAGTCAAACCATTTATCCAATATTTTATATAGTTAATTTGATCACTGGTCATTAACGAAGGTACATGACCAGCATAATCGACGACGAAAAGATCAAATTCTTTGTTCTTTTTCATTTCTTCGATAGTAGATTGTTGTAAAATGTCAGACTTAGCTCCATGAATAACCAGTAATTTGCAAATAATTTTATTCCATATAGCCCACATATCAACATTTTTTTGCTTACTGGCATTAGTACTCATACCATGTACTATACCAGGATCATAATTCATTTTATATCTTCCGTCTTGAGTCTTTATAAAACTATATTTGGTAAGATGATCCCAATCTTCTTCACTACTAATACCAAATTGACTATATATTAGCTTTAAATGTTGTTTGGCACTAGCTAAATCAACAAAATAGAGAGTTTGACCTGCATATTGACCAATTTTAACTACAGGGGATGAAGGAATAAAAGGACCTATATCATTTATAATCATTGCTTTGATAAGTTTGTTATACTTGCTAGCTAGAACCATACCAATTATCCCGCCCATGGAACTACCAAGCCAAATACAGTTCTTAATAGCTAACTTCCTTAAAAAAAGGACTGTATCTTTTATATATACTGGATAATTATAATGTTCTTTCTTTTTAAAAATATCGCTACTTCCACGTCCTGGATAATCTATAGCAATTACTCGAAAATTATCACTTAATGCCATAGCTATTTTATCAAAATCATGATCATTCCTAGTTAAGCCATGGGCACAGACTATTACATTTTTATTATTAGGATCACCAAACTCAAGATAAGCTAGCTTATGAGCTGGGATATATTGTGAGCCAAACCAATTAATGTAAGGTCCAACTTGGATAAATTTTTGTATCATCTATTCTGAATAATTAATTCAAATCACTTAAGAATATACTTACCATAATTGGTATATATATTACACTAAAAATTAGGGAAAGAAATACCGTAGTAGCAACTTTTTCTGGATAGAATTTTTGTAAACTGGCTATAACAATCACATTTGCTGCCATAGGAGCAGTTGCAAGAAGCCTGAAAGCATTGTAATAATTTTCATCATACCATCCTAAAACAAATTTATCTAAAAGGATAAATATGTTAACTCCTACTGGGTAAAATAGGAACTTTGCCAGAAAAGTGGCAAGAGTGAACTTTATATCTATTTCAAATTTTTGCAAGGCTGAAAGAGCCAAACCAACCATAACCATACCAAGTATAGAAAATGCCCCTCGCATATTATATATAAAATCATCCAGAAAATCAGGTAAAGTGAAACCAGCGAAACTAAATAAACAACCAAGTAAAAAAGCATTTAAAATTGGTAACTTCACAACTTTCAAGATACTTTCACTACTATTGGCAAAACTCCTAGCACAAATATAAAAACCTACGGAGGATTCAAAAATATTTACACCTATGACTGCCATCATATAGATACTTAAAACATAATCATCAAAGAGAGCGGCGGCTATTGGCAGCATAAAATAACCACCATTAGCGGTGCCGGCAGATAATGCTATAATGTTTCGTGTATGATCAAACCAATATCGTCCAAAAAAATAGTAAGAAAATATTGATAACAAGCTGGCAATGAAAAAAACAACTACAGTAACACTTAAAGATGATAAAGTTAAAGTAGTGCTAGCGGGAATAGCAAAAAAAACAATAGGAGAGATAAAATAGAATAACAACGAAGCTATGCTATCTCTCTCAACTTTGGAGTATCTTCCTGCTAAAAAACCAATTACTACGCTCAGTAATACAGAAATGGTTTTAAAAAAAACTAAACTAAACATTGCCATGCAATAAAGCCAGAGGATATAAGATTCCTGTTTTAGTCAACCTTTGAGAAAATAGCAATTTTATTTTACAACTAACATAAATAAAGTGCAATTATTCACCTAATTCTTGTATTGCAAGACACAGATTTGCTAATTGAGTTCTATATTTTTGCTTACTAAGATATCGACCATTTAATTTAAGACTTTCAAAATCTTGGTTACTGGTAGGTAAATATTGACAAATCTTTACTAACTCTTCATCGCTAATAAAATGTCTCCTTGGTAGATCTATAGTACTTGCTTGTTCTTCCCGATAAGCTGCCATAATTTTCATCTTATTAATAAAAAACTCTGAATGATTATGGAATTTGACTTTTTGCCAAGCCTTCTGGGCATTAACAATATAATTTTCAATATTAAGCAAAGATTTTATTTGCTCGTCATATTCATTTTGCAGGTTATTATCTTGGATTATTGGTTGCAATATGCTATAAATCGGTTCTAAATATTCAACATCTTTAATAGCATACTCTAACATATTAGCACTAATAGGACGTTTTAACCAATCAGACCTTTGATAAGTTTTATCAATATGAACAAAGCAAATTTTGCTACATATATCCGAATAACTTAAATGTTTACCAAAATCACAAATACCAGCAGCGATTTGTATGTCAAAAACGTTTCTTGGCAATTTCTTAAATAAATGATAGAATATCTCAAAATCCTCTCTAGGGGCGTGAAATATTTTAAGAACCTTCTCATTCAAAAATATTTCGTTAAGAGGAAAAAGATCCAAATCGCACAAAGTGTCAATTATCACTTTATGACTACTGGTCATAATTTGAATTATGCTAAGCTGAGCGAAGTAGGTATTCTTACGCAAAAACTCAGTATCAACACTTATAGTCTTACAATCTAACAATTGTTGGCAGAATTCATTTAATATTTTTTGATTATCAATAATCAGTATTTTTGAAGTATTAGTAATTAAAATTGCTCCTAGTCTAACGAATTTACCTATTCACGTAATTTGGTGCTGTTCCATACTTGCTCGTGCTTTATAATAACTTAACAGTTTTATAGCACTTTGTCAAATGATGGAATCCTTAATAAAATTCAGCCTATCAAATGTACTTCTTAATATAGGAATGTAGGATTTAATATTATTATAAATTCTATCTGCTAGCTGCTCATCATAAGTGTGCGAAGTAACATTTCTATCTAGAAGCATTTTTAGCCATTCTTGTTCATGATCAATAAGATGTCCTTTAAACGCCTCTCTCAAAACATCTTTGGGGTATTGTACTGCTACTCCTTTGCTCTCAAGAATCACCCTTAATAATTTCCAAAATAGTTCTATAGTAAACTCAAATCTTTGAATGCTAGCGTCTATATTACTCCGATCTTCTTGCTGAGGCTTAAATGCAATATCTTCTAAAGAGATTAAAGCTCTACTTAATTTTAAGAACCCTAACTCTATTTTAGGATCTTTCATATAATTTCACTCCTTCTCGTATTATAGATAATTTTAAGTTTGATGAATCATCTAATTCGTCAAGTCTTATACAATCTATCTTTAAAAGTGTGTCAGCATTATCAATAATCTCTTGCAATTTTAACCAATCATTAATGGTAGCATTAGGACATACTATAGCTAAATCAATATCTGCTCTATCCTGATTATCATTCCTTGCTCTAGAACCAAATAGCCAAATTTCTTCAACCACAGCCTGTGATATTAAATCATTATAAAATTTATAGCATTGTAGTTTCATGGTAGTTTAAAAGTTGCAGGAAAATAACCGGCGTCATTGCGAAGAGGCATGAGCCGACGAAGCAATTCATTTTTCGTCGACCTACGTCTTTCTTGTAATGACGTTGACCACATACGACTTTTAAAATGCCTTGCCTAAACCCGATTCCTCTTCTAACTTTCGACAGCTGTGATAGCAAGCTATCATATTATACCAGTACCAATCCACCATTAACATGGATAGTTTGACCAGTAATATAGGAAGCTTTGTCACTTGCTAGGAAAGCTACCACATTTGCAACATCCTCTGGTGTTCCAAGAGTTCTCAGAGGAATTTTTTGCAGTATCGCTTCTTTTTGAGTTTCGTTTAATTTATCAGTCATGTTTGATTTAATAAAACCAGGAGCAACAGCATTAATTGTGATCCCCCTACTTGCCACCTCAAGTGCTAGAGATTTTGTCATACCTATCATCCCAGCTTTGGAAGCACAATAATTCGCTTGTCCCGGATTACCAGAAACTGCCACCACAGATGATATGTTAATTATTCTACCATAACGAGCTTTCATCATTTTTTTTATCGCTTCACGATTGAGAATAAAACTAGCTTTTAAGTTGATGTTTATAACTTGCTCAAATATTTCATCAGACATTTTTATTGCTAGCATATCGTTAGTGATTCCAGCGTTACAAACTAAAATATCTATATGCTCAAGATTAGCCACTAAGTTAGTGCATTCATCGATATTGGTAAGATCACATGGAGCTATGGTATAATTATTTTTTAAGTTATTGCCAAGTTCTTGCAGTTTTTCTTGGTTACTACCACTAATTACTACATGGCTACCAAGAGAATGTAATAGCTTAGCAATACTACCACCAATTGATCCAGATGCTCCAGTAATTAGAGCTTTTTTATCAGTCAAATCTATCATTTTAACTCCAACTTCTAATTATATAATACTATTATTTGTCATTCATCATCTTCCATAATTATCGCTTCACTATCAAAGGTAATATTAGCATTATGAGAAGATTTTTGACGAATTAATTGTTCTATCTCACAGCAGATATCCGGATGTTCCTTTAGGTAATGTTTAACATTCTCTCTGCCTTGCCCTATACGAGTATCCTTATAGGAAAACCAAGAACCAGACTTTTCTACTATTTCAAGCTTAACGCCAAGGTCAATTATCTCACTTTCTTTAGAAATACCGCTGCCATACATTATGTCAAATTCTGCAGTTTTGAATGGTGGCGAGACTTTATTCTTAACAACTTTGACCTTAGTTTGACTACCTACTACTTCCTCTTTATCCTTGATTGATGAAATTCTTCTGATATCTAGCCTTACTGAGGCATAAAATTTCAAAGCATTACCACCTGTAGTAGTCTCTGGGCTGCCAAACATGACGCCTATTTTCATTCTAATTTGATTAATGAAAATAATTATGCAATTAGTTCTGGAAATGGATGCGGTAAGTTTCCTAAGCGCTTGACTCATTAATCTAGCCTGTAACCCCATATGGGAGTCACCCATTTCTCCTTCAATCTCGGCTTTAGGTACAAGAGCAGCAACACTATCAATAACGACCATATCAATAGCCCCAGAACGTACTAGAGTATCAGTTATTTCAAGAGCCTGTTCACCAGTATCTGGTTGGGAAATAATAAGCTCATCAATATTTACTCCAAGTTTTTTGGCATATGCTGGATCTAAGGCATGTTCTGCGTCAATAAAAGCACAAGTACCACCCTTCTTCTGTGCCTCAGCAATTACATGTAGAGTTAAAGTGGTCTTTCCTGAACTCTCCGGTCCAAAAATTTCAATAATCCTTCCTTTAGGCAACCCGCCTATACCAAGTGCTATATCAAGCCCTAGCGATCCTGTTGGTATTGCCTCAACATCTACAGCTCGACGTTGACCAAGTTTCATGACCGACCCTTTACCGTAACTTTTTTCGATTTGGCTAAGTGCGGCAAGTAGTACTCTTTCTTTGTCTATAACATTCATTTTTAGAATCTGCTAAATAAAATCTAGTTAAATTTATAAAGTAACATATGTGAGAAATCTAGTAAAATAATTATATTATGTGATGATTCTAACATATACATAGCTGCATTACAAGGATTCCTATGGAAATATTTGCAAAACGTAGGATTATTGTATACACTTGTTTATCACTTACCATCTAATAATGGTTTTAAGGCTTTAAAAGCGATTATTAAAAAATCTAATTAAAACAATGGATAGTACACAAAGGCTGGCAAAAGCGATTAGTAACGCAGGGATATGTTCAAGGCGTGATGCAGAACTACTTATCAAGAATAGTGAAGTAAAGGTAAATGGCGTGGTTATCGATTCACCTGCCACCCTAGTTGATAATACTAGCCTTATTGAGGTATCAGGAAAAGTAATAAATCAACAGCAAACCCCACGTTTATGGACATATTATAAGCCTGTCGGCTTAATTACTTCGCATAAAGATAATTATGGTAGAAAAACTGTATTTGAAAGTCTTGCGTCAAATCAGAACGGTTCTCAAGCTGATATGTACTCAAATGAGCTTGCAAAAGGGAAGGGCGGGTCGGCCGTACAAAAAGCCCGCACACAGGGTATTCCTAGGGTAATCTCAATCGGACGACTAGATATCAATAGTGAAGGATTGCTATTACTTACCAATAATGGTGACTTAGCAAGGAAGTTTGAGTTACCATCAAGTAAGCTTGAACGTGTATATAAAGTCAGAGCGCATGGTAACCCAAACCTGTTGCTTAAAAATTATCAAAATATAGAGATTGATCAAATACGTTATGACCCTAAATCAATTAAATTAACAAAATCAGGCAAAACTAATTGTTGGTTTGAAGTAATTTTGACTGAAGGCAAGAATCGTGAAATTAGGAAGATATTTGAACATTTTGGTCTAAGTGTTAATCGGTTAATTAGAATTAGTTATGGAGGGTTTTTATTAGATGATTTGCAACCAAATCAATATAAAGAACTGCCACTTGAAAAATTTAAGAAATTTTTATGATACGAATTATTGCCGGTAAACATAGGAATCGGATCGTACCTACCTTAAAGAACGCTAATTATCGTCCTTCCACAGGCAAAATCCGAGAGGCGATTTTTAGCATACTAACTTCAGGAGAATTTAGTGATGGCAGGTTATTTACCCAAGAGTCTAAAATCCTCGATTTATTTGCCGGTACTGGTAGCTTAGCTTACGCTAATCGATATAAATAGTGATTATTTGCGGGTAGCAAAAGAATTTGCCAGTAAAATAGGCGAAGCGGATAAAATGACTTTCCTAAATATCAATGCTACAGCTTTGCCAAAATGTAAAAACAGCTTTGATTTAATTTTCATCGATCCGCCATACGGTCATAATCTTGTCCCAAAAGCAGTAAATACTTTGAAAAAAGGTCAATGGTTAAAAGAGGAAGAAACCATTATTGTAATTGAATCTGCCAAAAATGAAGATTTTGCTGATGATTGTTTAGAGATAATTAAAGAAAAAATATATGGTGATAGTAGGTTGCTTATTGCTCGAAGTGTTCTATAATATATATTATGGAAAATAAGAGCAAAATCAATTTTCTTGAATTATAAAGTTCACTAATTAATTAGAATTAATTTTGTATTTTTTGATAAATAGTATATGATTTCTCTTTAACAATTAATGGAGATTTATATATGAGAAATAACCACAACAATTTTCCCTTTCCAAATCATGTTAATCAAGCAACGTTTCTGGCACTATGTATTAGGGCTAATAATATTAATGGCTTGCGTCCCATACCTACTGTTAATAATAATTTGGATATTCCAAATCCTAATACATCTGTTGTTAATAATCCTAATACATCTGTTGTTAATAACGATTTGAACGTTCTAACCACTGATACGTCCGTTGTTATCTTGGATAATAGCTCTGATGTTCACCCTGCACTATTAGGAGTAGAACAACCACCTACAGAGTAATCCAATCTCATAACTTTAAGAGCTTGTTTTTACAGCTTTTGAAGTTATAGCTAACCCGATTTTTTGTAATACCTACTTATTTTAACAATTAATAGGAGATTATGTATGAGTAAAGAGAAAGATTCACCCTTTCAAGAGAAAGATTTACCATCTGCTAACGCTGGTAATACTATGGTAACTTCAAATACTACATTCACACCATCATTACTACTGCACAGCACTGCAGATATGCTCGCTAATAGTAATGCTATTACTATTATTAGTGAGAACAATACCCAGACCATGAAAGGGTTGGAGACCATAAAAGTGCTGGGTGAAGAAGCCCCTCCTCATAATCTAGAGAGTTACTGATTTGTTATGAAGCAACATAATTCCTACAGTAAAAAATGGGGTGAATATAGTCTTTACTTCATGCAACAATGCTTCGTTACTAATTTCTTGTTGCAATTCTTCTCTAATTAAATCAAAGATTTCCTGCAGACTTTTACCACCATCTATCATTTGTTTAAAAACATATTTGGTATAATTAGAAACTGGTATAGTAATATTGATATTTTTTAACAACGAATTATTTAACGTAAAATTAATGACATTGCCAGCTATCAAAGCACTAGCTTCTATATGATCATAAATTTGTTTGGCGATCCCTGCAATACCGTAAAAATATGGTACATTATCCAAATTATCAAGAGTAGCAATGGTATCTTTGGCATTAGAGGCAAAAAAACTATGTTTAATGATATTGCCAACCATTAATTCACAAATTGCTTGCTGAGTTATTATATCCATCCTCTTAATTTTCTGCAAAAGAGAAAAATCCTTAATATAATTCTCTATTCTTAGAGCTAATTTTTCGCTAACATCAGAAAATTCGACAAAATTTAAACCTGCATTATCAATAAATTCGTATAATTCGGGAATAGAATAAGCCCTATCTTGTTTATGCAAGAACATATCATATAAACCTACATCACCAAAAGTAATATGGTCTGCTAATAGTTCTTGCCCACGTATATACCAATTAGTTGTAGGAAAGCCAGCTATAACAGCCTTGGCATTCATTATTTCCTCTACCCTATTGCTAACACCTTGGTTTACCATTTTCATAATATCTTGCACCTGATATACTCCAGTACGACCATATTTGGCATAAACCATTACCCCAATTGCTCCATTGGTAGTTAGAGAATCTTTTAAAATCTTTAAACCATCAGGAGGGCTTTGTAAATGGTGCAATACTCCTGAACAATTAATATAATCAAACTTACCTAAATTAATCTTTGGAATATTTAAGATAGAATCATATACCCATTTAATATTGGTAAGACCGCGTTTCTCGGCACGTTTTTGAGCGATCTCCATGCTTGGCTTACTAAAATCTAAATATACCACTTCGGCATTTTTATTTTTTAGCTGTTCTGCCATGTATATAGCAGAATCACCAGTACCACCACCGGCAATTAATACTCGAAAACCCGAATTAAAGTCCTTTTTACCTTGATATAAATAATGATTTAATTCACCCAAGGATTCACCGCTAATTGCCAATAATCTTTTTGTTTCTTCCTCAGGATCTCTATAAGGATAGGGATAATCTTGATAATGTTCTTGAACTATGGCAAGATCGTTTGTTGTGCCAATAGAAACATTAGTCTGTGCTTTTAGTTGTTTAGGTGTTGACATAAAAAACTTATATATAACGGTTAAGTACAGTGCCATCCCTGTAAACGCAGGGATATAGATTCCCGTCTACGCGGGAATGACAACGATATCGAATAAACTCATACTAATAGAAAAATTTATATTATCAAGTCCTTTATTTGTAGTTGGATAGTATGACGTTCTTGCCAACTATTTATTTTTAATGAACCAATTACAGAAATATTATGTGACTTAATATTAAGTAAAATATTCTCTATAGGACCAGATACAGCATTAAAAGCAACAGCAGGAAGTGTTTTAGAGCCAAAAACTTCTTTAGAAGGAGCAAGCAAACATTTTATATGTTTTCCTCCAACTATGTCGGCTCTCAAGACAAAAAGATTAGAGAATTTAAATATTGGCTCGGGATTCCCTTGACCAAACGGTTCAAGTCTACTTAGCTCATCCATTAGCGGCAAGTTTACACTATTTGTAGTAAGTTCTGCATCATATTTTTCACAAATATGGTCACTCTGATTACTCATATCACTCTTAAATGAATGATTTAAGAATTCTTGCAATTCTGATAATTTTTCTTCTAGTACTGTAAATCCAGCAGCCATTGCATGTCCACCACCAACTACAATTAACCCTTTAGTCTTGGCATTGATGATTTTACTACCAAAATCAACATTTTTGATGGAACGACAAGAAGCCTTACCTATCCCATCATTTAAAGCTATAACTGACACCGGTTTATTAAACTTTTCTTTTAATCTTCCAGCAACAATACCGATCACACCTGGATGCCAGCCTTTACCAACGATAAATAATGAGCTATCATTTTCTTGGGTTAAAGCTATTTGGGTGGCTTCTTCTATCATTATTAGTTCTATTACTTTTCGCTCATTATTGTGTTTTTCCAATTCCTGTGCTAATTTATTTGCTTCTATGCTACACTCGGTAGATAAAAGACTAGCCCCCAAGGATGATTTACCAACTCTTCCACCAGCATTAATCCTAGGTCCTAAGACAAATCCCAAATGATAACAGTTTGGTTTTTCCTTTAAACCAGCAATATCGCATAAGGTTGTCATCCCCAAATTCTTTCTTTGTTGGAGAACTTTTAATCCTTGAGCAACAAAAGCTCTATTTAAGCCGATAAGCTGCATTACATCACATACTGTACCAAGTGCAACTAAATCTAAATATTGCATTAAGTTGGGTATAGTACGTTCATTTTTCTGGATTGCTTCATCGCAGCTAACCTGCTTCTCGCAGTGACTATTGGCAAAGAAATTTTGTTTTTTTAAATCAGATAATAAGGCAGTAGCAAATAAAAATGATACTCCTACAGCAGCCAAGTATTTATAGCTGCTCGTTTCATCAATACGATTCGGATTAACAACAGCCACGGCCTCAGGTAATATATCGCTACTAATATGATGATCGATTACTATCACCTCAAGTCCCACTGATGATGCATATTTTAGAGCATCATGTGCCATTGCTCCACAATCTACGGTAATAAGCAACTTAGTTGCATTATCCTTAATTTTCTGCATAGCAGCTGGGGTTGGTCCATATCCTTCAGCAATTCGGTCTGGAACGTAAATATCAACCTCTTGCCCCAAATTCCTAAATAGATTTTTAAGCAATGATGAAGAAGTAGCACCATCAACGTCATAATCAGCAAATATGCAGATTTTTTGTTTATTTACAATAGCTTCTATAGTCCTATCTACTGCCTTTTGCATATCAAGTAAATGAAAAGGATCTGGTAATAAGTTCTTAAGTTTAGGTGAAAAAAAATCAGAAGCTTGCACCAGATTTTTCAGACGAGGAGATAGAACCCTAGCTAGAAAATCACTAATTCCTATAGAACGACAAAGCTCTAAAACATTATCCTCGTTGGCTAATCGCTGCTGCCAAATTTTGCCATTTACTGAAAATTTTGGTTCTAAATTCTTAGATTCTAGTGCTATTGACATGTAGAGCCACCTATTTAAGAGTTGAAGTCATTGGAGTTTTGCAAAAGTCTACGTCTATTTTTAACTTTTTTACTTCTTTAATAGTTAATTTTGTATATTTAACTATTTTTTCTACTGGCTCATTATTAATTAACATTTCTTTTGCTAATGATATTTTTTCTTCAGCTTTACCTTTAGCTTCACCTTCAGCTTTACCTCTAGCTTCAGCATCTTCAATTTTTTGCTGTTCTACCGCTAAATTATCAAGACGAGCTTTGGTCATTTGTTCATAGGTGTTAAGCTCTGACTCTGACCAGCTAGCTTGGTCTACCGCTTCAAAGGCTCTTCTAATAATTTCATCTTTACCTATTAACTGCTCTATTTCTGTTAATGTTAATGTACTATCTCCAGCATGCTTAAAAAAGTACATCCACTTCTCTTCAATACTCTTTAGCTCATCTATAGTTTTTTTAAATTTCTCGAGTTCTAAAAATACAAAGTAAAAATCTTTTAAATCATGGGCATAGCTCTCCGTATCTAAAAGACGATGTTCTGATTTCCAATGTTTTTTATCTTCAAACATCACAAAATCTGCTATTGCTAAAAATATTACTCCTTTTAATTTGGCGTATACTGCCAATTTCTTATGCTTCTCATCTTCCTCAACTCTTTGCTGAGAATATGCTTTAGCAGCATAAAATTGAGCTCTTTTTTCAAACCCTGGGTGTTTGCTTACCTGCATCTCCACTATGAATTGATTACCGTGTTGATCTTTACATAACACATCAACAATAGACTTTCTATAAATAGCAATATCAGGGTCTTGGATAGTGGGTAAAAACGTCACCTCAATTATTTTCTCATTTCCTTTACACTTAAGAACATCATTTAAAAAATGTACAAGTATATCCTTGTTCTTTTCAGTACCAAAGATTTTACGAAAACAAAAATCATTTTTAGGATCAAGAAACTTTGATAAAAACATATAATTTATTAATTATTGGCTACATCTACAATATAGCAGATTTTTATGAGCCACTAATAGCAATTATCATTATTTTTGTATTTTTTTATCATGCATCTATACAGAAGAGTATAAAGACTGTTTGATGCTGGGGTTACGTAAAGCACTAATTGGAGTAGAAATTACCAATGTAGCACATATTCATGATAAAAGAATATTTGCCATTCCATCCTTAATATCAGATGACGCAAAAATTATTTATAAAACAATGAATTTACCCATTAGCTCTGTGCCTTATTTAATATCATCAGGATCACAGAAGACTGGATAAAATTAATAATTATTATTAGGTATTTTTTTAATTTTTATTATTTAAATAAATAACTTGTTGTGCCTGGAAATTTTATCACTTCCTTATCCGGCAGCCATTTCTAGACACAACAACACTGAAGTCGGGTGCTATTGACATGTAGAGCCGCCTATTTAAGAGTTGAAGTCATTGGAGTTTTGCAAAAGTCTACGTCTATTTTTAACTTTTCTACTTCTTTAATAGTTAATTTTGTATATTTAACTATTTTTTCTACTGGCTCATTATTAATTAACATTTCTTTTGCTAATGATATTTTTTCTTCAGCTTTACCTCTAGCTTCAGCATCTTCAATCTTCTGCTGCTCTACCGCTAAATTATCAAGACGAGCTTTGGTCATTTGTTCATAGGTGTTAAGCTCTGCCTCTGACCAGCTAGCTTGGTCTACCGCTTCAAAGGCTCTTCTAATAATTTCATCTTTACCTATTAAATGCTCTATTTCTGTTAATGTTAATTTACTATCTCCGGCATGCTTAAAAAAGTACATCCACTTTTCTTCTATAGTCTTCAACTCATCTACAGCTTTGTTGAACTTTGCTAACTCTAAAAATACAAAGTAAAAATCTTTTAAATCATGGGCATAGCTCTCCTCCGTATCTAAAAGACGATGTTCTGATTTCCAATGTTTTTTATCTTCAAACATCACAAAATCTGCTATTGCTAAAAATATTACTCCTTTTAATTTGGCGTATACTGCCAATTTCTTATGCTTCTCATCTTCCTCAACTCTTTGCTGAGAATATGCTTTAGCAGCATAAAACTGCGCTCTTTTCTCAAATCCTGGATGCTTACTTATCTGCATCTCTACTATAAATTGATTACCATGTTGATCTTTACATAACACATCAACAATAGACTTTCTGTAAGCAGCAATATCAGGGTCTTGGATAGTTGGTAAAAATGTTACCTCAATTATTTGCTCATTTCCTTCACACCTAAGAACATCATTTAAAAAATGCACAAGTATATCTTTGTTCTTTTCAGTACCAAAGATTTTACGAAAACAAAAATCATTTTTAGGATCAAGAAACTTTGATAAAAACATATAATTTATTAATTATTGGCTACATCTACAATATAGCAGATTTTTATGAGTCACTAATAGCAATTATCATTATTTTTGTATTTTTTTATCATGCATCTATACAGAAGAGTATAAAGACTATTTGATGCTGGTTGTAGTACTTAAGCAAGCAGAGGAATTGCATAACCAAATTTCATTGAGTATAAACCTCATCCCTTATCGCTATTCTTAAAACAAGTACTATTAACAGCTCTTCTTCTATGCTACAAATTATTCTATACTTCCCTACCCTATATCTCCATAATCCAACGTAATCATATTTCATTGGCTTACCTAAATCTTTAGGATGCGTATTTATTACAAAAGATTAAAAATTATTTAACCACAATCAGCTCCTTTAACTTATAGACCAACTCTAAGGCTTGTTTAGGGGAGAGTTGATCGGGATCGATTTTATTAATTTCTGCTTCTAACTTATTGAATTTTATCTCTTTTTTGCTTTCTATTGGTAAGTTAAATAAACTTAAATTGTTTGATTCGGTATTTAAGATATTCTTATTTTTGTACGTTGCGGTTTTTTCTAATTTTGTTAAAATGTCGTTCGCCCTAATTATAACAGATTTTGGTAGCCCCGCTAAGTAGGCTACGTGAATTCCATAAGATTTATCAGCCGCCCCTTCGATTATATTATGCAAAAATAATATTTCTTTTCCTAATTCCTCAATCGCAACTGTATAATTTTGCAAGGCTGGCAAAAAATTACTCATGCTAGTTAATTCATGATAATGCGTGGCAAATAAACATCGGCATTTGAGATTATCATGAATATGCTCAAGCACTGACCAAGCAATTGACACACCATCATATGTTGAAGTTCCCCGACCAACCTCATCTAGTATCACTAAGGAATTCTTAGTAGATTGAGCTAAAATAGCTGAGGTCTCTAACATTTCCACCATAAAAGTTGACTGCCCTGCTTGCAAATCGTCCCCCGCCCCTATTCTACTAAATATCTTATCTACCACCCCTACCCTAGCAGTTGTGGCTGGTACAAAACTACCAATTTGAGCTAATATGGCTATTAGGGCATTTTGCCGCAAAAAAGTACTTTTACCAGACATATTAGGGCCAGTAATTAACCAAATTCTATTAGCTTCTGATAAAGTACAGTTATTGTCAATAAAGCTTTTTTTATCATTTAACAAACTTTGCTCGACAACCGGATGACGCCCCTTGATAATTTCAAAAGTTAAATCATTAGTTAAAACTGGTCTGACATAATTATATTCATCGGCAATATAGGCAAAATTACAGAATACGTCAAGCTGGCTCAAAGAACAGCTAAGCGATCGTAGAAATAGAGCATTATCCATAACTTGCTTACATATTTTATTATATAATTCCAGTTCAAGACTAACCGCTAAACTTCTGCTATTCACCATATCGCTTTCTAATTGCTGCAATTCAATAGTAGTATATCGACTAGCGTTAGAGGTTGTTTGTCGGTGAATAAATTTGGGGTCTACCATCTTATCACTGTGTCTTAGAGTAATTTCAATAAACAACCCAAGTACATTATTATGCGATATTTTGAGAGTTTCAATGCCAGTATCAAGGCGATATAGATTTTTTAGTTTCTCAATATGTGATTTGCCATTATTAATTAAATCATATAATTCTTGTAGTTTAGGATGATAATGATGATTTATTATACCACCTTCATTGGTATTATTTGGGGCATCTTCCCTAATTGCTTGGTCTATTAAGGAATATAGCTGTTCATTGCCAGATAATGGTTTGATTAAATCTTCTATATAGTCTGGCAGATTTAGTCCGTAATGAGCGACAAATTCGCCTTTTATTTCTAGGGCAGCATTTAACGTATATTTAATATTTAGCAAATCTCGTCCGCAGCCGCGATTCATCATAATTCTAGACAAGCAACGTTCTAAATCTCCAGTTTTTTTGAGTAACTTTTTAATATTTCCTACTATTGCAATATTTGTATAAAAAAACTCTGTTATATTTTGTCGTGAATTTATTTCATCAATATCTATTAGTGGGGTTGATAAAAAGTGGTATAATAGACGGCTGGCAGCTTTAGTAACGGTATGATCAATAGTAGCAAGGACGCTCCCCTTGGTTTTCCCTAATAAATTACTAGTAATTTCCAAATTCCGCCGAGTCGCCGAATCAATAATCATAAAATTATGGTAATTAATCAACCGAGGCAAAGGCAAAGAAGGTATATTTTGCTTTTGGGTCAAAGATAAATATTCTAAGACACTACCAATACTACTTATTTGACATTCAGATACTTCGCCTATAGCTTTTAAATCGTTAATTTTATAAAAATCTAAAATAATTTTATGGCATTTCTTACTAGCAAAAAAACTATCAACTTGATACGAGATACGAAAATGTAATTGATTCTGAATATTGTTAGCTAATTGCTGACCTCTCAAATTTTCACTAAGTAAAATCTCTTTGGGTTTAATACGTGACAGTTCGTTGATAATCTCGTTCTGCGGAATCTCGATAACCGAAATCTCCGAAGTAGAGATATCTACATAACAAATTGATGCTCTGTTTTTTAGTAAAACTAAACTTACCAAATAATTAGGTTCACAAACATCAATTAAAGATTCCTCAATAATCGTACCTGGGGTGATGATACGCGTTACATCTCTATTTACTACAGCTTTATAGCCACCACGTTTTTTTGCTTCTTCTGGGGTCTCTAATTGATCGCAAATAGCAACTTTGTAATTTTCTTCAATTAATTTATTTAAATAGGTTTCAAGAGCATGATGAGGGACACCACACATAGCGATCTCACCATCACCATTAGAGCCTCTTTTGGTGAGAGCAATACCTAAAACTTGACTAGCAAGAACTGCATCATCAAAGAACATTTCATAAAAATCACCCATCCTAAATAATAAAAGACAATCAAGATTAGCAAATTTGATGTCTAAATATTGTTGCATCATCTTGGTTGATAGGTCATAATTATATTTTTGGCGAAATTCTTCTAAAGTCATAATTCACTAAAATAATAAAGGCGGATAGGGTATCATTAGTCATTGAGGTAGGGCTAGTTTCATAGTCATGGGCAATTAACTTTTTGCTTAGTCGTTTATTTTTCTTTCAGCTTGCCTATTTCTTCAATGATTAGTCCGGTTAATTTACTTATAGTTTCTATAGGATAGTCTTCTTTTAGCATTCTCTTTGCTATGACCATAGCGTTTTCTTTAATACCTCTAGCTTCACCTCTAGCCTCAGCATCTTCAATCTTCTGCTGCTCTACCGGTAAATTATCAAGACGAGCTTTGGTCATTTGCTCATAGGTGTTAAGTTCTGCTTCTGACCAACTAGCTTGGTCTACCGCTTCAAAGGCTCTTCTAATAATTTCATCTTTACCTATTAACTGCTCTATTTCTGTTAATGTTAATGTACTATCTCCAGCATGCTTAAAAAAGTACATCCACTTCTCTTCAATACTCTTTAGCTCATCTATAGTTTTTTTAAATTTCTCGAGTTCTAAAAATACAAAGTAAAAATCTTTTAAATCATGGGCATAGCTCTCCGTATCTAAAAGATGATGTTCTGATTTCCAATGTTTTTTATCTTCAAACATCACAAAATCTGCTATTGCTAAAAATATTACTCCTTTTAATTTGGCGTATACTGCCAATTTCTTATGCTTCTCATCTTCCTCAACTCTTTGCTGAGAATATGCTTTAGCAGCATAAAATTGAGCTCTTTTTTCAAACCCTGGGTGTTTGCTTACCTGCATCTCCACTATGAATTGATTACCGTGTTGATCTTTACATAACACATCAACAATAGACTTTCTATAAATAGCAATATCAGGGTCTTGGATAGTGGGTAAA
The DNA here is from genome assembly GCF_964026475.1 of Candidatus Tisiphia endosymbiont of Nemotelus nigrinus. NCBI lineage: Bacteria > Pseudomonadati > Pseudomonadota > Alphaproteobacteria > Rickettsiales > Rickettsiaceae > Candidatus Tisiphia > Candidatus Tisiphia endosymbiont of Nemotelus nigrinus. The sequence goes on from NZ_OZ032151.1 coordinate 150,753, forward strand.
AACGTCACCTCAATTATTTTCTCATTTCCTTTACACTTAAGAACATCATTTAAAAAATGTACAAGTATATCCTTGTTCTTTTCAGTACCAAAGATTTTACGAAAACAAAAATCATTTTTAGGATCAAGAAATTTTGATAAAAACATGTAATACAACCTTAATTGCTATTATTTATAGCTAACACTATTTTACCATCTTCTCCACCAAAAATCAATGAGGAGTGAATTTAAGACCCTATATTTTCTTCACGAGATTGCCACAATTTTTGGGCATACGATAATAGACGGTCTTATATGATTGCTTACTATTTGGAAATTTCCGTTCCCTAATAGAAAAACTACCAAAACCTCTAATTTCAATACGATGCTGCTGTACTAAACTAGATTGCAAATAATCCAAAACCAAATCTACAGAATCTTTTATATCCGCCTTAGAAAGATATTTAAGATTCTCCGATATTTTATTTACTAGATCAGACTTTTTTGCCATAAATCAAAAAATTGCCCCCAATCCTTGAAATTTATTTTTGAAGAAGCTTGGTAAAATACCATCAAAATCCTCCATAATAATTTCAAGGAATTTTGGTTTCGGTTTTATTCTAAATTCCTTTACCTTCAAATCCTTATCAATCTTTTTTACGTCTTGTAACCATTTAACCGCATCATCCTGCGAACCCACAGCATCAACAAGTTTTAGTTTTAAAGCTTGCCGACCAGAATATATCCGACCATCTGCTATTTCTCTAACTTTTTCAATTGGTATATTCCTTCTTAAAGCAACTAATTCAATAAAATAATCATAAGTATCCAATATATTGGACATTATAGCTTGGCGAACAGCTTCTGTGACTTTTTCAGTAGGATTAGGAGCTGCCTTTAATTCTCCAGATTTAAAATTATTAAAGGTAATACCTAAAGTTCTTGCTAAATCTGTGACTTCTAGAGTTTGAAAAATCACACCAATTGACCCGGTAATCGTCCCATTATGACTAATTATGTAATCACTTCCTAGGGAAATCAAGTATCCTCCACTGGCTGCTAGTGTACCCATAACAACTACCACCGGTTTTTTTGCTGATATTTTTCTGAGTATATTATAGATTTTCTCTGAGCCAACAACAGTTCCGCCAGGAGAATTGACGTTAACCACTAGAGCACTAATTTGATCATCATCAATGATTTTCTCTAATCTTGTATCACGTTTTGCATCTTCAAGAATGATACCTTCTATTGAAACCTCAGCTATATATTTACTATTAGTAGGTACATATTCATAACCAGTCAAATCAAATCGCTTAATTATACCTACAATTAATACTATAAACATAAAAATTGCTGCTAGCTTCCAAAGCATTAATTTTGATTTATTTTGCTTTCTTTCAATTAGGTAATCAGGAGTTATTGTCATTGTAAGATTATATTTTATACACTATTATGGATGGATCATCTCCAGTTAGGGTAACATCAGAACTTCCTTCTTCTGCCGTTACATCGGGAACAAGAGGTAAGGAATTTGATATAACAGCACTATTTGTTGGTTCATTAATACCACGTGAGATAATTGCTTCTTTAATTGCATTAATAGTTTCTGGGTTTTGTACTGGCTTCAAAGAAACGGCGGTACTTTTATCACCCCCCCGAAACATTTTCCAGCAATCAAATGATTGTAATGCACTAAATAATTCTTCCAAACCTGTTTTTGGTGGTTTCATATCAACCATCCGTTCAACAAGAACACCTGCATCAATTATTCCATCATCTAATTGTTGAAATAGAACACTGTATTTTGTAAGAGCCTCTTCAGCTTTCTTTTTTTTAGCAATATCTTTAGACCATACAGCTGAAATTTTTACATCTTCATCACCTACAACTGCTATTACTGGATCAAAAACTCTCATAATTTACCTACCTTAATATATTTAGTTACTACAAAATTTTACTTTATCATAGGTAAATGATTCTATAAATAATAATTTACCTTACGCACTTCTCGCAATAACGGATTATGCGGGTTAACACTTCACTCGCATAATCCGACCTTGATCCCTTTTCCAATCTTGTTCTTTAATTGTCTGCCTCTTATCATGTAATTTCTTACCTTTTGCTATGCCTAACTCAACTTTTACTTTATTTTTCTTATTAAAATATAAAGAAAGAGCAACAAGAGTATAACCTTTCAGGCGAATCTTACCAATTATTTTTTTTATCTCACTCGAATTAAGAAGCAACTTACGAGTTCTTCTGGTCGAATGATTAAACCTGTTAGCTTTTTCATATTCCGCAATATGACAATTATACAAAAACACTTCATTTGCCGAATTTTCGGCATGACTATCTTCTATACTGGCTTTTCCTTGACGCAACGATTTAACTTCACTACCAGTCAATATTATGCCAGCTTCAATTTTTTCTTCAATAAAGTAATTGAAATATGCCTTCTTATTTTGAGCTATTACTTTTTTATATTCCGACATAGTCCATAGCTTTATTTATTTTTTCCTCAGTGACTTTGCCAGCTGAAGTTAAAGGAAGTCGTAACTCATTAGAACATAACCCTAATCTTGCCACAGCATATTTTACCGGTATTGGATTGGATTCTGCAAATAATGCCTTATATATAGGCAATAATTGCTGTTGAATTTGCAGAGCTTCTTGGTAATTACCATCACGACAATTATCCTGTAACTTCTTGCACAAGCTAGGCGTAACATTAGATGCAACAGAAACGCACCCTACTCCCGAATGAACATTATAAGATAACGCTAATTCATCATTACCACACAATAAATTAAAATCTTTAACCATAGCCCTAATTCGTAAAGGACGCTCTAAATCGTTACCAGCATCTTTAAGAGCTATAATACGCGGTAGTTTACTGAGTCTAACTATCGTGTCATCAGAGAAATCTGCTACAGCTCTACTAGGTACTGAATATAGCATTATTGGTAAATTACTTGCATTATGAATAGTTTCAAAATGCAAATAGATTCCCTCTTGAGTTGGCTTTACGTAAGAAGGAATACTACACATAAACCCATCAACTGAAATTTTTGTGCATATTTGTATCATATCTACAGCAGTGCTGGTAGTCATAGCTGAACAACCAGCTATGACTGGCATACGCTTATTAGTAATTTCTATAACCGCTTGTAATAAAGACTGATATTCCTGTAAAGTTAAGCTAGGCCCTTCACCAGTAGAGCCAGCAACCACTATCCCATCAACTTTATTAGCAATTTGATAGTTAACTATCTTCTCCACAGCAGTAAAATCTAACTTATTATCCTTAAAAGGAGTGATCATTGCTGTAATAAGCCCTTTGAATATATTATTTTTCATAAATCATTTCTTTAAAATATGTCATCCTGAACTTGTTTCAGGAACTTGCAACATCCTATGTCTAGATCCTGAAACAAGTTCAGGATGACCTCGCGTCCTTCAGGATGACTCTAATGCCTAAGTTCTGTAAACCTAGATTATATCATTATTTATTTGTACACTAAGTCTTTATATTCTTTTTTTAGCAAATTAGTAATTTTATTATCTTCAAAGATAATATTTTGATCACCAAGGTTAATCGATTTAATCCCCTTAACTTCAGCAGCTGTACCAGTCATAAAACATTCATTGAACTCCCCTACCCTTTCTAAAGTTATATGCTCTTCTGTAACTTTAAGATTTAACTCCTTAGCAAGTTTAATAATTGTTTGACGTGTTATGCCATTTAAGAAACTATCAGCTATCGGTGTAAATAATTGCTCACCTTTAACAAAAAAGATATTTGTCGTAGTACATTCAGCAATATACCCCCGCCAATCTAATAAAACTGCATCATCGTAACCCAAAAACTTGGCTTCTTTCTGACATACTATCATCATATTATAATGTCCTGATGATTTACATTGTGGTGGCAACGAGTTTGGATGACATTTCCGCCAACGAGCAATATGGACATTTAAATCACTAGAATATCTAGGAGTTGATGGAACAGCAGCAATTAATAAATTAACCGATAAATTTGTATTAGTCAGATTAAGAGATTCACTACCAAACCAAATTAATGGACGAATATAAGCATCTTTAATATTATTCTTTGTTATAAGTAGCTGGTGAGCTTTTATAATATCTTCAAAACTATATGGTACTTCTATACTTAAAGCTCTTGCCGACTCTATCAAACGTTGGGTATGTTCTTCTAATTTGAAAATTTTGCCATCATAGGCTTTTTCTCCTTCAAAAACTCCACCAGAATAATGTAAACTATGAGTAAGAGCGTGTATTTTAGATTCCTGCCAATCAATAAATCGACCATTAATCCAAATATAACCTGATAGTTGATTAAGATTTTTAAACGGCTTTTCAGTTAATATATTTTCTTGTATTATTGTCATTGTCAATGGTCCGTTATTAAACTATAGTAATTTTATCACCGAAATTTTATTTATGCAAAGCTCGAAACCTCACATTCTTGTAGTTGATGATGATACTAGAATACAAAAACTTTTAAAACAGTTTTTGCATAAAAATGGCTTTTTAGTATCAACAACGCATTCTGTCGAGGGAGCTGAGGAATTATTAAAATCTTCTATTTATGACTTAATTATTTTAGATGTCATGTTACCCAATGTTACAGGACTTGATTTTGCTAAAACTATCAGAGCTACTAAAGACCTTGTACCAATTGTTATGCTAACTGCCTTGTCAGAACCAAATGATCGCATCAAGGGCTTAGAAGCTGGAGCCTCAGATTATCTAACTAAACCTTTCGAACCAAAAGAATTATTACTAAGAATCAATAATTTATTAAATAGCTACAACAATTATAAAAAACAAGATAAAATCAAACGATTAGGTAATAATTATTATAATTTCGAGTCAAAGGAATTTATAAAAAATAATCAACTTGTACCATTAAGCTCTACAGAACAAAAATTGCTAGAAGTATTATTAAAAAACATTGGGCAAGAAATGAAACGTGATGAGTTATCAAAAATAATGGGGGGTCTTAGCCCTCGTTCCATCGACGTACAAATTGTCAGAATAAGAAGTAAGATTGAAGATGATCCTAAAGAACCCAAATATCTAAAAACCATTAGGAATAGCGGATATGCTATCTATACATAAATTGATACCACAAACATTACTGGCTAGATTTGTACTCATTATCATCGTTCCGACATTAATAGGACAAATTCTAGCAGTATTTTTGTTCTATGATCGTCACTGGTATAATGTTTCTTACTATACTAGTAATATTATTGCTAATGAGATTATTTCCCTTCTTGAAAAAGACGATAATAATCTATTAGAAAAAAATACTGTAGCAACAAATTATTTAAATTTATCATATCAGTTTTATCAAGAATTAAGCTTACCACCCACACAACCTAGGATTAGTGAAGAATTAGAGATTTTTAAAAATATTATTAACGTAAAAATTAATAAAAATAATATAGTAAAACTTAATGATACAGGAAAAATTGAAGTACTATTCCAATTAACCGATGGTTTAATAAAAATAACTTTCCCAGCAAAATTGTTGATGAATCCAACGGCTTATATTTTTGTCTTATGGTTAATTTTTTTAACTATTTTGCTACTATCTGTTTCCTTAATCTTCTCTAAAAACCAAATTAAATCTATTTTAATTCTGGCAGATGCTGCCGATCAATTTGGGCAAGGGATCACCAAATTACAAACATTCAAACCTTCTGGGGCAAAAGAAATAAAAAAGGCTGGCATTGCTTTTCTTAAAATGAAAGAACGAATTGAAAAACAAATTAGCAAAAGAACTAGAATGCTTGCTATGATTTCGCATGATTTATGTACTCCCTTGACTAGAATGAAGTTACAGTTAGAGTTAATGAAAGAATCTGAGGAAACAGAAGGGCTTAGAGAGGATATAGTTGCTATACAACAAATGATAAAATCATATCTCGACTTTGCTAGAGGGGAAAATGGAGAAGAAGCTCAAATAATCGAATTATCTTCTTGGATATCAAATATCATAAATAAATGGTCTATGACCAATATTGAACTTATTGCAACAGAGCTAGTAGAAGCAGAAATTAAACCTATCAACTTTGAACGTGCAATATCTAACATAATAAATAATGCGATAAAATATTCCACAAAAACAAAAATTACTATATGTTCCAGCTCTACTAATGTCATAATAAAGATTGAAGATAATGGTATTGGCATAAAGGATGAAGAGAAGTTATTAGTATTTAAAGCATTTTATCGTTCAGATAAGTCACGTTCGCTTAATAATTCAGGGAATGTTGGACTTGGTCTTGCTATTACTAAAGAAATAATTATTGATCATGGTGGTACAATATCTTTGCAGGATAGTAAAACTTTAGGCGGTTTATTGGTTAGAATTTCACTACCTATAGCTAACTAGAAAGGATTTTAGCTAGATAATGTTTGTTGTTAAGTCGGCACTGTCATCCTGAATTTATTTCAGGATCTAGAAAACCAAGGTCATCTTGAACTGGTTTCAGTATCTGTATACACTTAACAAGATCCTGAAATAAATTCAGGATGACTTCTGACTGAAGCGAGTTCAGGATGACTTAAATAACTCACCTTACGCACGGTATTTAAAAGTCATAGGAAAAACAGTCCGGCGTCATTGCGAGGAGCTACTTTAGTAGCGACGAAGCAATCTAAATGAAGTGGATTGCCACGACCACTCCCGTGGTTTCGCAATGACGAAAAGGTTGTTACCCAAACGTCATTGCGAGGAGGCGTGAGCCGACGAAGTAATAAAAGCAACCAAAAATGGATTGATTCGTTGCCACTAAAGTGACTCCTCGCAATGACATTTAGGAACTTATAACAATATTAAAAACTTATTCGGACTAGCTATATAATACAAAAGTAAATATGAGTACAATCAACAAAGTAAATCATTTAGCTATCATCATGGACGGTAATGCTAGGTGGAGATTAGAGAAAGGCTTACCTAGATTTGAAGGACATAGAGTAGGTGCTGATAGAGTAAAAAAATTATTACCAGATTTTATAGAACTTAATATACCTTACGTTACACTTTATACTTTTTCATCAGAGAATTGGCGTAGATCAAAGACTGAAATCACATTTTTACTAAAATTACTACGTTATTACCTAAAAAATGAAACTGCATCACTACACAAGAACGGAGTCAAAATAAAAATTATTGGTAGATTGGATATGTTAGACACTACGTTACAAAAACAAATTCATGATGCTGTGGAATTAACAAAACATAATAATAAAATAACTCTTTGTTTTGCTTTTAGCTATGGCGGACGGGCGGAGATTGTTGATGCATGCCAAAAAATCATCAATTCTGGTAAAACAGAAATTAGCGAGCATGAGTTTACTAACTATCTGTACGATCCGGAAATGCCTGATGTAGATTTGTTAATTCGTACTGGGAAGACATATAGGATTAGTAATTTTTTACTATGGCAAGCTGCATATGCTGAACTATATTTTTTACCTAAATATTGGCCTGACTTTGACAAACAAGATCTATTGGACGTATTAGATGATTACTCTAAAAGGAAGAGGAATTTTGGTGGTAGGTAAAAAAAAGTCTAATATAGCGATTAGGATATTATCAGCCTTAGTAATAGGACCAGTATTTATTATAGCGATAATGTTTATTAAGTCGTTATTTTACATACTGATGATATTAATTGCCATAGGTATGTCATATGAATGGTATCAAATGACCAAATCGTCTTTTTTTTATGGATTACTTGGCTTTATTATTATTCCCATTCCTATTATATCTTTAGTAATAATTGCTACTGAGGATAAAAATCGGTGGCTATTATTACTCTATTTTACTATAATATGGTCAGTTGATGTATTTGCGATGATTGGCGGGAAAAATATAGGAGGAACTAAACTTGCTCCTAAGATTAGTCCTAACAAAACTTGCAGCGGCTTGATCACAGGAGTATTAGCTAGCGGGATTACGGCATTTTTATTAAGTTTGATGCCAGGGTTTGACTTGCCAACTTACTATTTGTTAAACAAACGGTACTTAATTATAGCAGCTTTTTGTTTTTCACTAATAGCACAAATGAGCGATTTATTTATTTCATATTTCAAACGCAAATTTGCTATAAAAGATACTGGCACTATAATACCAGGCCATGGTGGCGTTTTAGACCGATTCGACAGCCTAATTCTCACCGCCCCAATATTATTTTTATTATTAAAATATTATGAATTATCAATATTTTGTTGATGTAGTTAAAAGATTCAAAATTATAATATTTAATGTATTGCTTTCTTTATTATTAGCTTATTTTATTTTCCACTCTATTTATGGTAATAGGGGAATTATTGCTTATTTTACATTAAATCAACGACTAGAGAAAACTTACAGTGAACTAGAAACCTTAAGGGCAGAACGTGTTGAACTTGAACATAAAGTAAAACTACTTAGACCAGAATCTCTAGATAAAGATATGCTTGACCAAGAGGCAAGAAGAGTTTTAGGGGTAGCTTCCTCAACAGAACAAGTTTTTACCATAAAATAGTACGGTAAACAAACCTATACAAGAAATTAGGAGGTTATTATTAGCATTATAGTTTTTCACAATGATCTTCCAGAAAATTTTAATATTGTGGGAGACCTAGCAATTGATACAGAAACGATGGGATTAAAAGTACACAGGGATAGGTTATGCCTTCTGCAAATGAGCAATGGTGATGGTAATGCTTACTTAGTAAACTTTATTGACAAGAACTACGCAGCCCCTAATTTAAAGAAATTGTTACTTGATAAAAATCGCTGTAAAATATTTCACTATGCTCGATTTGATTTAGCAGCAATAAAGAAATATCTTGAAATTGATTTAGAGAATATCTTCTGCACCAAAATATCTTCTAAACTGGTCAGAACCTATACTGATTCCCACGGTTTAAAAGATTTATGCCGTGAACTACTCTCAGTACAGATTTCTAAACAACAACAATCTTCCTATTGGGGAAGAAATGAGCTGACAGAAGAACAAAAAGAATATGCCGCCAAAGATGTTCTTTATTTACATCAACTTCGTGCTATCTTACAAGAGAGATTAGTCGTCGAGAATAGATTAGACATTGCAGAGCAAATTTTTAAATTCTTACCTACTAGGGCTAATTTGGATATGATCGGTTGGAACGATATCGATATTTTTATGCACTAATCTCTAGGTTGTTGTGTACGGAAGGTATAACTAACCTAATTAGCATTTAGCCAAATTCACAGATGTCATGCGAGGAGCTACTTTAGTAGCGACGAAGCAATCTAGGAAAGTGATGATATTTGAATTGCTTTGTTTGGGCTTCTCGTACCTCCTTGCAATGACCAATTGTATGCACATACATCATTGCAAAACCACGTGAGTGTAGTGGCAATCCATTACTCATTAGATTGGATTGCTTCGTAGTTCTTATGCACTACTCGCAATGACATTAGTTTGCTGTGAATAAATACTAATCGGATTAGCTATATAGTAATACTAATATGTTAACTATCAGTAAGTTTTTGTTCTTACCAATTAAATCACATATCAACGTTAGTGATAATATAATTAATGGACTTAAAAGATTGGGGATAGTCAATTTAAGAGATTTGCTATTTTACCGCCCTACTTCTTACCAAGTTAAAACAATTTCACCTAATTTATCTTTACTGAAAAATGGACAATTAATTCAAACTGAAATAACAATTGAAGAAGTTCTTGTTCCTAAGAGTAGAAGGCAACCTTTGAAAATCCTAGGATATAATGAAACTGGTTCTATTTTGCTGGTATTTTTTAATAAACCACCTTATTTTCTGCTAAATAAACTTACAATAGGCAGTAAGCATATAGTTGAAGGCAAGGTACAAGTATTTTCTAGCTTAGCTCAAATAGCCCACCCAATATTTATTTTTGATAAAAAACTTACCAACTCCATAGAACCAATTTATCCTTTGACTTATGGAATAATTAATAAGCAGCTTTATTCCTATATAATAAAGGGGCTTGATTTGTTTGAGAAAGAGTGTGACAACATCCCTGAAAATTTTCAAGAAGTAAAGGAGTATACTAAATCATTATTAAAAGATTTAAAAACCATCCATTTATATCAGGGGGACTCAAGAGATTTAGAAGAATTACAAACTCAAGCCTTAAGACGATTAGCAGAAAAAGAGCTGTTTGCTAATCAGCTCTCATTGCAACATCTCCGCCAACAAACAAAATTAAAACAAGGTAATTCATTTACGGGGTCCAGTCATCTACAACAATCAATAGTTAAGACATTAGGATTTGAGCTGACATATGACCAAAAAAAAGTAATAGAAGAAATTGAAAAGGATCAATTATCCCCTACAGAAATGATGCGTTTACTGCAAGGTGATGTGGGGTCTGGTAAAACCTTGGTCGCTTTATTAACAATGGTCAATGTAGTATACCATAAATTTCAAGCCGCACTAATGGCCCCTACCGATTTATTAGCAAACCAGCATTACCAATTCTTCGTTAAAGCCTTAAGTGAAACCGGAATAAGACTTGGTTTACTTACCGGAAAAATATCTAGCAAAGAACGTAACAAACTGTTATCAGAGCTAGAAAACGGAGATATTGATATATTAATTGGCACTCATGCCTTATTTCAAGAAAAAGTAAATTTTAAAAATTTAGGTTATGTCGTCATTGATGAGCAACATAAATTTGGTGTACAACAACGACTAGATTTAATTAACAAAGCCTCGCATCCAGATGTTTTAGTAATGACAGCCACCCCTATTCCTAGAAGCCTTACTTTGACCATGTTTGGAGATATGGATATTTCTAAACTTGCCAATAAGCCAAAAAATCGACTACCCATTATTACTAGCATCTTACCAAAGACAAAACTAAATAATGTAATATCAGTTCTGGATAAAAAGCTGACATCTGAAGAAAAAATTTACTGGATATGCCCCCTTATCGATCAAAATGATGAAGAGCTAATAACACAAACAAAAAATACTGAGCTAACCGACATCAATACCAGACTTATTACCATTGAAAATGCCTATCCTAACATGGCAGGCATTATACATGGTAAAATGAAAAATGAACAAAAAGATATGATTATGCAACAATTTAAGAATGGTAATATTAAAATCTTGGTTGCTACAACTGTAATCGAAGTGGGTATCGATGTACCAGATGCAACCTTAATAGTAATTGAAAATGCCGAACAGTTTGGTTTAGCTCAGTTGCATCAGATAAGAGGTAGAGTTGGACGTGGAATGTTGCAATCTCATTGTATCCTTCTATATGATCCTCAAAAATTAAGTATATTTGCAAAATCTAGATTTGAAGTAATGAGAAATAGTAATGATGGTTTTTATATAGCTGAGCAAGACCTACTGTTAAGAGGTAGTGGAGAAATATTAGGCACAAAGCAAAGTGGTGAAATAAGATTCTTTTTTGCCGATTTATCTAGAGACTTAGACCTTTTGACTAAAGCTAATAAATTAGCAGAAGAAAGTTCAAACAATCATTCAGAATTTTCTCCACTTCAAATAAAATTATTTACTAAAGTAGAATTTAATGAATTAAACTAAAGAATCAAAAAGTGTGTATAAAGAACCATATATTTTTTATTTTGTAGTGAAAGTGTAATTCGACATAATATACCAATTTAAGGAAAAAAAACTGATTTTTAAGTGTCATTACGAGGAATCGCTTTAGGCGAAGAAGCAAACCAAAAGACCAGAAGTTGATTGCTTCGTCATGCTTACACATTTCTCGCAATGACCCTTGTGTAGCATAATACCTTATAATTTTTTGCTATTTTTGCGATAGAGTAAAAAACGTAGGGTATTATGCAACTTATGTTCCGTGGTTATGCTACAAAAACTTTGGAAAACCATAAGGTTTTTGACAAAATAAGGTAAAAATCTTATGGATTTTGATGTAATTTTTGATCACGAACATGTATCATCTCTTATGTCTATAGCCTTTTTGACGGAGCGACTAATTATCATTTTTCTTTAAACGCTCTGAACATACTATCAGTAATAGGATCAAGTAAATATCTTAGAAGAGTTCTTGTGCCAGTGACAATTTGAACTTCCACCTGCATACCAGGATGTAGTTCTAATTTTCTAGCTTTTGCAATCTTATTAAATTCATCCATATCAATCTCAATTATAGCAATGTAAAAAGTCTCTGGACCTTGTTGCATTTGGTTTCTGTCTTGTACAGTATCAGGAGATATTCTAACTACTTTACCGGTAAATAATGGCGTTGTTCTAGACTTAAAAGCACTAAAACGAATTTTTGCTAACAAACCTTCATGCACAGAATCTATGTTCTTCTGTGGAACTCTTGCCTCTATTATCAAAGTATCATTAGTTGGAGAAATTTCTACAATCGGAACACCTGGAGCAATTACTCCGCCTATTGTATGAAAGTTCAATACATTTATAATACCATCAACTGGGGATTTAACAACTGTACGACTCAAGGAGTCTTTATAAGCGGTAAACTGCTCTTTTAGATGAGATACTTGCCCCTGTGCTTCTTTTAGTTCAGTCAGTGTTTTCTCTGTATATTTATTCTGTAAGTTAATAATACTAATTTCACTTTCTGTGATTGCATGCTTAGTACCAGCAATTTCAGTGTCTGTCATAGCTATTTCACTTTTAAAATTTGCTTCCCTAGATTCAAGTTCCAATAGAGCAGCTTTTTGAGCAAAGCCCTTCTCATGCAAAGTATGCATTGCTTTTAAACGATCCTTAGCAACTTCTAAACTTTTCATATAAGCAATTTTTTTAGCTTGCAGTCCTTCTATTTTTTTATTTAATTGTTCGATCCTTTGATGCAAAGCATTTTTCTCACTTTTATACACTTCTTTTTTGGAGTAAAATAAACTTTCTTGAGTATGTATAACCCTTGCTACTTCAGGTAGATTTATGGCTTCTGTTAATAATTTTGGAAACTCAATCTTATCTTGATTATCTCTCTCAGCAATCAAACGACTTTCTGTTGCCAAAGCGTGCCTATATTGGCTTAAAGTAATTTCGTACTGCGATTTGATCTTTGTATCTTCTAACTCTATTAATTTATCGCCTATCTTAACTTTATCGCCTTGTTTAATAAAAATATTAGCTATAATTCCACCCTCTTGGTGGTTAATTATCTTCTTATTACTATATGTTACCAATACACCTGATGCTCCAGCCGCACTATCAAGAGGGGCACAACTCCCCCATATTCCTCCAACTAAAACAAAGAAGATTATTATATATATCCCAAAAAGAATTGGAGTTCTAGCAGTCTGTACTACATCATTGCGATCAACATCATTATTTTTGGTAACAAAATTGATAAAACGATCAAGATAATACAATGTATTTTGAATTGTCTTAGAAAGACTTACTATTATCTTTTGTGATAAAATACCTCCTTTTGTTTTTTTCGTGGATACCAAATCATTTTGTAACGACAACAGTTGTTTAAGTTGCTCCGCGGTAAATGTTGGTTTATTATTATTTGGCTTTTCTTCCATATGTTTAAAACTTATTCGTTAATGTGAATTACACCGCTTTGTAACAATTTAATTCGATTTTGCATTTCTTCTTGAGTACCATAAAGAGCTACTGCCCCATCTTGTAATACCAAAATCTTATCTACCACTGATAGTACAGAAGGTCTATGAGATATAACAACTACAGCAATCCCCCTAGATTTTGCTTGCTTTAAAGAGTTTGATAGAGCTATTTCACCTGCCTCATCAAGATTAGCATTAGGTTCATCTAAAATAATTAGTTTAGGGTTACCGTAAAATGCTCTAGCAAGACCAACACGTTGCCTTTGTCCACCAGAGAGATTAGAGCCAGCTGTTCCAATATCTGAATCGTAACCATCTGGTAGTCTTAATACCATTTCATGAGCTCCAGCAATTTTAGCAGCCTCAATTACTTTTTCTGGATCAGCATTTTCAGCCATCCTAGCTATATTCTGCTTTATACTACCACTAAATAATTCTATCCCTTGTGGCAAATATCCTACATGATTACCAAAATTTTCTCTATTCCAAGAATAAACTTCACCACTGTCAAGTCTAACAGTTCCTGACGATGCTTTCCATACACCGACTAGTATTTTAGCTAAGGTTGACTTGCCTGCAGCAGAAGGCCCTATAATTGCTAATATTTCACTAGGCTGAACGGCAAAGGACACTCCCTTTAAAATATATCTTGGTACAGGTGGTTGTGGCATATATGGAGGGACTGGAAGTAAATAATAAATATTTTCTACAGTTAAATGTCCTTCAACATTTGGAATTGGCATCGCTTCTTCTCTTGATTTATATGAAGCAAATAACTGATTGATATTTTTATAAGATTTTATAGAACTACTCATACTCTTCCATAGCTCAATAGCATTATCGAAAGGAGCTAAAGCTCTGCCAACTATAATAGAACTCATAATCATACCACCAGTAGTCATCTCTCTTCCTGAAGTACTAACAACAACATATGCACCAATGCCAGTTACAAGCATTTGCATAATATTACGAATAAATCTAGAAAAATTAGAGATAGCACCATTGCGATAGCTGGCAACTGATTGCTTTTCCAAAGCAGCAATATTAAATTGGTGCCAATTCGCCGTAACGTTTTTCATCATGCCCATAGCTTCTACAACTTCTGAATTCCTATTGGCAATGTCAGCTTGAGTCATACCCTTTATGGAGAATTCAGTAGCTTCACCAAGAGTTCTATTAGTTGCAGCAGCATTAAAAAAAGCAGTAGATACGATAATAATAGCACCAGCTAATGTTAAAATTCCAATATATGGGTGAATTAAGAAAATCACTATTATATAGATAACACTCCAAGGAGCATCAAATAAAGTATTAATACCGGTACTAGTTACAAAAGTTTTTATTGTTTGGAAATCACGAAGTAATTGACTAGCACCAGTATTAGTACGGGTTGCAGCAGCTGAAATAGAGTGACCAAAAATTACAGGAGCAACTGTTTTATCCAACCACTCACCAACTTTAATTAAGGTGAACGATCTTGCAATTTGTAATAACCCATAAATAAAATAGATTGTACCGATAATAATGGATAACCACATTAATGTCCATGTGTTACCACTTCCTATAACTCGATCAAGAACTTGTAAGGAATAAAGAGGCGTTATCAACATTAACAAGTTAATAACAAACGCAAAACCAAAAACTATCCAAAAAGCAATTTTACACTTTTCAAGAGCATTATTTAGAGGGTTTGCTACTTGAGTTGCTAATGCACTATTATTTTTCATATTACCATTATTATATTAATATTATTTTACTACATGAGTTAGTAAAAATTATATTATTTGCAATATTTTCTAAATTCGGAATTATATATGCAATAAATATATATATCAACTTCTTTATTAGATTTAAAGTACGGAAGTAATAATAAATAAATTATTCCTATCTAAAAATTTGTTGTTTTAGTAGCAATAAAACAGCCAAACACTTTCACCAGAAGACAGTAGGAGATAACTGATTAATTAGTTATCTCCTACTGTCTCCTAAGTTCTGTGAACAAAATTTTAATTGTTTATTGATAAACTCGTATTCAGCATGCAAAAAATCATGGTTGGTGAGCCTTCACCTGATTTAATACATCTTCAGCATGTCTAGCCACCTGCACTTTTGACCAAATATGAACTATCTTACCTTTTTTGTCTATTAAAAAAGTAGTTCGCTCAACCCCCATATATTTCTTACCAAACATCGATTTTTCCACCCAAACTCCATATTTCTCGCAAGTATCAGAATTAGAGTCTGATGCAAGATCAAAATCCAAACAATATTTCTTCTTAAATTTATCATGAGAGTCTAAGTTGTCTTTTGATACACCAACAATGATAGCATTCATCTTTTCAAATTCTGCCTTTAATTTATTAAAATCACCTGCTTCAATAGTACAGCCTGGTGTATCATCTTTCGGATAAAAATATAACACAACAAACTTGCCTGATAAATCTGACAAATTCATTTTAATATCTTCACCTATTGACATGGTGAAATTTGGTGCAATATCGCCTACTTTTAATATCATAACAACCCCTTTATTTAATTTTTAATTTCTTTTAGGCAAATGATAAATCACAAACATTACTGCTAATGAAATTGCTAATGTAAACCAAGTAATAGCATATTCTAAATGATTATTTCTAACATTCAACAGATTGTTAATTGACAAGCTTTGAAGAATATCAGATCGGTTATTGTTACCTTCCATAATTAAATAAAAATTCTCTAATGTCAAACCAAGAATATCAGACGCTTGAATTAAATCCAAGGTAAACCAAACATTATTTTTAACATCATTACCTAAGACAAACAGCTTGGTTTTCTCACTAGGGAGAATTACACCAGTAATTTCTGTAGAATCATTCACTACATTATCAATATTTTTCTTATACTTCCCAGCAAACCATCCTTGTGCCACTAAGATTATCTTATTACCATCGGTTTGAAAAGGGCTAATTAAATAATAGCCATCTTTTTCAGTAGACATTGATTTGCGTCCATAAAGATGCAAATTCTTACCAGCCAAAAAATGCCCTTTCATTTTCACTTTAGCATATAATTTATCTACACTAAGTGTTTTTATATCAATAGGAGGATTATTAAGGTTATTTTTTATTGAATTTAAAAATAATTCTTTTTCCTGCAATCTAACAATTTGCCAAAACCCCAGTGATAAGAGGATTATAAACGCTAATATAATAAGCAATAAAGGTAATAACTGCACTTGGCACTTAGAAATTTTTAGAGTTTTGGACACTATAACTTCTTCATTATTTCTAGTAGTGATTCTATAGTAGCCGGTTATCCCTGTCTATTGCCAAATAGCGACATATTTTGGATTGCCTCGTCACTACTATAAGTAGTTTATAGTTAATAGACGCCAAGCTGTTTTCTCTATAACTTTTAAATTTCATGCGTAAATAGTAAATAATTTATATAAAATCCTTACGTCATTATTTATGATTATAACAATAATCTACAATTGTCTATACTAAATTTTAATAAAATTACAACTAACGTGATTGCAAAAATCATAACAAACGTCTACAATGAAATGATCGTTTAAACTTACTATTTATAATGTAATACTTTATTATTTTTAGTTTATCTACTTTAGGTTATATGGAGGTTTCTAATTAAAATTATAGTTTGTTTAAGAAAAACTATAATTCATGATAAATTTAATGATAAACTTTGCTTATTTAACAATCTCTACTGATTTGTGAGATATTCAAGAACAAAAATTTATTATAATGGAAAAAGTTAGTAATAACGATCTTATTGTAGTATCTAATATTTTAACTGCTTTCTAGGTCAGTTCTATGGCTAAAACCTTCTTGGAAGAAGTGTAAGTAATATTTTATTTAATTAGGTGCTATGAACATTTATCTTTGAATATATGCAAATTTAGGATAATTTAAGTTATCCTAAATTCTGTTATTCTAATAAAATTACTTGCTCTTATAAAGATAAAATGAGAACATAGCGTGTAATAAAAAGTAAGTTAATAAAGAAAAATTTATTAAGGAGAAAGATGTAATGAGGGTGCTGTTAGTAGAAGATAATAGTGACATAGCTAGCTCTATTGAATTAACGTTAGCTTCAGAAGGAATTATTTGTGAAGTGGTAGAGTTTGGTGCAGAGGGGATAGAAATAGCTAAAGTTTACAATTATGATTTAATTATTTTAGACCTTATGCTGCCAGATATTAGCGGATTTGAGGTCCTGCTGAGATTACGTTCCGCTAAAGTAAAAACACCTATATTGATTTTATCGGGTCTTACTACAGTTGATCAAAAAATTAAAGGTCTTACATGTGGGGCAGATGATTATATCACAAAACCATTTAACCGCGAAGAGTTAATTGCTCGTATTTATGCAATTGTTCGTCGTTCTAAAGGACACTCTGAGTCAGTGGTTAGGTTTGACAAGGTAAGTATTCATCTTGATACCAGAATTGTAGAAGTTGATGGCAAAAAGGTCCATTTAACAAACAAGGAATATGCTATTTTAGAATTGTTGGTATTGCGTAGGGGAACGGTATTGAATAAGGAGATGTTCTTAGATCATCTGTATAGTAGTGTTGATGAACCAGAGATTAAAATTATAGACGTATTTGTCTGCAAATTACGCAAGAAGTTGGCTGATGCTGCTGGTGGTACAAACTACATTGATACAGTATGGGGACGTGGTTACATGTTAAAAGAATATGATGAACAAGAACCAATATTGCATCATTTTTAAGGAGAAGTTATAGCTACCTGAATAACATTAAGCCAAATTTACGGTCATTGCGAGGAGCTACTTTAGTAGCGACGAAGCAATCTAATGAATATGGGTTGCCACAACCACTACGTGGTTTCGCTAATAGCGTCTTGTACTTTTCTGCAGTTTTTAAATTGTTATGGGGGTTATGCGTAAGGTGAGATACTAATCTGGTTAGCTGTATTAGACTTCCTGTATAAGTCAAAGATAGAATATTATGATACCTAGCACTATAGAATTAACCGGTAAAGTTTATATTAAATATGTTGATTCGATAACGAAGTTAAAAGTCGGGGATATTAAGCTTTTGTTGAATGATGACGCATTAAGTGTTAATAAAGGAGATTATGGGAATTTAAAGTCAAGTGGTTATATTAAAGCCAAAATTTTTGATGGACTTGTTTGGCAGAACATTAGTATAAGTGAATTATGTACAGAAAAAGAATATAAATTCACCAAAAGACAAAAAGCTATTGATACAGCCTTATTATGCAAAACTATAATTGAAGAGCGTCAAGGAGTCATGTTGTATAGAACTTATAGAGGACACTTTACTACTCAAGAATAGGCGTGGTATAGGCTAGATGATGCACACAAAATTCTTCAACGTTATTAAGAGGAAACCGTAAGGCGACGAAGCAGTCCACAAAAAGTATAGTTATAATTAAGTAATTTGGATTGCCGTGTCACCACTAAAGTAGCTCCTCGCAATGATGTTTAACTAAAAGATGTATGCATCTCACTAATTACTATGTGCATCGTCTAGGTAAATAGGAGGCTAATAAATGGAAGAAGACAACAAAAAACCAAAGGACTCTAGAAAGTTAGCAGACCAAATTAAGGATGCGTTAGTAGGTATCACTAATGAGGATGAACTTAGCTCCGATGAGGCGATGGAAATTTTCAATGAGTTAAGTGCAAACGATGCTTTCGAACAAGAGATAGAACAAATATTAGCTTGTCTTAATGAGCAAACAATGGATCTGACAAAATTACAGACACAGATTATCATATTAATACAAAAATATTTGGGCAAACTCAATAATAAGAAATTAAATCTTAAAATTGATGAAAAACTTATCAGTAAGAATATTGCTGAAGTAAGTAGTTACTTGATGCAACAACATTCGCTATTGGTAAAAGAAGCTAACCGAGGGTTGATAAAATCAAAAGATAATTTACAAGGTATAAGCAAGCAATCTAGATTGGAAGCAAGACGTTTAGTTAAAAATTTTGCTTTATATCAAGTTTATAAGTTTATGAATCCTAAAAGAATAGCTGGAGAAACAAAAAAAGAAAATTTTGCTTATAATATGATTAAAGGCGGGATAGATTTAGCCAAACAATATGAAGGCGGATCAAAAAGTGATGTCAAATCATATTCTCCAGAATTTATCAAAAAATTAAACCAGGCTCATCAGAAATTTAAGAGTGGTGGGAAGACAATTTATTGATTAATAACATTTACTTACAAAAATTAAAACTACTAAATTACCGTAATTTTCAGGATTTAGAGATTAACACTGGTAATAACCCTATTATATTAATAGGAGAAAATGGTAGTGGCAAAACTAACATTCTAGAATCAATATCACTATTTTCACCTGGTAGAGGTTTAAGATCAGCCAAATTAGATGATATTTGTCAAAGAGGGGTAGATCATTGTTCGGTTTATGGGCTATTGCATAGTAAACTTGGCTTAGCTGAAATTTTAACAAATGTAAAACGTCAATCTAATAGGCGATTTACAGAGTTTAACGGTGTTAAAATACAAAATAATGAACTGAGCAAGTTTTCTGCTATGGTTTGGCTTACTCCCCAAATGGATGGTATTTTTTCTTCCGGTATTAGTGATAGACGTAAATTCTTTGACAGGATTGTTTATAATTTTAACCCATCTCATGCAGAAATAGTTACTAAATATGAATATTATATGCATGAACGCAGTAAAATCCTATTACAAGAGCAAGTTGATACAAATTGGCTTGGAGTAATTGAGGAAAAAATGGCAGAATTATCGGTTGAGATCGCTATTAACAGGTTGAAAATTTTAGAACATATTCAAAAAACTATTGATGATTTGGATAATGAGTTCCCTAAAGCTATTTTATCAATTAATGGAGTTGTAGAAGAAAAAATATCAAAAAATTATGCTATAGATATTGATTTTATAAAAAAAGAATTAGTGGGATGTCGTATTCGTGATAGAATGTCTAATCGTACTAATTTTGGAGTTCATAAAAGTGATTTTATAGTTATTCATAAAGAAAAAAATGCCCTAACTAAACACTGTTCTACCGGTGAACAGAAGGCTGTGCTCATTGCAATAATACTTGCCCAAGTTAATTATGCTATTAAAGAAAATATCGCTATGCCTATTTTACTGTTAGATGAGGTTTTTGTCCATCTTGATAAAAAAAGGAGAGAATATTTGATTGATCTTTTTCTAGAATTAGGATTACAACTATGGGTAACTGCCACTGACTTAAATGGTATAGAGTCTTTAACAAAAAAAGCAGAGTTAATAAAATTATAGAGTATAATTAAATTTTTCTTATTTAATTTTTAGGCAATGCTTTAAAATTTGATCGCGGCGTTCTAATATAGCATTGAGATAAGAATTATTTAAAAAATCAGAACCTTTCGCTGCTATAAAAATTTTCCTAAGAGTAGGTAAGTCTAAATTTTTTATAGCTTTTATAGTGTCGTTATAACATTGCTTTGGATAAGATATTATAAAACTTTTATCAAATGCATGATACTGACGCCATATGCTATTTTGATAAATAACAAATCTAAGAGGTTGGTTATAAGACTTAAAGCTTTTATAAAACGTATAAGGTACTTGATTTTTTAATCTTTGTTTTAGATTTTCTTCATTAGGTATATCAATGGTCTCGGCTTTATCAAAAGGAAATGGTTTATCATAATCATTGGTATTTAGCTTGTCACTATATAACACTCTAACAAAAGGTAGCTCTCCAAGTTTAACGTGTTGGCGATTACGAATACCAGAATTATCTATTGCAATAAAATATGTTTTCTTAGGATCCTTAAATATCAACAAATTATGTGGTCCAGAATCCCATTGTCCGAAAATGAAGTAAAAAGTTTGTAGGTTATTTTGATCGAGTATGGAAACCTCTTGCAGAGCTTTTTCATACTCTCCAGGTGCTAAAGGATCAATTTCAGTATCAATGTATAGTTGCAAGGAGCCTGTCATACCATTGATTTTACGCATCACTGTTGGAGGAACATAAGGAAAGCCTAAAACTAGAGAAGCTTGATAGGCTGCTACTTCAGATTGGGCATCTCCCAAATCATCTGCTGGTAAATTTTTAAAGACAGCTTTTACCTGATTGTCTAAAGTAACTAAATAAACTTCTCCACCAAATTCTATTTTCTTGCCTTCTTCCATGAGAAATTCTTGCATAGGTTTGATATGGTGTACTTTAGATGTTTTAAGCAATTTTGAAATTTCGACTTTTCTCCATGTTTCCGGATGGTTAAATGGGCTGGCATATACAAAATGTGTAGTTAACAATGATAGAATTAAATAATAGCTGAGCAAGAATATTCTAAAAACTTTCATAATTTTATTATTTTAAACCTCAATTCGATATAAGAATTAATAATTTTTATATCGAATTGGCTTTGTTATAAGGAAAAATGCATTTTTGAAACGATTCTTCGAATGTATTTTAACTGATTTACGGTAATAATCTTATTTTTATATAGTATAAAAATAAGATTATTATCAAACTAATATTTAACAATGAGGGGGCAAACCGCTTTAATCCTGATTGTTTCTATTGTGGCTCGCGATGACAGTTGTTCGTTCTTATAACCTAGACACTTATATCTTTAAATTATGATATAAGTGTCTAGCACTACAGTTATAGACTGAATAAATTATAGAAAATTTGAGGGTTTTCTTTACAATATGGTTTCTAGTTTTTGAAATCTACAACTGTAGTGTTAGGTTCATTGCTACAGCATAATTTCCTATACTGAAAAAGCATAACTTAAAATTTTCCAGTCGAACCAAATCCACCAAACCCTCTAGGTGTTTCATCTAACACATCCACCTCATCCCATAATATCTGTTCATATCTAGCAACAACCATCTGAGCAATTTTCATGCCACGTTCAATTACAAAATCTTTCTTAGCATGATTAATTAAAATTACCTTTATCTCTCCACGATAGTCAGCATCAATTGTACCAGGCGAGTTTAGTACGGTAATATAATGCTTTAGTGCTAAACCTGATCTTGGTCTGATTTGAGCTTCTAAATGACTAGGCAATGCTATACAAATTCCCGTGGGTACCAAATTTGCTTCTTGTGGTTTTATAGTTATTGGAGCAATATTTGCTGCTATTAGATCCATACCAGAACTATGCTGGGTAGCATAACTAGGCAACATATCTACAGAATGTTCTAATCTTTTAACTTTAATGTTCATAAATATGATATTTTTTTAATTATATTGATCAGGTTGATTAATTAAACTTCAGCTTTACTTAACTATAACACTTTAGAAACATTAACAGAACCTACCATTGGTGTTATAAATTTTGATATTTGATAGTATAGAAGATTGTATTATTTGTCAATTTACAAAATAAATATATACTAACCATGGCGATTAGAGAGTAGACGTAATAGTTACCACTTAGGTCTACTCTCTAATCGTCCTGTTCTATCTGATTAGGCACATGGTCACATCCCCCATGACAAAAAGGATTACACCTTATTATTCTCTTAATAAACAACCATAATCCTTTAATATTGCCATGTATCATTATTGCCGACTTAGCATATTCTGAACATGATGGATAAAAACGGCAATTGACACCAAGTAGGGGAGAGATAAAAAATTGATAAAACCAAATAAATATAAGTAATAAATTAAAGCGATGTTTCATTTTGATTATGTTTACCTAAAAATATGTTATAGCTAAAAACTCCTTGGCAATTATTTGATTATCCATAGATTTACGAAATATTTTATCATGTTTTGGTCTGTCTGAAATCATATATGTTTATTTGCTTTCTCATCCCCAGGTAATACATAATTCGGCCCTTTCCAACCTGATGAAAAATCAAATTCTCTATATGGCTGATCAAGTTTAACTGGCTCATATACTACTTTTGCCAGAGTATCATCATATTTAACTTGCACGTAACCAGTTAATGGAAAATCTTTTCTAAGAGGGTGTCCAACAAAATCATAATCTGTTAGAATACGACGAATATCATGACTCCCAGCAAAATTCACTCCAAACATATCATATGCTTCACGTTCATACCAGCAAGCAGCACTAAAGATTTTGGTAACTGAAGGAATTATATCATTTTCTCCAACCTCAACTTTAACTAATATACGTTTATTTAATTTAAGACTTAGTAAATTATATACCACTTCAAACCGTCTAGAACGGTTCAAGAAATCGGCAGCAAACAAATCTGTCAACACAGTAAAACGTAAATCCTCAGATTGCTTAATTAACGATAAAAATGATACCAGACTTTCTATAGTAGATTTATATGCAGAAAAATGTATATTTGAACCATTTAACTGTACAGGTAATACAGTTATCTCAAGTCCTTGATTTTTTATTAAATTATCAATAATCGCTTCCATATTATACACTAATATTCTTAAATCTAGTAGTCCTTCTAATTTTCCTTTGTAGCTGCATTAAACCATAAATCAAAGCTTCAGCGGTCGGAGGGCAACCTGGTACATATACGTCTACCGGAACAATCTGATCACAGCCACGCACTACCGAGTAGGAATAGTGGTAATAACCACCACCATTGGCACAACTTCCCATTGACAGAACCCATTTAGGCTCAGTCATTTGGTCATAAACTTTTCTAAGAGCCGGAGCCATCTTATTGGTTAAGGTTCCTGCAACTATCATTAGATCAGATTGACGTGGACTAGGTCTAAATAACATACCAAAACGATCCATATCGTAACGGCTAGAAGCAGCTTGCATCATTTCTACTGCACAGCAAGCAAGACCAAAACTCATAGGCCAAAGCGAATTAGATCTAGCCCAGCCTAGCAAATCATCAAGTTTAGTTATCAAGAAGCCCCGATTTGAGATTTCTTCTGCAAGTAGCTTATCTTGATCATATAAATCTATTTCTGCTTTCATGTCATTATTCCCAATCTAAGGCTCCTTTTTTCCATTCATATATAAAACCAACAGTAAGTACGAATAAGAAAAACATCATTGAAAAAAAACCAAATTTACCAATTTTTCCAAGAGTAATAGCCCATGGCATCAAAAAGGCTACTTCTAAGTCAAAAATAATAAATAAAATAGCTACTAGATAAAAACGTACGTCAAATTTACTTCTAGCATCGCTAAAAGGTTCAAACCCGCATTCGTAACTATCCAACTTAGCTTTATTATATTTTCGAGGACTCAATAGTCTCGGTAATGTAACTATTATCAACGACAAAACTACTGCTATAGCAAAAAATACCGCTATAGGCAAATATTCCTGTAATATATGTGATGTTTCCAACATTAGTAATTACCTTATAATATAGGTGCTGTTATCTATTTGTCGTTGCTCGACGTAATAGTAATTTAAGCAAAATAACTGCCCCAAAAGCACTGCAAACCCACCATATTTGCCAAATATTAAATGAAATCATACCTATTATATAATAATTTATAAAGCAAGCATAGGCAACAGACTTGTAATTTAACGTATCTATATCCATCTCCTCACCAGTTAAATTCATCTTAGCACTTTTATGAGACTGCACTAAGCTTATATTACTAATTTTTTGAATATATTTATAAATTAAAGATAAAAATAGTATAAAACCTATTAAGCCCGTCTCAAATAAAATTTGCATTATATTATTATGTGGATGTAGAGGAAAGGGTGACCAAGTCCATTGGTGATAGCTAACCATTTGTTCTTTATCAACTTTAAAATTTCTTGAAGAAGCAAATCCATGACCTAAAATTGGTTTTTTGATAATTTGCTTGGCAACAAAATGCCAAATAAACACACGATGCTTGGCAGAATCTGGTAAAAACTTAGCATAATGCTCTGATGCATAATATGGTTGTATTTTATAGGAAATTATCGGCATCATTATTGAACCGGTAAGCATAGCCAAGGTAAATAATTTCAAAAAAATAGATTGTAGAGATTTGGATGCTAACAATCTATTTGTTAAAAATACTAACCCACCTATGGCAAATGCTAAAAAGCTTGCCAAACTATCAGAGATAGATAATAAATAAAAAATTAATAGATAATATATTAGTGCTAATAGATATTTATGATATAGTATCAATATAGCAATAAGTAGCCAGGAAAGAACCGATAATAAAGAACAGCCACGATCAAGAAGGAATAAAAAGAACTTACCGGAAGATTTTGGCTGGAAAGTAGTGCGGAAAGCTTCTGTTATAATACCATGAGAAGAGTATTCTACAAAGAATAGAGCAATTGCCAGCATTATTCCTATAATAAAATATATTTTTATTTTGGTTACATTGATAGGTAATTTGTCAATATGGCTATTTACGATAAATCCTATTAAAGCAATCAAAAAAACTTGTAGATAATTAAGTAAAGAAGAGGGATAGTTGAGTGAATAAAAATTTGTTATAAGACACCAAAGACAAAATAGTAATTCCAATTTCCAATTGGATAGCAAAGTTTTTTTAATAGTGGCATATTGCAAATTAATAAATATTTTATCTGATAAAGCAATTAATATAGTTAATAACCAAATAGGAACTATCACTGCCGCAGAAAAACCAGCAATTAATCCAACTGCTGGAAATAGCGTTACTAAAATATAAAACAGAGATTGTATCATTCTTAAATATCCTTATAAACAATCTTTAGCAAAAATTTCATAAATTGGGTGTTCAAAGGTGGAGACTGAAATGCTTGATAAGATAAGCCATCCTTGAAAAATTAACATAGGGTCTTCATCAATCTTATGCTCTATAATGGTTAATAGCATATAATTATCGCCATTGTAAGGATCAAGGTTTTTTATGCATTTATGAAGTTTAATTTGAATATTACCAAAATATTGTGGTTCATTAGGCTTTAATAACATCTCCTTTGATGTTGCGGTAATTTTATTTAAAGCAATAATCTTAGCTAAAGTGCAAGTTTTTAATTCTGAATTTTCAGCATTATTTGGTATACTGGATAAGTTGTTGTCTTTAATTTCTAACTTGTTACTATCTTCATCGGTAGTATCAAAAAATTCTATATTTTGGACAGTATCTTCGGCTTGTCCATAAGGAGAAAGAACGCATAAAAACCCCATTATACTGGAAAATATGAGGTGTTTCATCAATTTCTGTAGCATTCGAAAATAATAATTCTTTAAGTTATAACTTGGAACATACAGCTAACTAGATTAGACACTGTTAACAAAGCTTATTTGATTGATGAATTAATCAAATAAGCTTTGTTAACAGCAATTATCTTTTATCTAAATTTTCAAAAAAATAAAAATATTTATCTAAATAACAAAACAACGTTTTTGTTGAATAAGTTTATGGCATACTTCAAGTAGTTTACGCATGCATGCAACTATAGCAACCTTTTTAGGTTTAAAATTGTTAACAAGCCTATCATATAAAGCTTTCAAATATTGAAAACCATTTTTGACACCGTTTTTACCAGCCAATACCGCCATATATAAAGCATATCGTGGTATTTTTCTGCCACCTCTAATAAATCTTCGTCCTTGCTTATTACCACTATCACGGGCATAAGGAGCTATCCCTACAATTGCTGACAATTCATTACTACTATAATTTTTATTCCCTAATTCAGGTAAAAAACTAATTAGTTTTTTAGCTACGCATTTACCAATACCAGGCACACTCTCTAATATTTTTACCTTCTCTTTCAACTCTTCTGACTCATCTATTACTTCACTTAATTTTTTATCAAGCTCAGCTATTTCATTCTGTAAAAATTTAATGAGCTTTTCTATACTCTTTTTATCAATACCATCAATACTATGATGTAGCCTCTTCTTTTCATTGCTAAGCATTAATACTAAATCTTCTCGCCTTTGCTGATATCTCTTCAAAGTATCGGATTCAACTTGATATAAATAATTAGCTGAAAGCTGCATCTTATCGCCATAATATGCTAATTTAAATGCGTCCTTCTTATCAGTTTTACACAAATTCACCGATTTACTAAATGAATTAAAGCTATATGTATTGACTTTATGTACCTGTTGTTTATTATTATACAATTTTTGGCAAATATCCGCTTCATAACCTCCAGTAGGTTCACATACTATTAGCTTAATTTCTTGTTCTTTTGTTAATTTTATCAGTTCTTCATGCCCTAACTTATCGTTGGAAAAACGATTATATATCGGTTTATTGTTAGACTCATATAAACATATATCTAACCATTTTTTACTTACATCTAGACCTATTATTTTACTCATGATATAATCTCCTTCATCTTATTGTGCAAGGCTGCTGTTTCCAGCACCTTCTGCAATTTGTTCAAAGCAAACTTTGTAAGAGGGTACTTATTCTGTTTACGACTATTTCAGTCCAGTGTCTATCAAGTCACCCTCTTACAATTACTTATATCATAATTTAAAGATATAAGTGTCTAGGCTCTTGATATTGTTATAAGTTCCTAAATGTCATGTCATGTATTGATCTACCCAAAAATGCATTTATCTACGGCATGAAGATAAAAAATATTTTTTGCTAAATCTATTCCTATTATGTTATATTCTATTTTGGGCCTCCCTATTGTTGTTTTAATACATTAAATATTAAATCTAGAAGAATAACAACTGCTGTTCATTCTTTATATAGGGTATCTCCAAACATAATCATTTCCATGGATTACTTTGTTGCCACTAAAGTGCCTCTTCACTAATAGCGGAGAAGATATCTAGAACATATAACGGGTTAGTTATATTAATTATACTGGCATATAGCAAGATTGCATATATAAAACTTCGTGATATAATCAGGGCAGTTTAAAAGTCGTAAGTAATGATATAAAATACTAAATTACTCATCTTACGCATAACCCCCATGACAATTTTAAAATTGCAGAAAAGTACAAGACGCTATTAGGCACTGTTAACAAAGCTTATTTAGTTGGTGAATAAAGTCTTTTTTGCTGCAAATTATAAGATTTTTTTGAAATAGGTACACATCCTATCAAAAATCCTATTTATTCTCGCCTAAAAATAGCACAAAATATAATTAATTAGTTATCTCCGACAGCCTCCTAGCATTTCAAAATGACGTAAACCAAGTCCATATAACACTATGAATGGAACAAATAGCATTACTATTCCCCAATTACCAAAACAATCTATTAAATAAACTAATCCGAAAGACGTAACAACATACATTATTGCCCGCCCCACAGCGAATGAGATACTCACAGTTCTAAAACGTTTAAATACAGGGAATTGCTTATAAAATATTGGAGCCGCTGGCAGTGCTCCTGTTTTAAATAACAATATAAAAAACTGCAATAATAATAAATAAAAAGGCGATGGGGTATTAGTTAATAAATATGGTAAAAATACAATGGTACTAGCAAAAATTACTAATCTTATTTTTAAAATTTTCATAGGATATATTTTATAACTCAAATAAGTATATAAAATACCGCTAAATAGCTCTTCTATTGCAACAAACAAGTTATGTCCAATAATTTGTTCATAACTATAATTAAAGGTGGTTTTAAGTACAGTACCACAATGTATATATACCAAATAAAACCAAATTGGTCCAGTCGCTTCAATTGCTAAATAAGCTAATATAGTTTTTATATTAACTTTCTCATTTAACTTCTCATTTAACATTTTCTGATTAGTAATATCATTTTTCTCTATACCAAAATTTTTAAGTTTATTGAGTAGTCTTGTGGTTGCATCAGCAAATTCTGGAGTCTCTCTAAGGCGTGTTCTTGCCACAACTCCCACCATGGCAATCACTGCACCAAATAAAAACGCATATCGCCAACTAAAAGCATATGAAGTAACCAATGTCGCAACACCTAAAGCAAATACTCCACCTAGATTAGCAAATATAGTGATAAAACCAACAACAGGATATTGAATTGGTGGTTTTGTCATTTCCGTTAAATATAGTTCTGCCCCTATTGCTTCTCCTAAGGATTATATGCCTTGTACTATCCGACAAATAGTGATTAATACCGTAGCAGTAACACCAATTTGAACATAAGTAGGCAAAATAAACATCAGCAAACAAGAACATGACATCATGAAAGTTGTGACAACTACCGTAGCCTTGCGGCCTACTTTATCACCTATCCAACCAAATAGCGCAGCACCAACTGGTCTAAAAATAAAAGTAGAACAGATGGCAAAAGATGACATAATACTAGCATTATGCAGATCAGTTTGTGGAAAAAATAACTCATTAAGAAATACTGCCATATGTATATAGAGCATCAAATCAAAATACTCCAAAAATGTTCCCATAGACAGCAACCCAATCGCTTCTTTCTGTTCCTTGGTTAGATTATTTTGTTTTCCTTGATACACTCTATTTAACCTTCACATCAGCTAGTCTAATATATAACGGTTCTATAGAGTTAGAAAACTTATACTGTATAGCTATTTTATCAGCTATATATTGACATATATACAACGCCTTAACTCTAGTAAAACGCGGTAAAATTATTACGTTTTTTTTATCCCTAATTTTATCGTATATCATCCCTACCCCATTACCGGCACAGACCTTAATAGTATTATCTTCTATATTTAATAGTTGCACAGCTTGGTCATAACTTATCAGTAAAGGAATAGATACTTGTCCATCTTGGTCAAAAACTTGGCTATATAATTGCTCTCTATATGCATTAAAAAAAATAAAAAATTTAAGAACAACATTTTTATTATAGTTTTTTACTTGCCTAGTAGCTCTCCACCAAGAAAGCTCAAAATTAGATATAGTGCTACCTATTATATTTGTACTGAGCAAAATTCCTTTTGCCACTGATAATCCTATTCTAATACCAGTAAAACTACCGGGGCCGTTTGTAACGGCTAGATAATTTAAGTCATGGTAAGAAAGCTTTGCTATTCTCAAAGCTTCTTCAATCATTGGCACAATCTTTTCAGCCTGCATAGATGGTCTTAAATCCTCAATATATGCTAGAATAATTTTATCTTCAGAAATCGCAACAGATGCACTATTATTTACTGTATCAAATGCTAAAATTTTCATTTATAGTAATCAATTCTTTAAATCATTGAGTATAGTAAATTATAATGACAATGGAAATAAATAGAACAATTTTTAGGTTATACGACATTCGTGGAAGCAGTTTGCTGGATATTAATACAACTATTGCTTATAAAATTGGATTTTGTTTTACTAAAATGAATATATCTAAACAAGGGAACAAAATATTTGTAGGACGGGATGGTAGATTAAGCTCCCCTGCCCTTTACCATGCTTTGGTTAATGGCATTATCTCAGCTGGCGGACAGGTTATCTCCATAGGAGTCACTCCCTCCCCTATGCTATATTTTGCTGACAAAATATTTACGCCACAAGCTAGTATAATGATCACAGGATCACATAATCCTAAAGACGATAATGGTTTTAAGATGTTATCACAAGGTAAGTCCTTTTTCGACCAACAAATACAACATTTACTAAATAACATTCTAAGCACTGATTGGTCTAGTACCTATCACTTTAGTATGGTTGATAACTCTATGGCACTAGCTAATGTACAAGAATTGAATATCACGAGTGAATACATAGATAGTATCTTGCAAGAACTAACTATAGATCACAAAATAAAAGTAGCATGGGATCCTGCTAACGGTGCAGCTGGAAATATTACTGATTTATTAGCATTAAGGTTACCCAACAAAAATATCGTCATAAATTCAAAAATTGATGGTAATTTTCCTAATCATCATCCAGATCCTACTATTGCAAAAAATCTAGAACAATTAATAGAAGTAGTTAGAACTCAGGATTGTGATATTGGTATTGCATTTGATGGAGATGCAGATCGTATAGCTATTATAAGTAAGAAAGGACGAATAATTCTAGGTGACCAGATACTTTGTATATTGGCAAAAGATGTAATTGAGCAAAACCCACATGCAACTATTATCATGGATATTAAATCAAGTAGTGCCATATTTAATCAGATTAAATCATATGGAGGAAGACCAATAATGTGGAAAACAGGTCATTCCTTTATTAAAGATAAGATGCAAACAACTAAGGCATTACTTGGCGGTGAGACTAGTGGACATATATTTTTTGCTGATAAATATTATGGGTATGATGATGCCATTTATGCTGCTCTACGATTTCTTGATTTACTATCAAGATCAGAAAAAACCTTGGACGATATGATAGATGAGCTACCTAAATGTTATAGCTCCCCTGAAATTAGCATTCCAGTACCAGATGACCTCAAATTTGATATTATTCAGCAAATAAAAGAGGGGTTAATCAGCAAAAATATTGCTTTCAACGATATTGATGGGATAAGGATTGACTCAACAATAGACTATAATAGATGGTGGTTACTCCGAGCTTCTAACACCGAAGCCAAAATTATTGCTAGATATGAATCAGATAGCTTGGAAGGACTGAATAATATAAAATCCGAACTTTCCTCTTTACTAGCTAAATATGGGTTAACATTAGGTTATAGCTAACCCGACTAACATTATGCCAAATTTACAAAAATCATTGCAAGACCACATAAAGGTCATGACAATCTACTATTCATTGAATTGCTTAGTTTGGACTTAAGCTGTCGAAAGTTAGAACGTGACAATATCATACAAGTAGTATATGCTATCCTTACATACCTAGTCAGAAATAATATGGAATTCGATCCTAATCTACTATCTCGTATACAATTTGCTTTTACTGTAAGCTTTCATATAGTTTTCCCGTCCTTTACCATTGGCCTTGCTAGCTGGCTGGCTGTAGTAGAAGGGCTATGGCTCAAGACTGGCAATAATATTTACCAAGAACTATATAAATTTTGGATTAAGATTTTTGCTATTACCTTTGGTATGGGGGTAGTGTCCGGTGTTGTTCTGTCTTATCAATTTGGTACTAATTGGTCAGGTTTCTCGGATAAGGTAGGTAATGTCCTTGGACCAATTCTAGCTTTTGAAGTGCTTACTGCCTTTTTCTTGGAATCATCTTTTCTAGGAATTATGCTATTTGGCTGGGATAGAGTTAGTAAAAAGATGCATTTTGCCGCCACTTTAATCGTGGCAATTGGTACGATTATCTCTGCTTTTTGGATTCTGGCTGCTAATAGCTGGATGCAAACCCCTACTGGTTATGAAGTACGAGCCGATAA
This sequence comes from Candidatus Tisiphia endosymbiont of Nemotelus nigrinus, assembly GCF_964026475.1. Classification (NCBI taxonomy): domain Bacteria; kingdom Pseudomonadati; phylum Pseudomonadota; class Alphaproteobacteria; order Rickettsiales; family Rickettsiaceae; genus Candidatus Tisiphia; species Candidatus Tisiphia endosymbiont of Nemotelus nigrinus. Next base: position 183,489 of record NZ_OZ032151.1, read on the forward strand.
TGTTTTATACCCAGTAAGTTGGTTGGAAATTACTTTTAATCCTTCATTTCCATATCGTTTTTGCCATATGATTGTTGCAGCGTACTTAACCACATCTTTTGTAATTGGCGGTGTTGCTGCTTGGTATCTTATACGTAACAAATTTGTTGCCCATGCTAAAATTATGTTTGGTATGGCAATGTTGATGGCAGTATTTGTTGCCCCAATACAGCTTTTTATTGGCGACCAACACGGGTTAAATACTTTAGAACATCAACCCGCAAAAGTTGCTGCTATGGAAGGTATTTGGGATACGGAGAAAGGAGCAGCTCTCAGACTCCTTGGCTGGCCCTCAGCACAAGAAGAGACAACAAAATATGCTATAGAAATACCCAAAATGGCTAGCTTAATACTGACCCATAGTTTAGATGGAGAAGTAAAAGGCTTAAAAGAATGGTCAAAAGAAGAGCGTCCTCCTGTATTAATAGTATTTTTATGTTTCCGAGTAATGGTGGGAATCGGTGTATTAATGATAATTACTGGGGCAATTGCTGTAGTCTTATATTTACGTAAAAGATTGTTTGATACTAAATGGTTTCAATATTGGTGTATGTTGATGACCCCAACTGGCTTTATAGCCGTGTTATCCGGATGGTTTGTTACAGAAGTTGGTAGACAGCCTTATATAGTATATAATCTAATTAGAACATCTGAAGCATCTTCACCAGTGCTAGGGCAACACATCTTTGCTTCATTAATAGCCTTTGTGATAGTTTATGTTTTTATATTTGGCAGTGCCACTTATTATATTATAAATTTAATAAAGAAAGGGCCTAATATAATAACAAAAGAAGAAACATACGGTTTCCACAGTTTAGGAAATCCAATAGAGGAGGACAACAACCATGCTTAATTTTGCTCCCTATATAGATTTACCTTTAGTTTGGGGTGGGTTAATTGTCATCGCAATCTTTCTTTATGTATTACTAGATGGTTTTGATCTAGGAGTTGGTATATTATTTCCATTTGCTCCTACTCAAGATTGCCGCAATAAAATGATGAACTCTGTAGCACCATTTTGGGATGGTAATGAAACCTGGCTAGTTTTAGGTGGCGGTGGATTATTTGCTGCATTCCCACTGGCTTACTCAATTTTGATGTCAGCCTTCTATATACCAATTATCGTAATGCTTTTGGGCTTAATTTTCCGCGGGGTGGCCTTTGAATTTAGATTCAAAGCCTCTCTAAAGGAACGTTATATATGGGATTATTCTTTCCATTTTGGCTCTGTCATTGCTACCTTATTTCAGGGGATTATGCTAGGAGCTTTCATCCAAGGTGTCAAGGTTGATGGCAGGGTATTTGCTGGTGATGCTTTTGATTGGCTGACCCCTTTTTCTCTGATGACGGGTGTTGCTTTAGTATTTGGCTATGCTTTGCTTGGTGCTACTTGGCTGATCATGAAAACTGACCAAGATACACAAATATGGGCTCGTAAATCTGCGGCATATGTATTAATTTATGTTATGTTATTTATGGGATTGGTAAGTTTATGGATACCATTTTTAAACGAGAGAATTCGTATATTCTGGTTTACTATGCCTAATTTTGCATATCTTTCACTCATTCCTATTTTAACTATTTGTACATTATTTATGTTATTCGCCTCTCTTTATAAAAATAAAGAATTCCAGCCTTTTTGTTACTCAATGTTGCTTTTTGCTTTAGGCTATTTAGGGCTAATCCTAAGTATTTGGCCTTTTACAGTACCATATCAAATTTCTTTATGGCAATCTGCAGCAATAGCCGAATCACAATCTCTAATGTTGGTAGGAGCTGTGTTACTTTTACCGGTAATATTAGGTTATACAATTTATTGTTATTATATATTCCGTGGAAAATCAACTCATCACCCAATGTATTAGTAAGTTGAGGAAAATTTTTATTTCTCAGAAATGCAAACAATGGCTTTGGTTTGTAATTTTATACTTAGTGGGGCTAATATTTGTGCTATCATTATCCTGTATAATTAAAGCTATCTTTTTTATATTTGGCTAAGAAGTTCTATTTTAATGAATTTGCTGTGAAACTATAAAAAAAGTAATATAAACAACTATAAATAAAACGATATACAGGGTGTAATTAAATATATAGCCTGTTTGCGATCTACTTACCAAAACCCCAAAGTAATTTACTGTTTTGGCAAAATTATTTGGACCAAATCTATCAATAATTTTCTGATCGATCAAGTTCAATAACCTACTTAAGCTAGAGACTAATTTTACTACCAGCAAGTCATATATTTCATCAAAATAATATTTATTTATCAACAATTTTTTGATAAATGTTATTTTTACTTTATCAAGAATGTTTCTATAAAAATAAATGCCTAAAATAATACCTACCAATCCCACAACCATTGGTAATAATTTTATGTAAAGAGGAGGATGATCTGCCAGTACTCGGTAAATGTGAATATTGAATATACTATCACGGAAATAACCATTTGGTTTGTCAAGAGCGAGAATATAATGACCTATCATCCCCGCAACAAGACTACCTATCGCTAAGAGATTAAGTGGCAGGTTCATAATATTAGGTGATTCGTGAACATGATTAAATTGATCAGTAGTTAATCTGGTTTTTCCATGAAATACTAATAAGATAATTTTCATAGAATAAATGGCAGTCAAAATTGCTGCAACAATTCCAAGAATAAACACTATACTACCTATTACACCACCACTACTATATGCTAGCTCTAAAATAGCATCTTTTGAATAAAATCCTGCTAAAGGATAAATACCTATCAGTGCCAGTGAACCAATTAAGAAATTACAGTAAGTAATTGGCATCTTATCTTTCAAACCACCCATCTTAAAAATATCTTGCTCATGACAAGCGTGAATCACACTACCAGCTGATAAAAATAATAAAGCTTTAAAAAATGCATGAGTAACTAAATGGAAAATACCAGCATTATAAGCTGACACACCGCAAGCAAGAAACATATAACCAAGCTGGCTACAAGTGGAATAGGCAATAATCTTTTTTATATCATTCTGAACTATGGCAATAGTTGCGGCAAATATACAGGTAATCCCACCAATAATGGCAATAAAGCTCAATACCCCTACGCTATATTCAAATAAATAAGAACACCTAGCTACTAAAAAGACCCCAGCTGTTACCATGGTTGCAGCGTGAATAAGAGCGGAAACTGGCGTTGGTCCTTCCATGGCATCTGGTAGCCATATATGCAAGCCAATTTGTGCCGACTTGCCCATACATCCTAAGAACAATAACAAACACACTACGTCAATTATTGATACTGTAAAACCCAATATACTTAATTGCATATTAGACAATAATTGTGCTTTATCAAATACACTAGCAAAATCAACTACCCCAAAATAAACAATAATGGTAATAATCCCCACTATAAAAGCAAAATCCCCTACCCTATTGACAATAAAGGCTTTAATTGCTGCTTTATTTGCCGTTTCTTTTTGATACCAAAAGCCAATTAATAAGTACGAACATAAACCAACTCCTTCCCAACCAAAAAATAATTGGACAAAATTATCTGCTGACACCAAAGCTAGCATAAAGAAGGTAAATAATGATAGAAATGATAGAAATTTAGGTAATCCATCATCATCTGCCATATAGCCAAGAGAATAAATATGTACTATAGCTGAAATCCAAGTAACCACTATGAACATAACAGCAGTCAGCTGATCGACATAAATTGCCCAATTTATGTTCATTTCACCAACTACTAGCCATTTTGCTAAAATTAGATGAATAATGACTTTGTTTATTGCCACATTATAAAATATAAAGCTAGCTAATATTGCCGATAAACTTATTGCAATAGTTGCAATAAAAGCTGCTTGCTTCTTGCTAAAACACTGACAAAACAAACCATTGATCATACCAGAGATCAACGGTAATATTACCGTTAATATTGCAGTCAAAGCTATCATACCAATTCCTAAAATTAAGTTAACCCGATTAACATTACTCCATCATTGCAAGAAAGACCGTAGGTAGACAAAGCAATTTAATGAATGTGGATTGCCACTACACTCACGTAGCCTTGCAATAACACCTTGTACTTATTTGGCAAATTTTAAATTGCCATGTGGATTATGTGTAAGGTAATTTAATTAATTAGTTATACTCATGTGAGGTATGTGATTCAATTAAAAATTTTGAATATTTGATAAAAATTTATGTATCAACACTTAGTGCAGCTATAAAATAATGTTATAAGTAAATATAGCTAACTTGAATAAGTTTTAGATAACTCCTTTGTCATTGCGAGGAGCTACTTTAGTAGTGACGAGGCAATCCAAGATATTGGCTTACCTATAGCTAATTTCTGGATTGCTTCGTCGATCTTATGATCTCCTCGCAATGACAAAGGAATTATCTAAAACTTATTCAAGTTAGCTATATTTACAAGAAATTTATTTTAGGTGAGTATGATAACAAAATATCTTAAAAAAGTCTTTAAAGCTAAGAGCTGTAAAGCACATACATTTATTGATTTTACTAATCTAGGGAATTCGGAATTTAGAGATGTAAGAGTTGGGATAGAAGCATATCGTCGAAATGTCATAGTTTATCGATGTGTGAATTTAATAGCCCAGTCGGCAAGTCATGTACCTTGGATAGTTAATAAAAATAATCGAGGAGCTTTGGAGAAAATACCAAATCATCCGGTTTATAATCTATTAAGAAAACCTAATCCAGAAAAAGCAGGGGCAGATTTCTTTGGTGAGGTGATAGCAAGCAAGCTGTTATATGGTAATGCTTATATTTTAGCAACATTAATACATAATCGTCCCCGAGAGATGTATTTATTACCTGCCAATTCAACTGAGTTAGTGCTAGAGAGGAATTCTCCAATAGCTTATAGATATATGAGTAGCAGTGGAGAACGAATTTATCCCATTTCGCCAATTGATCGAATGAGTAAGGTGTTACATTTAAAAAATTATCATCCTAGCAACTGTTATTATGGGCTATCTTGTCTTGATGCAGCTTCCTTGTCAATTGATTTGCATTCGCAAGCTACTAGTTGGAATAGTTCTTTACTGAGGAATGGGGCTCGTCCAAGTGGAGCGTTGATAGTCAAAGAAACGAATGGTTATCTTAGTGATGAACAGTTTGATAGGTTACATGAACAGCTTACCGAAAAATTTACCAGTAGTAACAATTCTGGTAAACCTCTTCTTTTGGAAGGTGGGCTTGATTGGCAGGAAATGAGTATTAATCCAAAAGATATGGATTTTATTGAAGCAAAAAATTCTGCTGCCAGGGAAATAGCTTTAGCTTTCGGCATTCCACCTCAATTGCTAGGTATTAATGGTGATAACACTTATAGTAATATGCAAGAAGCTAGGTTAGCTCTGTGGGAAGAGACGTTAATTCCGTTGCTTGATAAATTATCAGATGCTTTAGGTAATTGGTTATCACATTGGTATCAGTAGGAGATTATTATTGATTTTGATCGTGATAGTATTTCAGCATTGACCGAAAAACGTGAGAATTTATGGGCTAAAATATCCAATGCTAGTTTTATGACTTTGAACGAGAAAAGGTCTCTTGTTGGGCTTAAGCCTATAGATGGTGGAGATAGATTATGACAAACGACACAATTACCATATTACATAGTTTTGTTGCTAAGATAGTTTCTCTACTTGAAAATGAACTAGACGAGCTAGAATCAAGAAAATCCAAGGGGGAGATAATAATTAAAAAGAATATTACTGAAACATTGAATAAATTAGTTAATTTAATTATCCAGCTAAATAAGCTCAGTAAAGATGAGTATTTAAATGAAAATACCATAATGAAAGAAGAGGATAAAGAAATCATAGCTGAATTTTTGAGTAAATATCAATGACTTATCCAAAGAAGTTATTACATGCAATATTGAGACAAGATTTTAATAGTTTCATCAATAAAGTATTTAATACCATTAATCCTGGAATAGAATATCAAGCCAATTGGCATATTGAGCTAATTGCTGAATATTTACAGGCCGTACAAAATGGGGATATTAAGAGACTAATCATCAATATGCCGCCTAGATCTCTAAAATCGGTGTGTATTGGAGTAGCATGGCCAGCCTGGATATTAGGACATGATCCGTCAAAAAGGATTATGTCTGCCAGCTATTCCCAAGTATTGAGTGTAAAACATTCTTTGGATTGTCGTTTGATACTTACTTCTGACTGGTATCAGCAAATTTTTCCGAAGACTATTTTAAGTAAAAAACATAATCAGAAAAGTAAATTTTTGACAAATAATAATGGTTTTAGGTTTGCTACATCAGTTGGTGGTTCAGCAACAGGTGAAGGGGGCGATATACTTATTATTGATGACCCACATAACCCTACTCAAATTAACTCCCCCAAAATGCGAAAGAGGGTAGTTGAATGGTTTGAACAAACTTTCGTCACCAGACTTAACAACAAAAATACCGGAGCGATAGTATTAGTTATGCAAAGATTACATGAAGAAGATTTAAGCGGATATTTGTTGGCAAATTCCAATTGCTGGCATCATTTAAAAATTCCAGCTATGGCGAAACGAGATCAAATATTCTCAATTAACAACTATAAATATCAATATGTTATAGGTGATATTTTACATGGATTTCGTGATAATCCTGATTATCTTATTAAATTAGAACAAGAAATTGGTGTGCATAATTATGCTGCTCAATATTTGCAAGAACCAATATCTAATAATTGTATATTGTTAAATATCGAGGATCTTAGTTTTTATGAAACTATACCGAAAAAATTTGATTATTTTGTGCAAAGCTGGGATACTGCAATTAAAATTTCAGAAAATGCTGATTATAGTGTTTGTACATCGTGGGGCATTTTAGATAAGAAATATTATCTTGTATCGATGTTCAGGCAAAAAGTTACTTATCCAGAGTTAAAGGGGCAAGTAGAGAAATTAGCCAAGAAATATTGTCCTAGATATATATTAATCGAAGATAAAGCTAGCGGTCAGCAGGTTATACAAGATTTAAGATTAGATGGGGTCATTAATATAGTTGCCATAAAGCCTAAACTTGATAAAATTACTAGATTTTCTTCAGTTTTAGCTTTATTCCAATCTGCAGCCGTAGTTTTACCAAAACAATCGGCTTTTAATACTATATTACTTAGCGAGTTGTTAAGTTTTCCACATTGCAAAAATGATGACATAGTTGATTCAGTTAGTCAATTTTTGAATTTTATAAAGGAGCGATCGAATAAATCACTAGCAAGAATAAGGGGGTTTTAGTTGACAAGATAGATATATATAATTACAATGAATGGTGTTGTTAAACTATATAGCTTATGGGTCTTTGCAGCCGCTTTTCTAAGTCTATTTAATAGGAATATTAACGTATGAGAGATAACAATATTAATAATACTTATTTACGTACAAATTTTGAAATCCCACCTGATCCTCAAGAGAAACCTGAGGCAGGGAAATGTAATAATTATAATTTGAGAAAGAATAATGGTGTTGCTAAATGGATAGTGATGCATTATACAGCATGCGATCTTAATGAAACTATCAAAGTATTTACCAATAATACATCAAATGTTTCATCCCATTATGTGATAAATACTGATGGTATCGTTTATAGATTTGTGCCAGATCAGTATAGAGCATGGCATGCTGGTAGAGGGAAATTAGAACCAGATAGTGATCTTGATCCAGTTGATCCAACATTTATAAATTCAAGATTTTTTGGATCAGATGATAGAGCAAATAATTTAAAAGAAAATAGTATCCTTAACCCTCATATTGCAACTTCAATACTTGATAATGATATGAATAGCTGGTCTATTGGTATTGAACACGTTGCATTCGGCACAGAGCCTTTCACTGATCAGCAAATAAATGCCAGTATTGAACTAGTTAAAACATTAGTGTCTAAATATGCAATAAACCCAAAACTAATGATAGCTCATAGTGACTGGGCATCAAGTAGAAAAATAGATCCTGGTATATATTTTCCTTGGGATAAGTTTGCTAAGGCATCTTTTGGTTTTTATTCTTTTGTTTCAAGAAAAGAGAATCCTAAAATTATAATATCTTATAATGATAAAACAAAGCAGGATAAGAATAAGATTGAAGAAGTACAGAAACTACTTGAGAAATTTGGTTATCCGATTATAAAAGCAGATAACTCAAATCTAGGATTATTAGATGATGATACTATATCAGCTATGTTGGCTTTTAATATTCATTATACAGGAGACATTTTAAATAATAGTACTCTCAAAAAACAATGGGATATATTATGGAACAATTCTAGCAACAAGGACGCCCGAGGAATATTAGCTACTTGGAGCGAAAATAGTGAGAATGTACTAAATGATCTACTAGGAGGCTGTCGGAGATAACTAGCTTCTAGGAATACTTCTCCAATTAGTTGTTCCATTTGGTTGATCTTCTATAATAATGCCATCTTTTAATAAATCTTGACGAATTTGATCAGCTAATGACCAATCTTTTTGTAACTTTGCTTGTTGTCGTTTGGCAATTAGTTGGATAATTAGTTCATCATTCATTTCACAGTGAAACCACTCGCTAGCTGGTTTAGTCATTAGACCTATAAAATTGCTGCAAGAAAGTAAGTAAGATGCGTATGTGTATTTATCTTCTTCTTTGGTGCTGGCAAAAACCAGTTTGGCATAATCATTGATTATTTTAATGGCAAGAGGTGTATTCAGATCATCGAATAGGCTAGATAAGAATTCTTCTGAAACATTTTGAACATTAAGTTTATTAATATCTAAATTTTCTACTGCTCTATACCAATAATTCATGGTTTTTTTAGCATCTTCCAAAGCCTTATCGTTGTAATCTAATGGCTTCCGGTAATGGCTACTCATTAGCAATAATCTAACTACATCACCTGGAACTTTTTTATCCTTCAAGTCTTTTACCGTAATAAAATTATTGAGTGACTTACTCATTTTCTCACCATTACAGGTTAGGAATCCATTATGCACCCAATATTTAGCGAAGTGAGAATTCGGGAAAGCACATGTACTTTGTGCTATTTCATTAGTATGATGAGGAAAAATTAAATCTGCTCCACCGCCGTGAATATCAAAATTCTCTCCTAAATATTTATAGCTCATCGCTGAACATTCTATATGCCATCCTGGTCTACCTCTTCCCCAAGGGCTATCAAAATTTGTCAATATTTCTTCATCTTTATCGGCTGGTTTCCATAATACAAAATCATGTGGATGTTTTTTTGATGAATTATTTTCAATACGCACTCCTTCTAGCATTTCCTCAAGATTACGATTTGATAATTTGGTATAATCTGGGACAGTAGAAATATCAAAATAAACATGGTTATCTGCAATATAGGCATGATTTAGATCAAGTAATTTTTGAATAATCGCAATCATATCATCAAGATGCAGGGTGGCTTTTGGCTCAATATTTGGCGTCTGGCAACCTAGATATTGCATGTTACAGTGAAATTCTTCTGTAATTTTAACGGTTAAGTCAGAAATAGTTATTTTTAGTTCTTTGGCTCTATTTATTATCTTATCATCAATGTCGGTAATATTACGAACATATTTTATATGATTTTTTCCAAATATTTTACTTAGTATACGATATAAAATATCGTATACTACCACGGACCTAGCGTTACCAATATGGGGGTGATCGTAGACAGTTGGACCGCAAACATACATTCTTACTAGATTACTATTTAGCGGTACAAAAGCTTCTTTATTACGAGTTAGTGTGTTATGTAATAATAATTTCATGTTCTTTATCTTGTTTTATAGTTAATTTTTATGGATATCTACCTAAAATGTCAATTCAAAAAAATTATTTTGAAAAACTAAAAAAACTGCCGATTACTTTAATTATTCTTATTAGCGTAATTTGTAGCATTGGTTTTGTTGTACTATATTCCGCCTCTGATAGTAATATTCAACCTTGGGCGTATAAGCAAATGATGATTTTTTTCTTGTTCATACCAATTGTGATGATTATTACGATTATTGACATTAAATATATATTTAAATTTTCCTATATATTTTATATCGCGGTTATTATCTTATTAGTTAGTGTTGAGCTTTTTGGCTCTATCGCTATGGGAGCAAAGCGTTGGATAGATTTAGGAGTCATCCGCTTACAACCTTCTGAACCAACAAAATTAGCCATAATATTAATGTTAGCTAGGTATTTTCATCAACTAAAAACTGAGGATTTTACTAGGTTTCATAAGATTTTATTGCCTATAATAACTGTGATATTACCGGTTCTACTAATAATAAAAGAACCGGATTTAGGTACTGGAGTGATTACTATCATTATTGCTAGTATTATGTTTTTTGCTGTTGGTTTTAGAGTAAGAAATTTTATGATAATTGGTATTATCGTTGTTACTTGCGTACCAGCTATTTGGCAAGTGATGCATGATTATCAAAGAAAAAGAGTTATGGTTTTTGTGAATCCTGAGAAAGATCCACTTGGAGCTGGCTATAATATTATCCAATCAAAAATTGCTATTGGCTCTGGTGGATTATGGGGTAAGGGACTCACCAAAGGTAGTCAAAGCCATTTAAACTTTTTACCAGAACATCAGACTGATTTTATCTTTGCTACTTTTGCTGAAGAATTTGGTTTTGCTGGCAGTTTGTTTCTATTAATTATTTATTCAGCAATTATAGTGATTTCATTGATGATTGCTACTAATTGTCGAACAATATTTAGTAAGCTGATGGTAATAGGCATAACATCGATCCTATTTAGTCATGTATTTATCAATATAGCTATGGTGATGGGATTATTACCAGTAGTAGGCGTACCTTTACCATTTATATCTTATGGTGGTACAATGATGGCATCAATGCTTATTGGCTTTGGATTAGTAATGAATGCTCAGATACACCAGCATAGTAGTTTTTAATTTATTTTTTATAGAAAAAATAAGAAAACACTAGACCCTAGACAAAAGATTTGTTATAAGGAGTTTAGTCTATATATAGCTAACCCAATTAGCATTTATCCATAGTAAACTTACGTCATTGCGAGAAGCCACTTTAGTGGCGATGAAGCAATCTAGAAAAGTGATTAGATTTGGATTGCTTCATCGTAGCAATGCCACTTCCTCGCAATGACGGAGTAATGATTTGGTAGCTATAAAGGCGAATGTTCCTCGGTAGCTCAGCGGTAGAGCAAACGGCTGTTAACCGTTAGGTCGCTGGTTCGAATCCGGCCCGGGGAGCCATTTTAAATATAATTTAATTAAGTTGTAATGACCAAAGAAGAGCTAATTAATTTTGAAGGAATTGTCCTTGAGCTTTTACCTAACGCAACTTTTAGAGTAAAACTAGAAAATGGTCATTTTATTATCGCCCATACTTCTGGTAGGATGCGTAAAAATCGTATTAGGATACTTGTTGGGGATAAGATAACAGTGGAAATGACCCCTTACGACTTAACAAAAGGTCGTGTTATTCATCGTCATTAAAATTTTTTCATATTTATGTCAAATGTATACTCAAGTAATTTAGAACAACAGAGTATAAATATAATCCTAGCTTCACAATCGCCGGCAAGGCTTGAATTGCTAAAAAGAATCAAAGTATTGCCTACACAAATTATTCCTGCTGATATTAATGAAACAGAATATTTACGAGAGTTACCAAATCAATTGGCAACAAGATTGGCACAGGAAAAAGCAAAAGTTGTTGCCGAAAAAATAATTGGTGAAGCTATAATTATAGCCGCTGATACTGTTGTAGCTCGTGGTAGGAAAATATTACCCAAAGCTTTAACAAGTGAAGATATTAGATATTGTCTTAATATTTTATCTGGGAGACGTCATAGGGTTTATACAGGTGTTTGTATAATAAAAAAGACTTCCGAACAATTCCTAATACGACAAAAATTAGTGCAAACTATAGTCAAGTTTAAAAAACTAAGTCATCAAGAGATAGAATTCTATTGTAGCCTAGATGATGGGATCAATAAAGCAGGTGGCTGCATGATTCATGGCTATGCTGAAGCTTTTATTCCTAGCATATACGGCTCTTACTCAAATATTATGGGGTTACCACTAATGGAAACCATGCATATGCTTACTTCTTTGGGTTTTAAAAAATAGATCTATGAACCTCCTAATACCAATTTACGTTAGACACTTATATCTTTAAATTATGATATAAGTGTCTAATACATAAAGTTATATAATGGAAAATTAATATAGATTTAACTTGTATAACTTTATGCATTAACGTAAACTGGTATTATATTCAAAATTTAGCAATTTATAAGGAAAACTACATGAGAGCAAAATGGCTGAAATACAACCTTTTACATCTAGTATTGCTTGTACTATTGTTCCCAGGAGAAAAAGCGTTGTCTGAAATAAAATCTTCTGGTACTAGCTTGGCTTCGGAAGAAAAAACGTTATCTAAAATAAAACCTTTTATATTTGGTGTTGCTGGTACTAGTCTAACTCCAGAAGAAAAAGCGTTATTCTCAAAGAATCTAGTACATGGTTTTATTCTCTTTGGCAGAAATATTGACAATCCAGAGCAGTTAAAACAGTTAGTAAAAGGGTTAAGAAACTTATATGAGCATGATATATTGATTTTTATAGACCAAGAAGGGGGGCGAGTTGCAAGATTGAAGCCTCCTATGGTAGATCAAGAATACCCAGCTGCTGCTGAGTTTGGTAAAATATATGAAAAGAATGCGAAGGAAGCTAAGGAAAAAGTTTTTGAAAATTATTCAAACATAATGAAGGGATTAAACCGATATGGAATAAACTCACCATGTAGTCCTGATGCTGACTTGACTCACCCCTATACTAATGGAATTATTGGAAATCGTAGCTTTGGTAGCTCTGTTAACCAAGTAGTTGAATTGTGTACAAAAGCAATAGAAGCAATAAACTCTCAAAATGGCATTGCCATTATGAAACATATGCCAGGACATGGCAGTGCTGCTCTTGATAGCCATAATCAGTTGCCACGTGTTACCGCTTCACTTGCTGAATTAAATGACACAGATTTCGCTGTATTTAGACAATTATCTAAAATTTTTGAAAATAATAAAGCGGTGTGGGGAATGGTAGCTCACATTGTGTTTGATTCTATAGACCCTAAGTTACCAACTAGTGTATCATCTACTGCCATAAAGTTCATTAGAGAGAAGATTGGTTTCAAAGGTACCGCTAGTTTCAGATGATATTTGTATGGGTGCTTTGCATGCTAAAATTAGTGATGAATACTCTAAATGTTTGAAAATTGACTTAATACTTCGCAAATATCCAGTAACGGATGCGAAAGAGATGTTAAATACTATGAGTGATGAAGATTTAAAAGTGCTTATTGATGGTGGAATCGTTAAAGATAGGTATGATTATGTAGGGCTACAACGCTTTTTAACGCATTTTGCAAAAATAAGGGCAGAATGGATTAGAAGTTTAGTTGAAGTTGCTAAACAAATTATTACAGTTGATAATAATTATATAGTGTTACATTGTAGTGGTGATATAGAAGAAATGTCAGCTCTTTGTGATGTTGATATACCTACTGATATGGTTAGTTGTGTTGAGGAGATGTCGGAAACTAGAAAAAAATGAAATTTAAAATTTGTTCATAGGACTTAGTATTTTATATCATTAGTTGCAATTTTTAAATTACCCTAGTAGTATATATACTACTAATCCAAGATTTCTGATGATTCACTAGTGTAAACTATATTTTGGTAATTAAGTTTGATCGCGGTAAATAAAGCTGCATGATCATTTTCTACATTAACGATAACTTTTATGATTTGAGGAAATTCTTCGGTTAATTTTCTAAACATATAATCAAGTACTAACATACCGTAATATCTCGTACTACCAATTTCATTAGTTAAAATAATAGGATTACAAAATTTAGATAAAAACTTTCGTGTATCACTTAAATTTTCCATTGTGTAAGTTATTGGCTCTGGCATTTTATAAATCTATCTAAATTTATAGGGGTTAATCACTTTTTGGATGACGGCTGGAGAACAGCTTTTTCCTTAAATTGCTACATTATGTCGTATTATACTTTCACTACAAAATAAAAATTGTATGGTATTATGATTAAAAAATATATAGCAATAATATTTACGGTTTGTATAGGTGAGCTTATTTTGCTTCACTATGGTGCTAAATCTTCCCCTATTTTTCAGGGGCTTAGTATATTACTAACTATTTGTTCGTTTATATTATTGGTTTTGGCTAATGAATATTATCTTAAAAGTAAGAGTGGCAAAATCTATATTATTTTAGATTTCCTGATTATAAGCACTTTCGCATTATGTAGCTGGCTAGGAATAACAATTATATTTATTGTCGTAGATATTTATGATAACAAACCTTTAATCAGTTGGTCTGAATATTGCTATATGAATAGAAAAGCGGCATATTTTGTATTTTTACCATGGATATTTCTTAATGCTTTTAAACTTTGTAAGAAAGATAAGAATTATTAATTCTTATCTTTCTTATAGCTTTTCATAAAGCAGAGTCGCATCACCATAACTAAAGAACCGCATTTTTTTATCTATAGCGTATTTGTAGATATCCTTTATTTCCTGATAACCAGCAAACGCACAAACTAGCATAAATAATGTTGATTTTGGTAAATGGAAGTTGGTAATTAGCATATCAACCATTTGAAACTTAAATCCTGGCCTAATGAAAATGTCTGTTTCAAATTCACCACTTGTTATTTGCCCATTAAGAGAATTGGCAATGGCGTTACCTTCTAATGCTCGTAAGCTGGTAGTTCCGACGGCTATTATTCGTCTATTTTCTTTTTTCGCTTTATTAATCACATCCTCAGTTTTTTTATCTATATGATAATATTCTGAATGCATTTGATGTTGATTAATATCGTCCGTTTTAACCGGCAAAAATGTCCCTGCCCCAACATGCAAAGTAATAAATGCGATTTCAATATTTCTTGCTTTAATTAATGCCAATAATTCATCAGAAAAATGTAGCCCAGCAGTTGGAGCTGCTACTGCCCCAAGGTTCTTACTATAAATTGTTTGATATCTATTATTATCCTCTACTAAACTCCTATCCCTTTTGATGTAAGGCGGTAGCGGGATTTCGCCATATTTCTCTAAAAATTCAAAAACTGAAATATTATCTAGAACAAATGTTACCTCAACTTGTCCCATCCCGAGTTTTTTACTTATAATAATCTTATTACCAGCAAAATCAAACTGATCTTCAATATCAAGCCTTTTTGACGGCTTGGCAAAGCCGTGCCAATAATTATCACTTATTGCCTTGTTTAGGTATAATTCGATTTTTTTGCCGGCTTTGTCTAGTAGCAATTTGGCTTTAATAACTTTAGTATCATTAAACACCATTAAATCACCAGGGCATAGATAGTCAATTATATCACGAAACTTGGTCTGCACTAAGTGATTATTTGGTGCAACTACCAACAAATTAGACTCATCTCGTTTTTTTTCTGGTTTTTGGGCTATTAATTCACTCGGTAAGGTGAAATCAAAATCAGATAATTTCATTAGACCTCTTTCAAAACTCTACTTCTGCTGGTAATTTGTACGTCGATGCGGTACTCGAATCCTCACGTACACTAGAGTACGCTGTGGTTCGAGGTGAAGCGTCTCCTTCAAATTCCCCAGCATAAGCGAGTTTTGCAAGAGGTCTATTCAGGCGATACTTCCCCATCACTACTATCATCTTGCATATTTTCTTCATCTGTTTCAGGACTCTCAGCAATTAATGCAGCAGAAACTACTTTTTCTTCTTGCTCAGTTTTAAATAATATTACACCACTAGTATTACGACCAGTGATACGTACCGATTCAAGTTTACACCTAATTAGTTTGCCGTTATTAGTAATTAGCATCAACTCATCAGACATATTAACCGGCATTACGCCAACAACCAAGCCAGTTTTGTTAGACACATCCATGTTAACGACACCGCTACCACCACGATTAGTAATCCTATACTCATATGCTGAACTTCTCTTACCAAAACCATTCTCCGTAACAGTAAGGATAAATTCCTCAGAAAGTGCCATTTCTAGAATCTGTTCTTTAGTTAAATTTACGCCATATTCTTCTGGAGTAAATTCTTTACCATCGGCTATTAACAACCTTTCCTCTATAGGAATTGATCGATATGTTTCTCTTTCATCCATAGTGCATGATATGCCTTTTAATATGGTCATAGAGATAACGTAATCGCCTGAGGCAAGTCTCATCCCTCTTACCCCGTCAGAAGTACGGCTTTTAAATACCCTAACTGAACTAGCTGGGAATCTTATAGCCTTCCCAGCTTTTGTTGCCAGTAATACATGGTCTTCATCTTTACAAACTTTTACATCTATTAAATGGTCATTATCATCAAGCCTGATAGCAATTTTACCATTTGATTGAATACGTTTAAAGTCTGATAAATCATTTCTTCTAATGTTACCTTGACTGGTAGCAAAAATAATATTTAAATTATCCCACTCATCCTGATTTTCAGGTAGTGGCATAATATTACTGATACGCTCTCCTTCTTTTAAAGGTAGAATATTGACTATTGGTCTGCCCTTACTCTGAGGATTGCCAAGCGGTAATTTATATAATTTTAAGCTATATACCTGACCTGTATCAGAGAAGAACAACATTGGCGTGTGAGTACTACCAACAAATATTTGAGTAGTAATATCCTCGTCTCTCATTGACAGACCTGACCTGCCCTTCCCTCCCCGGTTCTGGGCTCTGTAGGTAGCAAGAGGTACACGTTTGATATACCCGCCTAATGTTACGGTCACCACCATTTCTTCTCTTTGGATAAGATCCTCTATATCCTGATCGAAATCACCAAATTCAATGCTAGTAAGGCGAGGTGTAGCGAATTCGTCTTTAATTCTAATTAGCTCGCTTTTTAAAATCTCTAAAAGTTTCTCACGTGATGATAAAATAGCAGTATAACCTGTAATTTCCTGTGCAAGTTCTGCCAAATCGCTTTCTAACTTATTTTTCTCCATAGCAGTTAGACGCTGTAACCGCATTTCAAGAATAGCTTTTGTCTGTGTTTCAGTAAAATAACAGTTACCGTCATCTGTTATCACAGCTCTATCATCAACAAGTTTTACTAAATCTATTATAGTTGATGCATTCCAAGTTTTCTGCATTAGTTGCTCTTTAGCACTTGCAGGATCGTTTGAAGATTTAATAATTCTAATAACTTCATCAATATTACCAACCGCAATAATTAGCCCTAATATAATATGAGCTTTATCCCGAGCTTTATTTAATAAATATATAGTCCTACGAGTAATTACTATCTCCCTAAAATTAACAAAAGCCGCTATCACTTCTTTTAGGTTCATAACTTCTGGCATTCCATCTTTTAAAGCTAACATAATCACTCCAAAACTGGTTTGTAACTGAGTATAAGAATATATTTGGTTCAGCACCACTTCTGTTACCACATCTTTCTTTATTTCAATTACTACTCGAATACCATCCTTATTTGATTCATCTCTAAGATCACTGATACCCTCAATACGTTTTTCCTTAACTAATTCAGCAATTTTCTCAACCAATTTGGCTTTATTAACCATATATGGTATTTCTGTAATAATAATAGCCTGTCTATTATTAGCAATCTCTTCAATTTCTGTGCGTCCTCTAGTTAGAATACTCCCCCTGCCCGTTAAATAAGCTGACCTAATGCCGCTTGTACCAAGTACAATACCAGCAGTCGGAAAGTCAGGGCCTTTAACCACTGACATAAGTTCTAATATTTCTATATCATTATTATCAACATATAGGCAGCAAGCATCAATAATTTCTCCAAGATTATGAGGAGGAATATTGGTAGCCATACCCACAGCAATACCATTAGTACCATTCACTAAGAGGTTTGGAATCATTGACGGCAATACCTTAGGCTCTCTCTCAGAACCATCATAATTTGGTGCAAAATCAACGGTTTCTTTGTCAATATCTTCAAGCAATGTATGAGTAACTTTTGCCATCCTTGACTCTGTATACCTCATAGCAGCGGCTGCATCGCCATCTCTCGAGCCAAAATTACCCTGCCCATCAACGAGCGGTAATCTTAAAGAGAAATCCTGTGCCATTCTCACTAATGAGTCATAAATTGCGTCATTACCATGTGGATGATATTTACCCATTACATCACCGACAGTTCTTGCTGACTTACGATAAGGTTTATTAAAGTAATTAGAAGCTTCATACATTGCATAAAGGATTCTGCGATGTACTGGCTTTAAACCATCGCATACATCTGGAATTGCCCTACTGACGATTACACTCATTGCATAATCTAAGTATGAGCCTTTCATCTCATCTTCAATGTTAACAGATATTAAGTTTTGATGATCTATGTTAGTCACAGTTAGAACCTACATTTATTAAAGTAATATTCGAATAGTTTAAGTATATTACATATTCGGAAGAAAATCTATTGCTGAATGAGTATAGATTAGCTGGAAAAGCTATTTTTTCACTTTATAACCCGACTAATATGCTCCGTCATTGCTACTTATAGTAGCGACGAAGCAATCCAAAAAAGTAAACAGAAATACATTGCTTCGTCGGCTTACGCCTCCTCGCAATGACATATCAAGCTTTTAAACCATTTTTTCCACGGCTTTGAAACTGTCATGTTTTCATGAATATCTAAACTTCAGATAAACTGGCAAGCTAAATAATGTTAAAACTCTTATGACGTAGTAGTAACGATAATCACATGCCATAGTAGCGAAAAATAGTACCACCGAGAATACAAAACCTATCACAACGATATAAGTTAGAATAATTTTCTCGGGATTATTGGATTGTTTATTTTTTAAAATAGCTGTTAAATAAACAAGTATTAGTATAAAGCTAATAAGGTTTATTGTTAAAATTCGAGGGTATGTTTTTAAATATTTTACTATCACCTTTTTAAAACGATTATTCTTAATATCTATATTATGCTTTTGATCTTCGTTAGGATCAATAAATAAATCGTCACTACAGTACCCAGAACTTTTCATTAACAAAATGAAATTCCTCATGCGATGTTTAAGAAAAGCTAGTGGATAATGGGTTACAGCTTTTATATAGCTAGACTCCAGTTCTTGTAGTTTTACGGGGTCTGATGTAGAATTATAAATCCTATTATCACCAAAAACTAAATAATTAACTAGCGTAGGAGTATAGAGAGTTTTAAGTTTTTCAAAACTATATAAATTTTTATCTTCCTTAACATAGTTTGGTAGTAAATCATCATTATCTATTGCAACACTCACCCCTGCTATGTCAAATAATTGGCGTAATTGGTTTGCATGACTATCCGTAGAAAAATGCTTAGCAAGCTGATTATTACCATATATTATTGCTAAAGAAAGAACAGCACTAACTAGTATCCTAATAAACCAGTTATAGCTAACCAGAGAAGATTTTAACCATAGCATATTGACATTCATCATTGCGAGGAGGAGCGGAGTACGACGAAGCAATCTCTTTCTGGCCATTTTTGTGGATTGCTTCGTCGCTACTAAAGTAGCTTCTTGCAATGACACCTGTGAACTTGACGTAATGTTAGTCGGATTATCTATAGCTTTAAGAGAAACTGATACTACAAACAAAACTAAAATTGGTACGATAAATTGTGCTTGAAATTTAACACCGACAACATAGAAAAGAATTAATAATAGTCCCATAACTACCAAACAAGATGGTCGTTTTTGACGATAGCTATAAAAAACACAACTAGATACTACAAAAAAACTACCCAAGCCAAATCCTATATCTTTCCAAATTATGCTAGATTGAGCCAATATATTTGGCAAAAATGGTATTACAAAATAAAGATATCTATATTTGTTTTGTGGATCAGCATAAAAAAGCAATAATACCCCACCCCATAAAAACGCTAAATGCAATAATAGCATTATCTGTGGACCTTGATAGATATAATTAAGTAGTGACCATACCATTGACATTAAAGGTGGATGATGAGAAAAATAATTTCCACTAATACTTTGTTCATATTGAGAAAAGCTATCAATCGTCATTCCACCAGGATAGGCTGATAAGAAATGTAAAAACATTAAGACAAAACACAAAATTACGGGATAATATTTACGGTAAAATTCTGTGCAAAAAATATTTTTCATAATTTAAAAAATTCTCGATATATTATGGATTTTCATCTATAGCTAACCCGAATAAGTTCTAGATAATTCCTTTGTCATTGCGAGGAGCTGCTTTAGTAGCGACGAAGCAATCCAAAAAAGTAAACAGAAATAGATTGCTTCGTTCGGGCTTTGCGCCTCCTCGCAATGACGTATCAAGCTTTTAAACCATTTTTTCCACGGCTTTGAAACTGTCATGTTTTTCAGAATATCTAAACTTCAGATAAATTGGCAAGCTAAATAACGTTAAAACTCTTATGACATAGTAGTAACGATAGTCAGATGCCATGGTAGCAAAAAATAATACTACCGAAAACACAAAACCCACTGCGACGATGTAAGTTAAAATAACTTTCTCAGTACTATTAGATTGTTTATTTTTTAGAATAGCTGTTAAATAAACAAATATTAGTATAAAGCTAATAAAGTTCATTGCTAGAACCACTGGATATGCTTTTAAGTATTTTACTACCACCTTTTTTAAACAATTATTCTTAATATCTATATTATGCTTTTGAGCTTCGTTAGAATCAATAAAGGCATAGTGATAGAACCCTGTGTTTGTCATTAAAAAAGTAAAATTAACTATACGATGTTTTAAAAAAGCTAGGGGGTGATGCATTATGGCTTTTATATAAGCAGACTCCATGTTCTGCAATTTTATTGAGTCTGATGTCGAATTATAAATCCTATTATCACCAAATATTAATGTATCAACCCATCTTGCAGTATATTGGGTTCTTAGCTTTTCAAAACTATATAAATTTTTATCTTCTTTAACATAGTCTGGTAATAAATCATCATTATCTATTGCAACACTCACTCCAGCAACGTCAAAAAATTGGCGTAATTGCTCTGAATGAGTCTCGGCAGAAAAATATTTAGCAAGTGTAATATTGCCATATATGATTATTACGGAAATAAAACTAGTAGCTATTATTCTTATCAAGAGGTTGGTTTTAAGATAAACTGACAGTATAAATAAAATCAAAATTGGTGCTATAAATTTAGCTTGAAATTTAACACCGACAATACAAAAACAAATCAATAATAATCCAACAATTACCCATAAAGGAGCTGTTTTTTGCCGATAAGTAAAAAAAATACAAGTAGCTACACATAAGAAAGTACCTAAGGCAAAAACTACATCTTTCCAAATTGTTGTGGATTGAGACAATATATTAGGCAGAAATGCAATTAATAAATATAGATATCTATATTTATTTTGTGGGTCTGCATACAGAAGTAGTAATATTCCACCCCATAAAAATGCTAAATTTAGTAATAGCATCAATTGTGGACCTTGATGGATATGATTGAGTAACGACCATACCATTGACATTAAAGATGGGTGATGAGAATTATAATTTCCACTAATACTTTGCTGATATTGATCAAAACTGTCAGATGACATCCCACCAGGATAGGCTGACAAGAAATGTAAAACCATTAATACAAAACACAAAATTACAGGATAATATTTACGGTAAAATTCTATATAAAAAATATTCTTCATAATTAAAAAAAGTAAGTGGTGGGCTTATAATTACTGTCGTTGAGAGAAGGCGTAAGCCGACGAAGCAATCCGCTTATGATTACTTTTATGGATTGCTTAGTCGACCTATGGTCTTTTTTGCAATGACGTTACCCTACTTAAAATAGCTTCCTCTTCTAACTTTCAACAGCCGTGGCTTCACACTTCTTCGCAATGATGAAGTAACACTAGTCAAATTAGCCATAAAAAGCATGGCTTTAACTATATAAACAATGATGGTCTGTAAGCCGGATTTTGTATAGATAATATTTCTATTATCTATTGCAGTTATTTATCTAGGATAAATGTTACCATTTACCTCAAGCGATCTACCCGCACTACTACTAGCCAGAGATGCCTAGGAACATGTAAGTTCTGTAGTGCCTATTTGATCTTGCTCTTGGTGGGGTTTACCATGCGTAGCTTGTTACCAACCTACCGGTACGCTCTTACCGCACCATTTCACCCTTACCAAACTATGTTGTAATTTGGCGGTATATTTTCTGTGGCACTTTCCCTAAAAGATTACTCTCCCGCTGGATGTTAACCAGCACCATATCTCTGTAGAGTCCGGACTTTCCTCGTAAATTCCAGTATAGATTTTTACGCAACTGCACGACCATCGAGGTGATTATGTTTTAATATATTTGCCTAGTCAATGACTTTTTTTCACTAGAACACTTAGTGCTAGCTAAAAACATGCTATTATCAATTTTTTCAAGATAATAATAGTTATAATTATGGTAGTAAGTATAAAATTTGCCGCTGAGTTACGGGATAAATTACATGGCTTAAATCTTTTAAATCCGCAACATCTACAATTTTACCAAGAAATGGCATTTACTTTTATTAAAGGTAATGAAAATGAAATATTACAGATATATAAAGATATTAAGGGCAATAAGACTATAGGGATAGGCTTTAATATGGATAATCCAAAAGCAAAAATTGTTTGGCAGAAAATATTTCAGGGGGAACTGTCGTTTGACAAAGTTTATAATGGTCAGCAAACTATTACAACAAAACAATCTCGAATAATATACGACTATAAGAGTGCTGTTAATCGCATCGAATTAAAAGATATTTATGGCAAGTCTTGGGATAAGCTAAAACCTAACGAGATGCTGATGATTGAGGATTTATATTGGAATGGTGGTAATAAGCTAGTGGGTAGATTTACAAAGTTTTTTAAGCATATGGTTCTTTATGCTGAAAGTTCTAAGTTAAAATATCTAGCACAAGGATTAATCGAAGTAAGAGAAGGTTATAATAAAGAAAAAGTTAGGGGAATTCAAAATCGTAGAAATGTACAAAGTGAAATAGGTGACTCGTCCAAATGCCCTACCCTATTCTCATATAGTGGATATTTTCATGATTTTTTTCACAGCCACCTCTTGTAAAATAGACTATAAGTCACTATATCAGAACTTATTAAGTTGATTTGTTTAATTGGAATTAGGAGTGTATATGACAAAGATTGTAGGTATAGATTTAGGAACAACAAATTCCTGCGTTGCAGTAATGGAAGGCAAAGAACCGAAAGTTATAGCAAATGCCGAAGGGATTAGAACAACCCCCTCAATGGTAGGATTTGCCAGCGGTGGCGAGAAATTAATTGGCGAACCAGCAAAAAGGCAAGCTGTAACCAATCCAAAGAATACTTTATATGGTATTAAAAGATTGATAGGTAGAAATTTCTCTGATCCTATGGTCAGGAAAGATCAAGACCTTGTACCATACCAAATAGTAAAAGCTGCTAATGGTGATGCTTGGGTTGAAGTTAACGGAGAGAAATATTCACCTAGTCAAATTAGTGCTTATATTCTCCAGAAAATGAAAGAAACAGCTGAAAATTATCTTGGTGAAAAGGTAACTCAAGCAGTTATTACTGTCCCAGCATATTTTAACGATGCACAGCGTCAAGCAACCAAAGATGCTGGAAAAATTGCTGGTTTGGACGTATTACGAATTATCAACGAACCAACAGCAGCCGCCTTAGCATATGGTTTTGATAAAGCTGAAAGCAAAATAATTGCCGTTTATGATCTTGGGGGTGGTACATTCGACGTATCAATTTTAGAAATAGGTAATGGAGTATTTGAGGTTAAGTCTACCAATGGTAATACTTTCCTTGGTGGGGAAGATTTTGATTCGAGAATTCTAGATTATTTAATTGACGAGTTTAAGAAAGAAAGTGGTATGGATTTACGCAAAGATCCTTTAGCTTTACAACGTCTGAAGGAAGCTGCGGAAAAAGCTAAAAAAGAATTATCATCTGTAGCACAAACTGATGTTAATTTACCATATATTACGGCTGATAGTTCAGGTCCTAAACATTTAAATATAAAATTTACTAGGGCAAAATTAGAATCCTTAGTGGCAACATTAATTGATGATACAATAGAACCATGTAGGAAAGCATTAAAAGATGCTGGGCTAAAAGCTTCAGATATTCAGGAAGTAGTGCTTGTTGGCGGTATGACTAGAATGCCAAAAGTTATTGACAAGGTAAAAGAATTTTTTGGTCGCGAACCACATAGAGGGGTTAATCCTGATGAGGTTGTAGCTTTAGGCGCGGCTATTCAAGGTGGGGTATTAAACAAAGAAGTTACGGATATATTATTACTAGATGTTACCCCTTTATCTTTAGGTATTGAAACTCTTGGCGGGGTATTCACTAGGCTGATCGATCGTAATACGACCATTCCTACCAAGAAAAGTCAAACATTCTCTACAGCTGAGGATAACCAACATGCTGTAACGATTAGAGTTTTCCAAGGTGAGCGGGAAATGGCATCTGCTAATAAACTGCTTGGGCAATTTAATCTTGATGGTATACCACCTGCAGCACGAGGAACGCCTCAAATTGAAGTAACATTTGATATAGACGTTAATGGTATAGTTCATGTTTCTGCCAAGGATAAAGCTAGTGGTAAGGAACAAAAAGTGACTATCCAGGCTTCTGGTGGTCTTAGTGATGCAGAAATTGAACAAATGGTAAAAGATGCTGAGAAAAATGCTGAGGATGATAAAAAGCGTCGTGAATTAATTGAAGCTAAAAATAGTGCTGACAGCTTAATTTATTCAACAGAAAAAACTCTGAAAGAATATGACAGTAAAATATCAGCTGATGATAAACAACAAGCAGAAAATGCTATAACAGAGTTAAAGGCAGCTTTAGAGTCAGATAATCCTGAAGAAATTAAAGCAAAGACCGACACTCTGATGACAGCAAGTATGAAGCTTGGAGAAGCTATGTATAAATCTCCGTCAGGTGATGATAGTAATGCAGGGTCTGAGGCGGGTAATGACGATAAAGTGGTTGATGCTAACTATGAAGATGTAAGTAACAAGTAGGACTTTTTGGATGTCATCCCACAACTGTTGAAAGTTAAAAGATCGTCATTGCAAAGGCCTATTGCAAGGCTTAAACCGTCATTGCGAGCGAGCATACGTGAGCGTGGCAATCCCCATAAAGCTTGTCATATAGATTGCTTCGTCGCCGCTAAAGTGGCTTCTCGCAATGACGATCTTTTAACTTTCAACAGTTGTGGACATCATCACTTATGGTGATGATGTTAAAAAGGATAATTTAAACTAAATTTAAAATAAGATATACTTATTATGTCGACAAAAGATTATTACCAAATACTTGGAGTTAATAAATCTGCTAGCCAAGCAGAAATAAAAAAGGCTTACCATAAATTGGCCATGCAGTATCATCCTGATCGCAACTCACAGGATCAGCAAGCAGAAAAAAAGTTCAAGGAAATAAGTAGTGCTTATGATGTACTAAAAGATGAACAGAAAAGAGCTGCCTATGATCGTTTTGGACATGAAGCTTTTCATAATTCAGGAGGAGCATCGTCAGCCGGAAGACATTCTGGTGGAAGAGCAAATCCTGATTTAAATGACATATTTGGTGATTTTTTTAATGATTTTATGGGCGGTGGGGCAAGGAGGCAACGCCAATCAACTAGTGTTAGGGGTTCCGATCTAAAATATGATATTACAGTTACTTTGCCAGAAGCATTTCGTGGTATCGACAAAAATATTAGTTTTACTAGCGAAGTGAAATGTTCACCATGTAATGGTAGCGGATCAGAAAATAATAATACTGGTATGAGCAAATGTGATGCTTGTGGAGGACAAGGGGCTACGAGAATACAGCAGGGCTTCTTTACTTTAGAACAAACTTGTGTAAAATGCCAAGGGGCAGGACAAATAATTAAAAATCCATGCAAAAAATGTCATGGTCAAGGACGTTATTCACAACATAGGAATTTATTGGTAAATATTCCAGCCGGTATTGAAGAAGGCACAAGGATAAGACTGACTGGTGAAGGAGATGCCGGAATGCGAGGAGGCAGTAGCGGAGATTTGTATATTTTTGTTACTATTAAACCGCATGACTTGTATAAAGTCGATGGAATTAATTTGCATTGTAGACTGCCTATTAGTTTCATTAAAGCTATTTTAGGCGGAGAAGTAGAAGTACCAGATATAGAAGGTGGTAAGGTAAAGTTAAAGATACCAGCCGGCACACAAAATGGTGAACAACTTAGGTTAAAAGGCAAAGGTATGTCTAAGGTTAGGTCAACCATTAGGGGAGATATGTTTGCTCACATACATATTGAAATACCAAAGAACCTTACTAAAAAACAAAAAGAATTACTAGAGATGCTAGATAAAGAATTGACAAGCGACAAAGATGAGGATGATGCTAGTTTTTTTAATAAAATGAAAAATTTATGGTCATAAAATTTGATTTATAGCTGGCCTGATTAACATTTAGCAACAGTTGATCTAAGCTAGTGTTTGTCACCCCTACAAAAGCATGGATATAAAGTGGTAAGCAGAAAGCCATGAGATACTATAGATTCCCGACTACGCAGGAATAATGGTATGGAGCTACCTTATATACAGAATGAATATCAGATGTTATTCTTCTAGTACTACAGTTGTAGTTTAGTATTAGTTTGGTAGTGACATAAACGAGCTAGATATTGGTGTTTGCGTCGCCAAAAGGAGGAAGCCAGTATAAATTCTTTCGTTAGTGTATGCTACAATGTAACGGCTATATAAATCAATTATGGCAATGAAATACATAAATCTATCTGGTAATTTTATGTAGGTGATATCAGTAGTACAAACTTGATTAATTCTTACAACCTCCATTCCTTCCAGTAAATATGGATAGATTTTATGTTCTTGCCTATCGTTGTTATACATTTCTTTTTTGGATAAAGCCCAGATAAGCCAAGCTCTTTCATTATTCTTTGTACTTTCTTTTTATTAATCTTAAACCCAATATCTATAAGCTCTGCGTATATTTTCCGATAACCATAACGACAATCAGATTTGCTATAAATCTCAACTATTATATTAGCAAATTCACTATCATCATTAATTATAGATTGATAGTAAAACTTTGATCTATGAACCTCTAATAACCTCTAGACTATACATTTTTTTGAGTAGGTAATTTTAGCTAGTTTTACCAGATTTTCAAAATGAGATAACCCATAAGAAAAACCAATAATTATAGGAATCATAATAAACCACATTCCCCAATTGCCAAAATATTCAGTCAGGTAAACAAAACCAAAAGAGCTAATAACATACATTAAAGCACGAGATACAGCAAATGTCATACTAGCACAGGTAAAACGTTTTAAGACAGGAAAGCTTTTTAAAAAAATGGGAGTAGCAGGGCTTATGCATTTCTTCCACAAAACTATAAAGAATTGAATCAAAAATAACTGATAAGGAGAATCAAGATTATTCAACAAATATGGACAAAATATCATAAAAATAGAAAATATTAGCAGTATAATTTTCATAATTAACAATGGATATATTTTTAAACTTAAATAACATAATATTAATGTGGTTAATAGCTCCATTAAACAGACAAGAAAATTATGCTGAATAACTTCGGATAGTGTGTAACCAAAACTAGTTTTTAAAATATTACCACAATATATATAAATAAAATAAACGCATACCGGTAAGGCACATTGTAATAAAAAAAAAGATATTAAAGTTTTTTTATTAACTTTTTCTTGCCAAATTGGATCGTGTTGTAAAATATTTATATCTGTATTAGTTATTTTAAAAACTCTTTTTAATCGACGTTTGGCATCGGCAAATTCTGGGGCTTCTCTAAGTTTTGTTCTTGCAACATAACCAACAAATGCAACTGCTGCACCCATCCAAAATGCTATACGCCAATTAATAGCATAGGAAATAACAAGTGAGACAATTCCCAAAGCCCCTAACGTTCCTAGGACAGCAAAACTTCCTATCAATCCAACACTTGCATATTGTATTGGGGGATGAAGCATTTCAGTTAAATAAAGTTCTGCCCCTACTATTTCGCCCATAGAAGACATACCTTGAACAGCCCGGCAAATAATCGCTACCCAAGTTGCTATGCTTCCTATTTGCTCGTAAGTAGGCAGATTAGCCATAACAATGCAAGCAGATGACATCATGAAAGTTGTAATGATAACTGTTGGCTTACGCCCTATATTATCACCTATCCATCCAAATATTAAAGCCCCTAATGGTCTAAGTATATAAGTTGCACAAAAAGCACCTGCAGAATACAAAGCAGTAGTGTGCGGATCAGTTGTGGGAAAAAATAATGCATTAAGAAATACCGCCATGTGAATATATATCATCAAATCAAAATATTCAAGGAAGGTTCCTATTGACAGTAATCCTATAGTTTCTTTTTGTTCCTTGTTTAAACTTTTTTGTTCTTGAGGGTATCCTATCACTTTTCTTATCATCAATAGCTTGGTTATTAATGATAACAAGAAAAAATAATATTAAAAGTGAAATAATAAATTTTAGTTAACAATATTACAGCAATCTTAATAAAGCCTAGACACTTATATCTTTAAATTATGATATAAGTGTCTAAATAATCTGGGAGAAATATCTTTGACATATTCACTATATATTTCAGGATAATCACCTTTAATCCTAAACTTCTGAGAATATTACGTAACAGAGATATTGAGGCAAGAAAAGAGTTTGCTAGATTTAGAATTAATTTCTGAAGTATGCCAATGATTTTTAATTTTTACTTTGAAAATACTAGCTTATCCTAATCAGCTTAATCAGTAATTTGAATTTCGATATTAAATCTTTTGCTGCCTTATCCTTGTGCTTTAATATCTAAAATTGACAATTTATCATCTTTGAATTATATGGATTAAGAAGTGTTACTTCTGTTACTTGTTCTTCCTGGGACACAATCGAATTGATTAGGGAAATAAGCAAATCCTTATTCTCTTAACACCGAAGATTTTTTTGAAGGCTATATCGACTCTAGGACTGATAGATGATCAGTTTGGTAAATTACCGGTAAACATTAAAACACTTGATATTAACACCACCCAAAATAAAGTAAAAGGTAAAAATACTTTCCAACCTAACCGCATTAACTGGTCGTAACGATATCTAGGTAATGTCGCTCTTATCCATAAGAAACAAAATAATAAAAAACCGACTTTTACTATAAACCAAATAAAACCCGGCACAAAATTTAGGAACTTAATACCAAAAGGCGGCAAATAGCCACCTAAGAAAAATGTTGTGGTCATACCGCTGGCTAAAATCATATTAGCATATTCGCCAAGAAAAAATAAGGCAAAACCCATAGAAGAATATTCAACATTATAACCAGCAACTAGCTCAGACTCAGCCTCCGATAAATCAAAAGGTAATCTATTAGTTTCGACAAGTACTGATATGAAGAATATTACTGCCATAGGTAACAACATCAAATCAACCCACCAAGGCAATAATTGTTGCTTTTCTATGATTTCTGAAAGATTAAGTGTCCCAGTTGTTAAAAGTACAGTAACAATCACCAACCCTATGGATACTTCATATGAAATCATCTGAGCTGACGAACGAATAGCTCCAAGGAAAGCATATTTCGAATTACTTGCCCAACCAGCTATGATTATACCATAAACTCCCAATGATGAGATTGCCATAATATATAAAACACCCACATTGATGTCAGCTAATACCAGCTTTTTATCAAAAGGTATCACTGCCCAACCAATTAAACTAAGCACAAAGGTAACCATAGGTGCTAAGGTGAATAATATTTTATCAGCTTGATTTGGTATAATTGTTTCTTTAAATAATAGTTTAACCGCATCAGCAATTGGTTGCAACAAGCCAAAATATCCAACTACATTTGGACCTTTTCTTAGTTGCATTAATCCTATTACTCTTCGCTCAGCATAGGTAAGATAGGCCACACACAGCAGAAGAGGAATAGTGATAGATAGGACTTTCAATGCCACAATAATTAATGGTAGTAGATATTGTTGGAATAACGATATCATGCAACTTTTTCCCTTTCTTTCTTCGATTCCAAGCACTTTGCCATAGTAATAGATGCCCTACTAATTGAATCTGTCATATAATAATTTATCGATTTAGTCATTATATCATCGTTAAGTAATTTATCTGTAGAGGTAAATTTTATAAACTCACCGCCCATTATCTTAGAAATATTGGCAAATATACCCTTCTGCTTTGAAGAATTGGCTTCGCAAAACTGCGGGGCATTCGCGTACTCACGTACTTCATGTACGCTCCGTTCGCTTACCCCTTGTTTTACGTTCCAATTCTCCAAATCATTTGAGTATGCCGGAAATTCAGCTGCCAACTTATTTCTTATTTCCATTAAATTGCTCATGCCAAGATTTAGTCCTAAATTATTGGCAAGATTATTTATAATAAGCCAAGCTTCTTTTGCCTGTCCTACCGGACTAGTTGCTGCCCTAGCATATTGTGGTCTTCCTTCAAAATTTACGTAAATAGCATCTTTTTCTGTATAGCTACTAGCAGAAAAAATGACATCTGCTGCATTTGCTCCATTATCACCGTGATGCCCTTGATATACTACAAAAGACGATCTGATTTTGCTCATATCAATTTCATCGCTACCTAGTAAATATACAAACTTAATTTCACCTATTTCTGCCTTCTGTAAAATTTCATAAACTCCATTACCGCCATTTTTAGGGCTAAAACCTATGTCCAAACTACCGACCATTGATGCATGATTATGTAATATATTAAAACCATTCCAATCATCTCTAACTATTTTATATTTATCCACCATCTGATGAATGAGTGCTAAAATAGCATAACCATCATCTCGAGAATATACCCCATCACCAATAATTATAACCGGATTTCTTGCAGCTGCCAACTCCTTAGAAAATTGATGTTCTCCTGATATTATTGCCTTAATTACCTTAGGGCTTGCCCCTAATTCATTGATCAAATAAGTTTGATCAATAATATTACCAATTCTAGCTACTTTTAGCTTTCCTTCTCTCTGCAACACGCCAATACGTGCATTAAGGACTGGGGCTATTTGTCTAATATTTGCACCAATTAACAAAGCTAGGTCAGCTTTTTTAAGTCCAGAAATTGTTGTGTTAAATAGATAGTTGCCCCTACTACTTCTGTCTATTTTGTAATTAAACTGGTTGCTGTCAAAATTATTACATCCTAGCTTCTGTAACAATGTTTTTAATAAAAACATTGATTCGGTGCATGCTAGCGTTCCAGCTATTGCCGCCATTTGATTACCGGCAAGAGACTTTAATTTTTGTGCTACTAGTGCCATAGCATCACTCCAAGAAGCTTCAACTAATTTACCATTTTGTCTTATATACGGAGAATCTAACCTTTGGTATTTCAAGCCATCATAAGCAAATCGTGCTTTATCTGATATCCATTCATCATTAATATCATCATTAACCCTAGGTAATATCCTCATTACTTCATTCCCCCTACTATCAATCCTTATATTACAACCTTGGGCATCCAATACATCTATTGACTCAGTTTTTTTTAGTTCCCAACTACGAGCTTTAAAAGAGTAAGGCTTTGAATTTAATGCACCAACTGGACAAACATCTATAATATTACCTGATAACTCTGATGCAAGACTACGTTCAAGATACGAGGTAACTTCCATATGTTCTCCTCTGTAGAGAGCTCCTATTTCTTCAATTCCAGCAATATCAGTGGCAAACCTTATACATCTTGTACATTGTATACATCTAGTCATCTGGGTCTTAATCAGAGGACCCATATATTTATCTTTGACTGTCCTTTTATTTTCCAAAAATCTAGAACGTGCTCCACCATATTTAAAGGCTTGATCTTGTAGATCGCATTCGCCTCCCTGGTCACAGATAGGACAATCTAGGGGATGATTGATCAATAAAAATTCCATTACCCCTTCACGAGCCTTTTTAACACCCGCAGTATTAGTGTGGATCACCATACCTGGAGTAACAGGCGTAGCACAAGAAGCAATAGGTTTTGGAGATTTTTCCATCTCTACCAAGCACATACGACAATTACCGGCAATTTTCAAACGTTCATGAAAACAGAAATGTGGGATTTCTATACCAAGTTTGCTGCAGGCACGAAATACGGTTGTACCTTCCTCTACTTCAACTTCAATACCATCTATAGTAAGTTTTATCATTGATATTTATATTATAGTTTTATATTAACCTCAGTTCGATATAAGAATTAATAATTCTTATATCGAACTGGCTTTGTTATATTTTAACAATCAGGTGTAGAATCGCTTCAAACCTGATTGTTTCTACTTTGAAGAATTGACACCTGCAAATACTTGCGAGGTTTCCACGTACTCACATACTCTTTGTACGCTGCACCTCTCAACCCTTGTTTATCGCCCCTATCCTTCGAGTCATTTGTGAGTATATCATATTATATCCTACCCACTAATCTAAATTTTTCAATTTTGCAAGAATAATTTCTTCTATAGCTAACTCACCTTACGCATGGCATTTAAAAGTCACAGGAAAAACAGCCCAGCGTCATTGCAAGGAGCTACTTTAGTAGTGACGAAGCAATCTAATGAATGTGATTGCCACAACCACTACGTGGTTTAGCTAATAGCGTCTTGTGTTTTTCTGCAATTTATTAAATTGTCATGGGGGTATGCGTAAGGTAAGAATTTAATTACTTGCTCCTCTTAGTAGCAAAAATTTTTGATATATACTGTAGAAAATTGAAAATTTATCCCGAAGAATTTTAGAGTTTGTAAAAATATCATAAATTACAAAAAAGTTACTATTTATTGTAAATATTAAAAATAATTAGTTGATATTTCTTGATTATTAACTGTAAATCTGTCTTAATTATAAGTAATAGGTTTCTTGTATAGCTTTATTGTATAGAGAAATTTGAAGAAAAGAATTAAGCAAAGAACTCAACTAATAAAATATTTAATACGATTTCCTGCTTAATTTTGACAACAAAATTAACCTTACAATTAATATTAAGTTATGCGTAGAGTCTGTTACTAATAATTAATTAAATGAATATATGAGAGGGTATTATGGCAAAATTAAAAGGTGTGTTTGGAATTAGAAAACCATCACCTGAAAAACTCGAAGCACAGAACAAACTGTTAGAGATACAGATAGATGCATTATTCCAAGAGCAGTGTGATATAACTAAAATTACTGATGCATTAGGTATAATAGATTATCAAGCAATTAAGGAGAGAGGTGAGAGTCTCAGTAAACAAACAGCAGATATTCAATTATCTTTTAAGTTAAACCAGTATCAAGCTATTATTGCTTTCCGTGCAGGTAAGGACTCATCTCAATACTTAAAAGCGTGTGCAGCACCTGTTGATAGTAGAAATGAGTTTATGATAAAACTGGAAAAGAAAATAGCAGAACTAGGAAGAGAGACAGGAGAAGAGACAGTAAGAAACAATATTAATAAAAACCTATACAAACCTTTGCTTCAGGTGGTTCAGCAGAAGGTAGAAAATCTTATTAAAGCTAAAAAATATGATGAAGCTATTGCTCAGACAAATGGTTTAATTAATGATACCACCGTTCCCGCTGTAATAGAGCTCTACGTTGATTGTGTTATAAAGAAATTTGATTCTTCGAATGATCCAAAATTACTTGCGAAAGCTGCGAAAGCTGCGAAAGTTGGGGATAATTCAAAAGTACTCGAGGAAGCTTCGAATGATAAAAAAGCACTCGTGACAGCTCTTAACCTTTGTAAAAGCAAATTCGAAAAAACAGACACCAAAATGTTAACTATTTATCAAACCTTTCAATCCTTAAAAGATGCATTTGACAGAGCTAAGGATAGCCCCCATGCTGCAGAAGCTGCTAACTTGGCTCTACGTTATAATCCTGAACCTTCAACGGAAGACAAACAGAGACTAGAACTAGAACAGGAGATTCAACAAAAAAAGAAGGAACTTGCTGAAAGCATAAAAAAGCAAAATATGTATGAGGCTAAGATTAAAGCAGATAAAAGGGCAGGAGAAATTGACGCTGACTCTGTTCTGAAAAAGATGCAGGTAGTAGAAAAGGCTAATAATGATCTTGTTGCTAAAAATACTATGTTAATGCAACAGTTAACAGCTCTAGCATCAGCAAATCAAGCCAGCAATTCTACCCCTTCAGCCCCACCTCCGTATTCTACGGCTGTCGTTACTGATTCACTCTATCCGGATATTTCTAAAGAGCGTGCTGAAATGCTTGTTACTTCACCACTTTCAACAAGTACTAAAGCTCAAGCCTCTTCTGAACTTAAGTCTGAGGAGCCTACAACGACTATCAATGATATTGCTCAACAAGCGCTAACTGAAATAACTACGATACTTAATTCAGACAAACCAAACATGGTACGAGTTAAAGTACTTTGGCAGAAGGCTATTGAAAAACAGGATAATCTATATAATTTCGTTGATGAACCTAAATTATTGGTGAGTTTAGCTTCTCACTATTTATTGTTAGGTAAGGATACAGAAGCAAAAGCAACCTGTGATAAAATTTATAATCAGCTTCCGAATGCGTATGAACATATTGATGATCCGAAAGTTTTGGATTTGTTAAATAAGGTATATGAGGTAGAAGGATTGGTTCAAGAGTATGTTAACTCTTGTAAAAAATTATTTCAGCTAACCAAGACACCTTGTAGAGAAAAATATACCACCTTAAAACAATTCGGAGAAGAAACAAAGGATACAGATCATGAACTTGCTATGGACGCCTTTAAAGCTGCTAAAGATCAAACAACCAACGATGTAGAGAAAGCTAAACTATGTATGAGTATAGCTAATATTTACCAAGATTTAAGCAAGAAAACGAAAGATGCTACTAAAAAACAAGAATATGATGTATCTACTAAAAAACAGTATAAAGAAGCTGTTACGCTTTATAAAGATGTACAAAAACTTACTAATGATCTTGAAGAGCTACAATCCTTAAGTGAAATAAGTGTTCGATCAGAATATAAATTCTTATCTAAGAAATACGAATCTAATCTCTGTGCAGGTCTTAATGAATTCAAAAAATTTGGTCTAAAACACTTAAGAGATGAGCCAGAAGTAGCGACGACAAGTTTGATGAAAATCTTTCGTTTTGTTTCTACAGATATTGATGTATTTGGAGGTATTTGTGATACTTTATCCAACTCTAATCCGGAGTATTATTTACGTCTACCATCAGGTGATCCGGCCGGAATAGAGGCGTGCTTTGCCAAACTTGTTGGGGAAATTGATGCTAATATTCTATAGAAAAAAATAGTTCACTATATTTAAGATCATTTCCGCTTAAGCGGAAATGATCTTCCTCTTTTTAGGATTGAGCAATATAGCTAATCTGTTAAAAGTTATGGATAATCTCTTTGCTATTGTGACTCACCTCAGGGCGATTTAAAAGTCGCAACTAATGATAGAAAAATTTGTTTTAGAAAATGCATAAACGTCATTGCGAGCAGTCGCAAAGCGACGACGTGGCAATCCAAAAGTTGTAGCGGCAAAAAATAAAACTAGACACTGTTAACAAAGCTTATTTGATTGATGAATTAATGGATTTTTTAGCGAAAATTAATAAGATTTTTGCTGGAATAGTGTACCTATTTCAAAAAAATCTTATAATTTGCAGCAAAAAAGACTTTATTCACCAACTAAATAAGCTTTGTTAACAGTGTCTAGCCAGCTGTTTATTTGGATCACCACGCCACTTCGTGGCTCGCGATGATAACCATTCGTTTCTACAATCTATCGTTTTCTACCATTAATTGTGACTTCTAAATCGCCCTGCGTTAACCTCCAGAAAATAAAAAACTTCAATTTTTATTGAAAATATGATAAGTACTTAATGTATAGCTAACCCGTTAATGTTTTAAATAGCCTCTCCGTCATTGCGAGGAGGCATAAGCCGACGAAGCAATCCATAAAAGTGATTAAAATGGATTGCTTCGTCGCTACTAGAGCAGCTCCTCGCAATGACAAAGGAATTATCCAGAACCTATTCTGGTTGGCTATATTTACTTTAAATCCAAAAACGTGAGAATTGTTCGATCAGTTCTTGATATTTTAATAGTAAACTTAAAGAGATTTTAAATGGCTTATATTATTGGTAATACAGGTAAATGGCAATATACGATAGGTGTAGAGATACATGCCCAAATTTCTTCAAAATCTAAACTTTTCTCTGGTAGTTCTACCGAATTTGCTGCTCCTCCTAACTCACAAGTATCTTTGATTGATGCAGCAATGCCTGGAATGTTACCAATGTTAAATGAGTATTGTGTTCATCAGGCAATTAAAACTGGTCTTGGACTTAATGCGAAAATTAATCTTAATTCAAGATTTGATCGTAAAAATTACTTTTATCCTGATCTACCTCAGGGCTATCAAATTTCACAATTCTATCATCCTATTGTTCAAGATGGCTATTTGGATATAGTAACTGAACAAAGAACAACCAAAAGAATCAGGATTAATCGTTTGCATTTAGAGCAAGATGCAGGCAAGTCCATCCATGATCAGTCTCCTCATTATAGCTTCATTGATTTAAACCGCTCTGGTATAGGATTAATGGAAATTGTTACTGAACCAGACCTTGATTCGCCAGAAGATACGGCTGAATTCGTTCGTAAACTCAGGACTTTGCTCCGATATATAGAAAGTTGTGATGGTGACATGGAAAAAGGATCATTACGTTGCGATGCTAATATTTCAGTTAGACTTCCTGGAGAGCCACTTGGTGTAAGGTGCGAGATCAAAAATATCAATTCGATTCGTAATATCATGCGGGCAATAGAGTTTGAAGCAAATAGGCAAGTAAACTTAATTGAGGATGGTCAGACAATAATCCAAGAGACTAGGTTATTTGATGCTGATACTGGTGAAACTAGAACGATGCGTTTAAAAGAAGAAGCTCATGATTATCGATATTTCCCCGATCCAGATTTATTG
This sequence comes from Candidatus Tisiphia endosymbiont of Nemotelus nigrinus, assembly GCF_964026475.1. Lineage (NCBI taxonomy): Bacteria > Pseudomonadati > Pseudomonadota > Alphaproteobacteria > Rickettsiales > Rickettsiaceae > Candidatus Tisiphia > Candidatus Tisiphia endosymbiont of Nemotelus nigrinus. Next base: position 220,582 of record NZ_OZ032151.1, read on the forward strand.
CCAATAGTTATATCTGAAGAGCTAATAGACCAATTAGCTCGAGAATTGCCAGAATTACCGGATGCAAAAATTCAAAGATATATAGCCGAATATAGCTTAAATGTGTATGATGCTGAGGTTTTGGTAGTTGATGAACAGGTGGCAGGTTATTTCGAGGCAGCAGTTAGTTTATGTAATCCCAAAATACTTGCTAATTGGATTATTAGCGAGTTATTTGGTCAGCTTAATAAAAATTCTATTAGCTTAAGTGACTGTAAAATTACCCCGACAATGCTTGCTCAAATGGTAAAATTAATAGAAGATGGGGTGATTTCAGGAAAGATTGCCAAAGTAGTTTTTGAAACTATGTTTGAAACGGGGCAAGAACCGGAAAAAATTATTAAAGAAAAAGACTTAGTGCAAGTGTCAGATAGTGATATACTAACTGCTATAATTGACGAAGTGTTGTCAGAAAACCCTGACTCTGTTGACGCCTATAGAAGCGGTAAGGATAAATTATTTGGTTTCTTCGTTGGGCAGGTAATGAAAAAAACTGAAGGAAAAGCCAACCCTAACTTAGTGAATGATTTATTAAAGGAGAAATTACAATAATTAGAGTATTAGGTATTGAATCAAGTTGCGATGATACTGGCGTAGCAATAGTTACCTCAGATAAAGAGGTTTTATCAAATATTGTTATTTCCCAGCACCAAGAACATAAGGTTTTTCAAGGGGTAGTGCCGGAAATTGCCGCTAGATCGCATTTGCAAAATTTAGAAAAAGCAGTTAGATATGTTTTAGATGAAACTCGTCTTGAATTATCCAATATAGATGGAATCGCAGCTACTTCTGGTCCTGGCTTGATAGGTGGGGTGATAGTTGGCTCAATGTTTGGTAGAGTAGTTGCTAGCGTCTTAAAAAAGCCCTTTATTGCAGTTAACCATTTAGAAGGCCATTTACTTACTGCTAGATTAACCAACAAGGCTGAATACCCTTATTTATTTCTATTAGTTTCAGGGGGACACTGTCAATTTGTTGCTGTCCAAGCATTGGGTAAATATAAAATTCTAGGACGAACTATCGATGACTCGGTGGGAGAATGTTTTGATAAAGTAGCTAAAATGCTGAATTTGCCTTTTCCTGGGGGCGTAGAAATTGAGAGAAGAGCAAAATTTGGCAATCCATCTAAGTATATTTTACCAAAACCGATTATTCATCAAACTGGTTGTGATATGTCCTTTTCAGGTTTGAAGACAGCAGTACGCATATTAATATCCAAATTACAGCCTATAGGTGAGCAGGAAATTAATGATATAGCTGCCAGCTTTCAATATGTAGTTGGAGAAATCTTGTCAATAAAAATGTTTAATAGTTTTGCAATGTATGAGGAATTTATTGGTAAATCGGCACTACCACAAAAAACCTGCGTGCTTGCCGGTGGAGTTGCTGCTAATACTTATTTGAAAACTATACTTAAGCATCAAGCAGAAAAACAAGGCTATGTACTTTTAGTGCCGCCAGCACATTTATGTACTGATAATGCTGCTATGATCGCTTATGCTGGACTAGAACGCTTGCAAAATAATCTTACTAACTCATTCAATTTCTGCCCTAGAGCAAAATGGAGCTTAGAGGATTTATAGCCACAAATTATAGTACTCCCTATTGTCAAACCAAAAAAAATAAGTTAATCCGTTTTTAACTATTTACCCTGGATATTGCATGATAGAAATGAACCAATTGTGCTAGCCCTTGTCTCATGAGGGCTACAGGCTAAAATATATAAAATTTTAAATATACAATTTGTATTTTCCTGACTTCAGTGTTGTTGTGTCTAGAAATGGTTGCCTGATAAGGAAGTGATAAAATTTCCAGGCACAACAAATTATTGGTTTAAATAATAAAAATACCTAATAATTATTAATTTTATCCAGTCTTCTGTGATCCTGATGATATTAAATACGGCACAGAGCTAATGGGTAAATTCATTGTTTTATAAATAATTTTTGCGTCATCTGATATTAAGGATGGAATGGCAAATATTCTTTTATCATGAATGTGTGCTACATTGGTAATTTCTACTCCAATTAGCGCTTTACGTAACCTTTCAGGTGATAGTTTAGTTGATTGTAAATTTACCCGGTATTCTAAATGTCTGATACAGACTAGCGCCATAAAACATAACGCAATATGTGCCTTGATTCTATCGGGACTCCAATGATAGATTGGGCGAATCTTGATATCGTGTTTACTAATCCTGAAAGTCTCTTCAATCTGCCATAATCCCTTATAACGCCCTAATATATAAGGTATATCAACATTTTCTAAATTACTGATAACTCCGTGAAGACCATCCCACTTACTATCTTCCGCTATTTTCTGCTGATTTACCTCAAACTTATCATTACCATTAATTACTAAATATTTCTTATAGCCACTTGCGTTAATTAACGATTTAACCCCTTTGCTTTTATTCATTTTCTTAGTTAATTTTTTTAACGCCAATTCTCTATCTTGAGCATCTTTATAAGCTCCTGACTTCGGAAATAAAATAGCAAAGATAGAAGTTGACGAGAAGTCTTACTTAATTGTTTGCCACAATTATTGGTAAGGTTTCGCCACTCAGGCGGGACAAAATTACCGACTATGTTATAAAAGATAATATCCTAATTTTCAACTAGAGGGTTGGAAAAAGTTAATGATTCTGTCATATTTTTCTCCCTTGTAACAGGGTTAAAAATAGATTTTTTTGTAGGTCAAATTTTAAGATTTTCACATATGAATCACATACGAAATTCTTAGAAAAAGTTAGAAAATCCTGGAAGCCTTGATGTAAATGGTGGGCGATGAGAGACTTGAACTCCCGACATTCTCGGTGTAAACGAGATGCTCTACCAACTGAGCTAATCGCCCATTCCCTTAATTTAAAGCGGATAATGCCCTATCTTTCCAAAAAAATCAAGTTATTTCTGAAATTATTTAATTTCTTCTAAGCCTGAGGCAAAAAAAACATCCGCTCCAACTTCTGCATAAACTTTGCTTCATTCGATAGCTTCTTTTAAGCCTTGCTCATTATGCCCAGATATATCTTTTTGAATGAAGATGTCCATTCTAGCATTAATAGACATATTAGGCAATGATTCCTTTACAGTTTCTTTAATTGTTTTAATTCGTTTACATTGTTCTTTTATAGAGTATCTTGCTTTTTCTTTCCCATAATTTGATCTTTAAAATTTATACCCATTGCCCCTGTTTTAATTACTTGACCAACATTTTCTATTAAACCATTTTGCTTCAATGCAAAGCCTGATTCAAAATCAAAACTTACAGGCAGTTTGACTTTTTCAATAATATTCTTTAAATTCTGCAAGGATAATTTAAGTGGAAATTTCTCACCGTCTTCATAGAAGATACAGCAATATCAAACTAATTGAAAATTATTTGTTAAACCTTACAGAAGATTACAATTACTATCTCAAAACATTATTAAGACTAAAAATTGGCAATCATTTTAGAATTTTTAACGGTATAGATGGTGAGTTTATAGCACTAATTAACGATATAACAAAAAATAATTTATAAACTAACCCTGTTACTCATTAAATTGCTCCTTGATAATACGATTCTCAAGGGTATTTCTTTTATCAAATAGTAATTTGATCATCTTGTTTTTTGCTGACTTAATTAATACTGATTTAACATCATAAAACTCTTGGAAATCTGCAGCTGCATTTACTGGTCTTTTATTACTTTCTAAAATTTCAAATTTTATAGTAGTGGAAAATGGTAATAATGCACCGTGCCAACGTCTTGGGCGAAAAGGACAAATTGGTGTTAGGCATAATACATTTGATTCAAGTGGCAAAATAGGCCCCCCGGCAGATAGGTTATAAGCACTACTACCAGCTGGGGTTGCAACCATTGCCCCATCAGCCACTAATTCGCTCATACGTTCAATTCGATCAATTTCAATCCTAAATTTAGCAGCTTGGTTGGTTTTACGAAATATTGAGACTTCATTAATAGCTAAAGCAGTGTAGGTGTTACTATCTACAGTTTCTACTTGCATTTCTAAAGGATATAAATGAGAAACTATCGATTCTTGTAAATTATCTATTAATTTTTCAACAATAATTGGATTCATTAAAAATCCAATATTGCCAGAATTAATACCATAAAAAGGAATGTTCAGGTGCATATAACGATGTATTGCATGTAATAATTCTCCATCTCCGCCAACTACAATAATTATTTCTGCTTCTTCCACTTTACAAAACTTATAAAATAGTTCAAGCTGATTAACTAATTCTAACGATTTCGTGGAATTGTTATAACTAATTGCAATTTTATTTACATCAATTTTAGCTTTTGCCAACATAAATACAATATATGGTTAATTATTAATACAACAAAACAAGAAGCTAATACATCACTTAAAAAATGTCCTCCCATTAATATACGACTTAACCCAATTAATGAACCAAAAATCAAGGCAATACTGTAGATTCTTGAAAAATATATAAAAGGAGCAATATAAGCAAGACTGGTTAAACTATAGCCCATAGCCGCATGTCCTGATGAAAATGAGCAATTATGTACACATTCATTAGAGATTGAAAAAGCCCGAGTAAAATTCTTTGTACCATTAAAATTTTTAATTTGTACAGGACGAGCCCTGCCAAAATGTTCTTTAAATATATGATTTACCAATAATCCAGGGCCTATTGCTGTAGATAAGATTATATAAAATCCTCCAGAAATAATAAGCCTATTAAAAGTTTTGTGCTTAACAATTAAGTAAAGTAGATATAATAATGTTACTATAAATAGTAATTTAGTTAATATCGGAATAACTTCAAACAACAATAAGACAATATTATTGTTACGGTAAATAAATCCATCCTTACTATCGTAGAATAAATTTGAGAAATCTATATCAAAATTAGGAAATAATATGATCAATAGTAAGACTATACCAAAGACAAATATGTTAGTATAAACTAAATTAGTATTAATCATAGACTAAAAGCCAAAAATAAGTTATAAATGCATACTCAAACCATACATAATATAGAAGTTAACATGTCATTCAACATTAAAAATCATAAAAATGATTTACTATTCTTACCACTTGGCGGAGCAAATGAAATAGGCATAAATGTCAATCTATATCATTATAAGGGAAAGTGGTTGATGGTTGACTGCGGCAGCGGTTTTGCCGATAACTATTTACCAGGTGTTGATATGATAATTGCTGATATTAGCTTTATCGAACAATATAAAAAAGATTTATTGGCTTTAGTCCTAACTCACGCACATGAAGACCATTTGGGAGCAGTCCAATATTTGTGGAGCAGTCTAAAATGCCCAATATATGCCACTACCTTTACAGCAAATTTTCTAAAACTTAGATTAGCAGAATATGATTTTGCTAAAACTATAAAAATTCATGAAGTAAAACCTTCGGCAAAAATAAATCTTGATCCATTCCAATTAGAAATGGTACCTCTCACCCATTCAGCTCCAGAAATGCAGGCAATTATGATACGCACAGAAGCTGGCAATATTTTTCATACTGGAGATTGGAAATTTGATCCTGATCCTTTACTCGGTAAGAAAGCTGATGAAGCTCTACTAAAATCCTATGGAGATGAAGGGGTTTTAGCTTTAGTTTGTGATTCAACTAATGTATTTAATTCAGGAAATTCTGGTTCGGAGGGAGAAGTACGTAAAAGTTTAATAGATATTATAGCAGGTTGTCCCCAGATGATTGTGGTCACAACTTTTGCTTCAAATTTGGCACGTCTTGAAACTATAATTCATGCAGGTCAGATGGCAGGAAGAAAAGTAGTGCTATCGGGAAGAAGTTTGCATAGAATTCTACTTGCAGCCCAGGAAAGTGGTTATATGAAAGATATTGCCCCTTTAATTGATGAGCGGGATGTAGCAAGATTTAAAAGGCAAGAACTTTTAATTATTGCTACTGGCTGTCAAGGTGAACCTCTAGCAGCTACTGCCAAAATGGCAAATAATAGTCACCCTAGTATCAAGTTAGCTCCTAAAGATACAGTTATATTTTCTTCAAAAATTATTCCTGGTAATGAAAAGAAAATTTTCCGTATGTTTAATATTTTTGTAAGAGCAGGAATTGAAGTAGTAACTGAACGAGATCATTTTGTCCATGTTTCTGGACATCCATCAATTGACGAACTCAAGCAAATGTATGCCTTAATTAGACCGCAAATTTGCGTACCAGTACATGGTGAGCCGGTACATATACATGAGCAAGCAAAATTAGCTCGTAAAAATGGTATAAAGCATGCTGTTGAAGTTGAAAATGGTAGCTTAGTATTACTTGATCCTCATAATCCTCGTATTTTAACTAAGGTAACAGCAGGTTATTTAGCTGTTGACGGCAATTATCTTTTGCCAGCTGAATCATCAATTTTTAGAACTCGCAGACGTATGCGTGATGATGGTATAGTAGTTGCTTCTCTGATAATAAATAAGAAAGGTGAACTTACTTGTCGACCTATTTTATCTATGCCAGGACTTCTTGACTCTGATGATGATGCACAGTTAATTAATGTAATCAAAGATGATATCGCTGAAACAATAGAAATTCAGAGAAAATCAAAAGGCAACCTCCTCAATGACCAAATCGAAAATGCTGTAAGGTCGGCTATTCGCAAAATATTAAAACATGAAATGAATAAATCGCCTCTTATCATAGTTAATGTGGAGAAAGCTATTTGAAAATTAAACTAGCGTTTCAGGGCGATTTAAAAGTTGCAATTAATGATAGAAAATTTATTTTAGAAAATGCATAAACATCATTGCGAGGAGCGGCAAAGCTGCGACGTGGCAATCCAGAAGTTGCATCGGCAAAAAATAAAACTAGCCAGCTGTTTTTTTGGATCGCCACGCCACTTAGTGGCTCGCGATGGCAACCATTCGTTTCTGTAATTTAGTGCTTTCTATCATTATTGCAACTTTTAAATCGCCCTGATATATGTACACTTAAACAAGTTCTTGAAATAAATTCAGGATGACTCTTAACTGAAACAAGTTCATGACATAACCAACCATACTAACATTACATCAAATTCACAAATGTCATTGCAAGGAGCTACTTTAGTAGCGACAAAGCAACCTATCTAGGAGTAATGCTGGGTTAATATACTCAAATAATTTTCTAAAAAAATATCTTTTGTTATTAGTGGCACTAAATTTTAGTGATATATTACTTATGTAATTAATGTAAAGGGTTTTTATGGGAAGAGTTGTAATAACAAAAGAAGAATTGGATTTTTGTAAATCGAATAAAGTTTTTCTACATGATGCTTTTTTAGCATCCGTTAGAACTCAGGACGTTACGACACTTGAATTATTATTTAAGTCAACTGACTTAAAGTCTTGTCTTGATATAAAACGGGAGAACTTATTTCAAGAAGGTTTATTTGGTGAATTGTTACTTGAATTAGTTATAGATGATAAAAATGCAGATATATTAAAATTAATAGTTGGTGAATTGCAAGTTAAGTTACAACAACAAAAAATTTCAGTAACTCAAGAGACTTTGCTTGATATAGCTGCCCGGTATGGAGCCCAAGACATTGTGGCTTTTCTCCTTACAGTAGGACTTGATCCTAATAATAAAGACAATAACGGACAAACTTCCTTACATAAGGCAGTAATGGCTGAGAATGAAGGTGTTATTTCTCTACTCCTTAATAAGGGAGCAGAAGTAAATGTTAGAGACGAGACAGGTGGCAATACTCCACTTCACTTAGCAACTGTATTAAAGCTACCCAAAATAGTACAGCAATTAAAATTCCATGGAGCACAAGAACACATAAAGAATAAAGCAGGGTACAATTATTCCACTCTTCATAAATTAGTGGTAACAGGAAAGGCAAAACTTGATATAAAAGCACCACCACCATCTGAGATAGACGAAGATTTAGAATTTTATAAAGGAATAACAAGTTTTTATAGAGCTGTTTTATCAGAGGGAAATAAAGAAGAATATTTTGCGAGTGCTATCGATGATATAAAAAGCTTCATTAACCAATTACCCAACTCTCCTAAAAAAATAGAACCTATCAATAGAAGCTTAGAGTTGTTAGTTAAATTATATCAGTATTATAAATATGAAGGTAGTGTTGAATTGCAAAAATATATAATAGATAAAGCTGCGGTCTGCGAGTTACCTACTATCTCAATAGTATTATATAATATAATGTGTGTAGAGTATTTAGAAGTAGCAGATTACCCTAATGCTATTAAATATGCGGAATATGCCCATAATTCTTTGCTTAATAGTTCCGAAAAATTACAAACTGAGACCTATAAGGGATCGTTATATGAAATCTTATTTAATTTAGGATTAGCATGGAAACATCTTGATACAACAAAGTCTTTAGATTATTTTGCCCAAGCAGAGGAAACAAAGCCAAGTGATCAGGACGCAATAATATAGCAATTAAAACATTATCTTACTCTTGTTGATATTGACAATGCTTCAAAGCAAATAGAGAAAATTAAAGATGATGATCTTAGAGATTTATATGAAATAATGCTTAATATTGTTAAATTTACTCCAGATGCCCTCAGTGTAGCATCATTAACAAATCATGCACAAAATATAACAGGTCCAATACTTAAAGAGTTTTCTAATATAATGCTTGAATTTGCATCTAAACCAGATGCTTCCCTCTCGCAATTATTAAGTACGTTCTTCCAGCACAATACGCCTAAAGGTCTTAAATCTTATCTAGAGATTTATAAAGAAATATGGGTAAGATTCTTTCTACAAAAGAAGGAATTTGATAAAGCCATTGAGTGTTGCGATGAAATCAATATTTGTATGGAGGAACATAATGTACCAACTCAGCTATTTAAAATATTGGAAATTTGTAAAAAAGCTGGATTTTGGGATAGAGGGTTAAAATTTATTGAAGAGAAGTACCAGAAACATAACGAAATTTTACAACATCATGGTTTCCTTCCTCTTAAATATCTAGAATTTGTATTTTATAAACAACATGGGATGGAAGAAGAATCTGAAACCTGCTTAAATTTTCTAAAAACTAATGCTCATTTAGGCGACAAGCCAGCTCTATTACTGTCTTATGCTAATGAGTTTGCTTTTTATATAGATGTAGAAAAAGGCAATTTTGACAAAGCGCTTTCTTATTTACAGAATTCAACTAGTTTAGATCCGTCAACTATAGAGATATCAAAGATACTTATTTTACTAGGTTCTGTGAAGTTTTCTAACGAAGCCATATAAAAGCTCCAACAAATTGCAAAAAAGACAAGAAAGCAGTAGCAGTTTTATCAAATCTCGAAAAAATTCGTCTAAAATGTTTAATTTTACCAAAAAAACATTCGATCGAATGACGTTCTTTATAGATATGTTTATCGTACTCCCTTTGCTGTTTTCGGTTCTTTTTTGATGGAATAACAGCTATACAATTTTGCTCTTCAAGCTGCTCAATAAAAGCATTGCTATCATATGCCTTATCGGCAAGGAGCATAGTATTTTTAATATCTTTAACCAATGAGTTGGCTTGTGTAATGTCATGTCTTTGACCTGCAGTTAAAATAAACTTTAAAGGATTACCAAGAGCGTCAACTAAGGCATGGATTTTAGTAGTAAAACCTCCTTTACTACGCCCTAAAGCTTCTTGATCTTGGCTATCTTTTTTATAACCTGCTGAGCATGCATGGGCACGAACTATAGTAGCGTCAATCATTGTTGATTCCATGTCAGGATTAGCTTGTACTTGCTCAAACAAATCGGTCCATATTCCTTTATTAGACCAAGTTTTAAACCTCATATGCACTGCTCGCCATGAACCATAAACACTCGGTAACAACCGCCATTGGCATCCTGAACGTGTTATGTACCATATTGCTTCAATAAATCGTCTAAGCTTATCCTCATTTCTTGTTTTTATATCTTTTCTTTTTCTTAATATTTCAATAATTTGTTGCCATTCTCTGATTTTTATATGATAATTCATTCCGGTAGTGTTTTTGATTGTCTAAAATAGAAAATACACTACCTCTCCTTCTTTTTAATTTATTTTTTTACAAAACTTCACAGAACCTAATAGAAAGGCTTCAAGCGAAGCAAAAAGAAATACTCCTAGTCCAGTCTGCTATCGCAGACACTACAGAAGAAGGTAATATTGTTTCAATCGATTTGATAAAAGAGCCTGCAGAGTTAAATGATTTTATTGCTAATCTCGATCCAAAGGCGATTCATGCCTATTTCCAACAACAGAAACAAGCTTTACTTAAAAAGTCAGTAGATACTGCTGTTAAAGAGCAACCATCTATTTGGTGTATAGGTAAAGATATTTATACCTCTAATCAACAAGATGTTTATTCTATAGAAGGTAAACCAAATTTTTATGCAAAGATCGATCAAAATTTGCTGAATAAGTTGGACCATCAACTGCTCAAACAATTTGAAAATGCATTATCAAAAGGGTTAATTGATAAAGATCATAAGAGTAATGGGATAAAAATTATACCTAACAAATTGATAGAACTTAAAACTCCTGAAGATTATAGGTTATATACATATCAGATATATAAAAATTCTCAAGGTAAATACTTAATTTATTTTAACAAACAAGGTGATCATAATGATATAAAGAAAGCGGTAAGATCAAGCAAAGGTTTAGAAATTATTGAAATAGATGAAACATCTTATGTAGCTTCTCTTCCTAAAGAGCCTGAGTGTAGTGCTAGTCAAGAGTTAGATTTTTCAGCATTGAGCTTACAAGAAGAGAAGGTGCAGCCATTAGGAGATAATGATGATATAAGCTGTTAATTAATAGGGGTTTTATGGCAAAAGTTGAAATAACGGAAAAAGAGAGAAATAGCTACATATCAAATAAATCATTTTTGGAACATGTTTTTATACATGCTATTAGAGCTGGAGATAGCAAAACGCTTGAATTGTTAACTAGTAGGTGTCCTAATTATTCTATTAAAATTAGACCAGAAGATTTATTTAAAGAATTAATCCCCTTAGTCACAAATGATAAACATGAAAAGATAGTAAAATTAATAATTAACCAATGCGATGTTGATTTAAGCCAACAAAGAGATTCAGAAGATGCAACTTTACTTGATCAGGCTGCTTGCTATGGAGCTACAAAAATTGTAAGAATCTTACTTGCAAAAGGATTTGATCCTAATAATCAAAATTCTTATGGACAAACTTCGTTACATAGGGCTGTAACTGTCAATAGTCTAGAAATTGTTAATCTACTTATAAAACATTATAAAATAAACTCAAATAAACACCCTGAAACAGACTTATTAAATATTCCAGATCAGGATGGCAATACTCCGCTTCACTTAGCAATTTTTCATAAGGATTATTCAATATTGACAGCATTACAAAATGCAGGGGCAAAGCAAAATATAGCGAATAAAAGAGGATATAATTGTTTAGAACTCTATAAGGCATTGACGAAGGGAAGCGCAAAAGTTACGATGCCAAACTTACAACCACCTGAGGAACAAGAAAACTCAAAATTCTATGCAGGGATGACAAGTTTTTATAAGGGTATTTTATCGGATATAAATCAAGTAGAGTTCTTTGCGAGAGCTATCAATAGTATAAAAACCTTCCTTGATGAATTATCAATATTTTCTGGCACAAAAGATTTTGCTTATGAAGGTTTATGGGCATTAGCTAAATTATATGAGTATTATAAATACAAAGATAGTAAAGATAATAATAAATTACAAAAATATATAATAGATAAAGCAAAAGCTTGGGGGGACATACTTCAATTTGAATCTGATCTCCCTTATCCTCTTGCAGAATTATTAAAAAATTGGGATTCTGCTCACTTAGCTTCTCTTCATAAAGATCCTGAGTGTAGGGCTAGTACACAAGAGTTAGATTTGATTTTAGCAATGAGTTTACAAAAAGGTGCGATGAAAGCATTGGGCGTTTCTGATAATGATGAACCTGATGTTTAAGTTTTGGCAAGCTAGAATAGTTTTTTTGAGTTATTTTATAAAAAATAGTTCCTATTTTCTTATATTTAGATCATAATCCGTCGCTGTTGTTTGTAGAAAAAGATCAAGAAGTAAAAATTTATAATAAATGACTATTGACAAAAATATACCAAATTATCTGACGGTAGCTCGTATAGTGGTTATTCCAGTTATTGTAATGACCTTTTATTTAGATAGTTCTAAACTCGCTCATAGAATTGCAGCGATATTATTTATTTTGGCTAGTATTACTGATTTTTTTGACGGTTATCTTGCTAGGAAGTTTGATTTAGTATCAGGATTTGGTAAAATGTTTGATCCAATAGCTGATAAATTGTTGGTAGGTTGTGTAATTATAATGTTGGTAAAAAAAGGGGTTGCAGGGGAGATACCATGCTTATTAATTTTGGCTCGTGAATTTTTAGTGGCTGGGTTACGTGAATTTTTAGCTTTAATTCAAGTAAGTATTCCTGTATCTAGATTAGCTAAGATTAAAACATTTACCCAAATGTTTGCTTTGTCAGTATTAATTCTTGGTTCTAAAGGTTCTGGTATAATTTACATGGATTTAATAGGGCAAATAGCTTTATGGATTGCTGCATTTCTGACTATCATAACAGGATACTCGTATTTGCAGGCTTGTAGTAAATATTTTTAGACAAGTATAGGTTGCTGTGAACAAATTAACTCCTAGAAAATGGTGCTGTGAGTTTGTTTTTTTCCTTCTTGGAACAATTATTTACTATAATGGAAAAAATTAAATTTATTGACATAAAAGTAACTTAGCATAGCATAAAAAGTATGATATATAACTAAGCATAGGTGTTAATGAACCTAGATGTTTTAGACATTATACAGAACCTAGGGAGGTTTTGTGTAATTTTCAACTATTAGTTTATTAGTTTATGAAAGGGCAAGATTCACCATATCTAGATAAGTTAAGAAAAAATTTATTCAAGATATTTACCTTAATTTTTGGAGTTTATAGCACAATTATAATTTTATTATATCAATATTATAATAATAAAGTTGAGATGGAAAAAACACAAATTCTACAAACCTACTATGATAAAATAGTGGGGCTAAGTATGAATAAATTTTCTTCTTTAGCACATTACTTATCTAGCAATATTCAGGAAAAAAACATTTCAATCAACAATAATAGTAGTGAGATTGAGATATGTAATGAAGCACTAAACTGTAAATATTATAATATTTTTCATTTTGGAGAGTTATTAAATCGTGATATTCCGGAATTTATTCATTATAAGATAGAACTCAATAAAAATTTTCTTTATTCAAATATTGAAATGGAAAATTATCAAGTAGATAAAATATATCATATTAACGATTCTCACCAACTTAACGTTAGTTTGGCAATTAATAGTGTATTTTGGCATAAAGTAGAAACAGATATCAAAAAATCTTTTTGGATATTAACTGCATTTATTACAACTAATATGGCATTGTTATATGTTCTATTAAAAATATCATTTAACAACTTCAATAAATCCTATGCATTACATTATCAAGACCAACATACTGCAGAATTAGAACAACTCAAGTTTGATCATCAGCTAGAATTAAAAAATTGTGAAACCTGCCTAATGAAAAAGATTTGGAATAATGATTTTAATAAACAAAAAGATTTGGAAATTAATTGTCTATTTGCTCAGGAAGCTAATCAAATATCGTTGTTTGATAATAATTCCAATAATCAAGAAGATATGATCAAGGATTATAGGTTAAAAAACTTTGGTGATAAAGTACCTTGCTCTATAGTGTTGTATCAAGAAAATAAAATAGAAGAAATTGATACCTCTAAATTAGTTACTCTATTTATTGATAGATTTAATCAGGAAGACGAGAATATATCGTTTGAAATTTCTAGTAAAGCAAAAATATTATATTTTTCTTCTAACGCAGCATTGTATCAAATCATTTATAGTGTTATTAGCTATATATTCTTTTTGTTAAAAAAACAGCCTTTTGTTATCAAACATAATATTAGGTTAACTATTAATAGTATAAAACAAAAGATAGTACTACATTTTGAATATGATGGTTATCCCATAATGACAGCACAAGAATTGCTAAAAACGTCAAATAATTTTTTCAAAACCCATGCTAACCCTTTTTTACTCAATCTAAGTCAAGTATTTAATATATTACAAGCGAATGGTTATAACTATCAAGTAAGTCATAACCAAAACAATGTTATAGAAATTTACTCAAATGAGTTGAAGAATTGGGATAACAAACAAGAAGAAAACGTCATTCTACTAAACTCTTTAATTAAAAGAAAAAAATAAATATTCTTTAACTAGGTGTTTAGTCCCAGGATGTGGTGGTTAGGGTTAATAATAAATTTATTTGGATCAGATGTCCATGTTTTTATGATAAATTCATAAGGAGTTAAACCTTTAAGAGCTTTAAGTCTTTTTGCGAAATTGTAGGCATTGATAAAATCATATAAATGTTGTTTAAGTTGCTGATGATTGTCATAATAAAAACGTTTAACAGTTGCCTCTTTAATAGTACGATTCATACGTTCTACCTGTCCATTAGTCCATGGATGATTAACTTTTGTTAGCCTGTGTTCAATATTGTATTCATAGCAAATACGATCAAAAATATGCATCCAAGCATTCTTATCTACTGTTCTGTTAGTAAATTGAATACCATTATCTGTCAAAATAGTATGAATTTTATAAGGTATAGCTTTAATTAAATTACGAAGAAATTGTGCTGTTTCTGTCTTGGTACATCTTGGTAAAAGTTCTACATACACAAACTTTGAAGTGCGATCAATAGCAACAAATAGATAGAGTTTACCTTCTTCTGTTTTGACTTCAGCAATATCTATATGGAAATAACCAATTGGATAAAGTTTAAACTTCTTCTTGGTTTTGTTATTTCCTTTTACTTCCGGTAACCTACTAACATTATGGCGTTGAAGAAGTCTATGTAAAGAAGATCTAGTAAGCTTGGGAATACTAACTTGTAAAGCATATAAGCAATCATCTAAAGATAATAAAGTGTGTTTACGAAATGCTATACACATAGCTTCTTCTTCAGAAGTTAATACTGTAGAAGATGGTTCTTTGGGACCCATACAAGTATCTTGTAATGTAGTTCGTTTCTTCCACTTAGCAACTGTTTTAGGATTAATAGAATATTTTCTTGCTAAAGTCTTTAAGCTCTCTTGACTATTTTGGATTGCGAAACGTATTGCCTCTGTCGTTTTGGCACAGCCGTGTAATATTTGTCCCATAATTCCTCTCTTGATGGTAATTCTTTATAATATACAACATTACACCCTGGGACTAAACATCTAGGTTCTGTGAAGTTTTCTAACGAAGCCATATAAAAGCTCCAACAAATTGCAAAAAAGACAAGAAAGCAGTAGCAGTTTTATCAAATCTCGAAAAAATTCGTCTAAAATGTTTAATTTTACCAAAAAAACATTCGATCGAATGACGTTCTTTATAGATATGTTTATCGTACTCCCTTTGCTGTTTTCGGTTCTTTTTTGATGGAATAACAGCTATACAATTTTGCTCTTCAAGCTGCTCAATAAAAGCATTGCTATCATATGCCTTATCGGCAAGGAGCATAGTATTTTTAATATCTTTAACCAATGAGTTGGCTTGTGTAATGTCATGTCTTTGACCTGCAGTTAAAATAAACTTTAAAGGATTACCAAGAGCGTCAACTAAGGCATGGATTTTAGTAGTAAAACCTCCTTTACTACGCCCTAAAGCTTCTTGATCTTGGCTATCTTTTTTATAACCTGCTGAGCATGCATGGGCACGAACTATAGTAGCGTCAATCATTGTTGATTCCATGTCAGGATTAGCTTGTACTTGCTCAAACAAATCGGTCCATATTCCTTTATTAGACCAAGTTTTAAACCTCATATGCACTGCTCGCCATGAACCATAAACACTCGGTAACAACCGCCATTGGCATCCTGAACGTGTTATGTACCATATTGCTTCAATAAATCGTCTAAGCTTATCCTCATTTCTTGTTTTTATATCTTTTCTTTTTCTTAATATTTCAATAATTTGTTGCCATTCTCTGATTTTTATATGATAATTCATTCCGGTAGTGTTTTTGATTGTCTAAAATAGAAAATACACTACCTCTCCTTCTTTTTAATTTATTTTTTTACAAAACTTCACAGAACCTAGCTTCGATTTGTGATACCCTGCATTGTCGCATATTAGGCTCTGTGCAAAAAACTGTGTAAATTTCTAGACACTATTAACAAAGCTTATTTGATTGATGAATTAATGGATTTTTTAGCGAAAATTAATAAGATTTTTGCTGGAATAGTGTACCTATTTCAAAAAAATCTTGTAATTTGCAGCAAAAAAGACTTTATTCACCAACTAAATAAGCTTTGTTAACAATGTCTAATGAATATAGTAATTACTGATAGCACAACCTTTAAGCTACACCGACATAGTGGTGGTTTAAAAGGGGGATGCCAAAGCAAAGGAAAAAGTAAAGGGGGAATGAGTACAAAGCTACATCTCGCCATAACTACAGCAGGGCATATAGTAGAAGGTTTTTTAACTGGTGGTAACAGGAATGATATTGCTGTAGCAGAGGAATTAACTGCAGATATTGTTGGATGTTATGTTCTACAAGTTCGAGGTTGTGATAGTAATAAGAATAGACAGAGCCTTGAATCTCAGAATAATATTGCTGTTATCCCTGGTAGAAGAAATAGAAAAATAGAAATTGTTTATGATAAAGAAAAATACAAGCTTAGAGGAGCTATTGAAAGATTTTTTGGGAAAATAAAAGAAAATCGCAGGCTTGCTGTTCGATATAAAAAAGATGATCTTTCTTTCCTCTCTTTTATTGCTCTGGCTGCTATTAAATTACACCTTTGTTAACAGTAATTATCTTTTATCTAAATTTTCAAAAAAATAAAAATATTTATCTAAATAACAAAACAACGTTTTTGTTGAATAAGTTTATGGCATACTTCAAGTAGTTTACGCATGCATGCAACTATAGCAACCTTTTTAGGTTTAAAATTGTTAACAAGCCTATCATATAAAGCTTTCAAATATTGAAAACCATTTTTGACACCGTTTTTACCAGCCAATACCGCCATATATAAAGCATATCGTGGTATTTTTCTGCCACCTCTAATAAATCTTCGTCCTTGCTTATTACCACTATCACGGGCATAAGGAGCTATCCCTACAATTGCTGACAATTCATTACTACTATAATTTTTATTCCCTAATTCAGGTAAAAAACTAATTAGTTTTTTAGCTACGCATTTACCAATACCAGGCACACTCTCTAATATTTTTACCTTCTCTTTCAACTCTTCTGACTCATCTATTACTTCACTTAATTTTTTATCAAGCTCAGCTATTTCATTCTGTAAAAATTTAATGAGCTTTTCTATACTCTTTTTATCAATACCATCAATACTATGATGTAGCCTCTTCTTTTCATTGCTAAGCATTAATACTAAATCTTCTCGCCTTTGCTGATATCTCTTCAAAGTATCGGATTCAACTTGATATAAATAATTAGCTGAAAGCTGCATCTTATCGCCATAATATGCTAATTTAAATGCGTCCTTCTTATCAGTTTTACACAAATTCACCGATTTACTAAATGAATTAAAGCTATATGTATTGACTTTATGTACCTGTTGTTTATTATTATACAATTTTTGGCAAATATCCGCTTCATAACCTCCAGTAGGTTCACATACTATTAGCTTAATTTCTTGTTCTTTTGTTAATTTTATCAGTTCTTCATGCCCTAACTTATCGTTGGAAAAACGATTATATATCGGTTTATTGTTAGACTCATATAAACATATATCTAACCATTTTTTACTTACATCTAGACCTATTATTTTACTCATGATATAATCTCCTTCATCTTATTGTGCAAGGCTGCTGTTTCCAGCACCTTCTGCAATTTGTTCAAAGCAAACTTTGTAAGAGGGTACTTATTCTGTTTACGACTATTTCAGTCCAGTGTCTATCAAGTCACCCTCTTACAATTACTTATATCATAATTTAAAGATATAAGTGTCTAGTTAGTTCCTTATGCATTTTATCTTGATTTAAATATGTTCTTTGTAAATAATCAAGTCCATATCTGAAAATTGACATTGCTTTTCTACCGTAGGCTTTCAATTTTATAGGTTTAATGGAATGTCTTCATTTGATGCTAATGAAATTGACATGTTTATTAAACCATTAATTCCCAGATTGCCCATTATTATATCATGTTAATCTTTTTGTCATGTACTGAGAACACACCATTAACTATTAGTTGTAAGTAACTTAATTTGAGCTAGACACGTTGCCACGGCAGTCTCAGTTCGTAGAACATTCGCTCCTAGACTTATTGATAAACTATTAGGTCTCAATGAAAGCATCTTAAGCTCATTTGGTGAAAAACCGCCTTCTGGCCCTACAATAACTGAAATATTTGAGTGTATACTCTTCTGCTTTGAAGAATTGGCTTCTGTAAATACTTGCGGGGCATATGTGTGCTCACGTATTAGCTGTACGCCTAGCATGCTCGCCCCTTGTTTATTGTCCTCATTCTTCAAGTCATTTGAGTATAATATAGGCATGATTTTTAATAATGTATTATTTTCATCTTCATTTTCATTAGCATATATTATGGAATTATCTATGTTCTGCTTGAGGAAAAGACTAAGTGATGTTAATGGCATAAGAATGGGTGGTATTAAACGTTCGGATTGTTCTGTAGATTCGATAATACATTTTATCAATCTTTGATTATTAAAATTATGGAATTGAGATCTTTCTGTGACTAATGGAATAATTTTTGTCACCCCAAGTTGTACAGCCATATCTATGGCATATAACATTCTATCACTTTTAATAATCGATATCCCTAAAGTAAGGTCAGGTTCGATTATTACTTTTCTTAAAATGTTAGTAAGGTCAACACGTAAATTATTTTTTGTTATATCGGTAATTTGTGCTATAAATTCACCATCTATACCGTTAAAAATTCTAAAATGATCGCCAATTTTTAGTCTTAATACTGTTTTAAGGTAGTGACTATGATCTTCTGCAAGATTTAACGAATAATTTTCAATTAGTTTGATATTACTATATATTCTATGCAGACGAGAAATTTTCATAATTTTAACTTTTTCATTTACTTCAAAATATTATTGTAATAATTAAAACTATGTTTTGAGTAAAAATATATTATTAAAGAAAAAACAACAATAAAAAAAACTGACTCAAACAGAAGACTTACAAAAATAGAAGATAGTTTGTTTAAAACACTTCACAAAAAAGGTAATCCTTTAGGTTGCTGTGAACAAATTGCAGAAGGGGCTGGAAGCAGCAGCCTTGCAAAATAAAACGGAGGAGATTATATCATGAGTAAAATAATAGGTCTAATGTAAGTAAAAAATGGTTAGATATATGTTTATATGAGTCCAACAATAAACCGATATATAATCGTTTTTCCAACGATAAGTTAGGGCATGAAGAATTAATTTTTTTACAACCTCTACAGTCTGCGATAATGTATGACCATCATACGGATTGCCATGAAAAGACTTTGACGCTAATATTATGCGTAAGGTGAATTAGTAATTAACGTTGTATTTTAATCTTAAACTACTATTTCTGAATTTATAATTGCTGCTAATATATTTATTAGACAGAGAACTTTGAACTACAGTTTGTAATCCTTAAAGTTAGTTGGTAGCGAGGGAGGGATTTGAACCCCCGACACGCGGATTATGATTCCGCTGCTCTAACCAACTGAGCTACCCCGCCATGATGGAAAGAGCCTCAGGAAGATAAGCTCTATTAAAATTTTGTTAATAGAGCTATAGAAAAACTTTAACGTTTAGAGAACTGAGTACTTTTTCTAGCCTTATGCTTACCATATTTTTTCCGTTCCACAACTCTTGAGTCTCTAGTTAAGAAACCAGATTTACGTAAAATACTGTGAAATTCTGGAGCAATTTTATCAAGGGCTCTAGCAACACCATGTAATACAGCCCCCATTTGCCCTGACATTCCGCCACCTTTAACAGTACATATTATATCATATTGTCCAGAAGTTTTCGTTACAACAAATGGCTGTAAGAGAGATTTGGTATGAGCTTCACGAGTGAAATATTGCTCAACATTTTTGTTGTTAACAATTACCCTACCACTACCACTTTTTAACCAAACTCGGGCAATTGCGTTTTTTCTTCTACCAGTACCATAAACTTTATTATCACTGTTTTCTACAGACGTTTTTTGCTTAACTAACTTACTATGAACTGTAGCGTTTTTGGTGTTTTCGCTTTGAAGCTTTAATGTTGTCATAATTCACTATTTTTTATTCTTTGTATTTTTGCTTGCAAAATCATAAAACTCTGGTTGTTGGGCTTCATGTGGGTGTTCATTTTCTGCATAGATATATAGGTTACTCATCTGCTTTGATCCCAGAACATTTCTTGTAATCATTCTTTTTACAGAGAGTTTAACGACACGCTCAGGATACTTACCAGCCAAAATTTTTCCAGCAGTTGTATCTTTTATTCCACCCGGGAAACCAGTATGACGATAATAAATTTTACCATCTTTAAGAGATGATTTTTTACCTGTTAAACAAATATGTTTGGCATTAGTTATTATTACATAATCCCCACAATCTAAATGAGGGGTAAAGGAAGGCTTATGTTTACCACGTAAGATTTTGGCTACTTCACTAGCAAGCCTACCTAATACAAGACCTTTAGCATCTATAACCCACCACTTCTTTTGAATTTGCGATGGTTTTGCAGAATAAGTTTTCACGTTATATATCTTTATTAATTACAATTATACTTGGAAATAGCACAAGAATTACTGTTGCCATTTCCCAATCTGAGCTATATTAAATAGCATTATAACTAGTGTTTTGTCAAGATAAATGTACAATATATTAAATTAGGGCGATTTAAAAGTCACGATTAATGGTAGAATAAGCAGTTCAATGTAATAATGCCATTTATAGTGCAGATGAAGCTTTTAAAACGTAAACTATCCTTTAAATCTTTTTTGTTAAGTTTTCCTGCAAAATACTGATTTAACTTGTTCTTTTGTACTTCATCTAATAATTTTGTATCTTTTGTTGTATATTGCTTTAAATAGCTATGATTAACAAATAATTTTATAACTTGACTTCTTATCTCCTCTTCTATTTCTTGGTAACTACTACCTTTTACATCTTTAAGATTTAGCAAAATCACAGGAAATTGACCTTGACGCTTCATTGCACTTGCATTACTTGCAATTTTTAAGGATTTTAGCTCTTTAGTTTCGTCAAAACCTAAATCTACTTCACCCCCGATAAATAACTTGTTATTTACTCTACCCTCTTCGGGTAAAGGTATACCTCTTTCATCTACTTCTATCTTAAAGAATTTCTAGAGCATACTCATATTCAAACCCTTACCCCACCGTCCTGGTCTAGTGATAAGGATTACTTCTCCACTATCTTCTAATAATTCTTTAATCAATTGTCATGTTAATTTCATTATGTTAGAAACATATTATAAACTTTATTAAGGAATAATAGCACAAACAAACTGGCCTAGCGAGTATATTTATATAAAATAAATTTCTTAAATCACAATGATACCATACAAGACTAAAGGATTATAAGCTACCAGCGTACTTCTGGGGGCAGAGACATTAATATTGCTTCAACATTACCGTCTGTCATTAAGCCAAATAATGTCCCACGGTCGTATAATAAGTTAAACTCAACATATCTGCCACGACGCACTAATTGATAATCTTTTTGCTCTTTGCTCCAAGGTAGAAACATTTTTGTTCTAACAATTTCAGGATATATTGTTAAAAATGCTTGTCCTACATCTTTAGTAAAAGAAAAATCATTATTAAAATTTCCAGTATTTAAATAATCATAAAATATACCTCCTACTCCTCTTGGTTCATTTCTATGTTTTAAGTAAAAATATTCATCGCATTGTTTTGCAAATTTAGGATAATAATTCGGATCATGTTTATTACAAGCTTGTTTAAAAGCAGTATGAAATTTTGCCGTCTCATTTTCATCCGGATAAAATGGCGTCAGGTCACCACCACCGCCAAACCAACGATTAGCAGTTTCAATATAGCGAGTGTTGAAATGGGCTGCCGGCACTAGTGGAGAAGTAAGGTGAGCTACGATAGAAATACCAGTAGCAAAAAATTTCCTACTATTCTCCGTACCAGGTATATTTTTACTAAATTCTGGAGATAATTCTCCAAAAACTGTAGAAATATTCACCCCAACTTTCTCAAATAAGTTACCACGCATTACAGACATCACTCCACCACCACCGCTTTTTCTATCCCAGGGTGTTCGTATGAATTTTGCAGGTACTAAACCTTTCATCTCACTATATTCAAGCTCTATTTTCTCTAATTCGCTACATACTTGATCGCGTAAATTACTGAACCATGTTATCGCCCTTTCTTTATTAGTTATCATATTTTTTTAGCCATTTATAGTATACTCCAAAATTTTCTTCCACTAAGACTTTTTAAAAAATAATTTTTTTATATTGAATGTCTATATTCTGTCTTATGTTTTGCTTGTTGAACTCTAGGTAGAGAAGCGTCCTTATTGTTACCGTTATTATGTTGCTGACGACATATAATATTTCCTATATCTTTTACGGTATCTTTCTGCTTCATTAGCTGTAATGCTTGCGTATAAATGTCCTTCTCCGGTGATTTTGCTATAATTTTCTCTAATTTTGCTTCAACTCTTTCTCTTATTTGTTGTTTATCTTGATCAGTTGCCTGTTTGCCAATTTTATCAACGGTCAATTGATCAATGAATTTATCCATCTCATTATTAAACGATATTATATCTTTATTGTTAGTTAAAATATCTTTTGTCGATTGCATTATTTTATATTTATCAGCTTTTGTCAGTTCCTGAGCAGGCTTTGGGTCAAAAATAATACCACCCATTCTCTCGGCAATTACTTTTCGAACCATTTGCTCCCTGCCTTTTTTATATATTTCATCAAGCTCATCCCTAGCTGATTTAAGATATTTTAGAGTCTTGTAATCAATAGCACGGTTTTGTTTTTTTCTTGTAATTGCCCCTGTATCTTGTTCTGCAACTTCAACCGTTATTGAATAATCTTCTACATGCTGTTCAAGGGTTTTGTTTTTACTAACTATGATTGTTTTATTCTCTTCGTTAGTAAGATTATCTCTTATTGCTTTGCTACTCTGAGCATTTTTAACAAAACGTGGGTGGAGGTTTGGTATTTTCCCTTTATTAGATGCTGGTAACAAATGTTGTTCCAAATTCTTAGGATCAAGATTTGACATAGTATTTAAATCCTGAATACTAAAAGTAGCACAGCCAAATTTAGATGTTTGTATACCACCATCAAAGTATATATTAGTATCAATCTTAACTGATTCAGCGATATCTAATATACCCCAAAAATGATACAGATGATTTTTCAGACCAGCAGCATCGGTACAAAATAATTTTATAGTATCACCATCAGAATCTATCTGAAGAGGTGTGCTATGATGTCCTTTTGTTTGCAGAATAAGGTCATAGTGACATGGTTGTTTAGAGTCGTATTTTTGTTGCACTACGGCTTTAAGCTTGTTTAGACTATCTTGATTCGTAATTAATACAGGTTGGTAATTTATGCCATGTTCTGCCCGGGCATTGGATTTTGCTTGAAGTGCTAAAGCAATTTCTTCTGGATGCATTTGATCTCCAGGCTTTAACAGTTCCATTTGCTCTGTAGTAGCGTGTTTATCCTTGTTGATTCTCAAATCGTCTATAATAGCAATTTTTTTTTCTACCAATGCTATCTTTGCATCTAAACTCTCCTTTAATTCTCTATAACTTGGCATATATAATTCCCCCATAGTGTTGTTAAACGTAGAAAATGACGGGCAGATCACTAAAATCTTAACGGTTAGTTTACTTCTCTCATATAGCTATTATTTTTAATTAATCGCCTTATTTCATTTCTCATAAAATAAATGATAACTAAAAATATACTAGAAGTGGTCATAATATAAAAAGCGGGAGCATAAAACAAGGCTGTTTCTTCAACAAGCCAACGTGAAATAACAGCAGAAGTACCGCCAAACATGGCAATACCCAGATTGTAACTAAAAGCTACCCCAGAAAATTTCTGTTCAGGAGAAAATAGCACTATAATGACACTATAGGCTGTTCCAGCTATTGCTCCACCAAGAATACCCAAGATAGTTAGAGCTAAAATTTGTTGCCATATTAACGGTGCTGACATAGAGAATAGGGTAGGTAGAACTAATATTAAGATCACTATACTTACCAAAACCAGCACTTTAAATTTTCCAATAATATCAGTTAATCCACCAAATAATGGCATAGATATCATCATTATGAAATTGGCATATAATGAATAAACAAGGGCAGTTGTATTATCAAAATGCATAACATCACAGTAATATACATAGGTATAAGTTTTTATTAAATATACTACACTACTGGCAAATGCCCCAATACAAAATGTTAAAAACATTGCTTTCCAAGCTGTTTTAACTACGTTGATAAAAGGAGCTTTTAAAGTTTTTTTCTGTTCGGTTAACATTTTAAAAATGGGGGTCTCTGATACACGAAGACGTAAATAAAAGCCAACCAACCCCAGAACCCCACCTAATAAAAATGCAAAACGCCAAGCAAAATCAAGATGATGAAAATATTGCTCAATAATAATTCCTACAAGAATAGCAATTAACGTACCAGCAATATTTGAACCATTCACTAAACCAGCCGTAAAACCTGGACGTAAATTTTGATGATGCTCTAGAATGAAAATAGCCGCTCCAGCTCCTTCTCCACTAATGCACAAGCCTTGTAACAGACGCATTATGAGCAATATTACTGGTGCACAAATTCCTATACTAGAATAAGAAGGGATTAACCCCATAGTGAATGTTGGTATAGTCATACCAAGCATAGAAATAATCAAGGAGATACGCCGACCATATTTATCTGCAACATAACCAAAAAATATACCGCCTATTGGTCTAGTAACAAACCCTACCGCGAATACACAAAGACTTAACATTATTTGTATAAATTCTGACTTTCCAGGAAAAAATGTGCGACCAATAACTGATGAAAATACAGAGTATACTGTAAAATCGTAATATTCTAGTATATTTCCTGAGATTGCTGATAAAAAAACGGACTTAGGTTTACTCATCTATATCTTATCAAATAAATTTAATTAAATCGGATTATAGACAACTTAACCAACTTATAAAGCGTAAAATAATTTTATTTTCTGTAATCATTTCTTTTAAAAAAATCAACACAACCAATTATAGATAACCCGAATAAGTTCTTGACATTATTATAGAGGCCTCTATGTAATTGCGAGGAGTGTGTAAGCACTACTAAGCAATCCACTTCTAGTCTTTTGGATTGCTGTCATATATAATAGATAACATTTTTAGCAAAAAACCTATAGCCAAGATAACTGAAAAATGCACAAATGACAGCTACAATAACAGACTTGATAATCATAAATGTATCAGGTAGTACTCCCTCTGTTATTAAGAATTGAACTGGTCTTATGACCAGAAAAACAGGGTTAATTTCAAAAAATATTCTTTTTGATTCTGGCACCATAGAATATGGATACACTATTGGTATAGTCCAATATACAACACTCAAAATTAGATTCAACATTTGCGGAACATCACGTATATATGGGGTTAAAAATGCAAAGGCAATAGAACTACTACATACAGAAATAATCAGCGGGAAGACAAGAATTGGTACAAACAATATATTTATACTAAATCTTTCAGGATATAAGATGATAAAAGCTACATACATAGCTCCAAACGAGTAAATTAGGTTATAAACTTGTACTAAACTATCCGATATAGGAAAAATAGTTCTAGAAATTATTATCTTTTTTATAATTCCACTACGGCTAGTTAATGAATTTGATGATATATTTAAGCTAGTAACAATAAATGTCCATAGTGGTATAGCTCCAACTAAATTCACAACCATTGTTTCTCTTGGTAGTTTAAGTAAAAATCCAAAAAAAAATGAAATGATTATTATATGGACAAAAGGTTGAATTAGCCCCCATAACGAACCCAAAAAAGAATCTTTATTTTGACGAGATATAGAAGCCTGGGTTAATAACATTATTGACAACCAGTATTTTTTGGAAAAAAAATACTTTATCATTAGTAATCCCCACTATTATAAAGTTTTATTATTTCATCTGGATGACCATCTGCAACAATACTACCTTCTTTTAATAATACACATCTATTACAATTCTCCTTAATAATAGTTTCTTGATGACTTACTAATATTAAAATTGGTATATTTTGTAACTTGTTTTTCATAAAATTGGTCGACTTTTCAACAAAATGACTATCACCAGCAGCAAATACTTCATCTAGCAAGAGAATATCTGCATCTTGAAAAGCAGATACAGAAAAAGCTAACCTTGATAACATACCAGAACTATAATTTTTTACTGGTAAATCTATTTTACTCCCTAGCTCAGAAAAAATTATAATCTCTTGCTCTAATTCTTTGCTATAACGACTTAACATATTATTATAAAGCATAAGCATTTTGATATTTTCTCTACCAGTTTGCTCTAACTCAAATCCTACTCCCGTCTCAATAATAGCAGCAAAATTGCCATGAACTTTAATTTTTCCAAACTTTAATGGATAAATTCCAGCAATTACCTTAAGTAAAGAGCTTTTACCTGAACCATTGCTACCAATAAAGGCAATTTTTTCACCCATTTGACAAGAAAAATTTATATTATTCAAGATAGGAATTGATGAAGGGAAAAGCTTGCCTCCTTTAATAAAAAAACGCCTTAAGCTTTCTACTCGTTGTTGATTATTAACTCCTTCAACAAAACCATCAAATATCTCTATAGATACTAGTTTAGACGTCATATATAGCTAATCCGAGAAGGTTTTGTCCATAGTAAACACATCATTGCTAGAAGGTATGAGCCGACGAAGCAATTGTAAATTAAGATTCCTGCGTAGGCGGAAAGCTTTAGTAAAAAAACATGATTTATGTTTTTATCTTACCTTACGCATAACCCCCATGACAATTTAAAAATTGCAGGAAAGTACAAGACGCTATTAGCGAGACCACATGAGTGTAGTGGCAATCCACATTCATTGGATTGCTTCGTCGTCACACCAAGGTGGCTTCTCGCAATGACGCCGGACTGTTTTCCCTGTGATTTTTAAATGCCATGCGTAAGGTGAGTATTTATTGAAGAATTAATCCATTCTTCAATAGTACTTTTGGGGAATAATCCAGTCTTAGTAGCTAGTTGTTTACCATCTTTGAATAAAATCATCGTAGGTATAGCACGAATACCTAAACTTGAAGGTATATTAGGATTTTGTTCTATGTTCATTTTAACAATTTTTACCTTGCCTACCAATGTCTTGCTCAATTCTTCAAGAATAGGTGTCAACATTTTACATGGTCCGCACCATTCAGCCCAAAAATCAACTAATACAGGTGTAGTAGATTCTAAAACTTCTTGGTCAAAAGAATCATCTGTTATATTACTTGCCATAATTTCTTAATTTTTAGTTATTAAACTACTATAGATAACCCGATTATTATTTATCCATTTGTCCTATTTAGACAAAAAAGATGTCATCTCCGCGTAGGAACACTAGTACTCTAGTTAAGCTGGTTACCAAACTACGCCATTGCGAGGAGACATAAGGTCGTCGAAGTAACCCTATTTTGTGCCATTCCTGCGAACACATGGTTCTATAAATTCCTATCTTCACAGGAATAACAACTTACAATTACTTCGTCGCCACTAAAGTGGATTCTCGCAATGACGTTGAAGAATTCTGTATATATAACCAGCCCTGACGTAGCTAGGGATGACAAAATTATCCGGATAAAGACTAATCGGGTTATCTAACATACCATAATTCTTATGATACAATAGTTCCTCTACATTAGCAATAACTTCTCTAAGAGAAAATTATTACTTTGTCATAAAAGAGTCGATATCACTAACGAAAGAATTTATACTGGCTTCCTCCTTTTGGCGACGCAAACACCAATATCTAGATCGTTTATGTCACTACCAAACTAATACTAAACTACAACTGTAGTACTAACTTTATCGCCGTATCATTCTAGTTCCAAAAACCCAATCATGTATAAACATTTTCTCATCAGTAAGCATTATACACAAAATATTTCCAATTCCAAATAAGATGAACGTAAAGATAGATAGACACGCTAAATTTGTTGATATTACTCTAGAAAAAGATTTAAAATAGCCTATTCGCCTACCATTTTTATTTATGATTTTCATACCAAAGAGATAGCAGCCGGGAGTTGCTTGCATTGAAGATGACTCGAATATTGGAGTATAGAAGACGATTGGTAAGAAGATAACCAACATGTTAAGATCATTAAATATATTATCAATCAAGGAATTATCACCAAATACAGATGTATCAAATAATAATATTGCTATTATTATCACCGCTAAAGAGAGCATGATAGCTGTTTAGTCCCAGGGTGTAATGGTGTATATTATAAAGAATTACCATCAAGAGAGGAATTATGGGACAAATATTACACGGCTGTGCCAAAACGACAGAGGCAATACGTTTCGCAATCCAAAATAGTCAAGAGAGCTTAAAGACTTTAGCAAGAAAATATTCTATTAATCCTAAAACAGTTGCTAAGTGGAAGAAACGAACTACATTACAAGATACTTGTATGGGTCCCAAAGAACCATCTTCTACAGTATTAACTTCTGAAGAAGAAGCTATGTGTATAGCATTTCGTAAACACACTTTATTATCTTTAGATGATTGCTTATATGCTTTACAAGTCAGTATTCCCAAGCTTACTAGATCTTCTTTACATAGACTTCTTCAACGCCATAATGTTAGTAGGTTACCGGAAGTAAAAGGAAATAACAAAACCAAGAAGAAGTTTAAACTTTATCCAATTGGTTATTTCCATATAGATATTGCTGAAGTCAAAACAGAAGAAGGTAAACTCTATCTATTTGTTGCTATTGATCGCACTTCAAAGTTTGTGTATGTAGAACTTTTACCAAGATGTACCAAGACAGAAACAGCACAATTTCTTCGTAATTTAATTAAAGCTATACCTTATAAAATTCATACTATTTTGACAGATAATGGTATTCAATTTACTAACAGAACAGTAGATAAGCATGCTTGGATGCATATTTTTGATCGTATTTGCTATGAATACAATATTGAACACAGGCTAACAAAAGTTAATCATCCATGGACTAATGGACAGGTAGAACGTATGAATCGTACTATTAAAGAGGCAACTGTTAAACGTTTTTATTATGACAATCATCAGCAACTTAAACAACATTTATATGATTTTATCAATGCCTACAATTTCGCAAAAAGACTTAAAGCTCTTAAAGGTTTAACTCCTTATGAATTTATCATAAAAACATGGACATCTGATCCAAATAAATTTATTATTAACCCTAACCACCACATCCTGGGACTAAACAGATAGCAAGTAATATCAAGATAATCCCATCAACCAAATAAGCTAAGATTCTTCGCCAGAAGCCACAATATATATGTTCACTCATAAAATTACTTCCTATATTAAATTTTAGAAGGCTCTTCAAAAGTATGGAATGGTGGGGGAGAGGAAACTGTCCATTCAAGAGTATCCGCTCCATCACCCCAAGGATTATTCGGGCATTTTTTGCCATATTTCATAGTATAAATAACCATGAATACAAAATAAAGAGCTGCGATAAAGGAAATCACTGCTCCGATAGATGATACCATATTCCAGCCAGCAAAAGCATCCGGATAATCCGGTATCCTCCTTGGCATTCCAGCCAATCCTAGAAAATGTTGAGGAAAGAAGGTCATATTAACGCCAATAAAAGTAATCCAAAAATGAATTTTACCCATCATTTCAGGATATTGTCGTCCTGACATTTTACCAAACCAATAATAGAACCCAGCAAATGCGGTAAACAAAGCCCCCAGCGACATGGTATAATGAAAATGCGCTACCACATAGTATGTATCGTGTAGAATTCTATCGATTGCCGAATTTGATAATATTATACCGGTAACTCCACCAATAGTAAATAGCAAGATAAACCCTATGGAAAATAACATAGGAGTTTCAAAAGTAATTGATCCTCCCCACATTGTAGCAATCCAGCTAAATATTTTAATGCCAGTAGGCACAGCAATAATCATCGTACCAGCAGTAAAATAGATTAATGCATTATATGAAAGACCAACAGTAAACATATGATGAGCCCAAACTATAAAACCGACAAACCCTATAATTACCATAGCTATCACCATACCTAAATAACCGAATATCGGTTTACGGGAGAAAGTAGAAATGATCTGACTGACTATACCAAACCCCGGTAATATTACGATATATACTTCTGGATGACCAAAGAACCAAAATAAATGCTGAAATAATACTGGATCTCCGCCCCCCTCAGGTTTAAAGAAAGTAGTACCAAAATTCCGGTCAGTTAATAACATGGTTATTGCACCGCCTAGTACTGGGATTGCCAGTATCAGCAAGAAAGCAGTGACCAGAATTGACCAAATGAATAGAGGCATTTCAAACAACCCCATACCATCAGTTCTCATATTAAAGATAGTGACAATCATATTAATTGAGCCAAGAATAGAAGATAGTCCCGTAATATGTAAACTTAAAATAGCCATATCGACAGCCGCTCCAGGATGCCCTACTAAATTGCTCAAAGGCGGGTAAAGTGTCCAGCCAGTACCTGCACCACCATCAACAAAAGCTGAAAGCATTAACAACATAAAAGCAGGGATAAGTAGCCAAAAACTTATATTATTTAGCCTTGGAAAAGCCATGTCTGGTGCACCTATTAAAATTGGCACGAAGTAATTACCAAACCCACCAAATAAAGCTGGCATAATCATGAAAAATACCATAATTATTGCATGAGCAGTAATTAATACATTATATAATTGATAGTTAGCTCCCAGTATATGTCCGCCGGGCATTGCTAATTCTAGCCGAAAAATAACAGAAAATAATCCCCCAACGATCCCAGCAAATATGGCGAATATAATATACATCAAACCAATATCTTTATGATTGGTAGAGAAAATCCATCTTTGTATACCTTTAGGCGTGTTGTGATGATTTGTTGTTTGGTTCATAAATTATCCTTTTATATCATGTCGGTTAGTTGTTTTTAGATAGCTAACCTCATTAGCATCTTACTGTACTTTCAGTAATTCATTAATCTTAGCAGTAGATAATCCCGTCATTCTAGCCACTTCTTCAATAGAGTTACCATTATTTATCATTATTTTTATTAATTTAGCTTCCCCTCTAGCTTCTCCTATTGCTTCAGCAGTTCTTAGTTCATCTCTATCAGTATAAATCTGTTTCTGGTAATAGAAATAGCTTGCCCTTTCCTCAGAGGTCATTCTTAGAATACTAAGCTTTTCTGCTACTTGCGTCATATAAGGCGAATGATAATTTTTTGGCACTTCATCATATTTCATGACATGCAGCCAATCATCGATCTCTTTTTCTAGACGATCATTAAACAGTGGCACTGATATATAGAAATATTCCGGTAAAATATTGGTAGCATCAAAAATCTCATCAGTTTCTTTATTTTTAATATGAACAGTTAAACGTTCATTAGTCTCTATTTCGTGAATGATAGTTTTACCATGGTAAATAGTGCCAGTGCCGTTACCTATAGGAAAATAAAGCAGAGAAATATGAAATATTTTGATAATTTGTGTATAGTCCGCTCCTTGTGCAAGGTTATCCACGATAAGTCTTGAAGTATTAAAACAAGCTTTATGGATAAATGATTCCTGAACATTACGCTCGATTTCAATAATATATTTATGGCGTTCGTCATCTTCAACGATTAAATCAGCTAGGCTTCTTTTGCTTTTACTATCTTCTTTGTTACTTTCACTTTCAAGAAGAGATATTATTTTAACATCTTTATACCCCTTAGTTTTAAGAAGAGCAGAGATAAAGCCTTCTACTATACTATAACCCCCTTTATCTTTTAGAAGATATTTGATAGCATAATCAAAACTAACTAATGGTTTACCATTATTCATATGATTACTGTTTATAATGAGCTTATTATAGCAGAAAAGTAAAATAAAGTACCATAATTTATGAAATAATCGCTTCGTCACTAATAAACGTTCGTAAATTAGGGGAATATAGCTAACCTGAGAAGTCTTCCAAATTGGAATGAAACTATGGCTCATTTGATGATTAAATTTGAAGGCATGATTAACAAAATTTAAGTTTGTTCAAATAATATTCGCTTTTCTGTATTAATCACCTGTTCTATCTTTTCAGTAAGGTTTCGAACATCAGATTGTTCTATTTCCTCTACAGAGATAACATCAATTATATTTACTTGAATTACACCTGGCTTTTCAATCCAAAAACCCTTTGGCCAATATACACCTGCATTGTGAGCCATCATCACTATTGGCACTTTTGCCAATGAGGCTAATTTCACTGCACTAGGTTTAAATTTAGCATTTTGTTCTGGTTTGAATCTAGTAGATTCAGGGAAAATAACCAACCATAAACCACTTTTTATCTTTTCTTGCCCTTCTCTTAAAATTTGACCAACTGAGATATTGGCATTACGGTCTACGGCAATTGGTTTAACCATTTCCAATCCCCAACCAAATAATGGGATATTAAATAACTCTTTTTTTAATACCCAAGAATGTTCAGGTATAATTAATTGTACAAATATTTGTTCCCAGCATGATTGGTGATTAGACAATACTATAGAAGGGGATGTAGGCAATTTGTCTAGACCAAAAACTTGGTATTTTAAACCACAAAAGATTCTAGCCAGCCAAATAAATACATGGGAAAAAATAAACCCTATCTTGTATCTTATATAATAGTTGACATTAAAAAATGTTACGGGTATGTAACATATAAGGAAGAATGTAATGGTAAATATAGCAAGTAATGCATAAAATATTAATACTCTTAAACGCCAAAACATAGTTGGTTAACTCACTTGTTAATAATGAATGGATATAATAGCATAATATTACTGCTATCCATAGATATAATTGTCATTGCTATAATAGCTCCCTTCTGTTAAAAAAACCATAGACATTATCTTTATGTGGCAACACTTGTATTGATTGCCTTGGACTGTTTGGTTTTTTTACAACGTATGTACATAATAGGTAATAATATTATTTATAGCATAACAAAAATCAACAATAAAATACTTACTAGGCACAACAAACTTCTTTGAAAAATTATCCCTCAGCTCCATGACTTATTCATATCTTCTTTTTCCATCTTTCTACACTTTCTTGTGAAAGTCGGAAAGAACCGATTTAGCGACAACAAAACATCTAGATTTATACTAATTTTATGCTTCTTTAACCTACAGTCTTTCTTGCTAATAGACATCTATTTACTATGGTTCAAATACTAATCAAGTTAGCTATGTAAAGGTTAAAAAGAAAACTTGTGTTTTGTACCTAGATAATTAAGCTGTTTGGTTGAAGAAGTTCTAACACAAACATCATTGGGTATTTCCCTAAGAAATCTAGAAGGGGAAGATCTTATTACTTCATGAAACATAAAACGACTTTCTGCATAAGTAATATACAGATCTCTCTTGGCTCTAGTAATACCAACATAAGCAATTCTTCTCTCTTCTTCTAAACCTTTCTCTCCCTCTTCATTTAGTGATCTTTGATGTGGGAAAACTCCCTCTTCCCAACCTGGCAGAAAAACTAAATCAAATTCAAGACCTTTAGCAGAATGCAGAGTCATAATACTAATAGAACCGCCAAAATTTGATTCTAATGCCTCATTTTCCATTACCAAACTAGAATGTTCGATAAAGTCTTGAATATTATCAAATTCTGCGATTGCTCTCAGCATTTCATTAATATTTTCAATTCTACCAAGTGCCTCATCTGTCTTTTCTTCTTGTAACATTGGCAGATACCCTGATTCTTCTAATAAAGCTTTTGTCACACTAAGTGCTGGCTCGTCTTGATATCGTAAATTCCAATTATCTATGTTAGTGATTAACTGATTTAAACTATCTTTAACTTTATTTTTAACAACCCCTTCTTGTAACATTTGACGAATAGCAACAATAATGGGAATGTTATGTTCGGTTGCATAATCCTTTATTTGTTTTAATGTAGTATTGCCAATAGCCCTCTTTGGAACATTTATTATACGCTCAAGAGCAAGATTGTCACTATGATTTAAAGTGATACGTATGTAGGCAAGTAAGTCACGTATTTCCATTCTTTCATAAAACTTAAGACCACCGATTATTTTATATGGTAATGCATTACTAATAAGAACCTCTTCAAACGCTCTGGTTTGAAAACCAGCTCTAACTAATATCGCAACCAACCCAGCATTATACTTACCTTCTGTAACTAATTTGTCAATTTCAGATACAACAAATCTTGCCTCTTCTTTATCATTCCAACAAGATATAATTTTAATTTTCTGTCCGTCATTTTTATCGGTCCACAAGGTTTTACCGTGACGATTCTTATTATTGTCAATTACACTGGATGCAGCTGATAAAATTTCTGAACTAGACCTATAATTTTGTTCTAATTTTATTACTGTAGCATTTGGGAAATCCTTTTCAAAACGTAATATATTACCAATTTCTGCACCACGCCAACCATATATAGATTGATCATCATCGCCAACGCAACAGATATTTTTGGTATTACTCGCAAGCATCCTAGCCCAAAGATATTGGACAGCATTGGTATCTTGATATTCATCAATTAGAATATATTGATATCGTTCCTGATAATACTTTAATATTGTAGGATTTTTTATAAACAACTCATTATTGTATAGTAGCAAATCTCCAAAATCCACTACGTTCGATGCTAATAAATTTTGCTGATACTCGTCATAGACAAATTTTGTCACTTTATGAATTGGTAGTTTAATGTCAGATTCCGAAAGTTTATGCGGCAATAATCCTTGATCCTTCCAACGCGAGATAATAATATGCAACACTTTAGGGGCATATTTCTTGGGATCTATATTTCTTTGCTTAATTATGTCTTTAACCAATTTAAGCTGATCATCATGGCTAATAATAGTAAATCTACTGTTTAAGCTAAAATTCAAATGCTCTGCTTGCTGGCGTAGAATCTTGGCTGCTATAGAATGAAAGGTACCTATGTTTAGCCCATAACAATCAATCATTTTACTGATTCGATCTTGCATTTCTCTAGCAGCTTTATTGGTAAAAGTAACTGCTAAAATATTGTTAGGTGAAGCTAAACCCTGATTAATTATGTTGGCTATTCTCGTTGTTAATACTTTAGTTTTACCAGTTCCTGCTCCAGCCAGCACAAGAAGAGGTCCATGCACGTGTAAAGCCGCTGCTAATTGTTGATGATTTAATGAATCTAGAAAGCTTTGTTGCGTCATTATCTAATGCCAATGAAAAATGGAAATGTTAATATCAGCAGGTAATGGACAGGTTAATCCACAGGAATACTCTAGCACATTAATCGTATAACATCAAATATTAACATTTTTTATACCTTATAACTAACCCGACTAACATTTATTCATAGCAAACTGATGCCTATCAGCAAGGAAACACTTGTTGACTCACGCCTCCTCGATAATAGACGAGAAAGCCATCACGGTAGCTATATCTACTCATCTCCTATTCTAAGAGCAGCTATAAAGGCTGATTGTGGAATCTCAACATTACCAATATTACGCATACGTTTTTTGCCAGCTTTTTGTTTTTCCAATAATTTACGCTTACGAGTTATATCCCCACCATAGCATTTAGATAAAACATCTTTACGCATTGCTTTGACGGTTTCTCTAGCAATTATTCTGCCGCCAATAGCAGCTTGAATAGCGATCTGAAATAATTGCCTTGGAATTAAATCGCTAAGACGTTTACACAACTCCCGCCCCCGATATTCTGATCTTGAGCGATGTACTATAGTAGATAAAGCATCAACTGGCTCACTATTAACCAAAATAGATAATTTTACTAAATCACTTTCCTCATAACCATCTATTTCCCAATCAAAGCTAGCATAACCTTTTGTGTAACTTTTTAACTTATCGTAAAAATCGAATACTATCTCATTTAACGGTAATCGGTAAATTACCATAGCCCGACCACCTACATAAGTTAATTCAATTTGTACTCCTCTTTTGTCAGTACACAAAGATAAAACACTACCTAAAAACTCATCTGGTACTAATATTGTTGCCTTAACCCAAGGTTCTAACATTGATTCTATATTTTGAGTAACAGGCAAATCAGCCGGATTATGTATTTCTAACTGTTGTCCATCACGCATATTAATCTTATAAACCACACTAGGAGCAGTAGTTATCATATCAAGATCAAATTCACGCTCTAATCTTTCTTGCACTATTTCAATATGCAACAACCCCAAGAAACCACAACGAAATCCCAAGCCTAAGGCAGTTGAACTTTCTGCTTCAAATTCAAAACTAGCATCATTAAGCCTTAATTTAGCTAAAGAATCTTTTAAATGCTCAAATTGCGAAGCATCTGAAGGATATAACCCACAAAATACTACCGGTAAATGCGGCTTAAAACCAGGTAAAGGTTCCTTGCAAGGTCTTTTCTCCTCAGTTATTGTATCACCAACTTTACAGTCAACAACTTGCTTGATTGAAGCGGTAAAAAAACCTATTTCTCCTGGATATAAAATATCTGATATATGCTTCTTAGGAGTAAAATACCCAACATTCTCAACATTATAATTAGAATTGCTAGCCATCATCTTAATACGCATATTTTTGCGTAAAGTTCCATCGATAACTCTAACCAAAATTACCACTCCTAGGTAAGAATCATACCAACTATCAACCAATAATGCCTTTAAAATATCTGTTTGATTTTGATTAATTGTAGGGCAGGGTAGCCTATTAACAATTGCTTCAAGTACTTCCTCTATCCCTATACCACTTTTTGCTGAAATTAGTAATGCGTCGCTTGCATCTATGCCAATTACGTCTTCTATCTGTTGCTTAACTTTATCACGATCGGCAGCTGGTAGGTCTATTTTATTAAGTATTGGAATAATTTCATGCTTATTATCAATTGCTTGATAAACATTTGCTAGAGTTTGTGCCTCAACACCTTGGCTACTATCTACCACTAACAAAGAGCCTTCACAAGCAGCGAGTGACCTGCTCACTTCATAAGAAAAATCCACATGACCGGGAGTATCCATTAGGTTTAGATAATAGGTATTGCCATCTTTGGCTTGGTAAATTAATCTAACAGTCTGTGCTTTGATAGTAATTCCCCGTTCTTTTTCTATGTCCATTGAGTCAAGTACCTGATGGCTCATTTCCCGAGCTACCAATCCTCCACAATATTCAATTAACCTATCTGCTAAAGTAGACTTACCATGATCAATATGAGCGATGATTGAAAAATTTCTGATAAACTTTTGATTATTCATTGTATATGCGATATAATGTTAAAATTAGAAAAGTTAACCCGACTCATCGTTGCAAGGAATGCGTAAGTACAATGAGGCAATCCAAAAAAGTGATTATATTTGGATTGCTTCGTCGACCTATGGTCTCCTCGCAATGACGCTTGGGTAAAAAAGTACCTTAGTCATTGCGAGACCACATAGTGGCCTTGGCAATCCACTAATTCATTAGATTGGACTGCTTTATTACCACTAAAATGGCTCCTCGCTAACAGATGTCGGTTTATCTTATCTTTATATAATAAAATTCCATTTTATAGTAGGAAATTTAATAGTGCGTGCTGAAATTGAACATTATGTAAAAAAAATTGAACAGTCTTTAGAACTGCTCAGGAGGTCACTTTGATTTTGATAATGCAACCAAAAGGCTTGTAGAGCTAGAAAATATATCAGAAGATCCAGCTTTGTGGAATAATCAGGAGAAGGCTCAAAATATTCTGAGAGAAAAAAGACTTCTAGAAACTAGGCTTAACTCGTTTAAACAACTTCAATCTCATCTCACGGAATGTTTAGAACTTGAGGAGTTGGCATTTAGCGAGAATGACCAACAAGTTTTGCAGCAGGTTCAAGAAGATTTAGGGAAGCTTTCTATTATTGCCGGAAAATTT
Source organism: Candidatus Tisiphia endosymbiont of Nemotelus nigrinus (assembly GCF_964026475.1). Classification (NCBI taxonomy): domain Bacteria; kingdom Pseudomonadati; phylum Pseudomonadota; class Alphaproteobacteria; order Rickettsiales; family Rickettsiaceae; genus Candidatus Tisiphia; species Candidatus Tisiphia endosymbiont of Nemotelus nigrinus. The sequence goes on from NZ_OZ032151.1 coordinate 258,881, forward strand.
GAGACTGAATGCTTATTTTCTGGAGATTTTGACAGTAATAATTGTTTTCTAGAAATCAATGCTGGAGCTGGGGGGACAGAGAGCCACGACTGGGCATCAATTATGATGCGTATGTATTTACGCTTCGCGGAAAGACAGGGATTTAAAAGCGAGATTATTCATCTTATTAATGGTGAAGAAGCAGGAATCAAATCATGTACTATTAAAATTAATGGCTACCAAGCATATGGTTGGTTTAGAACAGAATCTGGTGTGCATAGATTAGTTAGGATATCACCTTTTAATGCTGCGGGCAAAAGGATGACTAGTTTTGCTAGTAGTTGGGTATACCCAGAAATTGATGATAGTATTGCAATTGTAATAGACGAAAAGGATCTTAGAATAGATACTTACCGCTCTTCTGGTGCTGGGGGACAACACGTAAATACTACTGATTCTGCAGTAAGGATTACCCACTTACCTACCAATATCGTAACACAATGTCAAAATGATAGGTCACAGCATAAGAACAAAGCACAGGCTATGAAGATGCTTAAAGCAAGGCTTTATGAAGTAGAGTTAAAGAAACGTACTGATGATATTAATGAACAGAATGCATCCAAAACTGAAAATGGCTGGGGAAATCAAATAAGATCTTATGTATTGCAACCTTATCAGATGGTTAAGGATTTACGTACCAACCACGAAACTTCTGATACTAAGGGTGTACTTGACGGAGATTTAGAAAAATTTGTTTCAGCTAGTCTATCAATGAGTGTTGGTAATATTATCAGTTATTAGCCATAGAAGATAGGTATAATTATAGGAAATTATGATGAGAAAATATTGTTTCAAAATTGATAAACTGATTCGTGATTTAGTCCCGGGAATTATGCGGTCGCGTGGCATTTCGGTATTTGAACGCAGTATGAAAAAAGATGAATATATCCAGCGTCTTAAAGATAAATTGTTTGAAGAAGCGCAGGAAGTGATTGATGCAAAAACATCAGATGAAATTTCTGAAGAACTAGCTGATTTGCTTGAAGTGATTTATGCATTAGGCAAAGAATGCAACTTATCAATGGAACAAATTGAAGCAAAGCGTCTTGTGAAGAAACAGAAAGATGGTAGCTTTGATAACCGTATTTATGGCTCTTATATAGAAATGCACTCTGATAACAAAGATATTGGTTATTTTTTAGCTAAACCAGAAAAATACCCTGAAATAAAACTGGACTCTGTAAACATTTCTCTTTAATGATTATTTTGATGGAGTGCTTCGTTGACCTACTGCCTTTCTAGCAATGACATTGACCACATACGACTTTTAAAGTGTCATGCCTAAAATCGCTTCCTCTTTTAACTCTCAACATCTGCGGTAAAAGCCCTTCCACATGGCGATTTAAAAGTCGCAATTAATGGTAGAAATTTGTTTTAGAAAATGCATAAACGTCATTGCGAGGAGTCGCAAAGCAACGACGTGGCAATCCAGAAGTTGCAGCGGCAAAAAATAAAACTAGCCAACTGTTTATTGGGATCACCACGCCACTTCGTGGCTCGCGATGACAATCATTCGTTTCTGCAATTTAGCGCTTTCTATCATTAGTTGCGACTTTTAAATCGCCCTAGCCCTTTCATCGTTGCGATACCACGTAGTGGTCGTGGCAATTCACATTCAAAATGCTAGCTGGGTTAACTATATAACTACAACATAGTCTTAATTTTGATAATATAACATTTATTAAGTATTTTGTCTAATGTAACATAGTACCCTTTTACAAAACTATTTGTGGGTAATAATAGGCTAATAGACAGCATAATGCTGATCGGATTAGCCTATAGTATTATAAAACAGTTCAATTATTTTCTTTCTTTAGTCTCTTGACTATTATTGATAATTGATTGTTGTTGATTCCTCAGTTTGTTCTTTTCTTCTATTGAGTTAAGGAAAAAATAAGTAAATGTTAGGAATCCAATTAGCATAGGAATAAAAACAAATATAATGGCATTGCGTTTTCTGACAGATTCTTCACGATCTAAACGACTCTCCTGTTCTTCATATGTTTCTCCTAATTCATTACGCCATATATCTTCTTGATCTGAATTATTTTCTAGCATTTGATACCTTCCATTTTCTAGCTTATAATAATACGTTTACAATGATTTAGTAGTTAAACTACTAAACAAATTATATACAAATTTAATTTAAATTAATATTTAATATTTAATCATATTAATTTAAATTGAATCTATTGTAAAGATTATAAAATTCAATATATAGATATTAACGGATTAGCTATATTATTTGCTATAAATAACATTAGATATAAAATATGAATAATCAGCAACAATTAGCACCAAATTTTATTATTTTAGATAAGCTAGGTCATGATATTGACGGTCCAATAAGATGTAGCTGTTAACAAATAATACTTTCATTTATCTAAAGTGACCCATTGCAATGACGCCAAGTTTTATGTTCTTTAACTTTAAATATAATATTTTTTATAAAATATTCATAATAATGCTTAGTGTACATTATAATTATTATATACTACATGAATTGGGTAGGAGAAATAATTATTCTCTTCTCGAATTAATGTTATAGCTAACCCGTTAATGTTTTAGATAGCCTCCTCGCAATGACTAAGGAATTAACTAGAACCTATTTGGGTTAGCTATATCTATCTTTAACAAAAAGGTTGGTTTATATGACAGTACAACATTTATTAGCTCTTTATCATAAATATGATCAAGAAATTTTAATGTTAATCATTATGATAGCTTCGATCATTCCATTTATTATTTTTATTAAAAAAATAATAAATGGAATGATCAAAAAATATATTGACCAGTGGCATCATGATTATGAAAAAACATTTAAAAAATATTCTATATACACCCATTTATTACATACATTACTAGCTTTATACATTATATTCTGGGGCAATATCTTACAGCCATTTCCTACTTTATCTTGGATAATTAGCATCAAGAATATTGCGATAATCCTCTATACAGGCGGTTTCGTTACAATGCTAATCTTGTCTCTTATCGATGCTTTTGCAGATATTTATCGCAACAGATTGACCATTTCTATCCAATCTTATTTAAGTTTATACACTCAAATATTGAAGATATTTATTATCTCTATTGCTACCATTATAATTATTTCCAGTATTCTAAATGTTTCCCTTAGTGCATTTTTTACTAGCTTGGGAGCAGCAGCAGCGTTGTTAACCTTTCTATTTAAGGATACTGTTGTGGCGTTGCTAGCAAGCTTACAACTAATTTCGCAGGATGTAATACGAATTGGCGATTTTGTTAGTATTAGCCAGTATAATGTTGAAGGTACTGTAGAGAAAATTACTATTACATCCGTTAAAATTAAAAATGCTGATCAAACCATTTCAACGATACCTACATCTAGTCTTTTAACAACTAATGTAGTAAACTCGCGCGGTATAACTGACTCAATGGCAAAAAAAATTCAGGGACCAATCTGTATTGACATAAATACTATTCTATTGGTTTCGACTGTATCTTTTATACAAGAATTGAAAAAATCACCATATTTGACAAAAGAAGCAATGGATAAAGTGAGTTTGGAACAGCTAGGTGATTATGTAACAAATATCAAAATATTTAGACTGTATGTAAAAGAATATTTGAGAAATCACCCGATGATATATCAACAAGATTTTACATTTCTAGTACGTCAGCTGCCTGCAACTCCTAATGGTTTACCAATAGAGTTATATGTCTTTACTCATGAAATAAGGAAGGGTATATATGAAGATATTCAATCAGATATTTTTGATCATTTGTTTGCAGTGCTACCTGAATTCAAATTAAAAATATTTCAAAATAGTAATTAACTAAAATGATATAATAATGACTTTAGAGACCAAACTTAATTTAGCTTCTGCCTACCAAATTCTTGCAATTTTAGGCTTAGACGATCATACATATACTCATCTATCGGCAAGGCCTAAAGGAGCTGATTTTTACTATATTTATCCTTTTGGCTTAAGGTTTGAGGAAGTAACTAGCGATAATTTACTGCAAGTTAGTTTGGATGGAACAGTTTTAGAGGGTAGCGAATATAGTTACAATGAAACCGGTTACGTCACTCACGGTAACATCTATAAAGCAAGAGAGGATATTTCATCTATCTTTCATTTGCATACTCCTGCAACTGTTGCTGTATCATCTATGCGAGTAGGATTGATGCCAATAAGTCAGTGGGCACTGCATTTTTATGAAAGACTATCTTATCATGAATATAACTCTCTTATAGTTACGTCTAATCATGCTAATAAAATACTTGATGATCTTGGGTCAAATTATGTTATGTTTCTACGTAATCACGGAATATTAGCATGTGGTAGGACAATACATGAAGCTATGTTTTATACTTATCATTTAGAGCAAGCATGTAAAACCCAATGTTTAGCATGTTCCACAAATCAGGAGTTAATCATACCATTTCAAGAAACTTGTAGAAAATCGGTGCAAGATTTATTATCATTTGAAGAAGATTTAGGTAAACGTGACTGGATAGCTTGGCTTAATTTACTCAAGACGGTTTATGGTGAGCAATGAAAAAATTTTTAGTAATAGTAATTTTACAATGTATAGCAATGGAAGCACTATCGAACATTGAGAGAATAAAGTTACACTCTTTCGATGACTTAACTAAGAAAATTAGAGGTAAAGATACACTAGTTGTATTTGATATTGATGGGGTTATTCTTGCCGCTAAAGACTCTTATTTAAGCCATGATAATCGGGAAATGCGTCATAAATTTCTTGATGACATTGAAAAATCACATGGTTTAGTTCAGAAAAAGAATATATATGGACTCATTATTGCTCAGATGGAGTATAAGTTAATTGAACCAGTATTAGTAAAGCATTTTTGGTTTTTAAAATTTAATGGTGCTGATATTATTGCTTTAACATCAATGGGACCAAATAATCCATATTTCGATCAAGAGCAAGATCGTGTTGATGTGTTGAAAGATAAAGGATTAATTTTTGATGGAAGATATCAAGGTTTAATAAAAATTGACGAACAAAACCGACCTCAACCAGAAGTCATTGAAGGAGTTATTTTTGCTAGAGGTTATGAAAAAGGATTAGTGCTTAAAGCATATCTCGATCAACAACGAGCTAATTATAGCAAGATAGTGATGATAGACGATATGTCTCAAAATTTGGATTCTGTTGAAAGATACCTTAAAAATCAGGTTGATAGTATAGTTCTAATAGAATATAGCTACGATAAGTTAGCAGAGCAAAAATCTATAAAAACTCTCTCCACTTTGCAGCAAGATTTTGTTAAAACTCAATCTATTTGGTTAAGCGATAAACAAGCCTCTGTTTTGTTACAAATAATAAATAAAGATAAAATTGAATGATAAAAAGTAAAAGAGACAAAATAGTAAATCATTGTTTCGCACACGACTCACCGAAGTTTTGTGAAACCAATTTTTCAAAGGAGAAGAATATATTCATCACAGCAGGTGATAATCTCTTGTGTTCCTATTGATAGAATTAACGGTAAAGATATACTAATTATATTTGATATTGGTTGAAAATGATTCAAGAAATTAAGACTATCAACAATCTTAACTTAATATCAGAGTTAAAGAAGTTCCCGAATCAAGCTGTACTTTGGGAAATTATAGAGAAAAACCAATCTGGAAAAATATTTGAGCTACTAGGTGGAGCTATATTAATTATAGAAAATGGTCACGATTCATCTGTTTTCATTGCAGGGTCATTAACAGATGAGGAGGTTAAGGATACAATCTCCCTTGTTGGTGATTTAGAATTTCCAATGATTTACTGCCATCCCAAATATTGCCCTTTGTTTTTACGGCTTGGATGGAATTTCCACTTACGTATTGAACTTTCGCTCAAAAATCTAAAAGATACTGGAGTGCCAAAACAACATGTAGATATTGAACCAATTAAAACACTGGATATCTTTAAAAAATGCCTACGATACAAAAAACAATCTCAACTATATGGTTCAGATGAGAATTTTTTAATGTATGGTACTGGATATGCATTACTCCTTGGTTCACAAGTTGTGAGTGAAGTCTATGCTAGTATTGGTGGCGGGTACGCTGACATAGGTATTATCACCCATCCTGATTATCGTGGTAAAGGATACGGTACACAAATTGCCTCTCATTTAATTAAGCAATGTCTCCATACAAAAATAACCCCTAAATGGAGTTGCAACGTTGATAATAGAGCTTCATTACATACAGCTCTGAAACTAGGCTTTGAGATAAGCCGTTATTATACATTACTTGTCCCTAATTACGGTAACGTTCTTTGCCCTAACTTGGCAAATTGGCTGAGAAACAATCCTTATCCGTGAGAGTATAGCTAGACACTTATATCATAATTTAAAGATATAAGTGTCTAGAAACCATATTGTAAAGAAAACCCTCAAATTTTCTATGATTTCAGTCTATAACTGTAGTGCTAGGTTATAAGAACGAACAACCGTCATCGCGAGCCACGAAGTGGCGTGGCGATCCAAATAAACAGTGTGCTGTTGCAACTTTTGCTTCGTCGCCTAAAGTGACTCCTCGCAATAATGGTTAGAGATCAGCTTTTTTCCTTAAATTGGTACATTATGTCGAATTACCCTTTCACTACAAAATAAAAATTGTATATTAAAAAAATGCTAAATACACTTAGTGGAAGGATTACCACATGCTATAATACACTTTTCACCTAACTAAATATAAGTTAAGTACTAATTTATGGTTAATATATTCAATCGACTAAAAATGCAAGTTTTTATAAAAATGTTGCACAAACTTATAGCATATTTTTTGTACAAAAAAAATATTATTATCCTAATAGGAGATAAAGGTACATTTCTTTGTGCTTTGGTTCACGATAAAATTGTAGGTAGTTTGTTTATATCTGCTGAAAAGCAAAATGAATTGGACTCCTATAAAGAATTTTTTGCTAAATTCAAGAAACATTATATTTTCTTCTTATTAAGTGGTTCTGAATGTCAGTTACGCCATGAACTAGTACCTGTACTACATTCAATAGTAAAAACCAATCCTGTGAAGAAGTTTATTGAAGAGTATTTTTCCGCAAATTATGTGGTTGGTTACACTGTCTATAATATCAATACTAGCCCTAGTGAAACGTGGAATACTCTGATTGTATCTAATCCTTATACACCTCCTTTAAGTAAAATACTTGAAAATCTGCTGATAAATAATAGCCAAAAGTTTGGAGGGATTTATTTTTTATCTTTAGAGTTGCAAACAATTATCGATAAAATTGTAAGAAATGTTGAGAATAATAAATATAGTGAATATTTACAAATTTTTGTATGTATTTTAAATAGCAGTGGTATTAAACTTGTTGTTAAACACCAAGGTAATATAATCTCAAAACAAACGTTTGACTACCCATCTGATAAGTCAGACTTATATATTCAGGGTGTAATCGAACAAGAAGTGGAAGATTGTTTGATATCTTGTAAAAATTATATTGATAGTATAACCCTTAAAGTTTGTATAATTCTTATAGTAGACCAAAATTTAAAGTTGCTGTTAGAACAATCCAGTTTTGGTGGACATCCAGTAATATTTAAGTCTAATGACATATTAGGTAGGAATAATAAATTTTCAGATGGGATGATCGTCAAATTATTTAATGAACAAAAAAGCTTTCTAGCCTCTAACCAATATTTAGAATCCATAGCTAAACTCAATATTATCAGTTCTTTAGTTTTTAAACCACTTATCACTATCATAATAATATTGATATTTGCTGCATCTATTATCAAAGTTAAAACCGTAGCAAATTATAAAAAATTGGATATTTTAAATTCACATTATTTTAGTACTGAACAAGATTATTATAACGTTAAGCAGACCTATCCATATCTTCAAAACGCCACTAATTTAGCTGATTTATATGTCTTTGAATCATTATTGCAAATTCTTACACCAACACCTTTTGATCCGTTAGAGAAGTTGTTAACAACTTTACCACCCAATCTATACCTAGAAGAGATTAAATGGCAAAGACTTGATCTAGATAATACATTATTATCATCATCTAATCAGTATATACAAATCGAGATGTCATTAAAATTTATTGCTAATGATATGCTAGTTGAAGAGGCTACTAAGCTTTTGGAACAAAAAATTGCAAATTTTAGTGAAATATTTAGTAATATGGACATTAGGATTAGCATATTTACTGATCAAATATTAGAACTACCTAATAGAGTGATAATACCAGCATCTGTTATTATTGGGAGTAATTCTAATAGGGCTAGCTATAGAACTTATAAAAACAAAAATAATAAATATAAAATTGCTGGATGTATAGCATAGATATATAAAGTATTACGGCTTATGAACCGCAAATTTATAGCAACTTTTTGTTCAAAATTTCTTGCAACCATGAATATATATTCTAAAACTCCGAATATAATTACTATAAACACATAGATATACGAGAATTGGAAAACAGCTATACTATGCATTACAGACAAAATCATAGATATTGCAATGGTAAGCCTAAAATTATTTAGATCATGCTTAGCTATATAACCAAGTAGCATGATAGCTATAGATATGGTGCCGTAATCAATAAGAAACCAACTACAGGACCAAAAAGTTCCAAGGAAAACAACATGACAATAGCCCTTATAGAAGAAATTATTTAGGCTATTATGAAAATAATAAATATAGCACTGCCCTAAAAAAATCGAGATAAGTATATTAGTTTCAATAAATTCCTTAAAAAATATGATAGTAACTACATATAGTAGAACTCCGACTACAAGAATTTTAACACTTGGTTTCTTATGAAAATTATAGCCAGCAAAAAAGCAAAAAATTGGCATAGCAGTGCGACCAATAACTCGCATTATTTCGTATTCAGGAAAAAGCACTAACCCCGCATGATCTATCACCATGGTTATTACAGCTATAGTCTTTAAAAAATCTTGATAATTAGATTCAGTTTTTGTCATTGATAAATTTCTTCGGATAAAGCTTAAAATAAAAAACCATTAGAAAAAACGTTGCAGCCCCAACTAAAATAGTTGTTGCTAGCATAAAAGTTTTTACTAACAAAAATTCGGTATAATAATATTCAACATAATAATGTTTAATTAACCAGATTACTAGTATCATTATTACGCAGCTTAATAAAATTTTGCCACAAAAAGAATATAATTTTGAATCAATAAAAGAAAGACCATATTTCTTTGTATGTGCATATAACAACCAAACATTATACCAAGCAGTAATAGAACAGGCAAGAGCAATACCAAAATGACCAAATTGCCTCATCATAACAATATTTAATATAGTATTTACAGCAAGGGAATATAATGTTATTTTTAAAGGAGTTTTCGTATCATGATTAGCATAAAAAATCGGTGTCAAAATTTTGGCAAGTATAAAGGCTGGTAAACCAATGGCAAAAGCAGAAATAGCCTCAGCAGTTTTAATTGTATCATCATAAGTAAATGCTCCACGCTGATATATTATATGAATGATTGGTTCTGATAACATAATAATACCAAAGGCAGCTGGCAAAGATAATAACAGCCCCACTTTAATAGCATTATTTTGGATATTTGCTGCTTTCTCTAAATCATTCATTTGGTAGGTTTTTGATAATTCTGGTAATAATATAGTACCAAAAGTTACCCCTATTATCGATAAAGGAAATTGATATATTCTATCTGCATAAGATAATATTGAAATCGTCCCTTCGATAAAGCTAGCTATTGATTGCGAGATGAATATGTTAAGTTGCTGAAATCCCGAACTAACAACTGCTGGTCCCATATTAAACAAAAACTTTTTTACATCTTTATTAGATGGATCAAAAACTATTGGAAATGATAAACCAACTCTAACTACACAATAAAACATAAAGATGATTTGTAATAAGCCAGCAATCACCAGAGATAAACTAATCGATATAGGAGCAGATATACGCTCTTGTAATATTATCGTTGTAATGATTACAATAATATTTAAAATAATTGGAGAAAAGGCAAAAGCTGCGAACTTCTTTACTGAATTTAGAATTCCCCCAAGCATTGCCGCTATCGAGATAAAAACCAAATATGGCATAGTGATGCGACACAGAGCAATTGTTAAATTAAATTTCTCCGCATCTTCATGAAACCCAGGAGCAATAATAAACATTAAGGCAGGCATCATAAGCTGCATTAGTACTACTATCACTATTAAAGTAATTAGTAAAATAGTAAATATAACGCCGGTAAAATGGCGTGCTGCCTTACGAGATTCTATGATTTTTGTATTAAAAATAGGAACAAAAACGACTGATAAAGCCCCTTCACCAAAAATACGCCTAAATAGGTTGGGTAATTTAAAAGCAACATTAACGCTATCAGCAATACTACTAGCTCCAAATAGTGAAGCAACGAATAATTCTCTAGCAAGACCAGATATACGGGAAATTAAGGTAAAGAAAGCTATTATAATTCCAGAACGAAATAATGTATGTCCTTCGCCTTTCATTTGTTGTTCCAATTATTCACACCATTTAAGTATACCACTATATTAAAATTAACTCTTTGCCCTTGATATGCCTTCATCAATCAACTCTTTGGCTTTTTGAGCGTTTTTCCAGCCAACTATCTTTACCCATTTACCTTTCTCTAGATCTTTGTAATGTTCAAAGAAATGTACTATTCGTTGTCTTAGCATTGGGCAAAGGCCGTCTAAATCTTTTATTGAATCAAAAGTAATATCTAGCTTAGAAACTGGAACAGCAATAATTTTTTCATCCAATCCAGATTCATCTTCCATCATTAAAACACCAATGGGGCGTGACCTAATCACACAACCAGGTGCGACAGGATAATGTGATATGACCAATACATCTACTGGATCACCATCTTTTGACAGAGTATGTGGAATAAACCCATAATTACCAGGGTAAAACATAGCAGTCTGCATGAATCTATCAACAAATATCGCTCCTGACTCCTTATCCATCTCGTATTTCACGGGATTACTTTCCATTGGAATTTCAATAATTACATTTATCTCCTCATGCCCAGCTTGGGTTTTAATTTTTTCAACTAACATTATTTTATCCAATTAATAAATAATTCCTTTTGAGTTTTTGTAAGCAACTATCCACACAGTGAGTAATATATGACTTCAAAAGCTGTTCGTCACTTACTATACCATTTTCATTAGACGCCACTAATAGTCCAGAAGTAAATTTTTCAAATATTTTTTCTTCAATCTGTTCAATAGAATTTGTCCCATCTAATAGTTCAATAATATATTTTTCATGTAATTGCAATGAAATCGCAGCATTAACTCGATTCATTACAAACAAATTAGTTTTTTCTAATTTTTGAGCCTGATATCTTACTAACTCACTCACTTCTGGTTTTGATGATATTTTATATACTGAGTTCGGTTTTGTTGCAAATATTTGTACGTACCCTTGTAACACTAGTTTGGCAATTACAGAATCTACTTCTTCTCTAAAATCTTTAAGCTGCAATTTTTCTAACTTTTTCATAGCCAATTTAGTAATTTGCTCTAAAGTCAAAGGATTACCAATATTATCGGCATAAACATAGAAGACTGCTTTCATTACAGGGGAAGATGTTGAAATATCAGGAGTTCCTGAATTTCTATAGTAAAATCCCAAACTGTCTACTGCATTACTGATATCCACCTCACTTTCTGGCGTAACTGGTCTGATATTAAGAGTAGTATAGAAGCCAGCTAATTTACTTGGTTCAATTGTCCTATTGATCATGACATTATCGTGACATAACAAAGTAGTTCTAAATTTACGATTAGTAATAAAGTCCATATATTGTTCAGTTCTTACAATATCATTTATTGATTGTAACTTTTTTGCAGCTTTTACAGGCAAATTATCGACAAACATAGCGGAAAGTGAAATGTCTCCAAGATAATTTAAATTATGTTTTCTAGCGTTACTTATAAATTCTTGGAAGTAAAAAGCTGTATTTTCTTCTCCAAGATATTCGTGTAACAAATATGAGTTCTGTAAACCCTTAAGAATATTAGCTTCGTATTGTAAGAACTTAGAATAAGGGGAGTCCGATCCCTCTAGAGACTCATTAACAAAATCTAATAATAATTTAGCTTGTTGTAGTTTATCATGGTTATCAGTAAAAATAGCACTATGAAACATCATCATATCTCTAATAGTTTTTTGCATATTCCAGCCTGGCAGAGTATTGTAGCTGATAAAGGCAACGCCGTTAGGACTTAATAATTTACTAGATATGGCAAAAATCTTTTCACGAACCTCATCTAATACCCAAGAGATTACCCCATGACAGATTATATAATCAAATTTACCAAATGATTCATCAATATCCAATATCGATAAATGTTTTAGGTCTATATTTTTTAGACCTAAACTTTTTATTATTTCCATTCCATTAGTAATTTGTACTTTTGACAAATCAATTCCTAAAGAATAAGAACTTGGGTAACTTTCAGCAAAATTGACCATATTACCACCTTCACCGCAACCAATATCAAGTATCCTAGCATTCTCTACCATAGGAGGTTGTATGCCAAATACCATAGCTATAGTTCTTAAATGCTCCGGTCTTGTATAAGTAAAAGGAAAACTTTCATAAGGAAAATCATCATAACTAATATTATTTGTTTGTTTCTTTGACAAACCATCATTAGGATTGTTTTTTTGACCCATAAATTGTTCCAAATAATTAATATTAAAGTAATGATTTTTAGTTGATTTAGCGCTTTTAAGCAAGATATTTTTATATTATTTTTAGGTAATTATATATTTATTTCCCCTATATCAACCAAAATTACATAGACAGGAACAGAAGGAAAATGTCTTTTTAATCGTTCAATATCGTAACAAATTGCTCTCCATAAGAGACACCTGTTGACATTTGTTGTTGTAAATTATGATATGGTACTATTTCTATTCCTACATCAGCCTTATTTTCATTGAAAAAATACCGCTCCATTTTCTACATAATGACCGACCTGCCAACAAATGTGTCCATCATCTTTTAATACTCTATAACACTCATTGATGACTTCTTTCTGCCAATTATAATATTTATTAATATCTGATTTTTTTTCGTATTCCTTACCTATATTATATGGTGGTGATGTTATTATTAAGTTTATACTATTATCTGGAATTTGTTTTAATAATTTCATGCAATCACCTTCAAATAGAGTCGCTTGATTATTCAAATCAAAACTATTTTTTAAGATATTATGTTCTTGTTTTTGACAAGACAATTTATTCACAAGTATTTCAGGTATTCTAATTGCTTCTTGTGCCATATTCTAGAAAATCAAAGTTTTATAATGTAGTGACTCATGTATGTATAATCCTATATGCAGAATGAATAGCAGTTGTTATTCTTCTAGATTTAATAATTTAATGTATACTCAAATGATTTAAAGAATTGTTTTTTGAAAATATCATGGATTCGCATGCGTAACTATACTATATGTACGCTCCGCTTGCTCACCATTCATTTTCAAATCCAATTCTTCAAATCATTTGAGTATATTAAAAAAACAATAGGGAGACCCAAAATGAAATATAACATAATAGGAGTAGATTTAGCAAAAAATATTTTTAAGAAAAAATTAACAAGAGAAAAGTTTTTAGATTTTATGTCTAACTAACTCACCTTACGCATAACCCCATGAAAATTTTAAAATTGCAGAAAAGTACAAGACGCTATTAGCGAAACCACGTAGTGGTTGTGGCAATCCACATTCATTAGATTGCTTCGTCGCTACTAACCCGGATATTGCATGAAGGTATCAATATTTATCTCTGAACCCCTTGTAATATAAGGAGTTTGGAAGAATTGCACAAAAGTAGTTGTTGTGCTATAATAGTCTAATTTGAATAACAATAAGGGATATTATATCGTTGTAAAAAAATGGAACTTACACAAAATAAAGGCTTGGCTCAAAAATCTTCACATTTCTTTGGATAGCCTATCTTCAATCTCATGGCGAAAATGACGAACTAAACCTTGAATAGGCCAAGCAGCAGCATCCCCAAGAGCACAAATAGTACGCCCCTCGATCATTTTGGTAACGTCCAGCAATTGATCTATTTCCTCTATTTTTGCCTGACCGCGTACTAATCGCATCATAATTCGCCACATCCAACCTGTACCTTCTCGGCATGGACTACACTGACCACAAGACTCATGCATGTAGAATTTACTAAGTCTTGCAATAGCATAAATAATATCCGTAGAATTATCCATAACAATAATTCCACCAGTCCCAAGAGCTGATCCAACTGACTTTAAACTATCAAAGTCCATTGCCAAATCTTCACATAGTGACTTTGGTAATAATGGTACTGATGAACCACCTGGAATAATAGCTTTCAGATTGTCCCAGCCACCACGTACCCCTCCAGCATATTTTTCAATCAACTCCTTTAAAGATACCCCCATAGCTTCTTCAACATTACATGGTTTATTTACGTGACCAGAAATACAGAAAATCTTCGTGCCGGTATTGTTGGGCTTACCGATTGAAGCAAACCAATCACCCCCACGTCTAAGTATAGTAGGTACAACGGCAATTGACTCAACATTATTAATAGTTGTTGGACAACCATATAAGCCAAAATTAGCTGGGAATGGTGGTTTTAGTCTAGGAAATCCCTTGTTACCTTCTAAACTTTCGAGTAGAGCTGTTTCTTCACCGCAAATATACGCCCCAGCTCCTCTATGTAAATGAATATCAAGATTGTAGCCAGTACCACAAGCGTTATTGCCTATAAAACCAGCATCATAAGCCTCATCTATAGCACGCTGTACATTGGACGATTCGTTATAAAATTCACCACGAATATATATATAACAAGTATGTGCGTTGATAGCAAAGCTGGCAAGCAAACAGCCTTCAATTAGCTTATGCGGCTCATACCTTAAAATATCACGATCCTTGCATGTACCAGGCTCTGATTCATCAGCATTAACCACTAGATAGCTAGGCTTTGGATGATCTTTAGGCATGAACGACCATTTGATGCCAGTTGGAAATCCAGCACCACCTAGTCCCCGCAAACCTGATTTTTTTATTTCCTCAATTATCCATTCTCTACCTTTAATAATAAAATCTTTTGTATTATCCCAATCTCCACGTTGCTTACTGCCTATTATATCATATTTTTTCTGCCCACTAAGATTAGAAAAAATTTTATCGCTAATTTGTAACATAATTTACTCTTAGAATATCTGCAAATAGGAGTATAGATGAAGGTAAATAATTGTGAAGAATAAATTTTAGGTATAAACTTGCTAAATAACAGGAATTCACGTAACTTGTTATATCGAAGTAAAAATATTATTTAAATCATTATGCATATGGCAAGACCCGATTTTACCAATTCAGAAAATAGCATAAAAGAAATTATTAGAGTGAACTACGCCGGGGAATACGGTGCTAAACGAATTTATGAAGGACAATTAAATTATTGCAAAAACCGTGAAGCCTACTCTACAATAAAGCATATGATGCAGCAAGAAGAAGTACATTTAAATTACTTTACTAACTCGTTATTACAACGTAATGTTAGGCCAACTTTTTTAATACCATTTTGGCATATTATTGGCTATATAGTTGGTAGTGGGTCGATATTGGTAGGAACAAAAACTGCCATGCTACTAACGCAAAGTGTAGAAGAGGTGATTGAACAACATTATCAGAAGCAAATAGATTATCTTGAAGGATATAATGTAGAAAAAGAATTGTTAGACAATATCAAGCAATTTCAGTTTGATGAAACGGAACACAAAGATACTGCTTTAGTGTTAGGTAGTAGTGAAGTAGCATTTGCTTCCTTAATCAATAAAATTGTTAAGTTAATGTGTAATATCGCTATTAATATAAGTAAAAAAGTTTAGTTAAAAGGCAGAGATTTAGAATCTACGGTATAAGAATGTAATTCTGATTGTATATATATCGTAGTCAATTAATCATATTAGCAGAAAGACTAAAATCAATATCAATTAATACACCTTCTTGAAACCTTTCATTAGGAGCAAAAAATGAATAAATATTTTATGTTATTAATAATATTAATTATGCCCTATAATTCATTCGCTCAACAACAAATATCTATATCTAATTTTGTTGCACCAGTTACTTATTTTGTCAAAAATGTCAAACAACTAAATTTACTCAAGAATAATTTAATTAAACATAGACAAGTAAGTATCATAGGAACCAGTGGAATGGGGAAAACCCAACTTGCTAGAATGTATTCTTATGAGAATCAAAATAATTATAAACTTATTTGGTTTATTGACTGTAATTTAGATATTAATCAAGAATTATTAAAACTAGCAAAAGTGATTAATAGTACTGCTAAATCTAATTTAATATCAGAAGATATAAAATTAATACGAAAAGAAGTAATGGACTATTTATCGAATCAAGAAAAATGGTTGCTGATATTTGACAATCTGAAGGTAGGTGAAAATAAAAAAGTTCAAGAATTCGTTGATTGGGAACATAACGGGCATATTATATTTTGCTCCCAAGATAGTGAAATATTACCTAATATAATCAAAATGACTGTTTTTAGGAAAACTGATGTTATTACTCTTGCTAATAATATTCTAGAAAATAGTAATCCTCTATTAGCAGAATTTTTGCACGAAGAATTTGCTGGTTACCCAATCATGATAGTACAAGGCACACAATTGTTAAATAATGCACAAGATTTAGATAGAGAAAAATATAAGAAAGAAATCCAAGTATCAACAGATAAAATTAAATTGAATATTGTATTAGCTATCAATGAATTAAAGCCAAGTGCTAAAAATTTACTAAATAAAATAGCCTTAATAAATAATCAAAGTTTCTCGAGAGAACTACTCAGTTATATTACTGACGATAAAAGTACCTTGAATGATGATATTTACCAACTCTCTAAATTTTCCTTAATATCTAACATTGATCCCAATGATACTAACCCTGTCTTTGAAATGCATGATGTCATTGCTGAAAAAATAGCTGAGATTAATTGTGGTGAGGATAATAAAGCTTATTTAGAGGATATTATTACTAAATTAGTTGGATGTGTGCCAAAGAGTTTGATAAAAGCCCAGCTTTTTAGGAAAGCGAAAACTATGCATGAAAATTTTGAGATACTTAGTAGAAATGCTGAGAAATATAATGCTAATATATATAAAATTATGCAACTGAACAGACAACTAATATCAGCATATCTTATCTCTTACGATTACCATAATACGGAAAGACTCATTAATTGGTTTAATAAAAATGATCAACAGGGGGATGGTAAGTTTAAATTATGGTTAATGAATAATGATGAGAAATATACATATGCAAGTTACCTACGAGCAATAGGCGTGTATTATAGAATTTGTTCTAATCATAGAACAGCAATAAATTATTGTATAAGAACGAAAGAAATACTAGATAATGTACAAGGTTATGAATCTTTTAAATGGGTTGTACTGTTTACCTTAGCAACATCGAATATTGCATTAGGGCAGGTTCAAGAAGCAGAAGAAAACATTAAAATTATAGAACAAATTGTTAATAAAGGTTTAATGGATGAAAGTGACATATTTTATATACATGATGCTAAAGCGCTTCTATTCTTCATACAAGGGAAATATACTGAATCATTAGAACAAGTTAATAAAAGCATAGAAATAGCCATTAAAAATGGGACAAGTCCTGATGACCCATGGCTTATAAATTCCTATAATATTAAAGTAGAAGTATTAAATTATCTTAAAAAGCACCAGGAAGCGTATGCCATAGCCAAGCAAGTATATGACATGTGTAAATCCTTTAAGAAAGAAGATGATGAAGTATTTGGTTGCACTTTTGTCGAAATGGCAAGAAGTGAGTTAGGACTGGGGAAGCTAGACCAAGCCTCAGAGCATGTTAATAATGCTATTTCCATATTCTTAACCAATGAACTTAGAAACCCTAAAAATACAGATTATTCAGAAGATACAGATCTAGCAGCGAGCTATGTAGTGCAAGGTGATATTCTATTGCCCAAGATCATATAAAAGAAGCTATAAAATCCTATAATAAAGCTTATAGCATATATTATTATTTATATAGAGGTAATCGTAAGAATGTAGCTCAAGTTAGTTACTTATATACTCAAGGAGCCAAAGCTGCATGTAAAGCAAAAAACTTATTTAGTTATAAATTTTTTGGTAAACCGCAAGTCAAGGAGTTTGGAATAAACCACCCTAATACTGTATCTATGTTCGAGTATTGTAAACAATATAACATGGACTTATGGGCAAAGGGAAAATAGGTTATGGTGTGTATACAAGTGATTTGCAGAATTGGCATCGCAAAACTTCGGATCATTCGCATCACAGATATCGGAAGTTAGAAATTATATAATTCATGCAATAATTAAAATATTTTTTACTATTCTACTTAGTGCTAGCAATCTTATAGTATATATTATGTATAACTAACCCGACTAAAATTACTCCATTATTGTGAGGAAACGTAAGCCGACGAAGTAATACGTTTCTAATTACTTTTTGGATTGCTTAGTCGGGTTAGCTAAACACATTAAATTATATACTTATTTAAGAACTTAAAATTATGATAAACCCAATTTTAGAACAATTTATAGTTATTTTGCCTGAAATAATGCTGACCTTATTGGCATTACTTACTCAGCTATCTGCTGTATTATTTAGTAAAAAAACTAGAATCATCACTAATATTACAATATTACTGTCGGTTGTACTTTTTATTGTTTGTGGTCAGAGTGAGGCAATAGTTTTTAATAATTCCTTTGCCACTAATAATTTTACTGGTGCTTGTAAGTCTCTTGTTTTACTTTTTTCAATGATGACTATGATAATGTATAACGATTATTGTAAAATCACTAATGAAAAATTTAAGACAGAGTTTATAACTTTAGTGCTACTTTCGACTGTTGGTATTTTTGTTACTATATCAGCTCGTAATTTTTTATTGTTATTTGTGGCTATGGAATTGCAAGCACTAGGAGCGTATGTACTAGCTGGCTTTAGTTTGCATAATATTAAATCATCAGAAGGGGCATTAAAATATTTTATTTTAGGTAGTTTGATCAGTTGTCTGGCATTGTTCGGGATATCCTTTATTTACGGATTTGGTGGTAGTTTAGATTATAGTAATATTCTGCAAAAATTAAATCAATCACCACAGCCAAATATTGGCTTAATAATTGGTTTAGTACTTTTTTTAAGTGGTATTTTCTTTAAATTATCTAGCGTTCCTTTGCATGTTTGGACGCCAGATGTATATGAGGGGTCACCAATTCCTTCAGTTAGCTATTTTGCTGCTGCCACAAAATTTGGCAATGTAGTGGTGTTATTAAATATAATGACGATGGTAGTTGGTGATTATAAGCAAATTTCAGTTGATTTAATCAAAATAACAGCAATTTTGTCGATGTTGGTTGGGGTCGGTGGGGCTATTAGACAAACCTCCCTCAAAAGGTTAATGGGATATAGTACTATTCTAAATATAGGATATGTCTTGATGGGAGTTGCTTTGCATAGTGATCAAGGTAGTATTGCTGCATTAGTATATATGTTTATTTATGCCGCTTCTGTCATCGGCTTTTTTGCTTGCCTAATTGCTCTGTTGGGGAAAAAAGCCGATACGGCAAATTTTGATGATATTAAAGGTCTTGCTTCTAGTCGGAAGGCTTTAGCTGGTGGGATTACGATTATCATGTTCTCAATGATTGGTATTCCTCCGTTGGCAGGATTTTTTGGTAAATATTTCGTTTTTTATCAGGCTATTATAGAGGGACAATTTACTTTAGCATTCATAGCTATTGGTACTAATATTATAGCAGCTTATTATTACTTAAAAATAGTTAGGTCTATGTACTTTTTTGAGGCAAGTAAAAGTTTGCAGCCAGACTTGACATACTCAAATGATTTGGAGAATTGGAACGTAAAACAAGGGGTGAGTGAGCGGAGCGTACAGCTAGTACGTGAGCACGCGAATACCCCGAAGTTTTGCGAAGCCAATTCTTCAAAGCAGCAGAGTATACCAACATATCAAGGTTTAAGGTTTGTCAGCTGCCTTGTTATAGGATTTCTTTTGTTTTATTCTCTATTGATTCGATGAGGTAGTTATGTCTTGGCAGGAAAAATATAATCTACTAATTTTTGATGAGATAGATAGTACTAGTTCTGAAGCTATTAGAATGGCTAAGACTTGTCCTGATAAAAATTATGTAATATTGGCAAAAAATCAGACAAAATCGCGTGGAAGAAATAGTAGAATTTGGCATTCTAGTTTAGGGAATTTGCATGTTAGTATATTATTAAATCATCAGATTAATCTTGCTTATGTTCCGCAATTATCTTTTGTTATGGCTATTGTTGTCTATAAAACCATTAATTCTTTGACTACTAGCTCAAGAAATTCTATCAAATTAAAATGGCCTAATGATATTTTAATAAACGATAAGAAAGTATCGGGTATATTGCTTGAATCTATTAGTATCAATAACAATAATTATCTTATTATAGGTATTGGTATTAATATCAAGAAGAGTCCTGTAAATATTGATCAATTGGCAACTAATTTATCTTATGAAAATATAGAAGTAAAAGATACAGAATATTTATTAGATATATTGATGATTAATTTTGAAAAATATTTTAGTAGATGGAAGGAACAAGGATTTAGCAAAATAAGACAATATTGGCTTAAACATGCCTACAAATTGGGTAAAATGGTTAGCGTAAATGATGGAAACGCAAAAATCTCAGGAATTTTTAAAGATATAGATGAATATGGTGGTATAAGAATTCAACTTGAAGATGGCAAGGTAGTTACCTTACTTAGTCCTGAGATATCGTAGATTCTTGCTTATGTACTCATCTTACGCGGGACGTTTAAAAGCCATAGGGGAAACAGCCGAGTGTCATTGCGAGGAGTCGCTTTAGTGACGACGTGGCAATCTAAATAAATGTGGATTGCTACGACCACTATGTGGTCTCGCAATGACGGAAGTACTTTTACCTAAATGTCATTGCGAGAAGCTACTTTAGTAGCGACGAAGCAATCCAAAAAAAGTGATTAAAAATGGATTGCTTCGTCGGCTTATGCCTCCTCGCAATGACAAAGGAATTATCTAAAACTTATTCGGGTTAGCTATATGCGTAAGATGAGTTATGTAGTAACATTATGTTGTTGATAAAATTTGATAGCTTTGTTTAAATCTTCTACTGTATCAACAGAAATAGGGATATTGTTAACATAACATACCCCTATGGACATATTATTTTGTAATGCTCTTAATTGTTCGAGTTTCTCGTTTAATTCTAAAATTGAGGCTGGTAAGTTTATGAATTTAGTTAATGCTTCTTTGCGAAACCCATACATTCCTACATGATATAGAAATTCTTCCGCACCGTGTGGTATAAGACTACGAGAAAAATACAAAGCCCTATCGTTATGGTCAGCAATAACCTTGACATTACTATGACCATTTACGGCGTCTATACCGACTTTTACTACTGGGGTCATAATATCATGGCTACTGGACTTTAGGTTTTCAATAACTTTAATAATTGATTCTGGTTCAATAAAAGGCATATCACCCTGTACATTCAGGATATAATTAATATGCTGATTATTTGGTATGGCTTGAAACGCTTGGTATACACGTTCGGTACCAGTTTGGCATTCTGGGCTTGTCATAATGAATTGTCCACCACAATCAGTAACTTTTTTAGCTATAATTTCTGAATCAGTTGCCACATAAATATTTTTTAGTTTGGTTGAATATACTTGCCTAAGAACACGCTCAATTATTGAGATTCCTCCTACAAGTTGTAGAGGTTTCTTAGGAAGTCTTACCGAATCAAGTCTTGAAGGGATAATAATTGCAACATCAGAATGCATAAGCTACCATATTAAAGATATTTATTAAAATAACTGTTGACATAATAGGCTTTTTAAACGATAAAGTAAAGCTTATTAGACATGGTTCTTAAGACACAATCTGTCTTTAAGTAGTGTTTTTAGGGCTCGTAGCTCAGCAGGTAGAGCACTTGACTTTTAATCAGGTTGTCCCGGGTTCGAATCCCGGCGAGCCCACCATTTCAGGGTACTTAGCCCCCCTTAATCGTACCTGAACAGCCAATATAAAGGTATTAAGGGTTTGTAGCTCAGCTGGTTAGAGCACACGCCTGATAAGCGTGAGGTCGGAAGTTCAAGTCTTCTCAAACCCACCATTCGTAAGTATACGCAAATGATTTGAAGAATTGGATTTGAAAATGAGGGGTGAGTACACGCAGCGTACATAAGGTACGTGAGTATGCGAGTCCCTGATATTTTCAAAAAACAATTCTTCAAATCAGAAGAGTATATTCTTTATGAATCTTGAGAATAGTATAATTGATCAATTAAGCCATAATAAGTTAGCTATGTACTGGCTTAGAAATGGTGTAATCTCGCTTGCTCTTGCTGGGGTATATTCAATAATATTGGTAATGCTTCGCACTCCGATGTTAGTTAACCTGTTTCCCAATACAGAAATTTTTAAATCAGCTTTGGTTGTTCATGTTAATTTATCAATCCTAGTTTGGTTGATATCTGTTACAGCCTGTATTTGGAGTTATAATTTACAGCCGACTACTTCCATTATAACATATGTAATATTAGCATTTTTTGGCACTGCACTAATAGCTTTGTCACCACTTTGTGGACAAAATTTTCCTGTAATGAATAATTACATACCAATGCTGGAGAATATAATGTTTATTCTCGGAATTAGTTTATTTGGTGTGTCGGTATTATTATTTTCATCGAATGTCATCCTAATCGGGATAAAAAACCTAAAAAATCATAAATTGATTAATTTTACTATCTTCTCTACCGCAATAATATGGGTGTTAGTATGGATATGTTTTATTTGCTCTTATTGTCAACTACAGCAAGTTATTAAACTTGTGCCAGTCGATATAGACTTTTACTATGAATTGCTTTTTTGGAGTGGGGGGCATTTATTGCAATTTCTTTACACACAAATTCTGATATTAGTGATGATACTATTATGCCAGGCTTGGATAGGAAAAGAATTAAGATTTAACAAGCTGTATCTAGGGCTATTATATTTAAATTTTGTGATAAGTATTGCCGCTATTTGGGGGCATTTATCCTATGATATTATAGATGCTGAATTCAAAGAATATTACACTAAACAAATGAAATATGGTGGGGGGATAGTACCAACTTTGTCTTTGGTAATAATGTTTTATGAGCTAGCTACAGCTAATTTGAATAACATTACTCCGTCATTGCTTCGTTGGCTTACGCTTCCTCGCAATGACACTAGTTTGCTACGAGTAAATAGTAATCAGGTTAGCTATATAAAGACAAGCATAATTTGTTCTAGCATGTTATTTTTGTCTGGGGGATTTATTGGCGTGTTAATTACCGGTATGAATGTTACTATTCCTGCCCACTACCATGGTTCAATTGTTGGAATAAGTGTGGCATTTATGGGTTTTAGCTTTCTTTTGTGTGACAATGTATGTGACAATAAACAAAGGAAAAATTCATATTTTTCTGCAGCAATTATTACTTTAACTACCGGGCAAATGTTACATATTATAGCTCTTCTTTTGGCTGGTGGGTACGGAGTGCTGAGAAAAACACCAGGGGCAGAAATGACTATTGGCAGTAAATTATTAATGGGTATAATGGGAGGAGGGGGGCTTATTGCTATTGTTGGTGGCTTGATGTTTGTTGTTATTTGTGGTAGAAAGATATTTTTAAAATAATTAGCATAATAAAAGTAATGACCCTGAAAAAACCTACTACAGAAGAAGCCAAAGAGGCAGTTAAAACTTTATTACGATTTATTGGTGAAGATCCAAATAGAGAAGGGTTACTAAAAACCCCTGATAGAGTAATAAAAACTTACCAAGAAATGTTTTGTGGGTATGATAAAAATATAGAAGAAATATTATCTACTAAGTTTTATGAGACTGGTAACTTTCAGGACTTTATTTTATTAAAAGACATAAAGTTTAACTCTTTTTGCGAACATCATTTATTGCCAATAAATGGTACGGTTGATATAGCTTATATACCAGATAATTGTATAATAGGTATCAGTAAATTTGCCAGAATAGTTGATGTTTTTGCAAAAAGACTGCAGATTCAAGAGAAAATGACAGTACAAATTGCTGAAACATTACAGGAATATATTAAGCCTATGGGTGTTGCGGTCAGGATTTCTGCACTACATAGTTGTATGACTCTTAGAGGCGTTATGCAAAATGATAGTATTATGAATACTATGCATTATACTGGTATATATTTAGAGCAGCAGAAATATCGCCACGAGTTTTTAAATATTATTGCTAAGAAATAATCACCTGAATGGGTTCTTGATATTGATAAGTTCCTAAATGTCATTGCAAGGAGTCACTTCAGTGGCGACGAGGCAATCCATAAAAGCGATTAGAAGTGGATTGCCACAACCACTAAGTGGTTTCGCAATGACATATGTACCTATAACTCGTCATTGCGAGGAGGCGTAAGCCTACGAAGCAATCCACTTCTGATCACTTTTTTGGATTGCTTCGTTGCCACTAAAGTGGCTCTTCGCAATGACGAAGAAATTATTCAGAACTCATTCGGGTTAGTTATATAGCTAGCATTTTTTCAAATAATTTGCATATATCTATTAGTGTAGTTAATTTTTATGATATATTGCTTATATACTCAAATGATTTGAAGAATTAGATTTGAAAATGAGGGGCGAGCACACGCAGCGTACTATAGTACGTGAGTATGCGAGTCCCTGATATTTTCAAAAAACAATTCTTTAAAGCATTTGAGTATACTAATTCTTTAATTCATTTGAGTCTATTCATGTTATTATCAAAATATTTTTTACCAGTGCTAAAGGAAGAGCCAGTAGAGGCACAAGTAGTTTCTCACAAGCTGATGCTTAGAAGCGGTATGATAAGACAGCAATCTGCTGGGATTTATAGCTGGTTACCTATGGGGTTAAAAGCCTTGAAAAATGTTGAGAATATTGTTCGTCTTAATATGAATAAAGTAGATGCCATTGAGATATTAATGCCTTGTATTCAACCAGCATCTTTGTGGATGGAATCTGGAAGATTTGAAAATTATGGTAAGGAAATGTTAAAGTTTCAGGATCGCCATGATAATACTTTATTATTTGGACCTACTAATGAGGATATGGTTACTGATATTTTTAGGAATAATATTCAGTCCTATAAAGATTTGCCAAAGAACTTATATCATATCCAGTGGAAGTTTAGGGATGAAATTAGACCTCGCTTTGGAGTAATGCGTGGTAGAGAGTTTTTAATGAAAGATGCATATTCTTTTGATATAGATCAAATAAGTGCAATAAGGACTTATAATCAAATGTATTTGGCATATATACAAACTTTCCGTGACATGGGACTCCGGGTGATTCCAGTACTTGCTGATAATGGTCAAATAGGTGGGGATTTAAGCCATGAGTTCCATATTCTTGCTGATAATGGTGAGAGTACTATTTTTTATGACAAAAAGTTTTTATCTTTAACAGATCAGGAAAGTTTAGATATTGAAAAATTACAATCCTTATATGCGGCAGCAGAAGAAAAACATGAACATGATAAATGTTTGTTAACAGAAGAGAATCTTGCTAGTAGTAAAGCCATAGAGGTTGGTCATATTTTTTATCTTGGTACAAAATATTCTAAGACAATGAAGGCTCTAGTAAATACTAGTGATGGTAGTCTTGTGCCAGTAGAAATGAGCTCTTATGGTATAGGTATTTCAAGACTTCTAGCTGCCATAATCGAATCAAGTCATGATGAAAAAGGGATTATATGGCCGCCAAATATTGCTCCTTTTATGGTATCAATATTAAATTTGAACGTACTTGATGGTAAATGCAATGAACTCTCGCAAAATCTATATGACAAACTCGTAGCCAATAAAATAGCAACATTATACGATGATACAAATGAGAGAGCTGGTAAAAAATTTGCCACTCATGATCTTATCGGTTCGCCATATCAAATAATTATTGGTTCGAAGAACTCTGCCAATGACGTGGTTGAATTAAAAGATCGTAGGACAGGCAAAATAGAAGAATTAGCTGTGAGTAATGTGGTTGATAGTATCCTAGACCATAGCAATTGTAAGAGGGTGACTTGATAGACACTGGACTGAAATAGTCGTGAACAGAATAAGTACCCTCTTAGTTGGTTTACCTTGAACAAATTGCAGAAGGGGTTGAAAGCAGCAGCCTTGCACAATAAGACGAAGGAGATTATATCATGAGTAAAATAATAGGTCTAGATGTAAGTAAAAATGGTTAGATATATGTTTATATGAGTCTAACAATAAACCGATATATAATCGTTTTTCTAATGATAAGTTAGGACATGAAGAGTTTATAAAATTAACAAAAGAGCAAGAAATTAAGCTAATAGTATGTGAGCCTACTGGAGGTTATGAAGCGGATATTTGCCAAAAATTGCGATTTTTAAATCGCCCTGAAAATAAATCTATGTACCTATTTGACACAACCTAATAACTATGATACATTATTATACAATTAAAAATATTGCATTAAATATTGATGCATAATAGATTAGATTTTATAGTATTTTGTTTGATACAATGGTTATTCCTAAGGTATGATACCCACAACTGTCGAAAGTTAGAAAAGGAAGATGATTTAGAGGTTATTAGGGTAACTTAAAAATTGTGAAAAAATAACCGAGGTCATTGCGAGGAGGCATGAGCCGGCGAAATAATCCATTTTTAGTTGCTTTTGTGAATTGCTTCATCGACCTAAGGCCTTCCTCGCAATGACATTGCCATGCCTAAAACTGCTTCCTTTTACAACTTTCAACAACTATGAGATGGCCCTTTGGGAATAACGAATTATTTTTTATAAGAGTGGAAATATATGGCTAAAAAACAAAAATTCTTTAAAAATTTGCTGACTAGCGTGTCAGTTGCCTCTATTGTCGCAAGCATAGGGGGAAGTGGCTCGGCTTTTGGTGCTACAGTTGATACTAGTGCTGGTGGTCCTGGTGGTGCTGTTGATCTTAGTACTATTATTCCTGCTATTCCTCCTATTGCTGTTGATAATTGGGTACGATTTAGTGCTGCTGATACACTTACAATTGATGCAGGAGCCGTTGGTCAAATAGCTGGAATTGATGTAGCAAATACTCCAGGCGGGCCTACCATAGTAAATAGAGATTTTATTACAGGACCTATCGTAGGTGTTGCTGGCCCTATGCATGTTACCATTAACGACAAAGAACTAACATTAAACGGAGCTGCTGATCCTAAGGATGTAAATAAATATGATAAATTAGGGAATATAGAGTTCACTAATGCAGCCTCAACTCTTGTAGTTCATCCTGATGGTGTTGCTGGAAACATAGTACTCCCTGGTAATATCACTACGACTGCTCCTAATCAAGGCATATTAACCTTCGAAGGAGCTGGTACAGTAGAGGGGACAATCGGTACTAAAGTTGATAATTTAGCCGAGATTAATATTGGCGATGGAAACGTTGAGCTTAAAAAAGATGTTTTTACTCAAATACTTAAATTTGGTGGTGCTAATAACAAAATTGTAACAATTGGTAGTGATTTTACAGGTGAAGTTGATTTTGGTGCAGCTAATGGAGGAACGCTAACTTTCAATAACGCTGCTAATACAACATTCGAGTCAACAATAGTTAATGGTGCAAATGGTACTTTAAATGTTCAGACTAACATCACAGCTACCAATGCAGACATTGGCAATATTAATACTATAAATATTGGTACTGATGATGGTGCTGGTACGACTACAGCTGGTATCTTAGCAATACAAGCTCCAGCTGGTGGGGTTAATCTCCTTGATGTAACAGCTGCAGGTGCAGGTGCAAATGCAAAAATTAACTTCTTGGATAAAAAATCGACATTGAAATTGTATATAGATGCAGCTGCAGGTGCTGATAGTACCATAACCTTTCATCAGGATTTACTAGGAATGCTTGGTAATGGTGGAATCGTGTTGCTAGAGGGGACAAATGCTAATACTTTAACTGTACAATCTAATGATGGTACAAGAGCTCTTGGAACAAATGCTGCAAAGCTAGATAAGTTGCAAGTTCGTGGTAAGGTGACTGTTGCAGGAGATAATACTGCTAATAGACTTGATGTCAGTAATGTCAATATATTGAACATTACTAAGGATGCAGTATTTACTGACGAGAGTGCCACCTCATCCCAGATTGCTGAGATACACATTGGAGCAGATGGTGGTGCTGGTGCTGGCAAAGCAAACTATATACTGGATGCAGACTATGGTGATTTTAATATTCTGAAGGATAGTGCAATTGCTTTTAATGCTGCAGATGCTCAGTTAACATTACGGAATAGTAGTGCTTTACATGACAGAATTATAACCTTTCATGAGAGCTTACCAGGAATGGCTGGTGGTGGTGGTATCGTATCGTTGGAGGCTAATAAGGGTGGGAGTTTATCTGTACAATCTTCAGATGGGATAAAAACTCTTGGGGCAGTTGGTGCAAGGCTAGATGAATTGCAGGTGCGTGGTAAGGTGAATATCTTAGGAAAGTCCGATAAGCCGCAAATTGATTTCAGTAATGTAGATAAGTTGAGTGTTATTAATGGGGCAACATTTATTGATAGAATTGCCTCCTCAGCCCAAGTTGCTGAGATTCATATTGGTGCTGCTGATGCTGCTGTTCCTGTTGTTGCTGGTCCAGCAACCTACATAATTGATGCAAAATATGGTAGTTTTAGTATTTTAAAGACTAAGACTGTTGGGGGCGGTAATAAAAGAATTATTTTTGATGCTGCAAATGCTCAGTTAACATTACGGAATAGTAGTACTTTACATGACAGAACTATAACCTTTCATGAGAGCTTACCAGGATTTAATGATCCTGCTCATCCTGGCGGTGCTATTGATCATGGTGGAATCGTATCGTTGGAGGGTACAGATGCTCATAGTTTAATTTTAAAATCTGATGATGGTGCAAGAACTCTTGGAACTGATGCTAACAAGCTAAATGAATTGCAGGTGCGTGGTAATGTAACTATCAGAGGAAAGGATAATAGACTTGATGTCAGTAATGCCAAGGTGCTGAACGTTATTAAGGGGGCAGTATTTACTGACGAGAGTACCACCTCATCCCAAGTTGCTGAGATTCATATTGGTGCAGATGGTGGTGGTCTTCCTGCTGTTGCTGGTGTAGGTCGAGCAACCTACATAATTGATGCAAGATATAATGATATTGACATTTTAGCGCCTAAGGCTGGTGGGGGCGGTAATAACAGAATTATTTTTGATGATGCAGATGCTCAGTTAACATTACGAAATACGAGTGCTAAAAGAGATGGAACTGTAACCTTTCATGAGAGCTTACCAGGATTTCTTGGTGCCGTTAATGGTGGTATCGTATCGTTGGAGGGTACAGATGCTTATAGTTTAATTTTAAAATCTGATAATGGTGCAAGAACTCTTGGAACTAATGCTAACACGTTAAATGAATTGCAGGTGCGTGGTAATGTAACTATCAGAGGAGATAACACTGATCCTGTTGCTGTTAACCGTAATAGACTTGATGTCAGTAATGCCAAGGTGCTGAACGTTATTAAGGGGGCAGTATTTACTGACGAGAGTACCACCTCATCCCAGATTGCTGAGATACATATTGGAGCAGATGGTGGTGGTCTTCCTGCTGTTGCTGGTGTAGGTCCAGCAACCTACATAATTGATGCAAAATATAATGATTTTAATATTTTGAATGGTAATACAATTACTTTTAAGGCTGCAGGTGCTCAGTTAACATTACGAAATAGTGGAACTGCTGACAAAGAGATAATTTTTCATGAGAGCTTACCAGGATTTAATGATCTTGCTCATCCTGGTGGTGCTATTGATCATGGTGGAATCGTATCGTTGGAGGGTGGGAATACAAATACTCATCGTTTAATTTTAAAATCTGATGATGGTACAAGAACTCTTGGAACAGGTGCTGGTGGTCACAAGATAGAACAATTGCAAGTGCATGGTCACGTGACTATCAGAGGAATGGATGTTGCTACAGCGGGGGCACTTGGCGGTGGGGCTGTTCCCGATAGACTTGATGTCAGTAATGCCTTGACATTGAACCTTGCTAAGGATGCATTATTTACTGACGAGAGTGCCACCTCATCTCAGATTCCTAAGATTCATATTGGTGGTGATGCTCATAGTCAAGCAACTTACGTACTAGATGCCAAATATGGTGATTTTAATATTTTAACTGCTGCTGATCAATTTCATTTCGCGCATGAAGATTCTAGTTTAACATTACAGAATAGTGGTACAACGGATAGAGTGATAACTTTAGACAATAGTTTAGACCCAGGTGTAGCTGATCAAGGTAGAGTTATACTCAACTCTACTACAAATAAATTAAAGATTGATGGAGGAGCAGGTAAAAGTTTAGGTACTGCTCATTTATTAGCAATACTAGAGTTTAGAGGCAATGGAAATCTTGAGGTAGTTCCAGACATATATGCTAAAGGGATATTTTTAGGGGCAGCTGAAGTAACAACCAACAATATTACTGCTGATACTATTGAATTTGTGAAAGGTATTAAGTTTAATGCTAATGGTAACATAGGTAATGTGGATTTCCATAATAAAGCAGGTGAAATTATTCTAGCAAATAATAAGAGTATTGGTACTGTAACAGGAGCTAATGCTGGTACATTAACCTTTGCAGGAAATGGTGAAGCTGGTGCTATTAATGGTATAGCAACAGTAAACTTCAATGGAGCTGGTATTGTAGAGTTAGATGAAGCTAGTGCTACGAATTTTAATATTAAAAATGTTGGTGCTAATATTAGCACTACTGGTCCATTGAATGGTAATGTGAAGTTTGAGGCTGCTGGTAAACTAACTGCTGGTGCAGATGTTGCAGGTAATGTTAATTTTGATAGCACAGCTGGTGAATTAACATTTAACCGTGCTGCAACATTCTCCTCAACAATAGCTAATGCTGCAAATGCTATTTTAAATGTTCAGACTAACCTTATAGCTAACAATGCACAGATTGGAACGATTAAGATCATAAATATTGGTGTTCCTGGTGTTGCTCCTATTGATAAGGTTCTAAAAATAAATGCCTCAGCCGCTAATGTTAATCTTCTTAGTGCTGCTAATGCAGAAATCAATTTCTTACATGCAGATTCAAGATTGGAATTGTATAGTAACGTTGCTGGTAAATCCATAACTTTTGATAATAACTTACTAGGAGGAGTAGCAGGAGCTGGTAATGGTGGAGTCGTATCGATACATGGTGATGGTCGTATTTTAACTCTAAAATCTGCAGGTGGAAATAAAACCCTTGGAGGACCTGTTAACAAGCTAAGTACATTATATGTTAATGGTCAAGTTACCGTCGCAGGGGGAAATGATGCACTTAATGTCGCTAATACGCTGGTATTAAATATTACTAATGGAGCAGAATTTATCGATGAGAGCGGTACTTCAGCCCAGATTGCTCAGATCAATATTGGTGAGGTTGCTGGCCCAGCAACTTACGTACTGGATGCCAAACATGGTGATTTTCATATTTTAGCTACTAACAACATTACTTTTTCGCATGCAGATGCTCAGTTAACATTACGTAATAGTAATACTGTACAGCTTGAAAGGATTATAACTTTGGACAATGCTCTAGACCCCGGTACTGATAATAAAGGTATAGTTAAGTTCGATTCTGTTGTTGCTGACAAAACATTAAAGATTGCCGGGAAAACTCAAAGTTTAGGTACTAATGACCATAGACTAAATGGAATAATATTTTCTGGTGCGGGTAAATTTACCATTGAACCTCGTATTTATACTACAGATATAGAATTAGATGTACCTGAGATAGAGCTGAATGATGTTAATAGTAATATTAAATTTCTCCGAGATACTAAATTCAAAGCTAGTGGTACTATCACAGGTAATGTGGATTTCAATAATCAGAGCGGTACGCTTGCACTAGAAAATAATCAAAACATCACTGGCTATGTAACTAGCAGCAATGGTGTCAATGGAACTTTAAAGTTCGTGGGTAGTGGTTCCGTAGGTGGTGTAATTACTAATTTAAAAACGTTAGAAGCAGGTGCCGGTGATGTGACATTAGCTACTGGTGATCATACCATAGAGGAAATCCAGGGTAATGGTACGCAAAACTTAACTTTTGCTAGTGGTTTTAATTTAACAGGTGATATTAACCCAAATGGCGGAGATAAAGTTGGTTTAATATTCCAAGGTAGTGGCAGTATTACTGGGGTTGTCGGGACTAACAATAATCCGGTTGGTAATATCCAAGTTCAAGCTTATACTGTGGCATTTGGTGATCTAATTCATGCTCAAGAGATAACTATATCAGGTACTGCTGAGATTGCTGCCAATGTCACCGCCACTAATATTACTGGCGCTCAAGGTACGGTTAGATTTAATAACCAACAAGATATTGAGGTTAATAGCGCGATAGGCATCGGGAATGTAGAAATAGCCGGAAGTAATGTGAAAGCCAACAAGGTAGTTTCAGCGAGTAGTGTTAATTTCACTAGTTCTCAAGAGGCAACTTTGACCTTAAACGAACAGAGTACTATAAGTAACATTACAACAACTGGTAATCAGGTGCATAGTTTAGCATTACATGAGGATCTTACTATTGCAGGTAATGTTGGAACAGGAAGTAACAGATTCAAAGAGATTGAATTACAAGGTGATCATACAGTTAGCATTACTAACAGTAATCTCTATGCTGCTGTGTTAACCACAACTAATAATAGCGGTAAAGTAATATTTAACTCGAGTGGTAGCATCGCTTATGGTAATTTAGGAGCGGATAAGCTTAGATTATCTGATGTAACTTTTGATAGTAACTCTACGGTGAAAGGTGATGTTTACTCCAAGAAAATAACCATTAATGCTGATAAAACGGCAATTTTTGCTGGTATCGAGAAAAGAACTATGGCTATCCCAGGGGTAAATGTAGACAGGGCTATTTTACCAAGACTAATTGAGCAATTTACCTATTACACACAAATTGATTCGGACAATATATACGCTAATCAATCGTCTAAGATGAAGTTTGATAATGCAGCATTAGTTAAGGCTTCAATTAATGGTGGACAGGTAATATTAGCAGGTGATGTATGGTTTAAAGACAAAGTAGAATCAACCGCTCATGTAACCTTTGAACCAAATAAATATGTAATATTAGAAAACGATATTACATTTGCTAGCATTGAAGCCAATCAAGCCAAGATAATTATGTTACCTGAAAAGGGAACTATAGCTATGACTGGTGATTTAACGGCTGAAAATTTAATCATGGATCTTGGAACTGGGCAATTAAAATATGCTGGTAATGCAAAGCTAAAAACTCTAGAACTGCATACTTTCTATGACACCTCAAAAATGGCAGGTGGTAATATAGAGATTCAGAAGGATAGTAAACTGGATATATCACAACTAGACAAACTGAAAATAAAAGTAATAGCACGATCTGATATTAACAAAATTTCTGAAGATACTACATATACTCTGATTTCATCAGTTAATAAAGATGGTATTATTGGAAAAGATAAAATTGATATTGACCTTAATACAGATGCTGAACAAAACCGCTTTGTCAAATGGAGCATTGATCATGATACTCTGACCCTACGTGCAAAGGATGTTTCGAAGGAAGAGTTAGGGAAATTCAAGGAAAAGTTAGAGGAGAAATTAAAGGAAAATTCAGATGGTAAATCAGATGATGGTTCTGATAGCTTATCAGAACAACTGAAACTTGTTGAAATGTTTATGCATGCTGAACAAGGTAGTGATGCTGCTAATTGTAACAACCATATTGGTAACATGAATGAAGATAAGGTTGGAGAGTTATTTAAGAGATTATTACCTGGTAAAAAAGCTTCAATAGAACAAAGTCCAATGAATGTAATATCTGAAGTAATGACATTAACGAGTTTAGCTGTTAATAATCAAATTGCTGTAAGAATAGATGGACAGAAACCTATAGCAGCTATAGGAGCTGGTGATGATGATAAAAAAATGTATGGAGTATGGGCTAGCCCGTTCTATGGTACTGCTAACCAAAAAATACAACAAGGAGTTAGTGGTTATAACATGAAATCGGCGGGCTTAATTGTCGGTTTTGATGGATTAGTACATGATAACTTGTTACTTGGTGCAGCTTATAGCTTAATTGATACAAAAATGTCTCATAAGAATCAAAAAAATGGTGATAAAACTAATGGTACAACTAATATCTTCTCTTTATATGGTTTATATCAATTTGCCGGTAATTGGTTTGCTGAAGCGATAGCATCATATGGTATAACTAAGGTTAAAAACTTAGAAGGGCGTGTAATTTCAACTAATTTGAGAAGTGTCACTGCTCTAGATACAGCTGTTGCTAAATATAAATCTATTTCTTACGGCGGGCAACTACTTGCTGGATATAATTATCAACCTTCTGAAAAGTTAACGATCACGCCAACTATTGGGGTCAGATATACACAATTTAAGGATTCTGGTTATACGGAAACTGGTAGATCATACCAAAATCTAGCTGTTAAAAAGAGAACGTACAATAAAGTTGAAGGTATTTTAGGTTTAAGCACTGCGACAAACATACAGTTAGACCAATTGCTGTTAACACCAGAAGTGCATGGTTATGTTAATTATGACTTCAAAGGAAAAGCACCAGTAATTGATGCAAGATTAGATGGAATAGATAAGCCATTACCAACCAAGTTAGTTAAACCTTCTAGGCTATTCTTTACTGTTGGTACTAGCTTGACTGCAAAACACAATATGATGGAATATGGTGTTGCCTATAATGCCCACATTGCTAAAAAATATATTGGCCACCAAGGTAGTTTAAAGCTTAAAGTAAATTTCTAGATACCTTTACGTCTTACGTCTTCTTGCAGTGACAGTTTTAACTTTACACAACGTCATTGCGAGGAGATACTTTTAAGTAGCGACGAAGTAATCCAAGGAAGTGACTAAAAATGCGTTGCTTCGTTGGCTCACGCCTTCTTGCAATAACAATGAGAGTGTTTAGGTCATGGCAATTGTCATAACATAAACATTCTCAGCTCCGGACTCTTTCAAGATTTTCGTGCATTTGTTAATCGTAGTTCCGGTGGTCAGCAAGTCATCTACTAATAATATTCTTTGACCTGTAATTTGATATTTTTTATTCAATATAAGGCTATTTGATAAGTTTTTTTCTCGTTCTTTTTTGGATAAAAATGTTTGGGATTTGGTCCATCTTGACTTAATTAATACGTCCGGACTTAGTGGTCTTTTGAGTAACTTGCTGATTTCTATAGCCAAAACCAAAGCAGGGTTATACATCCTAAACAGTCTTTTGAACCTATTCATCGGAACTGGAATTATTAAGTCAACCTCTTGAATCTCATTATAATATTGTCTATAGAATAATTTACTAAAAGTTTTGGCAAGAATGGTTTTGTCTTGATATTTAAAAGTATGAATTATTTTCTTGCTATTCTCGTTAAATTTTATTAAACTACGGGATATGTTATAATGTGGTTTGTGTTGAAAGCATTTTGTACAACACATATCATCTAGAATTGATATATCTAATCTACAGCCACAAACAATACAGTAGGGTTTTGTAATAAAATCAAGTTTCTTCCAACAATCTTGGCAAAAATCCTCCTTAGTATCAGTCACTTCAGCACAAGACAAACATCTTGCTGGTAAAATATAATCTATGAGATAATTATAAAATCTACTGACATAAGATTTATTGACTTTGTACACTATTAAAGCAAACCTTTAAGCGATATCGATGGTTAAATTTACCGGCCTACGAACACATGGATTTCTAATACTAGACTCAATGGATACACAAGGGCTTTTAATTTCATAAGGAGGACCAGAAGTGCATGATAATAATTGCAAAAGCATAACAAAAGGTAGAAAAAATCTTAATAACTTTGTCATAATTGTCATTTAAAACTAATAATTTGTTACCTTGACCTTAGGTTAGGTTAACATAATTCACGATATAACTCAAACACTTTTAATAAAAAAATAAGTTTTAGATGTAAAATACATAATAGTTTGTGGTATTTTCTTAACAACCAATATATAATGTATACTCAAAAATTGATTTACTTCTAAGCTTTGTGAACAAAATTTTAATTGCTTATATTGTGTCAACAAAACCTAGCATCGGAACAAGAATTATAATTTTTAAATATTTGCAAGTAATATAAACCAAGAAAATGATGCTAAACACACCCTTTAAAGAAAGACCTCCTTATGCTAAAAAGTATAATAGTTGGCGTATTAGAATTTTATATTCGATAATTATTGGATATTCAACATTCATACTTTGTCGTCAGAATTTTAATATTGTAATGCCTGCTTTAATGGATCATTTTGATGTAACCAAAACTCAACTTGGCTGGATTTTAACAACCGCTTCTATATTTTATGGTGTAGGAAAGTTGTATAATGGATTCCTCAGCGATAGATCAAATGCTCGTATATTTATGGTGGTTGGTCTTGTCTGTGTGGGTATTATAACATTATTATCAGGGTTTGTTTCCAGTATAACATCGCTTGGTCTTTTGTGGATTCTGAATAATTGGTTTCAATCTATGGGCTGGCCACCTGCAACACGTATGCTAACTTATTGGTATGCTTCTAAGGAATTAGGAACAAAATGGTCTTTGGGAGCTACTTCTAATCAAATTGGTGGAGCAATTACTATGATAGTATGTGGTTATTTAATAGATGTTTATGGTTGGGAGTCAGCATTTATAATTCCTGGAATAGCGGCATTATTAATATCATTATTTTTATTTAATAGATTACGTAATTCTCCTAATGAGGTTAATTTACCTATAGTGGAAAAGTATAAAGAATGTGATATTACTTCCAGTAATGAGAGTGATAATTTATTAACAAGTCGTCAATTAATAAAAATTGTATTTTGTAATAGATTAATGTGGTATGTGTGTTTTGCCAACATGTTTGTTTATATTGTACGTTCAGGTATAATTTTCTGGGCGCCTGTATTTTTGTGCGAACTAAAAAACATTACTATTGCTCAAGCTGGTTGGCAAGTTGCTTCTTATGATATTTTAAGTTTAGTTGGTGGTATTGTTGCTGGGTGGATGTCAGATAAAATATTTCAGGGACGACGTGGTCCAGTTGGTTCAGTATTTATGTTTACTTTAGCTTTTACTATCATTTTATTTTGGCAAATGCCAAATGAATATGAAATATTTAGTGTTAGTATTCTTGCTTTGGTTGGTTTTTTTGTATCTGGACCACAAGTCTTAATAGGTATTGCTACAGCAGATTTTACTAATAAACAAGCTGTTGGTACGGCTAATGGTCTTTCAGGTTTATTTGGTTACCTTGGTGCTGCACTTGCTGGTGTATGTGTTGGTTGGATTTCTGATAATTTAGGTTGGAATGGTGTTTTTTTATTTTTTAGCCTTTCTGCTTTCTTGGGGGCAATACTTTTTTCTTTAACTTGGAACTATAGTTCTAGAAAAATTGCATAACATGTTACTTTACCTGTGCTGTTATAATTTACTTGCCAAAAATATATAAATTTATATAAATATTAATAATAAATTAATAAAGGTTTACTGTGACTCAAGAATATACATTTTCAATGATTAAACCAGATGCTACGAGAAGAAATCTAATTGGTAAAATCAATTCTTACTTAGAAAATAATGGGCTAAAAATAGTAGCTCAAAAAATGGCTATTTTAACTAAAGATCAAGCAGAGTACTTTTATGCAGAACATAGATCAAGAGCATTTTTTAATAGTTTAATAGAGGGTATTATTTCTGGTCCTGTTGTTTTGCAGGTGCTTAAAGGGGAAAACGCTATCTTACAAAATCGTAAAATAATGGGAGCCACTAACCCAGAAAATGCTGAACTAGGTACAATTCGGAGAGATTTTGCAGAAAATATTGAGGCTAATAGCATCCACGGTTCTGATACTTTAGAAAGTGCTGAAAGAGAAATAAAAATTTTCTTTACTGAAAAAGAAATTGTGGAATAATTATAGTCTATATGGGATACGGTGTTGTAGTTATTGGTGGTGGTCATGCTGGTTGCGAGGCAGCTTCGGCTTCTGCACGTTTAGGTATAGATACTCTTTTAATTACTCTAAAGCTAGATAACCTTGGTGAAATGTCATGTAATCCTGCAATAGGTGGGGTAGCAAAAGGTACTTTAGTAAAAGAGATAGATGCACTTGATGGACTCATGGGTAAAATTATAGATCAAGCCGGTATTCATTATAAGATGCTCAATGAAAGTAAAGGTCCAGCCGTTTGGGGACCAAGAGCTCAAGCTGATAGAAAGCTTTATAAGAAAGCTATGCATAATGTCTTAATAAATCACCCAAATTTGACAATTTTATGTGCGTCGGTAGAAGATATTGATATCCACGACTCTAAAGTAAAGGCATTGACCTTAGATAATGGTACACGTATTGAGTGTCAAAAAATTGTGTTAACCACAGGTACTTTTTTATCCGGACTCATTCACATAGGAACTAAAAAAATCCCATCGGGTAGAATAGGTGAAAAACCGTCATACGGTTTATCTAACACTTTAAAATCTTTTGGTTTTTCTCTTGGTAGATTAAAAACTGGTACTCCTCCAAGAATAGATGGAAGAACAATTGATTATAACGAAGTAGAAGTGCAGGCTGGAGATACCGTGCCACGTCCTTTTTCCGAACTTACAAATTCTGTTAAGATAAAGCAAATAAATTGTTTCGTTACTAGAACAACTGAACAAACCCACGAAATTATTAGGAATAATTTAGATAAATCAGCTATGTATTCTGGACAAATCAAGGGTATAGGACCAAGATATTGTCCATCTATTGAAGATAAGGTTACTAGATTCTCTAAAGCAAGTCATCAAATATTTTTAGAACCTGAAGGCTTGGACGACCATACTATATACCCAAATGGTATATCTACATCGTTGCCTGAAGATATACAATTAGCATTGCTAAAAACAATTCCTGGTCTTAAAAATGCCACTATGTTAAAACCAGGATATGCAATAGAATATGATTATGTCGATCCGAGAGAATTAAAAGTAACGTTAGAAACAAAAAAAATTAAAGGTTTGTATTTTGCTGGTCAAATTAATGGCACCACTGGCTATGAAGAAGCTGCAGGGCAAGGAATTATGGCTGGCATTAATGCAGCCTTATCGATAAAAAATCAATCAGATTTTATTTTGACTAGAGCAGATGCTTATATTGGTGTTATGATTGATGATTTAATTACCTTTGGTACAGTGGAACCTTATAGAATGTTCACTTCCAGATCTGAATATAGACTTTCTGTTAGGGCTGATAATGCAGATTTAAGGCTAACTCAAATGGCCATAGATATTGGTGTTATATCCAATTTACGCAAAGAGATTTTTAGTAAGAAATGTGACGATATTCATAAGGTAGAAAATATTGTAAAAACTATTTCTTTAACAACTACTAAGTTAGCTAACTTGGGTGTGTCTATCGCACAAGATGGTTCATATAAAACAGCCTTTGATTTACTAGGACTACCAAATTTTGGTGTTGATAAAACAATAGAGATATTTCCAGAACTTATTTCATTAAATAAAAAAATTCTTCATTATCTTTGTATTGAATCAAGATATTCTTCTTATTTGATTAGACAAAATGCAGATATTCAATTATTTAAAGAAGAAGAGTTGGAATTATTAGATGAGAATATTGATTACTTTAAAATACCAAGCTTGTCTACAGAAGTAAGAGAAAAACTCCACTATCATAAACCAGCTACTATTGGAGCGGCTAGAAGAATATCTGGAGTTACTCCAGCTGCTTTAATAGCAATTATAATTTATATAAAAACAAGATATAAACATTAATGTATGACTGTCGTAATGTTCCACGTGAAATATTAGATGCTCTTAAAAAGTATCAATCATTGACATTAAAATGGAATAAAACTATTAATCTCGTTTCTTGTAATACCGAGCGTGAGTTTTGGGTAAGACATATTTTAGATTCTTTACAGCTAATGAAGTATATAAATAACCAAAATATTCATTTAATAGATGTTGGTTCGGGTGGTGGATTTCCAGGGATAGTTTTGTCTATTGCTGGAATAAAAAATGTTACTTTAGTAGAATCTGATGTAAGAAAATCTATTTTTTTATTGCAAGCTTCTAAAATTTCTACTAATAAAGTCAATGTGGTTAATCAACGAATAGAAAATGTTAAATTAGATTGTGATATATTAACTTCTAGAGCCTGTGCTCAGTTAGAGAAAATATTTGTTTATACCCAACATATTAATGTAAGAAATAAGTATTTATTATTTAAAGGTGAGCAATATCAAAAAGAAATTGAAATTGCTAAAAAGAGATGGTCTTTTTGTCATTCTATGTATGATAGTGAGACTTCTAATAATAGTAAGATTCTAGAAATTAGTAACATATATGACAAAAATAGTTGCGATAGTTAATCAAAAAGGTGGAGTTGCTAAAACTACAACTACTGTAAATTTATCGACAGCTTTATCTGTAATGGATAAAAAAATCTTGGTTATAGATTTAGATCCTCAAGGAAATAGTAGTACTGGTTTTGGTATAAACCAACAAGATAGAAAAGTTACTATTTATCAGGTATTAATTGGTTTAAGAACGATTGAAGAAGCCATAATACAAACGAATATTCCAAATTTACAATTAATTACAGCTAACACTAATTTATCCGGTGCTGAATCGGATTTATTAAGTATAAAAAAGCGTGAATATTTATTATCAGATTTGTTAAATAAGTTGGTCAGTAAATATGATTATATTATTATAGATTGTCCTCCTGCTCTTAACCTACTAACAGTTAATGCGTTAGTAGCTTGTGATTATGTATTAATCCCTATGCAGTGTGATTTTTATTCATTAGAAGGATTAAGTCATTTACTAAAAACAATTGAAATTGTAGAAAAGAATTTAAATCCAAAAATAAAAATTGCCGGTATTTTATTTACTATGTATGATAAGCGCAATCGATTAACTGAGCAAGTAGAGGATGATGTTAGAAAATGCTTAGGAAGATTGGTATTTAAGACAGTTATTCCACGGAATGTAAAATTATCTGAGGCACCATCTTACGGTCAGCCAGCAATTATTTATGATCATAAATGTACTGGCTCTATTGCTTATATAGAACTTACAAAAGAGATTTTAGGTAGAAATATATGAAAAACAAAGGTTTAGGCAAAGGGTTATCGGCTTTGCTTGGAGAAGAGGTTTTTACTGTAGGAAAAGATGAGTTAGTAAAAATTATAGATATTGATAAAATTGAAGCTAGGAATAATCAACCAAGGAAAAAATTTGAATATGATAAAATAAAAGAATTAGCTGACTCCATAAGTAATAATGGTTTATTGCAACCAATCATTGTTAATTCAACCAGTGATGGAAAATATAAAATTATAGCTGGTGAGAGACGTTGGCGTGCTTGTAAGATAGCTAAGCTTAGCGATATTCCTGCTATTGTAAAAGATGTAGGGGATAAAGAAATTATAGAGATAGCACTAATTGAAAATATTCAAAGAGAGGAATTATCTGTTATAGAAGAATCAGAAGGATTTGAGCGGTTAATAAAAGAGTTTGGTTATACACAAGAGAAATTAGCAGAAAAACTTAGCAAGAGTCGTAGTCATGTAGCTAATTTATTAAGATTAAATCAATTACCACAATCTATCAAAGATAAAATAAATGAAGGGCTTTTAACTATGGGACATGCAAGATGCCTAATTAATCATCAGCAGGCCGAGGTAATAGCTAACCATATTATTGAAAATGATTTAAGCGTTCGACAAACTGAAGATATAGTAAAAAATTGGTCTAAAAATGAATATACAAAAATCCCAGAACATGATAGACATGTAGGGAAAAGATTTCTAAAAGAAAATAGTAAAGAGAATGATCTACAATTATTAGCTAAATCATTGTCAGAAAGATTTAATATAAAAGTAACTATTGAAGACTACCCAATTGGTGGAAAATTAATATTTCACTATAGCAATTTAGAAGAACTTGATTCAATTTTGTCGAGGTTAAATTAAATGCAAATTTTTTTAGATAGTGCTGATGTTAAAGAAATTGATGAGATTAATCAATTAGGTATAATTGATGGTATAACTACTAATCCCTCCTTAATGTCTAAGACAAAAGATGATTTTGTCTCAACTATTGCAGAAATATGTAAGATAATAACTTTCGATGTTAGTGTGGAAGTAGCTGCCAATGATGTTGATACTATGATTAGTCAAGGAAATAGAATTTTAGAAATATCCAGCAATATTGTTATTAAATTACCTATGACATGGAATGGTATTAAGGCGTGCCAATATTTTGCAAATAAAGAAAAAAAAGTGAACATGACCTTATGCTTTTCTGTGAATCAGGCTCTTATCGCTGCAAAAGCCGGAGCATATTATATATCGCCTTTTATCGGTAGACTTGATGATATAGGTCAAAATGGTATTAGTTTAATAAGTGATATAAGACAAGTATATGATAATTATCAGTATCAAACAAAAATCCTTGCTGCATCTATAAGAAACCCTAACCATGTTTATCAAGCTAGTATGTATGGGGCTGATGTTGCTACAATGTCTAGTAAAATTATCAAGCAATTATTAGATCATCCACTAACAGACTTCGGTTTAGAGATTTTTAATAAAGATTGGGATAAATCTGGATTAAAAATTTAATTATTAAAAAAGAATTAGATACTGCTTATTTCAGATAACAACAGGTGAAAGAGGAATCAGAAAATAGGTGGTATGTTTAATAACATTCTTGTAATGTCGAAAGATATTTGGCATATGAAATTTTGGTAAATTCTTATGCAAATTGAATCAGTAAACAATTTAAGAATATCGTTTAATGAAGCTTTATCAAGGATAGGAAGAAGTGTGCTAAAAAATGATGACATAATAATTGAAAATGACGATAAAGCAAAACCATTTGTAAAATGGGTAGGTGGAAAAAGAAGTTTAATAAAAGAATTATCCTCAAGAACACCGCAAACTTATAAAAGCTATTATGAACCATTTATAGGAGGAGGAGCACTTTTGTTTGCTCTTGCCCCATTTGGTGCGACTATATCAGACGTAAACCTAGATTTAGTTATTACATATGCCGTGATTAAAAATAAACCTCAAGAATTGATAAAGCTATTGGCAAAACATAAAGCCAATCATTGTGAAGAATATTACTATAAAATCCGGAAACAATTTATTAATGATAATGACATAGAAGTTGCTGGACGTTTTATATATCTTAATAAAACCTGTTATAATGGTTTGTATAGAGTTAATAACAAAGGTGAGTTTAATGTGCCTATGGGGAAATACAAAAATCCAGCAATAGTTGATAAGACAAATATACTAGCTTGTAATAAATTATTACAAAATGTTGATATAAAATATCAGGATTTCAGTAAGATTTCTCCAAATACAGGTGATTTTGTTTATATTGATCCCCCTTATCATCCTATAAATAATACATCGTTTACTAAATATACAAAACTTGATTTTACAGAAACAGATCAGATAAAACTTTATCAAAAATGTAAAGAATTAAACGATAAAGGTATATATTTTATGCTTTCAAATTCTAATATTCAGTTTATAAAGCATCTGTATAAAGATTTTTATATAGAGATTATCGAAGCACCACGTGCTATCAATTGTAAAGCTAATGAAAGAAAAAATACAGAAGAAGTTTTGATTAGAAATTATGGATAAAATACAAGGTGGATCAATTGCAAATAAAACAGGGAATGAACTTGAGGTATTTATAAATAATCGTCTTGTTAGGGAAGGTTACATTTTTGTTCCCAAGACTAGATTTATTGCTTCACAAGTATTAGCACAACCAATCTATACTAGACAATTTAATTTAAGAGAAACTATCTATAATACCGCTTGGCAATGCGATTTTATTCTATATCATCCTATAAAACATTCTAATTGTCTTGTTATTGAATCTAAGTGGCAACAATCAGGCGGTTCTGCAGATGAAAAATACCCTTATACAATATTAAATGTTAGAAAACAAAGTGTTTATAATGTTATTATCATTATAGATGGAGATGGTTACAAAAAAGGTGCTTTACAATGGTTAAAAGATCAAGTTT
The DNA here is from genome assembly GCF_964026475.1 of Candidatus Tisiphia endosymbiont of Nemotelus nigrinus. Lineage (NCBI taxonomy): Bacteria > Pseudomonadati > Pseudomonadota > Alphaproteobacteria > Rickettsiales > Rickettsiaceae > Candidatus Tisiphia > Candidatus Tisiphia endosymbiont of Nemotelus nigrinus. The sequence goes on from NZ_OZ032151.1 coordinate 303,264, forward strand.
ATGGAAACTTAAAAGGTATTTTTAGTATGTCTGAATTTACAACTTGGGCAAATAAACAAAATATTTAGGTTGTATATATATAGCTTCCTTAAAGAGTTAAGGTTAATCTGTTCTATTAACTATTTAAAAACTACAAATATAATTACAAAAATAAAGGATTAAGGATTATGTCGTATCAATATGTTTATGTTATGAATGGTCTAAGTAAGACCATCAACGGTAAACAAATTTTAAAGGAAACGTATTTGTCTTTCTTACCAGGGGCAAAAATTGGTATTATTGGTCCAAATGGTGCTGGTAAATCTACTCTTCTAAAAATTATGGCAGCTATTGACAAAGAATATGATGGGGAAGCTTTTGTGGCTAATGGGATTAGAGTTGGCTATTTAGCTCAGGAACCCCATCTTGATCATGCTCTGAATGTTTTTGATAATATTATGGAAAGTTTAAATGATAAGAAAGCCTTAATTGACGAATTTAATGAAATAAGCAATAAATTTGCTGAAGAAATGTCAGATGATAAAATGAATGAACTTCTGGAAAAACAAGCTGATCTACAGGAAAAAATAGATAGTTGTGATGCTTGGAGCTTAGAGCGAGAAATAGAGATTGCTATGTCTGCATTAAGGTGTCCAGATAAAGATGCTGATGTTACAAAAATTTCGGGTGGTGAGAAAAGGCGAGTTGCATTGTGTAAGCTTTTGCTAGAAAAGCCTGATATGTTATTACTTGATGAACCAACAAACCATTTAGATGCTGAATCAGTCTCTTGGCTAGAAAATTATTTAAAGAATTATAAAGGTACGGTAGTAGTTATCACCCATGATCGGTATTTTCTTGATAATGTAACGGATTGGATATTAGAAGTAGATCGAGGTAGATGTGTTCCATGGCATTCTAATTACACTACTTGGCTTGAACAAAAGCAAGCAAAATTAGAAAATGAAGATAAAGAAGAAGATGATAGGAGTAAACAATTAAAACGAGAACTTGAATGGATACGTCAATCACCAAAGGCAAGACAATCAAAAAGCAAGGCTAGAATTACTGCCTACCAAGATCTGTTGATCAAACAAAAAGAACAAAGAGCAAGCGTAGCGCAAATTATTATACCAAATGGTCCACGTCTAGGGGATTTAGTTATAGAAGCAGAACATATAGCAAAGAGATACGATGATAAGGTACTGTTATCAGATTTTAGTTTTAAGGTGGTTCCAGGGGCAATTGTTGGTATTATAGGTCCAAATGGTGCTGGTAAATCCACCTTATTTAATATTATCACTGGTAAAACTAAACCAGACCACGGCTCTATTAAATTAGGACAAACTGTTAAACTTGGTTATGTTGATCAATCAAGGGATACTCTAGATGATAATAACACTGTATGGAGTGAAATTTCTTCAGGTCTTGAAGATTTACAACTTGGTTCTAGATCAATGAAAAGTCGAGCTTATTGTGCAGCTTTTAATTTTAGGGGTGGCGACCAACAAAAGAAAGTAGGACAACTTTCTGGGGGTGAACGCAACAGGGTACATATAGCCAAATTACTAAAAGAGGGAGCTAACGTTATATTACTTGATGAACCATCTAATGATCTTGATGTTGACACATTACGAGCCTTAGAAGATGCTATTTTAGATTTTGCTGGATGTGTATTAGTAATAAGCCATGATCGTTGGTTTTTAGACAGAATAGCAACACATATTATTGCTTTTGATAAAGATGGAAATGCTACGTGGTTTGAAGGAAATTACCAAGATTATCATGATTATATGATTAATTTAACAGGTGAAAATATTATTAATCCTAAATATCGTCATAAAAAATTAGTATAAAATATGTCTCTAGGAGAAATATTAGTGGTTATGTTAGTAGCAATGATAGTAACAAAACCAGAAGATATTCCTATTATTATAAAGAAAATCCAAGAATTTAAATTATACTGTTCAGCTGTTAAAAATCAGCTCCTAGCCTATATTACAAAAGACTTAAAAATCGATAATGATATTGACATTTTAGAAAATGAGGCTGAGCAATTGAATTTTTATTTAGAAAAAATCATTAATATCCAAGGATATTATGATGGTAATTATTCCTTAGACGAACTTAAAACAAAATATGACAAACTTATAAAAATAAAAAGTACTGAGTACAAAAATATGATGGAAGAGCATAAAAAGTAATAAATTTCCCTATATGTTATCATTCCTACAAAACATTAGCACACTAGGTATGGATTTTTGGTCGCAGAGAATAAATCAAAAACATAGATTAGTATATACAATTAAAAATAATACTATCTACATACTACAATGCAGGTATCATTATTAACTTTACTAAATAAATCTAATTATTTACAATATAAACTCGTAGAAATATATGGACAATAATGACAGCTCCCTTGGTCAAGTAAATTTCGGCTTCTCAAAAGTATCGTTCGAACAGAAAAGAAATTTGGTTAGAAACATTTTTTCTAGCGTTGCTAATGAATATGATATAATGAATGACCTAATGAGCTTAGGAATACATCGTTTATGGAAAAATGAATTTGTTAGACAGATACCCAATTTAAAATCAAATATATTGGATATGGCAAGTGGCACGGGTGACATAGCTTTTAGAATAATAAAGCGAGCCAAAGAACAAAATATATTAGCCCAAGTTACTTTGTGTGATATAAATTTAGATATGCTAACAGTGGCACGTAATAAAGCTATTGATAATAATATATTACAAGGATTAGAGTATGTCGTTGCCGATGCAGAAAAATTACCTTTTCCTGATAATAGTTTCGATTATTATACTATAGCATTTGGTATTAGAAATGTATCAAAAATTGATAATGTCCTAAAAGAAGCTTATCGTGTATTAAAGCCCAAGGGTAAATTTCTGTGTTTAGAATTCTCTAAAATGGAATATGAATGCCTAAAGCAATTATACCAGTTTTATTCGTTTAATATTATTCCTAAGATTGGTAAAATGGTGGCAAATAACGAACCAGCCTATCAATATTTGGTGGAAAGTATCAGTTTATTCCCAGATCAGGAGAATTTTGCAATTATGTTAAAGGATGCTGGATTTAATGATGTTAGTTATAAGAATCTTAACCTAGGTATTGCCGCTATTCATAGTGGTTATAGATGATTAGCTTATTATTGAATTTTTTGTACATATTAAGAGTGGTAAGCAAGCAGCAAATTCTGACTTATCCAGATACCGTAAAATTACCATATAGGTTAAAATTTCTTGGCTGGATGATAACTATAGTATTTTATCCGATTGGTTTATTTAAACCACCAAAAGATGATTTTGGTATGAGATTAACTGATTGTTTTAAGAAGCTAGGTCCTGTTTATATAAAATTTGGACAAAATCTTTCCACCAGACCAGATCTTATAGGAGTCAAGATTACTAACTATTTGCAATCTTTACAGGATAAGCTGCCACCTTTTAGTAGTAATATAGCACGACAGATTATTGAAGAGTCTTTTGGACAAAGTGCCGATGAGCTATTTTCCACCTTTGAGGATATACCAGTTGCAGCGGCTTCAATTTCCCAAGTACACAGAGCTAGGCTGAAATCGGGGGAATTGGTTGCAGTAAAAATATTGCGTCCCAAAATTCATCATACATATAATAAGGACATTAAACTTTTATATATTCTGGCTAGGCTAATAGCGAGAATATTTACAAAATTAAAAAGATTGCGACTAGTAGCAGTAATGGACGTATTTAACGCTAGTATGAAGTTTGAGCTTGATCTACGTTTAGAAGCAGCTGCCGCCTCAGAACAGTTCGACAATTTTCAAAATGATGTTAATATATATATTCCTAAAGTTTATTGGCAACTGACACACGAACATATAATAACCACAGAATGGGTGGATGGAATATCAATTTATGCTCAAGATAAACTTATAGAACAGGGATTAGAACCAGCTAAAATAGCTCAAAAACTTGCTATAGTGTTTTTTAATCAAGTATATAGAGATGGTTTTTTCCATGCAGATTTGCACCCTGGCAATATTCTAGTTAGGTCAGATGGTAGTATAGTATTACTAGATTTTGGTATTATGGGTAGATTGTCTGATAAAGATAGAATGGCAATTGCTGAGAGCTTATTTGGTTTTATAAGTAAAAACTATAAGTTAGTAGCACTTGTCCATCTTAGAGCTGGTTATATACATCAAAATACCGATCTTGACCTTTTTGCCCAAGCATGTAGAGCAGTAAGCGAACCGATTATAGGATATACTATTAAAAATATTTCTATAGGCAAGTTGCTTGCCCAATTATTTAAAATTACCGAAGATTTTGGTATGGAGGTACAACCACAATTGTTACTATTACAAAAAACTATAGTAGTAGTTGAGGGGGTAGGACGGCAGCTCGATCCAGAAATTAACATGTGGCAACTTATAGAACCATGGATCAAGAAGTGGGCAGCAAAAAATCTTAGCCTAGAGGCAAAACTTCTTAGGGTTTTAAAACATTTAGTAACAGAGTCCCTGCAAAAGATCATTTAATAGGCAAATGCTTTCATGTATACTGAGTTACCGCGAAGAGTTGGTAAAATGGTCAAGAATAATGGGTATCTGTTCAAGGGGTTGGCTAATATTTAGCAACAACTCTCTTTTTAGATGACCGTTCACGGTTTTTCAGTTTATCATGATTTTAGTATAAATTCTTCATAGTAAAATCTACTATTGCTTGAAAATTTTGCAATTAAAAGATATAAAAACTATAAAAATAGTACCTAGTCGCTCCGTCAAAAGTCTAGTTGTTTAGTCCCAGGGTGTAATGTTGTATATTATAAAGAATTACCATCAAGAGAGGAATTATGGGACAAATATTACACGGCTGTGCCAAAACGACAGAGGCAATACGTTTCGCAATCCAAAATAGTCAAGAGAGCTTAAAGACTTTAGCAAGAAAGAAGATTAATCTAAACTAAATTTGTATATAATTTTTTTTACAGTTTAACTACAGCTAAAAAATTGAAGGTATTAAATGCTAGAAAATAATTCAGAACAAGAAGATATATGGCGTAATGAATTAGGAGAAACATATGAAGAGCAAGAGAGTCGTTTAGATCGTGAAGAATCTGTTAGAAAACGCAATGCAATTATATTCGTTTTTCTTCCTATGATAATTGGATTTTTAACATTTACTTATTTTTTTCTTAATTCAATAGAAGAAAAGAACAAACTGATGAATCAACAACAATCAACCATCAATAATAGTCAAAAGACTAAAGAAAATAATTGAATTGTTTTATAATACTATAGGCTAATCCGATCAGCATTATACTGTCTATTAGCGAACAGTAGCATTGTTACGACGAAGCAACCCACTAGATTGTCTCCCCGTCAGAAGTCTAGAGATATAATATCTAATATGTTTAGCGAGTAAAAAAAGATAGAAAATGCTATAATATTAGCATAAACCTTATGGATTAGTTGATTTATGCCGATAGAAAATATAGAAAAATCACAAAGACAAGGACAACTTTTTGGTTATAAATTGAGTACGCCACGAAGCGTAAATAAACTAGCTGTTGGAAGAACTAAGGTGGTGGTTTATCATTTGGGATAGGTAATTAGACTATTTTCTTATATTCAAAGTATATTTTTCTTACTGAGTAAATCCATGCAACGCAAACAACGATAAATACACCCATTAAAAATGGTGAAATAGAGCTAAAAGTTGCTGTTGGTACCAAGGTAAAAATAACTGACTGTATTAATCCACTCGAAGATTTACCAACTTTCGAGCTAATGACGTCAACAGCGGCTTTACCTTTGGTTTTTAATTCCCTATCAAGAGGGATATACAACATCTCTTTAGAGGTATCCCAAAGTGAATATTTAGTACCTTTTGCTAGAATATTTTGTAAAGCCCCAATTGATACTGCTAGAGCCAATGGAGTCATAAGAATAGCACTGTCAAATAGAGATAATATTTGATGGTCAAATACGATTAAGATAAAGAACAATGTCCCCGTAACCATAACGATAACTGGTGAAATTACGGCAGCAACAAACCAGCTATGACTACGCATTATATTATTGCCTATTATAGTCATTACCATAATAGTCACTCCAGTCCAAAGAATATAAAGGCTGTTGAATTCTGCATAACTATTAACAGTGGGGTATAATTCTTTAATTTTTGCTTTCCATACTGCTTCTACCAAATTTATTGATAAACCAAAGGCAGCAGAGCAAATTAGCATTAACCATAAATATTTTGATCTTATGATATATCTAAAACTTTCCACTAAGCCAATACCATCTTTAGTCGATCTACCGGCTTTAGCCTTTGCATAAAATGTTGGATTGGTAAAAACATTTTTGCTAATAAATCTTACAAGTAAATATGATATAATAGCTGCAACTATCACGAAACTTGTTGATACTTTTACCAATATAGTTTTATTGTCCGGTACGGTAAAAAAATATTTAGCAATGGTGTTAGCAGATGATAAGTTTAACATCAAAAAGCCAACGAAGATTAAAGCAGAATTACCAAATAATGAAAAAAGAGTATAAAATCTTTTTGCTTCTTCTGTTGTAGTAAGTTCATTAGCAAACTGCCAAAACAGTAAAACATAAAAGACATTCGGCCAAAGCTCAGATAATGTATAAAATACCACATAACTCCAGTTACCAATTAAAGCTATATACCATTTTAAATGAGGATAATTCCCCATAATTTGTTCTAGCGAATTTGGGTTAATATGAAAAATATGGACATTTGGATAAATGATAAAAGCAAAAAGAATAAAGAACCCAATAAAAAAAGTAATTAAATAGCCGTAAATCTTTTCAAAACTACAATGATTAAGCATCTTAGCATAGATTATAACGAATAGAGCTGCTGCAGGTGTTACACAATAAACTTTAGTGAAACTTACTACTTCAGCACTAATCTCTGAAATTAAAATGCTATCTTTTAAAATTCTTAATATATTTTGGTTAAATAAGACACAGAACATCAAACCACACATCGGTATGAATTTTCCAAGTTCATGATTATGGATAGGCCAAAAGATAGTTCTGAATTTGCTTCTAAATGAATTTGACTTTATAATAGTCATAACAAGGATTCCCTAAGACAAAAAAAAAACTCAATATATGTATCAACTTAAAAGAATGATCTTTTAATGAGTTGAAACTATTCAAGAGCTTTTCCTTAATTGCTTAAGGTTATCGTATAATATATAAGGTTAGAAACTTATATATTATTAAGCTTACCCTGTCAAGCTATTTAGATTTATATCGTATAAAAAATCAAAAATTTTCTTCTGTCTTCTTCACTCCTCTCCTTATATTTTGGAGCTTTTTTATTTTTTATTATCTAATTTACCAAGCTTTCGTATGAGCATCACAACAATTATATCATGAATTTCGTTTGCACTAAGATCTAAGGCGTTTATTTTTACTATTCTTTCTGGAAATTTATCTGATATATACTGAAACCTATTATAAACTTTTTGATGAAATTCAATATTTTTATTTTCAAATTTATTATTATTACCTCTTGCCCACGCCCTTTCTAAAGCAATATTTGGCTCTATATCAATAAAAAAGGTAATATCAGGCATCACAGGTGATATTAGAGACTTATGAAGGTCATACACTAAATCACTGCCTACATCTTGCCCCTGATAACAAGCCGTAGAATCTATAAACCTATCACAAATAACTGAAACCCCAGAGTTTAGTTTAGGAATAATCCTTTTATGCATATGTTCATAACGTGCTGCCATGACTTGCAGTAATTCTGACATAGGTAATAAATCCTGATAAACTAAAATGTCACGCATCTTTTCAGCCGCAATAGTTCCACCCACTTCACGTGTTAAATCAGCTAGAATATTTTGTGACAGTAAATACTTATATAACATATCGCTTTGGGTGGATTTACCGCACCCTTCTCCGCCTTCAAAGGTAATGAATTTACCACTTTTAATTGACATAACTACCACTATTCATTTCATGTAACCTTGAAATAGTTCTCTTAAATTCATTACTACGCAAACCATTCTGATATATTTTTATCGGCTCATCTTGTAAGGTCATAAATAATACCACTTTATAAAAATAAGCATTATCAACAAAATTGATAAACCTAACAGCTAAGTCTGTATTATCAGAGCTTATTATACGAATATTTTCTACCATTATAACAGAAAATTTTTGACAAATATGTACATAATCAACATAACCTAATTCTCTTACAAATAACTCTTCAAAATCTGTCACTAATATTTTCTCACCAGCCATTTTAAAAGATATTTTCCGTCCGAAAACAGTAATATCTTTAGGAATAAATTGGTTATTATGATTTAACTTGCTAATAAGCTCTTGCGTCTCCAATTTATTACTTTCATTAATTGGATAGATTATGCGTCTGCTAGCCGCTTGTATAACTTTATCTAATCGATAATCATGCTCACTATCTAAGTACATGACTTCAAACCTTTGATAAATCTCTTTAATTATTGGTAGAAAATAATTTCTTTGTAAACCATCTTTATACAAATCTTCTGGTTTGGTATTACTGGTAATAAAGATAAATACCTTACATTTTATCAGTTCAAGTAGTAGCTGTCCTATGATCATCGCATCAGTTATATCTTTAATCTCAAACTCATCAATACATATTACTTCTGCTTGTTTTGCATAATTTTCTGCAATGATTTTTATAATATTACTCTTAGATTTTAATTTGCCTTGTAACCGATAAATATCTTTATGTACTGATTGCATAAAGTTCTGGTAATGCATCATTAACTTCTTAATTTGCAATATTTGAAAAAAATGTTGCATTAATATAGTTTTGCCATTACCTACATTACCATATAAATAGATACCTTGTTTTGCTAATAAACTGCTATTAAAGAATCTAAAAAAGGATTTATTCTCAATTTGTTTAGCAAAATTCTTGATTCTACTAAGCAGAAACAACTGCTTTTCATCAAATTTTAATTCAGACAATCGATTATATTCCCATTAGTTTTATTGTTATATTATGTATTTCTACCCAAATAATTTCAAGAATTACCTATGTTATGAAGGTTTCTAGACACTGTTAACAAAGCTTATTTGATTGATGAATTAATGGATTTTTTAGCGAAAATTAATAAGATTTTTGCCGGAATAGTATACCTATTTCAAAAAAATCTTATAATTTGCAGCAAAAAAGACTTTATTCACCAATTAAATAAGCTTTGTTAACAGCAATTATCTTTTATCTAAATTTTCAAAAAAATAAAAATATTTATCTAAATAACAAAACAACGTTTTTGTTGAATAAGTTTATGGCATACTTCAAGTAGTTTACGCATGCATGCAACTATAGCAACCTTTTTAGGTTTAAAATTGTTAACAAGCCTATCATATAAAGCTTTCAAATATTGAAAACCATTTTTGACACCGTTTTTACCAGCCAATACCGCCATATATAAAGCATATCGTGGTATTTTTCTGCCACCTCTAATAAATCTTCGTCCTTGCTTATTACCACTATCACGGGCATAAGGAGCTATCCCTACAATTGCTGACAATTCATTACTACTATAATTTTTATTCCCTAATTCAGGTAAAAAACTAATTAGTTTTTTAGCTACGCATTTACCAATACCAGGCACACTCTCTAATATTTTTACCTTCTCTTTCAACTCTTCTGACTCATCTATTACTTCACTTAATTTTTTATCAAGCTCAGCTATTTCATTCTGTAAAAATTTAATGAGCTTTTCTATACTCTTTTTATCAATACCATCAATACTATGATGTAGCCTCTTCTTTTCATTGCTAAGCATTAATACTAAATCTTCTCGCCTTTGCTGATATCTCTTCAAAGTATCGGATTCAACTTGATATAAATAATTAGCTGAAAGCTGCATCTTATCGCCATAATATGCTAATTTAAATGCGTCCTTCTTATCAGTTTTACACAAATTCACCGATTTACTAAATGAATTAAAGCTATATGTATTGACTTTATGTACCTGTTGTTTATTATTATACAATTTTTGGCAAATATCCGCTTCATAACCTCCAGTAGGTTCACATACTATTAGCTTAATTTCTTGTTCTTTTGTTAATTTTATCAGTTCTTCATGCCCTAACTTATCGTTGGAAAAACGATTATATATCGGTTTATTGTTAGACTCATATAAACATATATCTAACCATTTTTTACTTACATCTAGACCTATTATTTTACTCATGATATAATCTCCTTCATCTTATTGTGCAAGGCTGCTGTTTCCAGCACCTTCTGCAATTTGTTCAAAGCAAACTTTGTAAGAGGGTACTTATTCTGTTTACGACTATTTCAGTCCAGTGTCTATCAAGTCACCCTCTTACAATTACTTATATCATAATTTAAAGATATAAGTGTCTAATTGATCTATTTTTTACTGAGCATAAATATATACTATTAAAATGGTTATGTGTATATTTTAACTTTTTTATATGTTAAAATTAAAGTTTGTAAAAACTTATTTTTTACGTTAATACTACAGTTGTAAGTGTCTAGGATTACCAACCAAGAGCAAGATGCAAAAATAGTCGATTTCACAGGGCTTAAAAGTCGTTTGGAGCAAAATTCTTTGCAGGAAAAATGATGATTAATTTTTTGTCACGGTATATAAATTGTAGTTTTTATGCTATGTATAGCCTTAAAACCCAGATAAACCGAAATACGCTCAATGATTATCTGTTGATAGTATGATATTTCTAAAGCAATACTCGAATTTTCTGCTTGTACATGTAAAATATTTATTAACTGTCCTTTCTCTTTAATTTTAGCTATTTTTAGAGGAATAGTTTTGCTACTAAATTTTGATCCAACAATCTTGCTCCAATTAATCATAATTTCTGCAAGCAATGGGTGCTGCTTGCAAAAGATTCGTCTAATAATTATGTTGATGTCATGGCTGAGTGGTTTCATGGGCAAAATTAATGATTGTAACCATTACTACTAATACAGCAAGAATAGTCGATACTAAAGGAAAATACAAAGAACTGATTGATAATACCATCAGTAATATATTGCATATTATAATTCTACACACTACTTCCCTATGAGTTTTACCATTTCTAACTGCTTTTTGAAAAAAATGCTTTAAATGAGGTTGCCAAATCTTTTCCTTATTAAGTAGTCTAATTAATATGGTTAATCCTCCATCGGTCATGTAATATAAACTAGCAATAGATGAAGCAATAAATAAATCAATACTAGAAGCTGAAATAAGTATTAAACATAAACCTAGTAAAAATCCTAAACTTATACTACCTACGTCTCCTATAAATATTTTAGCGGGATGCCAGTTAAATATCAAAAAACCTATAGAACACGCCAATATGATGACGTTAAGTACAATTATAAAATTTATGTTTATTATTATATCATGCTTTAAATAACAAATTATTAATATGGTAATAGATAAATGAATAGATTCAGCTCCACTAATACCATCTATCCCATCAAGAAAATTATAAATATTTAAAAAGGTAGTCAAGTATATTATAGATAACACAAAATCAACATATAATGGTAATTCATGATGAAACAATAATGCCGGAGATAAAAATATTATAATGCCTATTGTAGAACAAATTATGTGAATAATTAGTCTTATAAATACAGGAACAGAGATAAGATCATCTAAAAATGAAATTGTAGAAATGATCAATAATAAGGGTACAATCTTAATTGAGTTTATCAGCGTTTTTGTCGTAAAATATTCATAGGTGATAAGACCAATTATTAGCACTATTACTATAGCAAGCCCTCCTCCTCTTGGTGTAATTCTATTATGTGTTCTACGTGGATTCGGTATATCTACCATTCCAAAAGATGGAAGATTGAAAATCAATAGCCAAGTAAGAAAGCTTGTTGCTATAAAAGATAACAAAAATAAAAAACTATAATTAGTAAAATCACTCATAACAACATATTAGATTTAAAACTGAAATATTCATTAGCTGCAATAATCACGTGGTCGTGAACAGATATATTCACATTAGCACAAGTTTCTACTATTTTGTGTGTTAATTTAATATCAGTATTTGAAGGTTTACTAACACCACTTGGATGATTATGTACTAATATAATTGCCCCAGCTTCATTAAATAAAGCTCTTTTAATTATTTCTCTTGGATATATTGTTGCCTGATCTATAGTGCCTTGACTTAAAACTTCATCAGCAATCAGGACATTCTTTTTATTTAAAAATAAGATACGAAACTGTTCTGTCTTCATATTACCCATCGTTGCTTTTAGATAGTCTATTAGAATACTCCAAGAACTAATGACATTCTGATTTATTACTTTTTGTTTTAGTATCCTATTAGGTTCTGTGAAGTTTTCTAACGAAGCCATATAAAAGCTCCAACAAATTGCAAAAAAGACAAGAAAGCAGTAGCAGTTTTATCAAATCTCGAAAAAATTCGTCTAAAATGTTTAATTTTACCAAAAAAACATTCGATCGAATGACGTTCTTTATAGATATGTTTATCGTACTCCCTTTGCTGTTTTCGGTTCTTTTTTGATGGAATAACAGCTATACAATTTTGCTCTTCAAGCTGCTCAATAAAAGCATTGCTATCATATGCCTTATCGGCAAGGAGCATAGTATTTTTAATATCTTTAACCAATGAGTTGGCTTGTGTAATGTCATGTCTTTGACCTGCAGTTAAAATAAACTTTAAAGGATTACCAAGAGCGTCAACTAAGGCATGGATTTTAGTAGTAAAACCTCCTTTACTACGCCCTAAAGCTTCTTGATCTTGGCTATCTTTTTTATAACCTGCTGAGCATGCATGGGCACGAACTATAGTAGCGTCAATCATTGTTGATTCCATGTCAGGATTAGCTTGTACTTGCTCAAACAAATCGGTCCATATTCCTTTATTAGACCAAGTTTTAAACCTCATATGCACTGCTCGCCATGAACCATAAACACTCGGTAACAACCGCCATTGGCATCCTGAACGTGTTATGTACCATATTGCTTCAATAAATCGTCTAAGCTTATCCTCATTTCTTGTTTTTATATCTTTTCTTTTTCTTAATATTTCAATAATTTGTTGCCATTCTCTGATTTTTATATGATAATTCATTCCGGTAGTGTTTTTGATTGTCTAAAATAGAAAATACACTACCTCTCCTTCTTTTTAATTTATTTTTTTACAAAACTTCACAGAACCTAGTCAATTCACGCATAATAACAAAATTTATGTATAAATTATCATTAGTTCCTTTAATGTTAAGCAGTTTTTCTTTATCTGTATTTACTAAATCAGCGAGACTACCAAATCGTGTTAGTAATTCCTTCGCTAATGGTTTTACATCTTTTCTAGGTATTACAGAAAATAATATCATTTCAAGTAATTCATAATCTGCAAGATTCTCTGCAGAAACAATAATACGTTGCCTTAGACGTTGTCTATGCCCAATATAATGAGGAGTATTATCTTTCATAAATCTATTTTATAAGGTGGATATGTCAAGTGTTTTGGTGACAAAGTAAAAATGTCAAAACCATCTTTAGTTACACCTAAACTATGCTCAAACTGTGCTGATAATGATTTATCACTTGTGGTGACGGTCCAATCGTCTAATTTACTAAGATGGGTGGAGTGATGTCCAGCATTTACCATTGGTTCAATAGTAAAAAACATACCTTCCTCCAATACCAAGCCAGTGCCAGCTTTACCGTAATGTAGAATATTTGGCTCTGTATGAAATATACGCCCTATTCCGTGACCAGTATAATTTCTAACAACGGAATAATTATGCTTCTCAACATAATTTTGTATAGCATTTCCAATAGTTCCTAAATGTACTCCCGGTTTCACTAGTTCAATTCCTATCATCATAGCATCATAAGTAACTTGCACTAAGCGTTTTGCTTTAATTCCAACGTCACCAACGTAATACATTCTACTAGTATCTCCATGCCATCCATCAACAATTACGGTAACATCAATGTTTATTATATCACCATTTTTAATAGGTTTGTTATTTGGAATACCATGGCATACTACATGATTAACAGAAGTACAAATTGACTTCGGGAAGCCATTATAGTTTAAAGGGGCAGGAATTGCATTATTGGATACAATAAAGTCATGACAGAGATCATTTAAATAAATGGTACTCACTCCTGGTTTTACATAATTAGTAATGAAATCTAAGGTTTTTGCAGCCAGTTTGCCTGCAATATGCATTTTCTTAAACTCTTCTAGTGTATGGATGGTTATGGTCATAAAATAATTAACTTTTTTATTAAAATTATCTATAGCTAACCCGATTAGTATTTAGCCATAGTAAATTGTTGTCATTGCGAGAAGCCACTTTGGTGGCGACGAAGCAATCCAAGAAGACGATTGGATTTGGATTGCTTCGTCGTAGCAATGCTACTCCTCGCAATGATGGCATGGACTCCGTCCCACAACTGTCGAAAGTTAGAAGAGGAAGCTGTTTTTAGGCAAGGAAATGTCATTGCGAGGAGTGCGTAAGCACGACGAAGTAATCCATATTTAATCATTTTATGGATTGCTTCGTCGACCTTCGGTCTTCTCGCAATGACGTTACCCTATTTAAAACCCCCTCTTCTAACTTTCGACAGTTGTGAACTCCATCCAAACCCATCAATGGACTTCGTCCATATATGACGTTGGGTAAAAATATTCCAGTCATTGCGAGATCACGTGAGTGTAGTGGCAATCCACATTTATTAGATTGCTTCACCGTATTCGACTCCTCGTTAATAAACGTCAATTTACTGTAACTAAATGCTAATCGGGTTAGCTATACAAATATATACTAATTTTCTACTTTTTAAATTATTATTTGAATTTCATTAAATCTTTTTCAACAACTCTTACCTTATAAAAACTATAAGATAGGGTTATTGTATCAACATCATTCATTTCTTTATCTTCCTCAAAATCAGAATCTATAAAAAATGTTACGGGCATTAACATTTTGTCTCTTGCTTTTAATAGCTGTTCTTCAAAACAAAAACAATGTACTTTAACAAAATACTTACCGGCTTTATTAGGAGTAACATTATAAACGGAAGTTCCTATTATATCATCATTACTTAAATTTTCAGACTCATAAAAAATTAGCGTATTTTGTCCTGGGATAACTGTAGCCCTTCTTTGTTTAGGAATAAATCGCCAAGGTAAATTACTATCAACATTAGAGTCAAATTCTATAGTTATCACTCTAGTTCCCTTTTTAGGAGAATATATATTAAGCTCCTGTCTTGCCGTGGTACCGCCATAACCAGTGACTTTACAAAATAAATTGTAAATTGGTATCGATGCAAAGCTTAAAAAAACCATACTAAGTGCTAAGCTAACCAAGGCTAAGGCAAATTTCCTATTAGATTTTTGTAACACTATTCTGTTCTCTTAATTAATAGCTAGACACTGTTAACAAAGCTTATTTAATTGATGAATTAATGGATTTTTCAGCGAAAATTAATAAGATTTTTGCTGGAATAGTGTACCTATTTCAAAAAAATCTTATAATTTGCAGCAAAAAAGACTTTATTCACCAACTAAATAAGCTTTGTTAACAGTGTCTAACCCGATTAGCGTTACTTCGTTATTGCGAGACCACGTGAGTGTAGTGGCAATCCACTTCTGATTACTTTCTGGATTGCTTCGTCGCTACTAAAGCAGCTCCTCGCAATGACATTGTCCTATCTAAAAACTCTTCCTATTCTAACTTTCGACAGCTGTGACTAAAGTGGCTTCTCGCAATGACACCAGTTTACTATAGCTAAATGCGAATCAAGTTAGCTATACAAATTTCAATTTTTTATAAGAAGTCTATTTAAAACATCTTAAACTTATGATATTATAAACCGATTTAATTATATTGTAAGTAAAGCAATCTATTTTAAAGGTATTATATGACTAACAAAATCAGTGTGCCAGTAATTTCTGCAGAATCAGGGTTTTATCAATATTTGCAAAAAATTAATAAAATCCCATCACTTTCACAAGAAGAGGAGTTTTTACTTGCCAAAGCCTATCTTGAACAAAATGATCTAGAAGCTGCTCATAAGTTAGTAACTAGCCACTTGAAATTAGTAGCAAAAATTGCTATTAGATATAGAAACTATGGGTTACCTCTAAATGAACTTGTATCAGAAGGAAATTTAGGTCTGATGCAAGCAGTAAAGAAATATAATCCTGATTTAGGTTTTCGCTTGTCTACTTACGCCTTGTGGTGGGTTAAAGCTTCAATCCATGAATATGTCTTAAGGTCTTGGTCTTTGGTTAAAATGGGTACTACAGCAGCACAAAAAAAGCTATTCTTTAGTCTTGGTAAAATTAAGCATAAAATTGCTAATCTATATTCTAGGGCTGTCACAGATCAGGATTTTGTTCAAATTGCTCAAGAACTTGGAGTGACAAGCAATGAAGTTAGTGAAATGAATGCTAGGTTATCTGGTCCGGATTTATCATTGAACAATTTAGTAAATAGTGATGATGATGGTGGTAGCGAATTAATTGAATTTTTACCAGAAACTCGTCCAAGTCAAGAACTAAAATTAATTAGCCAAGAGGATTCTGCTAATAAACATAGTTTGTTAACTCAAGCGATGAAGATATTGAATGATCGAGAATTACATATTCTTACTGAGCGTAAATTAACAGATTCTCCGAAAACTCTGGATATTCTTAGTATGGAATATAAAATTTCTAAGGAAAGAATTAGACAGATTGAAAACACCGCATTTGAGAAAGTGAAAAACTTTATACTTCAACAAATGCCAAAACCTGTTTAAAAGTCTATATAGCGTTCGTTGAAATTCTAGACACTTATATCTTTAAATTATGATATGAGAGCATAGGACACTGTCGGGAATAACTAAAATAATTCTATGACAGTATCCTTAAACATTCTGACTTTATAATATGGGCTGCAACAGTTGATGGAGAACCATGCCCTTTTAAACCTAATTCTATTAAGATTTTTTGGCTTTCTCTTACTTGTTCAGCTGCTTTTTTTTTATCAACTAATAGTGATGTAAGCCTTGCTGCTATATTTGATTTAGTACAGTTAAATTGAATCAATTCTGGTAATATCTCCTTATTAGCGATAATGTTAATCAAAGAAATGTAAGGTATTTTTATTAATAATTTTATTATAAAAAAACTTACGATATTTAATTTATAAGCAACAACCATTGGAATATTACAAGCAGCAATTTCTAAAGTATTAGTACCAGATTTTGCTAAAGCAAGATCAGCTGTAGCAAAAATCTTAAGTCGATCAGTTGAGAATTGGTAGTTAAATACTGCATCTGATAAAAATAATTTAATTAAAGATTGATGACTAGGATCAGCCAAGACAAATATCACTTGAAGATTAGGGAATTGACTTGTTATCAGATTAATTGCCTCTATAAAGATAGGTGCATGCCTTATTATCTCACCTTTGCGGCTACCACAAGTAACACATAGTAATTTTGCAAGAATAGGTATCTTCAATTCCCACCTTAACCGATCTTTATTTTGATTGTCATAGAAATACTGTTCTAACATTGGATGACCAATATATCGACAATCTAGTCCCACTTTTTGGAAATATGGTGGTTCAAATGGCAGTAACGCTAACAAATAATCGTAAACTTGAGCGTATTTTATAGCCCGGGAAGGCTTATACGCCCAGACTGATGGAGCGACAATATGCATGATCTTTAAGTTAGGTCGTGCTTCTCGAACCTTCTTTACCACTCTATAAGTAAAGCCTGGTGAGTCTATGGTAATTAACAAATCTGGATTATGTTGAATAATATTGTCAATAGTTTGTTTAATTAACTTAGTGAGCCTAAAAATATGTGGTATAATTTCGACGAAGCCCATAAGATTTATTTGACTAATAGGGAAAAGGCTATGCTGCAATCCAGCCTCTTGCATCTTACTGCCACCAATACCGACAAACTCTAATTTCATTTCTTCCAATTCACAGATATCTTTTAGGCTTTGCATCAAACGACTTCCTATAAAATCTCCTGATATTTCACCAGCAATTAGATAAATCTTAGTCATTTGACTTCTTACCACATAGACTTAAATTTTTGTCAATCACTGTCGAACGAATGCCAACACAATCAAGAATTGAATGAAATACATAATCATGACTAATTTCAGTACCTAAATGATTGGCTATAGAACTCACCAAGTCAGGATGTTTTTTTTTAAATTCATCCGATACCCAAACTAAGAAAGGTACTGTAGTTTGTTCTGGGATCATTGGTCCACCATGACCGTAATAACCATGTTCTCCTAAAGATTCAGCGTGATCAGAAACATACATTAGAATGGCGTTACTATTTTTTAATAAATCTATCACGTTATATAAAAAAAAATCAGTATATAAAATAGTGTTATCGTAATCATTAATTAACTCTGCAAGATCACAAGTACTTTGATCTACCATAACAGTTGAATTACACTTAGGAGTAAATTTTTGGAATTCTTGAGGATATCTAGCAGAATATTTCCAATGACTACCGCTTGTATGAATAACTAAAACATCTTTAGTAGCAGAATCTACAATATTTTTAATATAAGGTAACATTTTCTCATCATGGTCAAGCCTTTTTAACAGAACAGAACCACCAGGGAGCATGCTAAACTTAACATGATCATAAATTGTATATGGGTTTTTACTCTTTAAATATTGTACCAAACTCTGAGTGCCAATCCAGTTAGTATTAAAGTCCAGCATGGTAAAAATTGATAAAAAACTTGTATCTTCTGTGATTTTGTCTAAATCCCTAGCAGAATGGCAAGACAGAAGAGATGGAACTGAGATACATGTATGATTAGACGAAGATTGTGCTTTAAATGAAAAAAGATTGTCAACAGTACCCAAATATGGTGTAGTATCCCTAGAATAACCGTTAATACCAAAATGATCAAACCGTGCTGATTCTCCTATAACAAGTACAGCTATAATATTTTGATCAGATTGATCGGTAAAAGAAAATTTCTTACTTATATCTTCACGTATGCTGTTTTTGTTGCTACTACTATTAGAGAAATATAAATATGTATTATGTAGATATTGCATAGGAAAATAACTGTTTAGCAATTTGAATTGCGGCGTAATAATATTATTAACAGCAATTAAAAGACAAACTGCTGATAGTAATTTTGTGACAAATAGTTTACTATCTAACATTGAGAAATGTTTTATTGTATAAAGACAGCTAAACAAACTAAAAGCCAACCATATAATTAGCCTGATGCTGACTATTTCGTATACTTCATTAAAGTCAGTGGAGAAAAAACTACTTATCATTTCTTTTGTAGGAGAAATTTTAAAGAAATATAGATAATAACTAGCAATTGCCCCCGTTATAAATAAAAATATTGCCCCAATTATAAAAACAAGCCGATGGATAGTTAAACCAAAAAAAATGATAAAACAAGTAAAATAAATATACAGAAAGTCTTTACTCAACTCCAATATAGCTTTCAAAAAAGTTATCTTGTAGTAATTGAATTTATAACAAGAAACTACTGAATTAAAAAATATGAAATAAATAAGGGCAAAAACTAAAGATAGTTTTATTAGTCTACTATCTAGGTGTTTTTGAATCAGATCTGACATAATTAAACGCATACTTTGTATAAATATAAATTATAATTTAGGTATCATGATAATAACAGCATTGCAAGAATTTTTTCAGCTTCTACAAGCTAATAGACCAATTATTGCCATAGATTATGGAACGCGGAAAACAGGCATCGCTATTTCAAATCAGGAACAAACTATCGCTATGCCAATAAAAACTATTTATGAAAAAATAGAAGAAAATAAGATTAAGTCAATATTAGATTTGGTCACAACTTATTCCATTTGTGGTATAGTCATAGGTTTGCCTGTTAGTATGAATGGTCAATCTAGTGAACAAACTACAATTGTATTAGAATTCAGCACAAAACTAAGTTGTGCAACAAATCTTCCTATATATCTACAAGACGAGAGAGTTACTTCCCTTGCTGCCAATAACTTATTAAAAGCTTTAGGGGTCAAAAGACGAGAACGTAACCAAAAAGATGATTCAATTGCAGCAAGTATGATTTTAGAAACTACTTTAGACTCTATCAAGAAGCTTCAATAGGATAGTAGATGGTCAGTTACAATAATCATACCCTTTTATTTTGTAGTGAAAGTGTAATTCGACATAATGTATCAATTTAAGGAAAAAAGCTGGTTTCTAAGTGTCATTACGAGAAATTACTTTTACAAAAAATTAGAATATGCTAATTCAGAAAATTTAAATCAATGGTATAAAAAATGTAATCTAAGTTCAGTTTTTCAATATTTTATAGCAAATAATAAATTTATTAATATCAATAAAAAATTACTTGATTAAGCTAAAATGCTATATTATTATTAGTTGCAATAGATATATAAATATTAAATTATTATTACCATGAATAAATCTACTAAGTCAAAAGAAAGAATAAACCTAATTATCGGTATGCGTTTAAGAAAACGTCGTGTAATGCTGGGTATAAGCCAACAAGAATTGAGTGAAGCTATTAATCTTAGTGTAAAACAGATACAAAAATATGAGGATGCTATCACCCCAATAGCTGGAAGTATATTGTATTTTTTTGCAAAATTGTTAAATTATGAGTCTCTATTGAGTATTTTATTAATACAACTGAAACTACTGATTCATCAGATGATTACCTATTTGATACACAAGATAATAATAGGTTTATAAATAACATTATTGCTGAGGATAAGGCAGAATATTTAGTACCTTTAAAATATGATACAGATGAAGTATCATATCTTGTTAAAGTATTTACCAAAATTCAAAATCCACAGATTAGGCAAAAAATAGTTGAACTTATTAGGTCAATAATAGCATCTCAAGGTGATCAGATTTGAAGCTAACTCGACTAATATTACTCATAAGAAACCAGGGCGATTTAAAAGTCGCAATTAATGATAGAAAATTTGTTTTAGAAAATACATAAACGTCATTGCGAGGAGTCGCAAAACGGCGACGTGGCAATCCAAAAGTTGCAGCGGTAAAAAATAAAATTAGCTAACTGTTTATTTGGATCGCCACGCCACTTCATGGCTCGCGATGATAACCATTCGTTTCTGTAATTTAGCATTTTCTATCACTAGTTGTGACTTTTAAATCGCCCTCATAAGAAATAACTACATAACATGTTGATTTTCTAGGTGTTTAGTCCCAGGGAGTGGAGATTAGGGTTAATAATAAATTTATTTGGATCAGATGTCCATGTTTTTATGATAAATTCATAAGGAGTTAAACCTTTAAGAGCTTTAAGTCTTTTTGCGAAATTGTAGGCATTGATAAAATCATATAAATGTTGTTTAAGTTGCTGATGATTGTCATAATAAAAACGTTTAACAGTTGCCTCTTTAATAGTACGATTCATACGTTCTACCTGTCCATTAGTCCATGGATGATTAACTTTTGTTAGCCTGTGTTCAATATTGTATTCATAGCAAATACGATCAAAAATATGCATCCAAGCATGCTTATCTACTGTTCTGTTAGTAAATTGAATACCATTATCTGTCAAAATAGTATGAATTTTATAAGGTATAGCTTTAATTAAATTACGAAGAAATTGTGCTGTTTCTGTCTTGGTACATCTTGGTAAAAGTTCTACATACACAAACTTTGAAGTGCGATCAATAGCAACAAATAGATAGAGTTTACCTTCTTCTGTTTTGACTTCAGCAATATCTATATGGAAATAACCAATTGGATAAAGTTTAAACTTCTTCTTGGTTTTGTTATTTCCTTTTACTTCCGGTAACCTACTAACATTATGGCGTTGAAGAAGTCTATGTAAAGAAGATCTAGTAAGCTTGGGAATACTAACTTGTAAAGCATATAAGCAATCATCTAAAGATAATAAAGTGTGTTTACGAAATGCTATACACATAGCTTCTTCTTCAGAAGTTAATACTGTAGAAGATGGTTCTTTGGGACCCATACAAGTATCTTGTAATGTAGTTCGTTTCTTCCACTTAGCAACTGTTTTAGGATTAATAGAATATTTTCTTGCTAAGGTCTTTAAGCTCTCTTGACTATTTTGGATTGCGAAACGTATTGCCTCTGTCGTTTTGGCACAGCCGTGTAATATTTGTCCCATAATTCCTCTCTTGATGGTAATTCTTTATAATATACAACATTACACCCTGGGACTAAACAACTAGCACCAAACTATATAATGTACCTACCGATTTATTGGTACAAATCTTATCGTAGGACGACCCACCGATTCACACATTGCTTCTACATCTTTAAAATCATTTTTATTGCTCTTAATATACAGTTTAACAAATTGTATAAACTTAGCCCGGATATTGCATGATAGAAATGAACCAATTGTGATAGCCCTTGTCTCATGAGGGCTACAGGCTAAAATATATAAAATTTTAAATATACAATTTGTATTTTTGTGCAATTCTTCTAAACTCTTTATATTACAATGGGTTCAGAGATAAATATTGATACCTTCATGCAATATCCGGGTTAGTAATATCAATATGGTTAGCTATATATTAATAAAAACTCTTAGGATCTATATCTATTTTCAAATGACAAAAAGAAGGAATTTTGATTAAACTTAACCATATTTGTAAAAATTTTTGTAGATTAAACTTCCTGTCTACTATGATCAGAATACGATAGCGAAATTTTCCTGCTAATTTAGACATTAATGAACTAGATGGTCCAAGTATTCGTGCCGAACTTTTTGGGGCAATTGCAACTAGATTTTTTGATATTTCAAATATTTTATGCTCATTTTTTCCAGACAAAATTATCGATGCCATTTTGGTAAAAGGTGGCATATTCTCTGCTTGTCTTGTTTTAAGCTCATATTGTAAAAATTGATCTCCTCCATTTTTTATATAACCAAATATAGCATTATCTGGATAATAAGTTTGCATTAATACTATACCTTTTTTATCTTCCCTTCCTGCCCTACCTCCAACTTGATGAAGTAATTGATAATTACGTTCACTTGATCGTAAATCTCCACTACCAACAGTTCCAAGATCAGCATCAATAACACATACCAAGGTAAGATAGGGAAAGTGATAACCTTTAGTAATCATCTGAGTACCAATCAAAATATCAATCTCTAAATGTTCCATCTTATGTAGTAATTCATGAATTATTTTAGGTTTCTGAGCATAGTCTTTGCTAATTACGGCAATTTTACTATCAGGAAACAAATATCTTGTTTCTTCTTCTATTCTTTCAATCCCTGGACCACAGATAGTTAAAGAATCTTTTTCCAAACAATCTGGACAAACAATATGAATCCTACTCTGATAGCCACAATGGTGACATTCAAGTTTTTTACTAGATTTGTGTACCACTAACCAAGCAGAACAAGAATTGCAAGTAAAACGATAACCACAAAGCTTGCATAGCATTAATGGAGCATATCCCCTACGATTTAGAAATAATAACACTTGCTCTTTGCTTGCCAGCTTTTCGCCAATTGACGCTATTAACTTTGTAGATAAGTAAGAATTCTTTGGTAATTTTTCCTTCTTCATATCTATTATTTGAATTTCTGGTAAAGTTGCTTCCTGATGACGGCTTGACAATTCAACTAATTGATATTTATCTGTATTTACATTATAAATTGTTTCAATAGAGGGGGTAGCTGAACATAATACTATTTTTATTTTAGATAAACTTCCTCGTAATATTGCCACGTCACGAGCATTATATAATATACCTTCATCTTGTTTATAAGAACTATCGTGTTCTTCATCAATAATAATTAATCCAAGACTATGATATGGTAGAAATAAACTACTTCTAGCACCAATTATAACTTTAATTTCATTGCTCAGCAAACCTCTTAAAATCATCTTTTTTCGAGCTTTAGTAACCGTAGAGTTCCATATTACTGGATTAAAACCGAATCGTTCTGCAAAACGATTTATAATTTGCTGACTTAAGGCAATTTCTGGTAACATTATCAATATTTGATTACCTTGCCTTAAATATTCAGCTAATAAATGAAAATATATTTCTGTTTTACCTGATCCAGTTACTCCTTTAACAATTGATGGTTTGTCAGATTGAATTAATAGAGAAAGTGCCTTTTGTTGTTCTATTGAGAGGGGTGGTAGAATAAAATCTTTATTTAACTCTTGATGTTTTATTTTTATAGGCTGTTCAGCAACGTCAATTGGCAAAACCAACTTGGCAACTGAACCAAGCTCCACCATGTAATAATTAGTAGCCCATTTAATTAGTGATAATATTTCATGATTAAGTCTAAATTCAAGTGGTACTTTCTGTTTAATATACTTGATTCTGTTATATTTCTCTGAACCCCCAACATCTAATTGCCAAACTATACCTGTCAATTCCTTATTTCTAAAAGGAACTATTACTAAGTCTCCTGTAGCTAATTCTAGTCCATTTGGAATTAAATAATCCAGTGGAAAAAGATTAGCTAGTGGCAGTAATATTTTAGCAACTTGCATTAAAATTCACTTTCATACCATTTTATCATACTAACTATACACTAATTTTTTGATGCACTAATAGGTAATTACATTAAAATTAATCAAATGGTTTAACAATAACCATAATAACAGCTATGATCATGAATAATGCCGGGACTTCATTAATAATACGATAAAATTTCTCAGAGTGATTATTTTTTCCATCAACAAAATCCTTTCTCCATCTAGCTAATAAGCCATGAAAAATAGTTATACCCAAAACTGCTGTCATTTTTATATAAAACCATGTTCCTAAAGCTACTAACCCATATATATAACTATTGATTATGCCTAAAGTATAAGTACTTATCATAGCAGGATTCATAATTATTCTGATTAACCTACTTTCCATTAACTGAAATGTCTTATCAGTTTCACTACCTACTATAACTCTAGAATGATAAACATATAATCTTGGTAAGTATAATATACCTATCATCCAAGAAATTGCTGATATAAGATGAAATGCTTTAAACCATAAATAATAACTAGCCATTAATATTACCTCATATTGACTTAACTTTTTAAATTACAAGGACACATAGTAAAATTATCAGGACATATTTTTTTGTTAATTGAACTACATATCAAATTTTTTGTTTCTTCACCGTAATCAACTAAATTTGATATCATTTTAGTTAGACTATTAATGAACAATTTATTTATTCCAAGAGCAGGAGTCCTAATATATTCTATTTTATATTTATCAGCGATTTTTCTATATTCAATATCTAATTCTACTAATGTTTCAACATGTTCTGACACAAACGCTATTGGAACAACTATAAGAGATTTATTTTCTTTACCAGCTACTTCAATCTCACCCTCTGTGTTAGGTTTTAGCCATTCTACCGGACCAACACGACTTTGATAAGTTACCTTATAATCTAAATTATCTATATTAAGATTAGACACTAATTTTTCTACAGTTCTTTCAACCTGCCACTGATAAGGATCTCCTGCTTTTATTATTTTTGTAGGCAACCCGTGAGCTGAAAATAATATACGAAAAATATTTTTGTTTTTCAACTTTTCTAATGATTCTTTTATTAATGATAAGTGAGCATTAATAAATTGATCATCAATAGGATAGCAACAAATAGTCTTAATTGGTATATTTGAATTTGAGTATGTATTTTGAAAAGAAGATAGGAAATCTTTAATTGAAGATCCAGTAGTAGTACTAGAAAAATGTGGGTATAATGGTAACAATATTATTTCTGAAGGGTTATACTCATTTATTCTTTTTATAGCTTCTTTGGAATTAGGGTAAAAGTGACGCATTGCTATGAAAATTTTAAAGTTATCATTTATAGTGCTTTTTAATTTTTCTGTAATAGCAAATCTTTGAGATTCCGTTTCTTGTAAAATAGGTGACTTATCACCTATTAGAGAGTATATTTTTTGAGATTTTTTATTTCTAGCAATTGATATTATTTTAGAAATAATAAATCTTAGGGGATTTGGTAGGTTAATGATTGCTCTATCATAGAATAAATTAAATAAAAAACGCTTGACGGAGCTTAAGCTATCCGGTCCACCAAGATTAAAAAGTACAATGGCTATATTTTTTTTTTGAGATATTTTAATATCTAAATTTTCTAACATAATTAACTAAAAATTCAACATTTTCAACTGGTGTATTTTGTAAAATACCATGTCCAAGATTAAATATAAAATTTCCTTCTTTAAAATTTGAAATTATTTTATTTACTTTTTCTGCGATAATTTCTTTATTAGTAAGCAATATAAAAGGGTCTAAATTACCTTGCACAACAACTTTTTCATTCCATAATTTCATAGTACTAACAGGTACGAATTGATCTACTCCAATAACATCCACTCCAGTATTACTAATGTATTTTTCATATAAAAGCCCTGATCCCCTTGGAAAACCTATAATAGGCAAATACGGAAATTGTTCTTTTAAAGTTACTACTATTTTTTTTGTCGGTTGTATAACAAACTGGTCATATTCCGTTTCTTCTAATATTCCCGCCCATGAATCGAATAATTGTACTAAATCCGCTCCAGCCTTTACTTGTCCTATTAAATGGATAATAGTCTTCTCGGTAATAAAGTCTAGTAGTTCTTGTGCTAAATTATTATTTTCATAAATAAATTTTTTACTTGTCTCAAAATTTTGTTTACCTCTTCCTTCCAACATATAAGTCATTACCGTCCACGGACCACCTGCAAAACCTATTAGTGCAGTATTAACTGGTAAATTTGCTTTGACTTTATTTATTATCTCATAAACTACATTTAACTTTCTACTATAATTTCCTTTAAGATATTTAAAATCCTCTTTTGATTGAAACTTACGTAATATTGGTCCTATATTTTCTTCAAATTTAACACCCCATCCCAATGCATCAGGCAAAACCAAAATATCAGAAAAAATTATAGCAGCATCAAAATTATATCTTCTTATTGGTTGCAAAGTAACTTCTACAGCCTTGTTAATATCATAACATAAATCTAGGAAACCACTAACAGTTTTTCTTATTTTTTGATATTCAGGTAAATATCTACCAGCCTGACGCATTAGCCAAATTGGTACAAAATTATTACTTTTCTTAAAAGTTTGTAAAATTTGGTTCATAAAATAATCCATATTAATCTATATATTTATATATTATTTTTTTAGTTGTTGTAGAGATTGTTTATATGTAGATATATTATATATACACGTAGTTATACTCATTTTTTATTGTTAAATCACTTAGTATAATATATTAGTTGTAATGATTACTCACATTATTTATATAATTATTTTTTTAGTGGATAATTATATTAATTTATGTGTTTAAAGTGAGAAAACGTGAGAGATATTGGATGTTTATCATTTTACACACAAAATTATCCACAAAATTATTATTTAAATTTTATAGGTTATTTATCTCTGTATAAACGATATATATGACTAATTTATGGTTATTTTTAATATAGACTATTGAAGTATGAAAAAAAATTATCCACAAAGACTAATAAATATATGAATAAGCTAATTGTTCACTTAGTTTCAGACTCTTCAATACAAACTGTTAAACATGCAGCTAATACTTCTTTGTTACAATTTAGTAAAATTGAGTCAAAATTATATCACTGGCCAATGTTGAGAAATGCGGAATTACTAAATGAGGTTTTGAGAAAAATAAAAATAAAGCCAGGCATAGTATTATACACTATTTCAGATTACCAACTAAGAAGAAATTTAACCAAATTTTGTTATGATTTGAAGTTTCCTTGTATTTCTGTTGTAGGTAGAATTGTAAAGGAGATTTCAGATTTTTTAGGTGTAGAAACAGAAGAAAGTTTAGTTTATGACTATAAATTTGATGAAAGTTATTTTGATAAGATTCACGCTATTGATTATACTTTTAGACATGATGATGGTCAGATGACTAGTGAATTAGATGAAGCTGATATTATTTTGGTTGGTCCTTCTAGAACATCAAAAACTCCAACTTCTGTATATTTAGCATATAATGGATTTAAGACAGCAAATGTACCTTATATACACGGTTATCCATTTTTAGACCTTTTAGGTAATGTAAAAGGGAAACTTATAATTGGTTTAGTTATTGATCCAGCTAGACTGATTGAAATAAGAGAAACTAGAATGCATTCTTTACAGATAAGTGATAATACTAGTTATACTAATTTTAAAGTAGTTCAGGAAGAATGTATGCAAGTAAAACAAATTTGTGAACAACAAGGATGGTCAGTAATTGATGTTTCAAGACGATCTATAGAAGAAACTGCTTCTGTAGTTATGAAGCTTTATTATGACCGTAACAAGTCAGTTTTATAGTTAACCAGATTGGCTTTAGTCGTAGTAAAATGATTTCATTGTGAGGATGTATAATCTAAAGAATCAATCCATTTATGTGGTCACTTATATAAAATGTAATAATTAGGTTGTACTAAGGAATTTTAAAAATGAATAAGTTTATTTAGGTGACTTGCAATTATGAAAAAATTCAACCTACCACAAACTTATAAAGCAGTTATGTATAATTTGTTTGGTAATCCGTCTGAGGTATTAAAAATTGTTAGATTAGAAATGCCAACACCTTTGGATAACGAGTTATTAGTTCAAATGCATGCATGTGCTATTAATCCTTCGGACTTACTAACTATTAGAGGAATATATCCTGACAGAGTAGAATTCCCTAAAATAGCTGGTTTTGAAGGAGTTGGAACTGTTCGTGTTGCTGGTGACTCCAATAATAATCACCTAGTTGGTAAAAGGGTACTGGCATTAAAAGGAAAAGGTACTTGGCAAGAATATAACATTATTCCAGCTCAAGAAGCTGTTTTAATACCTGATGAAATTGATAATAGAACAGCAGCACAATTATATATTAACCCTCTCACTTGCTGGTTAATGTTAGTTGATAAATTAAAAATTGATAAAAGTGGCATTCTTGTAATAAATGCTGGAAATTCAATTTGTGGACATATTATTGCTGGTTTTTCTAAAAGCTTGGGTTTTGATTTGATTTCAATTGTAAGGAGTGTTGAGAATAAAGTTAAACTGGAACAACTTGGTTTGAAGAAAGTGATTAACTCAAATGAAGAAGACCTCTCTAATGCTATTTTAAAATTTACAAATAACAGAGGGGTTGATTATGCTTTAGATGCAATTGGTGGTGATGCAGGAGCAACACTGCTAAAAGCAGTTAATCTTGGTGGTAAATTTTTGCAATATGGTCTAATGTCTAGACAACAGCTTCCAGCTTCTTTCTTTACTGATGCAACAGAAAAAAATGTACAATTTGAATTTTATCATTTGCGAGATTGGGTATATAGTAAACCAGTAGACTATAGACAGGAAATATTTAAACAAATGATAGAACATTTTGTTAGAGCAGATATAAAACTGCCTATAGATACTGAGTACAATATAGATCAAATTGCAGAAGCTGTTACTATGGCAGAATTCGAGGGAAGAAATGGTAAAATATTATTGAATTTTGTCAACAGAATAAGGTACTAATAAGTGCGTCCTTAAATAGAATATCTTTATAATTATGAAACAAAATACATAAATTGTAAATTTAATCTATTTTTTGGTCCTATTTTATGGGATTATTATACTCCCCATAATAGTTTCTTAGGCAGCCATCCAGTATAATTTTTACAACGTACTTGGCAATGATCTTTTCTGCATTTATTAAGTAAACAACGTACATGATTACTTACTTTTGCAACAACTTTATTTGGATCATCAGCTACTCTAGTAAGTGCTACCAAATCTGGGCTTACCACAATTACCGATCTTTTGCCGGATAATACGCTCGAATGTACCCAACCCCCTTCTCCTTTTATGTCACGAATTTGCCTCCATTGCTCATATTCTGCAATAATTTCTATTGGTTCTCCCTTTTTAATAAACACCCATTCTATAGGGGCTTTTATCGTAGGACCAACTCTAGCATTTACTTCATTAGCCTTTATTGAGGCAAATCTGGGTATAGGCAGTTTCTGATTATCAGCTTTCGTTAGCAATGGTACAGATGTCAAGATAAGTACAATCCAAATATACACCTTTTGCTGTAATTTGATTGGCATGAGTAACAAACCTAATATTTATCTGAATCGTTTTCTTCCAATTCATGCAATGCGTCGTCTCGTTTAGCTATTACATAATTACCTGATCTAAATTGTCCTTTGATACGATTTATTTCATATTCACTCAAACCAATAAATTTTAAAATTGTTCCACCAAGCTGCAATCCAGTCTCATAATTTTCCGGAATGATTGTGGTTGCTCCAGCATCATAAAACTCTCTAGCGTTTTGCAAATTTTTTAATCTTACAATAACTTCAAGATCCGGGAAATTACTTGAAATCGTTCGAAGAGATTTTTTGATAGTAACCTTATTATTCATTGTAAGTACTAGGGTTAAAATCCTTTCTGCTCCGACAGCTTTTAGCGTATCAATCTGTGATATATCTCCTCTAAACACTGGGAATCCATTAGCTGTTTCTTCTTTGACAATTTCGTCATTAACATCTAGTGCTATATAATTGATCCCTTCAGCTTCTAATACTAATGCTACCATCTTACCAACACTACCAAAACCAGCAATTATTATATGGTTTGTTAAATCTCTTGCCCCAAGTTCTATAATTTGTATAGGAGTTTTCCCGAGCTGCTTATCAAGTTTTTCAGCAAGTTTTCTGCCTAAAATTGCCAGTAATGGAGTTAGGGCCATAGTGCATGTTACCACTAATAAAAGCACATTGGCGGTATTCTCTTCAATGACCCCACTTTCTTTACCAAGACCGAATAAGATAAAAGCAAATTCTCCGCCTTGTGATAATAATAAACCAGCATGCAATGCTACCCCCCGATTAAAACCAAATAAGATACAAAAGGCAGTAATAATTAATGTTTTCACCATGATCAAGGCAACAGTGCAAGTTAGGATAGTTGATATTTGAGCATATATTTCTTGTGCATCAATATTCATACCAACGCTCATAAAAAATAGTCCTAACAATAAGCTTTTGAAAGGATATATACTTTCCTCAGCTTGCAATCGAAAATCTGTTTCTGCAACCAAAACACCCGCAACAAAAGCTCCTAAAGCAAGTGATAGACCAAAATAATCTGTTGCCCAAGCAGCAGATAGAACTACCAATAAAGTCATGGAAATTGGTAGCTCGTTTATATCACCATTTTCTGATGAAATGAACCCAAATAAAGGTCTTAGTAATACCCTGCCTACAATAAATATGGCAAGTAGAGCAATAATAGCCTTAAGCAGAGCTACCCCTAGAGCCGATACTAAAGAAGCTTTACTATCGCCAGCAAATAGCGGCACAATAACTAATAGTGGTACAACGGCTAAGTCCTGTAATAACAAAATAGCTAGGGATATGCGACCCAATTGGGTCGCTTGGCTGCGACTCTCCTCAATAACTTGCATGACAAGTGCAGTTGAAGATAAAGCAAGCCCCCCTCCAATAATAATTGCAGCCCCACTATTACCGCTAATTAGAGCAACAGCGGCAGCAATTATTATAGTAGTTGTTAATACTTGTAGTGAGCCAAGACCAAATACATATCGCCTCATTACCTTTAATCTTTCAAAAGATAATTCTAAGCCTATAGCAAAAAGCAAGAAAACTACTCCTAATTCTCCTAGTAATTTTGTTTGATCATAGGTTACAATCCTAAATCCATGATCACCAATTACTGCTCCGGCAATTAAATATCCCAAAACAGGACTTAGGTTAAGACGTTTCAGTATTGCTACAACAAATACAGCAGTTCCTATTAAAATTATAATATTGACAAGAATATGCTCTCCCATTTACACCTTTTCTTCAGAAGTATTTATACATTATTTTTTAACTACACTAAGTAGTTTTCAGTAAAAAATCTAAATTTTTTAATTTATTTTTTTCTCCACATATCTTCCAACTTAAAATGTTCTCTAACCTCTGGATAGAAAATATTAACTAATATATTTCCAACATCTATTAACACCCATTCAGATTGTTCAAGTCCTTCAATATTACTATTAACATTAGCTTGATGTTTTAACTCTAAAGATAAATGTTCAGCAATTGCCCCGACATTTTTAGTTGAACGTCCGCTTGCAAGAATAATATATTCAGCTAATGTGGTTTTTTGTCTTATATCTATTACCAGTATATCTTCTGCTTTTTTTTCTTCTAAACATTTAACCACAAACTCTTTTAATAGGTCAGTAGTTAGTTCAATATTTCCTATCATAATTATCCTTTTGTTTTGTTCAAATCTAAGATGATGACATTTTTGCAAAGAATTAATTGATTGCAGGCTATAAATTTTTACTGTATTTTGCATAAAAAATTTAAAAAAAATGGCAATATCTATTATAGAACTTGAAAAGATTATACTTTATAGTTTTCCAAATGCCAAAATAAAAATTGTTGATCTAGCTGGGGATCAGGATCATTATTCCTTAGAGATACAAGATGATGCTTTTCTTGGAATCAGTCTCGTTAATCAGCACAAGATGGTAAAAAAAGCTTTAGCAGAAATATTGGATAATAATAAATTACATGCTATCACTATCAAAACTATTAGCCCTCCGTCTAATAATTAACATATAGCTAACCTACGTGGGATCTTGCAATAACGGGTACTTTTACCACAGCTATCGAAAGTTAGAAAAATAAGTTGCTTTATATGTCATCATGGTAATTTAAAAGTTGCGGCGTGAAGCCCGAACGAAGCAATTGGCTCTTATATCTTTAAATTATGATATAAGAGCCTAATGAATTATTATAATCAATTTGTAGTCAATTGAATAACAAGACTTGGCATTACTCCCTGCTCAGTCGCAGCGATTTTCAAATGCTTTAATTTTTCTTCGATAGTATGATATTGGCTATGAAATATTGTCGCATTACCCGTTAATACTAAAGCCGAGTCAATTCCCATGTTATTTGCTCCTAAAATATCAGTAAAGAAAGTATCGCCTATCATCAGAACACGTTTCAATGAAATATTTGGTAACTGGTTTAATACTGCATGATATATTTCTAGACATGGTTTGCCGCTATAAATTATCTCACCACCAAATTGCTTTATTTTTGCCGCAAAATATCCAGAACAATATCTCCGTATACCTTGTTGCACAATTCCAAGATCTGGGTTGGCACATATAGTAATTATGTTTCTTTTTACTACATCTTTAAATAAATCATCAAATTCATCTAAATTTAAGTTTTCTCCTTCATCACGATGGATTGTTAACAGAAAAATATTAGCTTCCTCTATGTTTGTAGTAATAGGTGTTTGTAATTCATTCAGAAGGTCATTATCTTTTTGACCAAGATGATAAACCACCGGATTTTTTATACCAAATCTTTTACCACTGTCTAGTATCATGTCAATTGCTACTTCACCAGAACTAAAAACCATTTCTTCCGTTGCGTTAATACCCCAACTTTTAATTTTGTTAAATAAGAAAAATCTGCTACGTGGAGCGTTAGTAACAAAAAAAACCTTCTTTTGCTGTTTAATTATTTGGTTAATATTATCAACTACTCCGGGATAAACTTGATTGCCTTCTACTACAACCCCCCAAAGATCAAATAAAAAAACATCATAATCATCCATTACAGATGGAACATCTCTAAAAGTTAATTTTGTCATTGTTATGTACACTATATAAGTTTTTTATAAGAATATAGCTAACCAGATTAGCATTTGGTCATAGTTGATCTAGGGCAATGTTTGTCATTCCCGCGTAGGCGGGAATCTGTGATTGTTAAGGGATTTCTGAGCGTTATTTTAGATCCCCACCTACGCGGGAATGACAAACATTGCCCTAGATCAACTATGACCAAATGCTAATCTGGTTAGCTATAACTCAATGTTAGACTGATAATAAACAATAAATATCTTTAGTAAAAGATATTTGTTAATAAACTACTTGAAAACTATACACTTGCTGTAATTTTGCTGTATAGTTATCTTTTATCTTTTATTTAATGTTAGGATATGTCAAATAATCAACAAGAGTCAATAACAGAATTAGAATACGGTGCTGACTCCAT
Source organism: Candidatus Tisiphia endosymbiont of Nemotelus nigrinus (assembly GCF_964026475.1). Taxonomy (NCBI): domain Bacteria; kingdom Pseudomonadati; phylum Pseudomonadota; class Alphaproteobacteria; order Rickettsiales; family Rickettsiaceae; genus Candidatus Tisiphia; species Candidatus Tisiphia endosymbiont of Nemotelus nigrinus. The sequence continues at coordinate 337,434 of NZ_OZ032151.1, forward strand.
CAAAGTTTTAAAAGGTCTTGAGGCAGTTAAGAAAAGACCAGGTATGTATATTGGTGATACTGACGATGGTTCAGGATTACATCATATGATTTACGAGGTAGTTGATAATGCCATCGATGAATCTTTGGCTGGTTATTGTAACTTAATTAAAGTAATACTGAATGCCAACGGATCTGTGACAGTGCGTGATAACGGGCGTGGGATACCTGTTGATATTCATGAAGGAGAAGGTATATCAGCAGCTGAGGTTATTATGACCCAATTACATGCTGGCGGTAAGTTTGATCAAAATTCTTATAAAATATCTGGTGGATTGCATGGTGTTGGTGTATCTGTGGTAAATGCTCTGTCAGAATGGTTAGAACTTAGAATTTGGCGGGATAATAAGGAATATTTTATAAAATTTAGAGATGGAGCGGCTGAAACGCAACTTGTACTAAAAGGAGACTCCGTAGAGAAAAAAGGCACGGAGATTACTTTCCTTCCATCCATTACCACTTTTAGCACAATTGAATTTAATTTTGCTACTGTAGAACATAGACTTAGAGAACTAGCCTTTTTGAATTCCGGTGTTAGGATATTACTAAAGGATCATCGTTTTGCTGAACAACAAGAAGTAGAGTTTTGTTTTACTGGTGGTGTAGAAGCTTATGTCAAATATATAGATAAAGCTAAAACTTCATTACATAAATGTATATCACTTAATACTAATAATCAGGCAACAGGGATTACTTTTGAATTGGCAATGAATTGGAATGATTCATATCATGAGAATATTTTATGTTTTACTAATAATATAAGACAACGTGATGGCGGTACGCACCTTATTGCCTTTAAGGCTGCTCTTACTAGAGTTATTACCACTTATACCGAGAATATTGGGCTTAATAAAAAAAGCAAAGTAAATTTTACTGGCGATGACACTAGAGAAGGGCTGTCATGTATTTTATCAGTGAAAGTACCAGACCCCAAATTCTCATCACAGACTAAAGATAAATTAGTCAGTTCTGAGGTTCGCCCTATCGTAGAAAATGCTGTATATACTAAGATTTTAGAATGGTTTGAAGAACATCCCAGTGATGCAAAAATAATTATTAATAAAATTATTGAAGCGGCAACTGCTAGAGAAGCAGCTAAAAGAGCAAGAGAGTTAACTCGTAGAAAGTCAGCTCTTGAAATTTCAAACTTACCTGGAAAACTTGCTGATTGTCAGGAAAAAGATCCGGCTCTTTCAGAGTTATTTATTGTCGAAGGAGATTCGGCTGGCGGTACAGCGAAGCAGGGAAGGGATAGAAAGTTTCAAGCAATTTTGCCACTACGAGGTAAAATATTAAATATTGAAAGAGCTAGATTCGATAAAATGTTAAATTCTGAGCAAGTAGGGACGCTAATAACTGCTCTTGGAACGGCTATTGGTAATGAAGATTTTTCATTGGATAAGCTAAGATATCATAAAATAATTATTATGACCGATGCTGATGTTGATGGTTCGCACATCAGAACCTTGTTACTTACCTTCTTTTACCGGCATATGCGGCAATTGATTGATAAAGGATATTTATATATCGCTCAGCCGCCTTTATATAAGGTGAAAAAAGGTAATAATGATTTTTATTTGAAAAATGATCAAGCTTTGCAAGATTATTTGGTAAAAAACACTATTAGTGATGCAACAATTATGTTGTATAATGGACGAGAGATCAGTGGTCATGATCTTGAGGATACGATCAAAAAGACTATCCGGTTTGTTGCATTACTTGATCAAGTTAGCAAAAAGTTTAACCGGCAAATTGCAGAATGTTTAGCTATCAAAGGTTTATTAGGTAATCAAATATTTGATGAAAATAAAACGAATGAAATAAATCAGGCTTTGAATATTTTAAATCTTGGAGATATATCACCTGATAAAACAGATTGGCAATTTGTAGTGAGTACAAATAAAATAGAATTTTTCCGTTTTGTTCGTGGGCAAAAAGAAAGTAAAGTTTTATCAACAGAACAACTTGAATCTTTTGAATTTACTCAACTTGCTAAATCATTTACTCCTCTTGTAGATTTATTTATTGAGCCAACAAAGTTACTAATTAAAAACCAAGAATATATTATTACACTGCCTAGTATGTTGCTAAATTATATATTAGAAAGCGGCAAGAAAGGTATAGCTATTCAACGTTTCAAAGGTCTTGGAGAAATGAATTCTGAGCAGTTAGGAGAGACAACATTAGATCCTAAAAGAAGGACTTTACTACAAGTTAAAGTACATGAACAAGATAGTGCCGAGATGATTTTTTCAACATTAATGGGAGATTTTGTTGAACCTAGAAGACAATTTATTCAAGCAAATGCCTTGAATGTAATTAATCTAGATGTTTAATCTAGATTGCGGATATGGAATAATAACACATGGCAGTTTAAAAGTAGCAGGAAAAATACCATCGTCATTGTGAGAAGCCACTTTGGTGGCGACCATGCCCTACATTTTTTATTCGTATCAAAAAAGAGCCGAAATTAGGTCACTTTAGAAATCTTTACAGAGTACATGCAATCAGAGCAATCATAAAAGTTTTGTAACCGTAATTTTGTATCCCACTCATCTTTAAGTATACTATAGTATACTGTATCTCGACGTCTGTCATCAGGCATGAGCGTGTGGCTTCGTAACACTCCTTCTTCAGTTGCACCAATTTTAACAAGCCCACCTTTAGCTCTTACATTAAGTGCATCTGTTTTAAACTCCACCCTTTCCATATTCAGGTAATCAAAAGCAAAATGCAATAAAAGAAACTTTGCATTTTTATTAATACCACTCCCTTGAAACAATGTTTCTATCCAACTCCAACCTATTTCTATCCTGCGGTCTTTTGGGGAATAATTGCCAAAAGCTGTTGATCCAACAATTTTTCCTGTTTTCTGCTCTTCAATAACAAAATGATATCGCAAACCCAACTTTCTTTGTTGTATGGCGTCATCAACGTAGTCGCTTATATCTTGTACTTGACTCATTTTGACAGCGAAATATTTCCAGACTGCGTAATCAGAAGTGAACTTAGCAAATGTAGACATATCATCTGCGTTTAATGGCCTTAATCTTACTAACTCATTATTGCAAATAATGTCATGGGCAAAAAAGCTACCATTATTCTTAGCTAACGCTAACTTAAAATTAGTAAGTATATTGTCCATATCTACCTAATAGAAAAGTTCTATTTTACACTCCATGGCGTTGTATTATTTGATTTTTTATCTCTGCAATAGCTTTAGCTGGATTTAAACCTTTCGGGCAAGTTTTGGTACAGTTCATAATTGTATGACAACGATATAGTTTAAACGGATCTTCCAAATCATCCAAACGCTCTCCAGTATATTCATCCCTAGAATCAGCAATCCACCGATAAGCTTGTAGTAAAATCGCAGGTCCTAAATATTTATCACCATTCCACCAATAGCTAGGACAAGAGGTGGAACAACACGCACATAATATGCATTCATACAGCCCATCTAATTTCTCTCTATCCTTAAGGGACTGCAATCTTTCACTATTGGAAGGAGGAGGAGTATCAGTTTTTAGCCAAGGTTCTATCGATTCATATTGAGCATAAAAATGCGACATATCAGGTACTAAATCTTTTACTACCTTCATATGTGGTAGGGGATATATCTTAATATCACCACAAATTTCTTCAATAGGCTTAATGCAGGCAAGTGTATTAGTTCCATCTATATTCATTGCACAACTACCACAAATCCCCTCACGACAAGAACGTCTGAAAGTCAAAGTAGCATCTATTTCATTTTTTATTTTAATTAAGGCATCTAGAACCATTGGGCCTGTCTTGCCTATATCCAACTCATAAATATCAATTCTAGGATTTTCATCAGAATCTGGGTTATATCTATAAATTCTAATGTTACGTAATTTATCGGCTTCCCCAGAATATTTATGTACTATCCCTTTATGGACTTTAGAATTAGGTGGTAATCTGAGTTCTGCCATATCTATTCCCTATCCTATAAGTCTTTTTTCCGAATTGGCTTCTTAATTTTTATAGTACCATTATCATCATTTTTTACTGGAAATGAATTTACCTCTTCTGAATTTATCGCTCTACCACTAAGCAAGTTTTTAATCTGCTGACCTGAAAGTGTTTCATGTTCAATTAATATTTTAGCTAATAGATGGAGTTCGTTAATATGCTCAGTTAGTATATTTTTTGCAAAATTATAGCCTTGTTCAATAATTTTTTTAACCTCTGCATCAATTAATTCTGCTGTATGTACAGAAGTATGACCTGCTCCTCTACCATTAGCATACAGATCCTCATTGCTCGAACCGTGATATACTGGTCCTATTGCATCACTTAGTCCCCAATCGGTTACCATAGCTTTAGCCATTTGGGTTGCCATTTTAATATCGGAAGAAGCACCAGAGGTAACTTTATCTTTACCAAAAATAAGTTCTTCAGCTACTCTGCCTGCCATTGCTACCGCTATGTCAGCTTCCATTTTATCACGTTGTATAGAAAAACGATCATTTTCCGGTAATCGCATTACCATACCAAGTGCTTTACCTCTTGGAATAATAGTTGCTTTATGAATTGGATCAGAAGCGGGACAGTAAAGCCCAACTAATGCATGCCCACCTTCATGATAGGCAGTCAGTTTTTTCTGCTCATCTGACATAATCATAGAACGTCTTTCCACGCCCATTAACACTTTATCTTTTGCCTCTTCCAACTCCAGCATATTAATTTCTTTCTTTCCTTTACGGGCAGCAATTAATGCTGATTCATTAACAAGATTAGCAAGTTCTGCTCCTGAAAATCCAGGAGTTCCTCTAGCTATGATTCTAGGTACTATATTCTTAGCACATTTTATCTTCTTCAAATGTACTTGTAAAATTTGTTCCCTACCGTCAATATCTGGATTAGGCACAGTTATTTGACGATCAAATCTTCCTGGTCTTAATAAGGCAGTATCAAGTACATCAGGTCTGTTGGTTGCGGCAATAATCACTACTCCTTCATTATCTTCAAACCCATCCATTTCAACTAACATCTGATTTAATGTTTGTTCACGCTCATCATTGCCCCCCCCCATACCAATACCTCTGTGGCGACCTACCGCATCTATTTCATCAATAAAGATTATACAAGGTGCATTACGCTTCCCTTGTTCAAACATGTCACGTACACGGCTTGCACCGACACCAACAAACATTTCAACAAAATCAGAGCCAGAAATACTAAAGAATGGAACGTTTGCTTCGCCTGCTATAGCTCTTGCTAATAGGGTTTTACCTGTTCCAGGTGAACCTATTAATAAACAGCCTTTGGGAATTTTACCACCAAGTTTTTGGAATTTGCTTGGGTCTCTAAGAAAGTCAACAATCTCAGTCAATTCTTCTTTAGCTTCGTCAATACCAGCTACGTCTTTAAAAGTAACTTTTGGACCTTTATCTGAAATTAGCTTGGCTTTAGATTTGCCAAAACCCATAGCTTTTCCGCCACCTTGCATTTGTCGCATGAAAAACACCCAGCCACCTATCAATAGAATCATTGGGAACCATGAAATGAATATGCTAAACAACAAGTTCATCTTGGTATCAGGGGGGACTACCTCAATATGTACGCCATTACTACTTAAGCGGTTTATTAAATCTGGATAGTCAGGAGCATAAGTTGAAAAAGGTGTGCCATCACTTAGGGTTCCATCAATTATTCTGCCCTGAATTTTAACAGAACTAACTGCTTTTTCATCAATTTTGGTTAAAAAATCTGAGAAAGAGATACTACTCTTTCCTCCCATAAAACCATCATTTTGAAATGCATGAAAGACAAGCACTATTAAAACAAAAATCGATACCCAAATTAGAACATTCTTACCTTGATTATTCATCTACGACTCACCTAACAGAAATGCGTAAAACGCGATATAAAATTGGGAGAGAAAGAAACATCAAGCCCTTCTCTCAAACCATTGCCATTATAGTATGATATATGGGGTATGGCTATAACTTTTTCAAGTATCTTGACTACTGGTAGAGTGAATAAAATAGCAACATGATTATTGAAACTGGTATTTTTCAGTATTGTTAAATCTAAATCTTGCTTTATTTTACTATAATTCTCGATCGTTAGGTTACTTATCAAATAGTCTGAATTATTTGTAAAACTTCCTGCAAAACGGAATCTACCATCCCACACATCTACATTATTAAGTTTAATATCCATCGGCAAACTCCTACCAAATTCCCGGTAAATTATCAGATTATTACTAGTTCTTTTTATTACACAGCCATGTAGTGTTTTAGTAAAATCCATTTGTTGTTGCAATAATACCATTATCCTGCTTACCCCGCTCGTTCTGCTACTACGATTCCTACCGCTAATAATGATAAGGACAAAACTGATTAACTGTAATATTATTTCGTTAGAGAATTCTATAACCTTTAATAAATTTATAGTAGCAAAACCGAATTGATAAATTTTTACTGATTCTGCGATACAGGCAATCAATTCAGGTTGCAATTTTTCTTCTACTAATTGGTTAATTGTAGATTGCTCAGAAATTATTTGATTTTTTACATATTCTCCTTGTTGAGATAATTTTTTTCTAATAATATTTCGTTGGTATTTGTCGGATTTATTCGATTCATCTTCAAACCATTTTATATTATTGGTAATTAAATATGTTACTAATTGTTGTTTTGGTATGTTAAACAATGGTCTCACTATTCTAACATTATTATACCAGTTAATATTGCTACCACTAAGTCCAAATATACTACTTTTTTTTTCTGATCTTAGACAATAATTCTCTATATAATCATCTAAGTGATGGGCCGTTAAAATTGTCAATATATCTAATTTTCTACATAAATCAGTCATTAATTGATAACGCCCTTCCCTTGCCCTTGCTTGTAAATTAGAAAAATTATTTTGGTGATCGAAATGCAGTAGGTGATAGGTATGTCCTAATTTATGGCTTAAATCTCGGACATACTCATGTTCCAGCTTAGATTGTTCCCGCAAATGATGATCAACTAACATCACAACTACGTTAATATTTTTATTAATACTATTAGTGCAGACCCATTTATGTGTTAACATTAAAAGGGCTATGGAATCAGAGCCACCTGAAACAGCTAAGGCAATAGACCTCACCCGAGGTCTATTGCCAATTAGTTTCTCAATATTCTGCTGAAATTGTTGATAAAGCATTATTTAGCTGAATCTTTTTTGACAGATTTATTTTCCGTAGATTTAGGATTTTCTTGATTTTTTCTTAGAGATGAAATCCTTTTTTTATATTCCCGCTCCTTACGAAAATACTCTTGAGCTTCTTGTGAGATTTTGTTATATAAGTCACGTTTTTGACCATTAAGTTTAGCAACTGCTATACGATATTCTTTTATTTCTTCTCTCAATTTTGCAGAAACTCCTGCAGCATAAGAAATGAACTCATCAATAATTTTTTGTAATTCATTATCGCTATTGACAGTAGCACTATTAATATTAGTTTGGTTGGCATTTGACTTTGTGGGTGGCGTAGTAGTTGCTATACTATTTGAGCTTAGTAATAATAATCCTAGCATAGTAATAATTAATCTCTTTTTTTTTATCATTTATACACTCCTAAAATATTTTTATATAACTTTTAATTGCTAAATGTGAAAACTAGCAGAAATAAATATACACTATAATAATTCTATATAGCTATTATCTTTTTTAATCCCAATCATATTTATATTGATTATAACTAACCCCTGTCATTGCGAGGAGGCATAAATCGGCGAAGCAATCCAAAAAGTGACCAAATTTGATTGCTTCGTCGACCTTAGGTCTCCTCGCAATGATGGCATGGACTCCGTCCAAACCCATCAATGGACTCCGTCCATGTATGACGGAGTGATGCTAATCGGGTTAACTATACGAAGAGAATTAATCATTTTATTTGACTTTTCTTGTATATATCTATATAAAGTGCACTGACTATATAATGATAATAAAACGGTATGGATAAGGTGAAAGATAATAGTTATTTCTCAGAAATAAGAAGAGTGGTTTGGCCAATTGAAGGGCATGAAAATAAAAAATTCTTGCCTATGGCGGCTATGATGTTTTGCATTTTGCTTAACTATTCTACTCTTAGATCAATAAAAGACGGGTTTGTAGTAACATCTATTGGTCCTGAATCAATAAGTTTTGTAAAAACTTATGTAGTTTTACCAATGGCAATACTACTTATGGTTGCTTATGTAAAGCTTTGTGATCTTTTAAAAGCAGAAAATGTTTTTTACACTGTGACCGGTTTTTTTCTAGCATATTTTGTGCTGTTTACTTTTGTATTATATCCATATCCAGAGTTGGTACATCCTAATCCTGAAACAATTGATGCATTAAGTATTGCATATCCAAATTTTAAGTGGTTTATTAGGGTGGTTGGTAAGTGGAGTTTTGCAATTTTTTATGCTATATCCGAACTTTGGGGAAGTATGATGCTTAGCTTATTATTCTGGCAATTTGCTAACCAAATTACTAAAACTGAAGAGGCGAAACGCTTTTATTCTATGTTTGGTATGTTAGCAAATTTATCTTTACCAGTTACTGCATTAATACTTGGTTATTTTTTAAGCAAAGAAACTCAAATAGTTTCAGAACATTTAAAATTTACCCCACTGCTTCTTATTATGATGTGTAGTGCTGTAGTTATCATGTTATTGTATAGATGGATGAATCGACATGTTTTAACCGATCCCACTTTATATGACCCAACAAGTAAAGCTAGTAATAAGAAAAGCAAGGTTAAGCTATCTCTTATGGAAAGCTTTAAAATGATTTTTAGCTCAAAATATTTAGGGCTTATTGCCTTACTAATTATATCTTATAGTGTGTCAGTAAATCTTGTAGAAGGTGTATGGAAGTCAAAAATTCAGCAACTATATCCAACTAAAGAAGAATATACTATGTATATGGGGCAGTTCCAGGCTTGGCAAGGTGTGACAGCTATATTGTTTATGATTGTTGGTTCTAACATTTTAAGAAGGGTTTCTTGGTTTACCGCCGCTATGATTACTCCTTTGATGATGTTAATTACTGGGGTTGCTTTTTTTGCTTTTATTTTCTTTGATAGCACTATTGCGATGTATGTTACTGGTCTATTTGCTTCTGGACCTTTGGCAGTAGCAGTGATGATTGGGATGATTCAAAATATTTTAAGCAAGGCAACAAAATACTCACTATTTGATGCTACCAAGAATATGGCATATATTCCTCTTGATAAGGATCTTAGAACAAAAGGGCAAGCGGCAGTAGAAGTTATAGGTGGTAGATTCGGTAAATCTGGAGGGGGTATCATCCAGTCAACATTCTTTATTTTGCTTCCTACTTTTACCTTTGTTGAGGCTACTCCTTATTTTGCTAGTATATTTTTTGTTATCGTAATATTGTGGCTATATGCAATTAAAGGACTTAATAAGGAATATCAAATTCAGATTCATAGCAAGTCTGGAAATTAATTAGTAGCTGTTATATTCTACGTGTTTAGTCCCAGGGAGTGGAGGTTAGGGTTAATAATAAATTTATTTGGATCAGATGTCCATGTTTTTATGATAAATTCATAAGGAGTTAAAGCTTTAAGAGCTTTAAGTCTTTTTGCGAAATTGTAGGCATTGATAAAATCATATAAATGTTGTTTAAGTTGCTGATGATTGTCATAATAAAAACGTTTAACAGTTGCCTCTTTAATAGTACGATTCATACGTTCTACCTGTCCATTAGTCCATGGATGATTAACTTTTGTTAGCCTGTGTTCAATATTGTATTCATAGCAAATACGATCAAAAATATGCATCCAAGCATGCTTATCTACTGTTCTGTTAGTAAATTGAATACCATTATCTGTCAAAATAGTATGAATTTTATAAGGTATAGCTTTAATTAAATTACGAAGAAATTGTGCTGTTTCTGTCTTGGTACATCTTGGTAAAAGTTCTACATACACAAACTTTGAAGTGCGATCAATAGCAACAAATAGATAGAGTTTACCTTCTTCTGTTTTGACTTCAGCAATATCTATATGGAAATAACCAATTGGATAAAGTTTAAACTTCTTCTTGGTTTTGTTATTTCCTTTTACTTCCGGTAACCTACTAACATTATGGCGTTGAAGAAGTCTATGTAAAGAAGATCTAGTAAGCTTGGGAATACTAACTTGTAAAGCATATAAGCAATCATCTAAAGATAATAAAGTGTGTTTACGAAATGCTATACACATAGCTTCTTCTTCAGAAGTTAATACTGTAGAAGATGGTTCTTTGGGACCCATACAAGTATCTTGTAATGTAGTTCGTTTCTTCCACTTAGCAACTGTTTTAGGATTAATAGAATATGATTATATTAATTTAAATTGAATCTGTTGTAAAGGTTATTGGATTTCTAATTGTTATAAAACTTATATATATCCATGATTTAACCGACTTATACCAAATTGCGTTAATAAATAGAGTTATATAATGCGAAATTACCCATAGATTTAATTTTGTTTTTATAGTTAAAAAGTGAAATTAGTGCTGCAGATAATTTGTTAATTACAGAATCAATTGAATTAAAAAGTTTATTCATACAATTCTTTATCTTTTACTTCATCCCAAATATGTTCTACCAGATTTAAATCTTACTTTTACCCACAAATATTTTATCAAAAAAACCTTAGGCATTAGTTTAGAGAAATAAAAGGAAAAATGCATTCTTGAAGCGATTCTTCGAATGCATTTTAACTGATTTACGATAATAATCTTATTTTTATATAGTATAAAAATAAGATTATTGTCAAACTAATGTTTAACAATTAGGTGTCAAATCGCTTTAAGCCTGATTGTTTCTATATACACCCCTGAGTTCGATGTAACAAGTTACATCGAACTCAGGCTATGTAGGAAGTCTACTACAAGTTCTTGACAGAAGAATTAACTTTATATATATTACGACTTGCCTATAAGGTATTGATAAAGGGGGTGTAGCTCAGTTGGTTAGAGCGTCTGCCTGTCACGCAGAAGGTCGTGGGTTCAAGTCCCATCACTCCCGCCAGTCCTTATCAGCCTTCCAGCGTTTTCTTATTTTACTAAAAATTTCATATGTGATTCATATGTAACTTCTCAGACAAAATTCCCCAATTTTGACCTACAAAATAGTTTGTTTTTAACCCTATTTTAGGGGGCATTATACTTCTTTTTTGAAGAATTGGAAGGTAACACAAGGGTGAACGAGCGGAATGTATAAAATTTGGTTTCGCAAATGCCCTGAAGTTTTACGAAACCAATTTTTTAAAGCAGAAGAAAGGTATACGATTCGTAGCAACGGAATTTTTACAACAACTGGTTACAATCTACAACTAATTATATAATCATTGCATAATTGTCACTAAAATAAACATCTCTCTAATTTGTTATAAAAAATACTTTACATACCAAAATATATTATATACCTTATAAAGCATATTGTTTTTTATGAACAAAGAAATTTAAACTTTGTATATTACAAAGTTTGTTCAGTTGCATTAATTATAGCTAACAAGACTAACATTATGCCAAGTTCACAAACGTCATTGCGAAAAGCTACTTTAGTAGCGACGAAGCAATCTAATAATTTAAGTAAAAAAACTAAAGAGGCTTTATGGCTAAAGAAAGATTACAAACATTAAAGAATAAATTCTCTAGTTTAAGTAATAATCCACTGATGGATATTGACGGAAATTTGAGTACCCTGCAGAGCAAATTGAGTAGCGAAACATCTTCTTACAATAGTTATGTATCGCAGAATAGTAGTTTATCTTCACAATTATCGCAAGCTCAAAATGATCTTGCTAATAAGCAAAGTACCCTTAGTAGTACTCAATATAGTCTTAGTAATATTCAATATACTCTCACTAGGTGTTTAGTCCCAGGGTCAGGGTGTAATGTTGTATATTATAAAGAATTACCATCAAGAGAGGAATTATGGGACAAATATTACACGGCTGTGCCAAAACGACAGAGGCAATACGTTTCGCAATCCAAAATAGTCAAGAGAGCTTAAAGACTTTAGCAAGAAAATATTCTATTAATCCTAAAACAGTTGCTAAGTGGAAGAAACGAACTACATTACAAGATACTTGTATGGGTCCCAAAGAACCATCTTCTACAGTATTAACTTCTGAAGAAGAAGCTATGTGTATAGCATTTCGTAAACACACTTTATTATCTTTAGATGATTGCTTATATGCTTTACAAGTCAGTATTCCCAAGCTTACTAGATCTTCTTTACATAGACTTCTTCAACGCCATAATGTTAGTAGGTTACCGGAAGTAAAAGGAAATAACAAAACCAAGAAGAAGTTTAAACTTTATCCAATTGGTTATTTCCATATAGATATTGCTGAAGTCAAAACAGAAGAAGGTAAACTCTATCTATTTGTTGCTATTGATCGCACTTCAAAGTTTGTGTATGTAGAACTTTTACCAAGATGTACCAAGACAGAAACAGCACAATTTCTTCGTAATTTAATTAAAGCTATACCTTATAAAATTCATACTATTTTGACAGATAATGGTATTCAATTTACTAACAGAACAGTAGATAAGCATGCTTGGATGCATATTTTTGATCGTATTTGCTATGAATACAATATTGAACACAGGCTAACAAAAGTTAATCATCCATGGACTAATGGACAGGTAGAACGTATGAATCGTACTATTAAAGAGGCAACTGTTAAACGTTTTTATTATGACAATCATCAGCAACTTAAACAACATTTATATGATTTTATCAATGCCTACAATTTCGCAAAAAGACTTAAAGCTCTTAAAGGTTTAACTCCTTATGAATTTATCATAAAAACATGAACATCTGATCCAAATAAATTTATTATTAACCCTAACCACCACACCTTGGGACTAAACACCTAGATGAATTTCTAGAAAATAATAAAACCATAAAGCAAATAGGTCTTAGAGGCAATGATATTGGTGATGAGGGAGCGGATATACTGGCAGACCTTCTAACAAATAATGAAATTATAAAGCAAGTGGATATTAGTAGCAATAATATTACTGACAATGGAGCAATCATACTAGCAAGACTTCTAAAGAAGAATAATACTATAAAGACAATATGTCTCAATAATAATATTATTAGTGATGTTGGGATTGTCCAGCTTGTTAAAGCTTTGGAAACTAATAGAACCATAAGCCAAATAAACCTTAGCTATAACAATATTACTGACAATGGAGCAATAACACTGATAGGACTTCTAGAGTTTAATAATAAAATTACAAGCAAAATAGTAATAGATTTCACAGATTTTGACAATGAAAATATTAGTTATCAAGTAGAAGAGCTGTTAATTGAAACTCTAGAAAGCCACAATAAAAAACTGTGGGTATAATTTTAAAAATATTTATCTTTTTTAAAAAAGTAAATGCTTGAAAGTAGTAGGATTTTAGTTTAATATAACTTATGATTAAAACAATGTGTTAGGTATTTTATGGAAGATCTTCATAATTGGCAGTCAAAATTTGAATCTTGTGAATATGTTGAGAGGTTACTCAATAAACTAACTCAGCTTAACCAGCAAGTAAAGCAACCAGTAGATATTGATGAAGTTAAAAAGGGTATCTATTACGCCAAAAAATATCATGGTGTGCAGAGGCGACAATCCGGAGAGCCGTATTACTCTCACCCGATAGAAGTAGCGTACATGGTGGCACAGCACACAGCATTAGAAATACCCCCATATTTCAGGACTGATATGATCGTTACCAGTTTACTGCATGATACTATTGAAGATACAGCTCTGACTAAAACTATGATTGATAATATCTTTGGTAGTCAGATTGCTAATCAGGTAGAAGACTTAACCAGAGTGAAGGTAGACAGAAAAATTAGTGCAGCAGAAACGGTAGAATTATTATGGGTACAAAAAAAATATGATGTCTTAATCATTAAGCTATTCGATAGAATTCATAATGTAGAAACTATTGGGGTAAAATCGCCAAAAAAAATTAAGAAGATAATAGAAGAAACTCTTAGCAGATTTATGAGTCTTAGTATCTACCTTGGAAGCCCAAAAATTGAGCAAATATTAGTAAGGTTATGTTTTAAGAATATGCAGATACAGAATGATCACCAAACTTTACATGATAATTTCCTGCTTCCTTCTCTAGTTTCACAAAGTAAAATACTCCAAATCCATAACCTATTGCCATAGATACTATAATCAAGGACACTCCCCATTGCCCAAAATATTTCTCACAATAGATAATTCCAAATGATGTAGTGATATGCATGATAGCACGAGATATAGCGTATATAAAGCCACCATAAGTAAAGCGTTTAAAAATGGGAATATGAGTATAAAAGACAGGGGTCGCTGGATTAGTGCTAAGTACAAATAACATAAAAAATGATTGAAGTGCAAATAGATGTAATGGACTGTTTATATGGCTTAGCAAGTAAGGACAAAGCAAAGCAACCGGACAGAATATAAACAGTTTTGCTTTCAATATCTTTAATGGATGTATTTTATAACTTAAATACATTAATAATATATAGCCAACTAAATTCACCATTGATACGATAAAATTTTGATTAATTACTTCTTCTGGTTTATAACCAAACTGATTTTTAAGAATATTTCCACAATAAATATATGTAAAATAAAAACATAGTGGCCATCCACACTGTATTAAAAATAAAGCTATAGTTGTTTTTTTACTTACTTTCTCATGCAATATAGGGTCACCTTGTAATTTAACCATACTTACACCTGATTTAGCTAAGATATTTTTTAACCGACGTGTTGCATCTGCAAAGTCCGTTGTTTCTTTTAGTGCTGTTCTTGCAATACCACCAACCATTGCAATTAGTGCTCCGAGCAAAAATGCAATACGCCAATTAAATTGATATTTAGTTGTAATGGATGCAACACCTAAAGCTACTGTTCCTCCTAAAATAGAAAAAATTGCAATTAACATTACAGCCGGATATTGTATAGGTGGTTTTACGAATTCAGTTAAATAAATCTCTGCACCTACTATTTCTCCCATAGATGACATACCCTGTAACATGCGGCACATGGTAACTAACCATGCGGCGACTATACCTATTTGTTCATATGTTGGAAGAGTAGCAATTATAATGCATGAAATAGACATAATAAAGGTTGTGATAATCACTATTGGTTTGCGACCAATTTTATCACCGATCCTACCGAAAATAAGTGCCCCTACAGGTCTTAAAACAAAAACTGAGCAAAATGCAAAAGCAGACTGCAATGAAGAGGTAAAAGGATCGCTTTTTGGGAAAAAAAGCTCATTTAGAAGAACCGCCATATGTACATATAGCATCAGATCAAAATACTCTAAAAACGTTCCAACTGAAAGTAACCCAACAGCTTCTTTCTGTTCCTTGGTTAAGCTCCTTTGTTCTTGCTGATGTCCTATCATTTTTCTACCTTACATTTTTATTCTAGTACTAATAAACATAGTGATGGTTTGGCTAATGATAGCAAGAAAAAATAGATGTAGGAAATTGAAATAATAAATTTTTGCTTGCAACAATATCACGGTACTCAAATAAAAGCCTAGACACTTATATCATAATTTAAAGATATAAGTGTCTAGCACTACAGTTGTAGACTGAATAAATTATAGAAAATTTGAGGGTTTTCTTTACAATATAGTTTCTAGTTTTTGAAATCTACAACTGTAGTGTTAGCTATAGCGGCAATTGTAAGTAAAATACTCAAATTTCTTATAATTTATTCAATCTACAACTGTAGTACTAATCTGTAGGATAGTTAGGTTTTTTCGTATCAATTGATAATGCATGTAACCCACTAGCTAGCTCATCTGATAAAAGATTGTTAATCATTTTATGTTGTTCTATCAAGCTTTTTCCTATAAAAGCTGTTGAAAAAATTTTAATTGTAAAATGACTCTCTGTAGCTCCACCAGTATGGCTAGAATGTTTGGAGCTTTCATCAATTATTTCACAATAATGTGGTTTTAACACATCTAATTTGCTTTTTATTCTATTTATTTTGCTCATAATTTTATAATATAAAACTTTTACTTGTATCATTCTACTAGGATTTTAGTATTTAGTAAATTTACATTAGTTGAGTTATGATAAAATTAGATACGGAAATTAAAAAATCGGTTAGAAATTTACAATTTGAGCTTGATAAAGTAGAGCATGGATATTGTATCTCTTTTAAGCTATTAAATTATGACGAATTGAATGCTATGATGGTAGGAAACATTAGCATAATTGACAAGCTTAATAAAATTATTTCTAAAGTTTGCACTGAATTAATTAGCACTTCTATCACATCAATTTATAAACACATTGAACATGATAAAATATTATTAGTTTTACCTATATCAGACCCAAATCTAGTCAAGCAAATCGTATTAAAAATACATTTATTATCCCAACTTTATGTTGACGAGCTGCTACCTACAATTTATATGAATTGCAGTATTGCTAGCATAGAATTTCCCAAATTTAGCAATAAAGCCGAAGAAATTTATAATTTATTAAACTGGCTAATTTCTTATCAAGGTGACCAGAATTATTATCGTGAGTACGACTATAAATATTATAATATAGAATGTATTAAAGAGTCTAATAAACAGCTTAATCTTTTAAGAAAAGCTCTCTCAAACAAAACAATAGTTTTTGCTTATCAGCCAGTTGTTGATCGTAAAACAATGAAAGCTCATTACTATGAATGTTTACTAAGGATTCCTGACACAGAAAACCATCTGTGTTCTGTAGGAGCAATAATCCCAGAAGCTGAAAAGAAAGGTTTAATTTTTATAGTAGATCAAGTAGTGCTAGAAATGGCAATCAAAGAATTAGATGCTAACCCAGACTTAATGTTGGCAGTTAATATCTCAAATATTGGTACATTAGATGCTCCTCTGTTGGTAATAGCAGAGAAATTATTACAAACATATGATGTCTCAGGAAGGTTAATTATCGAAATCACTGAAACTAGCCTTAATCAGCATTATCAACAAATAACATACTTTATGCACAGATTAAGAAAATATGGTTGTAAATTTGCTTTAGATGATTTTGGATCTGGGTTTACTTCATTTAAACAATTACAAAATCTGCCAATAGATATTATTAAAATTGATGGTAGCTATGTACGTAACATCACTAGCAATCTGCAAAGCCAAGACTTTATTAAAAGATTAATTAGTCTCTCTGAGGATTTGGGTATTCAAACTGTAGCAGAATTTGTTGAGAATGGCAAAATTGCCAAATTCTTAATCAATCTAAAAATTGATGCGATGCAAGGTGATTTCTTCTCATCTGCATTGGTTAATCAATTAATTAAAAAATGAATAATAAACTATAGTGACCCGAATTGTCAAACCAAAAAAAATAAGTTAATCCGTTTTTAACTATTTAGAAATTAACTATTTTTTATAATTAAAAAATACAGAAGCACCTACCTTTATGATCCATACTGATTTTAATATTATGCTCAATTAGACACTGTTAACAAAGCTTATTTAGTTGGTGAATAAAGTCTTTTTTGCTGCAAATTATAAGATTTTTTTGAAATAGGTACACTATTCCAGCAGAAATCTTATTAATTTTCGCTAAAAAATCCATTAATTCATCAATTAAATAAGCTTTGTTAACAGTGTCTAATCTATCAGGTAAGCTAGAAGATTTATATGATAAAATTTACTGTATGCGTGGAGATATGGAAAATCGTATAAAAGAGCAACAGTTAGAGCTGTTTGCCGATCGCACTTCATGCCATAAATAGTGGGCTAATCAACTCAGACTAATTTTATCGAGTCTTGCCTATACATTAGTAGAATATATACGTGACAAGTTTTTGCAGGGTACTGAATTAGCTAAAGCACAGGTAGGAACGATACGTTTGAAATTGTTCAAAATCGGAGCAGTAATTATTCGCAATAGCAGACGTATCAAGTTTCTGCTATCTTCTTCATATCCTTATCAACATATATGGAATGATATATTGCAGGTTTTAGCTCTAACCTGAATATTGCATGAGAAGAGGTTTATGGTATGGTTGTATGAATTTTGAAAATTAAAAATTAGCAAAGTAGAGAAAAGGGGGTAAAAATGCTCTAAAATCGATAATTTTCTGATTTTAGATAAAATCCCCCCTTACCCCATTTTATCTAAGCACCGGGAACAGTGCTAATTTAGCTCATTCTAGAGCTAAAACCTGCAATATATTATTCCATATATGCTGATAAGGATATGAAGAAGATAGCAGAAACTTGATACGTCTGCTATTGCGAATAATTACTGTTCCGATTTTGAACAATTTCAAACGTATCGTTCCTACCTGTGCTTTAGCTAGGTGTTTAGTCCCAGGGTGTAATGTTGTATATTATAAAGAATTACCATCAAGAGAGGAATTATGGGACAAATATTACACGGCTGTGCCAAAACGACAGAGGCAATACGTTTCGCAATCCAAAATAGTCAAGAGAGCTTAAAGACTTTAGCAAGAAAATATTCTATTAATCCTAAAACAGTTGCTAAGTGGAAGAAACGAACTACATTACAAGATACTTGTATGGGTCCCAAAGAACCATCTTCTACAGTATTAACTTCTGAAGAAGAAGCTATGTGTATAGCATTTCGTAAACACACTTTATTATCTTTAGATGATTGCTTATATGCTTTACAAGTTAGTATTCCCAAGCTTACTAGATCTTCTTTACATAGACTTCTTCAACGCCATAATGTTAGTAGGTTACCGGAAGTAAAAGGAAATAACAAAACCAAGAAGAAGTTTAAACTTTATCCAATTGGTTATTTCCATATAGATATTGCTGAAGTCAAAACAGAAGAAGGTAAACTCTATCTATTTGTTGCTATTGATCGCACTTCAAAGTTTGTGTATGTAGAACTTTTACTAAGATGTACCAAGACAGAAACAGCACAATTTCTTCGTAATTTAATTAAAGCTATACCTTATAAAATTCATACTATTTTGACAGATAATGGTATTCAATTTACTAACAGAACAGTAGATAAGCATGCTTGGATGCATATTTTTGATCGTATTTGCTATGAATACAATATTGAACACAGGCTAACAAAAGTTAATCATCCATGGACTAATGGACAGGTAGAACGTATGAATCGTACTATTAAAGAGGCAACTGTTAAACGTTTTTATTATGACAATCATCAGCAACTTAAACAACATTTATATGATTTTATCAATGCCTACAATTTCGCAAAAAGACTTAAAGCTCTTAAAGGTTTAACTCCTTATGAATTTATCATAAAAACATGGACATCTGATCCAAATAAATTTATTATTAACCCTAACCTCCACTCCCTGGGACTAAACACCTAGGTTTTGAGCTGGTTACAATAGAACCTTGCTAAAATACTTTTTAGCAGTTTCTTAGAAGAAGTAGCGTCAAAATCAAGTATCAACTGTTTTGGTGCAATTCTATGAGATTCGATAAACTTGTCAATCATCAGCTTGTGAGCTTTAAAAGCAAATTGACGCTCTGCTTTGTTTTCTAAACGACACAAAGTAGAGCTACTAGCCATATCATCAACTGTGTCTATACTTGTTTGCAAAGCTGGACACTTCCTTAAATTATCGTGATCATTTAAATCTTCATAACCAAGAGCAATCGAGTAAATACGCTGTTTTAGCATTGTGAGAATAGTATGAGTAATTTTATCAGAATCTCGCTTATCAGGAAAATTTTTAGCCAGTTCATTGGTTAGACCAAGCCTCTTATCTACTTCTCTTAGCAATAATACACCTCCATCACTGCTAATATTACCTCCTGTAAAATTTATTTCCATTTGACGATTTTTTACTTTCGATTGGTAATTTAATCCTGTACAATTTGTCATGACAAAACCTTCTGTATAATGTTCTTTTAACACCGATATTATACCATATTACGAGGGTTTTGTCTCCTGACTTTCATGCATTATTCAGGTTAACCTCAATTCGATATAAGAATTATTAATTCTTATATCGAATTGGCTTTGTTATAGGGCAAAATGCATTCTTGAAGCGATTCTTCGAATGCATTTTAACTGATTTACGATAATAATCTTATTTTTATATAGTATAAAAATAAGATTATTAGCAAACTAATGTTTAACAATTAGGTGTCAAACCGCTTTAAGCCTGATTGTTTCTATATACACCCCTGAGTCTTACTTCCATTTACCGTGAATTGCTGACCTAATCTAGTTTCCTTTCGCCCATAAGTCCATATTATATTGTTTACAATACTCAAACATAGATACAGTATTAGGGTGCTTTATCCCAAACTCCTTAACCTGCGGTTTACCAAAAAATTTATAACTAAATAAGTTTTTTGCTTTACATGCTGCTTTAGCTCCTTGACTATACAAATCACTAACTTGTGATACATTTTTACGATTATCTCTATATAAATAATAGTATATGTTATAAGCCTTATTATAGGATTTTATAGCTTCTTTTATATTATCTTGGGCAAATAGAATATCACCTTGCACTACATAACTAGCAGCTAAGTTGGGGTTTTCCGAATAATCTGCTCCTTTGTGATTCCTATGCTCATTGGCTAGAAATATGGAGATAGCCTGATTAACATGTTCTGAGGCTTGGTCTAGCTTACCCAACCCTAACGCACTTTTTGCCATTTGACTATAAATACGACCAAATATTTCGTGATCCTCTTTTTTAGAAGATTTATACAAATTATATAATTGTTCAAGTTGAACATATGATTCTTGGTATTCGTTAAGATAATTCAATATTTCTGCCTTACGAAGGTAAGGATTTATAAGAAATATATCATTGGGACTTCTTCCATTTTTTATGGATATTTCTATATTTTTATTAGTTTGCTCTAATGATTCACTATATTTACCTTGTATAAATAATAAGCTTGCCCTAGCACTATATATATAAGATATGTCACTTTTGTCCATTAAACCTTCATTAAGCATTTGCTCCATAACTTGAATGTTTTCTTCTGCTGCTTGTCCCCATCCTAATATAATATTATATGTTGCTAAACTAAAAAATACAGTCCATTTGAAAGATTCATAACCTTTAACATTATCTAATATTTCCTTCGCTCTTGTATAATAATCTATTACTATCCTATTATTAGAACAAATTCTATGATACCAACCTATAAGCTGTATATAACGTGCATATGCATATTTTTCATCATTATTCATCAACCATAATTTAAACTTGCCAGTACCATTTTGATCATTTCTATTGAACCAATTAACTAACTTTTCTGCATTAGGATAATCGAAATAATTGATAGATCGTACCATTAGTTGCATATTCAGTTGCATAAGTTTATATATATTAACATCATATTTCTTAGCATTTCTACTAAGTATCTCAAAATTTTCATGCATAGTTTTCGCTTTCCTAAAAAGCTGGGCTTTTATCAAACTATTTGGCACACATCCAACTAATTTAGTAATAATATCCTCTAAATAAGCTTTATTATACTTACCACAATTAATCTCGGCTATTTTCTCAGCAATAACATCATGCATTTCAAAAACAGGATTAGTATCATTGGGATCAATGTTAGATATTAAGGAAAATTTAGAAAGTTGGTAAATATCATCGTTTATGGTACTTTGATCATCAGTAATAAAACTCAATAATTCTTTTGAAAAGCCTTGATTATTTAATAATGCTATTTTATTTAATAATCTTTAGCATTTGGCTTTAATTGATCGATAGCTAATGTAATATTTGATTTAATTCTATCTGTTGATTGGTAAATTTTCTTCCTATACCCTTCTCTATCTAAACCTTGCACATTATTTAATAATTGTATACCTTGTACTATCAGGATAGGATAACCAGCAAATTCTTTGCTCAAGAATTCTGCTGATTTTGGGTCGTTATGTTCTAAAATATTGTTAACAAGAGTAATGACGTCACCTTTTTCAAATGCAGTCATTTTAACTATGTTTGGTAATATTTCACTATCTTGGGAGCAAAATATAACATGTCCGTTATGTTCCCAATCAACAAATTCTTGAACTTTTTCATTCCTCCCTATCTTTAGATTATCAAATACTATTAACCATTTATCTTGGCTCGATAAATAGTTCATTACTTCTTTTCGTATTGATTTTATATCTTCTGATACTAGATTAGATTTAGCAGTACTATTGATAGTTTTTGCTAGTTTTAACAATTCTTGATTAATATCTAAATTACAATCAATAAACCAAATAAGTTTATAATTATTTTGATTCTCATAAGAATACATTCTAGCAAGTTGGGTTTTCCCCATTCCACTGGTTCCTATGATACTTACTTGTCTATGTTTAATTAAATTATTCTTGAGTAAATTTAGTTGTCTGACATGATTAACAAAATAAGTAACCGGTGGAACAAAATTAGATATAGATATTTGTTGTTGAGCAAATGAATTAAAGGGCATTATAAATATCAGTAATAATATTAAGTATTTATTCATTTTTTGCTCCTAATGAACGGTTTCAAGAAAGTGTATTAATTCATATTAATTTTACCTACTAAATAAGATTAACATGACTAAGACATGCTTAGAAATCAAAATTATATTTTCACATCTAAAAGTTATAATTTTTAAATTACCATAATTATATAATTTATCGCTAGTAGTTCAAAATAACTCAGTACCTTACGCATAATTTACATGGCAATTTAAAAATTGCAGGATAAGTACAAGGCACTATTAGACACTGTTAACAAAGCTTATTTAGTTGGTGAATAAAGTCTTTTTTTGCTGCAAATTATAAGATTTTTTTGAAATAGGTACACTATTCCAGCAAAAATCTTATTAATTTTCGCTAAAAAATCCATTAATTCATCAATCAAATAAGCTTTGTTAACAGCAATTATCTTTTATCTAAATTTTCAAAAAAATAAAAATATTTATCTAAATAACAAAACAACGTTTTTGTTGAATAAGTTTATGGCATACTTCAAGTAGTTTACGCATGCATGCAACTATAGCAACCTTTTTAGGTTTAAAATTGTTAACAAGCCTATCATATAAAGCTTTCAAATATTGAAAACCATTTTTGACACCGTTTTTACCAGCCAATACCGCCATATATAAAGCATATCGTGGTATTTTTCTGCCACCTCTAATAAATCTTCGTCCTTGCTTATTACCACTATCACGGGCATAAGGAGCTATCCCTACAATTGCTGACAATTCATTACTACTATAATTTTTATTCCCTAATTCAGGTAAAAAACTAATTAGTTTTTTAGCTACGCATTTACCAATACCAGGCACACTCTCTAATATTTTTACCTTCTCTTTCAACTCTTCTGACTCATCTATTACTTCACTTAATTTTTTATCAAGCTCAGCTATTTCATTCTGTAAAAATTTAATGAGCTTTTCTATACTCTTTTTATCAATACCATCAATACTATGATGTAGCCTCTTCTTTTCATTGCTAAGCATTAATACTAAATCTTCTCGCCTTTGCTGATATCTCTTCAAAGTATCGGATTCAACTTGATATAAATAATTAGCTGAAAGCTGCATCTTATCGCCATAATATGCTAATTTAAATGCGTCCTTCTTATCAGTTTTACACAAATTCACCGATTTACTAAATGAATTAAAGCTATATGTATTGACTTTATGTACCTGTTGTTTATTATTATACAATTTTTGGCAAATATCCGCTTCATAACCTCCAGTAGGTTCACATACTATTAGCTTAATTTCTTGTTCTTTTGTTAATTTTATCAGTTCTTCATGCCCTAACTTATCGTTGGAAAAACGATTATATATCGGTTTATTGTTAGACTCATATAAACATATATCTAACCATTTTTTACTTACATCTAGACCTATTATTTTACTCATGATATAATCTCCTTCATCTTATTGTGCAAGGCTGCTGTTTCCAGCACCTTCTGCAATTTGTTCAAAGCAAACTTTGTAAGAGGGTACTTATTCTGTTTACGACTATTTCAGTCCAGTGTCTATCAAGTCACCCTCTTACAATTACTTATATCATAATTTAAAGATATAAGTGTCTAGCGAGACCACGTGGTGTAGGAGGGGCAATCCACATTCATTGCTTCGTCACCACACCAAGGTGACTTCTCGCTAATAGCGCTGTGCTTTTTTCCCTATGATTTTCAAACTCCATGCATGAGAAAATAAGTAAAAATTAGCAATTTTTTTATTGTAATTTATTTTTCTATGCTCCATATTGGTAGAGCGGCAAATAATAATTCGAATAAACCTTTTAAAGGTGACTTTATGCAAATTTTATTTTTTCTTATACTAATGCTTTTTGCTGAAAACTGTTACGCGGATTTCTCTCTTAATTCTTCTATACAATATGAAGTTGACAGTAATACAGGACATAAATACCTTAAAGGGTCTATACCTAAGGAGGCTGTAGAACCATACTTAAAGCATTTGAAAACCATTCTCTCACCAGAGGATTACAAAAAATACACGCAAAATCAACAAAAACGTGATGCGGGAAAATATCATATTACTATAATTAGACCTGATGAGTATAAAACCTTGAATACAGATTTTTCGAATTTTATAGGATATCCTATAAGTATTAGGTGTTTTGGTATCGGGAATATTCGAGAAGGAGATAACGAAACATATTTTCTAGTGTGTCAAAGTCAAAATGCTGCTAATTTAAGACAGTATTTTAAGTTACCTACACAGACTTGCATGTTACACTAGGATATAAAGAAACAGATATTTTTGATTGTCCAAAAGATAAATCTTCTTTAATTTCTCCTTATTCTCTTTTAGAGTAATAGGCGACAAGTTGTTGACTGTTTAAAACTCATCAGCCACTTGCTATTTTTAACTTAACAACTAACTAGATTGACTTTAGACGCTTATATCTTAAAAATGTGATATAAGTGTCTAGATAACTATACTGCAACTAATTACACGAGTAAGCCTAATGCAAGCTGTTATCCACCTTATATTAACAAATCCACAAATCAAATCTAAATTTAGAACTGGTTTTTCGTACTTTTCTATATTCATTTTTATGGGCTTTGCTACTTTTGTATCTTCATCGATCAATAAATTCATTAATGACACTATGTCAATTAGTATAGCCGAACTAGAAACAGTTGAGTCCTTAAAAGA
Source organism: Candidatus Tisiphia endosymbiont of Nemotelus nigrinus (assembly GCF_964026475.1). NCBI lineage: Bacteria > Pseudomonadati > Pseudomonadota > Alphaproteobacteria > Rickettsiales > Rickettsiaceae > Candidatus Tisiphia > Candidatus Tisiphia endosymbiont of Nemotelus nigrinus. Next base: position 362,638 of record NZ_OZ032151.1, read on the forward strand.
ACTATCGGATGAAATATCCCAAATTGTCACGGTCAAAAAAGGTGATACATTAAAGGCAATACTTTTGCATCAACAAATTCCAAGTAAAGAAATAACCCAAATTGTAAAAATAGCAAGAGACAAAAATATTGAATCTTCTCTGAAGATAGGACAGCAACTAGTTTTTGATTATGAAATAAAAATTATTGAACAAGATGATGAAGATCTTGCTTCTGAATCACGAACATTGAATAGAATAACTATAGCGTATGATAAAGTCAAATCTTTAGAAATTATTAGAGAAGGTGAAGATTTTATTGCAAGAGACGTAACCAAAGTTTTCAATAAGCTATTAACCAAATCGTCGGTAGTTATTAATTCAAACTTTATGTCAGCTTTAAAAGCGTTAGGGTTATCGAGTAATAGTATAATTGAAATGATCAACTCGTATAGTTATCAAATTGATTTTCAACGTCAAATTAAAAATGGTGACACTGTAACTGTTATAAACGAGAAATTTGTTACCAAGGATGGTAAATTTTCCCATCATGGTAAGGTTTTATATGTGTCACTTAATTTATCCGGCAAAGAATATAATATTTTTCGATATTCTCCAAATAATGCACAAAATAATCATGATTTCTTTTCTGAAGATGGTAAAAGTGTTAAAAGAAGTTTGCTTAGAACGCCTGTCAAATTAGTTAGAATTTCCTCACATTATGGTAATAGACATCATCCCACTTTAGGTTATACCAAAATGCATAAAGGGGTTGATTTTGCTGCTCCAACTGGTACGCCGATTTATGCAGCAGGCAATGGGGTGATAACCGAAATAGGATGGAAATCTGGTTACGGGAAATTTATACAGATCAAACATAGCCAAAATTTATCAACTGCTTATGCCCATGCTTCTAATTTTGCTAAAAATCTTAAACCAGGCAGTATAGTGAAACAAGGGCAAGTTATTGCGTATGTTGGTAGTACTGGTAGGACTACCGGAGCTCACTTACATTATGAAGTTAAAAGAAGTGGTAAGAACGTAAACCCTATGCATGTTAAATCTACTCCTGGCGTAGAACTTGCTGGCAAGCAATTGGCACAATTTAAACAATTTAAAAGTAAGATAAGATCTTTAAGTAGTGAACTTGATAATAAGTCAGAAATTGCTGAGACTGCCCTGTGAAAGCTTACAGGGCGACTTAAAAGTCGCAGTTAATGATAGAAAGCGCTAAATTACAGAAACAAATGGTTGTCATCGCGAGCCACGAAGTGGCGTGGCGATCCAAATAAACAGCGGGCTAGTTTTATTTTTTGTCGCTGCAACTTTTGGATTGCCACGTCGCCGCTTTGCGACTCCTCGTAATGACGTTTATGCATTTTCTAAAACAAATTTTTCTACCATTAATTGCGACTTTTAAATTGCCTGGAAAGCTTAGCCCGGATATTGCATGAAGGTATCAATATTTATCTCTGAACCCCTTGTAATATAAGGAGTTTGGAAGAATTGCACAAAAATACAAATTGTATATTTAAAATTTTATATATTTTAGCCTGTAACCCTCATGAGAGAAGGGCTAGCACAATTGATTCATTTCTATCATGCAATATTCGGGTTAGAAGTAAAACTTCTTTAAAGCCCAAGGAAAAGTCATATAATATACTTTTCGGCTTTGAAGAATTATTTTCTAAAAGCAAAAGATATACTTGAATAATTTACAAAATATTACAAACAAAAGGCTTTGGGTATCAACATTATGTTTAAGAAATTAACTAACTCAATTATAGTAGTTTTATGGATTGGTCTAGCATCAGTATATGCAAAAGATGCTCCAATTGTTAATGCAGATGAAGTAGATATATCAATAGAAATTCCCATGAGTCCTGTTAAATTTCCTTTATTTAAGGAAGATAAAAAAGATATAGACGCACTTATAAAAAAGCTTGATAGTAAGAGAAAACGAGAAATTGTTTTCTCAATATCTAGTGACAAATCTCAGTTAAAGAGATGGCAACCCTATTTGACTGAAACTAACCATTCGGATGTTCATACTCCTAGTGTTCCATATACTCCTAGTGTTCCATATATTCCTAAGCTCCCGTGCATTAACCCAATTGATAATTACAACCAGAACAGCATTGTAATTCTTGAAGATAATGAATATTTCTATATAAAAAAACATGCAACTGGTTCAGTAAGACGCTATAAGAAACCCTTGCGGTAAAAAATGGAATAGAAAACTAAATGCGTATACCATTAACATTAAAAAAGATATTATTAATTATTCGTCAGAATAGTCGTATAGTTATTAAACTGGTGATTATAGATCAATTAGTAAAATGGTGGTTTATAAATCATTTAAGGGGCAAGGTCGGCCTTACGCTAGAAGTGACAAGCTTTTTAGATATAGTTTATAGCTGGAATCATGGTATTAGTTTTGGACTGCTGAGAAACTATTATCAGTATAGTAACATGTTTTTTACAGTTGTTGCCTCTGCTCTTATAATATATTTATGGTATCTCTTATTAAAATGTAAGACAATGACAGGCTTTGTCGGTTATAGCTTTGTCATTGGTGGTGCTATCGGTAATTTGATCGATCGTTTTGTTAATGGGGCGGTATTTGATTTTATTTATTTTCATTATAAAGATTTTGGTTTTCCAGTATTTAATCTAGCAGATAGTTTCATTTCATTAGGTGCAATATTCTTGTTACATGATTATTATAAAACCAAGAAAATTATTGAACAACAACAAGATATTAAATATAATCACACTATGATACAAGCTGAAGCAGATAGGATTCGTGAGCTTGATTTTAAGGAAAATATAAATTTAAAAGGAGATTGAGTGCGTATAATTTTTTGGTTATTTGCTATTTTAATAGCATTGTCTGCCTGTAATAAAAAGGTAAAAGAAACAATAGGTATAGTGACGCCTGGTCCTGATGAATACAAGGTAGAACGTAATAAAACTTTAGAAATGCCACCCCACTATGACTTACCGACTATTGAAAAAAAAGATAAAGAAAGCCCTAAAGCCCACACTCCAAAAACTCTTAATGATGGTGAACAAGCTCTGATAGAGGAAATAGAGAAGTAAGACTAAATTATATAATTTTTTTACTTTTTCACTTAGTGGACAAAAATTTTGGTATATACTCAAAGATATAGAGCTAACTTATCATAGTAAATTGGCGTCTATTAGCGAGGAGACACTTTAGTGGCAACGAAGCAAAGTATCAACGTCATTGCGAGACGCTACTTCAGTGGGCGACGAAGTAATCCAAAAGACCAGAAGTGGATTGCTTCGTCGTGCTGACACACTCCTCGCAATGACGTTTGGGGAACTTTGCTTCGTAGCGCTTCATCGCTACATGGACCAAGTAATACTATTCTGGTTAGCTATATAGAGAAATAACAATTGCCGGAGTCTAAAACAAGGTGAGTGATAATAATAAAAGTGTTGTGTTAAATTTTGGTCCACAACATCCAGCTACCCATGGGGTTTTAAGATTGATCTTAGAAATGGACGGTGAGGTGATAAATAAGGCAGACCCACATATTGGTTTACTGCATCGTGGTACTGAAAAATTAATTGAGCATAAAACATATCTGCAAGCTATACCATACTTCGATCGATTAGATTATGTATCGCCAATGTGCCAAGAGCATGCCTTTGCCTTAGCCGTTGAAGGGTTGCTTGGCTGCCAAGTTCCAAGACGAGCGAAATTTATTCGAGTGCTATTCTCTGAACTTACCCGTATCCTTAATCACATAATGAATATAACAACCCAAGCCCTAGATGTTGGAGCTACTACTCCTCTATTATGGTTATTTGAGGAACGTGAAAAAATTATGGAATTTTATGAGCGTGTATCTGGTTCTAGAGTGCATGCAAATTATTTCAGACCTGGCGGCGTTGCCCAAGATTTACCAGATGGTATATTAGAAGATATCGATATTTTTATTCAACAATTCTCTAAAAAATTACAAGATGTTGAAACCTTATTAAATGATAATAGGATTTGGAAACAACGTCTAGTAGATATCGGAGTAGTAAGCCAAAAAGAAGCTATGGATTGGGGATTTTCTGGTCCAATGCTGCGAGGCTCAGGTATTGCCTGGGATCTCAGAAAAACCAATCCTTATGATGTATATGATGAACTAGATTTTGATATACCCATTGGCAAAAATGGTGATTGTTATGATCGATATTTGGTTCGTATTGAAGAAATGTACCAATCGCTTAAGATTATACAACAATGTCTTGAAAAAATGCCAAATGGTGCTATTAAAACCGATGATCCTAGAATTGCACCACCCTCAAGAGAAAAAATGAAAGAATCAATGGAAGCCATGATTAATCATTTTAAACTTTACACTGAAGGATATGATGTGCCAAAAGGCGAAATATATAAATTTGTTGAAGCACCAAAAGGCGAGTTTGGTGTGTATTTATACTCTGATGGAACAAACAGACCTTATAGATGCCGGATTAAAGCCCCTGGGTTTGCCCATCTCCAAGGTCTAGATTTCATGTCAAAAGGACATTTGATGGCAGATGTGGTAACCATTATTGCCAGTCTTGATATTGTTTTTGGAGAAATTGACCGATGAATGATGAACCACTAAATTTTAGTTTTAATGATGAAAATTTAAAAAAAGCTCAGAATCTTATTAAGAAATATCCTGAAAATAAACAAAAAAGTGCGATCCTACCACTGCTTGATCTTGCCCAGAGGCAAATGAATGGTTGGTTACCTAAAGCATCGATAGAATATGTAGCAAATTTTCTAAATATACCTTTCATCAGAGCATATGAAGTTGCAACATTCTATACCATGTTTAATCTACAACCAGTAGGGAGATATCATATACAAATTTGTGGTACTACCCCTTGTTGGCTAAGGGGTAGCGATAAAATTGCTACTATCTGTAAGAAGAAACTTGCTATTAATTTTGGTGAGCTAACCAGTGATAAAAAATTTAGTCTTACAGAAGTTGAATGTTTAGGAGCTTGTGTTAATGCCCCGGTTATCCAAATCAACGATGATTTTTTTGAGGACTTAGATGAAGAAGGCATGGCTAAGTTAATTGATAGCCTTACTTAATATTTATTTAATATAAAGGAGTTTATATGACGAATAATTTTTTAACAGACCGGTTTTCATACGGAATTATCATGGGTTATTATGGACCAATCTGGTCCAATGAAGCACTTAACGATTATGCTGATTTTTGTGTTCAGTATGGACATAAATATTTTATCTATGCCCCCAAAAAAGACCTATTATTACGAGACAATTGGGCTACGTCCTTTACTGACCAACAAATCCAACAGTTGAAACAACTTCGTGATAATTTTGAAAATCGTGGAGTTAAGTTTGGTATTGGCTTAAGTCCCTTTGGTCTTAATAGCTTGGACGGTGCAGGAAAAGCAAAATTAAAAGTAAAAATTGACCAAATTAATAGCATTAATCCGACTATCTTAGGAGTTTTCTTTGATGACATCGATAAATCATCAGTTTATCCAGCGATGGCAATTGTACAAGTAAAAATTGCTGAATATATCGCAACAATCAGTACCGCTAAATCCTTTATATCTGTACCGACTTACTACAGTAATGACCAAATTTTACAACGTGCTTTAGGTCCAACCCCTCCAACCTATTTTAGTGACTTTAGTAAAATAGATCAGAAATTTTCTATATTTTGGACTGGTGAGCATATTATCAGTAGCGGATATACGGAGAATGAACTTAATGCTATTTCTAATATATTCAAGCGTAAAGTAATATTGTGGGATAATTATCCGGTCAATGATCCATCATATCTAACGGATTATTTACGTATTTTTGCTCTAACAGCAAGACCTGCAAAGCTCTCTTCTTGGGTCTCTGGAATTGCCTTTAATCCTATGTTGCAAGCGTATATGTCTATGATTCCAATGGCAACAGCAAAAAGTTTATTTTCTTCACCAGAATATAATCCGCGTCAAGCATATTTACAAGTACTTAATGAATTGTGTGGAGCGAAGCTTGCTCGAGTAATAGACCAAAATCTGCCATATTTTTTATGGCGTGGAATAAAGAGAACGGAGCCAGTGAATATTGAACGCATGCTTGATTTATTTGAATTATTCACTGAGCAGCGAGAGCAGAAATTTACCTCTGAAATTATTCAGTTGCTGAAACATCCTTGATCGTTAACGGTTGTTGATGAATCAGGAATAAGGTAATTACCCCAACTTTATTACCTTTTCCCGACTTCCGCAATTTTTGAGAAAGAGCGAGGTTGGAAGGATTATGGATTATTAGGCACAACAAACCGCAATGCTGCAAATGTAAAAGGTATAAGGGTAAGAAGCAAATGAAACTATCATTAACTCATCCCCACCAAATTTACTAACAAAAGAGCAATTAAAATCAATTTATTGCAAGCTTTTTAGTGGAGAAGATGGTAAGATAGTATTAGAGGATTTAGCTCAAATGGGCTAATGAACTAGATAAATAAAGGCAACATTTAGTAATAATTAAGAGGTTGTATTATATGTTTTTATCAAAGTTTCTTGATCCTAAAAATGATTTTTGTTTTCATAAAATCTTTGGTACGGAAAAGAACAAAGATATACTTGTGCATTTTTTAAATGATGTTCTTAGGTGTGAAGGAAATGAGCAAATAATTGAGGTAACATTTTTACCAACTATCCAAGACCCTGATATTGCTGCTTACAGAAAGTCTATTGTTGATGTGTTATGTAAAGATCAACATGGTAATCAATTCATAGTAGAGATGCAGGTAAGCAAGCATCCAGGATTTGAGAAAAGAGCACAGTTTTATGCTGCCAAAGCATATTCTCAGCAAAGAATTGAGGAAGATGAAAAACATAAGAAACTGGCAGTATACGCTAAATTAAAGGGGGTGATATTTTTAGCAATAGCGGATTTTGTGATGTTTGAAGATAAAAAACATTGGAAATCAGAACATCGTCTTTTAGATACGGAGAGCTATGCCCATGATTTAAAAGATTTTTACTTTGTATTTTTAGAGTTAGCAAAGTTCAACAAAGCTGTAGATGAGTTGAAGACTATAGAAGAAAAGTGGATGTACTTTTTTAAGCATGCCGGAGATAGTAAATTAACATTAACAGAAATAGAGCATTTAATAGGTAAAGATGAAATTATTAGAAGAGCCTTTGAAGCGGTAGACCAAGCTAGCTGGTCAGAAGCAGAACTTAACACCTATGAGCAAATGACCAAAGCTCGTCTTGATAATTTAGCGGTAGAGCAGCAGAAGATTGAAGATGCTGAAGCTAGAGGTGAAGCTAGAGGCAAAGCTGAAGGTAAAGCTGAAGGTATTAAAGAAAATGCTATAGTTGTGGCAAAGAAAATGTTGGATAAAAGAAAGCCAATGGATGAAATCATTGAATTTACCGGGTTAACTATTGAAGAAATAGAACAGTTGAAAGAAGAATAAGCAGATAAGTAAATAATGTTGTGCCTAAAAATCTGTAACCATTATATCCATGCCCCTTCCAACCTTTGACCTTATCAAAAACTGCGGAAGTCGGGATAAGGTAATTACCCCGACTTTATTACCTTTTGAGGCATGTGGCATGCACTTCTAACGTCATGTGAAGAGCAGCGAGCAATGACGCTTGTGAATTTGATGTAATGTTGTTGGTTGGATTAGCAGATTCTTGTATCACGTGGGAATAACTTTAAGCAAAGGGTATATATGCCTGTTGTTTATCAGAATAAGTAAAAATTTGCCCTGTTTTTATATCAAAAAACCATAAGTGAATAATTAGTTCTTTTTTGCTCACTTGTTCATTAATCCATGGAAACATCATACAATTTTGATATGATTGTTTAAGTGCTAATTTTGTATAATCATCAGCATTATGTTGCCTAAAATTAGGTGTTTTTATTAGAGAAACCCAGTTGGTTATAAAATCATTTTGCTGTGAATCCTCACTATTTAATAATTTCTGAATTCCACCACATTGACTATGCCCTAATATAATTAAGTGTTCAACTCTCAAAAAACAAACTCCAAATTCTAAGGCAGCACTCGTACCATGATGATATACATCTTTTTCATAAGGGGGAACAATATTTGCTACATTACGAACAACAAATAAATCTCCTGGATCACACTGTAATATTAACGCTGGATCTACTCGTGAATCACAACAGGCAACTACCATAATCTTTGGTTGTTGACCATCACGGGATAGACTATGCATGATCGATTTATTACTATCAGCATATTTCTTTCTAAAGACTTGATAACCTTTTAGTATTTTGTCAAAACTTTGTTGCATATGTTAGTCCTCAAAACGTCACTAGGCTCTTCGTGGCTCGTAATGACGGCTATTTATTTCTATAACCTAGGAGACTGCCTGCAATAACTAAAGTAATTCTATATTTGGCTCTTTTTGGTTGCTAATAAACAGAATTTTCTTGAAATAGGTACACTATCCCTTCAAAAATCCTATTTATTCTCGCCGAAAAATAGTTCAAAATATAATTAATTAGTCATCTCCGACAGTCTCCTAGTATCTCACCCTACGCATAATCCACACGGCAATTTAAAAATTGTAGGAAAATACAAGGCGCTATTAGAGATAAGTGTCTAGCATTTATAAGCTCTGTAAAAGAGTAGTATACGTTAATTTACTATAGCTAAAACCTTTTCTAGGTAATTAAGGTTTGTGATACTTATCAATTATCCAATCTATAAATGTATGATCAACAAACTGCTTTTTTAGAGCATATTCGTACACTTCTTTTATTAGAGATATAAGATTAGCGGATGAAAAGCTTAAGTTTTTTTCAATTAATATATTAATTGTTAAACTAGTGGCTTTACTAAAGATCTTCATCTGATCAATAGTTAGTATCTCAGGGGTTGTTTCGTTATTAACAACAAGTTCCTCCAAACTAATATTTAAGGCTTTAGCAATTAATTGCAAATTACTAGCACTAGGGTTTTTTGAACTACCATACAAAATACTATAAACAGTATTTCTACTTAAGCCAGTTTTTTTCTCTATTTTTATAGCATTTATATTCTTTTGAAGCATTAATAAGCTAAGCTTGGTTCGTAAATTTACCATAAACAAGACTTTATATATAAAATTAGAGTCTCTAAATATTAAACTATCTTTATTAAAAAGTAAATAGCTAATAATTAATTGCTTTGTTTTGCAATAATTTCTATGAATTTGGTATAATGTTAGTCGGGTTGCTATAGAATAGGAATTTTTTACAGACAAACTGTAACAATTATCTTGATTATCGACAGTAGTAAGGGTACTTTGGTATAGAGAAGGTTATTTATTAATTATTTCTTTGAATAAGTATTAGTGGTCAATTAGTTATAGTGTATATTATATTTATGAACAATTTTAGAGTTTTATTGATAGTTTTTTGTCTGTTTTTTACTAATAATTGTGTTTTCGCTTCACAAAAAACAGTAAGAATTGGTTCTGGTTCCATTTTGAAAGGCTATTACTCTATCGGACTGGATTTGTGTAGAACCATGACCCTAGCTGATAAAAGTATAAATTGTGAAGTAGTTCCTACCAATGGAGGTGTTGAAAATTTAACTTTGCTAAGAGAAGGTAAGATAGATTTAGCTTTAGTGCAATCCAATATAGCATTGGAAGCGTTTGAAGCTGTTGGGCATTATGCCAATACAGAAAAAATGCATGAAATGCGTCAGGTGCTTAATTTATATGACGAGTTTTTTACTGTTTTGGTAAAAGACCAGGACAAGGATAAAATAAAGGGATTTTCAGATATTGATGGTAAGAGAATATCAAATGGTTTGTCATTATCTAGTAATACTATTACTTACAATGCTATCAGGAAGTTATATAATTTTACCAAAGAGCCAATAGATGCTGATTAGGTTAGCTATGAAGAATCAATAAAACAATTTTGTAATGGTAAAATTGATGTGATGATCATGACAGTAGGTCATCCTAATGCTCTAGTGGGCTTTACTGCTAATAGTTGTGGGATTGATTTTGTACCTATGGAAAATGATAAAATTGAACAATTAGTAGCCACTAATAAAGCTTTTCACAAAGGATTGCTGGATAAAAGATTATATCCTGGAGTCATTGCAGATCAGAATACAGTGGCAGTAACGGCAATTCTAGTTACTAATAGTAGCATGGATGCTAAATTATTGGATAAATTTATTGGAATGTTTCACAAAAATGTAAAACATTTTAAACATTCTAATTATATGTTATATAATATTGATATTAATCATTTTGCTGATACTAATAATTTTATTTTACCAAAACATTCAGCAGTGAGAAATAGATAATAAATCATCTTACGCATGGCGTTTAAAAGTCATATGGGAAACAGCCTATCGTCATTGCGAGGAGTGTATAAGCACAATGAAGCAAATCTAAATAAAGTGGATTGCCACGACCACTCACGTGGTCTCGCAATGACGCCTGAGTTTATAACTCGTCATTGCGAGAAGGCGTAGCCTACGAAGCAATCCAAATTCAACCGTTTCTTGGATTGCTTCGTCGCCACTAAAGTGCCTTCTCGCAATGACGTATTGTGCTTTTCTACAATTTTTAAATTGCCATGGGAGCTATGCGTAAGGTAAGTAATAAATATAATGCATTGGAGTAGTTGTTAGTTGTGTTTAAAAATATAATAATACCATTAGATTTGTCGGATAAACAATCAGTTAAGGTGATATTACCGAAGGCTTTAAGTTTTGCCACTATCTTTAGTGCCAAATTACATTTTCTTTATATCATCTCGGATTTTGGTATAAAAATGGTCGAGGATTATTTACCTAAAAGTTGGGCAAAAGAGCAAAAAGAAAAATATCGGGTGCAAGTAACAGAACTAATTAGACAATATGTACCGGAAGAAATAGAAGTTGAATTACATATTGGTCGAGGGGCAGTTTATGATGAAATAATACAATATGCCAATGAGGTGAAAGCTGATTTAATTATTATTTCAGCGGTACGACCACAGCTTAGAGATTATATGTTAGGTCCTAATGCGTCGAAGATTGTACGACATTCTGGGGTATCTGTTTTGGTTGTTCGAGAATAGAAGAGCAAGAAGAGTTGAAATATGTATATAAATATTCTTGAAAAATTAATTAGTTTTCAATCAGTGACTCCAAAAAGCAGTGGTTGTATTGAATATATTAGTAATTTATTAGAAGAAAATGGTTTTAAGACTGAAACCAAAATATTTGGCGAAGATGATTATAAAGTAACCAATCTTTATGCTGTTTATGGTACTGCCCGTCCCAATATTTGTTTTGCTGGGCATGTTGATGTCGTGCCAGCAGGTGATAGGGCATTATGGTCTAACGATCCTTTTATAGCAAATACCGTAGGTGACAAGATTTATGGTAGGGGAGCTGTGGATATGAAGGGGGCGATAGCATGCTTTCTGGCTGCTAGCTTACAGTTCATTAAGTATATTCAAGCCCCTAATGGTTCAATTAGTTTTCTAATTACTAGTGATGAGGAAGGAAGCGGTAAATATGGTACTGTAGAAATGCTAAAGCATTTGCATCGAGGTGGTAATAATTTGATTGATCTTGCCATTATAGGTGAGCCAACAAATGAGCATCAAGTAGGGGATACCGTAAAAATTGGTCGACGTGGGAGTATTAACTTTAATTTAGCTCTATATGGTACGGCTGGACATGTAGCATATCCATTACAAGCCAATAATCCAATCCCCTGTTTGATTCAAGTGCTTAATGAGTTGGTTAATTATCGACTGGATGAAGGGAGTGAATTTTTCCAACAGTCAAATTTAGAAATTACGTCTATTGATGTAGGTAATGATATCACTAATGTAATCCCTGGGAGAGTTACAACAAAATTTAATGTTCGTTTTAATGATCTGCATTCGTCATCTAGCATAACAGATTTGATAGATCAGATAGTTAACAAATATTGTACTAAATATCAATTTAAATATGAATTAAGTAGTGTAGCTTCAGCCGATTGTTTTATTCAGAAACCAACAGGGTTAATTGCTGATTTTGTGCAAGTAGTATCTGATACAACTCAAATATCTACAAAATTATCTACTAGTGGTGGTACTTCTGATGCGAGGTTTATTAAAAATTATTGTCCTGTTGTAGAATTTGGTTTATTGTTTGACACAGCACATAAAATTAATGAATATACAAAAATTAGCGATTTACAAAGCTTGTATCATGTGTATTATGATTGTCTGACAAAATTTTTAGCTGAGACTAGTTGATATAGCTAATCCGATTAGTATTTGTCCATAATAAGCTGACGTCATTGCGAGGAAGACCGTAGGTCAACAAGCAATCCATTTCTAATCAGTTTCCTGGATTGCTTTGTTGCTACTTAGAAGTAGCTCCTCGCAGTGACCTTGTGAATTGGGTGTAATGTTAGTTGGGTTAGCTATAAATAGTCAAATCACTATGCGGGTGTGACGGAATTGGCAGACGTACTAGATTTAGGTTCTAGCGCCGCAAGGCGTGGGGGTTCAAGTCCCTCCATCCGCACCACAAATAAATAACGCAAAAATTGGAGAAATTGTTTAGCAGTTCTTCAAATTTTCGCATAATGTTTTAATATTGCTAGTGAGTTTTTTAGTATGCAAGTCACAGAACTTAAAAATGAAGGTCTAGATTTTGAGGTGAAAGTAGTCCTTCCTTCTTCTAAAATTGCCAATAAGGTGCAGAAAGAGTTAGATAGTTTATCGAAAAAAGTTAAACTTAATGGATTCCGTACTGGTAAAGTGCCAATCAGCATTGTTAATCAAAAATATGGACAATCTGTTCGGTCTGATGTGGTAAATCATGAAATTAATCATGCAGCACAGCATATTATTAAAGATCATAAACTAAAAACAGTAGGAAATCCACAGTTAGAAAATATATGCGATCAAGAGAATAAGGATCTAGAATTTATCCTAAAATTTGAGCTACTGCCTAATATTGAATTACCAGATTTCAAAAAAATTAAAATCACTCATCCAAAATTAGTAATTCAAGAAGAGGAGATTAATAAGCAAATAGATAAGCTTGCATCTATGTCAAAAAATTATACTAAAGAAAATAAATGGCAAGTAGAAAAAGGACAGGAAGTTACTATTGATGCAATTGGTTATGTTAACAATGAGCCTTTTGAAGGTGGTAAGGTTACGGATTACAAGTTAGTAATTGGTAGCGGGGCTTTTATTGATGGGTTTGAGGATCAACTTATTGGTAGTAAAACTGGAGATGAGGTAGAGGTTAATGTTACATTTCCGAAAGAATATCATATGGAACAAGTTGCAGGTCAACCAGCTAAATTTATTGTTCAGGTGAAGGCGGTACATTCTGCTGATGAAGTAGTTGTTGATGATGAGTTTGCTAAGAAATTTAATTGCAAGACAGTTGAAGAGTTACGTAATAATATTTCCAAAAGTATGGCAAATGAATATAGTGATCCTATACGCACTGTAATGAAAATGAGCTTATTTGATCAATTAGAAAAGTTGTTAACGTTTAATGTTCCTAAATCTTTAACAACCCAGGAAATAAGTATTTTGAAATCTCAAACGGAGAAAAGTAGTGACTCAGATTCGATATTTAAAGATAAGTCAGAATCAGAAATTAATGAGTACTATAATAAGATAGCCTTGCGTCGTGTTAGAATAGGGTTGATGTTATCCGAATACATGCAAATTAAGAATTTACATATCGAGCAGAGTGATATTAAAAACGCTATTATGACTCAAGCAAGAAAATTTCCAGGTCAAGAAACATCAATATTAAAATTTTACCAAGAAAACCTTGGAGCTATTGAGCACTTAAAAGGTCCGTTATTAGAAGAAAAAACAGTACAACATATCTTTGACAATGAGGTAATATTAGAGGAGAAAAATTATACAAGAGAAGAACTTGAAGAATTCTTAACACAAGAAGAAGATCGTGTAGTATAGTAAAAGCGATTAAACTGGAGTATAATCAATACCTATCTTTATAATATAGCTAACCCGAATAGATTCTTGATATTGTTACAAGTTCCTAAATGTTATTGAACAAGGGTTAGTTATAGTACATACTTAACACATTTTAAGCAAACTAAAATTATTAAGAGGAGGATTAAATGAGTAAGCAAAATAATGGTATTAGCAATACTAATGATAGTAAGTTTTCTGCCCCTAGAGCAGAAGGGGTAAAACCAAGTTGTGTTGTGTTAACCTATTCCGTTAGTGAAACATTAAACCAAGCACTAGCTGCTTTACAAGAAAGAGGAGCAAGTGTACATTACATAATAGATAAAGACGGTAAACAATATCAATATCATAACGATTTAGAGTCAAAAACATTTTTTGCCGGTAACAGTAGTTGGAAAGGACAAGAGAAAGTTAATGACTTTGGCATATCTATTATGCTTATCAATGATTCAAAAGATAACTTTACACCTTCTCAAATAGGTAAATTAAAAGAATGTCTTGCAGATATTAAAGAGAGATATCAGGATTTAAATATTATGGATGATCTTGTAGGTCTTGGTGAAGTAGCTGAAAGGCATGTAGCACCTGGAAAATTATTTCCTTGGAAAGACCTTGCAGAAGCTGGTTTTGGTAAATTTATAGAGACTACGAAAGGCCAGCAAGAAAATATACTAATACACAGAGGTGATCAAGGAGAAAAAGTTTCTAATGTTCAATCGCAGTTAAAAACCCATGGTTATAATATTTCAGTTGACGGAAAATGTGGCAATAAAACTGTAAATTGGTTTGAGAAATTTAATGCACGTTATGTTCCAGAACACGAGTTATCAGATAGTTGGTCTGAGGCAGATCAATATGTTTTAGATAATCTTGGTGTTAATTTAGCAGGTAACTCTCCTGACATTGCAGGTATATAGTAAAGACAATAAACAAGGAAAGGCTTTGGTCATATACTAGGAGACTGCCGGAAATAACTAAAGTAACTCACCTTACGCATGACATTTAAAAGTCATAGGAAAAACAAGCCCGGCGTCATTGCGAGGAAGGCCGTGGGCCGACGAAGCAATCCATAAAAACAGCTAAGAATGGATTGCTTCGTCGGCTTATGCCTCCTCGCAATGACATTGGTTATTTTCTCGCAATTTTTAAGTTGTCCTAATAACTTCTAAACCAGCTCCTCTTATAATTTTCAACAGCTGTGCTGTTTGCCCTGTGACTTTTAAACGCTATGCGTAAGATGAGTTAATTATAGAAATTGCCATAACTTTCAACTTCATCAATAATTCCATGTATTTCAACTGTCAAACGAGATAATCTCATGGAGATAATCCTAATTTGATATTGATAATTTCGATAATATAATACGATAAAATCCCCGGGTCGGTATTTGATAAAACTTGCTGGCATGATAAATCTTAAAATTTTAGTTTCAGTAGCAGCGTTTTTTAGGATTAACTGCCCTAATCTTTCAGCTTCCAGATAAGATAATATAATAGGTAGCTTTAATACTGGAATAGCTCTGTGTGATAAATTTTCACTATTTATTTGACAGAAGCCATTATTATAATCATCATACCGATCAATAAAGTTTAGTTCTATTTTACCAATAATACTAGTTTTAGAAATCTCCATCTGTTCTAAATAACTATTGCTTGATAATTTAACCAATATTTTTGAGCTAATATTACAGATAGGAGAGTATCCACGCTTGATGAACTTAATTTGTTGCTGATCAGCTATGATATCAAAGAAATATATAATCCGCAGAAGGTTAATAATATCAATACAAGATAAAGCTTTATTTAATACCAAACCTTCTACAGCTTCATCAATAGTCGATATATCAATATTGTTTAATGGAATACCGCATTTATAAGACAATTCGAGAATTATTGCCGCTAAATTACAAGCCCCAAACTTATGATTAACCCAGTGTCCTTTTGCCCATAAGTTACCATCTCGCCAAATATTACTATGTGGCCAAGCTGGATAAGGTCTGGCATCCCAAGTCCATAAAAACATTTGTTCGATATATTCTTGTGTTTGCCAATATTCAATAAAACTTCGAATAGCTTTACGCTGAATAGAAAAATCAACTTCACCAGTAGAATATTTTGGTACTCCACCATCACTACATAAAGGATCAAAGAATATATTAGGCTGATTAGTCGCTTTATCAATGGAAGGAAAACCAAATTCCGTAAACCAAATTTTCTTCATTTTTGGCTGCCATTCTGTCGTTACGCCATCAGGATTACGATGATAATTCTCCCACCAATATCTTAAATTTTTCCAAGCATAATCTGCGGATAACTGATGTTGATTATCCTTCTCATCTACAAAGTAATCATACCCTTCGCCTGATTGCCAACCTTTAATAATTTCCTTCGACGAAATTCCGGAACTTACGGTTCTTGTTACGGGAAAATAAGCATCAATACCGACAAAATCTATATATTTTGAGGCAAATAGCTTATCTAAATTGTACCACCCATCTTTTGTATGGTGATATTCTGACCAATCAGCCGCATAAGTGACAAATACATTATTACCAACGATCTTTTTAACTAATTTTGCCAATTTTATCAATTCAATAACCGCTGGGAAATTATTATGTTGATCTCTGATACTAGTTAAACCTATTAACTCAGAACCGATTACAAAACTATCAATATGATCCTTAACTAGCTCAGCATAGTGCAGAATAAAATCATTATAACCTTCATCTTTATTAAAAAAGTCTATTACCGAATTTGCCGAACCTGTTAAATGGCCACGCCATGGTTTTTGCCATACATCCAAAAAAAACATTGGATAAAACATAATTTTAAAGTTTCTACGTTTTAATTCCTGTAAGTAGCGTATGATACTCACATCATTGACAGTACCGCCATATTTAGGGAAATTATCTGCATCTCGTGATACTAACCTTGCCGTATTACGTAAATATTTACCAACTTGCCATTGTTCTGAGTATTGGGTATTTGAGTCATTAAATTCTACAGCAGGTTTAATAGTACAATTTTTAATATCCAAACTATCGCCAAACCAGCATACAACTGGTGCTGCCCATTTGACGTTAGGACATATAATTTTCATTTGATCCAAACTATAAATACTATCAGCAATATTGTGATAATTATGGGAATTTATTGGTTTTTTACTAATTATAGCACCCAAGGAATTTGTAATAATTTTGTGATGCACTATAGTGTCATAGATAAATTCTCCTGATCCTGGGATGATATTAATCGCCTCAACCAAATCCTCCACGCTTTTGCTTTCTACGTAACTAGGAATATTAGCCTTTCTGGTTACTTCAAAGGAGAAATTTGGTATAGAATTATTAAAATCAGCTAATGGTAGTTCTTCAAATACTGCATAGCTTAATCCACGAAAGGCTGGTGCTTGACCTTGAGGCTCAGCCGCAGCAATTAAAGGATCGACCATTTGTTCCTCTGACCCTAAATAAAGCCTGTATTTATATTGTTCAAGATTGAGCAACTGATCATTAGCCCATACTCTAGCAATTTCAGCAATTTCACCCTCACATATGATAACTGCAAAGGATAAATAATATTCACATTCTGTTACATTATGTATGGTTGCAGCTTCTTGAGTATCTGATACACCACGTTGTGAAACGGTGGTAATTTGTACTTCCTTAATTTGACTTGCCCAAATTATTTTACCATTTACTCTTGCTGTACCAAAAACTAAGGCTATTGGATGCCCATAAACGGCTTTCGATAGGACAAAACTTTCCCTGATATTTTTAAAATGATAATATTCCTCGGGTTCATAATTTAAATGTTCTAAATAATCACCTAATGCCTTCCCTGCAAATCGTCCAATAGTGGATAATATACCGCCACCAAAAACACCGCCTATACTACTTCCTATGTTACCTAAAATCTGACCAAACATATTAATATCTTATATTTTCTAGTTAAGATAGCTAATCCTAATAAGTTATTGATATTCCAAACGTCATTGCAAGACCACGTGAGTATAATGGCAATCCGTTCTAATCACTTTTGGGATTGTCTAGTTGTGACTTTTAAACTACCCATGATCTGATAAAGGAGAGAATTTTATTGACAGTGATAATGATGATAAATAAGATAATTAGTCACCTCCGACAGGTTTCTAGAACCTAATTATTAGAGATTAAATTTATGTCTAAAGAGCAAGTTACCGAGGATTCCTTAGAAAAGCGATTATTTGAAGTCTTGCAAACTAATGATCAAGATAAGAATAATAAAATACTTGATGTATGCGGAATTATTGCAATATTTACAGTGAATCTTCCTCAGAATCCACCACTAGATAAGCTAAATTCATATAACGCTATCTATAAATATCAATTAAAGCAATTAGACCTAGATATTAAGGATTTACAAAAACTATCAGTGGTAATAAATGACTCATTTCCTAGCGATGAATATCAAGGATTAAGAAATGTTATAGATACCCATCTTGCAGAAGAACTAGCCAAAGAAGAAAATAGAATGCGGCAAGCCGAGTTAAAAGCCGAGTTAGCTGGTAAAAGAAAAGTTTTCAATGACAATCCAAAGTTCCAACTTGTCAAAGATTTGTTGCGTGATAAAGGGATGGCGGAACAGAAGGATTTTTTACAAAAAGGGGCTAAGCAAGCAGGTGTATCGGCTGGTTACATTGCTCAAGAAGAAGTTACCGGTAAGAGTTTCATTTTAAAGCAATTTTATAAAAGTCATACTGATTGTTTGGCTATAGACGATAAAAAGAAACGAATGCAAGCCTTGAATGATAGAAGAGACGGGGTACAAGAATTGATTGGTTCAAGTTTATATCAATTACTATTATATAATCGAGCTCCTAAAGAAGAGTTAGTAAAACCTGACGAGAACAATCCAAACTCACTTTTTGTTCGCTCCAAATTCTTTGACAATGTCGTGCAACTTACTGAATTTTCTAGCTCTTTACCTAATATAACGGAAGCAGATAGTAGAAAGTTACAAAAACTAGAAGGGTTTGAAAAAGTAATTGCTGCTTGTCATATGTTAGGGGAGCTAGATTATCATGCTGGTAATTTGATGGTACAAGATGGTAAAACTGTAACTAAAATTGATCACGGTCGATCTTTTATAGAGTTCCATCAAGATTTTCCTGCTATGATTCAGGCAACAGATAGACATTTTGCAAACTTTGGTTATGCTAAAGCTATTAGGCAAGATAACTTATCATTTAGTATAGAAAAATATAGTGAATCATTGAAGCAAATGATCACGCAACTTGATGAGAGGCAAATAGAAGATGTGGTGGATCAACGAATTGCTGAATTACAAAAAACTGACTTTAACCCCGAAGGTATTACTGCATTGGCTAGATTTCAGGGTGGTAATGCTAAAGCTACGCCTATTAATAATTTTGCTGATTTAAAGCAATTTTATAAGGAAAATATAAAAGAAAACCTAACTAACATGAAAGAGGTGGCAAAATCAGCAGAGATAGTGAGCAAATTTAGTAACGTCTCTCCTGCATTTAAACAAGGTCGGTGGGTAGAGGCTCTTGCTCTCTCAGGAACTCAAGATCCAGTAGCCTATGCTGCTAATTATGATATTAAGATTGAGGGGAAAAATGCTTTGCAATGGGCTCATGACAATGATTATCAAATAAAAGTTCCAGCTGCCCCAATTACGAAAATCGTTCAGGAGCAGCAATGGCAGAAAAACACAGCAGATGGTAAATGGCAAGAAACAGAAGTTTCGGTTGCTAAAATTCACAAAACTACAACAAGTCTAGATCCAGTAGAGTATATTATATCTGAAAAAGATAAGCGAAATAGACAACTATCAGGTTCTGAAAAAGAGTTTCTTAGTTCAGCGGTTGCTTTTGAATTAACAAATGCTTCAGGCAAAACTTATCAATCTATGGTGGAAAAATCAGTGATAGCACAATCCTCCTTAGATACAGAATTCGTGGAAAAAATGCACAATCAAGATCAAGCTGTTGGTGATAAATTAGTTCCTGTGATTGATAATTTTATTGGTAAAACACTAAATAAAGAAGTAACAGCAGAACGAGTAGAACAGTTTTATGATAAGTTACTTACCCATCTTAAAGTAGAAAATTATCTTACTGATAAGGATATTGCTGACATAAAGAAAGATCAGGATTATCAAAAAAATATTCAAGAGACAACCAAATTAATAAAAACAACGACACCTAATTTAACTGGTAGCGATAAGGTCTGTTATAAAGTGGCAAATTTTTGTCAAAGAATAGGATTATCTGATTTATCAAATTATTTTATGAAGAAAATCACTCCTGAAAAATTAGATAAGATTCATCAGATAGAGAGTGCGTTAACTGAAAGCATAAAAATTAATGAAATATTATTAAAACCTAGCGGTGGTAAAGAAGGGATACAAACAAAAAGACTTGAAGCAGTTAAAAAAGTTACTCAATCTGATTTAGAATCCAGAAAGTTAAAACAAAGAGGTCGAGAGTAATTTTCCATATCCTATATTTTTTATTTTGTAACAAAAGTGTAATACCAATTCCCGAAATTAATTTCTTCTGGTAATTTGTACGTCGATCCGGTACTCAAATCCTCACGTACGTCTTTGTACGCTGCGGTTTTGCGCTCCGTGTCTCCTTCAAATTCCTCAAAATAAATTAATTTCGGGAATTGGTATAATTCAACATATGTGCCAATTTAAGGAAAAAAGACGATCTCTAACTATCATTGTGAGGAAGATCATAGCGTAGGTCAACGAAGCAATAAAGATTTAGTATTATTTTACTAATTCATCTAGCTTACCTTCTTCGTCAAGTTCATAAAGAGCGTCACATCCACCAATATGCTTACCATTAATAAATATTTGTGGTAATGTACGTTGTCCATTAGCTTTGGTCTGTAGTTCTGATCTTTGCTCGTCATTATAATTGTCTACGATTATTTCTTGATAAGATATATTTTTTTGATCAAGTAGCTTTTTGGCCTTAGTGCAATAGGGACAATATGTTAATGTATAAATGATGACCGTATGTATAAGAATGCTTTTCATAAGAGTTATACTATTTAATTGGTTATAAAACTATTATCTACATATAATAACAAACTAGCAAGTTACAAATTAATGATAAATAATTTTTCGATAGTATCTAAATATAGTCCAGCTGGCGATCAGCCAAGAGCAATCAATGAGATCATTAAAGGGCTTGAGTCGGGATTACCTTCACAAATACTTTTTGGCATTACTGGTTCCGGTAAAACCTTTACTATGGCGAATATTATTGAGAGAACTGGTCGACCTTCACTTATTATGGCTCATAATAAAACGCTAGCTGCTCAAATTTATTCGGAAATGAAGGCAATTTTTCCAAATAATGCCGTTGAGTATTTTGTATCATATTATGATTATTTCCAACCTGAAGCATATATTGCAAGAACCGATACTTATATAGAAAAAGATTCTTCGATAAATGAGCAGATAGATTTATTAAGACATTCTGCCACTAGGTCTCTTTTAGAACGTCGGGATGTAATTGTTGTATCCTCCGTTTCTTGTATTTATGGTCTTGGTTCACCGAATCTTTATTATCAGATGACAATAACTGCTAAGTCTGGGGAAGTTTATGCTAGAGAAAAATTGCTTAATGACTTGGTAAGCTTACAATATAAGCGTAATGATGTGGGGTTTGAGCGTGGTACGTTTAGGGTAAAAGGTGATAATATTGATATATTCCCAGTACATTATAACGACAAAGCCTGGCGATTATCATTTTTTGACAATAAACTAGAATATATAAGCGAGTTCGATCCGCTTACAGGTGAAAAATTAGCTAAATTGGATCAAGCTGTGATTTATGCTAAATCTCACTTTGTAACACCTAAAGAAGTAGTACAAAATGCTATATCACAAATTGAAGAGGAATTACAACGACGTTTAGAATTTCTTAATACACATGGTAAATTAGTAGAGGCTCAAAGATTAAATCAACGTACCCAATATGATATGGAAATGATGATGGAAACTGGTAGCTGTAAAGGTATTGAAAACTACTCTAGGTTTCTGACTGGTAAAGCAAACGGACAGCCCCCACCAACTTTGTTTGAATATTTACCTAAGGATGCTTTATTATTTGTTGATGAAAGTCACGTATCTGTTCCACAAATTAGAGCAATGTATAATGGTGATAGAGCTAGAAAAGAAGTATTAGTGGAACACGGATTTCGTCTTCCATCAGCCTTAGATAATAGACCATTAAAATTTGAGGAATGGCAAGATTTTAGACCTCAAACGGTTTTTGTTTCGGCTACACCGGGGTCTTTCGAATTGGAAGAAACAGCAGGAGTTACGGTTGAGCAAATTATTAGACCAACAGGGCTACTTGACCCAGAATGTATTATAAAACCAGCAACCAACCAAGTTGAAGATTTGCTAAACGAAATTCAATCTACGATAAATGCAGGATTCCGTGTTTTAGTGACAACATTAACTAAAAAAATGTCAGAAGATTTAACAAATTATCTGCAAGAACTAGGCTATAAAGTATCATATTTGCATTCTAATGTGCATACTCTTGAGCGTATTGAAATCATCAGAGATTTACGCCAAGGTATTATAGATATTATTGTTGGTATTAATTTATTACGAGAAGGTTTAGATATTCCAGAATGTGGGCTTGTTGCCATACTCGATGCTGATAAAGAAGGTTTCTTGCGTTCTGAAGTTTCGTTAATTCAAACTATTGGCAGGGCTGCAAGGAATAGTCAGGGAAGGGTGATACTTTATGCAGATCGTATCACCAACTCTATTGATAAGGCAGTAAGCGAGACATATAGGAGAAGAAAAATTCAAGAGGAATATAATAGACAACATTCTATCATACCCCAGACAATTAATAATCATATCCATGCACTAACCAAATTGGAAAAATTGGATGATAAATTAGACAATAAAAAACAAGCTCATATATTATTGGACAATCCGGTAAAATTAAAATCTCATATCAATAAATTAAAAAAAGAAATGTACTCAAAAGCTAGTAATTTAGAATTTGAACAGGCAGCAAAAATACGAGATCAAATTAATGTACTAGAAGAAGCCGCATTAGAGCTAACTTAATTTATACCCTTTCTGTTTCCAATGGTTTATTTAATTAGATTATACTTATGTTTGACGTAAGCAATTAATATATTAACGAATTCAAGATAAGGGTATTGTAAACATTTAGATTAAATGACATTAGACACTTATATCATAATTTAAAGATATAAGTGTCTAAGGTTGGATTTATGGATTATATGATAAAGAACATAAAAGAAGATTTTGTACTAACACTTTTTACAGAAGCTAAAAATTTAAGATTTAGGTTTACTCTTTTAATAGAACGATGCAAAAAATTGCTGGATTTAAACTTAGTGATGGGCTATTATCAGCTGAATTTCAATCATCATCAAATAATTATTATACATGCAAACGACAGGTAAGGTTACTAACAAAAAAACACCAATTCAGGAATTTTCATCTTTTATCTTTGTAATATTTTTGGCACTGATGATAAGATTTTTTGTAATGGAGAATTTTACTGTACCAACAGGTTCGATGAAAGCAACAATACTAGAGAATGACTATATTTTTTCAACAAAATATTCTTACGGATATAGTAATTATTCTTTTCCTTTCAGCCCTAATATTTTAAATAATAGAATATTTGCATCACAACCACAAAGAGGGGATATAATAGTTTTTCGTCCACCAAATAATATGGATATTCGATATGTAAAAAGATTAATTGGGCTACCTGGAGATAAAATACAATTAATCAATGACGTAGTATATATAAATGACAAAGCTATAGAACGTATTGAAATTGGGATATATACAAGTGAACAAGGAAAAAATTATATAAGATATAAGGAAATATTACCTAATGGCGTAAAATATTTTTCTTATAAATTAAAACAAAATGATCACTTGTTAGTAAATAAATATGGTAATACAGAAATATTTTATGTACCAGAAGGAAAATATTTCTTTCTTGGCGATAACAGAGATGAATCAAATGATAGTAGGATAGATTTAGGATTTGTACCCTTTAAAAACTTTATTGCCAAAGGACAATTTATTTATTTTTCTACAAAAGAACAATTATGGCAAAGCGATATCGGAATAATTAATCAAATATTCCGTGTTGGTACTTGGCTGGCGTCTATTAGATTTAACAGACTATTTACCTCTCTTTATACAGATAAAATACAAGATGAACACAAGTAAAGAATCATCACTCTCTGCTCCAGAAAAACTTGAGCAAGATATAGGATATAGTTTTAAAAATAAAGATTTCTTACTTGAATCGTTAAGCCATCCTTCCCTTAAGCAGAATGTCATTAAGCAAGATGTTCTTAAGCATGGAGTTCCAAAAAACTATGAACGTTTAGAATTATTTGGTGATGCAATAATTAATTTTGTCATTACTGAAATTCTGTTTAAAAATTTCTCTACTTATGATGAGGGAAAATTAGCAAAAATTAGAGCTTATCTAGTCTGTAAAGAATTACTTTGTAAAGTAGCTGCCAAAATCAATCTGTCAGACTATATTATTATGACTTACGGTGAGGAATTATTAGGAGGAAGACATAATCCTAATAATATCGAGAATACTATGGAGGCATTAATTGCTGCCATTTATCTTGATAGTAATATTGATACCACAAAAAAAATAATATATGATTTGTGGTATGAGTTTATAGATATTATTGATTTAGCTGATTATGATCCTAAAAGTACTCTTCAAGAATTAGCGCAGAAAAAAGGAACTGCAAAACCTGTATATCAAGTTATTAAAAGAGAAGGAGTACCACATGCATACACCTTCACTGTATTAGTCCAAATGGATGAATATCAACAAACTGGTACTGGTCATTCAGTTAAGGAAGCAGAAAAAGTCGCTGCCCGTAAATTAATGAACTATCTCAACAATTTAAAGTTGTAAAGTTTAGTCCGTGGAAATATACTCAAATGCAAAAGACAATTTCTCTATGTATCATTGGTAAACCAAATGCTGGTAAATCATCATTATTAAACAAACTTATAGGACAAAAAATATCGATAGTCACCCCTAAAGTGCAAACTACTCGCTCTATTATAACCGGAATAGTTACTATAAAAGATACCCAGCTGATAATATTAGATACGCCAGGTATATTCGAGCCAAATAAGCAGCTGGAGAAAGCAATGGTAAGGTGTGCATGGTCAAGTTTACATGGCATAGACTTAGTATTATTGATAATAGATAGTACGAAATCTATTGATCAATTTACTTTACAAATACTTAAAAAGTTGCAAACTCTTAAAATAAATTTGATATTCTTGTTAAACAAGATTGATAGCTCTTCTAAATATCTAGAAGAAATAGAAAATACTCTAAGAACTCAGTTTATAGATAATTATATATTAAGAATATCCGTTTTATCCGGCAAAAATATCAATAAATTACTCAATTATATCCAAAGCCAAGCTAAAGAATCACCTTGGCTGTATGAAGAGGATGATGTTACTAATTTGCCTATGCGGTTTCTGGCAGCTGAGATAACTAGGGAACAATTATTCTTGAATCTTCACCAAGAATTGCCTTATAATTTGACTGTCCAAACTGAAATGTGGCAGGAGAATAACGATAAATCTATTAAAATTCATCAGGTAATAGTTGTTTCAAGAGATTCTTATAAGACTATTATTTTAGGAAAAAATGGTTGTAAAATTAAAGAAATAGGCTCTAAAACAAGAATGGAAATGCAGATAGCCTTTGATTGTAAAATTCATCTTTTTCTTTTTGTAAAAGTACGTGAACTTTGGCAAGATGATCCTAACTCATACAGCCATATGCGGTTGCAACAATCTCAAATATAGAGCTAACCAGTTCATTATTGTGTCATTGTGAGGTTCAGGAACTTATAACAATATCAAAAACCTATTTAGGTCATATGAATTTTAAAGATATAGGAATAATAATTGCCAAAAAACCATTAAAAGAAAACTCGTCTATTATTACAGTTTTTACTGAGAATTATGGCTTATACTCTGGGGTGATACGAGAAACATCTAGAAAATCTGGCTCTATAAATCAGCAAGGTAATATAGTTGATTTTTTTTGGCAAGCTAGATTACATGAGCATATAGGAATGGCTAAATGCGAGTTAATAAAATCTTACGCTGGTCTTTTAATAACTAATAAAATTAAGCTATATGCCTTTAATTCAATTATTAGCCTTATTAAAATAGCATTTCATGAGAGAGAAAATCACAATAATTTCTTCCCAATTTTTGTAAAATATTTGAGTAGCTTAGCAAATAATTTTACTTTTGAAGAATATGTTAGATTGGAATTAGCCATACTCCAAGAATCGGGATATGGTCTTGAGCTGGATAAATGTGCATTAACAGGTAGCCAAGAAAATCTAAAATATGTCTCACCAAAATCTGGGAAAGCTGTCTGTTTATCAGCAGGGCTGGCATATCAAGACAGGCTTCTAATCTTACCACAATTCCTAACCGCCACTAAGTGTGAAATTACTAATAATGATAAAAAACACGCATTTGAGTTGACTAGCTATTTTTTTAATCGATATTTTTTTGACAAACAACAACCACTATATGCCCAAAATAGTCAGGCCCGAGATAGTTTTATAGAATGTATGCTAAGAATCTAGTAGGTTAATAAGAATTAGATTGTATCTGTTCAAGTGGTTGGCTTGAATTAAGCCGTTATAAGAGTGTGGAGAAGTTTGTAAAGGATTTTCATTTTTCTGTTTACAGGTAGATATAAAGAAATTATTCTTTCCAAAAGCCTATTCCCACGCTCTGATTGGCTAAAATATGAATTTTTACAATAGGTCACATAGTGCCTTATTTGCCGTTCTGCATGATTATTGGTTAGATAATAGTTTAAAATAAAGTGGGAAAAAGCTCAAGTAAAAATGATTTTTTTTCTTGGGGGGATGTAAACAGTTCGATCTTGATCATTTATAGTGGTGTTATAATTCATTTTTTCCATGACCCCAATAAAATAATTACCATAAGGCATTAACTTTACTATTGCCCAACCGTCCATAATAAATTGAGTAATTTTATCTACATCAGATTTATTCTCAGCGAAAGATATAATTTTTTGTGGAGGTGTTACCCTTGTCATAGATTATTCTTTTATTAATTTATTTTATAAAAATGCATATTTAATTGTAAAACAAGAATGCGTAGGCGAATATCCTCACAGGTATATTTGCAAAATCAATTCTTCAAAGCAGGAGAGTATACATATTTATTAAGCAATTGCAATTACTTAATCGTTGAATATTTATCTTTAGAATATTTATTATTATTCTTCTTCCATCTATTATGAAACCAGAACCATTGGCCTGGGTTTTCTTTAACCCAATTACCTAAAATTTGGTTAATGGTAACCATTATGTTATAACAATCTGTTTTATTATTATTAGTTTTTTGTAATTCTATTGGGGGATGAATAATAGCTTTAAAATAACTGGTTTTACTATTAGTGCGAACCACTTGTAATGGTATAATTGGGTAGCTGAACTGTAATGCAATTTTAGCAATTGCATGAGCAGTCATGGCGGGCTGCCCTAAAAATGGCACTTCAATACCATTATTCATTTTTTGATCTACCAGCATGCCAATGGCATATCCTGATTTGATAGCAGATATTAGCTCTCTTGCCCCCTTTGCTCCTTTGGGAATTAGTTTTATATCACCACTTGTACGCATATCGTTAATTAGTTTGTCAACATAAGGGTTATTTAATCTACGGTAAATAATAGCAAATTTAGGATAAAATTTATTGATAATTTTAAGTGCAAAATCCCAATTAGCAAAATGTCCGGTAAATAATAAGAATGGTTGATGTAGTTTCTGGAATTCTATTATATTCTCAAGCCCACTTATCTCTATCCGCCTAGATAATTCTTCCTCTGACATCCTACTAACATATGGAAATTCTCCTATAAAACTGCCAAAATTATCCCATACTTGATTAATGATTGCTTCGGAATTTATACACCCTGCATTTGTGTATATGGTCTTACCTAAAATATTTTGGATATTTTCTTTTGCAACTTTATTGACTGGTAATAAGGGTCCTATCTTCCTTGCTAAATATCGACAAATATTTACAGACTTGTCGATACCCAATGCTCTTAGTATCTTCACTATTATTAAAACAAGAAAATACTCTAATAGGTATTTAATATTATTAAATAATTTTTTCATATATTAAATCTACTAATAATTGTTGATTATTTAATAATAAATGTACATCGCAACATATTACAGACAAGTCAGTATCACATATTCTTACGTAATCTTTTCTAGTGGTTATTAGCAGAGAGTTAGATTTTTTTGATTGCTCTTTTAAATATTCTAAATCTTCTGCAGAATATTGATGATGATCCGGGAAAACTTTATGACCAACTAATTGTAGTCCATAATTTTCTAATGTAGAGAGAAACCTTTCAGGATTTCCTATACCACTAAATGCAAAATAGTTCTTTGT
Organism: Candidatus Tisiphia endosymbiont of Nemotelus nigrinus; assembly: GCF_964026475.1. Taxonomy (NCBI): domain Bacteria; kingdom Pseudomonadati; phylum Pseudomonadota; class Alphaproteobacteria; order Rickettsiales; family Rickettsiaceae; genus Candidatus Tisiphia; species Candidatus Tisiphia endosymbiont of Nemotelus nigrinus. The sequence continues at coordinate 391,173 of NZ_OZ032151.1, forward strand.
CTTGTCTATGTTTATAGATGGCACTATTTGAGCTTGAAAAGATAGGCATTCCTTAAATAAGGGGAAAGAATCAATATTAGTGGAATCCACTGAAATAACTATATCAGCTTTGTCAATAGCTTGTTTGGGATATTGACGTAGAGGACCAGCTGGAATTAAAAATTCATTGCCAAATAACCTATTAGCATCAATTGACAGAATAATAATATCCTTATGAAAGTTAGGATTCTGCATTGAATCGTCTACTATAATCACCTTTGGCTTAATCCGTTCTATAAAAGGCTTTATATCTTGAATTTTCTTTGCGGCAATAACTTTACCATATTTTAATAACATTACTGATTCATCCCCAACATCTGCTACTGTATGGTGTTCTTCAACTAGCAATGCCGTTTTAAGTTTACTGCCATAACCTTTACTGATAATTATAAAATCAATGTTAATAGCTTTTAATAGCTGAGCAAGGAAGAGCACTATTTGAGTTTTACCAGTACCCCCAATGGTTATATTACCGACGCAAATTACTTTGCAAGGAAATATTATTGGACGAGCTGTAATCCTTCTTAAATAACTAGCAAAGAAATATAGCCAGCTTAACGGTAATAATAAATAGGCAATAATATTTTTGGTCTGCCAAAATTTAGGGTAAATAAGCCTGATCATAGTTATTTATAAGTAATGTTATTAGACACTGTTATAGCGCTTAACATATATGTTCATATTAGTGCTAGGTTATAAGAACGAACAACCGTCATCGCGAGCCACGAAGTGGTGTGGCGATCCAAATGAACAGCGTGCTGTTGCAACTTTTGGATTGCTTCGTCGCCTAAAGTGACTCCTCGCAATGACGGCATGGACTCCGTCCAAACCCATCAATGGACTTCGTCCACATATGACGGTTGTTCGTTCTTATAACCTAGCACTAATATGAACATATATGTTAAGTGCTATAACAAAGTTTATTCAATTGGTGAATAAAGTCTTTTTAGCTGCAAATTATAAGATTTTTTTGAAATAGGTATACTATTCCGGCAAAAATCTTATTAATTTTCGCTAAAAAATCCATTAATTCATCAATCAAATAAGCTTTGTTAACAGTGTCTAGTCATCTTGAACGAGGTGAAGGATTCAGATTACACACGCTTAACAGATACTGAAATAAATTCAGGATGACGTACTTCACATATATTTAAAGTCATGATAACTTCAAACCTATCATGGAAATTATCATAGTGGTAATAAAGAAAACTCGCATGGCAGAGTATGGCTCATTAAAATACATTATTCCTACTATTACTGTTCCTACAGCTCCGATACCAGTCCACAGAAGATAAGCAGTACCAAGAGGTATCTTATCTAGAGTTTTACTGAGACAAACAAAACTTAATATTGAAAAAACAACAAAAGCTATAATAGGTTTTATTTTGGTAAAACCATCTGACAATTTCAACGATATAGAAAACCCTATTTCAAATAATCCGGCAAATATAAGGAGAATCCAAGTTGCTAGCATATTGTTACCTTTGTTTAACTTGTCCTGAGGATTTACCATTTTGCGGAGATCTTTTACTAGGTAAGTTAGATTGTACCTGAGTCTTTATTATATCTAATTTGTTATATTTTTGATTAATTACAGACTTTACCTCGCTATTTAATAGATGTTCTTTAGCGGCATTATACTCTACTGATTGCTGTTTAGTCAAAAATTCCTTATTATTTTTTGACAAATTAGTTTTTAGAGTAGTAATTTTCTGTTCTTGCTCGCTCATGGAGTTATCAGCGCTGAGAATCATTCCACCAATCTTCTCGCCTATTTTGGGAGCATATTCTATTGCTAGAATAGAAGCCGGTACTACCATAAAAGCAAATGTGGCTCCAGCTGTTGCAACACTAATAGCCCCAACTGCTAAAACACTAATAGCAGTGATAATTTTGCTGGTTGCTTGTTTAAATATTTCCATTTTCTTATTATGTTTTGCTGCAACAGTTACTATTCTATTCATTTCCAATCGAACATTATCACTTACCTCTTTGGGGTTTTGATATTTTTTTACCGCATGCATTACCGTTGTACGAAATATTTCTGGTTCAACTTGGATAAAATTTGTTAATTCATAACTATTTTTTGCTGCAAACAAATCTTTTACCACTTGTTTTATTACTCCCCTCTCTTCAGACTTTACCTCACCAAAATTTGTATTTATTATTGTATCAATTACTATATCTTCTGATTTGTTTAGAATATTATCTCTATCCTGATAGTCGACTGTACTCGGAGAGATTGCTACCGAAAACAACATTAGAACTGTTGAAAAACTATCATCTGTAATAACTTTCTGACCCAAAAAAGTTCGTAATTTACCAATACAATTACCTATATGAACCTTAATTTCAGGTATTGATTTAAGTCTAATTTCGTAATCAATAGCTATTATATTAGCAAGTGTTAAACATGCTTGTTTTGTTATATTGTTAATTAACTCTTCACATATGCTTTTTTTGCATATAGAAATATTTGTACTGTTGAAGATATCCATAATCTTATTTATTTACCGTTATTTCTCTTATACGCATGTTAAGTTTTGTAAAGATCATATCAGGGATTCTTTCGGTTGATAGTTTATAAATAACCTTGGGTTCTAATACAGATTCTTTTTTGACGTCTATAGATAGTACAATAGTATTTTCCGGCATACAAGAGTATATTTCTTTTATAATCGTCAAAAAGGTTGTAAAATCTTTAGTAGCGAATCTTATGTAAACATCATAGTTTTTTATTCTTATAGTATTTTGACTTGTTCCTATCTCTGCTCTGATACCACTTAAGAATTCTTGTTTAATTGATATAGTAATTGGCTCATTTAGGTTATATTTCTTTGATAAACTATCAATTTTTGTTATTAACCTTGCTCGCTCTAAACAACTTTGTCTAGTAGAAATAGATAATAATTTCGAATATCTTGCGTATGTTTCTAGTATTTTATGTTTTGAATTGATTATAGAGTATAATTTTAACGTTTCTTGAGCTAGAGATTCTTCAATATTACGATTCTTGATAATCGACTCTATATAATCTGTATTCAGACTTTGCAGTAACCATAAAATGATAAAAATACACAGGCAACATATAACAAACTTAAAAAATATAACATTTTTTAAATGAATAACAAAACTTTTAAGCATCTATTTATCCTTTTTCTTACAGAGTATGCAGTTCTTTTAAAGAAGAGATAATTAAATCTACCTAGCACATATTAAGTCGGGGAGTGAATTATGACAAGTAAAGAATTATTATATAAGCAAAATTAATAAGGAGAGAAAATCTATTCTGACGATTACTACATATTTTTCTTGACTATCAAGACAGAAAGCTTTAATATGTGGTTCTAGCCAAGTAATAAGTAGGTTAGAGCCATATATGGCAGTCATTTCTAGAATCGTTTCGTATCTTTCTATAACTAGCAACACATCCCCCACCTCAAAACTAACAAATAGATTATCAGAATACATGTTTCCTATCGGAAGGAGTGAATTATCTAAGTTTCTAAGTGTAACATTGTTGATGTTTTGTATTTTATTTATACAAAACATTATCAGAGCCTTAAAAGACAGTCTTATTAATACTATGATTGGTACTGAAACTGTATCGTTTCTTAAATTTTGGGGGGTTCTACCTTCGGCATTTCTGATGTCGATAATTTATGTAAAATTAGTAAACAAGATGAAGGGTGAATATATATTCTACCTTATATTGTCAGTTTTTTTACTATTTTTTGCCTTATTTGCCTTTTATATTTTTCCCAATCATCTCGCATTCCATTTGAGTAAAGAGCATGCTGGGATTTTAATAAAGTCTTATCCCAATTTGAAATGGTTTATATTGCTTTTATCTAATTGGAGTTTTTCCATGTTTTATATTATAGCAGAATTATGGCCGAGCGTGATATTTGCGTTACTTTTTTGGCAATTTGTTAATAATATAACCTCGGTGGAACAATCGAAAAGATTCTATCCTTTATTTGGACTTTTTGCTCAAACAGGACTTTATATATCAGGGAAATTTCTAGAAAATTTAGCTTATTTAAATCAATCTTTAATTAAAACGTTTGACCTACAACATACAGAAACTGAACTTTCAGTACAAATTATATTAGGCTGTGTACTGGTATTAGGCGTAATAGCGTTAGCAACTTTCTGGACGTTGAACCATAAAATATTGGATAAAGCTCAGGTAGAAAAACTACAATTTTCTGTCAAGAAACAGTCGCTAACTCTTATAGAAAGTTTTAAAATGGTTGTTTCTTCAAGATATATTAGATTAATTGCTACATTACTTGTTTGTTATGGTATAGCTATAAATTTAGTCGAAGGACCTTGGAAAGCGTCAGCTTCAAAGATTTATAAAACACCAACGGAATTTGCTGCTTTTGTTGGCAGTTATCTAAGTATTACTGGCATATTTACTATTTTATTTGTTATTCTCGGCTCTAACATTGTAAGAAGGTTGGGCTGGTTTACAGCAGCAAGTATAACACCAATAATGGTATTTATAACAGGCATGTTATTTTTCTTAGCATCTAATTTTGATGGGTTTTCTGCAATAATTGTGGTTAGCTTTATGCTAACTGATACTTCTTTGATTGCTATTACCATGGGACTAGTAAACAATGTTCTAAGTAAATCGAGTAAATATACTTTATTTGACTCTACAAAAGAAATGTCATATGTTCCTTTAGATACCGAACTTAAGACAAAAGGTAAAGCAGCTGCTGACGTAATTGGGACTAAGCTTGGAAAGTCAGCCAGTGCCCTTCTCCAGTCTTTAATATTTATTATTTTGCCTTGTGCAACTTATCAATCTATTTCTATATACTTAATGATAATATTTGGTATAATCTGTATTATATGGATGTGGGTAATTAGAGAATTGAATAAGGAATATACTGGTATAATATCCTGAACTGTACATAAAAGATTTTGAGGTCTAATGAAAAAGTTAACTTTATTGTTAAATATGGTGTTATTGTTTAGTACGTCAGCATTGGCAGATACAAGATGCTTTTTGGTTAAAGAAAATAATAAAGTCATCAAGCAACAAGGTGATTGCAAATCACGTTACGCTCCTTGTTCTACATTCAAAATTGCCATTAGTCTGATGGGATACAATGAAGGGCTGCTTGTGGATGAAACTCATCCCGAGTTGCCATTTAAAGAAGGTTATGTAGATTGGCTTGATAGATGGAAACAATCTCATAATCCAAGTCTTTGGATGAAGAATAGTTGTGTATGGTACTCGCAAGTTTTAACGCAAAAGCTTGGGATGAGTAAATTCCAAGAATATGTTACAAAATTTAACTATGGAAACCAGGATGTTTCAGGGGATAAAGGTAAAAATAATGGATTAATAAACTCGTGGCTATCCAGTTCATTGGAGATTTCACCTGAAGAGCAGATCGTATTTTTACAAAATCTTCTTGATAACAAGCTACCAGTAAATCTAAAATCTCATGAAATGACAAAAAATATCCTTTTTGTGGAAGAGCTACCAAGTGGCTGGAAGCTCTATGGCAAAACCGGCAATGGTTTCCAGCTTAGCAAAGACAGAATGCAGAAATTAGACCTCCAACAAGGGTGGTTTGTTGGCTGGATACAGAAAGGTAGTCGTGTTATTGCATTTGTCAATCATATTACAGATGACAGTAAGCAAGATGTTTATGCCAGCCTACGTGCTAAAGAAGAGACAAAAGAAAAATTGATGGAAATAGTTCAAGATGCCATTAAGTGAGTATAAATCATACCCTACATTTTTATTAGAATTCCTGCATAAGTCAAAATAGTAGTTGAGAGATTCTTAGGAAAAACGAAGCTTAGTACCGCAGTATACATATAGTCACACTACTGGACAATAAGCCCACTGCTGCACCGTTGCTAGGTAATGTTACACCGAATGCAGTAAAAACACGGTCTATCTTGCAGTATAGCAAATTAATATCTTTGTCCTTTTAGGAATTATTGTGTAATAATTTAATACACTTTGTTAGACATTATTTTTCCAGTTTCTGACAAATTCTTAGTTCTTTCTAGGTTTTGTTGACAAAATCTAGAAAAAGAATAGCTTTTTTGCAATTCTTGTGTATAATTTTATCTATCAGTTTTCATACAAGAGGCTATCAGAGATAGAGGTTGACGGAAAGTTTTACTTAGCTCACCTTACTCGTAGCATTTACAAGTCGCATGGGAAACAGCAAAACGCTATAGCTATGGTCACTTCGGTAGCGACAAAGCAATCCAAAAAGTGGGTAGAAATGATTGCCAATACACTCACGTGGTCTCGCTAATAATACCTGAGATATAAGTAACTTATCCGGTAGCTATAGTTATTTTCTATTATTAAAATTGGAGAGATAAATGAGTTTTCTAACAAAAAAAAGTTTTGAATCAATAAAAGAACTAGGTAAGACCAGTGGTCTTAGCAAAACCCTAGGAGCATTTGACCTAATATTATTAGGGCTTGGTGCTATAATAGGTACGGGTGTATTTGTGGTAACAGGTATGGTCGCTGCTAAATATTCTGGTCCTGCAGTTATGCTATCCTATGCTATTGCTGGTGGAACATGTATTTTTGTTGCCTTTGCTTATACAGAATTGGCTACAATGCTACCTACTTCTGGTAGTGTATATACTTACTCTTATGTAGCTTTTGGCGAAGTATTTGCTTGGTTAATTGGTAGCGTTATTATACTAGAACTCGGTTTTGCTGCTGGTGCAGTTGCGGCTGGTTGGTCAGGATATGCTCAGGGTATATTGTCAGCAGGTGGGGTACATTTACCTACAGCTTTAACTACAGTACCTAGCAATGGTGGAATAATAAATTTACCAGCTTTTCTTATTGTAGTATTTGTCTCTTTTATTTTATATTTAGGAACAAAAGATAGTAAAAAGCTAAATGCTCTGTTAGTATTTTTAAAAATGGCAGCTATATTTGCTTTTATCGTATCTGCTACCCCACATTTTGATGTTACAAATTGGCAGAATTTTCTACCTTTTGGCTTTAATAATATGGTAGTTGGGGCATCTATCCTATTTTTTGCTATGACAGGCTTTGGCACTATAGCTTCTACGGCTGAAGAATGCAAAAATCCAAACCGTGATTTAATGATCGGTATTATTGGCTCACTAGTAATTTCAACTATAGTATACGTTATAGTAGCTGGACTAGCCACTGGTATAGCCCCTTTTGGTCAACTTAATAACGATCAACCACTTGCTTACGCTCTTAGCTTAAATAATAGTAACATTGGTTCTGCCATTGTTGCTACTGGAGCAGTATGTGGTATGGCTACGGTACTGATGATGAATATTTATGGTACGTCTCGTATCTTTTACGTAATTGCCCGAGATGGGTTATTGCCAAAAAGTTTTGCAAAACTGCATGCAAAATATGATAGTCCTTATATCACTATCTTAATATTTTCTGTACTTGCTGCATTATTAGGTGGATTCTGCCCATCTGAAATTCTTTTTCAGTTATCATCTATGGGAGCCCTAATCGATTACTCAGTAGTTGCTATAATAGTCATGTTGTTCAGGATAAAGATGCCAAATGCTACACGACCCTTTAAATGTCCTGCCGCATTTATCATTACACCATTTGTTTTAGTAGCCTGCCTATATCTACTATCTATACAAATGTTTGATAGTAATTTTAATCTGATGGTTGCAGGTCAATTGCTAATATACTGGTTTGCACTCATGTTTGTTCTATATATTATTAGATTGTTCTTTATGAAACGGTAAGTTTAATTTGTATGAATAATGCACTACAACCATTACGTGGTACTAAAGATCTGCTACCTGAGGATTATATAATTCACGATTATATAATTAACATAGCAAAACATATAGGTGTACTTTATGGTTATCAAGCCATGAGTACGCCGATAATTGAATATAGTAAAGTATTCGATCGTACACTTGGAGAAACTTCTGATGTAATAAGTAAGGAAATGTATAGTTTTCTTGATAAGAGTGACAATAATATTTCTCTTAGACCTGAGTTTACAGCTGGCATTATTAGGGCTTTTATATCTAATAACCTGCAACAAACACTACCTGTTAAGTTCTTTTCAAGTGGTCCAGTATTTCGTTATGACCGACCACAAGCTGGTAGACAAAGGCAATTCCATCAAATAAACTTTGAATATATTGGTGGAGAAGAAGGAGCTAGTAACGATGCTGAAACAATTAAGCTTGCATTAGATATTCTTCAAGCTTTAGAAATAGATAAAGATACAACTTTAGAAATAAACTCCATTGGTTGCACCGCAACTCGTACTCTCTACCAACAGAAATTGGTAGAGTATTTCAATGATTATAAGTTAGAACTATCAGAAGATAGCCAAAAGCGACTGATCAAAAATCCGATGCGTATCTTAGATTCAAAAGATGAAAATGATAAAAAAATAGTTGCAAATAGTCCTCTAATGTCTCAATATTATAACAGCGAGACTGCAAGATATTTTGATGATGTGCTAAAATATTTAGATTTACTTAATGTAAAATATATCATTAATCCAAGGTTGGTAAGGGGGCTTGATTATTACTGCCATACAACTTTTGAGTTTACTACTACCAAACTTGGTAGTCAATCAACAATTCTTGCTGGTGGGAGATATGATGGGTTGAGCAAAATTATGGGGGGCTCGGAAACGAGAGCCATTGGCTTTGCTGCTGGAATTGAAAGACTTGCCTTAATGAGAGAATACAACATACCTAAAGCAAGGCCAGTATTTATCTTCCCTATTAGCGACAATAATTTAGAATATTGTTTAATTTTAGCGAATCAATTACGCCAAAAAAATATTTCTGTTACCTTAGATGCTAAAGGAAAAATAGCCAAAAGAATGACCCGAGCTAATCTACAAAAAGCTAAATATGCCATTTTTGTTGGCGATGATGAACAAATGAGCAATAGTCTCAAATTAAAAGATCTTGATAAAGAACAAGAATATTTATTGCAATTTGAACAAGTTGTAGAGTTATTAGTTAATGTATAGCTACCACAGTTGTCGAAAGTTAGAAGAGGAAGAAGTATTTAGTATACCCTACATATTATACAATACCATGGTTAGGTTTAATAACTGCAACGGCATTAACAGCCTTAATTAGCAGTGCAACAAATTTTGAAAATGGTAGAAATTACCAGCATGGCTTGATTTAGTGCCAAAACAGCACTCAACTGGTGGGAAAGAAAGGTTGCTAGGAATTAGTAAAAGAGGCGATGTATATTTACGTAATTTATTAATCCATGGAGTCCGGTCTGTTTTTATAACTAGAGTATTAAGAACTAAAAAATTGGATAAAGTAACAGATGATAAGAGCCAATTCACTAATTGGCTGCTCAAACTACAGGAGAGACGAAGTTATAATACCAGTGTAGTGGCGGTGGTAAATAAATTAGCAAGAGTAGTATTTTTGCGGTACTGAGAAATGATGAGACATATAGTGAAACAAAAGTATGTTATTAAAAGTTTAAATAAATAAGGTTTAAATTTTAAAAAATCAGCGTTTTATAACAAAAAATTTACTCCAAAAATTAAATCCCCAATTTTATGCAAAAATTTTTTGTTAAGGTTTTAATTTTTTGATTTATTCTTAATTCTTAGCATTCCTGACGGAAAGACTAATTACTATATTATTTTTTGAGCTAGCACATTTTCCTTATAATTCAGCTAAGATAGTATTAGCACTACAGTTGTAGATTCTAAAAACTAGAAATTATCATGACTAAAACTATGATACAGTTGTATATTTATACCTAAATTTTAGCAACAAATTGTAAATAAAACACTCAAATTTCCTATAATTTATTCAATCTACCACTGTAGTATTAGGATCAGATTATATTTTTATCCCGATATAGCAGCAGGTATGAAGTAAAAATTCTATTCTTGAAATCTACTAATTATACTCTATACTAGCTCATTGTTGAATTTTGTAAATAATAAAGGGAGTGTTATGGCTAGGATAACGATTGAAGATTGCGTTGGAAAAATTCACGATAGGTTTGAGTTGGTAGCTCTAGCCGCTCAAAGAGCAAATGATATAAACTCTGGTAGTACAATGACTATTAGTAACGTTAAAGATGATAAGGCGACTGTGCTGGCGTTACGCGAAATAGCTGCTGGTCATGTGACAATTTCGACCATAAAGACCCAGTTATTAAAACGCCTTCGAACAAAAAATAGAATCGATCCTATTGATGAAGAAAATACAGGTTCTTCTACTGATACTACTACAGAAGACTTTGATTATTTACCAAGTGGTTCAGATATCTGTGTTACAGAAGACTATTCTGATTTAGATGATCAAATATTTGATGATAACATTAGTGGTAACGAGCAAAAATGATTATTAGTATTGGTACAGATATAGTACAAATTCCAAGAATAGAGAGGATATTAAACCTATATGGTCAATGTTTTATAGACAGAATTCTTTCTAAAAAGGAAGTACAAAAGCTAACTTCTATAAGCAAAGACCAACATGGTTGTTTTTTGGCAAAAAGGTTTGCTGCGAAAGAAGCAGTTAGCAAAGCCCTTGGTGTTGGAATTGGCAGAAATTTACAATTTAAAGACATCTCTATATTAAATGATGATCTAGGAAAGCCATTTGTTTTGGGTTGTTATCCTGAAAACCTAAACAAATTTGGACGAAACCTTGAGCAAGTTAAAGTCCACTTGTCTATTTCAGACGATTACCCAATTGCTATAGCTTTTGTAATCGTTACCTCATTATAGCTAACCTGACTAACATTATTATAGTGTGCCCAATAATAAGACAGAACGAGACGGACGGATACTTGAATATCCTACGAATTGGATTAAAAATTAAATAGCGAGCAGAAGAAGCCTGTATAAGGCATTATTACAAGATATCAGGCTGCAACTTGGTTTTTCTTTTATAATCTTTCTCAAAATGCCTTACCATCAAATATGCTAATATTACAAAGAAAACAAGATATATGATGGGGAATAATTTAAAGTTTAGATATTTCATTAATACTAGACATACATAATTTGCAGTACCAGACATCAACATTCCTCCAATAGTATGACCAAAACTTATTGCCCGGTAGCGATCACTGATAGCAAAAGATCTTACCACAACACCATGGGCAAGAGCATTGAAAGGTGCGACAAAACATGCAAGCATTAAACAAGAACACAAAGCCAGATTAACCATTTGGTAATTAATCGAAATAATAAATAATAGACTAGCTACAAGCGTGCCAAATAAACTAATCTTAAACACTTTCATTTGATTAAATCGATCGGCAAGTAAGCCAGAAATAGGCATAGCAATTGCAAAACACATAATTATCATAACCGAAAAAGCACTCATAATGAAGCTGGTTTGCGGCAGGATCATAGGTAAATATTGCCTCATAAAGATAATGGATATTTGATAAGTTGCACCAAATCCACCAGCAAGAAATACTACCATCAAAATGGTTTGCCATTGTTTGTGAACCAAAACAACCAAACTTTTTATTTTTATATTATTTTCTTGATTTTTCTTAAATTCTGGTGTTTCATCAAGTTTCCGACGGAAATATAGCGTAATTAAAGCTAAAGGTAAACTAACTAAAAAAGGAATACGCCAGCCCCAGTCTGGAAAAATATGAGCACTAAAAAAATTAGTTGCCCCTATTCCTAGTAACAAACCTAAAACTCCAGTACAACGAGTTATCGCTGAAGCTGTATATCGATATTTCTCCCCTAAATGTTCAATAACGTAAATAGCTGCTCCGTCATATTCCCCAGCTACAAAAATACCCTGCATAATGCGACATAAAACCAAAATTACTGTACTCCAAACACCAATAGACGAATATTCTGGCAGCAAACCTATAATCATAGTAGGTATAACAATACCTATTATTGTTATACTTAATGCCGTCTTACGCCCATAAATATCCCCGATACGTCCAAAAATCAGTGACCCCATAGGCTTCGATAAATATGCTAACGCATAAACAGCAAAAACATTTATTAGACTAGTTATATAATCAGCATTTGGGAAGAATTTAATAGCAATAATTCCGGCAGAAAAACCGTATAAACTATAGTCGTAATACTCAACGATTGTCCCTAAAAATGCTCCTATAATTTTATTTTTTGTCTTTTCTTTCATTTGTCATCTTATTTAAGCCCCTTCAGTTAGTAATCTATTTCTGACTGAAGGTGATAAGTTAAGATTAAGCTCTTTTAAAGCTTTTTCCTCAATATAATCGGGAGCATTCATCAATAAATCTTCCGCCTGTTGATTTAATGGGAAAGCTATTACCTCTCTAATATTTGTTGAATCAGTTAATAACATAACAATCCTATCTATGCCGGGGGCTATCCCTCCATGTGGCGGAGCACCAAATTTAAATGCTCTGATCATTCCACCAAATCTTTTATCAACAATTTCCGGGGGGTATCCAGCAATCTCAAAAGCTTTATACATTATTTCCGGTTTATGATTTCTAATTGCTCCACTAGATAACTCAATACCATTACAAACAATATCATATTGATATGCTTTGATGGCTAGTAAATCATCTACTGTTTTGGCTGATTCTAGCACTCCCATGCCACCTTGTGGCATAGAAAACGGATTATGACTAAAATCTATTTTGTTAGTTTGCTCATTTAATTCATAAAATGGGAAATCTGTTATCCAACAAAACTCAAAACAATCTTTTTTAAGTAAAGCTAAATCTTCAGCTAATTTAGTTCGGAGTTTACCAGCAAGTTTAGAGGCTTTATCCACTTTATCACTAGTAAAAAAGACAGTATCGCCATTTTGTAAATTTGCTAAAGACTTTAAATTCAATAATTGTTCCTCTGTTAGAAATTTAACAATAGGTCCTTTAACTTGCCCATTTTCTAGAAACTGGATATAACCAAGCCCACTTGCTCCCTCGGAAGTTGCAAATTCTGCCATTTTATCAAAGAAGCTTCTTGGTAAAGTAGAAGTTTTAGGAGCTGGCACTGCTCTTACAATAGAACCATTCTTTATATTCTCTTTAAAAATAGCAAAATTAGATTCTCTAAATAATTCAGTAACGTCAGCAATTATTAGCGGATTTCTAAGGTCTGGCTTGTCAGTGCCATATTTTAGCATTGCTTCTTCATATGGAATTTGAACAAAAGGAATACTCGATACTTTCTTATCAGAAAATTTGCTAAATATTTCATACATCACCGGTTCAATAGTATTAAATATATCTTCTTGCGTAACAAAAGACATCTCTATATCCAATTGATAGAATTCACCTGGCGACCTATCAGCTCTTGCATCCTCATCTCTAAAACAAGGAGCTATCTGAAAATAACGATCAAATCCTGATACCATAAGCAATTGTTTGAATTGCTGCGGAGCTTGCGGTAAAGCATAAAATTTTCCAGGATGCAATCGGCTGGGTACTAAGAAATCCCTAGCCCCTTCTGGAGAACTGGCAGTTAGGATTGGCGTTTGAAACTCAGTAAAGCCGCCCTGCATCATAAGATGACGTAAATGAGCAATAACTTGCGATCTTAGCATAATGTTATTATGCAGCTTTTCACGCCTAAGATCTAAGAAACGATATTTTAACCTAGTTTCTTCGGGAGAAATTTGTTCAGAATTAACCATTAATGGTAAAGATTCTGCATTAGACTCAATTATAAACTCACTTACCAATATTTCAATTTTACCAGTCATTAACGAGTCATTTATTGTGTCATCGAGCCTTGCTACCACTTCGCCAACAATAGTTATAACCGATTCGTACCTTAACCGACTAGCAGCATCCATCAAACTTGGATTTTGATCAGTAAACACCAATTGGCTGACACCAAAATGATCCCTAAGATCAATAAAGACCAAATTACCGTGATCCCTTCTTCTATGTACCCAGCCAGATAATTTTACCTTTTTCCCAACATCACTTAATCGCAATTCATTACAATTATGCGTTCTATATTTATGCATCTTACTCAACATATTTATTTTGTTTGTATAGATATATAAAAAATATCCATATTAGGCAATAGACTTCTTGTTAAATTCTATACCTTCCTAATAGACAATATATCATAAAAATTAACTACACTAATAGATATATGCAAATTATTTGACATAAATTTAACGAACAATATTAGAACCTTTCTTTTTAACAGGTAAGGCGGGGGTTGCAGAAGGTTTTATGCCTTTATTATATGCTGGAAGTCTCTTTATGATAGGCTTAGGTTCTGTAGTTGGAAATAGTGTTTTATCAAATGATTCTGGGTTTATTTTTCTAAGCTCTACTAGTTGTTGGTTTGTAATACTCTTTATATCATCAGGTTTTAGTTTTATTTCAGCATTATTCTCAGCTAGAAACTCGGATAATTTTGTTGTCAGAACACTGTTAGGCATTACGTGAGAAGAAATGGATAGTTTAATTTTTTCTTCAACAAATTTATTGCTTTTCCTTTCTTCAACTCTTTTTACTTCCATAGAAAGTTTTTCTAGTTTGCTACTGTCAATAGTAAAATTCTTATTCCACAAACTAGTATTACCCTTGTTCGCAAGATGGTTTGTAAGCTCTTTTGTTAAACTATTTTTATGGCTTTTTAGATATTCAGGATCAAGATCAGACAAAGCAGGCAATAACTTATTTTTAATTTCCGCCAACTGTTCAGGTTTTATTTTAGCATTTTTTTCTTTTAAAACCGCATCAATTGCCTTGGAAATTATCGGCAAGCTTATTTCTGTGTTAATTTTTTTTTCTGGTCGTCCTTCTGATATTTTTTCTGAAGAAATAATTGATGCCGCCTTTGTTAACGGCTCACTTTTTTTGCCATGTTTCTCAATTAGCTGATTGGAAATATTCTGTAGTGACTCAGTAGAAATAGTCAATTCTTTGGTAAGACTTGAACCAAGAGTCTTACGCTTTACAATATCTTTTGTAACCTCTGATATTATGTCTCCCTTGTTATTTCGTAGATCATCAGGGTCAAGTTTGGTCAATGCCTGGGATATTTGGTAAGTAATTTTTTCTTTCTGCTTATCTGGAATATCTATTTCTTTTTTAATGTTTTGGAGAACTTCTTGTACGGTTTGTTCTACTTGTAATACCGCCACTTTGCTATTCACCTCTTCGAGAATGCTGTTAATAGAGTTAGCAAATTGCTTGACATTTTCTGGTGTAATTTTCTTATCATCTAACACACCCCATTGCTTTGTATCACCATCTATTGCAAAAATTTTAAGAGTTTCTTTATTAATCAAACTCATTAATTGTGAAAGATTTTGCTCTGACAACATGGCTTTCTCCAATTCAGACGGAATATCCTTGATGTAAGGAGTAATCTGAGAAAAAAAAGCTTTTCTCTTTTCAGGATCAATAGCCTTAGGATTTCCATTGCTGTCCATTCCCATAATCTTAACGTCTGTAAACAGTTGACCAACCAACCTCTTGTTTACAAGAGCTCTAATTCCATCATTGGTTGACAATGCTTCGGCTATTTTGCTTCAGTAATCATCTACTTCATGCTTAAAATCAGCAAAATATTTCGAACCAATACCTTCTTTCTCCATTTTTGCAATTTTTTTATCTATTGCTTTTAGAGATGCTAGCAAACTCTTAACATCTCTAGCTTTATTTTTTGCATCATCTGGATCTTCTTCTAAGAAGGTTTTGCGTGCTGTAAGAAAATCCTGATGCGTAATATCAATAATTCCTTTATTAGACTTTGCTATACTTACAAGTGTACCAGCAAAAAAACTTTCGCTACTTTTTAATTCATTCCGCAAGTCTGTAATAGTATCATTAACTCTTTTTAATATGGTACTTTCTTTGCCTGTAACAATGTCTTCACCTTCACTTTCGTAACCAGAATCATTACCACCATTATCTTGCATAAATATCTCCTATCGTTTGTTAAAGATACGTTGTTATTTTATCAAATAAGATAAGTAAACTTAATCTTATTCCTCTACTGATTGTTCACGTATTACCTGCAAGTTATTTTGACAATTATGCCAAAGGTTCTTGATTTCTTGTTCGTAAGCAATCAACTCAAGCATAGTCCAATTAAATTGTTCAAAAAGTTTATATGCACTATTTATTCCTCTATGAATAGCATCTATATCAAACAATTTTGCAGAAAATAATTCTTCTATCCTTGCTTCTTGTGCTTTTTTATATTCATTATGATTAGCAACACCAAATTCTGCTACATCATGCATCTGACTGGTCCGCACCTGTATTTCTACATTACGTTTAGGAGTACCAATGGCAGCTACGATATGTAGAGAACTATAACCATTTGCCTTAGGATTAACAATATAATCTTTATATTTCTCAAGGTTATTATGGTATAAATCATTAATAATGTCCAATACTGTGTAACAGTCTTCTTGCTTGTCAACTATGATTCTAAAAGCAATTAGGTCAGTTAATTGATGAAAATCAATGTTTTTTCTTAGCAGTTTCTTTAAGATAGAATAAGGATCTTTTAATCTATAGGATATCTTATCTACTATGGACCTTTCGTGTAACTTATTACCAATAGTACGTGCGATCTTGTGTAAATTATCAATATCTTTATATAGCATGAACTTCATATTGTTACTTATAACTATTTTGGCTATTATATATCTTACGAATATTAATAAAAATTACTGCTCCCTGTCAACGGTTAAATTCTTAATTTATTGAATAAGTGTTATTTCGAAAGTATATGCAAATGATTTGGAAAATTGGAGCATAAAAAGAAGGATGCCTGAAGTTTTATATGAAACCGATGCTTCAAATCATTTGCGTATACAATTCATTGCTTGTTGTGAAGTACCCAACTTATAACCCTCCTTACACCTCCATGTATTCTCCTATAAATTTTGTTCCACGTAATCCTAGGACCATCTATACGCAATGACCTAATTAATTGTATTATTACATTAGGTTTACGATTATTAAATGACATAGTAGGTACGTCATTAAATTTTATTAATTTATCTAATGGTAGCTCAAAGATTTTCGTTGTAAATAAAATCAAAGAATCAACTTGCTTATCAAATTGACTTAAATATTGATGGTTAATAACAAATGAGGAAATATTTATTAACCTCATTGTCATTTTTTTACTGTTAAAACAGTTACTAGTTCCATAATCAACTCTAACCTGTGATAAAGCTAGGTCAATTGCTCCTATATCATGTTTACTTGCTATAGAGATATACAAACATACGTCTTCGCCAATCTTTATATTTTCAGGGAATTCATTTGACACAAAAAGAGAAGCTTTCCCCATCACAGTAGAGATTGTTATAGGACATTTTTCAATAATTTTAGGAAAAATATGTCCACTAAAAGTGCCAGAGTGAATATATTTAATCAGATTTCCATTCCAATCCATTCTATGGTAAGAACTATGTGAAAATAATAAACTATTCTCTTCCATAAACTTCAATTGAGTTTCAAGTTTATTATCATAAAACAAATCATCAGAATCAATGAATGCTATATACTGCCCAGATGCCTGTTTAATAGCTAGGTTACGTGCTGCTGCTGGTCCAGCATTTTCTTTACGAATATATTTAATCCTACTATCCTTATTGCATTCTTTAATCAATGCAGAGACGTCATCTTCAGAGCCATCATCCACTAAAATCAGTTCCAAGTTTTGATGAGTTTGCGCAATGACACTCCTAATTGACTCTATTGACAAATTGACTCTATTATAAATTGGCATAATTACACTAATCTTAATACCAGATAAGAAGTCCTTTGCCATTGATTCAGCTAGCTTAGATGCTTGATTATAATGAGCATTTGCAAGAAAAATATTAGTACGATGTAAGAATAAGTAAGGTGAGCCTTCCATTATAGTCATTTCTTCTGAAGTTAGCCTTCTGAGGAATCCGGACCACAACTCATTACATTCATCGATATGGCTAGTGATTTTATGTGTTCCTCGATCCGGATGAACACGACTTTTAATTAGAATGCGAGCATCAAAATGAGTAGGTGCTACCCTTAAAAATTCAAACCACAGCGCATAATCTTGGGTAGTCAATAATGTTTCATCAAAAACACCAATTTCATGGAAATATTTTATAGGTATTAAGAGAACACATCCGTGAATTAATCCCCGCATAAGAATAAATAACGGGATATTACATTTCTCAATGGTGAATATTTTATCTAGTCTTTCAAAACACAATGACCTAGATTTATGGTCTATAACTTCGTACCCGCCGTAAATAATTGTATTACGATTAGCAAGATTACTTAGTATATTAATTTGATGTTCAATTTTTTCAGGGGTATAGAGATCATCATGACTTAGCCACGAAAAATATTCTCCTGTCATTTCCCTAATTGCCAAATTTAATGCTGAAGCTACTCCACCATTTGCTTTAGAAAAATAACGAATCTTGTCACCATAACTCAAAGCTATGCGCTCTGTTTCACCATTATCGTTTGATCCATCATTAACAACTATAATTTCCAAATTTTTGTAAGTCTGAGCTACTGCGCTATCTATTGCTTGACGCATATAATTAGCACCATTATACACTGGAATAACAATTGAAACTTTAGGGTAAAATGTGGTGTTAGTCATTAAAGATTCTGAATTAGTTAAAACATATAATGATTGCTTAATATTATCTAATATAGTTCCTTGTAGTTACAAAAACTTATTAATTATTTTTCTATAAATTTTATAACATGTTTTTATTATACCATCAGTATATAATGACTTAAATAATCGTACTATTTTTGTATTAGGAAAAGTCTTATCTTCCAGCTGTATAACTTGTGGTTGTATAATTTGTGGATTAACAATATTAGCAGCAGCTAATATTAATTTACTAGTTTCTATATTAAATTTACTTAAATACTCATCATGCATAACGAAAGAAGCAATATTTAACAATCCTATGGATAATTTTTTAGGATTATAAGCATGAGTAGTAGTATAATCAATTCTAACTTTTGATAAAATAAGATCTATACCTGCTATCTTATGTTTGCTAGCTATAGAAATCCATAAACAAACATCCTCACCAATTCTTAGATTTTCAGAAAAAAAATAGTTTTTTAAAAGAGAAGCCCTTACCATTACAGTAGACGGTGCTATTACACACTGAGAAATAATTTGAGGAAAAACATTGCCATGAAAAGTACCTGAATTAACATATTTTAGATGTTGTCCTTTAAAATTTATTTCTTGATAAGAAGTATGCGAGAATAAAAAATTATTCTCCTCCATAAATTTTAGTTGGGTTTCTAACTTATTCTTATAGAATAAATCATCTGAATCAATAAGTGCGATATATTTACCTGTGGCATTTTCTATAGCTACATTGCGTGCTGCTGCTGCTCCTAAATTTTCTTCTTTACGAATATATTTTATTCTGGGGTCTTTTTTGCTTTCAGCAATTAAGGCTGAAATATCATCACTAGAAGCATCATCTACTAAAATTAATTCCAGGTTTTTATGAGTTTGAGCAATAACACTTTTAATTGACTCAATTGCTACATTAACTCTATTATAAATTGGCATGATTACACTAATCTTAATGTCAGTATTTGTCATTAAAAATCCTATTATCTAACTGTTCTTAAAGGTATCAAGTACTCTAGGTTAATCTTTTACAAAATTACTACCTTTCTTTCTCATTTAAACCACACAACCCTATTAATATAATCTACATAACTCAAAACAATACGGAGTATTTTTTGTGATACTAGTCCAGTATTATAGTCAGAAGCGATTGTTTGTAAATGTCTATATTTACTATGTTGTTTGGTTACAACACGTACAGCATCTAGAACCTTTTCTACTTCAAGACCACTCATTATTAGAACACCTTCATCCATACCTTCTGGTCTTTCGTGAGTATCACGAATAGTAATTGCTGGTAAATTGAGTAGCGAGGCTTCCTCGGTAATTGTACCGCTATCAGATAGAATACAAAAAGACTGCATTTGCAGTTTGATGTAATCCAAAAAACCAAATGGCTTTAAAAAACGAATTTGTTTATCCAAATCTTTGATTCCTAGCTTTTCCAATATCTGACGGGTACGAGGATGGGTTGATACAATCACCGGCATATCATATTCTTTAACCAGTGTCTGTAAACTATTCAGTAAGTTCTGCAGATTGCTTGACATATCTACGTTTTCTTGACGATGCACACTGACCAAGAAATAGCAGTGATCTTGAAGTTCTAGCCTATCCAGTATATTTGATTGCTGTATCCTAGGCATAAAATAATTCAACACTTCTTGCATATGCGAACCAGATTTGATAATTCGCTCTAGCGGTATTCCCTCAGCAATAAGGTAACGCCTAGCATGTTCAGTCAAAACTATATTTATATCACTTAAGTGATCGACTACCTTACGGTTTAGTTCTTCTGGTACTCTTTGATCAAAGCAACGATTGCCGGCTTCCATATGAAAAACTGGTATCTTTCGCCTCTTGGCTGCGATAACCGAGAGGCAAGAATTTGTATCTCCATACAGCAATAATGCATTTGGTTGTTCTTTTTCTAACACCTCATCAGCTTTCTCAATAATACGTGCAATGCTTTGTGCTGCATTACCGCTAACAGCAGCTTCTAAAAAATAATCTGGTTTACAAATATTAAGCTCATCAAAGAAAATCTGATTAAGTTCATAATCAAAATTTTGCCCAGTATGAACCAAAATATGGTTAGTATGCTCGTCAAACTCAGATATTACCCTAGACATTTTAATAAGCTCTGGACGGGTACCAATAATGGTCATTACTTTAAGCATTGAGTTGCTCTGTAATAAAGTCAAGTGTTAGTAAAAGCTTTTTAACTTGTTCTATATTCAATATTTCTGTATTGGCTGATGTATAGTCGTTTAGAGTAGCATTGTTTAAATCTCCTTCTACATAAAATTTTGAATAATTGAGATCACGATTATCAGCAGGAATCCTGTAATAATTTCCTAAATCTTGAGCTTTAATCATTTCTTCACAACCAACCAAAGATTCATAGATTTTTTCTCCATGACGTATACCAATCAAACGAATTTCATTATTAGCACTAAATAATTCTTTTATAGCATGAGCTAATACTTCAATTGTTGAAGCTGGAGCTTTTTGTACAAAAATATCACCTTGTTGTCCATGTTCAAAAGCATATAACACTAAATTTACAGAATCTTCAAGTGACATTAAAAAACGGGTCATATTTGGGTTGGTAATAGTCAGAGGCTTTCCTTCTTTAATTTGATTAACAAAAAGAGGTATTACTGAGCCACGGGAAGCCATTACATTGCCATAACGAGTGCAACACAGAACTGTCTCTTCTTTAGAACTCATTCGAGCTTTAGCTATCACCAGTTTTTCCATCATCGCTTTTGATAAACCCATGGCATTGATAGGATATACTGCCTTATCAGTACTAAGTACTACAACTCGTTGAACACCATTAGCAATAGCTGCATTCATCATATTTTCAGCCCCCAATACATTAGTTCGTATTGCTTCCATCGGATAAAATTCACATGATGGTACTTGCTTCAAGGCTGCAGCATGGAAAACATAATTAACATTTTTCATAGCATAGTAAATACTGTCATAATTTCTTACATCTCCAATATAAAATTTAAGCTTAGGATTATTGAAAGCGATCCTCATATCCTCTTGTTTTTTTTCATCTCGACTGAAAATACGAATTTCTTTAATATTAGTTTCTAGTAATCGCTTCATTACTGTATTACCAAATGACCCTGTACCTCCGGTAATCATTAGAATTTTATCATCAAACATTCTTATACCTATTATTTAAATTTATACATATATTGAATTAACTCTGACCATTCAGGCGGTACATACCCCGTTGCTTTATTGAAAAGTTCAGCATTAAGTGAACGATCAATGACCAGTTCATTGGATGGAATTATTTCAATTGTTTTATCATAGGTACTTGCCACAAGTTTTAACAGATCAAACTTGTTAATTGGTTTTGCTGCTACATGATAAAGTCCATTCATATCAAATCGCGGTATGACGATATCGCGAACTATCCTAGCTAATTCAACAGTTGGAACTCCAGAGAAAATGGCACGGACATACCCTTTGACTGCTGTGTGTTGCGCAAGAAACCAACCAACTAGACTCTTAGCTCCTGACAACTCATGCCCAATAATGGAAGTGCGAAGTGTTATAGTGTTAGGATAATGTACTTCTCCTAAAAACTTTGAACGACCATAGAGATCATTAGCATCTGCAAAATCCCTTTCTATATAGTTACCCTTAGATCCAGAGAATACACAATCAGTACTAATATGGATAAAACGACTCCCCGTTGCTTGACATATTACACTAAGCCTATGAGGAAGCAAAGCATTGATTGACAGTGCTTGTAGGGGATTATTTGCATCATCCAGTTGTTTAATTAGCCCAATACAGTTTACCACTATATCA
This sequence comes from Candidatus Tisiphia endosymbiont of Nemotelus nigrinus, assembly GCF_964026475.1. Lineage (NCBI taxonomy): Bacteria > Pseudomonadati > Pseudomonadota > Alphaproteobacteria > Rickettsiales > Rickettsiaceae > Candidatus Tisiphia > Candidatus Tisiphia endosymbiont of Nemotelus nigrinus. The sequence continues at coordinate 413,660 of NZ_OZ032151.1, forward strand.
GGTTTAATTGTTGCGAATAGTTTAATAAGAGAATCATGATTTTCTATATTTACTGGAGTAATAAGTTTTTTGGATAACTCCTCAGGGAAGTAACGACAAGCACCATTATTTCTAGCTGTTCCATAAACAGTAAGGTTACGATCCTCAGATATAAACCTAAACATGGCGTTTCCAAGCATTCCTGTCGCACCAAAGATTAATATTTTCATACAATACTCTTTTCTTTAAACTTTTATTCAATTATTGGTGCGATTTATCAATCTATCGTGAATTCGCATAACATATTAGACTTATATCACGTTTTTAAGATATAAGTGTCTAGGTAACCTGACTAGCGTTACTACATCATTGTGAGGAGTAATGCTAATAGGGTTATCTGTATAATATAACAGATTTTTATGATCCACTAACTAGTTGTTTTCATTATTTTTATGATATTTTTAATTTTTTCTATATATAGCTAATTGATTAAGGTTCTAGGAGGTTGTCGGAGATAACTAATTAATTATATTTTGTGCTATTTTTAGGCGAGAATAAATAGGATTTTTGATATGATGTGTACCTATTTCAAGAAAATCCTGTTTATTAGTAGCCAAAAAGAGCCAAATATAGAATTACTTTAGTTATTTTAAGGCAGTCTCCTAGATAGCTTCTATGCCATTACGAGAAAGTAGCTTTGCGGCAACGAATCAATCTATAAGAATAGTGGATTACCACAACCACTACGTGGTCTCGTTAATAGGCGAATTATAGGGTTTCTCACAATGACGTCGTTTGACACATCAACTCAGCCCGAACACTAGTGCTATACTATACAGGAAATGATACTGAAATAAATAAAGGGTCAGCGAAGAAGATACGCCAACCCTATTATACTTTCAGGTTTAAAGAATTGCCCCTATTTATGTTGTAATCCTTTAAATTATTGGAACATAACTTTATTTTATAGAAGTTACAGCCCTACGGTTTTGTGCCCAAGCCTCTTCGTTATCACCATCAACAGCTGGTCTCTCTTTACCATAAGAGATACTATCAAGCCTATTCTCCGCAATTCCTAGATTAATTAAATATTTTCGAACAGTATTTGATCTTCTTTCACCAAGGCCTAGGTTATATTCTCTTGTGCCTCTATCATCACAATGTCCTTCAATAGTTGCTACCGTAGTAGGATGTGCTTTTAACCAAACAGCTTGTTTATTTAGCTGTTCTTTTGCTTGAGGCGAAATGTCTGATTTATTAAAAGCAAAAAACACCCTATCACCAGCACGTCTTTCGAAATCAGAAGCTAAGGAATTTTCTTCAACCTTATGAGTCATACCTGTATCTACTGTTGATTTTTTCTTCGTAGAACCGCACCCAGAAAGCACAAATAGTGCTAGAAAAGCTATTGTAGTTTTTTTTAGTATCATAATGAACTCCTTGATTTTATAATAAGCTATTAAATTATATGTGCTTAACAAAAAATTGTCAAACTCCCATTTCCTGTATTATACACTATCATATCAATACTTAAAAGCATAAAATTATTCTAACACTAAACTCTAACCTCTTGAGTACATGTAGCAAAAATATCATATATGGTTAGTGAAAATATTTCATGAAGGTAACATGAATTACCTTCCAAATCCCTTGTATACTCGATGAAAATCAAGAATTGCGTTGTCGTTATTCAAGATTTGCGGCGTTCACGTACTAAATGTACGCTCTGCTCCTCGACTTGAATACTCCTAGACACTTATATCTTTAAATTATGATATAATAGACTATTGAAGCCAATCCATTCCTGATAGCTTTTTTGGATTGATTCGTTGCCACTGAAGTAGCTCCTCACAGTGACAGAAAGGTTATCTATAGCCTAAATAGGATTAGCTGTCTTAAAAAATTAAGTTGAATATAAACTACTAACAATATAGTATGTAAGGTGTTGAAATTAGATAAGATAAAATGATTAATGTTACTTTTCCAGATGGATCACAAAAGCAATTTACAAAAAATATCACAGGGTTAGAGATAGCTAGTCAAGTTTCTGCTTCTCTAGCAAAGAATGCTTTGGTTGTTGAAGTAAACAACGAGCTAAAGGACCTAAGTCTACCCATAGAATCTGATTGTAATTTGAGGATTTTAACCTACAAAGATTCTGAATGCTTAGAGGTAATACGTCATGATGCTGCTCATATAACGGCGGAAGCAGTTAAAGAATTATTTCCAAATGTCCAAGTGACCATAGGTCCAGCTATAGAAAATGGCTTTTTTTATGATTTCGCTAAAGATAAACCGTTTGCCCCGGAAGATTTAGTGATGATAGAAGCAAAAATGCATGAGATTGTTAAAAGAAATGAGAAAATCACTAGAGAAGTATGGAATCGTGATCAAGCCATAGAATTCTTTAAATCAATTGGTGAATATTATAAAGCCGAGATAATTTCAGAAATCCCGGCAAGTGAGGATATTACATTATATAGGCAAGGTGATTTTATTGATCTGTGCCGTGGTCCGCATGCTCCATCAACTGGCTTCATTAAACATTTTAAATTAATGAAAGTAGCAGGAGCATATTGGCGAGGTGATAGCAAAAATCCTATGCTACAAAGAATCTATGGTACAGCTTGGGCAACAAAAGAGCAGTTAGACAGTTATCTTTACATGCTTGAAGAGGCAGAGAAGCGTGATCATAGGAAATTAGGTCGGGAACTTGATTTGTTTCACTTGCAGGAAGAAGCTCAAGGTATGGTATTCTGGCATGATAAGGGCTGGAGTATATATCGTACTATTGAACAATATGTTAGAAATAAAATCAGAAAAATGGGATATATTGAGGTAAAAACTCCTGTGCTTGTTGATAAAAGTTTATGGGAAACTTCTGGTCATTGGGAGAAGTTTAGAGAAGACATGTTTGCTCTAAATCTTGCTGATGATAAAACACTAGCCATGAAGCCGATGAATTGCCCATGTCATGTACAGATTTTTAAGCAGGGTATCAAAAGTTATCGAGACTTACCATTACGTATGTCTGAATTTGGCTTATGCCATAGAAATGAAGCATCTGGTGCGTTGCACGGCCTGATGAGAGTAAGGGCTTTTCAGCAAGATGATGCCCATATTTTTTGCACTGAAGACCAAATTAATAGTGAGACAGTAAAATTTTGTGGTCTCTTAACCGAGATTTATAAAGATTTTGGTTTTTCTGATATTAAAATCAAATTTTCAGATCGTCCTAAAGTACGGGCTGGTAGTGATGAAGTTTGGGATAAAGCTGAAAATTCTCTAAAAAATGCCGTAAAAGAAGCTGGTTATTCTTATATATTAAACCCTGGTGATGGTGCATTTTATGGACCAAAACTAGATTTTTGTCTTAAGGATTCAATAGGTAGAGAGTGGCAATGTGGTACTCTGCAAGTTGATTTTGTCTTACCAGAACGTCTTGATGCTTACTATATTGCAACAAACGGTGAGAAAAAAAGACCAGTAATGTTGCATAGGGCTGCCCTTGGTTCTTTTGAACGGTTCATTGGAATATTAATTGAAGAATATGCAGGACGCTTCCCTTTATGGCTGGCCCCTGTACAAGTAGCTATTGCTACCATCACTAGCGATTTAAATGATTATGCAGTTGGGGTACATAAATTATTGGTTAGTGAAGGCATAAGGTCAGATATTGATATTTCACCTGAAAAAATTAATTATAAAATACGTTGTTTTTCTAACAATAAAGTACCTATAATAGCTGTTGTGGGTAAACAGGAGATGGCAAATAATACTGTGACTATAAGACAACTGGGATATGAACAACAAGAAATTATTTCTTTACAAAATCTAGTAAAGCTTGTGAAAGATCAGAATACCCGCTATTTATAGCTAATTTAGCCATAGTAAATTGACGTTATTGCGAGACCACGTGAGTGTAGTGGCAGTGCGTTTTTGGTTACTTTTATGGATTGCTTCGTCGGCTTACGCCTACTCGCAATGACGTGTGTACTATATCTATAACTTGTCATTGCGAGGAGTAGCTTTGCTACGACGAAGCAATCTAGGAAAGTGATCATAAGTGGATTGCTTCGTCGGCTTATGCCTACTTGCAATGACGGAAAAGCTATCTAGAACCTTAACGGGTTAGCTATATACTCAAATAATTTGAGTAATAATACAATTTTATTTAAACAATAATTATGGAGAAGTTTTATTTCTGGAGTTAAGAATAGTAATTTCCCGAAGGCTAATATGGAAATTAGTGCTAGTCAAGTTCGTTTAGTCGGTGAAAATGGTGAGATGCTTGGCATCGTCAGTATCAAGAAAGCTTTGGAGTACGCCGAAAAGGTTGCTTTAGATTTGGTAGAAATCTCACCAAATGCTGAACCTCCTGTTTGTAAAGTTTTGAATTTTGGCAAGTTTAAATATGACAGTAAAAAACGTATTCAGGACTCTAGGAAAAAACAAAAAGTTGTTGTTCTTAAAGAGATGAAATTTAAACCAAACATTAGCCAGGGTGATTTTGATGTGAAAGTTCGCAAAATCAAAAACTTTTTGAAGGAAGGCGACAAAGTAAAAGTCTCCTTATGGTTCAAAGGTAGAGAAATTGTCCATAATGATATTGGTATGAAGTTGTTTGACCGCATATTGTTAGAACTAGAGGATTTAGCTAAGATTGATTCTGCTCCTAAAATGGAAGGTAAACAGATAATTATGTTAGTCAGTCCCAATACAACCAAAATACCAACGAACTAATTAGAACTAATATTATGCCAATTAAGATTCTCATGCCTGCTCTATCTCCAACTATGACTGAAGGGAATATAGCCAAATGGTTAAAAAAAGAAGGAGATAAGGTTGTCCCAGGAGATGTTATAGCAGAAATAGAGACAGATAAAGCTACTATGGAAGTTGAGGCTGTAGAAGAAGGAATTTTTGCTAAAATAATTGTACCACAAGGTACAGAGAATGTAGCCGTCAATTCACTTATTGCTGTATTACTTGAAGATGGTGAAGATATGAGCTTATTGGATAGTTTTATAGCAAGTAGTGATAATGCTTCTAAATTAGCTGAAAAACCGGCAATGCTGATAGAAGAAAGTAAATCAGTTAATATAAGTCAGGAAAGCAAAGTAACAAAAGATCCTGCTAGAGTATATGCCTCGCCTTTGGTTAAAAGGTTGGCAGCCATTGAGCGTATTGATTTGTCAAATATTCAAGGTAGCGGACCACATGGCAGAATAATTAAAAAAGATGTATTATCCTACTTAGTGCAACCAACAAATAGTGGTAAGATTAGGGCGGTGAACAGAAATCACCAGGAGTACAGATCAGTCCCCAATAATAATATCCGTAAAATCATCGCTAAACGTTTGCTTGAATCTAAACAAACCATCCCACATTTCTATCTCTCAATAGAATGTAACATGGATAAGTTATTGGACATTAGAGAGGATATCAATAAATCGCTTATAGAAGAGAGTAAAATTAAAATTACGGTTAATGATTTTGTTATTTTAGCAGTAGCAAAAGCTTTAAAAGCCGTCCCAGAAGCAAATGTTAGCTGGGACGAGTCTGCTACTCGGTATTATAATAATATTGATGTATCAGTTGCTGTAGCAATCGATAATGGTCTTATAACCCCTGTCGTCAGAAATGCTGATCAAAAAGATTTGGTGACATTATCACGCGAATTGCAAGCTCTTATAAAAAAAGCTCGGGATAATAAATTAACTCCTGAAGAATTTCAAGGAGGAGGGTTTTCCGTCTCTAACCTAGGTATGTACGGTGTTAAAAACTTTAATGCTATAATAAATCCACCCCAAAGCTGTATCCTAGCAATAGGAGCTAGCTCAAAACGTCCAATAGTTGGCAATGATCAGATAAAAGTGGCTACTATGATGGATGTTACTCTTTCTTCTGATCACAGAGTTGTTGATGGTGCTGTAGGGGCTAAATTTTTAGCTTCATTCAAAAAATTTATAGAAAGCCCTGCATTGATGCTTATATAACATCTGATTTGCACTCTGTTCTCACCATAACTTAAAACTTAAATCATAGAATAAATTATGAGCTTTTCTGATAATCTAGCCAAAATCTTGAATAAATATGAGGAATTATCGAAAAAACTAACTACTGGTTTAGTTGGAGAAGAATTTATAAAAGCCTCAAAGGAATATGCTGGGCTAGAGCCAATTGTTCAAACAATTAATGAATATAATAAATCTGTATCCGAGTTACGCGATATCAAAGAAATGGCACAAGAATCGAATTTAGACTCTGATACACAATCGATGATATATGATGAAATACATCGTTTAGAAGCCCTGATGCCTAAACTAGAAAGGGCAGTAAAACTCTCTTTGTTACCAAAAGATGAAGCTGATACAAAAAATGCTATTATCGAGGTAAGAGCTGGTAGTGGTGGAGAAGAAGCAGCGTTATTTGCTGCAACTTTATTTAATATGTATCACAGATACGCCGAATTAAAAAGTTGGCGTTTTGAAATATTATCAATCTCAGACACTGGTATTGGTGGATATAAAGAAGCATCCGCACTAATTCAAGGACGAGATGTGTTTTCTAAACTTAAATTCGAATCAGGTGTACACCGAGTGCAAAGAGTTCCTGAGACTGAGTCAAGTGGTAGGATACATACTTCTGCAGCTACCGTTGCTGTCTTGCCTGAAGCAGAAGATGTAGATATTAAGATCGATGACAAAGATTTACGAATTGATACATATCGGGCATCGGGTGCTGGCGGACAACATGTCAATACCACCGAATCAGCAGTAAGGATTACCCATCTACCAACTGGTATTGTCGTTGCCCTACAAGATGAAAAATCACAGCATAAAAATAAAGCTAAGGCTATGAAAATTCTTCGTTCTAGGGTTTATGAAGCAGAGCGATATAAAAAAGATATGGAAAGAGCCGAAGTGCGTAAAGGACAGGTTGGTTCTGGTGATAGATCAGAAAGAATTCGTACCTATAACTTTCCACAAGGTAGAGTCTCTGACCATAGAATTAACCTAACTCTCTATAAAATAGAATATGTTGTAAAAAACGGGCAGTTAGATGAATTTATTGAAGCTTTAATATCGGCTGATGAGGCAAGAAAACTTTCAGAAGTTTAAAGTATGTGTATTTATTATTTGGTTACTTAATTTTTGACTATATTTACAAATCATCCCCTGTTTGCTTTTTGTACAAGTTACAAATATTCTGAAACCATTTATTACGCCATTCACCCTCTACCGGGTGAGTATTAAGAATTTTTTTAGTGCAGTTACGAATTCAAGACGACTATTAAAAGGTGTATATGATGGATTTTTTGCATACCAAGTTGCTGGTCTGATATTAAATATTTGATTTTGTTTCCATTGGATTCTTAACGCTGCTCTTTCTGATGGGCAGCAAATTCCCCATACTTTCTTTAACCAAATATTCTTTATCATAATATCTGACTTTAATACTGCATATTCAAAAATCAAATAATCAGCATTAAGTCTATACGGGTAGAATGCAATTGATCTACAATATGCAACAAAGTTTGCGATATCAAAATTTGGTGATTTTGTAAAACATTTAACTTCCAATAGATTTATGTCATTTCTATGCTCGTCCATATAAAAATCAGGGAACTCTTGGTTATTATCAGGTAGACGATAAGTGATATTATGTTCATTCATAAAGGATTTTAGCCATTCCTGTATTACATTGCCAATAATACTATTATCTCTAACAATAGTTTTAATATTATGTAATTCAAAATATACATTACCTTTTGCTCCACAGATTCCAGTATTTTGTAAGGTATCAAGTAGTAATTTAGCACTCATGATAATATTCTTACAACGATTTCTTTTATTACTGGTGGCATCACAGTATTTCCTATTAAATCAAATGCTTTATAATAATCTAATTCGTCTAAACTGTAAGTTTCAGGATATCCTGAAAGTCTTAAGCCTTCACGAACAGTAAAACCTCTAATGCCCTTTCCCACCGGAATTGCTAACTTACCAATTTCAGTTGCAACAATAGTTGGAACGTAGCCTTTTGGATCAATAATCTTTGAGATTGGAAATGAAAGTTTGCCAGCGACAATATTATAGCCTTTTTCTTTAGTGGTATCGTATTCACGAACTTTGATTCCTCCATTTTTAATAAAAAGATTTTTAGGATGTTCTACGTGTTTAGTCCCAGGGTGTAATGTTGTATATTATAAAGAATTACCATCAAGAGAGGAATTATGGGACAAATATTACACGGCTGTGCCAAAACGACAGAGGCAATACGTTTCGCAATCCAAAATAGTCAAGAGAGCTTAAAGACCTTAGCAAGAAAATATTCTATTAATCCTAAAACAGTTGCTAAGTGGAAGAAACGAACTACATTACAAGATACTTGTATGGGTCCCAAAGAACCATCTTCTACAGTATTAACTTCTGAAGAAGAAGCTATGTGTATAGCATTTCGTAAACACACTTTATTATCTTTAGATGATTGCTTATATGCTTTACAAGTTAGTATTCCCAAGCTTACTAGATCTTCTTTACATAGACTTCTTCAACGCCATAATGTTAGTAGGTTACCGGAAGTAAAAGGAAATAACAAAACCAAGAAGAAGTTTAAACTTTATCCAATTGGTTATTTCCATATAGATATTGCTGAAGTCAAAACAGAAGAAGGTAAACTCTATCTATTTGTTGCTATTGATCGCACTTCAAAGTTTGTGTATGTAGAACTTTTACCAAGATGTACCAAGACAGAAACAGCACAATTTCTTCGTAATTTAATTAAAGCTATACCTTATAAAATTCATACTATTTTGACAGATAATGGTATTCAATTTACTAACAGAACAGTAGATAAGCATGCTTGGATGCATATTTTTGATCGTATTTGCTATGAATACAATATTGAACACAGGCTAACAAAAGTTAATCATCCATGGACTAATGGACAGGTAGAACGTATGAATCGTACTATTAAAGAGGCAACTGTTAAACGTTTTTATTATGACAATCATCAGCAACTTAAACAACATTTATATGATTTTATCAATGCCTACAATTTCGCAAAAAGACTTAAAGCTCTTAAAGGTTTAACTCCTTATGAATTTATCATAAAAACATGGACATCTGATCCAAATAAATTTATTATTAACCCTAACCTCCACTCCCTGGGACTAAACACCTAGGTTTTGAGCTGGTTACAATAGAACCTTGCTAAAATACTTTTTAGCAGTTTCTTAGAAGTGGCGTCAAAATCAAGTATCAACTGTTTTGGTGCAATTTTATAAGATTCGATAAATTTATCAATCATCAGCTTGTGAGCTTTAAAAGCAAATTGACGATCTGCTTTGTTTTCTAAACGACACAAAGTAGAGCTACTAGCCATATCATCGACTGTGTCTATACTTGTTTGCAAAGCTGGACACTTCCTTAAATTATCGTGATCATTTAAATCTTCATAACCAAGAGCAATCGAGTAAATACGTTGTTTTAGCATTGTGAGAATAGTATGAGTAATTTTATCAGAATCTCGCTTATCAGGAAAATTTTTAGCCAGTTCATTGGTTAGACCAAGCCTCTTATCTGCTTCTCTTAGCAATAATACACCTCCATCACTGCTAATATTACCTCCTGTAAAATTTATTTCCATTTGACGATTTTTTACTTTCGATTGGTAATTTAATCCTGTACAATTTGTCATGACAAAACCTTCTGTATAATGTTCTTTTAACACCGATATTATACTATATTACGAGGGTTTTGTCTCCTGACTTTCATGCATTATTCAGGTTAAGCTTATCCTCATTTCTTGCTTTTCTTTTTCTTAATATTTCAATAATTTGTTTCCATTCTCTGATTTTTATATGATAATTCATTCCGGTAGTATTTTTGATTGTCTAAAATAGAAAATACACTACCTCTCCTTCTTTTTAATTTATTTTTTTACAAAACTTCACAGAACCTAGTATTTTTTACTGTATATTAAGTGTTTTTTTATTGATTTTTAATATAGGAGGGCATAGAGTGAAAGCCTGTTTTTTGTTTTGCGAAAAATAGACACTGAGGTTAGATTGTAATTTGATGGATTGTCTTCTAACCTCGGTGCTTGACACTACACCACGTAGTATCGTCTTGCATAAATACAATTATTTTTCCGCAGAGTAAAGGGAATTTTTTAAGTTTTTTAGAATAGTGCTAATCTAGTAACAGTTGCTAAAATTGTTATTATAGTTTTCGATGATTAACATTGTTGCTGTTCTGAGCTTTCAATTGGCTATCTTTGGTTATTGTATTTTTAGGGAGATGAGATGAACTGGTGTCATATATCTAGCTAAACTAAATTTGTTACATAATGATTTAAAAATATATAAAAGTTGGTTAGATATTTGGTTTAATATTGATGTAATTTTAAATTGGTTATCGTTAATAGAAATGAACTTATAATAACTGGGTATTTCTTAAAAAATTAACCTATTTTTGTTGAATGTTATAATAATAATTCAACTAAGAATATGGTTGTAAAAATAGTGTTTTTGTAGTGTTTTTTTATTAGGTTTTCAAGGATTTCCCCAATTTTTATGATAAATTGATCAGCATATTAGTTGAAATAATTTTTAAAATTTTAATTAAAATTAGAGGAGCAAAGCTTATGAGTACTAAAGTTTTAAGACTACAACACAATAAATGGGATAGTATCGTTGTGAGACACAAATTTTTACCGATACTCCTTGCAATGACGTCGGTTGTTTCCCTGTGATTTTTAAACTGCCCTAGTAACATTTGGGTAATAAGGATGACCGTGAAGCTCAAGGAATATATTTATAAAAAATATGGTTAATCGCATTTTGCTTAGAATTATTATTTTTCTCTCAATATTTAGTGTCATTACATATTTAGTGTATACTAATTACCACCAAGATAGTGGGCAGGTAGTGACGATTTACCACGATCAATCTCCGACAAAAATTAAGCCACAAGATAGTGGGGGAATAGTAATACCAAATGCCAATAATATAATTTACGAGAATTTACAACAAAAAAAGGTTAGTAAAGCTATAACATTACAACCTGAACCGGAAAAACCATTAAATATCACTAAACAAAAATCAGTACAAAGTGATGAAGATATTGATTCTATAGATACAATTTTATTTGGTATAATAGAAACTGATCAGGTTAAGTATGAGAAACATAAACTAAGTAACAATGAAGAAGGAACGGAAATAATTTTACCTAATATAATAAAAAACGAGCCAGTACAAAAAGAGAATTTAATAGAACAACAGACTGTTCCAGTAGCCCAACAACCTAATTCAAATAAGGTCGGTTTAAATATAATAAAAGTTACTGAATCACGTCGTAAGATCGATGATAGACAGTTATTAAATAAGTCAAATCAAGGAGGATATAAAATTCAGATAGCTTCGGTAAAATCTGAATCAGAGGCTAACCAAGAAATGGAAAGACTGAAAAAAAAATATGGTAAAACCTTTAATAATATCATTATAAATATCAAGAAGGTACAATCTGATAAAGGAAATTTTTTCTATTTAGTATTAGTAGGTAATTATCCAAATATAAACCAAGCTAAAGCGATCTGTAAAAAACTCTCTGACAATCAGCAAGGTTGCATAATTACTAATCATTGATGGGTTTTCAACAAATAAAACTCAAGGTTTATGATATTTATCGATCATCCAATCTATAAACGTACTGTCAACAGACTGCTTTTTCAAAGCATATTCATATACTTCATTTATTAGAGCTGTAAGATTGATAAATGAAAAATTTAAATTTTTTTCAATTAACATATTAATTGTTGAACTAGTGGCTTTACTAAAGATTTTCATCTGATCAACAGTTAGTACCTCAAAGTTTATTTCACTATTAACAACAAGAGCCTCTAAACTAATATCTAAGGCTTTGGCAATTAATTGTAAATTATTAGCACTAGGATTTTTTGAACTACCATATAAAATACTATAAACAGTATTTCTACTTAAGCCAGTTTTCTTCTCTATATCTACAGCGTTCATATTTTTTTGCGTCATTAATGAGCTAAGTTTGGTCTGTAAGTTTGCCATATATAATACTTTGTATATAAATTCAATATTCCTAAATATTAAGGTATCTTAATCATAAAGTAAACAACTAATAACTAATTATGGATTATTATCTCTGGACTTGGGGTATTATAATTCTTAAATTACCATGATCTAGAAAATCCTACCTTAGTTACTCGTGAAACTATGTAGAATAAACAATAAATTATGGTATTTATTACAGTAATTATTGGTGTAATTGGTACGTCAAGATATAATGATGCCGTTAAACCAAGGAAGTTTACAATTAAAGCTATGATAACTGAATTAATAATCATTTGGGCAGGATTATTAGAAATCATCCTAGCTGTCATTGCTGGAATTAGCAAAATACTAGTGACAAGCAATGCTCCAACAATTTTAATAGTCGAGAATACTGATAAAGATAACAGTAACAAAAATGCCAATTCAATTGTTTTTACTTTTATTCCTTTAATTTGAGCAATATCTCTATTAATTACAATTAGAATAATTTGACGGTAGAAATAGCAAATAAAAAAAACAACCGACATAAATATGGCTGATAAAATTAATATATCATTTAAAGAGGCAGATAATATATCACCAAATAATAGACTAGTAATCTTGATCTGTAGTGGGTACATGTAACTCACTACCAAAGCCAAAGATAACATAAAGTTTGATACTAAAATTACCACACTACTGCTACCTGATCTATTTTTTAGGGTGAATACTAAGATAGCAAAAATAATAGCGACAACTAATCCCGAATAAACAACAGGCAAATGGATGAGAATGCTAATACTTCCAGCAAGTAAACTAGCATGCGATAGACCATCACCAAAATAAATATATTTTTTCCATAAACTTAAACAACCAAGAGGAGCAAAAATTAAACTGATTAGAATTATAGTTAATATTATTAGAGTCATTTAATACGATTTTTAATAAATAAGTTAAGAATAGCACTTAGTGCTTAATTATTTTTGTGGTATATATTATTAGTAATTCACATTACGCATGGTATTAAAAGTCATAGGGGAAGCAGCCTAGCGTCATTGCGAGAAGTGTGTGAAGCACGACAAAGCAATCCAATTATAAGTTTTCTGGATTGCTTAGTCACCACCAAAGTGGCTTCTCGCAATGACGTCTTGTACTTTTCTGCAATTTTTAAATTGCTATGGTTATGCGTAAGGTAATAGACTTGCTGCATAAATCAAAGATAGTTGAGGGATTTTTAGGAGAAACGAAGCCGGCTACCTTCGCGTACACAGACGTACGTGAGGAGCGGAGGCGAGTTTCGACGACAAAATCACCAACTAGATTGACTTATGCAGTAAGTCTAATGAATTAGTAACCAATTTTATAATTAGTAAGGGACTATGTCTATAAAATCTTCTATTAATCAAGTAGAACTAGAAAAATTTAGTAAGATTTCTAGTCAATGGTGGCAGGAAGATGGGGAATTTAAAATTCTTCATCAAATAAATCCAATTCGTATTGGTTACATATTAGATAAGATAAAAGAGCATTTTAACGTGCAGGATGACATATTACCTTGTTCAAATTTAGAAATTATAGATGTAGGATGTGGGGGGGGATTAATTACCTCTCCTCTCTGTAAACTAAATGCTATAGTCACGGGTATAGATGCATTGCAAAGTAATATCGATATTGCGACACAATATGCCTCATCCCAAAATCTGAATATACAATATCTTAAATCAACTGTTGAGGAGTTAGTATCTTTAAATGATTTAAATAAAAAACAATATGATGTGGTACTCTGTTTAGAAGTCATAGAACATATTGATAATCCTAGTGATTTTGTAAAAAACCTAGCTAGTTTAGTAAAACCAGATGGCATGATTATAATTTCAACTATTAATCGTACGATAAAATCCTATATGCTAGCTATTTTGATGGCAGAATATGTACTTAATTGGGTATCCAAAAATACCCACGATCATAGTAAATTTCTTAAACCATCGGAAATTTACTCGATGTTTAATGATAATAATATAGAGCTTAAAGAACTCAAGGGCTTAACCTATAATATCGTCAATAGACGTTGGCAGTTAAGTGATGATATAGATGTAAATTATTTTGCTTACTTAACCTAAATAAAGGAAAATATGACTGTAATTACTAGATTTGCCCCATCCCCTACTGGTTTTCTACATATTGGTGGGGCAAGGACGGCATTGTTTAATTATTTATTTGCTAAACACCATAATGGCAAGTTTTTGCTACGAATTGAGGATACTGATCAAGCGAGATCAACCGAAGATGCTGTAGATGCTATATTTTCCGGCTTGAGATGGCTTGGTTTAGATTGGGATGGTGAAGTGCTTTTTCAGTCGAAAAGAAATGATTTATACAAACAAGCTGCTCTGAGATTAGTCGATGAGGGGAAAGCTTATTATTGCTTTACCTCTCAAGAGGAAATAGATAGGCAGCGAGATAATGCCATAGCTAATAAACAACATTTCTTGTTCAAAAGCCCTTGGCGGGATGTATTGCCTTCTAGTTCACAGGAGCAGAAGAGTAGACCAGTTATCCGCTTGAAAACTCCAAGAGTTGGTCATACCATTATTCATGATGCTTTACAAGGAGATGTGGCTATTGAAAACTCGCACCTTGATGATATGGTATTGTTACGTAGCGACGGTACTGCTACCTATATGTTAGCGGTAGTGTTGGATGATCACGATATGCAGATTAGCCATATTATCAGGGGGGATGACCATTTAACTAATGCTGCTCGTCAAATTTTACTTTATCAAGCCTTTGGTTGGTCTGTACCAAATATGGTACATATACCGTTAATACACGGAGCTGATGGGGCGAAATTATCTAAAAGACACGGGGCTCTTGGAGTAGAATCTTACCAAGATATGGGGTATTTGCCTGAGAGCTTATGTAATTATTTATTAAGATTAGGATGGAGTCACAAGGATGATGAGATTATTTCAAGATCACAAGCTATAGAATGGTTTGATCTTGATGGGCTAGGTAAGTCACCAGCTTGTCTTGATTTTGCCAAAATGGATAGTTTAAATTCTCATTATTTACGTCAGCTTGACGATCAGACATTAACGAAGATGATTTGTCAGAGCTTGCAAGAAAATTATCAAGTTAATACGAAAGAAAAGGAATATATTCAGCAAGCAATGCCAAGTTTGAAAATAAGAAGTACTAATTTAGTTGAATTAGCAGAACTAGCTAGGATTTATTTGATTAATGTTCCTATTATCTATTCTGAGGATGCTAAAAAACTAATCAATAATTGTGATAAAAATTTGTTGGGTCAAGTTATAAAGGAATTAGAGAATTTACCAAATTTTGATAAAGACTCAATTCAAATAAAATTTAAAGAAATAGCCAAGAATAATAACATGAAACTCGCAGATATCATGCAGTCTGTTAGAGCTTTAATGACAGGTATGACTACTTCTCCAAGTGTCTTTGAAATTATTGCCATAATTGGTAAAGAAAATGCTATTGCTAGGTTGCAATGTACCCAAATAATTTAACAGCTAGTCAATATCGACAGCAACTCTTGAAAGGCAGCGAAGAGTATATATTTTACAACCTAGTTGGAACATATACTATTACGAGAGTTCTAGGCAATTATGGTACAGCCAAAGGAGTTGCTTATTTTATAGAGGATAAAGAGCATTTATACTCAAAGCATCCGTGCATATTATATCGAGAGGAGCTTGATGTTAACTATCACGGTAATAGCTCTAAGGTAAGAGCCCTTAAGGAATATCTATATTCTCTAGAGCAAAACAAAATTGTTAAATATTTTGTTAATGAGAATAACCATACTTTATTTTACCAAATACATTTTATCTCTAATACTCCTTGCCAGGCTGAAGCCACCCACCAATGTAACCTGGATATTTATCAAGCTAGTTACATATTTTTGAATGAAGATTACTTTGAGCTAAGTTATAAAATTTCAGGACCCAGTAAGGACTATACAATAAAAACTAGTTTTACTAGAATTGTAGAGAATATATCACCCATCTACTTTAAAGGATAACCAATCCTTTAAAGTAGAAAAGAGCAAGAACTAGTTTCTTCTATTGCCAAAGAATCTTAGAAGATATAGGAACAAGTTGATAAAATCTAAATATAAGCTAAAAGCAGCCATTATAGACATTTTTTGTCCTAATTCTCCACCACCAGACATAAAATACATAGACTTAATTTTCTGAGTATCCCATGCAATAAGCCCCATAAATACAGCAACTCCGATTAGAGATGTTGCGAAATATATAGCAGAACTTTGTAAGAACATATTAACCAACGATACAATGATGAGACCAAATAATCCCATAACAAGAAATGAACCGATCGAGGTCAAATCCCTATTGGTACTGTATCCATAAAGACTCATTGCCCCAAAGACAGATGAACAAATGAAGAAAGTCCGAGCAATTGATTCTCCTGTATAGATAAACCCAAGAGATGCTAGAGACATACCTGTTAAAGCAGCGTAAACCCAAAATAACACTTTAGTAGTATCTAAGCTCATCTTGCCAAAGCCCATAAAGAAGTACAAAGCAATCCCCACCGGAGAAATCATTACCAACGTTCCCAAACCAGTATTACCCATAAATTGTCCATTTGGTCCAATCTGAAATAAAAGTCTGGCTAACGGCTCAAATGATATAGTAGCAATGGCTGTTACTCCAGTTAATACCAAAGCCAAAGCCATATAATTATAGACTTTCAGCATGTATTCTCTCAGTCCTGCATCATATGTTTTCTGAGTGGCAGTAAAAGTTTTTGTATAATCAACCATAAGAAACCCCATGAATATGTCGTTATTTATACCGTAATATACAGTATAAGCTTCAAGCCTTTTGTTTTCAAGAAGAAAATTCTAAATATGCTGATAAATGGTATATGATGTTGACATAACAGGAGATTAAGGATATATTGTGCTTTTTCTAAAGATTTCACCACTTTCTTTTAAGAGTGTTTTATCAAAATAAGCACACAATGGCATCCTGTATCCAGTACAAGGCAGATATAAGGCACCCGTAGCTCAATTGGATAGAGTATATGACTACGGATCATAAGGCTGGGGGTTCGACTCCCTCCGGGTGCACCACTCTCCAATTTTGGTACATTTTATGAATAGATCAAACGGTGGACGCAAGGTATAGTATAGCTTACAGCCATTCAGTTCTAGGTTCGCAAACACACAATTTAACAATTTACGTTTTTCTGTAGCAGTCGAACCTTTAAACGTTTCTAGGCTTCCGGAAGCCATTTCTACTAAGCTTATCAGGTGCTGTGAGAATTTGTTATCTGCCATTTCGTGGTTTTCTATTTCTATAGCAATTTCTGCTCGTTTTTGTACTAATTCTTTACGTTTTTTTTCATGGTCTCCTTTTGTAATATCACCGTCTAAAAATAGATCAGTGAGTCTGTTCATACGTGTTGTTATTTTTGTTTGTTCAGTATATAACTCACCTATTCTCCTCTTATGAAAATCTTGCTCAATTTTTGCTGAGCTTTTAATATAAGAAATTACTTCAGATAATAATCCAGAATCTAAACGAAGCATTGCTAATATTTGTTCTACTTCTTTTAATACTTGTTCTTCTTGTACGTAGATTCTTTTATTAGTATTACCATGTTTCCAAACTCGTAAATATGTCCACTCTGTTGTTTTACCATTAACATAGGTTTTCCTTTTGGTTTCAGCAGTAACAACTCGACCAGTAGCAGCACATTTTATCAACCCTCTAAATATATACTCTTTTTCTCCATGTTTAAACGGTTTTTTATTCCAGCTAAGACGCACTCTTTGGCAAGCATCAAATAGTTCCTTACTAATTATAGGAGGATATATATGCGAATATTGTTTGCCAGTTTTTAGTAATCTCATTACCCCGTAATAAAACGGATTTTGAATAATTTTGTATATATGAGAACAACATAAATAGCCTTGGTTACCATGAGAATTACGTAAACCCCATTCTCGAGTTTTTCTCAATATTTCTAATAATGTATAATTACCGGTAGCATAAGTTTCAAATATTTTCTTCACAAGCGGTGCACGGTCAGGATCAACGATGATTTGTCCTTTGCCACGTTCTGACTCTTTACCTGTCACATGCAGATAACCGATAGGGGCAGTACTAACCCACTCACCTAGACGTAATTTTTGCTCTATACTACGATTAATATTATCTCTCAAACTATCAACATAAGACTGAGCCATCATCACAAAAATGTTCCACATCATCCTGTCTTGTGAAGTAGAGTTTTTATGAATAATGCAATTTTCTGTATAAAAATGCAGTTCTATTTTGCCTTTCTCAATTAAATCGTTTAATAATGGTGTCTCCTTATAACTACGTTGCAACCGATCAACTTTATCAGTTACAATTGCAACTAATTCTTTCTGTTTCCTAGCAAAATCTATAGCTTCCATAAATTTTTTGCGATTACCAATAGTAGACGACTCAGAAAATTCAAAGATTTTTAAAATCTCTAAACCTTTACGAGTACAATATTCTTGTAAACGATATTTTTGGGCTTCAATAGAATAACCGTCTTCTTGTTCTTTGGAAGAAACTCTAGCTAATATTATTGCTTTTTTAACTTCCTCTGTCATAAATTTTTTCCTATTTTAATTAATAAATTTATTTATATTTAAATTTGATTTTTTACTACCAAATGTATGGTATCTCTTACAATAAGTAGAAGCAACGTATAAAAAATAATCATCTTTTATATCTATCTTTTGCAAAAGTACTTTTTCATAAAACCTTGTGTAAGTATTAACGGTGATTAGGTTATCAGATGATAAAGTACCAAGTACAGACCAAAGTAACGTATTAATTGGTGTATATAGCAGATCCTCGTCAATTAGAATGATGACAGATTTATCACTACAAATCAGTACTCGACGAATTAACTTGCCAAGAGTAGAATAATCATAAGGTCCTGTAGATTCAATGATTTCTACTATTGTTAGTCCTTCTTGTTGGCTGGTAGTAATGACATCATCTCTAAGTTTCAAGTCCTTAGGGTGGTCATAAGTCGGATTAAAAAAGATGATGACTTCAGAAGGCAAAGTTGTTGTGTATGTCATAGCAGTATCCCCTTTGTGATTAAACTTAAAGTTATTAAGTTTTAATCACCAAAGAATCTTGAGAGATTACTTTGGCGATCGGGGAGTTCGAAAAACCGCCGCTAGACAGCTACGTTAGCCTTTAGGCTTAAGATTCCCACCTTAAGCCTTGAACATAGCTAACATCTCCCCGACCATAAAAATCGAGGATTTATCATTTAATGGCTGATGCTTACCACTAACGGACTACAGGTTTCGACACCCCAAAGTAACTTTACAGTTACTTCATTTTTAATTTTAAACTATACTCCCCTAAAGTCAATAACAGTTTTTTTACTGTTAATTGTTATTTTCGTTGTCTTCCTTTTCTTTCTTTTTCATCTTGTAATTAATAATTTCTTGGCAGAAGCTAATTAAGTTTCTCGCAGCTTCATGAGCTTCCGAGTCAGTGATTTGGTTATGGTACATTACTTTTATCCTAAAGACTATGCTAGCATAGATTTCTTCCTTGGTACGTTCATTACATTCTTTTATAGGCATAATTATTTTCAGCTCTTTTTATTTTTATAATTTTAGCATTCAACATAATTTTATATTACACAACTGTAAGTTCATGATATGTAACAGAAAATAATTTGTTTTATAAAACCAGTTGCCTTTAACTTGAGCTTTATAAGCGATATAGTTTTGTAAAATATTTAGTAATTAGTTCATTACATGAACTAATTACTAAATATTTTGGAGTATTCAGCAAACGATGCTTTGCTAAATGAAGATATCTGTAATTTATAGGTTAATTATTTTAAGGCTATATGAGATTAGAAAAGTGGTTAGAGCTGAAACAAATGCAAATTCATATATTTGCTAAGAAAATAGGTAAGAATAGAAGTCAAGTACATAAATATATCCATGAAAATGTTATGCCAAAGCATGATGTCATTGTTAAAATTTATATTGCAACTTTAGGAGCAGTTTCAGCTAATGATTTCCATAGGCTTTCTGATAAATTATTTGAGAAAGAAACATTACATGCTAATTCTTTTCGTGATAATTAGTATATCAATCGTAATTAACATATCAAAATCCAATCAATAACTCTTATGTATCAGATAATAATTTCCATATTTCTGATGTTTTAAACATATTAAACAACCATGAAGAGCTGGTGATATAAGACAGTACAATAATTCATATATCTGTTTACAGGATATTTGGTTGTCCAATCTTTTATGATCATTTTAAGTTTTAATCATTACCTAATATTCTCTTAATAATTTAGCATTATTTTTTTACATAAGTAATTTTTACAACATTATTGACTACAAAATACTACTAAACAACCAATTAATGGTATTAAAATTACCCACAAATATTGTGTATAATTCTGTGGAAAACACGTGGGTAAGTTTTTAAAGACTATAAAAACTATAAAATTAGTAGGAAATTTTTTAGAAAATCTAAAGAAAATTAGAACTTTTTTCCAATTTTTTAAAGATTTTTTTTGGTTTCATAGAATGAACTATTTTTTTAGCCTCGATATTTTACTAATTTATATTAATTAACAAGGACATTAATTATGACAGAATTCTACCGTAAACTCTTTTATCCATCAACTATTATTAAGGATGCAGAGTTACTAAAACATGATGAATATGGTGTTTATATTCGTCTATTGGAACATATGTGGATAAGTGGTGGAAAACTACCACATGATGATACAAAAATTGCTCATTATTTACGCATTACACCAAAAAAATGGCAAAATTACAAAAAAATTTTACAAAATTTTTTCATTTTTTCTGACAAAACATTTACTCATACTGAACTCAAAAAAGAATACCAAAAAACTATTTTAATATCACAACAAAATTCTCTGAAAGCCGGGAAGAGATGGGGTAAACAGAGTTGCAATATCGATGATAAAATAATTGAAAATATTGTATCAATAGGAAGAAAAAATTGTAAATTAAATGATGCTACAGCATATGCAACTGCAGTACCACAGCATATGCAATTGCAATGCTACGCACGTGCGTCTAAAAAGAAAGATATTGATTTAAGATTAGATGATATAGATAGGTCTGTGGATAACTCAAAACAATTAACCGTTTATCACGAATTATATAATAAACTGCAATTACTCTTTAGTGAACATAGTATGCTTTTCCCCAAGGATCAATTTTTGCTAGTTGAATGGATAAAAGCTGGTATTAGTATCGATTCTATCTATCAAAAAATTGCTCTAATACTCCAGCGTATTAGCAAGCAAAATCTAGAACATCCAAAATCTTTTGCTTATTTCACTGCTGAAATACAACGATGTTTTTAAACCTTGTATCACCACATGAACTAATTCTAGTTATTTTTCAGCTTCTCTTCAATGTTATAGGATAAATTATCGTTTCCTGCCATGAACATCCTATTGCACAAGGTAAAAATCTTTCATAGTATCGCAATAGTAATTGCTATCGATGGTTTATTAAGGTGAGAAGATAGAGGAAGAAGTGAAGTAAAGAACCAAGATAGCAATTACGCCTAGCTATTAAAAAAATTAGAAACTAAGAAAATATGACCTTACCAACTTCAAGTGAAAAATCATCTAACGGTAGTAAAGATGCACAATAATAATCTTAACCAAACGTTATATTGGTCATTATCAAGACCGTTAAAATATATGGGGCTGACGATAGATGAATGGGGAGTACTACTGCTTGGTGGTATTCCGGGTTTAATTTTCTTGAATAGTGCTAATGCTACACTTGGGCTTAGTTTCATAATAATTGGCATCATACTTTGTTATGGATTCAAGAAGTTTAAAAAACTCTCTGAATATTTTCTGCTGAAGAGTTATTTGGTAGCAAAAGGTATTCTGCCAGCCCCTAAGGGCTATCCTGCTTTACTGAACAAAAGAATAGGCAAATGAATCATTTATTTAAGCAACAATCAATCCAAAGCTTGGTTAAGTATAACCAACATTTGCTGATCATCACATTAACTCTATCAGTTACTACGTTAATTAGTGTCGTCTCGCTAATTAATAGGGAGGAAAAATGGTTATTAATTCCAGCAATTGAGAGTGACCGAAGAATGAGTGTGTCGTCTAGCATTTACCATGAAACTTATTTAAAAGAGTGGGCTGAGTTTGTCATGAGAGAATTATTTTATACTTCTCCTGAAAGGGTAGAAAGTCAAATAGCTAATATTAAAATTATTTCTTCCTCCAACCTTCAGCTAGATAAGTTTTTTAAAGAACATTTACAGTTTGTTAAAGGTTCAAATGTTAGTAGTACATTTTTTCTAAAAACTCCAAAAGTAGTTGACAGTGGTGTGTTGATTACCGGTACATTTCATTATTGGTTTGGTGGTTCTGACAAGCAGGTAGCTGAAGAAAAGACCTATCTACTAGGTTATAAAAGAGGGGTGAGAGGGGTTTTGTTATTAACCAGCGTAGAGGAACAAATCAGGTGAAAAAACTTCAGAAATTATACTTAACATTCATGCTAATGTTGAGCTTATTTGCCAGCGAAGCTAGAGCCATTGGTTATCCAATGATTGAAGATGCGATACTAGAGCTACAAATTGCTAAGTCAGGACCTACTCGCATTACTATCGTTGGTGAAAAGATCCTTGATATTTTTGTGCATCCACAGGAAGCAGTAGAGGCAGTAATTCATTCTTCGGGATGTCTAGTTGTTTTGCCTCAAGCAGGAGCAGAGGGAGTGTTTATCACTATATTTGGTGACAATGAAACCGTACAGGATTTATCTCTGCGTTTTACCGAGAAAAGTCCAAGTCCTGTGCGGCTAATAAAATTTAATTTGGACAATGAATTAAGCAATACTAAAGAAAGGATAAACAATGAGAAAAAATTACCAAATAACCAATAACTATAACAAATCACTGCTGCTAGATAATCAAGTAGCACTATCAAAAACAGTAGAATTTACTGCTTTGGTAGCATTCTTTCTTCTGTGTTACATTTGTTTATTGCCTGAAATTACTTTTGCTGCTTCGCTTGAAAACCAGTTAGATAAAGCTGGGGGATTAGCTAATGGTAAAGTTAAGACTATTGGTTTGTCAGCAGCAACTGTTTTATCATCTATTTGGTCAGTGGTACGTGGTAATATCAAGTTAGCTGGCGTGATAGTTGCTATTGGGGTAATCCTTGGTTTCTATCTTGAGTGGATAGCAGGTGGCATGAAAGTGACCTGATAACCAATAGGAGATACGCGAGTAGATTGCATGGGTAGAGAAGAGAACAAAGGAAGCATAAGAGGCTTTATCGGGCAATTAAAGATTGCCGCCTTATCTTTTAAGGATTTTAGGGATAAAGGAGTAAACTGGTTAAAATTAGCAAGAACCAAACCTACTCATCTATTGGGTTTGGGCGGGATAACCATATTATTTTTGTTTTGGTTCTTTGGTGGGCAAAAGCCTGTTATATCGGAAGTTGAAAGTATGCAGGTATACGATGAGCAGCGTCCTGAGATATCAGGAGTAGCTAAGGCAGTCGATCCTAGGGCAAAGTGGACATCTGAGGTGACTAATGATATTAAAGTGATGAAATCCGATATTGAAGTTTTACTCAAAAAACAATCAGAAGAAACTAAAGAGCAAATTGAAATATTAAACTCAAAAATAGAGCTACTAAACCAACAACAAGGAGGTGGTGAGCTTGAACTAGAAGATGAGAATATGGGTATTCGGGTTCTTGGTAATCCTAAATCCCAATCCCTTCTACAAACTTCACCTTCTTTGCCGCCAGCATCACCACCAGCAAGGAAGAAACTAGGTTATATTAAAAGAGTAGGTGGCATCCTAAAGAAGGATGTTAAGGATTATATTACTACTGGTAGTTTTGCAAGAGCGGTGTTACTAACTGGAATGGTGGTAGGTACTGGGACATCTGCCGCTGACACGCCTGAACCAATTGTGCTAAGGTTAGTAGATCATGCGATATTCTCGAAAGGCTACTTGACTCAACAAATTAAGGAAGCAATAGCTATCGGCTCTTGTACTGGTAATATCTCATCTGAGAGAGCAAGATGTCGTCTTGAATCTGTATCATTAGTCAATCGTAATAATCAGATTATAGAAAAACATCAAGTTGAAGGGTGGTTAATTGGTGAAGATGGTAGAAACGGTATTAAGGGAGTAGTAGTGGATAAATCCTCAGATGTGGCTCGCATGGCAGTACTGAGCGGTATGCTTAGCGGTATCTCACAGTTTTTCCAAAACCAAGCAACTAATAGCGTTTTCCCTATATCACCAATTACCGGACAACAACACGCCTTGAAAGCAAAAGATTCGTTAAAGGCTGGAACATTTGCTGGAGTTGGTAATGCATTAGAGAAATTTGCTGATTATGCTATTAAGCGAGCTGATCAAATGAGTCCGGTAATTGTCGTTGGTAGTGGTAGAGTTGTTGATGTGGTGTTTAAGAAAGGTTTTGGACTAAAACTGCAGGATAATAGTACTTCTCAGGGCAAACTAATCAAACCACCTACCGGTATTGATTATTCAGATGTTAATGAGGAGCAATATTATTCTGAAGATTCTTCTGTTTCTCAAGCTTCTCAAGGTTTTCATACTTCTCGTAACTTAGATGCCGATAGAGGACAAACAGCAATAAGTGCTATGCAACAAAAATTTATTGATGTGGAGGATTGGAACAATGACCAACCTTTATCTCCATCTAAACAAAGAGGCTATTAATGAGCAGACTTTTGTTATTTTTTCTTTTAGCTATCAGTGTTAGTAGCTGTAAAATTTGGCCCTACAGAAGTGATTTTGATTGCAAGATTCCGGATGGTGAGCATTGTAAATCTCTATATGAAATTAACAAAATGGCTGATCAAGGCAAATTTGATCCAAATAGCCCTAGTTTCAAGTATAATGATGCAATTTGTTCTCAGAAATGTATGAAAAAAAATAAGGAAAAAAAATGCTAGCTAAAGTGCATCAAGATTTTGCAAGAGAGCGATTATCACCGCATTTTGTTTATGAATCATATGACGAAGACACAGGATTTTTCTTTAATAGAGGTTCTATTGGTTTTGTTTTAATGGGCAATCCTTTGGTAGGAACAAGCGTGCAGGCACAAGGAGAGATTGCTGAATTCTTAAAAGATGAAGAAAATTTGCCCAGTGGGAGCTCATTGCAAGTATTAATGATTGGTAGTGATCAGATTAATCATTTTTTAGATAACTGGCAGTTTTATCGCCGGGAGGAAATATTTTACAATCTTGCAAAAAGAAGAACTGATTTCTTTCGTCTTAAAGCAAAAGAAGGAATAGTTAAAGATGTAGTGTTACTAATTTCGGTAACTATTCCAGCAATGCAAGTTGATCTTGATGCAATGGAAAGAAGAAGAGAAATTTTAAAGAATACATTTCGTAGTATTGGTCTTTATACGGAAAATGTTGACGCAACTATTTTTCTCAAATTTGTTAGAACTATTTTTGGTTGGCGGGATAAAGAGGAACAGCCTGTACTAAACCCGTATGAGATATTATCAGAGCAAATATTGCCTAGTGATTTCTCAGCTTTTGTCAAAGAAGATATGGTGTTACTAGGGTATGAGGAAGCTTTTATTACTTTAGAAGTGGTCAAAAGACCGACTGACTGGCGATTAGCATTAATGGACCTATTTATTGGTAATGAATTGCGTAGACAGGATTATATTAAATCTAATTATCTAATTCATTTAGGTGTTCAAATATTAACCAACCAAGCAGTAGCAAAAGCCGGAGCAATTACTAAAAGGGAAGCACTGGAACGAAATATAGCGGCAGGTATGGGTAAGTTGTTTCCTGACATCGAACATGAAGCAAAGGATTTAAATGCAGCGGTTAAATCACTGCAAGGCGGTGATAGGATGATAACTCTGCATATGAATGTCATTGTTAGTTGTAGTCCTAAAAAAGTTAAAGATGTAGCAGCCAGTTATTGCTCCATGATGAGACGTAATGGTTTTTATTTTGTGCCGTGTAATAATGATCATTTAGCAGTTATGTTAGCATCATTACCCATGCAGCTAGTTTCAGCAGAGAAAGGGATAATTGCTGACAATATTGGTGGAATGGGTGTAGCATTACGTAACCTTGGTCGTGGTATTAAAACAGTATCAAGTGAGACTAAGGCATTACTGCCTATTATTGGTGAATGGAAGGGTGATCTAACTTCTCCCGGTATGTTGCTAAGTGGTAGAAGGGGGCAAATAATGTATTGGTCACCGTTTGGTAGTAGCTTGATGCCGCATATCAAGCAACATGGTAGTGGTAGCATGGAAGCTGCAGAAAATTATAATGTTTGTGTAGCAGGCGTTTCAGGAAGCGGTAAATCGGTATTTTTGCAGGAACTAATGTGGTCAACGCTTGGAGTGGGAGGCAAGGTATTTGTCCTTGATTATGGTCGAAGCTTTAAACATAGCTGTCTTTTGTTAAAGGGCAATTATATTGAATTTGATACTAGATACCCAATTTCCATTAATCCTTTCTCTGAAATTCCTGAAGGTAACGATCCTAAGTCATCTGAGGCACGTGCTGATTTTTTAGGAAGTTTCCCGCTAGTATTAGCGACAATGGCTGCTCCGCAATACGGTACAAATGATTTACAGCAACCGATGCTACAACAAGCCTTAATTGAAGTATGGAAAACAAATGGGGCTAAAGCAGAAATAACTGATATTGCTGACTGGCTAATGGCTAAAGAAGAATCATATGCTAAGGAGCTTGGCAATATGTTATTTCCTTTTACACGAGAAGGTCAATATGGCAAGTTCTTTAGTGGCAAGGCGGAATTGTCATTAAATTCAAGAGTGGTAGTAATAGAGACTGACAACTTGCGGAACTTTCCGGAATTAATGACAGTAGTAACTCAAATGATGATGGTTCATATTAATCGTACTATGGCAAAGAGTAATCGTGATATTCCATCGCTCATTATCATTGATGAGATGAAAAAGACTATCAAGAGTAAGAAAGCCGGAGAATTTGTTGATGAATCAAGTCGGATAGTCAGAAAGTATAATACGGCCATTGTAGTGGCAACGCAGCACTTAACTGATTTTTTCCCTTTAGAAGGTGGTCCATTTGAGAAAATTTTCGCAGGAAGTAGCCATAAGGTGATTCTAAAACAAAACCCTGAGTCGTTAACTGCTATGCGTTCAATTTCTCAGCTTGCTCATTTTGTTAAAGAAGATTGGAAGCTTAATCTTATGCAGTCCATTCATTCTGTAAAGCACCATTATAGTGAAGCAGCAATATTCGGTCCTAATATTCAGGGGATTGTTGGACGGCTAATGATTGATCCATTTAATTTGTTGCTATTATCAACTGATGCTAACGAATATCAACAGGTCGAACAACGTATGGAAAGAGGTATGAACTTAACAGCGTCCATTGAAGATATTCTTAAAGAGAGAGGAGTGCATTAATGGCAAGCCTAAAACTCACAGTTTTTTTATCTGCCTTATTAGCTATGGTACAAATTGCTTTAGGATCAATTGAAGATGCAGTTAAGGCAAGTAAGGTGGAAAAGAAGAATAAAGACATAAAAGAGTCAAAGGAAATAATAAGGATAAAAGATTACGGCGTACATGGTCATGTATTTCCAATAATTGAACAATCACTACTTGAAGTAATTGCTGAGAAATTGGCTAAAGCTAGTAAGGATGGTAAATTACAGGCAATGCAACAACAATTTAAAGAGCGGGCAATTAACAAAATAATGCGTCCAAGTACTGTACTAGGCTTAAAACGAGCAAGTCAAAATAGAAGTTGGACGTATAATCCTAGCATAACCCAAATAGAGCCGATAACTGACCATCATGGTAAAATTATAGTAGCAGCTGGCACTAAAGTGAATCCTATTGATAGTATTAGTTGGGGGCAGTCACTGATTTTCATTGATGGTGACGATCAACAGCAGATAGATTGGGCAATTAGTCAAAAAGGCAAGATTGTTCTTACCAATGGTTCTCCAATTGAATTGTCGGAAAAATTAGCAAGACCTATTTATTTTGACCAAGGCGGGTTACTAACTGAGCGTTTTAACATAGAGGCAATTCCGGCAATAATATGGCAGGAGGAGAAGATGCTAAAGATTAAGGAAGTTTACATTACAAAAAAGTAAAAATAACTCTAAACAGGTAAATTTTAAAGGATGAGAATAGTAACTTTTCTAACATTAACCATAGCCGTACTAGCAAGCACAAGATCTTATGGAGCAGTTGGTTGTACAGGGAGATTTGTCAATCCTATTACTGATGTTTGCTGGAAATGTTTATTTCCAATAACTATTGCTGGGATCAAGATTGCAGGAAGTTCAATGCCTGATACTGACTCGCCTAGGGATATATTATGTGTTTGCCCACGTCCAGGGATTCCTGTACCTGTTCCCGGTATTCCTGTTGGTCTTTGGGAACCGGTTAGGTTAGCTGATGTGACTAAATCACCAATGTGTATGGTTAGTTTAGGGGGGATTTTGCTAGGTAACTCACATCAAAAGGGCATGCGGGATGATACAGAAGGAACGAGTTTTTATCACGTGCATTGGTATATATATCCAGTTATTTACTGGTTAGAAATCTTACTTGATTTTGTTTGCCTAGAAATGATGGCTGTTGATGTTGCTTATTTAACAGAATTTGATCCGCTATGGGGTGATGATGCAAAATCAACTATCTTAAATCCGGAAGCTTTATTTTTTGCTGCCACTGCTATCATAGCAAACTCAGCTTGTATAGCTGATTGTTTAGCTTCTAGCACTGGTTTATCTGTTGATCGTATATTTTGGTGTGCTGGTTGTCAGGGGGCGCTTTATCCATTTACTGGTACAACAGCTCACCACAACGGCGGGGTTGCTACATCCCTACTATTAGTATCAAAATTTATGGCCAAGTTGCATAGGCAATTAACTCTATGGGGCTATTACGGTAAGCGAGGAATGTGCGGTAAATATCCAATGCCCATTATTAAGAAAAGTCAGTATCGGTTGCAAATGACTTACCCGATCCCTGAGACTAGTTCTTGTAAACGCATTGGTCAGACAGAAGTGTTATGGCAAGGCGGGCGGGAATTTCCGATCACAGGTGAAGATTGGGGGTATCTAATTTGGCGAAAAAGGGACTGCTGCTTATGGGCGATGTGAGGTTATATATATGATTGTTTAACTATGAAAATTGATTAAACCTGTTGTTCTACCAACAGTAGCCTACTGGTACAGGCACTGAAGTAATTCTTTGTTTGAAGCTACCAGGACAATGTACTCGGCTTTTAAAGAGAATCTAAGCTGTGAGGTAAAGATTAAACTGCAAGCATCCTGTGGTTAGAGGCTAGGCTTAGATGGTATGGTTAACATATGTGAACTACTGATAAATGTCGTTACAGTCGTAAAGAGCTAAAGATGCTGATAAGCTCTGTCCGAATTGTAAGCAAGTAATAACTCTAGAAACTGACTGGGATATACATCATATCATTCCAAAGTCTAAAGGTGGAGATAATAGGAATTCTAATTTAATGATGCTTCACATTAATTGTCATAAACAAGTTCATAATCCGAGATTCAAATGTTGAAGCTGGTTCTAAAGAAATTGGGCTTAAAGAGGCTTGAGCCGTATGATGCGAAAGTATCCTGTACGGTTCTTAGGGGATGGGAGAAAGGTAACTTTCTTTCATTACCCGACTTTAAAACTAGTGCTAAAAAATAAAGGAAAAAAATGAAAAGTTTACAACAGCTATTAGTGGTGAGTCTAATTTGTGTTATCTTTAGTCCAGCTATAGCTAAGCCTAAGCAAATTGTGATCTTTGTTTCTTTTTCGATGGCAGATTCAGCACTGCAAGACTACTACCATGAAGCTAAAAAACTCGGAGCTAAATTGGTTATGCGGGGTTTAAGAAATAATTCTTTCAAAGACACCCAAGTAAAAATGCAAGAGCTAAGAATTAGTGTTGATATAGACCCTACTTTGTTTGAGCAGTATCAGGTTACCGCAGTACCAACCATAATATGGGTAAATGATCAGGGATATGCAAAGAAAATAACCGGTAATCTAACACTTAGTAGTAGTTTGGAGATTATGGAGAAGGATAATACCCATGCCGAAAATTAATTATTACGTCGTCGTGCTTCGGGACTTCGCGTACTCACGTAGTTTATCTACGCTCCGTTCGCTCGCCACTCGCACTCCTAGTACTAATTTAATTTTGGGCATGGGTATGATAATATCTACAATCCATAAAATCATAAAGATTAGTTTGTTGCTAGGCTGCTCAAATATAGCAGTAGCCAGTAATATGCAACAAGCTTTTGAGCAAAGAGATGTTTACCGTGATAAAGTCCAATTAGGCAATCCAGCTGATGGTAACAAAGTGTTTTTTGATAAAGATGCAGATGTTTCTTCTTTAAGTAATCTGAGCGACCAAGATTTAACTAGTAAGGGTAGGAGGGAACTTAGCAGCTCAGAAAATAGTAAATTATTGCAAACATCCGAAGAAGCAAAGATAAATGCGATGCAGGAACATAAAATTAATTCAGAAAATCCTATGTTAAAAAATTCTTTAAAAATTGAGTCTGATCCTTTTAAAGAGACTGGAGGCGATAATTATGTTTCTAGTGAATCAACATTTAAAGTAAAAATTAATAAGAGTTGTTTGGAAGGTGTTGATTTTGAAGTAGATGTTGTCAAACAGTTGGTATTTGAAAGTGAATATATAGATCAATGGGGAGAATGGCATGATCGGAGCTTAGAGATAGGACTTAAGGATATTAACCTTGATTGGACAGAGATGGCAAGCAAAGAATATTATTATGATAAGGATAACTGGTGGAGGACAGAATACCGTAAAATACGAGAAGAAGACCCCTTTGTGCAAGTACAACTTAAGGCTAAAGTAGCAGAGATATTGAGTCTTGATAAGGAGCAGATAGGAAATAGTATAACAGTTGGTTATCGTGAAGAAAAGACAAGTAAACTCATTTTTTACATAATATCATTACCTAAAATTTCTACATTGCATTATAAATACCGCGAGAAATTTAAACAGTTTAAAGAGAAGGGTGAATATTGGCAAGTAATTAATGAAGGCTCAGAACTACTAGCAGACACCCATGAGTGTCATGAGATTAGCCGCAAATGTCTTGAAAGTGGCAATAAAGTGTTCTTTGAGAAATTTACCATAACCCGCCCATGTTGGAAAGAGCAGATTACCTATACTTGTAAGAGTGAACCAGTCAATGGCTGCAAGTACCTAACTGACCAAGGTTGTTTATTGGATAGTAGTAGTTGCAACAGATATGTTGGTAGCATTTGTCTACAATGGTTAAGAAATTACCAATGTTTTGCTGAGAAGAAAGAGCTTCGCAGTTCAATGAAAAATGCTCCTGTTTTCTGTTTAGGAGGTGATTGCCATACTTCAACCATTGAGCAAAATCACGATATGCATAATGTTGCGTATTTAGCGGTGCTGGATGAGATGCGGAAAGATATGCAGGTAAACCCCATTAGAATCTTTAAAGGTGAAACTAATCATTGTGATAAATGTATTGTGAGTTTCATTAATTGTTGTAGTTCAATGAAAGGCTGGGGGAAGAATCTAGGTTTAAGTAGGTGTAGCGGTGAAGAAAAGGCACTTGCTTTAAAAAGAGATAAAGGTCTTTGCCATTATGTCGGCACATATTGTTCTAAAAGAGATCCCATATTTCGAGCATGTTTAACTAAAAAATCGACATATTGTTGTTTTAATTCAAAGCTAGCTAGGATTTTTCAGCAGCAGGGGAAAGTGCAATTAGGTATGAGTTTTGGCGGGGCAGAATCTGCTAATTGTCAAGGTTTTACCGTAGAGGAATTACAGCGGATAGATTTTTCTAAATTTAACTTAGAAGAATTATTTGCTGATCTTCTCATTAAAGCTAAAAGCAAAATGTTAAAAAGCTTTCCAAAACAAATGAATAATCAAATGCCAACTCTACAGAAGCAAAATAATTCTAATCCAAGTCAATCTTATTGAGTAAATGGTAATGCTATTAGAGTTTTTAGTAAATATTAGACAGATAATTATTTTAACAATAGGTGCTTTAGTGCTAATTAATATTTGCCAACAACAATGCTTTGCCATTTCAGAAGAGCCAAAAGGCTTCTTGTGGTACAATGAGGAAACTAAAGGCATCACTAAAACTAAAGAGCTGAAAGAAGTAATCGGTCAGCCTGAAACATCACTAAATCAGAAAAAGCTAACGTCGTATGATCAAAGGATTGAATTTTTAAAGCAGAGTTTTAATAATGCTCAACGTCAAGCACTAGATAATCCAACGCTTGCTAATGTGATCATAGCCCAAAGACTGCAAAAACAAATAATAGATAAATCAGCCCGCTTTGCTTCTATGTGGCAATTAGCTGCTTTGATTGACTATAAATTAAACAATTTACAAGAGCCTAGTAATAGTTTGCACAAGAAAATCCAAGAGCAAAGCTTAGAGCAAGAGAATACCATAAAATTAAAACAACTAGCTAAAAGTTGGGGGATTATTTTACAAATTTCACCAGCTTGTCCCTATTGTCATTCTTTTGCTCCAATAGTTAAAGAGTTTGCTAAGAAATATGGGTTTCAGTTATTAGCAGTATCTAACAGTGGACAAGATTTTGCAGGAATTGAAGGAACTAAGGATGTAGGTTTTTTATTATTGTCAGGTTTAAATCCGCAGCAAATAGTACCAGTTCTTTACTTAGTCTTAAATACAGGTGATACAATATACCCAATTGCTAGAGGCATAGCGACCGAGAATAAAATTATTGAAAATATCATGATGATTGATAAGCATTATCAAAAAATTGTTAAGTTAGAGGTAAGAAATGAATAATAAAATTATTATTCATACTATTAGTGCTCGCTTATATTTATGTATAATAATGTATATGCCAATTTCTTTGGCATGGAATATTAAAGATGTGTTTCAGGGTATGAGTACTAATGTTACCAAGGCGGGGAGCTATCAAGATCAGGCAGCAGGATATTATTCAGGTGGGGGAATGTCTATGCGAACTAGCAGGACATCTTTTAATCCGATAAGTGTTACTCCACCATCTTTAACCATGAGCTGTAGTGGTATAGATGCTTATATGGGAAGCTTTTCAATTATGTCAGGTGGGGAATTAGTTAGTTTAGCCAAAAATATTGGCTCGCAAGCTCCAGCTTATGCTTTTCAGCTAGGGTTGAAGACTTATGCGCCTCAGATAGAAAATGCCTTAAAAGACCTACGGAATCTAGCCATGATGTTAAACCAGTCTGCTAAGGCTGATTGTGAGGTAACCAAAGCTCTTTTTGCCGCTGGATTACCTAAAGATTCAGCTATGCGAGAAAATGTTTGCAAAGATATGCAATCGCAATCGGGTCATGATTATTTCTCTGCTGGTAAGAATTGTCGGAACGATTTAGCACAAAAAGAGGCTTTGCAAAAAGCACAAAGCAAAGATCAAGACTTGCTACTTGATGATTATAATATATTCAGCAAGGCAGCTGACAAAATAGGTATTCCTGAGGATATGCGGGAATCTATTATGTCAATGACTGGTACTATTGTAATGAATAATCAGAAAATTTATTTTTTTGATTCATTGGTTAAGGATCATAAAAGTTGGGTGAGTCACTTAAAAGGTGGTGAATCAGCTTCACTTTATCACTGTAACAATAGAGCATGTTTGGATATCACTGTGAGCAAAAACATGATGATTCTACCGGAGAATTCTTACCAAGGAAAAGCTAAAGCCAAACTTGAGCTACTTAAAGTTAAGTTTATTGGTAATACTGAATTTGATGCTAACGATATTGGCTTTCTTACCTCAATAGGTGAGACATTTCCTATCTATGACTACATAACTTTAGAAGCAATTTCAGGTATTAGTATTTTAGATTCTTCTTCTGAGTTGGTAGCAACCTATTTGTTAGTAGCTCATTTAAAAGAAGTGACAGGAGAGATCAGAAAAGCTGTAACCCAACTAAAGGGTAAACAAATAGATGATCATCATGTAGTCGAATATCTAAAATCCCTTGATCGGGTACAGATGTTTGCTAGCGAAAAGCAATCAGAATTAATGACCAATAGTGATCGCGTTGCTAAAAGAGCACGACTGATTGAACAGCATCTAATAGCTAGAGATAGGAGTTAGTATAATGGATTACATGGTACATAGTTTTGGAGGTGGTGATACTTTAGTACATGTGTTCAATGCGGTTGGCAGAATTTTTGCCTAGGATAGTGAGTATTTTACGCCGGTGGGCAAGTTTGCTATGACTATTGAGGCATTATGGGCAGGTATGCGGGCAATTTTTAAGGGTAATATTGCTGATTTTGGTATGGATTGGTTGTTCCCATCATTTTTTGCTTTTGTTTTTTTATTTGCCCCAAAAGCTAGTATATGGGTAAAAGATGAGGTAAGTATGTCTTCCCCGGTTAAAATAGACAATATTCCTATTGGTATTGCATTTTTCAGTTCTATCTCTTCAGGCATTAGTTATAGTTTGTCAGAGATGTTAGAGAAGCATTTGTTGCCTCCTGATAGTGGTCTAGCCAGTAGAAAGACGGGTATTATGTTTGGTGCAAAAGCTGCTGGTAAAATCAGAGATATACAAATACAAAACCCTATTACTCTTAGGAATACCAAAGAATATATGCGACAATGTTTTACCAAACCTTATATTATTGGTGATATTTTGGGTAAAAAGGGTGCTGCTCAGGTGGCAGATGATATTATGGATTTTCTTGAGAAAAATCCGCCTAATAATTTTGGTATTTATTATCGTGATCCTGAAAGCTCAATTACATCATTTAAAACTTGCAAGCAGGCAACTCCTTTAATTAAACTAGCTTTATCAAAAGAGTTGCATGATGGTTTACTAACTAAGTTTGCTGCTAGCATCGGCTTGCAATCAGATCAACTAGAACAGCTAAAAACTAGATTAAAAGTGATGACCAATGATACTTTAAAATATCTGAAGAAAGATCAAACTGATATTTACACATGGATGAAGCAAGCGATGTTACTAAATGCTAATCGTGAATCATATGATGATTGGCGAGAAAAATACTCACTTAATCGAATATATCCTGAACTAGTGGCAATGTCGGCTACTAGAGGTATGTTCCAACAATCTTTTGGTTGGCTAACTGCTGGAGAGATGGCAGCTAATATGATGCCAGTTCTGCAATCAGCTTTTTTTGCTGTTATCGTTTGTTTGATCTTTATGGTCTTCCCAATGTCTTTATTACCCGGAGGTATTGGTATATTAAAAACTTGGATTGTGCTAATGATATGGGTTAATAGCTGGCCAGTATTTTTTACTATCATTCATTGTTTGGGGATGATTAGTTTGGCTGGCAAGCAGGCTGGACTTGGTGGTGGCATGAATATACTCTCGCAAGGTGGATTCTCAGAGGTAACACTTAATAGTTATGCTACGTATCAGATGTTTGCTGCATCAGTGCCGATGCTAGCTTACGCGGTACTCAAGGGTTGTACTCATGCCACTACTGCCCTAGCTGGAGCTTTTGCTCCTAGTAGCACAGCGGTGAGTATAGGCAGTAATATGGCTGATAATAACCTTAATATCGATACTATCAGCCATGGAGGCAGGAATATTGGTCAAGAACAATATGCTGCAAGCTTGCATATGGGAGGCGGAGTAATTGATGATGGTGGTATGCGAGTAGTCTCACCTGATTTTGGTGGTGGACAAATTGTTACTCAACCAATAGATAGTTTGCCTACTAATTATCGGGCTTCGCAAATGTATTCAGATAGTCTTCAAACACAACTTACTGATACTCAAAGCAAGATAGGAGCATTAACTAATAGGTCAGCGGAGTTAACATCAGCGGAAAACAGGCAAATGCTCGATTTAGCTCACAAAATAGCTAGAGGTGAGGCAAGTATTGAAGGTATGTCAGTGAGTGAGCAAGAAAGTTTGCGAGAGACTTTATCGCAAGGATTTACTTCTAGTAAAGGAAATAGTAGTAAAACCACTATGGACACTGCTACAAACACCAGTGCCAGTGTTGGTTTCAAAATAGCTGGTACTGGTGCTAGTACCGGAGTTAGTAGCAGCAATAGTGAAAGCATCTCAAGAGAGATGTCGACCAGCGAGCAAAGAGCCTATAATGCAGCGATGGAAAAAGTTAAAAATGCTGCCAAGACTAATAGTATTACTGGTACTAGTGATGATGTTAAGTCTTTAACTACAGGCTTGAGCCAAACAATGAGTGAACAACAATCAATAGGTAGAGAAATAGCTAGGACTGCTCAAACCATGCAATCTCTACAATCTCAGAAGAGTTATGTTGCCCAAAACTCAGCAACTATTGATCGCAATGTTAATGATGCTGTTTTGCAGAGAATTATCGATACTCATCCTGAGATTACCAGCAAAGAGCAGGCAGCTAGGTGGATGATGTCGCATCCAGTTGAAACTGATCAGCTGGCTAAACAGGTAATGAGCATTGATAATCCTCTTCCTAACAAAAATTGGGATAAAGTAACCGCAGCTATTAAAGGACGGGAATTATCAAACATAGATTCCTATATTAATAACACAGCAATTAAAACCACAGAGCAACTAAAAACTGAAGCTGCTGAATCAACTGAAAAATTACGTAATCAGGCAACTGTCAAAGATGCCACAGGTGGTGAAATATCACTGAGCCAAAAAGTAGAAAATGATCTACACTTTGCTAAACAATCATATAATAAAGATACAAGACACGTGCTTAATGATAATTTATCTGTAGGAGAAAAAATAATAGTACAGGATATACAAACCGTGCCATTAAAAGTGGTAAAAGATCAGGTGGATTTAGAGCATAAGTTTAATGATACTTCGGACTCTACGATAATAAGAGTTGGAGAGAAAATAGGTGATAATACAGGTCTTGGAGATAAGGCTATTAAGGCTAAAAATATATATTTACCTAAATAATAAGTGCTACAAATTTTTTGAATTTTAACTTTTATTAAAGTGAAAGTGATGAACAAGATAATAACTAACATACTGAAATTTTTTGAAAAAGAAATAAACCCTCAAAAACTTATAGCTGATTTTTCTAATTATCGTAGGGAAAATGTTCAATATAATTTAGGTGCAGACAGGATGTCTAAACATATAAGAACCTTACAAAATACTTATAATCATCAGGATAATTTCATAAATTTTGGTGGTAATAATACATCTTCTGTAAATCAGAGTATTTTTGATAATGGAGGATATTCTTCAGACTATTTTACTGATGTTAGATATAGCCACATGCCTCAAAATATTCATCATTCCAACAGTGTAATGAATTCTTGTGATAATAGCATGTATTCTTCTAGTTCTTTTGGTAGCAACTCAACTTTTACCGATTACACAACAGATCCGATCTATAGTCAGATGCCAGGTAATATTAGCAATATAAATAATAACAACTGAAAGGGGATGGAGTAATTTGCTAATGAATATACAAATTTTGTTAATTCTCCAGTAACTAGCTGGAGAATCGTATGATTTTACTAAGTAGTACTTAAAAAATAAATATATTAATAGGAGAAATAAATGAATCAAATAATGACCAATGATCATAATTCTTTGATAAATGATATCAAGCTTCTGATCTCACAAGCCAAGAACCGAGTAGCAAGAGTAGCAAACTCTGAAATGACTATGGTATATTGGCATATAGGCAAGAGAATTAACGAAGAAATCTTAAAAGATCAAAGAGCAGAGTATGGAAAGCAAGTTGTCCAATTTTTAGCACAACACTTATCTCTAGGTGTTTAGTCCCAGGGAGTGGAGGTTAGGGTTAATAATAAATTTATTTGGATCAGATGTCCATGTTTTTATGATAAATTCATAAGGAGTTAAAGCTTTAAGAGCTTTAAGTCTTTTTGCGAAATTGTAGGCATTGATAAAATCATATAAATGTTGTTTAAGTTGCTGATGATTGTCATAATAAAAACGTTTAACAGTTGCCTCTTTAATAGTACGATTCATACGTTCTACCTGTCCATTAGTCCATGGATGATTAACTTTTGTTAGCCTGTGTTCAATATTGTATTCATAGCAAATACGATCAAAAATATGCATCCAAGCATGCTTATCTACTGTTCTGTTAGTAAATTGAATACCATTATCTGTCAAAATAGTATGAATTTTATAAGGTATAGCTTTAATTAAATTACGAAGAAATTGTGCTGTTTCTGTCTTGGTACATCTTGGTAAAAGTTCTACATACACAAACTTTGAAGTGCGATCAATAGCAACAAATAGATAGAGTTTACCTTCTTCTGTTTTGACTTCAGCAATATCTATATGGAAATAACCAATTGGATAAAGTTTAAACTTCTTCTTGGTTTTGTTATTTCCTTTTACTTCCGGTAACCTACTAACATTATGGCGTTGAAGAAGTCTATGTAAAGAAGATCTAGTAAGCTTGGGAATACTAACTTGTAAAGCATATAAGCAATCATCTAAAGATAATAAAGTGTGTTTACGAAATGCTATACACATAGCTTCTTCTTCAGAAGTTAATACTGTAGAAGATGGTTCTTTGGGACCCATACAAGTATCTTGTAATGTAGTTCGTTTCTTCCACTTAGCAACTGTTTTAGGATTAATAGAATATTTTCTTGCTAAAGTCTTTAAGCTCTCTTGACTATTTTGGATTGCGAAACGTATTGCCTCTGTCGTTTTGGCACAGCCGTGTAATATTTGTCCCATAATTCCTCTCTTGATGGTAATTCTTTATAATATACAACATTACACCCTGGGACTAAACAACTAGAGTATGGTAAAAGTTTTTCTCGTATATCACTTGTAAGAATGATCCAATTTTACGATCATTTTTCAAATATAGAGATTAGTTCGACACTGTCGAACCAATTGAGCTGGAGTCATATAATAGAGTTATTGCCATTGAAAGAACAAAACCAAAGAGAATTCTATGCATATATGTGTATACAAGGTAATTGGAGTGTACGGCAACTTCGCACTAGCATCCATAAAATGACTTATGAAAGAAGTGAGCTATCCAAGAAATCTGAAAAACATAGTGAACAAATCCTGTCATTATTAAAATCAAATAATGAATTAGTTCCAGAGTTAGTGCTAAAAGACCCATACATATTAGAATTTTTAAATTTGCCTGATGCACCTTATGAAAGTGATTTAGAAAGTGCTATTTTGCAGCAAATTGAACAATTTATTTTAGAGCTTGGTACAGGATTTTCATTTGTTACGCGTCAGAAACGAATGACCATAGATAATGAGCATTTTTACTTAGATTTACTTATGTATAACCGAAAACTCAAAAGGTTAGTAGCGATTGAACTTTTATGTGGTACACCACATAAAAGTTCATATGTTGTGTAGTTAGTTATGTGGTGTCTAGTCATTATTTACTATTCTTAGCCAATTTTATTAATATAAAAATAACATAATTAATGCCTATGCCCAACACCATGTTTAATTTTTAGATGCATTAAATAGCATTCAAAAAACTCATTAGGTTTTTATTGTTACGCCAATGTGTTGGTTGTTTGTC
Source organism: Candidatus Tisiphia endosymbiont of Nemotelus nigrinus (assembly GCF_964026475.1). Classification (NCBI taxonomy): domain Bacteria; kingdom Pseudomonadati; phylum Pseudomonadota; class Alphaproteobacteria; order Rickettsiales; family Rickettsiaceae; genus Candidatus Tisiphia; species Candidatus Tisiphia endosymbiont of Nemotelus nigrinus. The sequence goes on from NZ_OZ032151.1 coordinate 453,376, forward strand.
TTCTATAATTTCGCAACAAGCTAATGCTCTAGCCTTCATTTCTAAATCCACCTCTGCATAAATATTAGTTGTATTGATAGATACATGTCCAAGCCAAGCTCTGATTGTATTGATATCTACACCAGCATGCAACAAATGGGTAGCGGTTGTATGACGTATGGTATGAGGACTAACTCGCTTTCTTTCTAAAGATGGTAGTTGTTTGCTAATTTTTTTAACATAGCGTTTAACCATAGTATGAAGACCAAACCTTGTTAAAGGTTGTTTACATCTATTTAAAAATACATGCTCATTCTGCTCTCGATTCAATATTAATACACATAATTCATTAGTTGTTTGTTGCCATAGTGGACAACGTCTTAATTTGTTACCCTTACCTCTAATTACTACTGTAGATAAATCTCTTTTTTTAGCATGTGCCATATTTAAATCAGCTATTGTTAGCTGTGTAGCTTCATCAGCACGTACCCCCGTATTATAAAGAAATAATAATAAAGCATAGTCTCGTTTACCTTGATCAGTATACTTATTTGGCGCATTCAGTAATGCATCCATCTCAGACTTGTTAAGATAAGTTATCAAAGAATGTTCTGCTTTCTTAAATGGGATAATTTGTATTTGTCGACACCATTCTACATGCTCCGGACTATTAAATCCAACAAACTTTGCAAAATCATGAATTGCTGCCAATCGTTGATTACATGTAGATAATGAACAATGACGATTATTTTCTAAATGTAAAAGACCAGCCCTAATAGTATCAGAACTCATGTCATCAACTAGTAATTGGTCAATTGATTTTTTGACCTTGTTAGCTATAAATGGCAATAATAATTTAAAGGTATCACGATAACTTTGTTGCGTATTTTTTGATAAATTCCTTATATTAATTAAATATTCCAATAGGAATCGTTTTATCCATGAGCTTAAATAGTTAGTATTTTTCATATTTGTCCTCCTGTTGCGTATTGTTCAAAACGCATACTTGCTTCTTGGAGAAGATCATCTGTCATAGTCAGATAGATTGTCGTATGAGCAAGATAAGTATGCCCTAGATAGGTTGAGAGTATTGGCAGAAGTTGTTGTACATTCTTATTTTCCTTATACCAACTAGTTAATCTATTAACAGCAAAGGTATGTCTCAGATCATGCATTCTTGGTTGATAATTTGCATTATCTACTCGCTTTATGTTAGCTTTCTTACGTATCCTTACAAAGATACCTCGCATGGTTTCTATATTAAAAGGACGGTTATTTTTTCCTATAAATGCAAAAGCATTGGCATCTTGAAAGCATTTTTGGTGCGTTCTCCAATCTAAATATTCTACAATAACAGACGTTAACTGTGTGCTAAATGGTACTAAACGGCTTTTATAAAATTTTGTTTCTCTGATTGTTATAACATGATGCGTCATGTCAATATCTTCTAGCTTGATTGAGAGCGTTTCATGAATACGCAGACCTAGTGCGTAAGTAAGTATTAGAATAGTACGAACTAGATAGGGTTCTACATAACTTTTATTTTTTTGATAGGTCAGTGCCGTATCAAACAAACGTTTTAACTCCTCTTTGGAATAAATGTAAGGCACGAAGGATTGCGGTCGCTTAGGCAAAGTTTGTGGTAAAGGTATTTTAGTAATATAGTTACGTGTTAATGCATATCGATAAAACCCAAGTAATGCAGTATGTTTAATAAACCATCCTGACGTTATTACCTGTAAACTACTATAAAGAAAGTTATTGACCATATCTTCAGAAATAGAATCAATATTTATTGATGGTTCTATCGATTTACAAAAAGCTTTTAGATATTTTTCATTTGTTTTAAACTTCTCACCTAGTGATTTCCTATAATTGATATATTCAGTAATAAGTTGTTCGAGTTTCATAATAAATCTCCTAAATCAAATTCAGCAACCTTATACAAATTTACAAGATCAACCTTAGTATAAATTCGTGTGGTTTCTAATCCCGTATGCCCAAGATGATCACTTATTTCTTTAAGTGATACGCCCTCATTGATTAAATGAGTTGCACAAGCATGGCGTAAAGCATGAGGACCATGATGTTTAATTTTTAGATCAAGCGGTCTTAGTCTCCTACTAACAAGCTGATAAACAGCTGCAGCTTTTAAAGGTCGATATGGTGACCGCATGCATAAGAATATTGTTCTCAGCAAACAGTTATTCGGTCTTACCTCTTGTAAGTAACGTAATATTGCACTCCCCACAATTTTGGATAGAGGAAAGATTTGTGGTTTTGATCGCTTTGCTCGTCTTAAATAAAGTAGCTCATTCTCCCAATCAAGATCTTCTAACTGTAAATTAATAACTTCACTACATCTCATACCATATACAGAAAGCAGCATTAAGATTGCATAATCTCTAATATCAATAGAATGATCAGATTTGCTGTTAGCTAGAAGTTTTTTTACATCATCCCAGCTTGGAGAGTAAGGTAGTGATTCGTGCCGGTATACACGTGGTATTTTGATTGAATTAGCTATACCGCTTTGACACCAAGCTTGATTTTCAGCATATTTTAAGAAGCTTCGAATCACTGATGCATAAGACTGAATACTTCGTCTAGAATAACCGTTTACATTATATTTTATTGTTAAAGCTTCATCTATAATGGATGGTGTAAGTTGTATCAAATTTTTCCTTTTTTCGTTAATCTTTATAAGAAAATCTTGAAGTTGGTAAAATCTATTTTTAATCGTATTTTCAGATAGTCCTTGTTCATGACGCATGTAAACAATATAAAGATTTAAGTATTCTTCAAAGGGGAAAGGAGACTTGGGTTCTTGTTTAAGACAACCAAGCATTTTAAACCAGTTTGAAGCAAAGAGAATAAACCGTGCTTTTGCAAATTTTGAATAATTGCCTTTTCTTTTAGAGTTTCTACTATCTTTTGCCCATTCTTCTGCAACTTTCTCAATTTCGATTAATGACACTGTTCTTAGTTCATAAAAACTGAGATAGTTTATAATAACTAACAGATACTGGGCAATATTTCGCAGGCTACTTTTTACCGCTCCATTATCATCCCAGTATTGTAAGTATCGTAAACGTTCCTCTACTAACGGCATACTTGCGTGACGTTGCAAAGCATTGTGCCGTTCAAATATTTTATTAAATAGAGGAATTGTTTCTTCGGGTAGCAGTTCTAAACGATTTAACTTTCTGAGCCAATCTGTTGCATACCAAATAAAACGTTCCTTTCCATGTTTTGAAAAAGCCACTTTTTTCTGAGGGTGATTATATTGATAGCAAGCCCAAACATTTGCAGCCAGTTCAATCTTCTTTCTGCTAACAACTACATCGTTAGTTTCTAAGTTAAGATAATCAATAATTCTCAAAAGATATTGTGCTGTTGATTGTATAGTACTTCGAGACCTACCTAATGTATCCCAATATTGTAGGTATTGTAGTCGTTCCTCTAACAATGGTGCATTAATATGCTTTCTAATTGTAGAAGCTTTTTTAAATATTTTATTAAACATACTATTACCTCCCGCCTGCCTTATTGATATAATTATAAATAATTAGTGCCAGTATAGATTAAATCATGATAATATTATGTTGATTTAAAAAGAAGTAAAAAAACTAAAAAATAAGAAAATTATGATTCTACACCACATAACTAACTACACAACATATGAACTCAAAACTGGCAAATTTAAGGCAGAATATAAAGGGCAAATGGAGCTTTATATAAATTGGCTTAAGAAGTATGAGACATTTGAAGGAGAAAAGCCACCAATTGGCATTATTCTTTGTACTGAAAAATCACATGCTCAAATTGAGCTTTTGGATGTATCAGCAAGTGGCATAAATGTAGCAGAATATTGGACCGAATTGCCACCTATTAAGGTCTTTGAGAAAAAAATTCAGGAAATAGTCTTACAAGCAAAAAATCGATATGAGCAAAGAATAGTAGAACTAGACAAACATCAGTAAATTATGAATGTTATTAAACAAAAGGAAATTTAAGTACTAACCCTATGCAAATACAGAATCAGGGTAGTTTTACTCGTGGGTCTCAACTCTATGCCCATAAACTCCGTATGTTTGGGCAGGGTACTAAAAATTCAGTCATAGTTGGTTTAGTGTGTGCTATCGGTTGGCTGTTATGGCGTATGTATCAACATTTAAGCCTTGTCAGTGTATATTATTTAGTGATTGAGCGTTATGTGCAACTAAAGTTAGCAATTGGTAGGCATTTTTATCCTCTATCTAAAATAGGTATTGAGTTTTATCATTTTGAGAAGAAAGATTTTATGTATAGTTCGGCTAAGGAATTCATTTATCATTTTTGGCATGTTATGCCTTACGGTTCTAGCATTACTAGTTTTTGGCATTGGTGTATTTACTCGGCTTTATTAGAGCTTTCTGTGGTATTTATCATAGGAGTATTGGTTACAACAATATTCTTTATTCAAAGGGGAAAACAGATAATTGGTGTTGCAAAAATAAGGGGTGGTGATCTAGTAGAGACAAAAGTTCTAGCTCGCATGTTACGTAAGGTAAAGATGGCTTCCAACATAGTTATCTCAGGTCTACCTTTAGTCAAGGACAGCGAAACACAACATATATTACTAACTGGTACTACTGGCAGTGGTAAAACTAATATGTTAAATGAGCTATTGCCTCAGATCAGAAAGCAAAATGATAGAGCGATTATTTTTGATTTAACAGGATCATTTGTTGACAGATTCTTTGATGATAAGACAGATATATTACTGAACCCTTTTGAAGAAAACACTGAAAATTGGTTACCATGGAATGATTGTCGGGAAGATTTTGAGTTTGATGCTTTGGCTAGTGCTTTCATTGATGGCGAAGGTTTTTCTGATAAATATTGGGAAGAAGCAGCTCAAAAGGTATTATCGGAAGCTTTAAACAAACAAAAAGATAGCAAAGACTTAACTGCTTTACTTAATATTCTCACTAAAGTTAGTTTAACCGAATTTTGTAAATATTTTGAGGGAACTTCTGCTGCTGGATTAGTATCTAAAGAAGGGGAAAAAGGAACTGCATCGGTGCGGGCTACCTTGATTAATAAAATTGCTAGACTAAAATATCTAAAAGATGGCGGCAAGTTCAGTATCAAATATTGGATCAATAATGGACAAGGTTGGCTATTCATCACTGCTCCACCCAATCAAAGAGATACTTTGCGTCCTTTGGTATCTGCTTGGATTGATATCGCTATCAAAGGCTTAATGGAGAGAACACCGGAAGCTATAAATCAGAAAATGTGGTTTATATTAGATGAACTACCAGCTTTACAAAAAATATCGTCACTAAAAAGAGGACTGGCAGAAGGAAGGAAATATGGTGGTTGTTTTGTTGCTGGCATTCAAAATATCTTCCAAATTGAAGAAATATATGGACATGCCGGTGCTTTATCGCTTCTTGACATGTTCAATACTCGTTTTTTGTTTAAAGTAGGAGATAGTCGTACTGCTGAATATGCATCAAAGACTTTAGGTGAAAAAGAAATATCTGAGACTAAAGAAAGTTTGTCGTACGGTGCAGATAGCATGCGAGATGGAGTTAATATTAATACAATAGAACATACTAAACCTTTAGTGATACCAACTGAAATACTAAGTCTACCAACGAGAACTTGTTATGTCAAGCTGGCTGGCAACTATCCAATAACAAGACTTAGCATGAAGTTGCAAATTTAAGATTTTAAAAGAATCAATTAATAGTTTATTAGGTAAAATATGAAGGAAGAACAAAAAGAAGTAGCCGAAGATATAACAGCTGATAACCAAATAAGTAGAATAGTTAGTAACTCACAAAAAATAAGTGATGAGCTGGAATATAATACATGGGCTATCACTAGTGCATCTAATCATTTAGTTAGTACAGTCACTAAAGCTGAAGATCAAATTAACAAGATGGTAAGTAATCTTGAACAATGCGTGACTCAGCAAGAGAAAATCATTAGTGAGATTAATACTGAATCTCGAATGCTTGCAATGATTCCTGAGAAAATGCAGAACAGAATTAGCGAAATCGTCCCACAAATAGCTACTGAGGTAGAAAAAATTTATAATTCTAAAGTTGAAGAAATAAGACAACAATTTGAATTAATTGAAAAGACACTATTCAATACAGCTAAAAATACTTCAGCTATTTTAGAACAGAAGGTTGATCAGTTCACAAAAGATTTAATACAGGGCGCAACAACGGCAGCAACTAGTAATATGCATAAATTTTTAAAAAACCTAGCTTTAGTTGTAATGTTTTCGGGTATAGTGTCTAGTGTCACAGCCTATGTGGTAACTAATAACTTTCCTAGATATGTAAGAGTAGAAAACGTTAACGGCTTATCTGTACACAACAGCACTGTTAGTGTATGGAGGAAGATGTCGCAAAACGAGAGGAATACTAAAATTAAAACTGAAACAAAGAAAAATTAAGGCGGAGGAAGGGAAAGAATGAGTAAAACTCATGCCTAAAAATCACATTAATGTTAAATTGTATTAAGGTACATAATATAAAGATATAAAAAAGTATAAAAATAAATAAAATAGTGTAGCATTTTTTCTAAATTTACAAGGTTAGATTTTATTTGAAGTAACGATTTAACCTAGGAGGCTGTCGGAGATGACTAATTAATTATATTTTGAGCTATTTTTCGGCGATAATAAATAGGATTTTTGAAGGAATAGTGTATCTATTTCAAGAAAATCCTGCTTATTAGCAGTCAAAAAGAGCCAAATATGGAATTACTTTAGTTATTTCCGACAGCCTCCTAGGTAGGTTTTTATTGAAACAATGTGCTTGTATGTATAATAAATAGTTTAATCAATAGATTATTTACTACAAATATTACGAAAACACCAACAAGAAATGTCTATATATTGTAAATAACTATAGGAAGTAGTGGGCAAGAATGACGATTGTAACAGAAAGTAAAGAATCAAAAAAAGAATTACAGAATATATTATATTCTTCAGTAGATGCAGTGACAATTGTTCACGAGGCAAAAGAATCACTAACCATAACGTTTAATCAGCAAAATAACGAATTAATAGTGCTTCCTTATAGTAATACTAAGCATATTATTGGCAAATTAGAGGAAGAATTTTGGTATAAGCCTCAAGAAGAGGAATTTACAGATATAATACTAAAACCGGTCAAGGGTAACTTTGTGATAATATGCCCTAACTTTGAAAATAATAGAAATTTAGTGGGAATAAAGGCAAGGGTAGAATTGGTTGCAGAAAATTGTCAAAATAATTCACTGGCATTTAAGGTAAAAACTCTGCAAATAGTAAGGGTTTATAATGTTATTTCTCCTCATCATAAAGTCAAGATAGTAAAATTATCAGAGATTATAGAGGATAAAAATTATAAGTTTGAGGATTATAAAGAGGCAATAGAAGATTTAATCTTGGGTATAAAATACATTCAAGATAATAATATGATTGAACTCCCCCTATTTGATTCTACTAAAGAGTCTTTTTTACAATATTCTCATAATTTGTGTTTTTTTATTATCAATGCTATTAACCAATATATGGCAATAGATAATGCAGCATTTCTATTTGGTAACATCATTCAAAGGCTAAGAAAAGCAAGATATAAATTACTGAAATATTTAGAATTTAAAGCAGCAGAAGAACAGAAAAAACAAAAAAACGACCCAATATTTCATGATAAATTAATTACTGGCAAAATATTGCCATTGATTATACTAGAGAAACGGAATGAAAAAGCCCTAATTCCTTGTACAGTAAATAATCGCATCACTGTGCCTTTATCGGTTAAAGAACAATTAATAAAATATCGAAAAATATCCCGAGTAAGTGAGAAACATGTAGTGCTAATTGCTCAAACAGATATTCCTTCAGAGAAACTTTTTAATAAAAAGTATCTCGGGGTATTAGCACGTTTAACAACTATACATGCGGATTTAAGCTCAAGAGTATATGTTAAGAATTATGTTAATTTAGCAATAATACCTGAAAAGACGGTAGAGGTACATATTATCAAACAAGAAAAACTATCAGGAAATGAAGAAAGTAAACAAGATATGTTTTATTGTGAAGTAAATATTTTGGAATATGAAGTTAGTAACTGGGATAAACTCCAACAGCAAGTACAAGACTGTTTTGAATTAGTTAAGGAAATAAGAAAATATATTAGTTATTTTGGTTATTCTAGCAAACAGTTATTAGGATTTGATAAAAATTTAACAACTGACATTAATCATATAATTAATATCAGTTATTTTTATATAGAAATGCTTTATGGACATATAGATGTAAACACTATAAAATTCTTAGAAGCAACCAATTTAAACCAAAGATATAATCAGATAAAAGAGAGTTTAGCCAAGCTTTTGATTATTAAGCACAAACAACATGTAGAAGAAATTATGAGTAAATCTCATGAATCTACTACAGAAGTCAATGAAATTCCGGAAGGTTATGCAGTAATAATATTTGATAAAGCAATAGCTAAATTCTTACCATTATCAAGCAGATATAAGGAGCTTACACCAGATATATATATGTTTAATAGTCATATTTTAACAACTGAGCAAATTATTCAGAATCATTACAAAGGTAAGCAAACAATATTATTAATAAAAGAAGATTTTGAAAAACACAATCCAAATAAAAATACCATACCTTCTATCAAAGCTAAAGTCATTAATACTGTATGTCTTGAAGACAACACAGCTCACATACGTATCATTCCCGAATCAAGGGTACGGGTAACAGAAATTGTATTAAAAGATGGTGTATTTTATGGAAAAGCAGAAGAAATAGAGGAACTAGCTGTTAGTAATGAGGAGGAATTAAAGCTATTAAGGATTTTAATTGAGCAAGTAATTGTTGCGTATACTAACAAACCTGATTATGACTATTTGGGGCGATGGTATCCTGTATACGAGTCAAGTAAATTGAACATAGAAACATATGCAGCAAACTTAAGTTATTACCTAGCAAATGAGATTTTAGGATATGACTATGATACCTCCTCGGATACTAACCTTATGCAAGAATTTTGCAGTAAAACTACTATAGAAAAACTTCAGTACTTACTAGATACTATAAATGGTAAGAATTTTAATAAGACCGCAGCAACTCAGGGCAATAATAGTTCAACCCAAGAAATAGCTAATACAACCCAACAAGAAGCTGTTAGTAAAGAGACTAAGATTGATAGTAACGATGTAGTTAGTATTATTAAAAGTAATAATATCACTTCATCTACCCCTACTACCAGTAAGGAATGGATAGATTTAGGCGCACGTTACAGGCAAATAATAAAGAGCCAGAAAAAGCACTACAATCATTTAATAAAGCTCTTGAGATTGATCCAAATGATCAAACTGTTCTTGCGTGTAAAGTGGCAGTACTAACTTATGGTTTAAAACAATATCAAGCAGTCATAGATATTTGTAATCAACACCCGTGTATTTGTGACATATTACCTGTATGTTCAGGAGATGCTTATTATGGGCTAGAAAAGTATGATGAAGCTATTAATTATTATTCCAAAATTGAAATAGTAGACTCAAAGAAGTATATATATTCCCGTTACAACATAGGTTTAGCATATTACAAACTAGGGAATTATCTAGAATCAACTAAATCATTTGATGAAGTATTAAAATTAAATGAAGGAGCTGAGCAACGAATCCCTAATGTGCTAAATGAGAGTGTATTATATAAATTATCTTATGATGATTTTACAGATGTTCAAGAGAATCAACTTAAAAATATCGAAGACGTATTAATTATCAATCCTCAGAGTATCAGTGCTTTGCTAATAAAAATGCGTTTCCTAATTCAACTAGGTAAGTATGATGAAGCATTAAACGTTAACAGGAAATTATTGGCATTTTCTTCTGACAACCCAACACTTATTTACTATCAAGGAATAATTTTTCACAAACTAGAACGAAATGAAGAAGCTCTTGAATATATCGTTAAAGCTATTGCGTTAAATGAAAATCCACGTAAGGAATGGCTTAGAGATAAAGCTATAATCTTATTTCATTTAGAAAAATACCAAGAAGCCATAGTAGAATATGATAAAATACTCAGCCAAGAACCAAAGAACCATATCATTTTAGCATACAAAGCATCTGCTTTGGTAGAGGTAAAAAAATATGATGAGGCACTTAAGCTATTAGAAGATGTTTTAGATATGTATCCCACCTATATAGATGCTATTACTAGAAAGGGTTCTGTCTATTTTGAAATGGGAAATTACCAAGAAGCAGTTAAAAATTATGACAAAGCAATACAACTAGGTGAAAATAGTTCTAAAGTAATATACTTTAGAGAACTTGCAATAGAAGAATTACGAAAACTAGCTATAGAAGAAGATTTAGCTTACTTAATTGAAAATACTCCTCTTCCTCCTACGGTTAAGATTCAGGCTACTGTTAAGCTTAACAGTATAAAATCCCTTAACAATACTGATAATGAAAGAAATGATCATATAAGATATTTACAGAATGTACTTAAATTACCATGGGGCAAATATGATAACACCAATATCGATTTAACCAAAGCAAAAGAGGTATTAGAACAGGAGCATTATGGGCTTGAAGAAGTAAAAACCCGTATTATAGAAGCACTAGTATTTATGACTCGTTCCACTGATGCTAGACCTCCTATAATATGTTTAGTAGGTTCGCCGGGCGTCGGTAAAACCTCAATAGCCAATTCAGTAGCTGCTGCTTTACAAAGAAAAAGTGTAACCTTATCGCTGGCCGGGGCTCAAGATACTCACATAATTAGGGGATGTATGACTTTTTATCGAGGGGCAACTCCAGGGAAAGTTCTGACATTAATATCAGAAGCTGGTACTTGTAATCCAGTAATGGTTTTAGACGAAATCGATAAAATGGATTCATCTAGAGGAAATAATTTAGAAGGAGCATTGTTGCAGCTAATAGATCCTTCGCAAAATAGTCATTTTACTGATGATTACTTTAATTTTCCATTTGATCTGTCAAAAGTATTATTCATTATTACCGCTAATTCCTTAGACAGAATTTCCTACCCGTTGCTTAATCGTATGGAAGTAATAGAAATAAGTGGTTATACCGAGCAGGAAAAGTTGCAAATAGCCAACAACTATTTAATCCCTAAGCTACTGAATGAAGCAAATTTGCCAATTGAACAGTTTAAAATAGATGAGACTATTATAAACAAGCTGATAAAACATTATACCAAAGAATCAGGAGTTCGAGATATTGAGAGAATACTAAGAACTATAGTGCAAAAATATTTAGTAGATGAATTACAAGGCAATAAGCCGATGATCGATCTAGCATTAATCGAGCAATATTTAGGTACTGCAAAATATCAAGATACTAATCCAGATAAGACAGCAAAGGTTGGAATTGCGATAGGACTGGCTTATACAGCAAGCGGTGGTAGTACCATAACTGTAGAAACTGAGAAATTTCCTGGTGAGGGTAAGATAAAAGCAACCGGTAAACTTGGTGAAGTATTGAAAGAATCAATTGAGGCTGCACTGGCATATCTTAAGGCTAATGCCCAACAATTGGCTATTGAACAACAATTATTCAAGAAATATGATTTACATCTCCATCTACCAGAAGGGGCTATAGCAAAAGACGGGCCTTCTGCTGGCATAACCATCTTTGTTGCTCTTGCTTCATTGCTAAGTGGCAAGAAAGTTAGACAAGATATAGCAATGACTGGAGAGTTAACCTTAAAAGGCAGGATTTTGCCGATAGGTGGTTTAAAAGAGAAACTATCAGCGGCAGTTAGAGAGAACATTACCACGGTAATAATCCCCGAAGGTAATAAAAGAGATCTTGCTAAAATACCACATGAAATTAGGGGGATATTAGCCATCAAAACCATATCCCATGCCAGTGAATTATTGGATATTATATTTGTTAATAAAAAATAAATATATTTTAACATAAAATTAGTTGACTATTTAATCTAGGTTATATTTAATTAAAATTATAGCGACTTTGAACAGAACTTAAACATGGTGAGAATAGTAACGTATGGCTGATGATTTTGATGATGGTAAAGGGCGGAAAGATATGGCAGATTTTGCTCAGATAATGAATGTTGTTAATGATATCAAAGGTCGTGTAAAAGACTTAAATCCTGTTACTTTTGAAGCATTAAGGGCTGCTCTTGCTAATGTCCTTGATGCTCATCCGGAAGTTGCTGAGTTTGCTAATATTAAGGAAATATTTGAACAATTAGAGTTGGCTCTTAAAGAAGAACAACGTGTTAAAGCGGTGATTGCCGCTTTGATTAATGACGAGAATAGAGCTGCCGAAGCCAAAAGAATAGAAGAGGAAGCAGCAGAAAAAGCACGTGAAGAAATAGAAAGACGGGCAGAAGTAGCTGAGGTATATAAAGCTTTTGATTCTTTGCGTGATACACATGTCAAAGGACAGGATGAAGATGATAAGAATTTAGATGCTGCAATAAAAGCTCTTGAAGAAGGTAGAGAAATTGATGAAGAGACCAAAAGAAAATTAACCAAAACCCCTGAACAAATAGAGGCAGAGAAGCGGCGTTGGCAACATATTGACCAAACCGACAAAATAGCTGACAAGGAGAAGAAACTCCATTCGGATGCAATACAGAAAATCAAGAAGCTTGAAGAAAAGGTTGCCCATCTACCAGAAAATCACCCAGAAAGAGTCTCTTTAGCTAATAAAAGAAAATATCATGAACATCATAATTTTGTAGCTGACACTAAGAAAGCCGAATGTAAAGAGTGTTATGATAAGGAAAAGAAACAGGTTGAAAAATTTCGCTGTGGTTTAGCAATTGCCAAGGAGAAAGGACGTAAGGATTATAAAGCATTTTTTCAAGACCGATTAACAGACCTTCAAGAAATGCACGAGGTTGCTCCGAATAAGATATCTGAAAGATTAATCACAGAGGAAACACCTCAACAAACTTCCACTCTTCTTCCACCGTCAGAAAGCCAAATTGTAAAACTATCCCCACAAAAATTAGATACAACAGTAATAGCTTCCAATCTTGATGGAACAATGAACAAACAAGAGGAGCTTGCAGGTAGAATACAAAAAGTATTAAGTGGTGGCAAAGATATTAAGATGCAATTACAGGAAGTAGGGGCTGCTAACCCAACTCCTGATCCAACCCCGCCGGTTCTAAAAGCTAAAGACCCTAACAAAGGCAAAGGTGGAAGAGATTAATAGTATCATGGAAAAATCAAAATATCTAAATACAGCTGAAGAGTATCAAAGTTCTGGAGAAGAGCATTATAAGTTAGCTGTTGATATGGAAGACAGAGACGAATCACAGAAAAAAATAGATGCCTGTTGGAGGTTCGTTGCTAAAGATTTTTGGCAAGCTTTAACTTTAGGTAGTAAAAAAGCTCCTATTTGGTTATTTAAATGCTTTAGACAAGGTGTTGGTGTAGAAAAAGACCCTTATATAAGAGATATAATGTATGGTGCAGCATTAAAGCTTACTCCTCAAGACGCTAAGAATATTAAAGATGCAAATAAACCAGTAATCTCTAAATCTATGCAACCAAGAATAGATGTATTAGTAAAATTAGTAGAAGATACTCATGCTAAGATTCCTGCTGAAGGGGTAACTATGGAGAAACTCCTTGATCAGATGGATAAATTTAACCATGCTATCAAACTTCCATCTGGCAAGTTAATACAGAGCTGTTTTACTGAAAGAAATACCCAAGATGCTTCTAAAACAAAAGAGTTGAAATCCCAAGCATTGGAATTAACAAAGCATCTACCAAATCATAATAAAACAACAATGGCTACTAAAGATCATCATTCTAGAAAAACTAATAAAACTATATCTAGAAAAACTTTTGGTATTTTATAAATAGGAGGATAAAATTATGGCAAAATCACAAGACTTAAATACAGCTGTAGAGTATCAAAGTTCTGGAGAACATTATTATAACTTGGCTGCTGATATGGAAGATAGGGACGAACCGCAGAAAAAAATAGATGCATGTTGGAGGATTGCTGTTAAAGATTTTTGGCAAGCTCTAACTTTAGGTAGTGAAAAAGCTCCTATTTGGTTATTTAAATGTTTTAGACAAGGTGTTGGCGTGGAAGAAAATCCTTATATAAGAGATTTAATGTATGGTGCAGCATTAGAGCTTACTCCTCAAGATGCTAAGAATATTAAAGCTGCAAATATACCAGTAATCGATAAGTCTATGAAGCCGGCAATTAAGAATCTTACTAAATTAGTACAAAAGACTCATAAGAAGATTGCTGATAAAGAGATAACTACAAGTAAAATGCTCGATCAAATGGATGAATTTAATCATGCTATCAAACTGCCAGGCGGCAAGTTAATACAGAGCTGTTTCATTAGTAAAAGCTCTGCAGCAACTACTCATGATGAATATGGGGCATCTAGCTCTGCACATAACGCCTCTTATGAGACTTGTCCTGATACGTCGTTTGGATCAGATGATGTCGGTGCAATGGGTGGAGAGAGTCCTTATTATCCTCCTCATCATTAGTCTGTTGTTGGCTATATAGGAATCTAGAAACCGTCATTGCGAAAAGGTCTAAGCCCCCCCCGGCGTCATTGTGAGGAAGGCCGTAGGTCAACAAAGCAATACATTTTTGGTCACTTTTTGGGATTGCTTCGTCACCACTAAAGTGGTTTCTCGCAATGACTTGGGGGGCTGCATTGTTTTGTTGCCACGAAGCGGTTTCTTGCAATAACGAAGTAATGTTAGCCGGGTAAAGAATGTCATTGCGAGACGGCGTAAGCCGCACAACTGTCGAAAGTTAGAAGAGGAAGGTATTTTAGGCAAGGAAATGTCATTGCGAGAAGACCGAAGGTCGACGAAGCAATCTATAAAACCATAAGTGGATTGCTTCGTCGCCACTAAAGTGGTTTCTCGCAATGACTTGGGGGGCTGCATTGTTTTGTTGCCACGAAGCGGTTTCTTGCAATAACAAAGTAATGTTAGCCGGGTAAAGAATGTCATTGCGAGACGGCGTAAGCCGCACAACTGTCGAAAGTTAGAAGAGGAAGGTATTTTAGGCAAGGAAATGTCATTGCGAGAAGACCGAAGGTCGACGAAGCAATCTATAAAACCATAAGTGGATTACTTCGTCGCCACTAAAGTAGCTTCTCGCAATGACGGAGAGGCTATCTAAAACATTAACGGGTTAGCTATAATGCATTGAAGAATGAAAAAATAAGCAATTCTGCAAAAATAATGAGAACAGCTATTAGTGGAGAATAAAAATCTGTTATATTTATCGATATAACCTAATAAAAATAATAAAGCTAACCCGAATAAGTTATTGATATTCCAAGCGTCATTGCGAGACCACGTGAGTGTAGTGTCAATCCACATCTGTTGGATTGCTTCGTTGACCTACGGTCTTCCTCGCAATGACGTGGGGTCGAAATGACACAATAGATATTATGTTTAATAAAAAATAATCACTGGAGAAATATGAACTATCCGAAACTAACAACATTGAGTTAACTATGAGCGAAGCTGTTCAAGAAAATGCTAGGATTATCCCTAATCAGCAGACTAGTCTTACAAAAGAACAAAGAGAAGCTGTTGGATTGCTTTCAATTGGAACATTCCTTGAATATTTTGACTTGATGTTATATGTCCATATGGCAGGGGTTCTTAATGAGTTATTTTTTGAACCAACTGATCCTCACACAGCCTCATTAATGATGGCGTTTGCTTTTTGTGCTACCTTTGTTTTTCGACCTATTGGAGCAGTAATATTTGGTTGGTTGGGTGATACTATAGGACGTAAATCGACAGTGATCATCACGACTTTTATGATGGCTGCAACATGTATTGTCATGGCTAATCTGCCTACTTATGCCCAGATAGGAAGTATGGCAGCTTGGATACTGACCATCTGCCGTGCCGTGCAAGGTATATCTTCTATGGGAGAGATGACAGGGGCAGAACTTTATTTAACAGAAACAATTAAGCCACCAGTACAGTATGCAAGTATTGGATTGATGTGGGTTTTTGGTGCTCTAGGAGAGTTAGGAGCTTTAGGGGTTGCCTCACTTGTTACTTCACATGGTTTTAACTGGCGTTTGGCATTTTGGCTTGGGGCAGGGGTAGCATTGGTTGGTTCTGTAGCCAGAACAACCTTGCGAGAAACGCCAGAATTTGCTGATGCCAAACGTCGACTCAAAAGAATCTTTGAAAAAACTAATACCGATACAGCTAGCTTAACAAACCACCCCGCATGGCAAGAGAAAGTTAATAAAAAAACCATCATAGCTTTCTTTTTATTACAATGTGCGTCACCAGTATGTTTTTATTTTCTTTATATATATTGTGGTGATATTTTAAAAACTAGCTTTAATTATACAATGGCAGAAGTTATTCATCATAATTTTATTGTTTGTTTAGTGGAACTCCTAACCTTATCAATATTATCTTATTTAAGTTTAAAAATATATCCATTATTAACCATGAAAATTATACTGATCATATCTTCTGTTTGTATCATATTTTGCCCGTATTTATTGAATTATGTTAATACTCCTTGTCAGTTATTTATGATTCAACTCGTTGTAATTTTATTTGAAGAATGTTTAGGTCCTGCTGGTTCTATCTTTTATAAAAGTTTTCCTGTCTTTAAACGCTTTACCTGTGTTAGTATTACATTTGCTATATCTCGAGCTTTGATGTATATCGTTACCTCTTTTGGATTTATCTACCTTACTGATCATTTTGGTCATTGGGGATTATGGGTTATTATGATTCCTACAATTATTGGTTTTGCCTATGGGCTACGTCATTTTGAAAAATTGACAAAAGAGTGTGGGAATTATCCTATTGGTTGGTTAGCCGAAAAAAAAAACAATTACTTGAGTTAGCTATGAGTGAACCTGTTCAACTAAATGCTAGGATTATCCCTAATCGCCAGACTGGTCTTACGAGAGAACAAAAAGAAGTTGTTGGGTTGCTTTCGATTGGGACATTCCTAGAATATTTTGATCTGATGCTCTATGTTCATATGGCAGTATTACTAAATGAGTTGTTTTTCCCAAAAACCGATCCTCATACAGCTACCCTTCTTTCAGCTGCTGCTTTTTGTTCTACTTACTTGCTGAGACCTTTCGGAGCATTAATTTTTGGTTGGATAGGGGATAATATAGGACGAAAATCAACTGTCATTATTACAACTTTGATGATGGCATTATCTTGTTTGGTAATGGCTACTCTACCAACTTTTGCTCAGATAGGTATTACTGCAGCATGGTTGGTAACTATATGTCGTATAATGCAAGGTATGACTTCTATGGGAGAAATAACAGGAGCCCAATTATATTTAACAGAATATCTATAACACCACCAGGACGATACGTTTCTGTAGCTCTGATATCTCTTTGTGCATCTATTGGCGGTTTTGTTGCTTTGGGTATAGCTTTTCTTGTAACCATTTATGGTCTTAATTGGCGACTAGCTTTTTGGTTTGGAGCAGGTGTGGCAGTGGTTGGCATGGCTGCTAGGACAACTTTACGGGAAACACCTGAATTTGCTGACGCTAAACGTAGCGTCAGTAAAAGTTTGCATAAGTTAGACAATAATGAGCCTAACACGGACGTAGATTATATAACGCAATATTCCATGGAAGTGCGTGAACAAGTTAGTTGGAAAACAGTGATAAGTTTATTATTAGTAGATTGTATATGGCCAGTAACATTTTATTTTACTTTTGTACATTGTACTAATATTCTAAAGTACTCTTTTAACTACACAGCTGAACAAATTATTAATAATAATTTTATTGTTTCATTTATGGTGGTTGGTAATGATGCTTTTGTTCTGTATTTTAGCAGTAAGATACATCAACTAAGTATACTAAAGGTAAGATTAATCTTATCTTCTATATATTTTCTTGTGGTTCCATTTTTATTGAATAATGCAGAATCAGGGGTTCATATATTGATAGTTCAATCTTTGATATTAATTGTTGCCTGCGATGCTGCACCAGCTAATTCAGTATTCTTTAAGCATTTCCCAGTTTTCAAACGCTTTACTTACGCTAGTGTAATATATGCCACGTCAAGGGCTTTAGTGTATTTAATTACATCTGTTAGTCTTGTCTATTTAACAGAATGTTTTAGTCAATGGGGATTATATTTTATTACAATTCCAACAATTATTGGTTGTGCATATGGTTTATCATATTTTATTAAACTCGAGAAAAATACTGGGAATTTTTCTGGAAAGAAAATTGCTGTGGATTCTGTAATAAATATTGATTAGGTGAAATAGTAGTTATCAAAGAGGAATAAATGATAAAATACCAAAAAGAACAGAGCCTAACTAAAGAACAAAAATATGCTGTTGGGTTACTTTCAGTTGGCACCTTTCTTGAGTATTTTGACCTGATGCTATATGTACATATGGCTGTACTTCTTAATGAGCTATTTTTTCCACAAACTGATCCGCGTACAGCCTCTATTCTCACAGCTACTGCCTTTTGTTCTACTTTTGTTTTTCGACCCGTTGGAGCATTAATTTTTGGTTGGATTGGCGATAATATCGGACGAAAGATAACGGTCATTATTACAACGTTTATAATGGCTATTTCTTGTCTTATGATGGCTGTTCTGCCAACTTATGCTGAGATAGGAATCACTGCTACTATATTAATTACAATATGTCGCGTTCTTCAAGGTATATCATCTTTAGCAGAAGCAACTGGAGCCGAGTTGTATCTGACTGAGATAACAGAACCACCCTTACGATATCCAGTTGTTGCTTTAATTAATGTATTTTCTATTGTAGGTATAGTGTGTTCTTTAGGAACTGCATCGTTTATTATGTTATTTGGTATTAATTGGCGTTATGCTTTTTTGTTTGGTATGGTAGTTGCTTGTGTCGGTTCTATTGCTAGAACTACACTGCGTGAAACATCAGAATTTGCCGATGCAAAACGTAGAGTTAAAAATACTTTTAATGAAGCAAATGAGGATATAAAACCTTTAGAAGAGCATATAATTTGGAAAGAACAAATACCTTGGAAAACACCTTTGGCATATTTTCTAATACAATGCGGTTGGCCGGTAATTTTCTATTTTGTATATATTTACTGCACTAATATTCTTAAAAATTCCTTTCATTATAATGCTACACAAATTATTGTACATAACTTTATTATATCAATAGTTCATTTATTTGGTTCTCTCATGTTAGTGTATTTAAGTTATAGAATGTATCCTCTAAAACTTCTAAATAAAATATTCATGTTATTTGTTATCATAGCCTTAAGTTTACCACTTTTTTTATCAAACATAACTACTACTTTTCACTTATTTCTAATTCAAATATTGTGTGTTTGTTTTGGTCCAAAACAAACACCAGCTACACCAATTTTTATTAAGCATTTTCCTATTTTAAAACGTTTTACTTATACTAGTGTTTCATTTGCATTATCACGTGCTGTTATGTATGTTATTGTTTCCTTTGGGCTTGTTTATTTAATAGAGTCCTTTGGTAGTTACGGATTATTTTTTATTTTAGTTCCTGTTTGTATTGGATATAAATGGGGATTAAATCATTTTGAAAAATTAGATAAGGGAATAAAAGGAAGTTGAGATAACTTACTAGAATATTTGTGCTTAATAAGTTTATTAAATATACATGTTTCACGTAATGCTTTTTCTAATTCAGGGGTTTCAAAATACTGGGCAAAAAGAAAAAAAGATAGTAAAGTTTCTTTGACTATTTTTTGAATCTTCTCAGGAGATTTAGCACCAATAGTCTGCATATTATGAAGTCGGTCAAAGAGTTTTATTATTAAAATATCTTTCTTATTTTGAGAATATAATATATTCAATGTTTCTGCCGCACTAATTTTTCCGTAGGATTTCACTCTAGTCAAATCTACCACTTGGCTAGCAATTTGCTCGCTAAAAATCCTACTAATCATGTCTTTGGTAAGAGTTGTATCTTCAATAGTATCATGCAGTAAGCTGGTAATGATCATATCAGTCCTAAAATATTGTATCATTTTTAATGCCGTATATTCAGCAACCATGTATGCCACCTCTATCGGATGGGAGTAATAGGGATCGCCGGATTGTCGCATTTGACTGCCATGATATTTTTTGGCGTAATATATACCTTTTCTAATCTCATCAATATCTACCGGTCTAGTTACTTGCTGGTTCAGCTCAGCTAATTTATTAAGTAACCTCTCAGCATATTTGCAATTTGCATATCTTTCTTCCCAATCATGCTCTAAAGTATTAGAATCTTCCATATAACTCCTACTACATATATTTTAATTATACTAAACTAGAAGTTAAAATACTAGCAAATAATTTATTAAATGCTTCTTAAAATAATAAGTATTTTGTTATATTTATGTTATATTAAGATTCGTAATATTGTTACAACTAGATAAGTTGGTATTTCAACTTAAATCTATAATTATTTTTTTTATATCACTTAGTGAAACCATAAAGTATTATATACTAAGTATGTTAATGTAAAATAATCACAGCGATAATATGGATTATCCAGTGTCAACAACAATATTGAGTCAACTATGAGTAAACCTGTTCAAGAAAATACCAATTTGTCCAGTAACCTAGTAGCATATTGACAAAATGCATACTTTGGGTTGTTCCAATAATTAATATCTTCTTCCATAAAAACCATATTTTTTTGAAAAAGATGAATATTTTTGCATTTTATTGTTGTATAACATAGACATCTACTCCCTTTATATTCACATACCATATAAATCGTTGTGTAAACTGTAAGTGACTAGACAAAATTATATTACTATAGAACTCTTGCTAAAAAAAACTAGAATAATGTTTTAATGTGTAATATATAGTTGTCCGAATGTAAACTATATTAAGTTTGTAATTAACGATTATGAAAGAATTGCATAAATTTGAGTGGGTAGAGAAGCTAGCGATCTTAATAAAAAGTGAAGACCAAATTAAACAGCAGAATGAAAAATACAAATATTTTTATCAATATAAGTTTGACACTGATAAGCATTACGATGCAGTGTGTTATCATGATAAAAAATTGAAGACAGATAAAAAAGAGTTAGAAGAAAAACTTAAGAAAGAGCAGAGGAAGTCAAAAGAAGCCAAATCACTAGACGTACTTAAGATAATAGAGCAAAAATTAGAACATAAGAATAAGCAAATATTGGAAATCGCTCATACTGTAACAGAAGCTAAAGAACGTAAAGCTGAAGTAGATAAGACAATTGCCGCACTAGAAGAACACAAAAGAAGTGAAAAACAATGGAACGCAGTGGAGAAAATAGCTAATGAGTGTCAATACCTCGATCCTGATAAACATAAAGTATTGAAGATATTTGTTAGTTTGGCTAGGAATCAAGAAGCAGCTATTACTGGCAATGGAATAGTTAATGATACGATTCTGCGTAATAAAATTATAAACTTTATAAGAAAGGAGGGCAATAAAATGGGTGGTAGAAAAACAAAGATTCAGACGACAGAAAAGCAGCTAATTTTTCTAACTTAATACAAGCAGACACTTCAAATCGTGCATTTTCCTTATATTAGGGAATTTGGGATAAAAGTTATCCTAAATTCGTATAAATTGTTATATTTTATTATTTATTTCAGAGTACCTTTAGTTTATTCTCTAACTTTACCTATACAATCAATTTGAGAATAACTAGTGTACTCTATACTTTATTATAATAATCTCGATTATAGTGGTCTTGAGACAAAATTTAATAAGGTGATTAAATTTTTACAGGAAGGTGATTTTAAATCAGCAGAAGTTAGAAAGCTAAAACCTACCGATTATTTTAGAGCTAAACTGGATATAACTAATCGGGTGTTGTTTAAGCCTATAAAACATAAGAATCAGTATTGTTTACTTATTTTAGAAATAATTCGAAATCATGATTACAATAAATCGAGATTTTTAAAAGGCGGAGAAATAATTGAGGAAGATGTAGAATTTAAACCATTTGCAATAAATAACATTGAGTTATTAAATGGTAACTCTACCGCTACTTCGTCTGTTCACTTGTTAAACAAGTTTATTATTTTTGATAAGCAGCAAGAAGATATATTACACCTCAATTTGCCTTTGCTGATTATTGGTTCTGCTGGTAGTGGAAAAACCTCAGTAACTTTAGAAAAACTTAAAAGACTTGAAGGAAGAATCCTTTATACAAGTCTATCTAGCTATTTGGTACATCATTCACAAAAATTATATTTTTCTTGCAACTACAGTAATGATAAACAACAACTTGATTTTTTATCTTTTAAAGAATTTCTAGAAACTATAGAAATTCCTAAAGGAAGGCAAGTTAATGAAAATGTATTTTTACTATGGTTTAACAAGCAAAATTTTGTTAAATCTATAGGGGACGGGCGTAAGGTATTTGAAGAATTTATGGGTGTAATAGCTGGCTCTTCTGTTGATAAAGCTTATCTTACTAAAGAAGACTACCTCAATTTGGGAATCAAGCAGTCGATATTTTCACCCGAACAACGGAATGAAATATATAATCTTTTTCAAAAATACACTGAGTTTTTAGATAAAGAAAATTATTATGACAGTAATATTATTGCCTATACATATACTAATTTAGTTGAGTCTACTTATGACGCAATTCTTGTTGATGAAGTTCAGGATTTTACTAATAGCCAATTATCTCTAATATTCAAAAGTTTAAAAGATAGAAGTCAATTTTTGTTATGTGGAGACGCTAATCAAATAGTTCATCCTAACTTTTTCTCTTGGTCTCAACTAAAATCCTTTTTTTATAATGATGCAGACTTAAGTACACATAATATCACTAGGATTCTAGCAAGCAATTATCGTAATACCTTGGAAGTCACTGAGTTGGCTAATCGTGTACTCCGCTTTAAGAATTATCGTTTTGGCTCAATAGATAAAGAGAGTCATTATCTAATAGAAAGCACTTCTGAAAACCATGGTAGTGTTAGTTGTCTAGAAGCTACACCCAATATTATAAAAGAAGTAAATGCACGAACATCTAAGTCTATAAGTTACGCCATTTTAGTGTTACATGATCATTACAAGCAACAAGCAAGAGAATTTTTTAATACTCCACTTATATTCACCGTACAAGAAGCGAAAGGATTGGAATATGAGAATATAATTCTCTACAATTTTATATCCTCTGAACAAAGTTATACTACTATTAGCAAGGATATGGATAGGTCATTTCTTGACTCAGATTTTAAATATTCTCGAATGAAAGACAAATCAGACAAGTCTCTTGAAATATATAAATTTTATATAAATTCGCTGTATGTTGCAATTACTAGGTCTATTTGTAATGTTTATATAATAGAGTCTAATCCTACGCATAAGTTCTTGTGGCTATTAGATATTAATCAAATTAAGGAAGTAAATATTGAAGCCAAGGAATCTTCTAGAGAGGAGTGGCAAAAGGAAGCGAATAAATTAATAGTACAAGGTAAAGAAGAGCAGGCAAAAGCCATTGAAGACAACATATTGCAACATAAAGTAATTCCGTGGAAAATTATTGATAATCAACAATTGATTCAATTACAAACAGCTGTACTAGAACAAAAAACTGCTAACAAAAAGGATGTAATTAAACTGCTTAATTATGCAATAATCTATTCTGATTCTGCAATAATAAGAAAACTACAAGATATGGGAATAAAAGCTGCAAATAATATTGCAAAATGTGTTGCTTTAATGCAGGATGAATATTTTAGTGATTATACTTATAAAAATACTAGGTTCTGTGAAGTTTTGTAAAAAAATAAATTAAAAAGAAGGAGAGGTAGTGTATTTTCTATTTTAGACAATCAAAAACACTACCGGAATGAATTATCATATAAAAATCAGAGAATGGCAACAAATTATTGAAATATTAAGAAAAAGAAAAGATATAAAAACAAGAAATGAGGATAAGCTTAGACGATTTATTGAAGCAATATGGTACATAACACGTTCAGGATGCCAATGGCGGTTGTTACCGAGTGTTTATGGTTCATGGCGAGCAGTGCATATGAGGTTTAAAACTTGGTCTAATAAAGGAATATGGACCGATTTGTTTGAGCAAGTACAAGCTAATCCTGACATGGAATCAACAATGATTGACGCTACTATAGTTCGTGCCCATGCATGCTCAGCAGGTTATAAAAAAGATAGCCAAGATCAAGAAGCTTTAGGGCGTAGTAAAGGAGGTTTTACTACTAAAATCCATGCCTTAGTTGACGCTCTTGGTAATCCTTTAAAGTTTATTTTAACTGCAGGTCAAAGACATGACATTACACAAGCCAACTCATTGGTTAAAGATATTAAAAATACTATGCTCCTTGCCGATAAGGCATATGATAGCAATGCTTTTATTGAGCAGCTTGAAGAGCAAAATTGTATAGCTGTTATTCCATCAAAAAAGAACCGAAAACAGCAAAGGGAGTACGATAAACATATCTATAAAGAACGTCATTCGATCGAATGTTTTTTTGGTAAAATTAAACATTTTAGACGAATTTTTTCGAGATTTGATAAAACTGCTACTGCTTTCTTGTCTTTTTTGCAATTTGTTGGAGCTTTTATATGGCTTCGTTAGAAAACTTCACAGAACCTAGATGTTTAGTCCCAGGGTGTAATGTTGTATATTATAAAGAATTACCATCAAGAGAGGAATTATGGGACAAATATTACACGGCTGTGCCAAAACGACAGAGGCAATACGTTTCGCAATCCAAAATAGTCAAGAGAGCTTAAAGACTTTAGCAAGAAAATATTCTATTAATCCTAAAACAGTTGCTAAGTGGAAGAAACGAACTACATTACAAGATACTTGTATGGGTCCCAAAGAACCATCTTCTACAGTATTAACTTCTGAAGAAGAAGCTATGTGTATAGCATTTCGTAAACACACTTTATTATCTTTAGATGATTGCTTATATGCTTTACAAGTTAGTATTCCCAAGCTTACTAGATCTTCTTTACATAGACTTCTTCAACGCCATAATGTTAGTAGGTTACCGGAAGTAAAAGGAAATAACAAAACCAAGAAGAAGTTTAAACTTTATCCAATTGGTTATTTCCATATAGATATTGCTGAAGTCAAAACAGAAGAAGGTAAACTCTATCTATTTGTTGCTATTGATCGCACTTCAAAGTTTGTGTATGTAGAACTTTTACCAAGATGTACCAAGACAGAAACAGCACAATTTCTTCGTAATTTAATTAAAGCTATACCTTATAAAATTCATACTATTTTGACAGATAATGGTATTCAATTTACTAACAGAACAGTAGATAAGCATGCTTGGATGCATATTTTTGATCGTATTTGCTATGAATACAATATTGAACACAGGCTAACAAAAGTTAATCATCCATGGACTAATGGACAGGTAGAACGTATGAATCGTACTATTAAAGAGGCAACTGTTAAACGTTTTTATTATGACAATCATCAGCAACTTAAACAACATTTATATGATTTTATCAATGCCTACAATTTCGCAAAAAGACTTAAAGCTCTTAAAGGTTTAACTCCTTATGAATTTATCATAAAAACATGGACATCTGATCCAAATAAATTTATTATTAACCCTAACCACCACATCCTGGGACTAAACACCTAAGGAGCAAAATTGGACTTTAGACATACCCAAAAATACCCTATCTAATGGCGGGGGTGGTAGTATATCTTCATGTATGCATCTTGTGTTGGATTGATAGGAAGTTTTGCTGTCCTAGCCTGAATATTGCATGAGAAGAGGTTTATGGTATGGTTGTATGAATTTTGAAAATTAAAAATTAGCAAAGTAGAGAAAAGGGGGTAAAAATGCTCTAAAATCGATAATTTTCTGATTTTAGATAAAATCCCCCCTTACCCCATTTTATCTAAGCACCGGGAACAGTGCTAATTTAGCTCATTCTAGAGCTAAAACCTGCAATATATCATTCCATATATGTTGATAAGGATATGAAGAAGATAGCAGAAACTTGATACGTCTGCTATTGCGAATAATTACTGCTCCGATTTTGAACAATTTCAAACGTATCGTTCCTACCTGTGCTTTAGCTAATTCAGTACCCTGCAAAAACTTGTCACGTATATATTCTACTAATGTATAGGCAAGACTCGATAAAATTAGTTTGAGTTGATTAGCACACCATTTATGGCATGAAGTGCGATCGGCAAACAGCTCTAACTGTTGCTCTTTTATACGATTTTCCATATCTCCACGCATACAGTAAATTTTATCATATAAATCTTCTGGCTTACCTGATAGATTAGACACTTATATCTTTAAATTATGATATAAGTAATTGTAAGAGGGTGACTTGATAGACACTGGACTGAAATAGTCGTAAACAGAATAAGTACCCTCTTACAATTACTTATATCATAATTTAAAGATATAAGTGTCTAGCAATACACCGTAAGTTCAACCCTACAGCCGAAATTAACGTATTAATAATGTCTCCTATTACCCCTTTCAAGTAGTATTCTTACCAAAGAATAGCTCAAAATATAATTACTTTAGTTATCTCCGACAGTCTCCTAGTTCATCTCATTAACTTGTAATTTAGATTTCTCTAAGTATTTTAATATTTCTTCATGTAAGGCAGTCCATTTAACTTGTTTTTTCATGAGCGGTAGAAATTCTTCCTTCCATACTTTTATATATTTCTGAGAATGTTCTTTTTCGCATTTCTGAAATTCAGAAGAAATATTTGTTTTGAACATAGCTATTAAATTTGAAGCCTCAGTAATTTTATGACTATTTAAAGATTTCAAAGATAAAATGTCTTGTTGTAAAATATCTATTTTATTTAAAATATTGCTCTTAAAGGTATGATATAGCAAGCTTATATCATACCTTAAATCAGAATTATAATATATTTCCATTGTATCTATTAGACTATTGAACACTCCACGTGATACCTCTTGTTCATAACTTGTAAGGCAGGCTAATAAATATTTATAATCTTCTTCATTTAAATCACATGGTTTAACAAGCATATGAATTTTGGAATGCAAATTATTGAATGTACTATAAATACTATCTCGATACTTGCCTAAAAGCTTAGGAAATATATCTTGTTGCTCCAATGTCAAAGGTAAATCTTTCCTAATTTTTATTGGTAGATTATGTATTGAAAACTGATATACTACCCACATAAAACTATCATCAAATTCATTTGAGTAATTGATACGATCATCAGGTAAATTTATCTTACCTTTTTTATCACTCCAAGGGTGTATCTTATAAAGAAATCTATTCAGCCTTTCTTTTAATTTTAAAATAGCTACGTTTTTATCTCCCATTTTATATAAGACTTTATCCATTAAGTGTTTAGCCTTGTTATGGTCTATTCTATCATTTATATGCAATCCTATATTATTTCTTTCCAATAACTCCCAATCAAATAATTTATGTGGATCAACTTTACGCAGCATATAACTACCAAGTGCTTCATTGTACAATATTGTCCCTATTTCAGCATGACTAAATACCATATCTTTTCTTATTTTAAAACGTTTCATAAGATATAGGAGCAATTCTTTTACAGATTCCATTTGCTGTTGTGGAAACAACTCTCGTCCAGTATTAACTATCTCTATACCGATAGAATAATCATTTAAAGCTGTTAACTCTTCAAACTGCTCACCTATTTTAATTTTAGCATAACTAATACCAGCATGGTATGCTTTCTTTTCTAAAGGAACCGTTAGCGTAATACTACCATCTCTATCTACAATAAAATGAGCAGATAAACCTATTTTATTTAATAATTCTTTTGTATCTTTTAATGTTGATATAGCAGTGTGATGAACTATAACCATTGATACTTTTTTATTTTCTCTATCACCATAATTTGCAATTGGAGCAGGGGCTAGGAACAGTAAATTTTTCTTTTGTAATAAAGGAAGTTTTTTTTGTAGATGGTGAAAATCATTTTGAAAGATTACAATATCATGATGTGGTTTAGATAAAGTACGCCCTTCTTTATGGCAACACCCAGTATTTAACAATGCAACTATTATAACAAGATAATATCTTAAAAAAATATCAAGAGCTTTATTGGTCATACAAATATAAATATTTTGAGCAAAATGTGTTTAAAAATCAAGCATAGCTAACAATATTAACATTACGTTGTCCATTAGCTAGCAGTAGCTTTGCTGTATATATGCTTCGCCTATTTTTTTATTGAACACAATAAATTAGGTGTTGTTTCTCCATTGCTACAACCATTGCATTAATTATATCCCAAGGAATCAACCGTGATTGATTTCATGTGAGTATATCAGGCTGCGAGGAGACGTAAACCGAAAAAACAATCCAAATCTTAATATATTTATCCTTTTGGGATTGTTTCATTGCAGCAAGGTAGCTCCTTGCAATTTAGTACGTATGCGTACCATCTCTCTATTTTGTGTGCATTACCTAGTCTCGCTAATAGACGTCAATTTACCGTGACTAAATGTTAATCGGTTAGCTATACGTATTTATATTCTAGACTATATCAATGGTAAGTTCAAGAATTAATCAGGGCATCTTATCCTAACCTGAATATTGCATGAGAAGAGATTTAAGGTATGGTTGTATGAATTTTGAAAATTAAAAATTAGCAAAGTAGGGTATATCGTCATGAGATTTTAGCCCACATTAGTAACCCCCTTAGACAAAGAGCCGCCATGTATGATTTTGTATTTTTAGCATATCTTGTTGCTATACCACGCCATTCTTTAAATTTCTGAAATGTATTTTATAGAGTAGACGTAAGCGTTGCCACTTACGCCCCTCGTTAGAACCTCATCGTGCCCTATTAAGGCAATGGGCTCAAGATATCATCATTCACATACTGCCTTGCATTAAGGAGTGGTATATTCTTACCTTTGGTAATGGATTGCATTCGATAAACAGACAAAACTTCTCCCAACTGAATGATTCTCTTTGGCTGCGACGATTTAACCACTTAAACAATGTCTTCACTGATTGCCTTATGAAGCCATTCACTGCTTTAATATTAAAAGTCACACCATAATACTGTATATGCCCTCTCAACTTGCTACAAAAACTTCTCCATATGACATGCAGTTTATGCTTGTTTCTAATGTCCTTACACCAGTCATTGACCTTCTTCAGTTTGGCACTTATTCGTTTACTACAACTCTTTACCTTAGGTATTATTTTACCTTTCCTAGACTTACCAAAATAAAAGGTGAAACCCAAAAAATCAAAAGCCTCTTGCCTTTCGTTCTGAGAAAATTTTCTCTTTGAAAATCTAACCATTTTGGTCTTTTCTTCGTTGAGTTTAAGTTTGTACTTCTCAAGTCGTTTTGCTAAAGCTATTTTTATTCTCTTGGCGTCCTCCTCGTATCTACAACATATTACACCATCATCACAGTAGCGAAATAATGCTACTGTTCCTCTGCAATGTTGCTTTACCACTTCTTCAAACCATTCATCTAAAACATAGTGAGCAAAAATATTTGCAAGGATGGGACTAGCAATGTTTCCTTGAATCGTCCCTTCTTCTTGAACAATCAGTTCTCCTTCAGACAATATTCCAGCTTTAAACATGCGGATTATATATCTTATTAGCTTCTTGTCATGAATTTTCTCTTGCAGCATTTCTATCAATATCCTTCTATCAATAGTACCAAAGAAGTTAGCCAAATCTAGGTCTATTACGCTCTCTACCTCATTGCTATAAAGATGTTGCGTTAATCCTCTTATTGCATCATGACACCCTATTCCCGTTCTGAAACCATAGGAACATTCCAAGAATATTGGCTCATATATACTTTCAAGCACTTTGTGCATCATCTTCTGACATATTTTATCTTCAAAGTTGCTGATACCTAAAGTTCTAGTCTTGCCATTGCTTCCTTCTTTCGGTATTTTTACCTCTCGAATATTGCCCGGTATGTAAGCCATCCTCTTTAGTTTATCAGACAATTTTCCAATATTTTCTGTAAGTTTTAAGCCATAATTAGTTTTGTTTACTCCATCTACTCCAGTTGCTTTCTTAACATCCAGCTCATGATAGCAGACAGCAAGTGCGTTCTCACTAAACAAATGCATGAGGTTGTTAAATCTCTTACTTTTATCCAATGAAGATAACCATGCTATTCTCTTTAGTTTTGTTTCTGTTATTACTTGATAATCTGTTGTTATCATAACATTTCCCTCTAGAGATCGATTTTACCCACCAGCCTTCCCTCCATTGGCATTACCCAATTTCATCAGTACTATGCTGGATCTGACTTCCTATATTTCTTTTCAGCTTCCTCGCTTTTACACTTGTTAGCTAATACTCCTAATTCAGAGAAAATATAGGATATCCCACGTTTATAAATAAACTTTTATTACATGCCATGTTCTCAGACCCCGGAGATCCCATACATATCTGCCTATTTATGATATGTATGTTGTTGCATTCCTGTTTATTGACACAGTCTGCGATCTCAAAAGAAGACATTAACGAGGCTCAATTGCTTCAACCTTACGGCTTACGGCCTATAATATTTCTGTCTACGCTTAACTGACTTTGTTACCAAACTCAGCTCAAGACTCGATACATAGTGTGCTAGGTCAACACTTCTATGGCTGCTCTTGCAACAGCTAGCTTATTTACACTTCGTGGCGCACCAATAATGTGCCTTAGCCCTGATGGAATTCGCTACTAACTTACGAACTTTAACATTATCATTGCGACGGCTTCTATGAGCCTATGACGGTATCAGTTTTTTCGTAAGCTAAGGTTTGTCTTATTCACCATCAATATTATCATCTCTCGCATATTCCTTGGTAGGAATTCCTTACTTTAATTATTTTATTCCAACCGCTGATTTTTTAAAATTTAAACCTTAATTATTTAAATTTTTAAAAAATCAGCCACCATCATAAAAATAATTAATATTAAACTTTTAGTAACATACTTTTGTTTCACTATATGTCTAATCATTTCTCAGTACCGTAAATACTACTTTTGCTAGGTGTTTAGTCCCAGGGAGTGGAGGTTAGGGTTAATAATAAATTTATTTGGATCAGATGTCCATGTTTTTATGATAAATTCATAAGGAGTTAAACCTTTAAGAGCTTTAAGTCTTTTTGCGAAATTGTAGGCATTGATAAAATCATATAAATGTTGTTTAAGTTGCTGATGATTGTCATAATAAAAACGTTTAACAGTTGCCTCTTTAATAGTACGATTCATACGTTCTACCTGTCCATTAGTCCATGGATGATTAACTTTTGTTAGCCTGTGTTCAATATTGTATTCATAGCAAATACGATCAAAAATATGCATCCAAGCATTCTTATCTACTGTTCTGTTAGTAAATTGAATACCATTATCTGTCAAAATAGTATGAATTTTATAAGGTATAGCTTTAATTAAATTACGAAGAAATTGTGCTGTTTCTGTCTTGGTACATCTTGGTAAAAGTTCTACATACACAAACTTTGAAGTGCGATCAATAGCAACAAATAGATAGAGTTTACCTTCTTCTGTTTTGACTTCAGCAATATCTATATGGAAATAACCAATTGGATAAAGTTTAAACTTCTTCTTGGTTTTGTTATTTCCTTTTACTTCCGGTAACCTACTAACATTATGGCGTTGAAGAAGTCTATGTAAAGAAGATCTAGTAAGCTTGGGAATACTGACTTGTAAAGCATATAAGCAATCATCTAAAGATAATAAAGTGTGTTTACGAAATGCTATACACATAGCTTCTTCTTCAGAAGTTAATACTGTAGAAGATGGTTCTTTGGGACCCATACAAGTATCTTGTAATGTAGTTCGTTTCTTCCACTTAGCAACTGTTTTAGGATTAATAGAATATTTTCTTGCTAAAGTCTTTAAGCTCTCTTGACTATTTTGGATTGCGAAACGTATTGCCTCTGTCGTTTTGGCACAGCCGTGTAATATTTGTCCCATAATTCCTCTCTTGATGGTAATTCTTTATAATATACAACATTACACCCTGGGACTAAACAATCGGATTAAAGATACCCTACCTGGAAGGAAAGAGTCTGTTGGTGTAACAGCCAAGGATAATCGCCTATTTGTAGAAGCAGTTTTGTATCGATATAGGGCTGGCATACCTTGGAGAGACCTACCTGAACGTTTTGGAGATTTCCGAGTGATTCACCTACGTCATTCAAGGTGGAGCAAGACAGGTGTGTGGAAAAAGGTTTTTGAAATGTTAGCTGAAGATGCTGATAACGAGTATGCCATGATTGATTCAACCATTGTTAGGGCTCATCAATATAGTGCTGGTGCTAAAAAAAAGAGTTAAGTGATGACCAAGCAATTGGACGAGGTAAAGGAGGGCTGAGTACTAAAATCCATGCTACATGTGACTCTCTAGGGAATCCAACGGGATTCCATCTTACCCCGGGTCAAGCTCATGATTTGCAAGGATCTGATGTTTTGATGAATGAATTGACGAAAGCGGATGCCGTACTTGCTGATAAGGCTTATGATGCTGATGCACGTATGCGAGATAAGCTGAAAGATAAGGGGTGTATAGTTGTGATTCCCCCAAAGAAGAATCGTGTGAATCCAGCTAATTATGATAAGGATATCTATAAGGCTAGGCATTTGATTGAGAACTTTTTTGCAAAATTGAAGCAATATAGAGCTATTGCAACACGATATGACAAAACATCTCAGAACTTTTTGGGAGCTGTTTATATGGCTTCCATGGTAATTTGGTTCAATTGATGACACACCCTAAAACTCTTGGAAAAACAATAGTAGAGAGAGATTGGGCTGTGGGAAAGCTACAAAGCTTGGAGTTATCAAATAGAAAAGAACTTGTCGATTCCAAGCTAGCAATGTTACTAAAGACAAGGCAATATAAATTATTAAAGATTAATCGTTCTTCAATGTACTATAAAGTAAAACCATTTAGTGCGTATAACTTAAATATTTTAAATAAAATAGATGAAATATATACTGATAATCCTGAATTTGGTTATCGTTATATCCATAGACAATTATTAGAAGATGGCTTGGTTATTGGTAAGGATCGGGTTCTAAAATATATGAACATGATTGGCATAGAGGCTATTTATCCAAAGAGGAAAAAATTAACGTCTGAAAAAGATAAACAGCATAAAATTTATAGTTATTTGCTTGATAAATACTGGTCTAATTTAGGCACAAGTAAAACTGTAAATGTACCTAACAGTAACGAGGTTTGGAGTGGAGATATAAGTGTGCCGTGCCAAGCGGCTTGAGAGATGAAGGTAGGCCCTTCGCAGTCGATTTACAGGAATAGGCTGCAAACCACTGCATGCGGCAATTGTTTAAGGGCATTGTCGTGAGCGATGCAGAAAAGGCATCCTTGAGGTGTCAGGTATAGACTTAAGAAGACGAACAACAGTGAACCACCGTTCAAGTGTCGAAAGCGCTTCAGATGATGTCAAAACCAAGGAGGTTATGTTGCTTTGGGATAAATTTAGCGGGAACCTGTTTACTGGCTAGGTGGCATCCGGCATAGAGGTGGCGTGAGTTTAAGTCAAGGCTTTCAAGCTGAACACGGGAATCTGTGCAACGATGTTAAAGGAAAGGCACAAGCGGAAATAAAACCGTGAGGCTGATAGTACTGATGCGTATACACAGGGGCGGACAGACATGTAGTAATGATGAAGTTGCTGTAATGGCAATGGAGTGAAGGTGTCTGACCATTTTAGCTGTTCATCACAGTGTCAACTAAATTTATTTAGGAGGAGCTTATGAAGACAGTAAAGCCTTTTGAAATTTCTAAGCAACATGTATGGCAAGCATACCAATGTGTCAAGAATAATAAAGGTGCAGCAGGAGTTGAACAACAAACTATGGAAGAATTTGAGCGAAACTTAAAAGATAATTTGTATAATATATGGAATCGTATGTCCTCAGGCAGCTATTTTCCTCCTGCAGTAAAAGCTGTGCCTATTCCAAAGAAATCAGGTGGAGAACGAACCCTTGGGATTCCAACTATTTCAGATAGAATAGCACAAACTGTAGTGAAGATGGTACTTGAGCCATTAGTTGAGCCCATATTTGACGAAGATTCATATGGTTATCGCCCAAAGAAATCTGCACATGATGCCATAGCAGTTACAAGAGCAAGATGCTGGAAATATGACTTTGTTGTTGAATTTGATATCAAAGGTTTGTTTGATAATATCGATCACAAACTATTAATGAAAGCATTGGAGAAACATTGTAAGTGCAAATGGGTACTACTTTACGTACAAAGGTGGCTTAAAGCACCATTGCAAGATAAAGATGGAAATATTATTATGCGCGATAAGGGAACACCTCAAGGAGGAGTGATAAGTCCAATATTAGCAAATTTATTTTTACATTATGTATTTGATGCATGGGTAAGAAGAGAAATGCCAAGTGTAGCATTTTGTCGTTATGCTGATGATGGTTTACTCCATTGTCAGAGTCAAAAACAGGCAGAATATGTGTTACAAGTTATTAGACAACGATTCCAGGAATGTGGTCTTACGATACATCCTGATAAGTCAGGTATTATATATTGTAAGGACAATAATCGTCGTAATGAATATGAACGAATCAGCTTTGACTTTCTCGGATATAGTTTTAGACCAAGAAGATGTGTAAACAAACAAGGCATGGTTCATCCAAATTTCTTACCTGCGATAAGTAATAACTCTAAGAAAGCAATCATACAAACCATAAGGAGTTGGCACATTCAGCTTAAGAATGACAAGTCCTTATCTGAACTTTCGGAAATGTTTAAAGCTGAGTTAAGAGGTTGGTATAACTATTATGGGCAGTTTTATCCATCGGCAATGCACAACATATGGAAGCACCTGAATTGGTATTTGGTGCAGTGGGTTAGGAGAAAATATAAGAAACTTGCATGGCATAAAAGACGTGCAAGAGAATATCTAAATAGATTAGCAAATCATAATCCTGAAGCTTTTATACATTGGAAATTAGGAATATATCCAAAGGCTAAAATGGTGGGAGCGGTGTGAGCTGAGAGGTTTCACGCACCGTTCTGAGAGGGGCTGAAGCTGTAATGCTTCAGTCTACTCACCCTTATGTTCGAACTAATTCGGGATTTATGTACATGGCAGGAATTATCGATTGGCATAGCAGAGCTGTGTTGAGTTATAAATTATCAAATAGTATGGACGTAAATTTGGTAACTGAAGTATTGCAGGATGCACTTAACAAATACTCTGCACCGCAGATATTTAATAGTGAACAGGGCAGTCAATATACCAGTAATGAACACATTCAAATTTTACAAGAGCATAACATTAAAGTTTCGATGAATGGTAAAGGAAGAAGTATTGATAATATAATCATGGAGAGATTTTTTCGAACTTTAAAATATAATTGTATATTTATTAACGATTTTAAAGATGTTAAAGAACTTAGGAGAGGTATTGATGATTATATAAATCACTATAATTATAGAAGATTTCATTCAAGTATTGGTTACAAAAAACCTATGAATGTCTATCTAAATTCTATACAAAATTATGAATAAATTGCAGCTTGAAAAATGAAAAAATGGGAAACAAAATTATTATTTTTTTGTCTTGATTTTTCAGTCCAGTATAATTAGCAAGGAAGATCATGAAGGAAAACGTCAGCAATTAATACAAAAACGTGAAGATATCGTGAGAGAAATAGAAAGCCATAATAATGCTGATGATAAATTTTTAGAATGCTTGGTTAACCTAGTAGAACTGGCTTCCGGAGCGTTAGAAACCTTTAAAGGTTCGACTACGGAAGGAAAACGTAAATTGATGAATTTAGTATTTGCGAACCTAGAATTAAAAGACGGAAAGCTAGACTTTATGCTACGTTCACCGTTTGATGCATTCGTAAAATGCACTAAAATCGAAGAATGGCACACCCTAAAGGATTCGAACCTTTGACCTACGGATTAGAAATCCGTTGCTCTATCCATCTGAGCTAAGGGTGCGTATATTGCTCTGATCTTAAGAGTTGAATTACGAGTATACATTAAAATCCTCATAGGGGATACGAGTATGCGAATTTATGATAAAGAGAAAAAGCAATTTAGATATACAAAGCTGTTTGTTTTATATCAGCTAAGATTATCTTTTTCAAGTGCAAAATAGTAACTGTTAACAATTTTGATCGCAAAATAGGTCATGAATCTGTTAATTCTATAGTAGCTTTAGCTTATTAATAAAGTTTTCTGAGGCAAATCGTGCTTCCTGATCAATATTAAATATTTCTGGCATATACTCAAATGCTTTGAATAATTGATACCGCAAAACTGTGAGGCATTTGCATACTCACATACGTTTTGTCACACCTGGACAAAAGGTTAGTACTACAGTTGTAGATTGAATAAATTCTCTAACCATCATGTATGGAACTACCCAAAAATGCAAGAAAAAAAATAATACTTGACAGAAAAAAAGCAAATGCAGTCATGTATTCGACTTAACCCGGATATTGCATGAAGGTATCAATATTTATCTCTGAACCCCTTGTAATATAAGGAGTTTGGAAGAATTGCACAAAAATACAAATTGTATATTTAAAATTTTATATATTTTAGCCTGTAGCCCTCATGAGACAAGGGCTAGTTGTTTAGTCCCAGGGTGTAATGTTGTATATTATAAAGAATTACCATCAAGAGAGGAATTATGGGACAAATATTACACGGCTGTGCCAAAACGACAGAGGCAATACGTTTCGCAATCCAAAATAGTCAAGAGAGCTTAAAGACTTTAGCAAGAAAATATTCTATTAATCCTAAAACAGTTGCTAAGTGGAAGAAACGAACTACATTACAAGATACTTGTATGGGTCCCAAAGAACCATCTTCTACAGTATTAACTTCTGAAGAAGAAGCTATGTGTATAGCATTTCGTAAACACACTTTATTATCTTTAGATGATTGCTTATATGCTTTACAAGTTAGTATTCCCAAGCTTACTAGATCTTCTTTACATAGACTTCTTCAACGCCATAATGTTAGTAGGTTACCGGAAGTAAAAGGAAATAACAAAACCAAGAAGAAGTTTAAACTTTATCCAATTGGTTATTTCCATATAGATATTGCTGAAGTCAAAACAGAAGAAGGTAAACTCTATCTATTTGTTGCTATTGATCGCACTTCAAAGTTTGTGTATGTAGAACTTTTACCAAGATGTACCAAGACAGAAACAGCACAATTTCTTCGTAATTTAATTAAAGCTATACCTTATAAAATTCATACTATTTTGACAGATAATGGTATTCAATTTACTAACAGAACAGTAGATAAGCATGCTTGGATGCATATTTTTGATCGTATTTGCTATGAATACAATATTGAACACAGGCTAACAAAAGTTAATCATCCATGGACTAATGGACAGGTAGAACGTATGAATCGTACTATTAAAGAGGCAACTGTTAAACGTTTTTATTATGACAATCATCAGCAACTTAAACAACATTTATATGATTTTATCAATGTCTACAATTTCGCAAAAAGACTTAAAGCTCTTAAAGGTTTAACTCCTTATGAATTTATCATAAAAACATGGACATCTGATCCAAATAAATTTATTATTAACCCTAACCTCCACTCCCTGGGACTAAACACCTAGTAACTGAAGAATTTACCAACAATTTACTTGGCGATGCAGTTTTAAAATTTGATTTGTATTTATAAAAGATTGCAGAGCAGCTTTGTTGCAAATATACCAAACGACCTATGGTACTCCTTTCTACCGTTTATCTAGCCCGGATATTGCATGAAGATACCAAACTTTACCTCTGAACCCCTTGCAACATAAGGGTTTTGGAAGAATTGCACAAAAATACAAATTGTATAAGGGCTAGAACAGTTGATTCATTATCTATTATGCAATATATAAAATACTAAAGAAGAGCAGCCAACAGGTTTAAATAGAATATGAATGTGCCAGTAATAAAATGACAAAAAAACCAAAACATGACCAGTTATTTAAAAAAATAATGGGCAATGAAATAGCCGCCCAAGAATTCTTAGAATATTATCTACCGAAGGATTTTCAGGAAAAGATAGATTTGTCAAAGATCAAAGTAGAGAAGGAAAGCTATATTGAAGAAAGTCTAAGGCGAAAATATAGTGATATAGTTTATTCGGTAAAAACTAAAAATGATGATACGGCTTTCATCTATGTATTATTGGATCATCAATCAACGTCTGATTATTGGATGGCACTAAGACTCTATAAATACGCATTACTATTATGTGAAAGGCATAAAAAGAATGAGGATAAGCTGCCATTAATTTGTCCGATTATCATGTATAATGGTGTAGAAGAATATAATGTTCCAAAAAATTTGTGGGATTTGTTTACTAATCCTGAGCAAGCTAAAAAACTGATGACAGAGGATTATCAATTAGTGGACTTACAGAGCATGTCAGATGATGAGATAGTGAGAAAGAAACATTTAGGGATGATGGAGTATCTGATGAAGCATATCCATATGCGGGATATGATAAAATTATGGGAGCAGTTTTTAGAAAAGTTTAAGTTAGAGATATTAGTTGATAAAGAGAATGGTTATATTTACTTAAGATCGTTTTTATGGTATACTGATGCCAAGTTGCCTGAAGACAGGCAATCGGAATTAGAACAATTACTAACTAAGTATTTATCTGAAGAAGAAAAAGGTAGCATTATGAGAACCGTTGCACAAAAATATATAGAAGAGGGTACACAGTACGGGATTCAAATTGGTAAAGCCGAAGGTAAAGCTGAAGCGATGAAAGCGGTAGCAAGAACTATGCTAATTAAAAACAGACCGTTAAATGAAATTATTGAATTGACTGGCTTAACTAAAATACAAATTAATAAATTGAAATAGTATTAAGTAATTATATCACAATTGACTAATTGAGTATATAGGAAATAGCAAAAGACTATAGAATCTTTGAAATAGGAACGTAAGGTGGATTTTTAAACAATGAGTTAGATAGAACCTGCAGGTCGTTTCAAATAGAGATAATTAATCTGCCTAGAACATATTAAGCTAGAAGAGTTAATTATGGCAAGAAAGAATGATTATATAAGCAAAATTGATAAATTGATAGGACAAAAAATATATTCCCTAATACTTGCTAAAGGTTTATCACGCCAGCAACTTGCAAAAGCAATAGAGGTAACACATCAACAATTACAAAAATATGAGCTTGGTTTCAATAGAATTCCGATAGGTAGATTAATTCTTACTGCTAAAGCATTAGAGAAAAATATTGATTATTTTTATGAAGATTTAGAAGATATAAAGAATAACCTCAATTCGATATAAGCCTAAACATTGGTGCTACGCACCACGTAATAAAATGGAAGAAACTACCAAAATATGTGCAGTTTCTTAGAAGAAGAATTAATAATTCTTATATCGAATTGAGGTTATATTACTCTCGAATATACTGGTATAAAAAAAGAAAAGTAGCATAATAAATGGTTATCAGAAACTAAAAAACTAATTAATCTGCTGTTATAGTTTTTTATTCAAATTTTTTTTGATAATATGCTTAGCGCTTCTTGGCAACTATGCTACAATAGCAAAATCAACTAATTAAATTGCGTTTTTATGTTTCAAACATTAACTCAAAATTTGACAAAAATTTTTGATCGTATCAAAAGAAGTGGCACTTTATCGGAAGCTCAAATAAACGATACTATGCGTGATATTAGAATTGCCCTTCTTGAATCAGATGTTGCATTGCCGGTAGTTAAGGACTTTATTGCTGAAGTAAAATTAAAAGCTATGGGACAAGAAGTTATAAAATCAGTCTCCCCAGGACAGATGATAGTAAAAATTATCCATAATGAGTTAATTAATATATTATCCTCTTCTCCAGACGAGAGCATTTTGCATCTTAAATCCACACCGCCGGTAAATATTTTAATGGTAGGTTTGCAAGGTAGTGGTAAGACTACCGCTAGTGCCAAATTAGCCCTTAGGCTAAAAAACCAAAATAAAAAGGTACTTTTAGTTTCGCTTGATACTTACCGTCCTGCTGCTCAGGAACAGTTAACTATTCTTGGTAAATCGATAGAGGTAGATAGTTTAACTATTATCCCAGAGCATACTCCTATTGATATTACTAAAAGAGCTTTGCACGAATCGAAATTAGCTGCTTATGATGTTGTTATTTACGACACGGCAGGTAGGTTACAAATCGATGAACAAATGATGCAAGAAGCGGTAAATATAAGAAATTTAGTAGAACCAAAGGAAATAATTTTGGTAGTTGATGCAATGACAGGGCAAGATTCACTGCTTATAGCTAGCAATTTTGATCAGCAATTAGGAATTACCGGGGTAATTTTATCTCGTATTGATGGCGATGCTAAGGGTGGGGCAGCTTTGAGTATTAAGCATGTTACCAAGAAGCCTATTAAATTCCTAAGTACTGGTGAGAAATTGACAGATTTAGAACTATTTGACCCAGAACGTATTGCCTCAAGAATATTAGATATGGGAGATATAATCTCCTTTGTTGAAAAAGCGAGTAGCCTAATAGACCAGCAAGAGGCAGAAAAAGCAGCTGCTAGACTAAAAAAGGGTAAATTTGACTTAGAAGATTACCTAATGCAAATGAGGAGTATAAAAAAACTAGGTGGATTTGGTAGTATGATGAGTATGTTACCTGGCATGAATAAGATTATCGATAAGGTCGATCAATCGAAATTAAGCGGCAAGTTAATAGATCACCAAGAAGCGATAATTTTATCGATGACCAAAAAAGAACGAAGAAAGCCAGATTTACTAAATGCCTCACGTCGGAAACGTATTGCTGAAGGTTCTGGAACATCGGTTCAAAAAGTTAACGCTCTATTGAAACAATTTAAACAAATAAGTGATCTCATGAAAAAGGTAAGCAGTATGAATCCCAAAAGTCTAATGCGTAGTAGTATAAGCAATTTGTTTAAACTATAGTTAACCTGTTAACTCACCCCCGGCGTCATTGCGAGGGGTAGGTAAGTACCACAACTGTTGAAAGTTAGAAGAGGAAACTGTTTTTAGGCAAGGAAATGTCATTGCGAGGAGTGTGTAAGCACGACGAAGCAATCCAAATTTAATCATTTTATGGATTGCTTC
Organism: Candidatus Tisiphia endosymbiont of Nemotelus nigrinus; assembly: GCF_964026475.1. Taxonomy (NCBI): domain Bacteria; kingdom Pseudomonadati; phylum Pseudomonadota; class Alphaproteobacteria; order Rickettsiales; family Rickettsiaceae; genus Candidatus Tisiphia; species Candidatus Tisiphia endosymbiont of Nemotelus nigrinus. Next base: position 494,514 of record NZ_OZ032151.1, read on the forward strand.
GTCGACCTTCGGTCTTCTCGCAATGACGTCCCCCTGTTTAAAGCCCCCTCTTCTAACTTTCAACAGTTGTGGTACTTACCCCCCCTCGCAATGACGCTAGGCTGTTTTCCCTGTGACTTTATAAATGTCATGTATAAGGCGAGTTAATAATACTGTTTCAAATATAACACAAATAACAGGGAATTATAAAAAAAATAGTCTAAGTAGCTTGTAATTAATAATTTTTACATATATAGTACCTGCGTGTTTAGATATTCTAAAAAGGTTCTAACTAGAATTAGGTTAACGTCATACCTATGAATAAGGGTGTCATATATACCCGCTTCAGCATCGAATCTAGATTCTCGTCTAAGTGGGAATGGCATTAACGTTTTAGGGCTAATTGCCCCAAGAAACTGATTTAGAAAATAAATTAACTTAAATAGGAAAAAATTATGAATAACAAAAGAAAAGAAAGAAATGTTTTGAAGCATTTGCTAGCTACTGCTTCTGCTTTCTCGGTGATAGTTGCCGGAAGTAGTACAGCGTTTGGGTTTGCTGGTGCTGTTCCGCATGGTAAAATTACTGCTGATCATGATGTCAACGTTGATGCTATTGCTGCTGATAATAAGTGGCGTGAAGTTGATGCTGCTGGCGTTCCTAATGGTGCTGCTTTTGCTGACGGTCCAGCTGATGGATCTGCAATTACGTTTGGTCGTGCCAATGATATTTTGAATATTAATGCTCCTAGGAGAATTCAAGCATTGAATGTTGGTAATAAAGCTGGTACCGTTGTAAACCTTAACTCAGATTTTGTTCTTGGTTCTGTTGTTGGTGCTAATACAACAAACTTTGTGTTCGATGCAGTTAATGTTAATCCTCTTAGTTTCACCTTAAATGGTGCACCTACTATTGCTGCTGACCATGGTTTTGTTGCTAATGCTAACGATTATGCTGCTGTAGGAGAGATTGATTTTGCTGCTCCTGCTGGCACTCCTGCTGCTACTCGTACTTTGATTATTACTCCTGATGCTACGGCTGCTCCTGCTCACATCACGTTTGCTAACGCTAAAATAGCTAATGGTGAGAATGCGATAGTGAATGTTACTAGTTATAATGGTTTTAACGTAATATTTAATCAAGCCTCAATGTCGACAGCTAGAACAATCAATATCAGTAATAATAGTAATCTTGAATTTTATACGGGTGAGAGTGTTGTTAATGGTGGTACATTACATCTTCAGCACTTAGCTAATGATAGCATCAACTTTCTTGGGGATGATAGTAAATTGGTACTTACTTCTAGGGCTGCCGTTAATAAGGCTCATGACTTTAAAGTTATGACTGGATCGCTTGGTGGTGCTAATGACGGTCGTGGCATAATCAGTTTTAATACTGCTACTGTTGCTGGTATTCTTTCTAATGATGATGCTAATGGGAGTGTAATCGGTATTGATAGAAATCATAGAGCTAAGCAATTTTTAGTTACTACTAATGGTGCTAATGTTGCAACAATTGATGGAAAAGTATTTACTAAAGATCTACAATTAACAGGTGACTTAGCAAATGGAGGACATATCGTTTTCAATAAGGCAGTTTACGTAGGTAATGATGGTAAAACTGATATAAATACTGCAACACAGGTAAGTTTTAATGACCATGCTGATGTTGGTACGTTAGATTTCAAGAACATCGCTAGCGCAATCAATGTTGCTGCTAATAAAACACTTACAGGAAATTTTTTGGGTAATAGAGCTGTACCAGGTGGAGCTTCAGTAGGAGAAATACACTTTGCTGGTGCTGGGGAATTCAATGGTAGTGCAACTAAATTGGCTTTGATTGACATTACCGGTGCGGGTGTTTTGAAGTTTTCAAAAGGTGTGAATAGTGTTGCTCAAGTAAAAGCAATGGCAGCTGGAGCACATTTTGAATTTGCTGACGGGTATGAATTGACTGGTAATATTAACGGTAATGGTGCTGGTGCTCCGAATTTAGATTTCAAAGGTGATGCTAAGATCACTGGTGGTATTGGTAATACTGATGCAGTTGGTAATATCAGTATCGCAGCTGGTAAAACATTAACGGTAAATAGTGCTGTGATTAATGCTGCTAAGATATTTGGTACTGCTGCTGGTCAAGGAACATTAGCTTTAACCCACAGAGCTGCTGCTAATGTAATTATTACATCTAGAATAAGTGAAAATGGTGGTGGTACTATTGATGCAACTAACATGGCTGATAGGGGAGTCTTAACTATTGTTGGTAATATTGGAACTGATCCTGCTGTTGACAATGCTAAAGCTTTAGACAAAATATTACTGAAAAAGCAGAATCTTGCCTTAACTCCTACGAATTTTGCTAATATTGCTGCAGTTGATTTTAATAAAGAAGTATCGACAGTGACCTTTACTACTCTTGCTGTTAATTATGCCTTAGGAGAGTTGAGCAATGCAGAGAATGCTAAATTTAACATTGATCGTAATATCACATTATATAATACAAGAACTAATGGTGGAGAGAAGTTGCAGGAAATTAACTTTGTAACAGATGATACTTTAACTCTTGGTAAAGATAATAATATTGCTGCTGACGGGATAATAACTAAAACGCATAATACAGGTGCTTTAGTTTTTGCTGGGAATTCCACTTTGAAAGGTCAGATAGGAACAGAGCTTAAAAAACTTAAAGCAATTACAATAGGTGCTGGTGTTACTGCGACTACATCTGGTATAGCTTTTGTTGCAGGAGATGTAACCTTTACTGATGAGAAATCTGTGTTAGTTGTAGATGATAACTATACTGTTAATCAAGTTGTTGGTGGTGGTGCTCTTACTGGGGCTGGAACATTGAGATTTGTTAATAAAAATCTTGCAACATTAAAAACTACAAGTCCTGCTCCTGCTCCTGGTGTTTTTGTTCCTGCTCTTAATGCAGTAGAGGCATTAGAGTTGGCTGGTGGTGATGTGGAATTAGCTAATAACGGTCATGTGGGTATAGACTTCAAGAAAATTGTTTTCACTGATACAGCTTCTGCTTCAACTGTGAACGTTGCAACTGCTCCAACCTTAATTTTAGATAGAAAGCTTGATGGTATGGATGTTGAAAGTAGTTTTAATAGTACTACTGGCCGAAAACCTGTAATTAAGTTGGTAAAAGGAGCAGCTAATACTATTGATGCAGCTAACCATATTGGTACAGATAAAGAACATTTGATTAACCTACAATTTACTGGTGATGATTCTATAATCTTTAGAAATAAAAAACTCTTTGCTAGTGTGACCACTACAGTTAATAATACAGGTACTGCTGAGTTTGATGCTGATGCTAATGTGGTGTATGGTTTAGGTTCTAAGAATTTGAACTTAAAAGAGGTAAAATTCAATAAAAATACCAAAAACTTTGGTGATACCTATGTTAAAATGGGTGCTGTTCAGGATGGTGCGACTTACTCAGCTGGTGGAACAATAGCTGGTGGTGACATACAATTAGGTAATGCTAGAGGTAGTGCTAATGCTCACTTGGCTGATAATGTTATTCTGGAATCTAATATAACCAGTGTAGGAACAGATAACAGAGTTGGCTTTCAAGGTAATGCTGTAATTAAGGGTAAGATGGGTGCATCTGGCAATAACTTGAAAGAGATTACATTTATTGGTAATAAGGATCATATTGCAGAGTTATGTAATGATATGAATTCAGAAGTAGTTAATTTTGGTAGTGAAAATATTAAAATTGGTGCTGATAAGGTAGTAATTGCTGGTGGTGTTTCAAATTTTGATGGAAATATTAATCTGCAGTCCAATAAGTTGGTCTTAAAAAGTACTGGAACTTGGGGAGCTGATACTACTATTGACACTACATTCACTAAAGATGGTATACTTGGTTCTATTGAACTTGCTGAAGATACTGTTGTGACAAAAGACGTGGGTGTTACAGTTCATGTTATTGACGAAGCTTACTTAAACGAGCATAATGACCTCAAACATACATTCATTGCTGGTAATGACTACTTAAAGATGAGAAATGGTGAAGTCAAATCAACAATACTAGGTATAACATCAGATCAAGTATATGCTGAGTGGATTATGACAGTTGAAGATGGTAAACGAGTGTTTAGACGTAAGGACGTTTCATCCAAAGTGAGTGTAGATGACTTGAAGAAGGTTGATGGTGATGATATTGATAAGAAAAATTCTGAGCTAATTTTTGATGCAAAATATGGTGATGCACAAGAAGTCGCGAAAGATATTGGTCATATATTAGATCCAGAAAAGCGTGGTAACGCACTGAAAGACATCTCAAATGTTAATACAAATCCGCAAGTAACTGAAGTGATAGCTGATACTGCGAGTCATGTTAATAAAGTATTGACTGGAAGGATGGCTGCTATATCAGTTGCTGACCAAGCTCGTTCAATTGCTTCTGGTTCTGATGATGGTAGTGCTTCAATGGGTGCATGGGTTATGCCATATTATAGCCAAGCTACTCAGAAGAACAAAGGTGGTGTTGCTGGTTATACATCAAGGTCTGGTGGTGGAGTTTTTGGTTTCGATACTTTAGCTAATGAGAACCTAACAATCGGTGCTGCTGTTAGTATCGTTAAGACTAATATGAAACATAAAGGTTATAAAACTGGAAAAACCACAATTGATACTTTGATGGGTTCTATTTATGGATCACAACAACTTGCTAAAGATTTCTTTATACAAGCTGTGGCTTCTTTTGGTTCAAGTAAAATTAAAGGTACTGATCCAAGAATAGTTTCTAAACGTATTAATGCTAATGGTCAGGAAACTGCTAAATCTAGTTATGGTTCTATGTCTTATGGCGGAGAGGTATTATTTGGTTACAATGCTAAAGTAGCTGAGTCAGTATTGCTAACACCGATGGCTGGAATTAGTTATACAAAATTTAGCGATGAAAGTTATAAAGAAACTGGAACAACCCATAGAAACAGGCTTGTTAGTAAAAAAGCTAGCAGTAAAATTGAGGCTATAGTTGGGGCTAGAGTTTCATCTTCTATCGATGCCAATGGTATCGCAATGATTCCTGAAGCACATGCTTTTGTTTCGCAAAAGTTAGGTGGTAAGTCAGGAAAAGTTGACGCTAGATTAGATGGTATGACTAGTCCGTTTGTTACTAGAACTGACAAAGCTGCAAAAACATCATATAATGTTGGTGTAAGTGTTAGTGCTAAAGCCGGTACTATGGAGTATGGAGCTGGTTATGATGCATATTTAGCTAATAAATATGTTGGTCACCAAGGTACTTTAAAAGTTCGTGTAAATTTCTAAACTAATCTTGTAAGTTTAGTATCTCTTACTGCAAAAGGGCTTCCTTTTCCCAAAGGAAGTCCTTTTTGTGGTGAAAGGCCTCAGTGTCATTGTGAGAAATAGTTTTGTTATGGCGAAGAAAATCTAATGGTGTGCCAAGAAACGCATAAATTCCAATTGGTGTTAATAAATAGGGTTATATGGCTAACCCATCAATGTTCTAGGGTCTGTGAACAAAATTTTAATTTTCTATATTTTGAGTATTTTTAAGCAAAAATTAATAAGATTTTTGCCGGAATAATTGTTCCTATTTAAAAAAATCTTATAATTTGCAGCTAAAAAGAATCAAAATATAATTAATTAGTCATCTCTGATAGACTCCTAGAAGATTAGCATAAGCTTTTCATTCTGTATATAGAGTAGGTCCATACCATTAATCCAGATAACTAATGCAGGTAAAATATGAAAAAGTTATTATTTCTAATCTGTTTATGTTCTACTATTGCTATAGCAAGCGAATCTAACTATTATCCTAATCGCCTTAATTGTTGTAAGGTTACTAAGAACACAGTAAATGATTATGAACCGGAAGAATTCCAGCTATCTAATAACTTACTTAGAAGAACAGGGCAACCACCAATCTATCGTGGTACAAAAATCATAATAAAGGGTATATTGTTAGACCAAGATTGTGTTCCAGTATCAGATGCAAAAATATATTTATGGCAGGTTGGAAGTGACGGAAAATATCCATATATACCACTTCGTACTCGTATTAATAAAAAAATGCTAAACCTTGTAAATAAATCAAGTTTTACTGGAACTGGTACGGCTACTACCAATAATAAAGGGGAATTCTATTTTATTACTATACATCCTGGTAAAATTGGCCATGGAACTGCCAATGTAAATATTAGAGCCGAACATTTGGATATTGGACAATTACAAACCAAGTTATATTTATCTAATTCAACGGTTGATTTAGATAATTGCGGAGAAGTTGGTCATGTTCTAGCTAATGTTCATAGTGGCATCAGAACTTATGAGTTTAAGGTTGTGATGCCGGGACGAACATTCAAAAGATATTAATGTTCTCAGTTTTTGCATCCGCAGCAATCTTCTACAATTGGCTTTTCTAATGGTGGATTTTCTAATGGCTTTTTTAGTCCACAAGAAGTTAAGATTAAGCAGCTGAATAATATTAGAGGTAAAAAAATATTGTTTTTCATGATAATTAACAAGTTAGTTGGAAATAATTATATTGTTTATAGGTCTACTAAAAAATATAGTAAACTATTTTTTTTGATTGTAGCATACTTATTGTGCATCACTAATAGTTTTGCATTAGATTATAGTAAATCTGGCGTTAAAATGCTTGATTCATCTCCTGTTTCAGATACAGTATTTTTTTTTGATGATAAAGGTGAAAAATATTCTCTTGATAATTTTGAAGGAAAAACGATATTATTGGTATTTTGGGCAACATGGTGTGCCTCTTGTGTTAAGGAGATGCCGGATTTAGATATATTACAAAAAGATTTTAGAAAGCTGCCATTTTCCATAATTCCTATATCACAAGACTACCAAGGAATAGAGGTTATACAAAAATATTATAAAAATTATGATATAAGATATTTACCAATCTACCATGATTTTAGGAATCAATTATTTAAAGCTCTTTCAATAGTAGGGATACCAACTGCTATCCTAATTAGTCCAGATGGAAAAATGCTGGCAAGTTTTGTTGGTATTATTAATTGGTATGATGCAGAAATTCGGAATATTATTTTGTCAAATATTCCTGGGAATCATCCAGAACCCAAAAATAGTTACCGTGAACAAGCTATTAATCAACCGATTAATAAACAGTTAGAACCTAAAGAGCAGAAAAATAAAAAACTAGAAATACAACAAAATATACAGGAAGATCATAATGCTTCTGAAAAAACAAAAAAGGAGTAACTAATGCGTAAAGCACATAATAAAAATTCGATTGCCGAGGCAAAATTTGATCAGGTCATCGCTAAGCGTCAAGTAGGCAAGTTAGAGCAATTATTCTCCTTGCTACCTATAATAGGTTTCGGGGCATCAAAACCGGTGGTTGCGGTTCTTCGCCTTAGCGGAGTTATAGGTAAAGTAAGTTCAATAAAATCAGGACTAACTATTGAGTCGCTACATGAGTTAATTGACAAGGCTTTTGGAATCAAAAATCTTGAGGCTCTCTGTTTAAGTATAAATTCGCCAGGTGGCTCACCTGTGCAATCTGAGCTGATTAGCAAGCGTATAAGGTTATTAGCTCAAGAAAAGAAAATACCCGTTTATAGTTTTATAGAAGATGTTGCAGCGTCTGGCGGATATTGGCTTGCTTGCATTGGTGACCAAATATATGCATCTAGGAGTTCAATTATTGGTAGTATAGGAGTTGTTTCAGCTTCTTTCGGTTTTCCTGCTGCTATCAATAAGCTTGGTATAGAAAGGAGAGTATATACAGAAGGTAAAAATAAATCTATTCTTGATCCATTCCAGCCAGTGCAGGAGAGAGACGTTAAAATTATTAAGCAGCTACAAAAACAGATTCATGGACATTTTATAGATTATGTCAAAGAGCGTCGAATCGGTAAGTTAACTCAAGAAGATGATATTTTATTTAATGGAGAATTTTGGTCTGGGAAAACTGCTGCTGATTTTGGTTTAATTGATGGTATAGATGATATGTATAGTTTCATAAAAAAGAAATATGGAGATGTAACTATTAAATATATAGCTAATAAACAATCATGGCTTAAGAAAAAGCTTGGTATGGTCAAGCAGGATGTCATACAAGAATTTTCTGATAGTTTAATTGAATCGATAGATAATAAAATTACCTATGATAGATTTAATATACGGTAATGTCTCCACTGCGTTCTTTTTATCACTGATTAATTCTATAGCTAACTTAGTCTTAAATCTTGGCTCATATTGTTTCTTAATACTCATTTTTTTATTTCAATTTATTTGTTTTTTAACAAATTTACTCGGATTAATATATTTTTTTTGCTCCTATTTTTTTTGGGGGAGTTATAAAATAAAGGATTGATTCTATTTTCCTAATATTTATGCTTGAATTTTCTTACTCTATCTGATATGTATTACCTTGGATAGGTGTCCGAGTGGTTTAAGGATCTAGTCTTGAAAACTAGCGTGCGGGCAACCGTACCGTGGGTTCGAATCCCACCCTATCCGCCAAATGGGACAATTGGTTAATTTTGCTGTAAATTGTAATCATCTTTTGACCCCCTATTGTAATGAACTATTGCCCCCCTGAGCATATAAAAAAATTAGTTAATTTTGGCTAAAATTCAGATAGAATTTTCTAAAATCACTGGTAATTTTTAATCAATACAATAGTATATTATCTCAACCTTTAATCTACATCTTTCCCCCTCTAAAACTTTTATTACCCGTTTCTATAATTTGACAGTGATGGGTTATCCTATCAATAATTGCCTTTGTTGCCTTAGGATTACCAAATATATCACCCCATTCTTCAAATCTCAAATGGGTCGTTATAATGAGTGAAGATTGTTCATATAATTTAGCAAACAGCTCAAATAATAAGAATCTAGCTTCAGCTTTTATTGGTATATAGCCCAGTTCATCTATCACAACAACATTGAATCTCTTAACTGAATCGATGAATTTGAGTTCATAGTTATGCATTCTAGCATTGAGTAATTGGCTAGCTAATTCATTTAAAGTGTAGAACCTCACCCTGTAACCCTTTTCAACCGCAGTAAAAGCTAAACCAATTGCTAGATGAGTCTTAGCTGACCCAGAACCGCCTATTAACATTATATTTTGGTGATTATCAACAACTTTCTGTATATCAATATTGCCAACCAACTTAGCTTGGCTAGTGTCTGAAAGTAGCTTTATTGTAGGAAACCTAGCTAGCTGTAACCGATAATTCAATGAACGTGATTTTTTATACTGACATTCTGCTTCAAGAAGCCTTTTTAATGTTTCATACACTGCTCCCACAGACGATTCTTTTGCTAAATCCATCTCTGTTAACTGCATCTTCATTCCTACTAAACCCAACTTATCTAATAACAATATCAACTCTTTCATTTAATTTCCCTCCACTACTGAATGGACTGTTAAATGTATTTTGCTGTAGCTGCTACAATCAGCATCTGGAGGATTTTTTAACTGAATAAACTCATATTCATTAATGTCTTATTGCATAGATGGTTGTAAATATTGTTCAGCTAATTTAACACTACAGCCACCAATTGTAATTGCTAGATTACAGGCATTAGTCACCTTATCTAATCCATACTTATTAACAAACTACAGAATTGCTATAAATTGTTTATCACCGTCCTTGTAGTTTTCCAGTTTATTGCGTATCTTACTAAATATATCTAGCAATAAATTCATCAGCTCTTTAAAGGGTACACCATTACGCAAAGCTCCTGGTTTGCGTTCTAGACACTTATATCATAATTTAAAGATATAAGTGTCTAGGCGACGAAGCAATCCAAAAGTTGCAACAGCATGATGTTTTTTGGATCGCTAGGCCACTTCGTGGCTCGCGATGACGGTTGTTCGTTCTTATAACCTAGCACTACAGTTGTAGACTGAATAAATTATGGAAAATTTGAGAGCTTTCTTTATAATATATGGTTTCTAGTTTTTGAAATCTACAACTGTAGTGTTAGTCTTTGCGCTGGTATTGCTATGTAAGATTTTTAGTTATCTCATCATATCTCTTCAACCTAGCTAGTATAAGCTCTAAATCAGACAGCTTGATCATGCAAGATCCGTCACTTGGGGCATTATCTGGGTCTTGATGAACTTCCATAAAAATACCAGCTACTCCAACGCTAACAGCTGCCCTTGCCAGTATTTCGACATATTTTCTCTCACCACCACTGCTATTGCCTATACCACCTGGCTGCTGAACTGAATGGGTTGCGTCAAAAATTACTGGGACACCAGTTTCTGCCATAATTGGTAAACTACGCATATCTGATACTAATGTGTTATAACCGAAACATGCCCCACGCTCGGTAAGCATGATATTTTTAGCCCCAAATTTTTCCAGTTTAGCATGGACATTCTTCATGTCCCAAGGAGCAAGAAACTGTCCCTTTTTCACATTAACAACCTTATTGGTCATCGCTGCAGCACGTAGTAAATCTGTTTGTCTACATAAAAAAGCGGGAATTTGGATTATATCGACAATTTCAGCAACCCTGGCACATTGAGCTTCTGTATGCACATCCGTAAGAATATGACAATTAAAGGTTGATTTTACCTTATACAAAATTTCTAGCCCTTTGTCAAGCCCACTACCTCTAATGCCATTGATTGAAGTTCTATTTGCTTTGTCAAATGATGATTTATAAATAAATGGTATGTTAAGCTTAGCAGTAAGAGTCACAAGCTTATCTGCCACAAATAGCGCGTGATCTAGAGTTTCTATTTGGCAAGGTCCAGCAATCAAAATAAATGGTAGAGCATTGCCAATTTTGATATTATGTAAGTCAATTATTTTTTGCATAGGTAACACTTGATTCTTAAATTCTATTTAGCAATTGGCAAGCTAGAGTCTTGCTGCTTATCATCAACTTGCTCTATTTTCTTAATTATCCCAGGATTTTTCTTAGAAGACAAATTAGCCAGAATAATAGCATTGATTATAAACAATGTGGCAAGTACTACCGTAGTTCTAGTCAAGAAATTAACCACTGTCCGACCTGCTACAACCCCCATAGTCCCATTACCACCACCAATGCCACTCAACCCATCACTGCCAGTCTTTTGCATCAAAATTACGATGATTAGCAATATTGCTATCACAATATGAACAAAAAGTAATATATTCATCATTTTCTAAAAAACCTATAATTTAACATTTGAACTAATGTTTGATAATCAAGTGAAGATTTGCCAACCATAACCCCATCAATATTCTGTAAACTCAATATTTTCCCTATATTATCTAAATTTACAGACCCACCATACACTAAGCTGATATTATTTGCAACTTGGCTTTGCTTGAGATAATAATTAACAATTTCAAATATCTCTATTAATTCTTCTTTCCTAGGGATAATCCCTGTTCCTATGGCCCAAATTGGTTCATAGGCTACTATTAAATGTTGCTCACCTATCATATTATAATTTGGTAAAGATTCTTCTAATTGCTTTAATAAAAAATCTTTATAATTATTATTTTGTCGTATAGCTAGTTCTTCTCCAATACAAATAATAGGGGTGACCTGAGATTTTAAACAATTTTCTACTTTTTGTCTTATTAATTCACTAGATTCCTGAAAGAAATTTCTGCGTTCACTATGACCGATAATAGAGTAATTAATTCTACTCAGTTTTAGTAACAAGCTTGAATATTCTCCATTATAACTCCCCTGATCTGCAAATTGACTGACATTCTGTCCACAAAATTCTAAAGATTTGAATTTGTCAGATAGATAAGCAAGATAAGGGACAGGAGGAGCTATAATAAGTTGATTATTATATTGTTGTTCTGTAAGCTTAGTGCAAAATTTAAATGCATCATCTAAACTCATATGCATTTTCCAATTAACAATAATAAGTTTTTTCATAAAAATCGCTTGCAGATATTAGTGGACGAACTATTTTAGTGTATTGTAAAAACTTAAAGAAGGAAAATGTTATATTTATGTTAAATAATATTAGAAACGCTGCTGATAGTTTTGTAATGCGTGTTCTACTTGGCATGATTGCTTTTGCCTTTGTTGGATGGGGAATTAAAGATGTGTTACAGACTAGCAATAATTTTGATTTGATTACATTTTCTGATGCAAAGAATATTAGCCAAGAAGATTTCCTAAAAGAGAAAGCTGAGCAAATTCGTATTATTCAAAGACAAAGTGGCACAAATCTTAGTGAAGAGGATATAAAGCAGTTAAATATTGATAATTTTATTATTAAAAAACTTATCAATAACCGTATTATCAATTACTTAGTTCACTATTATAATTTAGATATAACTGATGATACTGTAATTCAGTTGATTAAAGAAAATCCTGATTTTAAGAATGAACAAGGTTTATTTGACATAGAGCGATTTAAAGGTTTTTTAAAAAATTCTTACATTAATGAAGAAGACTATTTATCAGACATTAAAGAACATACATTAAAAAATCTTCTAATTAGTATTTTTATAGAATCATTCCACACACCAAAAATAATGGTCAAAAATTTCATAGATTATATGGCAGAAACAAGAAATGTAGAGCTTGTACAGATTGATCTAAAACGTCAATCTAAAGACTTATCAATATCTTCTCCAACCATGATGCAGTTAGAAGAACTGTACAAAAATAACCTAACATTATTTGAAGTACCGGAAAAACGCAGCTTGTCTTATGTAAAAATATCGACTGAAATGTTATGTCAGAAAGTTCACAATAATGATGAGGAATTATTAAATTTTTATCATGACAATAAAGAAGAGTTTGCTAATAAAAAGTTTAGTGAGGTCAAAAAACAAGTTAATGAATTATTGCAACAACAAAAAACAGAAGAGCTGAAGCTATTAATGATCAAAAATTTAGAAGATGATGTTGCAGCTGGTTCAAGTTTAACAGAAATTGCTGGAAAATATGAACTACCCATACAAAATTTAGACTCTATAAGTTACAATGATTTAGCGATTAATAAAATTGATATTGCCCAAAATGCTGACAGTATTTTTGATCTTGCAGAAGGAGAATTATCATACCCTATAGAATTAACTGATAAAGGATCTTTTATATTGGTTGAGATTAAATCTATTCAACCAAGCAAAGTACAAGAATTCTCAGCAATCAAGGAGCAAGTGCAAAAACTATGGAATGAACAATATTTGAGAGAGCTAAATTTAAAAACCATAGAAACTATTGTTAAAGAATACACCCCAGCTAAGAGTAAAGAATTTCCGAAAGTTATTACCAGCCAATCTACAGCTTTTTCTAGGTCTGAAATTCATAATAATCAGCAACTACCAATAGAATTACTATCAGCAATTTTTCAGGCTAATATTGGCTTCAATACCCCAGTTTTCCAGTCAAAAGATAAGGCGTATTTTGCTTATGTAAAATCAAAAAAAATTGATAAGAAAAAAAGGCAAGAAATTCAGAAAAAAAATGAGAAAGATATTGCAAGTGCCATACAAAATAATGTTATCGATGAGCTGATTAGCTATGCCATCAAGAAAAACAAAATGAAACAAGTAGGGTCATGAACATTTTTAATTAATTTTCTACCTGAAGAAATTTGCACTATTTAAGCATTCCTTTTGTTGAACGATTTCGCCTCTTCACTAAATCCTTTGATAGTTTCTCAACCATATCACTGGTAGTTGTGACAAATAAAAAAGGAAACAAACCGTGAACGAAGGAAATAGCACTAATTTTTATCAAGGTATAACTAAGATAAAAAGAGTGTTTAAGATGCCTGTAGTAAGTTTCTTTTAACGATTTAGGGTGTTCTAAAAATAAATTCCTCATGTAACGTCCTTGGTGGTAATAGTAAATAGACTTACTGCATAAGTCAATCTAGTTGGTGATTTTGTCGTCGAAACTCGCCTCCGCTCCTCACGTACGTCTGTGTACGCTGCGGTACTCGACTTCGTTTCTCCTAAAAATCCCTCAACTATCTTTGATTTATGCAGCAAGTCTAATAATTAAAATTTTGTCAACAAACTCTAATTTGCTATTGCTTTCCTTATCAAGCAGCTAACATTATTATTTTGCTCATCAGAGATTTCCAATGCTGTTCTATAATGATAATCAGTAGCCTTAATGTTTACCCCACGCATAATCAAGAATTTTGCTATATAATAATTGCCAGTTTCTGCAGCTTCATGTAAAAGAGTATAATTATCATTCCCCCTTTTTTGAATTATTAAATAATTATCCAAAAGAGTCCTAAGAGCAAATAAATTATTCTTTCTAACCGCCTCAAACGCTCTATCTGTTGCACCATTTACTATACTACTAGTAATATGCATATTACTAGTATAATTATCAATAAACCTATCTATTATCTTTCTTTGATTTTCTCTACTCTCACTATCATAAATTGTCTTAAACATTTGAATAAATGCATACATCGCCATTTGATTTAGCCTTGCCTCTTCTGTAAGCTTTCCCAATACTATATCATCATCTGGCAAGAATAACATTTGCTTTTCATCTTCTATGAACAAGGCTATTTCCGGTGACATTTCTTTAATGGTACTAGCTACATTTTGGGTAATTGGAGTAACTTTATTCAGCTGCTTCTTATTTACTTTTCTCTCTTCCTTAACTACATTATTATCTTTCTCTTCAACAACATTACTAAATTGTTCGGGTTGCTTATCATCTTTTACGAATACTGGTACAGGCGTTTGAGTTTGTGGAGTTGCAGACACTGGGGAATCCTTAGGAATGATCGGTATAATATCAGGTTTAGTAGCTTTAGGTTCAGTATTTTCCTTAGGTAATACCGCTGGTATGATAGGGGGAGTTTCTTGAGATTCAGTAGGCTTTTTTTCTTGTGAAGAAGGTACTATATCTAAATTAGGCGTAATCACTCCTTTCTTATCTTCATTATCTACTTGCTGTGACTCTACAGAATTCTTCTCTTTATCTGGCATAGTTACAGGAGATACAGTAGGCTCAGTTACTTCAGGCTTAGCCTTGTTATCTATCTGCTCTCCAGCTATCTGAGGTTTAGGTAAAATAGGTACGTCAATAGGCTTAAGGGGTACAGTATCCTGACTCTCCGTATTTTGCTTTTCAGTTGGTGGCAAGGTAGAAGAATTATTGTCAATACCATTATTGTTTTTACTGGACTCTTCTGGCTCAATTTTCTGAGACGGGATTTTATCTAATTGCTCCAATTCTTTTGGGTTATTTATTTTTTTATGATCTAGAGTATTTTCTAGAATTGGTAATTTATTATTTCCTAAATCAATGAAAGAATCTGTCTCGCTTTCTTCCTTACTGATACCTTGTGGTGTAGATACTGGCTTTATTGGTTCTAGTACTTGGTCATCCGTTTTCTTGGAGGGCATAAACTGCTGTATTTCTTTCATCAAAGAATCTGTTTCTTCTGAAGTTTCTTTATGTTTATTCACTTTATCATTTTCTAATTGTGGCAATGCTGGAGGAAGAGGTGGTGGGGCAGAATAAGCCCTATCCATAAACAAAAAAATAGTTATTAGAAACACTACCAAGAATTTCTTATAACTTAACCTAGCTAATAATTTTAGAATGATGAAACTCCTACTCTCACTTCCAAGATCTCTATTAAAGTACATTAGAATTCTCACATTTTTTATATTATTAGTACAGCAAAAAAGACTTTATTCATCAGTTAAATAAGCTTTGTTAATAATGTCTAGCTATATACTAACATAATTTACTTTCTGCACTAAGTCATTTTTGATCATTTGGTAATAACTTTTGAATCTCTTTTTCTACTAACTGCTTTACTAATAAAGGCAAGTTTTTATCTAACCATTGACTTAATTGCGGTCGTATCATTGCAATAATTAGCTCCTCTAATGTTTTACCCTTAGAGTTAGAAGCATTTGCATTAATTTCTCGAGCTGTTTTCGAGAAATGTTGGAAAATCTTAGCAGTTTCTGTTGCAGATTTATCGGATATCAAGGATGCTTGCAATAGTTCTTCTGCTAATTGACCATGCCCATTGTCCTCTTCTAGCTTATCCTTTTCATGCCAAGATACCCTATCACCTACTATATTTGTCAATTCCAATATATCATCATCGTTAGATTGGCTAGCAGTACCACCACAATTATCAATCATTCCCTTAATTGATTTTAGTATCTCTTCAACTGACATATCTTGGTTCTTTTTATGCTCTTTACTCATAATTAAAAACCTATAATAAGTTTTTTCTTGAGTCCTTTAAACTCATCTTCAGGAATAAAGTATTTAACTTTTAATTTCAAGCTTTTTGCGGTTAATTCCCCTAGTAAAGATTTTATTTGGTAAGCCGCTAAAATAGAATCTTTGTATGCATCAACTTTTGATATCTTCGCATTATATAATTTTTCTTCAGCGGTTAAAACTTCTAAGATTGTTTTAGAACCAACAATTTCCTCCTGCATTGTTCCATCATAAGCTATTTGGGCAGCTTCTATTCCTTGTGAAGCGGCAATAATTCTAGATTTTGCTGCTTCAAATCCCTCCCAACTACCAATAGCACTTGCCCGTATTTGTTTCATTGTATCATCAAGCTGAATAGCTGCACTCCTAGAGCTATTCTTAGCTTTCCTAATTCTTGAATATTCGCTACCCCCATGAGAATAGATAGGTATGTTAACTGATAAACTTGATGTAGTACTTCTATGATTTATATTACTAGTCCCTAATATCTCTGGAGCATAGATGGTTTTACCAGATTCAACTCTAAAGTTTACCTTAGGTAAAAGTTCAGCTCTTGCCGCTATCTCGATAGCTTTTTGGCTTTTAACATTATGTCTTGTACTATCTATGCTAGGATTAACATTTATTGCTCTCTGTATTAAAGCCTCTAATGAATTAGGTAAGTTGTCGGGCATAGAAGGCATAGCAATATCATTCGCTTCTATACCAAACATGCGAATGAATGTTGCTTTTGTTGCCTGATAACTAGCATATAAGTTCAATCTATTAGTCTCAGCCGCTGCAAGAGCTGCTTTGGCACTAGCTAAATCTATTGATGTTGCTTCACCTAACTTTAGTTTTTCTTCGATGGTTTCTAAATTATGTTTGGTAGTTTTTAGACTAATTTCAGAAATCTCATATTTCTCCTTTGTTTCATAACAATCGATATAATTTTTTATTAAACTTAAAAGAACCCTCTGTTCTTCCGCATAATATTTAGCACGTGATGCCCTAAAAGATGACTGTGCAGCTTTCAAATTTGCAACACTACTACCACCACTAAATATAGGCTGTTCTACTATTAAAGTCCCTTGTTGTGTTCTTGTCTCTCTTCTAGAAGAATCAGCATATTGACTATTCGGTTTATTACTGGTAACGTTAGAATTAATATTATAAGATACATTAGGCATAAAACCTGAAAAAGCTGCAGAAAACTGCTCTATTTCACTTAAAAAATTCTGCCTAATGATTTGTAACTCACCATTATTATTATACGCACTAGATAAGGCATCAGGTAAGTCGACAGCAAAAACCGAATAGTTGAACAAAATGATAATGACAAAATGTGTAAATTTATACATAGTTGACTTTCTAAATATATTTATGTTAAAAATTTGCTAGCTTCTGCAATAAGTTCAAGGTATCATTGACCTAAAAATTAAGACCTATTGCATAAAGATAACATATAACATATCAAAAACTAACCTTGAGAGCAACATAACAGTGTTAAACTATATTTTTTATTTGTATTATACTTTTAAGTTATAAATGATAGATTACCGATTCAAAAATTTTAATGTAAATAAGTAAATAATTTATTATGCCTAATATATATTCTCTCCTTTCAGAAAGTGCTTTATCTAATATCTTATCAAACCCTTCTATTGCTGCTACTATCAAGCAGTTGAAACTTGAGTCTATGAACACATTCAAAATGTTTTCTAGTAACTTAAAAAATGTAAAAAAAAGAGCTAGCTACATATACGACATATTTATCGATTCAGATTCAAACGATCAACAACAAAACCGAGAAATAGCTGAAGCTTTCAAAGAAACAGTCGGTAACTCCTTAGATGAATTAGACAAATATCTTGACGAACAAGAACACACAAAGGAAGAAATGTTGTTTTTTGAAAGTACTTTCGTTGAGCAAATAATAAACATTCTTGAAAGTATTTTGCAGTTTCAAAACAAATTAAATGCCTCATATCCTGGAGCGTCAGAAAAGATCATCGATTTTTGCGGAAATTTATTAATTGCTTTAATATCTATACAAATGCCGGTAGTTGGTTTAATCCTCAAAGGAAGTGGCTTATTAGATTCGGTAAAATCTTTTCTTAGTACAGAAAATCTAACAAAGATAGTAGATAATTGGAAGGCAAAACTAGAAATAGTTGAGGAAAAATTAGTAAAAATAGAAAAACATTCAGACCTTAAAGAAAAATACTGTAAGGCCAAACAAATTTCTGAAATAGCAGAAACAACAGGAGCATCACCTGTAGCTATCGCAACATTAGGGTTAGATGTTGACTCTTTGAACAAAATTAATAAATTGGTTAGACAAGATCCACAAGAAAAAGATTCCTTTAAAAAACTTATTGACTTGTCTGAGAAAACCCCCTATAGTAAAAGTGATATAATTGAGGCTGTTGGTGCCATACGCGATGACACCAATAAAATCCTTGGACATATACCAAATAAAGAAAAATATCTAAAAAATTTAATCGAACCAGAATTATGTGGTATAAAAGAAAACCTCCTAGCTACATTAAATCCTAATAAAAGCGTAATTGATAAATTAGAGTGTTGTTATAAAGCAACAAAAAATATATTTACTATCACTTCTCAAATACAAGAAGCCGTCAAATTAATCCCTGACAGAGAAAAAATCGTCATATCTTTTGTAAATTTAGTTAAGGATAAAACACAAAATATTCTCCCTGCACACTTTTTACAAGATATTACGTCATTAAAGACTACTTTAAAACCACTATCCGCACTAGTGCAAATTGGCAATGCTATGAAAGTAGCTCTTGGAAATAGCAGTAGCAAAGCCCAAAGCGTAGTGAAGGAAAGGTGATAATCTAATGAATATGGATGCCACGACCACTACGTGACCTTGCTAATAGCATACCCTACACTTTTTATTTTGTAGCGAAAGTGTAATTCGACATATATGTACCAATTTAAGGAAAAAAGCTGATCCATAACTGTCATTGCGAGGAATCACTTTAGGTAACGAAGCAATCCAAAAAACCAGAAGTAGATTGCTTCGTCGTACTCACCCACTCCTTACAATGACGCTTGTGTAGCATAATATCCTTATAATTTTTTGCTATTTTTACGATAGAATAAAAATATAGGGTATGCGCTAATAGTCAGAGTAATGTTAATCAATATACTATCCGATTATACCAAAAACCTTAAATATAAATATTATATCATCAGCTGCTTCTTTTAGATAATCGAAACGACCAGAAGAACCTTTATGCCCTGAATCCATATTAGTTTTTAGCAATAATATATTATCGTCGAGTTTTGTCGCTCGAATCTTTGCTACCCATTTAGCCGCTTCCCAATAGCCAACTCTAGGGTCAGAGATTCCAGCAGTGATAAATAGACTTGGGTAATTTTGGGCTTTTATATTATCATACGGAGAATAAGACTTAATATAGTTAAAATATTCTAATTCTTTAGGATTCCCCCACTCTTTAAACTCACCGGGGGTTAACGGCAATTGTTCATCGAGCATAGTATTTAATACATCAACAAAAGGCACATGGGCAAGTGCCGCTTTAAATAATTCTGGCTGTTTATTAATGACCGCACCAATTAACATCCCCCCTACACTTCCACCACAAATTACTATATTACCCTGGCTAGTATATTTTTCTTTAATTAGCTCTTTACTAACCGCAATAAAGTCATCGAAAGTTCTTTTTTTATTGAGGAACTTGGCAGCCTCATACCAATCATGCCCGAGATCATCTCCCCCTCTAATATGGGCAAGAGCATAGACAAATCCACGATTTACAAGAGAAATAGCTGTATTCCGGAAAGATACTGGTATGCTAACACCATATGAACCATAACCATATAAATATAAAGGATTTTTCCCATCCTTGTTAAATAACGATTTTTTATATAATAAGGTAATTGGCACTTTTACCCCCTCATTATCAGCAAATATCCTTTCTACCATATATTCTTCAGGATTAAAGCCACTTGGGATTTCTTGCACTTTCAATATTGTCAGTTGGTCGCTATTAAAATCATAACTATAAGTGGTGTTCGGTCTAGCAAGTGAAGAATAATTTACTCGAATATCATCTTCATCAAAATTAGTAGACATGGCTGAGGCAGTAAAAGCAGCATCCGGGAAATGGATAATTTTTTCATCCTGTTCTTTAAGATGTTTTATTTTAATAACTGGTAATCCTTGATCACGATAATTAACTATCAAATAATTTCTAGTGATGGCAAAGCTTGACAAATATTTACCCGAGTCTTCCGGTATATAATCATTTTTCCATAAATCATTTTGAAAATTATGTACATTTACTAATACTATACGAAAGTTCTTTGCCCCCTCGTTGGTATTAATATAAAAATTATCACCATTATGCTTAACATTATAAAAAATCCCATCCTTTGCAGCTCTAATAAGTTTAGGCTGGAAGCTATGATCACGCATTTCTATAGCATATATTTCATTTTCATTATGACCAGAAATATCAATAAAAATATATTGTCGACTAGATGATTTGCCTGCATTCAACTGATATAATGGATTTGTTATATGATGTACTAACTTATCATTGGAAATTACATCACCTAAAGAGTGGAACATTAATTTATCACAACGAGAATTCTCATTAATCGGCATATAAAAGAATCCTTTCAAATCTTCATGCCAAATTATATTGCGACTAACATTATGTATTTCATCTGGTAAATATTGTTTGGTCTTTAAATTATAGATTTTAATTGTATATTTCTCATCACCGGTAAAATCAACACTATAAGCTAGTAACGTATGATCAGAAGAAACGGCTACTAGACCTACATCAGTAAATTTATTATCTTTGGCAAGAACATTGATATCTAATATAATTTCTTCTAGAGCATCCACTGACCCTATCTTTCGGCAATATATCGGATATTCGGTATTTTCTTCAGTTATAATATAATAATAATTATTATCTTTTTTTACATAAGTTGACTGATCAGCAAGCTTAATCCTGCCTTTTAATTCTTCAAAGATTTTATCTTTTTTTTCTTGTAACGGCTGAAAAAATTGCTCGGAATATTTATTTTCTGCCTGTAAATATTCTATGATTTCTTTATCGTCAACATTAGGCCATTTGATATCTCTAAGCCAGTTATATTCATCTGTAATTTTTTGACCGTGCAATGTAAAACTGTAATCGACCTTATTAGCTATGGGTGGCTGCATTTTATCCTCATCTAGTGCTGATTATTATAAAAGTAATTAATGATATCATTACTACTAATAGAGCTGTTGATTGATTATGCAAAGATTTCATCTTACGTAAAGTATTTTTTTCTACTCTCTTAAAAATAGGGTACTCCTCCCCTAGTCTATCATTAACCCCCTGCCCCACTAAGTGATATTTAGAATAAATACGACGAAAATTATTTTCAATAAACTGAAATAAATCTAAATTTATATTAGCCGTTGAATATCTAGAAATCTTTTTACCAAAAACCAAGGCAAGCAATATACCTATCACTATTATTACCAGTTGTTTTATTAAATCCAACCAATTTATATCAAACATTTCAACAGGATAAGATGACCATAGTAATTTCAATCCTTGCTCTAAAAAGAAGTTAGTTACCAACATAAACGATAACATGACAAATAAGCTGAGTCTGCTCAAAATATTTAAATTAGGATAAAAGTCATTGACCAAAGATTTGTATTTAACCATAGAAAATAAAGCTACACATGTTATAACCTTTAGTAGGAAAATAGCGTAATAATTAATATCCCTGTCCAAAGCGTTGGTTACAACAACTTTGCTAACAAAACTAGCAAGAGGCGGCAAGGCTATAATGAACAATACGCTAACTATTAAACTACTAAGCAATAAAGGACTTCTCCGTGAGTAAAGCCCTTTTATCTCAGAGCAATTTTCTATATTACTTTTATCTATTAATATAGCAACATATAGACCAAATAAAGCTTTATACAATATATGTACAGAAAGAAAAACTATGATTCCTAAATTTGCTTGTTGAGATTTTGTACCAATGGCAATCAGCATGAATCCAAGCTGAGAAACAGTAAGATAACATACGACCCTTTTGATGTTATCTTCTATACAAGCATAAATTCCACCATATATAATCATTGATAATCCAAAAAATTTAAGCAGCTCTAAGCCACTAAATAATTTAAGTAGTGTAATTATCGAGATTTTACTAGTAAAACTAATTAAGTATAACATCCCTGAAGTTGAGGCAAATGGATAACAATTAACAATCCATCCGGAAAAAGGTATAATCGCTACATTAATTAAACAGCCAGCAAGTATTAGAACATAAAAGATACAAGAGCTGTCCCTATTTTCTATCAATTGAGTAAGAGGAATAATCTGGGTGTTAGAACTGTTGGTAATTATATAACTAATCCCTATTAAGATAAGACTACCACTTATAAGATGCGTAAGAAAATACTGTCTTGCAGCCTTAATACTATTTTTACAATTGCCGTAAAAAATTAACAAAGCAGCACATATCATCATTACTTCTAGAGCGACAAACATCGAGATAAAATCCCCAGCAAATAAACAGCTCAAAGAAGCTGTTGAATATAGACTACCTACCAGTACCTCAAATTTTCTGTTTTGACCAATGGCATATAAGTTAGTCACCAACGTCACAACCATAAAAGCAAGTGCTATTAATTTATTCTCATGACTAAAATTAATAATAAAACTATTATTATATAGATTAATTACCACCTCATTATGGTTGTTAATTAATAATATGCCAGCAACTATTGGATAGATTATTGAGATAATATAAAATGCCTTTCTAAATTTAAAATAGAGAAACAAGATAAACAAAGGAATAAGTAAAGCAGGGTAGAAAAACATTATTAACTCTAATTATGGTTTTGTAGGGACTCTGTCCAAAAAAGTGTGTAAATTTCTAAAATAGGTCACTAAATAGGTATACTATTCCAGCAAAAATCTTATTAATTTTCGCTAAAAAATCCATTAATTCATCAGTTAAATAAGCTTTGTTAACAGTGTCTAATTACTCTGAGTCACTTTTCATATTTAGACATTTTCGCAGCTAAGCGATATTGATTAATTCCATCAACATGAGATTTAATTTCCCTTTTGATCAGCTCTTTTCTTTCTTCTATTTTCTTCAATACTGCTTTACTATACTCTAAAGATTTATTATCACCATTGTCTTCAGCTTTTTCACGCATAACATCATAATATTCTTGTCTACGTACATATCTATCATCATCGATCATTCTTTGTTCAATCTTATGGGCATTGTCAATCATTTCCCGAGTTTGAGTATCTGTTGCTTTCTCTCGCATAAATCTTTCCCCCATTAATACCGGATTTTCTCCATCATTTTCACCTTGAGCAAGTGCATCATATACTTGGAAGGCAAGATTTTTGTTGGTTAATTCCTCATAATAATCAACATCTGCTGTTCTCCCCTGTAATTCAAGTTTAGCTAGATATTCAGGAGATGATATATCTTCCTGAATAGCAATAGTTTCTTTATTGATTTGCGTCTTAAGTTTTTGATGTTCCAAAGCTCGTTGTTCATCCTTAAGTGATTCACTATGGGTTCTAAGTCTTGAATCATTATAATTAAAATCTTCCCACTCAGCTCCAGTCAGGTTACCCTCAAAAGCATCACGTAAATCTTTACCAACAATAGCAGTCAGAGCTTCTCGCTTTAATCCTTCATAACCAGCATATATTTTCTCTCCTATATTCCTACGTTTCCTATCACGTAATGCTCTTTTTTCATCAACACGCTTGTTCATCTCTTGCCAACTTCTGAGAGGCGCTATATTCTTACCAAATAACCCTACTCCTCTTTTTGACATTTCTTGATGCGAGTTCATATAAGCTTGCTGGAAATCTTTGGTAAACTTTGCATCACTGGCTAATTCTCGTAAAGTCTTACCATCTTTAGTTTTCATTAACTCATTAAGTTCTTTCTTTTGCTCTTCGCTAAGAGAATCATATTTCTTGCCTTCTCCAAATTTAAGAGCTGCTAAATGATCCCGAAGTTCTGCATAACTACTACCAGTAAATTCTTTAACTTGTCCATCAGGTTTAATAGTTTCCATAACCTCGCTAATAGCCCTTTGATAATCACTTCCAGCTTTAACATTAACGTCTTTATAATCTATACCATAGGTTCTTTTCACTTCACTTAAAACACTAGATTTTACTGCTTTTGGGTCAAGTGCCTCTTGGGCTACACCCCCCATCATCCAGCCTTCATACTTATCTGCAAAAAACATACTTGCCTTCTCAGTTACTTGATCTACCCTTTGCTTGACAGCCCCGAACGCATAGTTTGTAGGTCTCTCTATTTGTTGCTGAATAGGTTCAAAGGCAGCTTGTCCAACTGCTTGTAAATTTGTTAAATTACCTGATGTGCTAGATAAGAATTTAGCACTTGAAACAGCTATATCATTAAATTTACTTAGTAAATAAACACATACAAAAATTAACAATAATCCATCCAGCTGAACAAATTTACCATTAAAAAAGTTGTTAATCCTTGTTAAATCTTTGACTGGATCTAAAAATGGTAACTCAATATATCTATTTTCCTTACATTCATAAGCTAAACATAATCTACCCTCCGGCGAGCTGCCCTCTGGTGAATCGTCCTTTACACGATGATCGACAGGTACTAATATATCAGCTCTTATTTTACTGAAATTATTACCTTTCATTGGAGATGGAAACCACCAATAAAATATTGAGTCACCAAGACTAGTGTCTAGATCTTCATTAATGCTACCAAATAACTCATTTATCGGCCCTAAATCTGGGAAGTCGTACTTACATACACCAAAACCAAGTGAAGAATATATCTCTGTTCTGATAATCATTGAAATAAATGCTAGACCAGTAAATAATATAATCGGTTGTATAGCATATGAAATCAGCTGTCTTAACCAGTTTTCAAACAATGAACGTATGATACCAAATAACATAAAACAAATGAATATTGGTGCCATTATGATAATTATCCCAATGATTATCAATGCCGTAAGATATATAACAGTAGCTTTAAATACCATCATGAAGATATAATAAAGAGCAATCAGGAATAGAATTATATATATAAACCCTAATGGATCAACGAATAGTAATGAAAATAGTTTTGCCATAGTTTGTGGAGCAATCATCAAACCTATAATGCTCCAAGACCCAGGGCCTGTTGCAGCAGTTTGTTTAATTATTTGTAATATTTGTTCTACCCCTTCCACAAAAAATACAAATAAGTAATCATGGAAGAATTGCCAACTACTAGTGGAACTGAGCAGAGTTGATACTATACTAACTTTTACTATTCTGACTATTAATTCAGTATGCGTGAGATTGACATTGCCAATCAGAAAAGAAAATCCTGTAAATATAATATACAAAGTCAACAAAGCTGAAACAGATAGACGATACCCAGGTGTTTTAATAATATTCTCGTAAATTGCCCTAACTAGCCCCTTTTCTTTATCATTACCAAATAACTCAACTTTTATTAAATTTGTTAGAAACTCAATAGGGTCTGGCCTAGTGTCATTAACCCCAGATTTAATAACTACACGATACTGACCATTATTATCATCATAAAATTTATCTAAAATCTTAAAATATAATGGAGATTTATCGTATTGCAGTTTATCAACATCTTGATATTGATAACTTATTCCTCCAGCTTTTACTAATTCACCTCTTTTATTAAGATCATAAAGATTAACAGTAGGCACACCGAGATGAGCAGTAATTCCATCTGGTGCACGTTGTGTCTGCAGTGAAATATTGGGGTCTGTACCACGCTCAGCAATCAATAAATATAGCCCCACTCCATTTTTAAATAAGCATGGTGCGTTACTAATTTTAGCATCCTTACTATTAGTACACATCTTACCATCTATAAATTGACACTCTTGTAATCTCTTACAAAACTCAGATAAAGTATTGGTATTATTTGCCTGACCATACCATGCACACCAAGCCGATAACTCTGAAGGACTATTCTTATCTCCTTTAGCAAAATCCCAAGTTTTTACCAATATAGTAAGTGGTTGACCATTTACATTATATCCACTATCGACCCAAGGAGCTGATTGATTATCTTGTTGCCCACTTAACTCTTCTTTCTTATATCTTGAAGAAATTACAAATTTTATAAAGCCAAAATCATCCGCATCAATGCACCTATCCCCAGTACACCCTGAAAGGCAAAATATAGAAATTAATAAAATAGTAAGGATATTTTTCATTTATAAAACCTAGGCTTAAATAGTAATTATTCCTTTTTAGTAGGTGGCTCACCTGCTCCACCAACATCTGAATCATGTCTTGAGGCAAATATTTTGCCAGTATACTCTTTTTTATTCTCAGAATCCTCTCTACCCTTTGCTCTATAATTTTGATCTATTACTTTATCTTTAAATATTCTAGCAGGAGCAAGAGCTACATCCTTAATAGGGTTTGCTACAGTTTCCATATCATGTATGATAGATTTTGTAGGATTATCAGGTGCTCGGAAATTACCTTCCTGCCTTGCAGGTGTTACATTCGTCAATTGAGCAACCACTATAGTAACATAATCAACAAGCCCATGAGCCATTAGACAATACGCATAGAATAACAAGCTACTGGTAAATATTACCAAAAATGTACCTGTAGAATTTAATAAATCGTTTAAATCATTAATTTCTGTAACTGATGGGCTAAAGAAAGGTATCCCAGGTAAAAATGGTAATCTAAAAGAAAAATTAATTGGTATGTCAATATGTGTTAAATCTAATCCTATGGCTATTGGTAGGAAGTCAGGATTCCAACATGCTCTAACCACAATTTTTAAAAGTTGTTCCGACATTACTTGATCTATTAATAGAAAGAATATTAATAATATACTTGGTTGCATTACATAGCTAAATAAAGTAGACAACCAGTTATCGAAGATACTTTTAGTTTTCTCGAATAAGACCAAGATTATAAAAAATGGTGCTAAAGATATCATAACTGATAGACCAACATACGCTATAACGTAACCTATAATAACTTCCAAAATAGCCCTAAAATAAAGTGTAAGAGAATAAATAGTTATAATAGCAACAACAATAAGACCATTATGGATTTGTAACAACTGTATGAATAGCAATAACCAAAATCTACCATTGGTATATTTGTCAAATATTGGATCAATAAAACCAAAAATGTTAGACTTAGAACTACTAAGACCTACCACATTTGTCATTATATAGTCTGTACCTTCAATAAAGGCACTAAATAAGTAGTCATTAAAGAATTTCCAACTATCCTCTCTTAATAGTATTGCTACCAAAGCTATTTTTATAAACCTCGTTAATAAATCTTTAGCAGTTATCTGGGTAGCCCCTGCTAAAAAGGTCAAAGCATATATAGTAACGTAGAGAATTAATGCCGATCTTATGATTCGTTGTAACGTGACATTTTTAGTTAGTTTATCATAGAAATTCCTAGTAAAACTATGGAACTTATCCGTAATAGGTTTAACTGCACCTTTATATACAATGTCTGAAAACCAAGTGCTTCCCGTGTAATTAGCATAATTTACATTAATTTCTCCCACTATCCCTTTATTAGGGTTCTTAACTCTAACCCATAAATACCCATCTTGCTCAGCATCAATTGAAAAATCTTGGTTAATTTGTGTACCAACGATCGATTCATTTGGTGTTCCTCCATCTTTCATTATAGTATATTCAACTTCTATGTTTTTTTGTTGAATATCACTAATAGCATTATTACCATTACCTATTTCTACAATCATAATGTAGCGTCCAAAATACAAGAACTTAGCACTCAAATCTACATCAGAACTATTAATATAAGAATTAAGTGCATTAAGATCAGAAAAGTTAGTCCAACTGCTCATTAGAGGTTTGTCTAGGTTAGTAAACATACCTTGAATTGACCAATCAGTTAAGAAGTCTAAATTCCCGGCAACATCAGATTTATAATATAAGAAACTCTTTTTTAAAGATTTAGAATATACAAAACTTTCTGTTTCTCTCTTTATGACCTTACCACTTACCAATATCCTCATCCCTCTTCCTTGATCATAAAAGCACAGTGGAGTATTGTTCTTATCATTGGCAGAATCAGGACAACTACCTAAGTTATTCATACTTTGTATAGAGGCTTGAGTTAATGGCTTACCAACTAATATTAGCTTATCTAACACCTTATATTTGGTATTTGCTCCAGTACCGCTACATTCTGCACTTCTTGAGGGATCAATGACCTTACATAATTCTTCTGCAGTTGAATATAATATTCTACTATCAAGGTTACTATTAGTATACAATGACGAAACTGCCAATTGATTGTTATCCTGTTCTGTTTTTAACAAATCTTCGTCAGTATCTACACCAAAGAAATCTCCTGCCTTTGCAAGGGTTATATTTACTACATCACCTTGTTCCACACGAATTTTTTGTCTATTTTTAGCAAAATAGTCCACATAGTCTGGCATTTTTTTAAATGCTAAATTTATATAATCTTTAGTTGGATCAGTTGTATTAAATCTTGGGAAATCAGTAGCTTCATACTTATTAGTTAAATAATTAAAAGTTTTAATAAATATTTGAGGTTTATCAAACCTTGGATCTATACGGTAAATCACTAAGTATTTTCTTAGATTACTAGCAGCTACAGCTCCTCTAGTACTCCACTCAAACTTAATTTTCTTATCTTTTTTAACGTAGTTACCAGTAGAATGCCATATATTTGGTTTTGCAAGGTCTAAAGAAATCCTACCTTCTTGAAAACCATTGAATTTTGGTGCTTCTAGGCATGATGAGAATAAAATACTAAGCCCTCCTAAGGTCGAATTCATCCAGTCATATTTACTATCATCAGCTTTGACGGGATGAAAGGCAAAAAGAACTACTAAGGCAACAAATACTTGCCCCTTAAATAGTAAATCTACCAACAAAATTAGATACCTAAAATTTCTCATCCCATTCACTTGTTTTCAGTTATTACTTCGGACTCGTATTAGAATCACTTTCGCCACCACCTTCGCCACTACTTTTTGAACTTTCAGTCTTATTGTTACCATCTCTGCCCTTAGTATTACCTTTGGCTCTAGCTTTATTACCCTTATCGAGAGCTTTATTCCTATCTTTTAATCTTTTACTAGCATCTTGCTTAATTGCTTCTCTACCTTTTTCATCTAAACCAACTTTTTTCAAAGCTCCTTGCTCCATTGCCGATGACATACTTTGCCCCATAGAGGTAGCAGAAGGACCAGCAGTATTAGTTAATTTTGCCACCATTTGGCCAGAAAATTCAACATAACCATACATTCCATAAGAAATGATAATCAATGCAATATAATGTTGCATATTCAGGCCCATCATTCCAGTTCGATAATCCATCCCCCAAGGTGCAAACCAATTGATACAAAAAATCTCTAAATTAGAGAAAATTGCAGGCAAACCTGGGATAGCAGGAAATGGAATTTTTATTGGTAAAGCACATTTCCAACACACACTATAACCAGTTGTAAAATCCAAGTAAATTGTGAACAACTGAGTAAGTATAATAATTCCTGCCATTAAAATTACCGGCTCTATCATATATCTAAAAGTAAACCTCACCCAATTATCAAATAAATATCTAGTGAAATCAAATAACATAAATGTAAGAAATAGCGGAGCTATACCAATTAACAAAGCTGTTGCCATAAATGCCATAATATAAACTGCCACCGCCCGAAGAACGGTAATGATTACTATAATTATACTAATAAATAGTATAACAAAATAAATCAGTCCACTAAGACCCATTGATAATAAAGATAACACTTGACCAGCAAAAGTTTTACTAAATAATATTTTGCTCATTAATGCATCTAGAAACATGAAAGGATTTGATATCTTATCCGTAGATGAAAACATGCTATAGCCACTCATATTGGATATTATCCCATCTGAAAAATTAGTGATAAAATCAAATATATACTCATTAAAAAATCTAAAAGTACTCTCATTCATTAATCCACTAACTATAGCAATTTTGGCTATCCTAATTACCAAATCCTGTTGATTAATTTTAACAATGCCTAATAAAAACATTGCTCCGTACAACATAACATAAAGAATTAATACCGCTTTTATATAGTTGAAAAAGTTACTACAGGTAGTAACTCCACCACCATAGCAAGTCATATTCTTAAAAATCGTCACCGCAGTATCTTTGATTTTTCCTTTTAATAACTCAAACAAGGGATTTAGAACATTAAAAGTAAAGCTACCAACCTTTTGTGAGGTACGAAATTCTACTTTGTACCTACCATAACTTTCTTTATAATCCTTTTGTTCATTGTAAATTCTCATCCATAGATATCCATTGGCATTCGCAGTAATTTTTGCATTACCATCTGCATCATCCACTTTAATATTACTAGTGCTATAAATTGTACCAGTTTTGTTAGGATTTTCACTATATGGCATTATTAAATACTGTACGGCACCACGATTATCTACAACATCATTAAAACTATTGCCATTATTTCTCCGACACTTGGTCTGTTTAATATTTAATACATAACCACCAGTATTTTCACTATAATCAGTATATTTTGACCAAAAACGATATTGTAAATAGCTTTTTGCTGGCTCGGTTATAATATCGTTATAAATAATTTTATATTTCTCATTATCCGTTTTACTATTATTTACCGGATCATAATCTTTGTCTTTATCATTTATTTTAGCAAATTTATAATCTGCTCCTAAAGATTTGGCATTATCCGAAGCCTCATTTCTACCGATCCTATATAATAAACCTGTTGGACCATCGGCAGAATACCAAAAATATCGTTTATTTTGGTATTCTCCTTCTATGTAATCTTTGTCTTTAACACTATGATCAACATCAGGACAGGTACTCGATGGAACCATAGAATTGTAAGAACATTCCGGATGAAAATCTGTAAATAACTTATTAACATCATTATACCAGGGAGATGTAAAGAAAGCATCATCTCGATAAGGTTCAGGAGCGTCCGCCATAACATTAACCCAAGCTCCGTATTTAGAGCAGCTGTAGGTTGCACAACAACCAAGTGCTACATTACAAAAATCACCCTGTAATTCCATACAGCCAAAAAAACAAGCCTTAGGACAATGCCTGGTAAGAGAACCATTATATAAATTATCAACCCACTTACAACCACTAACATATTCCCCAGAATATATTGAATATCTGCCACATAATGGGCTGTATACTCTCTTGCCTTCTGAGCAATCTGCCGTTTCTATAAAATTTTTAGATTCACCATCTTGTTTAACAAACTTAAAGATATTTTTTACACTAACCATACCTGGCAGTTTCTTTTGATCTGGCAAAATTGATATCACAACCTTATCGTTAGCAAATAATTCGGCTATATTCCGCCATTCATCAGTTTTGGCATCAAAGGTTAAGGATAGCGGTTCTACATTAGTTTCTTCAACCCGAGGAATGGCAACTTTATTACCATTGCTATCCAAATCTGAAAGTTGTTGAACATTATTTGGGGGTATGTAAGCTCGACAAAGGCTTATATTACCGTTTATTTTAAACTTAATCTCTTGCTCATTTGTAACAGCTAGGTTAGTATTTAACCATTCTCCATAACGGTTAGGATCATACTCAGTTTCAAGCGACCCATCTGGTTTTGTTTTAGTAATTACAGTATAGTTTGCTGTTGCATTAAGCATCACCGTATTAGTAATATGGTCGGTAGTATTACCACCTTTTGTGTCATCATATCTCATAAGACAACCATTAGTAATTTTTACTGATCCTATCATTGCAAGCACTACCATAACAACGCTAACCAATAAAGCAATTATGCCTAGTAACATTATAAGCTTTGATAAATTTCCTTTCATATGATGATATCCAAGTTATAGCTAACCCGATTAGCATTTATCCATAGTAGACTTACTGCATAAGTCAATCTAGTTGGTGATTTTGTCGTCGAAACTCGCCTCCGCTCCTCACATACGTCTGTATACGCGAAGGTAGCCGGCTTCGTTTCTCCTAAAAATCCCTCAACTATCTTTGATTTATGCAGCAAGTCTAGTAAACTAACGTCATTGCGATGAAACGGGAAAGCCGAACGAAGCAATCCATTTCTAATCACTTTTATGGATTGCTTCGTCGCTACTAAAGTAGCTTCTCGCAATGACGCATGTGAATAGGGTATAATGTTAGTCGGGTTGTCTATAATCATCAGCCACCACCTCCAGAACCCATACCACCACCTGAACCCATCTTATCTCCGGCTGCCCCCTCAGCACCACCACCGGAATCTTTTGCTTCTTCTCCTCCTTTCCTTGGTTTTTCTGCAGGATTTTTTGTGGGTGGTTTTCCACTTGATTTTTCTGAAGCATCTGCAATAAAGTCAATCCCTTTCTTGACCATATCAACTATCTTAGTAGGACTGGCTGTTACAGATTCCATGATAGGACCGCCAGTAAGCTCAGCTGCAAACTGACTAATTGATTTTGAAAAATAATAAAAAATAATTGAGAAAACTAATACATATAGTAAATCTACCATCAATAAGAAGATATCCATAGCAATTGATTTAACTGGGAAAATACTTAAAAGATGATTCTCCCAACCTGTCCCTGAATAATATTGTAATAATTTATATCCAGCACTACTTGCACAAGCGGCAGGTTCACTATTTGGTAATATAAGCTCAAAAGTACTAAACTGAACATTACCACTAACATAGTCATGCCTCTTAAATTGACAATTCTTGTATATTGCCGAATCATACATACCAAGCAACAAGGCAATAAAACCAGCTACTACTGCAGGCTGCAATGCACAAGATATACAGATTTTTAGCCATGCGTCAAAATATGCTTTGGTTCTAGTAAATAAAGCCATAGGGATAAATATAGGAGAAATATAGGTCATGACATATATGGTAACTAAACATACTAGGTAGTGAGTTAGAAAATATAAAATTATTGAGACAAATATTACAGAAAATATTAATCCAGATACTACTATTATGATATTACCAGATAATAAAAAACCAAATAGTACGATAAAGAATCTGAGTGTTCCCACCCTGCTTAGTGCGTCCGGAGCTTCGTGCGACACAGTATTAGGATTGCCATTTAAAATAGCTTCTGTATTATACATTAACCCCATACCTAAATAATAAGCTATCCGACAATCCACAGCATCCCAAAGTGCATAAAAACTATAACCATTTTTATACTTCTTAGCATCAAATTCACATAATCCTCTAGAACCACCAGCATTAAAAACTATTTGGGCAAATTGTGGAGTAAGTTCAGTGAGTAATGGTAAACCATATTGCAGCATACCATTGTCTGTAGTCTCTTTACCGCCCTTAAAATAGGCTGGTCCAAGACCTGTAGCAAAATAAGTAACTAGTACTAGTTTTATAAAAAAAGTTGCTATTTTATCTAAATTACCATACTCTTTATTTAAAATCAGATTAACAGCAAAAAACATAACATATAATATTAACGCCACCCTAATAGATATTTTTAAAGATTCTTGGAAGGCTGAGAAGGGGTTAAGGGCAAGCAAGCTAACCTTATCATTTTTTGGATTACAGTTACTATAACGGAAAAAAACTTTATCAAGAGTTTCCTTCATACAATCTACAGCTAACCCAGAAAAATTAAATAATGACTGACTTCTAGTAGTACCCATATAACAAGTTTTTCCTATATTCCGACATTGTTCACTTGGTGGCGGTGGTGGTGGGAGCGTGTTAGTAAGCCTACAAGCTAATGGAAGCTGCCCTTTTGAAGTGGACATAACTAGGCACAACAATTTTTCATCGACAATTTTTACTGTCAGAATAATATCCTTCAATAAGATATTGCCTCCTAAATCAGGATTACCATCAGTGCTTAACTCACTAAAACGCCTAGAGCTATTTAAGTCAAGAGTAATAACTGTACATTCTTCAGAACTTCCTTCCTTATTTTTTAGACAAAATTTAAATTTTGAACCATTTGGATCGCAAGCATCAGGAGCAAGAGTGCTGGTCATATCGATACTAAACATAATATGACCGTAGGCAGTATTCTGCTTTAAATAATCATCTGTGCCAAATGAAACTGACGGACACATATCCCCATAACCAGCAAAAACCTCAACTGAAGAAAATATCAAGCAAAATTGTATAAAAATTTGTATGACTTTATGAAGTTTCATCAGAGCCATCTTTTTTTACTTTTACATTAGTTCTATCAGCTATAACTTGTTTAGCCGCTCTATTTTTAAGAGATTTTTCTTTGAAATCTTTGAATGCCTGTTCCTCTAATTTAGCATTTCTATCTTTTATCTCACGATTTCTTATTTCTTGTTTAACATAACCAGCATCTCCGGGTTGTAAGGCGTGATTCTCCTTTTCTCTTGGAGTCTTAGGAAGTAATCCCTCTGACTTTTTCTCTTTTGGTGATGCCAATGTAGGACTTGCTTTGTCTAGCGTTTTTCCTAATTCTTGTTTATTTGTAGCTAGCTGTGATGAACTATTAACAGAATTACTTGTTTCTGTTATCGTGACAGAACTGTCACCAGCACTACTCTCCAAATTAACTCTTGATTCATGTGCAGACCCTGCTCCACTTGAAGCTCCCCCTTCACTCACACCAGTTGTAGTAGCTTCTGTGATATGACGAATTGGCAGAGAAGCTCCACCTACTACCTAAAGACTTAATCGCTCCTCCCACTGCTCCAGTAGCCCCAGCTGAACCACCAGTACTTACGGTATCTCCTCCTGATTCACCATCAGTAGAACTACTATCTCCGTCTAATTCGTCGCTACCGCCACCATCACTTCCTCCTCCCATCGTATCCTTAGCTCCACCGCCCCCGGCTGCTTTATCGGCCGCTCCCATTTTTCCAGCTGCTCCAATAGCAGCCATACCAGCTTTATATATTGCTTGCGGATGAATGGCAACACTACTAAGTGCTACACCCTCAGTCATATCAGCTGCAAATTCTGCCAGTTTAGCACTAAGGTGATACATTAAATACAAAGTAAAGCAGGCAGTAACTAACGCTAGAACAATATCCTTAATCTTCTCAAAAAGTAATTTTGGTGATACAAAGAACATACCGGGTCCCATAACAATACCCTGCAGAAACTGGAATTTAGATAGATGACTGCTTGTACTACCACTTCCTGGTTTCTCTGTAAGCATTTCATTTAGGTTATCTTTAGCAAAATCAACAACTGTTGCAAGTGGATTATTAAGCATATAACCTAAGCTATTCTTACAACTTTTAACCTCGGCTTCACTATTATATTCACTCCACTTATTATTAACAAAAAATATTTTTACTGCTCTTTTTCCGTCACCTCCACTTTCTATACTATTTTGTATGGTTTTACCTGTATATTTACAGTGACCATAAAAACCAATATCGTAAACTGAAAACATCATAATCATAAAGGTTACCACAACCATAGGTTGTAATAAAAATGATATTAGTAGCTTTACCCACGATTCGAAATAACCACGAGTATATTCAAATAAAAACATCGGGACAAAAAGAGGCGCCAAAACACCCAATATTACTATAGATACCATACACATCACTGTAGCATTCACCATAAATGCTCCAACAGAAATCACTAATAAAGGATAAGAAAGCGCCAAAGACACGAGAGTCATGTTACCTGAAATAATAGCAGGAATCAGTAAATATACATAAGGTGGGGCTGAAAAACTAAAAAAGTCAAAATTCTCGAAATTATGATTTCTATATTGATTTTCTACCAATAAAGTTGAGAGAATATCTAATCCCAAATAATGACTTACTCGACAATCTAATGCATCCCACAAGGGCATATAAGAAAGATTTTTATCGACATAATCTTTAGTCTCAAATTTACACAATTCTGATGGAGAAGCATTCATAACCCAACCACCAAGCGTATCTATTCCCCCTAATAACAACGGAAAAGCCCACTGCACCATACCATCTAGTCGATTATAGTCAGAACTGCTACTAGGAGTAATATTTATACCTACAGAGAAATAGGTCACAAATAACATTTTTAATATAAAATTAATTATTTCATTTTTGGGCGGAACTTCACTAGAAAGTATAATTTTAAAACCAAAGAAAATTACATATATAGTTAATAAAGCGGTGACAGTTCTGTGCATATTACGTTGGAATTGAAATAATACACTACTCTCCCTTTTACTGGAATTAATCACCTTATTAACATCATCAAATGTACAAACATCTTTACTAATCAGTAATCTGGCTGTCATTTCCTTAATACATTCGATTAATGGTGAAGAAATGACTATGGCGGTCTTAGAATTATTATAAGCCCTTTGGTAACAACTAGAAGATGACAAGCCGCAATCAACTATTGCCATTGGATCAGTAGCAGTGTTATTAGAGCCTTCTTTAGCATTGCTGCCATCAAGACTCATAAAAGATGCATATATAGATTCAGGGTATGGCTCTCTAATATACTTACAACCAACCGCTACCCAGTCTGCCCTTATAGTGGGAGCAGCTACACACATAGTATCCTTTTGCCTTACTACTTTAAAAACAACCGGCAGAGGCACATCCAACATTACCCCAGTATCACCGTCTTTTTGATCCTGATAAATAGTATGGTATCCGCTCTTATTACTCTTCCACGCCTCCATAATATCATCCCACGGATCTGTACCAGTCAATAAAGCTTTAGCAATAGCAATGGCAGAAATGGCTATTGCCTCAACTCTAACAGCTGCTAACTTAATATTATTACAAAATGCAAAGGTTATTTTGGGATCAATTGGATCAATTTTATTATTTCTTGCACACTGCCCTCCAGGGTAATTGTAAGGTATATCAAATAATTCATGGTCATTTATTTTAAGACGCAGCATCGTATTGGCATACATTCCTGGCGAGATTATATTCGCAATACCAAAGGAAAAAAATGATGCTGGTATACAAGTGTGAGAAAATTCTGTACGTAATAAGTCGCCAACACCTTGAGTCTCACAGGTTAAACCTGAAAGAATATCAATTATAGTATCTAAAGTACCTTTTTCTTCTGCATAACTACTATGGATAACAGTAAAATTGAGTGTACTACATAAAATCAGTATCCTACCAAATGTTTTAGCACCATACAATAACCAATTGGCACTGAAGTGACAGCATAATAGAGTTAATAATTTTTTATGTTTGTAATGCATAAACCAACTAAAGTGACTTTACTTCCTCATAAAATATAGGCAACCATTTTTCAGGATCATCACCATATTGCTCTCTAATCTGATTCAACAATAGCACTGTTTCAACCCGACCAGAAAGAACATTAATAATATCATTCATACCATCTAAATTTATTTTAGCAACAATCGCATCTACTCCTTGTTTTATTAAAAAATAACGCGATGTTGGGTCTGTAGTTTTTATTAAAACATATTCTCGTTGACTAAGCATAAAAGCACTACGATAAATATCGGTTGCCTTAAGATTTGGTAAGAATATTTGTGTCGCAGTTTGTTGAATCAAAGTATCGCTAATTCTGCTTTTAGCTGCATCTTCAACACTTTGGGTAGCAAAAATTACAAAAGTATTTAACTTACGCAAAACTTTTAGCCAGTCCTTGATTTTCGGAGCAAATATCGGATTATCAATCAAAGCCCATGCCTCATCAAGAACTATCATAGTTTTCTGACCATCTAAAGAAATACTAATTCTATGGAAGATATATAGTAGTACAGGAGCAAGACTAATTGGATCTTTTAACAACTCTGTCATATCAAAGCCAAAGACTCGAGCTTTCTGCAAATCAATATTATCTGTCTCATTATCAAATATTCTTGCATGAGAACCTCTACCAACCCACATAGCAATCCTACCTGCCAAACTATTAGGACCGTCGATACCTAAAAATGCTACAACATTTTTTAATCTTCTATCCTTCTTCTCCAGCTTAAAATTACCACTTACTGCTTGTGATAGAGTCTTATTATCTTCTGATGATAGCGATTCTCCATTAGAAGTAACCAATACTTTAAGCCATTCTAGTATAAATGTCCTATTCTCCCCTGTATCATCAAGTTGCAAGGGATTAAAGTTACATTCTCCCCCCGGATCAATCGTGGTATACACTCCGTTAAGTGATCTGATAAATATCTCAGCACCGTGATCTTTATCAAAAAAGAACATTCTAGGTTTAAATTTTTGTGCTTGGGCACATAAAAAATTCATTAATACTGTTTTACCAGCTCCAGTTGGACCAATGATTAAAGTATGCCCAACATCCCTAACATGAAAATTGAAATAAAAAGGTGTACCTGAAGTAGTATCGAGTACAGTCACATACTCTCCCCAATGATTATTAAAAACCT
The DNA here is from genome assembly GCF_964026475.1 of Candidatus Tisiphia endosymbiont of Nemotelus nigrinus. NCBI lineage: Bacteria > Pseudomonadati > Pseudomonadota > Alphaproteobacteria > Rickettsiales > Rickettsiaceae > Candidatus Tisiphia > Candidatus Tisiphia endosymbiont of Nemotelus nigrinus. Next base: position 533,123 of record NZ_OZ032151.1, read on the forward strand.
TACCTAGTGGATAATTATGCATAGATGCAAAACTAGCCATATTTAAAGTATTGATAGTAGATCCCCTTACTATATAATCCATATTCCCGGGAAGCTGTCCCCAATAACTCGGTTCCATGTTAATTTTTTCCCTAACAGGTTGAATTCCAGAATTGGATAGCTCAACAGAAGCCATAGATAGGGTATCCTCAAGGGATTTTAAATTACTATCGGAACATAGAAGCGAAAAATGGTGTTCTCCAAAGCCAATATCACCACTAGTCGCCATATCAAGTGCTCGAGAGATTTCGGCAACTTGTGATACGGCCTTATCATCTGCTTGAATCATCCTATTTTGCTGTAGTTGCATTTTATTAATTGCCACTGTTCTATTAGCAAAAATAAAACTCTGAGTCATGACAAATTCAAAAGGCATTTGTAAAAAACCATCAAAGAGTCCAGCTGATGTAGATGGACCATATTCTAAAATACTTAGTATACCAGCGTATCTCCTGCCAGCTGGACCACGGGCTTCTATAGATCTAGAACCAAAAAACAATCTATGGGTTGGAAGATAGTGGTCTATTGAACTTCTTGGAACAACCATTTGCATTGAAGAACCACAATTTACCAAAGTACCAAGAAACTCCATAATATCACAGCAATAACCACTACTAGATTTGCGTACACCAAGTAGCCTAGCCGAATAACTATGAAATGTATTAACTACTCTTGAGGACATTTCTTGCAAACTTTCCTGCATTTCTCGCATGTCATTTTCCCAAGCCAATTTATTAGACTTTTGCATTAGCTTTTTAACGAGATACTCGATTACAGCAACTCCAGCTTTATCCGGTCGATAAAGGATACTAACGTACAACTCATTAAAAAACGACCTATATCCTGCATGTTTCTTACGCCATTCATTTGATAAGTAAGTTGTGAAATCATTAGGTACTTTTATGGTAGGATCGGAGGTATATTCCATCCCATCAAAAATCACTGGCCTACGCCTTCTGATAGTGTGAAAATACATCACAACATTGCCTGATGACATATTTTTAAGTAACGAATTCCTGATATTTTTTTTAATATCTAGATCTTCATCATCAGCCGTTTCAAAGGAAAAACCCCCTATCTTTACTACTTGTAACAATTCATTATTTTTAGTTAAGATAGTATTACTATCCCAATGGCACTTATAAGGAATAAAGTGAGAAGTAGGTTTTTCTTTCCTAGCTCTCGATTCTTTTGCTGTTTTTGTTACAGATAATTTTATCATTTTATACTGTTCTTTTAAATACCGTACGAGTTCGCCCCATAGAATGATTTATTAGGACACTGACTACATCTAGAAGATTTATTTAAGAATAATTCTATAAATCTTGGTTCTTTAAAACATATTACATACCCAATCATATGAATCACAAAGGCAACAAGCAAATTCATAATACTATTACTTTGAATAAATAATGACATAGATATGATCATATTAAGTGCTGCAAATTTTATACTAACACCAAATATCATTGCAGGTCTTGTTAAACCAACAAATAATGGATCTGATACTAAACTGCCTGACATAAATTAACTCTCTTTAACTCTAATTAACCCAAACTCGGTTATATACTTGATGAACTTCAAGAATTGGCGTCGTCGTATCTAAAGCTCTCTGCTACTCACGTACTAATATACGCCTAGCAGCTCGACTTTGCTACTGCCTAGCTCTTCTTGAAGTTGACCTTCGTCTACCAACTTTTCAATTCATTTTAGTATATCTGTAAATATAGCAGATTTTTATGCTCCACTAATAGCTGTTTTCATTATTTTTGTGGTATTGCTTATTTTTGTTCCATAAGTAACCTAGAAAATGTATACCAAATTAGCAAAGTGGTGTACGTAACCTAATTGTCATTGCGAGGAGTAGCATTACTACGACGAAGCAATCTAGAAAACGGTTAAATTTGGATTGCTTCGTTGTGCTTACGCACTCCTCGCAATGACGAATTACAGACACACAAGTCATTGTGAGACCACGTGAGTGGTCGTGGCAATCCACTTCATTTGGATTGCTTCGTCGCCACCGAGGCAACTCCTCACAATGACTATTTGCTTACATCTTTTTATATAATTGGCAACTCACGTTCTTTACTTGTAAACATGCTTAATAATATAGAATCGGGGAAAGTTGCATTGAGAAAATGTACGTAATCAGTATTGTTTTGAATAGCACTTAAAGCCGCCCCAATCAAGCCAACTTTTTTAGGCTCAACAACTTCATTCAGCATTTCTTTTAATACATCAACATCCTGTACGCGTATATAGTTCTCTTCGGTAAATTCTGTCCTATCACATAATAACACTAGATGCTCGGCATTTAATGAGGAGGCAATTATTGAGGCAGTCATATTTACATCCAACAAATGCGTATTACCTTTTTCATCACTAGCTACTGGTGCTATAACAGGAATAATATTGCTATCCTCAAAATTTATTAAAATCTCAGGATTTACTATAACTGGTTCACTGATAAACCCAATATCTATTACATCTTTATTAGCATCTCTCCTATGTAATAATTTTGATTTCTTAGCTTGAATAAGATTAGCATCTTTGCAGGAAATACCAATAGCATAACAACCTAAACTACAGAGCTTGGAAACTATACGCTTATTAATATACCCGGACAAAACCATTTCCATAATTTGTGAACTTTTATAATCCGCTACCTTAATATTATCGATAAATTTTTCATCACAACCAAACAATTTTAGCGTATCATTTACCAAATCAGTATGATCATGCACTATAAAGATTTTGATACCACAACTGTCAAGTAATTGTATTACTTCTGCAAAACTCGTTAATAATTTGTCATCACCAATAATTAATGAAGGTAGCTTAAATACCATAACTTGATCTCTAACTTCACTACTACGTCTTATTATATCTTTAATTAAGGCAGTGTCTTTTATATGGGCAAAACCGTTACCTTCCTTTTCTTTATAATTTAATGCATTTTGCCAAACTAAATTGCAATTCTTTTGCACCTTCTTTACTCCTACTACTTGTATAAATTACATTACAGGAGTAGCCTAAAGTTGCAAGAAAATTCTGTGCTATCGTCGTTAGGTTTTCTTTATGTGTTACCTTATCTGACTTTGTGAAAACAATTTGAAAATCTTTATTGCAAGAAAGTAACAATTTAGCAATTTCCATATCATTCTGCTTCAGCCCTCTTCTAGCATCAATCAATAAATTTACTAATTTGAGGTTTACACTCATTCTGAGATAGTATGTTATTAATACTTCCCATTGTTGTTTTATATATATGGGAACTTCAGCAAAGCCGTATCCTGGAAGATCAACTAAAATAAGTTTATCGACAAGGGAGAAAAAATTTATTTGCCTAGTGCGACCAGGAGTATTAGAAACCTTAGCAAGACTTGAATTATTACATATACTATTAATCAAACTCGACTTACCAACATTTGATTTACCAACAAAGGCAATCTCTGGCAAAGATGTACTAGGAAACTGATTGATTTTTGCCACACCAGCTATAAATTTTACCTCCTGACGAAATAGCCTTGTAACCTTATCAACCGACATTATTATCTAGCTTATTAATGTAATATTGCTGAATTATTGATAAAATATTATTCCAGGACCAATAAATTAATAACCCCGCTGGAAAACTACTAAACATTACTAAAAAAACTAGCGGCATAAATTTCATTACTTGCGCTTGAATCGGCTCAGCTGGCTCTGGACTCATCCTTTGCTGTAAGAACATAGTCAGAGCCATGAGAATAGGCCATACACCAATCATTAGAAAGCTTGGGCAAGTGAATGGCAGTAATCCGAATAAGTTGAAAATTGATGTTGGATCAGGAGCAGATAAATCTTTTATCCAACCAAAAAATGGTGCTTGACGCATCTCAATAGTTACGTATAACACTTTATAAATTGAGAAAAATACCGGGATTTGTACAATAATCGGCAGACAACCAGCAAGAGGATTAGCCTTTTCCCTTTTGTACAAAGCCATAACTTCTTGGTTAGCTCTCATTTTATCATCAGCATATAAAGCTCTAATTCTTTCCACTTCAGGCTGAAGATTTTTCATTCTTTTCATAGAACGATATGATTTATTAGCCAAAGTAAACATTAACAGTTTTATGATAACGGTTACAATCAAGATACTAACACCAAAGTTACCAACATAGAGATAGAAAAAGTTCATAGCATTAAAGACTGGCTTAGTAATTATATAAAACCAACCAAAATCAATTGCCCGGTCAAATAACTTAATATTATATTGCTTTTCATATTGATCCAATAAGTCAACTTTCTTTGCTCCGGCAAATAATTTTTGTGACATAGTGAACTTTTTTCCTACTCCTATAGTGTGAGCTGGAGAAATGAAATCGACTTGGTATTTTTCAACACCGTTTTTTATTGCATAATTAAAGTTAGAACTATACATACTAACTTTATCCGGAATTAAGGAGGCTAACCAATATTTATCTGTTATGCCCAACCAATCAACAGTGCCTTGCAAAAATTTTTCAGTTTTCTTATCTTTTAAATCATCAAAAGAATGCTCTTTAAGCCTACCATCAATAACCCCAATTGGTCCTTGATGTAGTATATTAACTGATTTCTCTTTGCCAATATATTTACGGTTAATTAGTCCATAATATTGGACTGAAATTGGTTGATTACTATCATTTACCGTAGTTTGCTCTATGGTAAATAAGTAATTACTATCCATACTTATCGTAATCAAGAATTTAATCCCATCTTTGTTAATCCATGATAAATTTACAGCTTTTGTAGGAGTTAACTCATCATTATCAGCCTGCCAAAGAGTTTCGCTATCAGGAAGGATAGTACTGTTATCTTTATTAAACCAGCCTATTTCAGCAAAATAAGCTTCTTCTGACTGAGAATTAGCAAATAATACAACAGGTTTACTGTTTGGTGATAGATCTTGCTTATATTTCAACAAAATTAAATCATCAAACCGGAGTCCTTTTAAAGAAATTGATCCAGAAAGTAATTTTGAGTTTATCCGAATTCTCTTAGCAGAAATAGATGCTTCACCTTCTTTAGGGATTTCTACTTGAATATTCTTTTTCTTTAACTCTTGAACTTGCTTATTATGTATTTTATTTTGCTGTTCTAGTTTTTGTAATCTTGGTTTATCATAAAAGTATTGCCATCCAAAAATAATACCAATGGACAGGACAATTGCAGCTGCCAAGTTAAATATGTTGTGATTCATTATCGGTCTAAAAAATAATTTAATATTATAAAAATAATGGATAACCATTATTTATAGCTAAGTCGTTATAGCTTCTACGTCATTGCAGAAGGTCACTTTAGTGGCAATGAGGCAATCCTGTTTTGCGTCAACCTTGCACAAGCAGGTATCTTAGATTCCCACCGTTGCTAAGAATGACAGCTTACAATTGCCTCGTTCGAGCTTCGCACCTCATCGCAATGACATTTAGGAGACTACAACAATATCAGAATCTATTCGGGTTAGTTATACTTCCCCCATAAATTCTATAAGATTTAAGTAAATTAATCAAGAAATTTGATTTATTGATGTAATCATGATTATTTAAACTTACCTCTGTAACTTCTTCATACCTATTTCTGTAATTATAAGGTAAATTACATCAGGCAGTAAGTTTTTTTGTTAATGCACTTTACATATAAAATGTGTTTGATATGTAAATTAAAATATAGAAGTGATGGATATTGATAATTTTGAAATGGGGATAATATCATGTCTATAAAAAATAAAAGATATTTTATAGCTATCACATGGTATATTCTAAGTATTATGAGCAGTGTTAATAATGACATGATAGCAAAATTCATATTTCTCAGATAATATTTCTTAGATGTGTCTTTAGTGCTATTACTTTTATTCCTGTAGTAGCTTACTATCCCGGATACTGCATGAAGGTATCAATATTTATCTCTGAACCCCTTGTAATATAAGGAGTTTGGAAGAATTGCACAAAAATACAAATTGTATATTTAAAATTTTATATATTTTAGCCTGTAACCCTCATGAGACAAGGGCTAGCACAATTGGTTCATTTCTATCATGCAATATCCGGGCTAGCCTGAATAATGCATGAAAGTCAGGAGACAAAACCCTCGTAATATGGTATAATATCGGTGTTAAAAGAACATTATACAGAAGGTTTTGTCATGACAAATTGTACAGGATTAAATTACCAATCGAAAGTAAAAAATCGTCAAATAGAAATAAATTTTACAGGAGGTAATATTAGGTGTTTAGTCCCAGGATGTGGAGGTTAGGGTTAATAATAAATTTATTTGGATCAGATGTCCATGTTTTTATGATAAATTCATAAGGAGTTAAACCTTTAAGAGCTTTAAGTCTTTTTGCGAAATTGTAGGCATTGATAAAATCATATAAATGTTGTTTAAGTTGCTGATGATTGTCATAATAAAAACGTTTAACAGTTGCCTCTTTAATAGTACGATTCATACGTTCTACCTGTCCATTAGTCCATGGATGATTAACTTTTGTTAGCCTGTGTTCAATATTGTATTCATAGCAAATACGATCAAAAATATGCATCCAAGCATGCTTATCTACTGTTCTGTTAGTAAATTGAATACCATTATCTGTCAAAATAGTATGAATTTTATAAGGTATAGCTTTAATTAAATTACGAAGAAATTGTGCTGTTTCTGTCTTGGTACATCTTGGTAAAAGTTCTACATACACAAACTTTGAAGTGCGATCAATAGCAACAAATAGATAGAGTTTACCTTCTTCTGTTTTGACTTCAGCAATATCTATATGGAAATAACCAATTGGATAAAGTTTAAACTTCTTCTTGGTTTTGTTATTTCCTTTTACTTCCGGTAACCTACTAACATTATGGCGTTGAAGAAGTCTATGTAAAGAAGATCTAGTAAGCTTGGGAATACTGACTTGTAAAGCATATAAGCAATCATCTAAAGATAATAAAGTGTGTTTACGAAATGCTATACACATAGCTTCTTCTTCAGAAGTTAATACTGTAGAAGATGGTTCTTTGGGACCCATACAAGTATCTTGTAATGTAGTTCGTTTCTTCCACTTAGCAACTGTTTTAGGATTAATAGAATATTTTCTTGCTAAAGTCTTTAAGCTCTCTTGACTATTTTGGATTGCGAAACGTATTGCCTCTGTCGTTTTGGCACAGCCGTGTAATATTTGTCCCATAATTCCTCTCTTGATGGTAATTCTTTATAATATACAACATTACACCCTGGGACTAAACACCTAGAGATTGCCACAAGTAATTTTTTTATTATCAGTAGTAATAACTATATTTTTTCCTTTTAAAGTATATTATTTTGTATTAAAATAACTTTTGGTTTTATAAAGTTGGTTTTATAAAAATCTTAGTTTTTACTACCCTTAGTTTTTAATTGATTATGGAGTTTAAAAATGAATATCAAGAACCATATACAAAGTTTACAAAAAAAACATGATGATTTACAAAGACTAATAAACGCTGCATTTTTACATTTTCAGGATGATATTAAAATCAAACAATTAAAGAAACAAAAATTAATGTTAAAAGATAAAATATTGTTGCTATATAAGAACATTACCAACAATTAAATTTAGTAAACTGCCTACAAAAGTCTACTTCTGCTGGTGATTTGTACGTTATATCGGTACTCTACCCCTCGCGTACACTACGATTCACAGCAACAGAATATCCTCCCCGAACTCTTACGTATAAGCGACTTTTGTAGGAAGTCTATTGATTCTTTTAAAGCAGAATGCTATAATTAAACGCCCCTGTAATTTACTACCTAAAGATTTGAGTATAGCTAATCGGGTTAGCCATACAAATTACTATAGAAACACTATTATAAAAGAATAATAAATATGGTACTATCTCTGAAAAGTAAAGGATTAACTATTATTTTGTCTTCCCCCTCAGCTGCTGGTAAATCTAGCTTAGTGAGAGCAGCTTTAGAAATAGACAGTAACCTTAAATTATCCGTCTCTACAACCACCAGAACACCCAGAGCAGGTGAGATCGATGGAGTAAATTACTATTTCAAAACCAAAGATGAATTTAATAAATTAATTGAACAAGATGCATTTCTTGAATATGCAAATATTTATAATAATTATTACGGAACACCTAGAAAAGTTGTAGAAGAGCTACTAAGTCAAGGGTTAGATGTTTTGTTTGATATAGATTGGCAAGGGACAAAATCCATAAAAAAAATCTTATCAAATGTAATTACAATTTTTGTTCTGCCTCCAACTCCTAGTATTTTGCAACAACGAATTCAAGATAGAGGGCAAGATAGTAAAGACGCAATAGAGTTGCGTATGAAATTGGCAACCAAAGAAGTGCAATATGCTAAATATTATGATTACGTGGTTATTAATGATAATTTTGATATCACTCTTAAAACAATATATTCGATAATAACTGCTGAACGAGTGAAAAGAATAAGACTTAATTTAGATAATTTTTATAATGACTGGCAACGTGCATTATTATATATAGCCGCTCCATCAAAAAGGCTGTAGACGTAAGAGATGATACATGTTTGTGGTCAAAAATTATATCCAAATCAATAAAATTTTTACCTTATTTATTTAAATTTTTACAAAATCAGCCGCCATCATAAAAATAATTAATATTAACTTTTTAGTAGCAATGGGTACAATATAAAGAGATAATTTTAATTTAATTATCCTTTTAAAATTTTGAACCATTGCTATCATTAAACTTGAATTTGAAATTTTTAAACATCCCTAAATGTTTATAATGCCCCCCTAAAATAGGACCAAAAAAATAGATTAATCCGAGTAAATTTATTAAAAACAAGTAAATTGAAAGGAAAGAAAATGAGTATTAAGAAACAATATGCACCAGGATTTAAGGCGAAGTTAGCTATAGAATTAATTAGTGATAAAAAGAGTGTAGTGAGATTAGTAGTGAACATAAGATGCCTCAAACTAATTTACATGAGTGGAAAGCAAAATTACTTGACTCTGCTAAAGATATTTTTCTGCCCGAATCAGAAAGAAATAAGCAGTTGAAAATATTAGAGCAAGAGATAAATATTTTACATAAACTGATTGGAGAAATTACAGTTGAAAATAATTTTCTTAAAAAAATTAAAACTGTAGATTATAATAGTAGAGTCAGTATGTTAGATATTCACGATAATCTGTCAATTAGGCAACAAGCAAGGTTATTAGACACTTTTAACAAAGCTTATTTGATTGATGAATTAATGGATTTTTTAGCGAAAATTAATAAGATTTTTGCCGCAATAGTATAGCTATTTCAAAAAAATCTTATAATTTGCAGCAAAAAAGACTTTATTCATCAATTAAATAAGCTTTGTTAACAGTGTCTAATTGAGCATAATATTAAAATCAGTATAGATCATAAAGGTAGGTGCTTTGATAATATAAATATTGAGAGATTGTGGAGAACAATAAAACAAGAAGCAATATATTATTATAGGCCTGAAAGTATAGCTGATTTAGAGAAAATACTGAATGAATTTATTAAGTGGTATAACAATGAGAGACGAAATCAATCTCTCAATTATAAAAGACCAGCTGATGTTTATCGGCCAATAAAAGAGAATTAACTATGTTGAAATTTTGTATTATCTGTATTTTTTAATAGTTAAAAACGGATTAACTTATTTTTTTTGGTTTGACAATTCGGGTCACTATATACCTATATCTTCAATAAAGAGTCGTAATTTATCTTCGTTCCTACTACGAACATTCGTTTTTGTTTGTAAAATTTTAAAAATATGTTTCCATTCTTTTGTTTTAATGTAATAATTCATCTGTGATAGTGCTTTTTTGTTCATAAATTACACTATCACATTTTTCAATTTTTCTCTCCTACTTAGAAATGTTCACACAGCATTGTATTCTAGTCAAAATTAATTATATATAGGGATAGATATGTGCGTTGAATCAGTTTAGGTAAATTAACATGCAAAAATTTTCATTTGACTTACAGTCTCAACATAAAAAAGCCAGAGCTGGTATTATAACTACTAGGCATGGTCAAATACGTACGCCGGCTTTTATGCCAGTAGGCACAAAAGGTACGGTAAAAGCTATGTTACCTGAAGCAGTGGAATCTACTGGAGCTGATATAATACTTGGTAATACTTATCATTTAATGTTGCAGCCAGGTGCTGAAAGAATTGCTAAATTTGGAGGTTTACGTAAATTTATGAATTGGTCAAAGCCTGTACTTAGCGATTCAGGTGGTTTTCAGGTGATGTCCCTATCAAAATTACGTAAAATTACAGAAGAAGGAGTAATTTTTAACTCACATATTGATGGTAGTAAGCATATGTTAACTCCTGAGCGAGCGACAGAGATACAGTATCTTCTCGATAGTACTATTACTATGGCGTTTGATGAATGCACTCCATATCCAGTAAAATTTGAGCAAGCAAAATCATCGATGGAATTAACATCTAGGTGGGGAAAGCGTTCAAGAAAGGCATTTGTTCAAAGAGAAGGTTATGGTCAATTTGGTATTGTGCAGGGAAGTGTATACCAAGAGCTACGTGTTGAGTCAGCACAGAATTTAGCAGAATTAGATTTTGAAGGTTATGCTATTGGGGGGTTGGCAGTAGGTGAAGGACAAGAGATAATGTTTGAAGTACTAGACTATGCTCCAGATTTATTACCTGAAAATAAACCAAGATATCTTATGGGAGTTGGTAAACCAGATGATATTATTGGAGCAGTTGCTAGAGGAATAGATATGTTTGATTGTGTTATTCCAACGCGTTCTGGTCGGAATGGTCAGGCTTTCACCAAATATGGTATAGTAAATATTCGCAATAGCACATATAAAGATGATCAGGAACCTCTTGAATATGATTGTTCATGCCCAGCATGTAAAAATTATAATAAAGCTTACTTGCACCATTTGGTAAAGAGCAAAGAGATTTTAGGAGCAGTACTTATGACTTGGCATAATTTGGTGTATTTCCAAGAATTAATGTCAAGAATAAGACAATATATTCAACAAGGAAAAGACTTTGATTTTATCAATTAGTATCGAGAGGTATTTTTTTTCATATCTTACATTTTTTATTCTATCGTAAAAATAGCAAAAAATTATAAGGATATTATGCTACACAAGTGTCATTACGAGGAATCACTTTAGGTGAAGAAGCAAACCAAAAGACCAGAAGTGGATTGCTCCCGACTTCCGCAATTTTTGAGAAAGAGCGACTTGTCTTCGAGATAAATATGAGCAAGGATTATGCTTCAAAGTAGGGTTGCTATGCGGTGTGTAGGACAAAAGTTTACATTTTAGTTACTGGCTATACATTATCATTTTACAGATTTTATCATTTGGGGCATAGTTAAATCAAATAAATTCAACAAATTTTGTTGAAACTCGCTTAATTTTGATAATCTTGCTACTTTACAACCTTTGATAGTATAATACAAAAAACATATTTTATCCAACTCTCTTAATGCTTCCTCAATGGTCACATTATATTTACCATCCTTAGTTACTCCACAACCATATTTCAACTTATTTTTCATATAGTGTCATATTTTTAATGCCAACATACAGACAAATACATGTCCCTTTGTTCTATTGCTTTTCCTTAAAAAAATCGGCCTTACTTCCAGCAATCCCGTCTTCATACTGCTAAAATTCGATTCTACTTCATGTAGATTATGGTAGGCTTTATCAACCAATTCTTTACTCATCAGTTTAGACACTGTTAACAAAGCTTATTTAATTGATGAATAAAGTCTTTTTTGCTGCAAATTATAAGATTTTTTTGAAATAGGTACACTATTCCAGCAAAAATCTTATTAATTTTCGTTAAAAAATCCATTAATTCATCAATCAAATAAGCTTTGTTAACAGTGTCTAATCTCAATCTGTGTTTCAATCGCATAACAACCATCGAGAGCAAACAATTCTTTTTTCTTATCTTGATCAATTTCAACCACTATTTGGTTGCCATCTAATTTTAGGTTGATAAATTTATCTATCCGCCATTCTTCAGCAATCTTTTGGATATTATTTAAACCAGTTTTTGGCTTTGCTTTCTTATGGGTTGATACATATATATTACGTTCTTCCACCTTTGCCACCAGTTTTTTAACTCGGTTATTCCTGTCAAACTCAAGTTTTCGGGCTATAGAACCATTTTTTCTTAAAATGTATCTTTTACCATTACTGGTTACTTCGCATAGCTGTTCTTCAAAAAAACTATATTGCAAAACTCCACTTTTCTTTAAGCGTTCAATCTCAACTTTACTTAAGGTTGTAATATAGTCCCATCCTTCTTTGCTCAGGGCTTCTTTGCCTGTCTGTGTGGCGACAACTATAATTACCGATCTTTTGGCAAAAATTTAGCTGTTAAATTATGGGTTGGTCATCAAATAACTTAAAGCGTTTTATTAATGCCTTAATAAAAATTAACTAATTGTTCATCAGCCTAAACATTGGTATACTACGCACCATGTAACAAAATATAAGAAACTGGCTCTGTACCACACTTCAGCGTAGTACCCCTTTTAACAATAATCATTCATTAAGTAACAGATGTATTATTTGCTATATTTCTATAAAATAAAGTAACCAAGCTAATTATTAAGAACAATAATCGTCGATGCCATTGGTGCGTTGATCACAGCCCGTTCATCAGCATGGTTTTGGAGTTTTGGTAACATCATTGATGGCATCATACACAAATATTTAAGTGTATGAGAGACCTCGTTTAGAAGAGTAATTCTATTGCCCCTCCAACTTAAAATTAGCTTGGCTTAACAATATTCTACAAAAAGGAGGTGAAATGGTAAAGGAAAATAATGATAAACAGAAATTGGAAATAATGAATCCTAATGCAGCAGGGATTGATATCGGCTCTAGAGAACATTATGTTTGTGTACCAGTTGGCAGAGATAAAGAAGTTGTTAAAAAATTTGCTGCTTTTACTAGTGATTTAAAAGAAATGGTAAATTGGTTAAAAGAATGTAAGATTAAGACGATAGCCATGGAATCAACAGGTGTATATTGGATACCGGTGTTTCAAATATTAGAGACTAATGGGTTTGAGGTTAAATTAGTTAATGCCCGTTATGCAAAAAATGTCCCTGGACGTAAGACAGATGTGAAAGATTGTCAGTGGTTACAAAGGTTACATAGCTATGGTTTATTAAACGGTTCATTTCGTCCTAATAACCAAATATGCGTATTGCGTAGTTATCTAAGGCAAAGAGATAGATTAATAAAAAGTAGTAGAATTCATATTAATCGTATGCAAAAAGCCCTTAATGAAATGAATATCCAATTACATCATGTAATTAGTGACATCACTGGTATTAGTGGAATGAAGATAATTAAAGCTATTATAGTTGGAGAAAGAGACGCTAAAAAGTTAGCTGAATTTAAAGATTATCGTATTAAGAGCAACAGTGAAACTATCATTAAGGCATTAGAGGGAGATTATAGAAAAGAACAGCTTGCTATCCTAAAGCAAGAGTTAGAGTTATATGAATTCTATCTCACTAAAATAGAAGAATGTGATAAATCAATCAAAGAATGTTACGAGGAATTTGATAAATATAATGGCGATGCTATTTTAGAGGGAAATGATAAAAAGCGTAAAGTAAGCAAAAATGCCCCTAAAACATTTGATTTGAGACAATCTTTATATAATGTATCAGGGATAGATTTTAGCAAAATACCAGGATTTGATGTATTAACCGTGCAAACAATGATAGCGGAAGTAGGTTTAGATATGAGTAAATGGAAGACAGAAAAGCATTTTACTTCATGGCTTGGTCTTAGCCCTAATAATCAAATTACTGGTGGAAAAGTTTTTAAAACAAGAACCAAGAAAGTAATTAATAAAGCAAGCATAGCACTTCGAATGTCTGCTTTGAGTTTAGGGAAAGGGAAATCGGCACTAGCTGGTTATTATAGACGGATGAAAAACAAGATTGGGTCACCAAAAGCCATTACTGCTACTGCAAGAAAATTAGCATGTTTATTTTATCGGTTACTAAAATACGGTCAGGATTATGTAGAGCAAGGAATTGAAGCATATGAAAAGCAATATCAGGAAAAAATGATAGAAAATTTAAGAAAACAAGCGGTAAAGCTAGGTTTTGAGCTGGTTACAATAGAACCTTGCTAAAATACTTTTTAGCAGTTTCTTAGAAGGATTTCGGGCTAACCTCTCCTTGAAAGGGGCAAAATCTGCCCATTTAGCTGACGCAGTTTTAATTGGCATGCTAAATAGTCGGTACATTGTATTAACAAAACCAAACTTGTTCTCTTCAAAATAACATTCCTGTAAATTAATATTACGAAAGAACAGAGTTTGTGCTAATTCTAAATCTTCTTCAACATAGAATATCGCAGTGCCAAAAGCTGATAAATTCAAAAAAAACTGATGAATCTGACTATAAAAATTAGAAGCCGGATTATTGAATATGTCCATTAGGGTTTTTTCTAGCATTTGGGCTAACATGCCGCGTTCAGCGGTGGTTAAATATTGCTGTTGCTCGTCATTTTCAGCAACTATAGTAAGGTTAAACCAATTCATTGCTGGGTTTACCAACAAGCTTTGTAAACCTGATGCTAATTGTTCCCGTGACCAAATAGAAGTTGAGTCAAATATTACCTTATTGCTCTCAGTTTGTGGGCAAACATATTTCTTCAGCTCATCCCATATATGATGCCATTTCTCTCGTTTAGTTTTGAGATTATCAAAATATTCAATCTTTTTGTTTAAATCACTATCAGCCATATGCTGTCACCATATTTGTGTTGTAATTGGTACGCGTTGCGTTTGGGCTTGTGGTTGAGTTTGGGTTTAAATATGGCGTACCAAGCTTCTTTGATACTTTCTTGAGTTTCTTAATAAACTCATCATCATATAACACCTCATAATTATATTTCTTACCACTAGCTGCCGTCATACTAGGCAAACCAAGGGTTAACCCTTCAATATCCTTAAGCGATACTATCTTGCCTAGAGATTCAGATAATTGCGGTAAATCTTCTAACCTAGGTACTGACCGCATGTTAAAATGTTCTACTGCTTGTTTTAAACCACCAAGCTCAGCTACCTGCGTTTTTGCTAATCCTGATGGACCATATCTTGCCATTTGCTCTAAATTGCCTGACATACCATCATACTGATGGTTATTAGCAAGATCAACTTGTTCAATCCCTCCTCTAAGGTTAGGTATAATATTTGATGTATTCATATAATGACCAATACCAAGCAATGGAGCTAAACATTTCATCCCAAAACCTATCTGTCCAAGCATTGAAGAGCCGCCTGCTGCAGTTGCTGTTCCTACTGCACCGGTTGCACCTGCTGCTCCCGCTGCACCCGCTCCTCCTAATCCTCCAACTAGCATTCCAGCTCCAAAAGTTAATGCACCAATACCTGCCCCCTGTATCAAACCTGTAATACTTGCTGATTTCTGAAGTTTCCCAGCTCGCCACTTTACATCGTGTGCATAACTATCCAACTGCTTTTGTGCAGATTCACTATAACTATTTAATTGGTTTTGTAGACTTGCAACATACTTTTGACGTTCAGCATAATCAGCAGCTATTTGTTCTTCTATAGTTTGATATTCTTTACATTGTTCAATCATACTGGTTAATTGATGTCTTGCCTGATCAAAATTACTAGTATCTTGCAATAGACGCTCTTGACTTGCTTGATAGTTAGCTAACTGATTCTCAAGCTCAGCTTTCTCCATACTGATATTTCTATGTTCCCTAGTAATATCACCCATAAAATAACGTATTTTCTCTTCTATTGCCTGACGTTGCTTTTTTAATGACTCAACATCTTGCTGATGTTTAGCAATTGCACTGCCAGCTTCTTCTTCAGTTAAACCTCGTAAACTTTCTTTCTGCTGGGCTACTCGATCGTAGAGATTTTGGAAGACGCCCGGTAACTGTTCCACTTCTCTCATTCTTGCTTCAAGAGCTGGAGCCTTCTGTTTCAAGCTTTCAAAGGATTGTTTAAGCTGCCCTGCTGAAGAAGCTAGCCTAGCTCTTTGGCTTTCTATATTCTTTAAACCACTATCATATTGGCTAGCATACTGATTCAATTGGTTCTCCATCTCATAGCTTCTATTGCTATAGTGGTATTGTTGCTCCTCGACGATATTGTGATATATTATATTGCGATTGCTGTTGTTCATTACCAGTTTTAACATCCATCGCTAAATAACAAAAACTCTCTGTTATATCAGTGGCTCTTGTGGAATTAGAATGCACGCCCCTTTTAGTAGCATCAAACTCATAGAGACCGTTAATACCACGCTGACATTTCTCGGCATCTATTCGGCACGCACCTAACAAATTTCTTGCTTTAGTTATCATCTCTTCCCGTAAATATTTCCTGCCAATAGCAAAGGGTGAAAATCCTACTTTCTCTGCTATCTCGTTAGCTTGTTGTAATCTTGTATCCAAAGTTGGCATTTGTCTTCGGCTCATATCATGGGGCAATACGTTACGTCCATATTGATACGGTCTAGTTCTTAAATGATTAAGATAAAACTCTAAATCTTTACCCCTATTCATATAAAAATCGATAATATCAATATAGTCTTGTTTCTCTTGAACAAACCAAATCACCGTATAATCAACAATACCTATGTCCCAATAAGTATTAACCTGATAGCTTGCATCAAATGGCACATAGCCAATACGCCCCTGACTTTCAGCAAGCTGTAATTGTTCAACAAAAGTACCACCTTGGTCAGCTCTCTTGTAACGATAGGCAGCAAAGTCACAATAAAACTCTCTTTGAATCTCTTCGTTAGTCATATCGACTGAAGCTAACTTATTTTTATCGACTAGTGGTTGTCCCTCATTATCTGTTGTATCTTCAATAGTTTTTATTTGGCAAAATACTTCCGGATTATCTTGGTGTTTCCGGTATAATTCTTCACCATGTGTCAATTTTGGATTATCGGAAGGAGTATACAAATAAAGCAGCCAGCCATTATTACGAATTACCATCGGCTCTATAACGCAGCTCATAGCTCGTGGATCATGGTAAGAATATTCCGAGATAACTGCTCCCTTAATACCGCTACCCCTGATAGTAGCATAACGGTCACTACCAACAAACTGAATCACTGAGCCAGTTTTAAATAATATCCGTTGCTTATATTGCTGACTACGAGCAATAACCCCTTTAGGAATAAATGACATATAAGGACGCCCTGATAATGTCATACCATCCCATATACTCATTTTAGCTTGATTATAGGTAGGATAGACATACCAGTAAGTGCCTACTTCTCGAATGGCACTAGCAGTGATCCAATTAATACCCATAATATCCTTACCAGCTCTTTTATGCCAAATGGCTATAGCTTTCTTACCACCAGAGTATAAATATCTCCACAAAGGTAGCTGGAATGGGTAGGGTGACCAATCTACCGGAAATTTATTAGGCTTTCTGCAAAATTCTACTTCTGCTGGTAATTTGTACGTCAATGCGGTACTCGAATCCTCACGTACACCTGAGTACGTTGCGGTTCTGCGTTCCGCGTTTCCTTCAAATTTCTCAGCATAAGCGATTTTTGCAGGAAGCCTAATGCTCGTGGAGCTAGAAACCTCTTTGCTGGCTTTAGCTGTACCAGTAGTCTTCATCCCCTTGCTCTTACTGTCCTTTGGCAAATGCATATTCTGCTTCATACGATTCTATTTCAAAATTAGCTACATCCATCATTTTTGACATTTCTTGGGCTTTTGCTGCTTGTTCAGCTTCATCATTATTTTTCCTATGGTAACCAGCATCATGCTTCCTTGTTTGATATTTTTGCGAATTGGCTTTAAGATATTCCAGCAATGACTTAGAACAATATTTTTTCTTAGTAGCTATTGCCTGATTATCCTTGTTATAAGTCACTTCCTCATAACCGTTAATTGCCCTATCATATAACACTCCTTCTGCTCTATCTACCACAATGGCTAGAGCTAAATTGACACATTTGGCTAAATATTTATCGCTATTAATAACTCGGTGCAACCTAAGTGGAGAGATGCAACCAGCCTTCTTAGCGGCAATAACGATGTTACCATGCTCACAAAGATATAATAGGAAATTAGATATATCCTCTATTGAGCCAAACTTACTGATGGCACTAGATGATATCTTTGCTAAATATTTTTCAAATAAACCATAATTTTTAATCATATAGATATTTCTATAAAAATTTCTTGTAATTCCCCTTATTATAGCTGATTCCTAGGTTTTTTTACCAATTAATTAATTGAAAATACCCCCTATATTTCGCAGCATACTACAACTAAAGATTGCTGTCAATAATTTATTTTCTATTTTTCGTATTATAATTAAATTTTTATATTTAGTTATTCCAAATTATGCTCTTATGTCTATAAATATAACATATTTTTACGCTCCACTAATAGCCGCTTTCATTATTTTTGCAGTATTACATATTTTTTTATTGACTTCCATTACGGATGCTGAAGTTGCAAACAGTAAATTTAAAGGTAAGCCTCCACTACTGCAGCAGAGGACTGACCTTTACAAGCCGTATCACTCTTACACTTTCTAAACCCTTACAATTTTATAT
Organism: Candidatus Tisiphia endosymbiont of Nemotelus nigrinus; assembly: GCF_964026475.1. Classification (NCBI taxonomy): domain Bacteria; kingdom Pseudomonadati; phylum Pseudomonadota; class Alphaproteobacteria; order Rickettsiales; family Rickettsiaceae; genus Candidatus Tisiphia; species Candidatus Tisiphia endosymbiont of Nemotelus nigrinus. The sequence goes on from NZ_OZ032151.1 coordinate 551,790, forward strand.
GTGGTTTGTATGTGCTTTTCAACCTTCAGTAATTGGTTGATTATTATTAACTTTTAGTTTTTTCTTCTATTTACCATAGCTATAGCCCAGCCATTCTATCGACTTTCATAAACTCAAAACTATAATTCAGTATGCTGCAAGCATCTTCCAAATCTTTGCTGTATTTATCCTTTATCCAAGCCCCAATAAAGGCAGTAGCTGGTTTGAGAATAAGCTTATTACAATCTTCTTCAATTGCTTCTAACTTGCTAAACCATGCTTTATCAATGGTTTCACCGTATAACTTTAATAGATATTTCCTTATTTTATACCACGCTGACTCTGGATTTAGTCCACTTAGCTCTAAATGATAATCCGATACTTCTCTTTTGTTGGTAATACGCAATTGCTGAATCTCTTTGCCATATACCTCTTGCACTGTTTGGAGCAATGTGCATTTATCAGTTTCTGACAAAGAGATATCTGCTAGATCAATCTTGTATTCGTCGTCACATACTCCAAAAAAACTACACTTCTTCAGCAATTGATAAGCAGTACTAGGCTTACTCTCAAAAGCTTCAACAATCTTGCGTTGCAACTGATTCAGTGGTTTAACGCCCTTACTCTCTCTTATCTTTTGCAAATAAGCCTTTCTTGTCCTAGTAGCATTGTTCAGATCGAAGTTAAAGCTTGGGTTATTTACCACGGAAGGTGGACGCATTTCATGACGCAAACTCTTTCTCATGTAGCTCAGTACTGCTTGCTTGCAGGGAAAGAGATTGTTAGGAGAATCTACGCTATGTTTAATCAACAACTTATTCATAAAACTTAAATTGAAATCACGACCTGTTCTCTTTCTTAGCCAAGTAGCATCTTCTTCGGTCAATGGGTAAAATTCCTCTAGCTTTCTAGGTAAATACCAACCTTTAGCCTTTTTGGCAATATCAGCAAGCCACCCAGACAATTTCCCACTAAGCTTCCTGCTCAGACTCATTACCTCCTGAATATCCATCTGTTGAATCAGAATCTGAATCGGAGTCTGGCTTGTCATCAGTTAGAGCTACATCGCCGTAATTGTTGTTTGTAGAATTGTATGGTAACGGGTTATTTACTGAACTTACCGTTACTTCTGTAGGTAAATTAAAGTTTTTTTCCTCAGCTAACCCAAGCTCTGCTAAGCTTTGTTCACCTGAACTTACCGTTATCTCCGGTGATAAGTTAAAGCTTTGCTCCGTAGTTAACGTAGGTTCTGACAAACTTTGTTCACCTCTTTTTTCCGTTACTTCAAGCGGTAAATTAACGTTTTGTTCCTCAGTTGATTCAGGCTCTGACACAGTTTGTCCACAGACTTGTCCACAATTTTCTTTATTTTTTTCGTATCTAGATAATATAGATATATATATAGATGCATTTTTTTGAAAATTTTTTACAGTTGGGTGGTAAATTTTTTCCGGTTGAATTGAAATTTTTTTATGGATAGATTGACTATTTGTGTAATTAAAGTGATAAGTATTATCATTAGCTTTACGAAAACTCATAAATTTCTTAAGAAGTTTGATAGATAAAATATTACGACATTTTAGGTTATGTTTAATTGTAGTGGTAATTAAAGCAAAATCAATGAACCCACTTGTTTGCAATTCTGTTAGACATTGTTTAACCCGTTTTTGACAAACCTCTAGTTCTTTTTGGAAAAAATGATAACCTTCTTGTAACTCTTGTATATCATTGTGGTTATTAGTTTTTATGCAAGAAACTATCAAAGATAAAAGTTGACGAGACGTTTTACTTAATTGTTTACCACAATTGTTGGTAAGATTTCGCCACTCAGGCGGGATAAAATTACCAACAAAATTATAAAAGATAATATCCTGATTTTCAACTACAGGGTTGGAAAAAGTTAATGATTCTGTCATATTTTTCCCCCTTGTAATAGGGTTAAAAATAGATTTTTTTGTAGGTCAAATTTCAGGAAATTTGTCTGAGAAGTTACATATGAATCACATATGAAATTTTTAGTAAAAGTAAGAAAGCCCTGGAATGGTAATATGTATGTGGTCGGGGCAGAGAGATTTGAACTCCCGACCCTCTGCTCCCAAAGCAGATGCGCTACCAGACTGCGCTATGCCCCGAATAAATGATAAAAACTAAAATTAAGCATATAGTTAGGCTCATAGGAAGGTGATAGAACATAACGATTGTAAGTTGTCATTCCTAGCTGCAGCGGGAATCTAGATACCTGCTTTCGCAGGTATGACACAAAGTTTGTATCACCTAATTCAATAGATTTCACTATAGTGCTTAAATACTAACAGATTGATATTGTCTAAATATATAGACTATAATATAACTCAAATCAATTTTTTTGTTTTAAAAATTCATCATATTTATAAAATGTCTTCATTGCACGCATCAATATTAACTATATTTCCAGAAATGTTTCCTGGATTCTTGCAATATTCTCTTGCAGGGCAGGCCTTAAAAAAAGGTATTTGGTCTTATGATGTGGTTAATATAAAAGATTTTGGGTTAACTAGGCATAAAAACGTTGACGATGAGGCTTATGGTGGTGGTAGTGGGCTGATAATGCGTCCTGATGTGCTTGGTAGTTGTCTAGATGATGTGCTGTCTACAAACCCTAATACTTCCATATATTACCCATCACCAAGAGGAAAGTTATTTAACCAAGCTATTGCTCATGAAATTATACAAGAAAAACAAATAATAATTTTATGTGGTCGATTTGAAGGGATTGACGAACGTATAATTGAAGAGTATAATATCAAAGAAATTAGTATAGGTGATTATATTTTATCTGGTGGCGAGGTGGCAGCCCTTGCTATTCTTGATTGTTTGATTAGATTACTTCCGAATGTATTAGCAAATCAAGATACATTGCAATCAGAGTCTTTTGAGAGAAATGGTGAGTTTGCTGGGTTGCTTGAGTGTCCTTTGTATACAAGACCGGCAAAATGGAAAGGCAGAGAAGTCCCGAGCGTTTTGTTGTCTGGTAATCATCAGTTGATTAGAAATTGGAAAAGCGATCAGTCTATGGAAATTACAAAAAAACGTAGACCAGATTTGTTAAATTTTATAGGAGATTAAAGCGATGAATATTATTGAACAATTTGAACAACAGCAAATTGTGAAACTAACGGAAAATAAAAAGATTCCTGATTTTAAGGCGGGAGATACTGTAAAGGTTACTGTAAAGATAATTGACCGGACAGTTGAGAAAGATGGCAAGGAAAAATTGTTAGAGAGACTGCAAGCATATGAAGGCGTGGTAATTGCTAGAAGGAATAGTGGAGTTGCTTCTTCTTGTTTAGTTCGTAAGGTTAGTCATGGTGAAGGTGTAGAAAGACGATTTATGATTTTCTCACCGATGGTACATTCGATTGAAGTTGTAAAATATGGTGTAGTACGTCGTGCTAAACTCTATTACCTAAGAAATCTAAGTGGCAAAGCAGCTAGAATTAAAGAAAAACTTCAAGTAAATGCTAAAAAAATAGATAAGAAGAAGGTGGTTGCCTAAGCCCTAGGGCTTAAGCAACTCTTTAGCTGCTTTCAAACTCGCATCGGTAATGGATTCTCCTGAAATCATGCGAGCAAGTTCAGTTTGCCTCTCTTGAAGATTTAGGCTTTTTACTGTGATTTTAGTGGTTTCATCCAATTGTAATTTGTTGACAATAATATGCTGATCCGCCTTACCTGCCACTTGAGGTTGGTGAGTGATAACTAGCACTTGGGCGATAGAGCTAAGTTTTTTAAGCTTTTCTCCGACTTTATCTGCTACGATGCCACCAGTTCCTGTATCTATTTCATCAAAAATAATAGTGTCTTTGAGTGATTTATCAAAAAGACAAGTTTTTAGGGCTAACATAAACCTTGATAATTCACCACCAGAGGCAATTTTATCAATAGGCGCAAGTTTCGTACCCGGGTTGGTTGAGGCAACGAAACGCACATTATCAATACCATCGTACATCTTGTATAACAGTAGTTGAGAGCTAATTTGGTTGTCAGAATTAACCTTAGAATTGTAAGGAAAAGAAGACCTACTTTCCGGATTTTGCTTAATTTCTTCTGAGAACTCCTCGCTCATGTTTAATTCTACAAAATTTTTATTATTATCTTGGTTATCAGGATTATTTTTAGGTAATATTTCTATTTTAAAAACTGCCTTTTCCATTTTAAGTTGTTCAAGCTCTTTTTGTACAGCTAGTTCTAGGTTTTTTGCACTAATAGAACGCTTGTATGATAAAGCTTCAGCTAGTTCAAAATATTTTTTATATTCTGCTCGCTTATTAATATCTAGGGTTTTAACATTATTGATTTTACTTTTAAGGGCATTTAATTGTTGGTTAGAATTATCAAAAAATACAGGTGTTTTTTCACAAGAAATATTATATTTTCGTGCTATATCACGGATTTTAAATAGCCTTTCTTCTACTTCATCTAAGTTAAATTCATTTTTATCAAAGTTATTAATAATACTCTGTAATTTTATACGTGCTTCTTCTAAGCTATTATAGCAATCATCTAGATTTAATGAAATAGAGGAAAATTCTTCGTTTTGCCGTAAGTTACGGTTTATCAAGCGTTGAGCATTATTAATTGACTTATTAATTTCAGGAAATTCAAGATGTGATAATATATCTTGAGTTACTTGTATTTCTTTATCACGATTTTGTAAACTACGCCTCACAGTAACAAGTTTTTCTTCTTCTCCTGATTGATAATCAAGAGTTTTTAATTCCTTAGTTACAAAAGTTAAATAATCTATTTCTTGTTCTATAGTATCTTTATCTCTAGTAACTTTATTGATTTCTTTAGTAGTTGCCTGTAAAATATCGAAATGCTCTGATAATTCAGCTCTTAAATTTAGCAGCTCTCCATAATCGTCTAGAATGTTAATATGGGAGGAAGGGCTAAGAAGAGAAGTATGACTGTTTTGCCCATGAAGTTCAAATAAACAATCTGCTACTTGTTGCAAGGTATTTACCGTCACTACCTGATCATTGATAAGAAATTTTTTGCGATTGTTAGATTTTTGGATACGTTTTATTAGTAACTCTTGGTCATATTCAATATTAAATTGTTTCAAAAGTTTTTTTAAATCATCATTGAGAGTAAATGTCGTAGCAACCGAACAATAATCACCCCCATGTTTTATTACATTATCAGAGAATTTGCTACCCAAAGAGAATAAAATTGCATCTAGCAAAACAGACTTACCAGCTCCTGTTTCTCCGGTAATTACACATAGTCCTTTTTCAAACTCTATCTCCAATTCGTCTATCAGAATAAAATTCTTAACCGAAAGACTTTGTAACATTATATTTTATTCTTTTAAAGAGTTCTTAATTAGTGAATAGCAATATTTATACCACACACTGTTTGGATAATTATGACCGAGTACTGCGGCATATTTCTTCGCTTCATTGTCAAGCCCTAGCATTAAATAACTTTCCACTAAGCGATAAAGTGCTTCTGATATATGTGATGTAGTTTGGTAATTATCAACAATAAGCTGAAATCTATTGATAGCAGATATGGGGTTATTTCTCCTGAGATAATAGCGACCTACATCCATTTCTTTACCGGCTAAATGATCATTTACTAGATCAATTTTTAAAGCTGCATCAATTGAATATTTTGTTTTTGGGAAAAGTGTTATAACATCTTCAAAACTTTTCTTAGCTAAAAAGGTTCTTGATTGATCAAGTTGTACATTCGATATTTGCATATAATATGATAATGCCTTCAGGTAGTAGGCATAGGCAACATCTTCGTGCATTGGATGAAGCTTAATAAAATTATCCAATACATCTACCGCTTCCTCATACTGACATGCAAGAAACAAAGAATATGACTGCATTAACTCAGCTTGAGGAGTCATTTTATTACCAGGGTCTTGATAGAAAATTCTTGAGAATTCTTCGGCAGCCTTAGAATATTTTTGCTTTCCCATAAGAACAAGACCAGCGTTGTATAATTCTGGAGCTGGTACAATTAAGTCCTCATCTATCTTCTTATTTGCACAACTAGATAGAACCAAGCAAGTAGTAATTGTATAAAATAATAATTTTGCTAATTTCATATAAAGATTACAAGTTTTTTAAACTTAATTTATACACGAAACATTCATGAGTATACAAGATTATTTTAAAAATTATTATTTATATCATAATTTAAAGATATAAGTATCTAGGTTAACCTCCAGTTTTTTTTTGTCTACTGTGGTGTGTAACACATCGACTTCCACTAACACCAAATATTTCGGGGCTATCACGTTTACCATTTGGTTTTGGCTCGAAATGTTACGCTGTCTACGCTTCGTCACTGTTGTTACCTTCAGCAACGCAAGACTCGCTATATGGTGGAGCTAGCTACTCCTTCCATAACAGGACTTTCACCTGTAAGACTAATGCACCTTATCTTGACGCACACACACTTTTTTGCACAGAGCCAGGGCTAAGGCACATTATTGGTGCGCCACGAAGTGTAAATAAGCTAGCTGTTGCAAGAGCAGCCATAGAAGTGTTGACCTAGCACACTATGTATCGAGTCTTGAGCTGAGTTTGGTAACAAAGTCAGTTAAGCGTAGACAGAAATATTATAGGCCGTAAGCCGTAAGGTTGAAGCAATTGAGCCTCGTTAATGTCTTCTTTTGAGATCGCAGACTGTGTCAATAAACAGGAATGCAACAACATACATATCATAAATAGGCAGATATGTATGGGATCTCCGGGGTCTGAGAACATGGCATGTAATAAAAGTTTATTTATAAACGTGGGATATCCTATATTTTCTCTGAATTAGGAGTATTAGCTAACAAGTGTAAAAGCGAGGAAGCTGAAAAGAAATATAGGAAGTCAGATCCAGCATAGTACTGATGAAATTGGGTAATGCCAATGGAGGGAAGGCTGGTGGGTAAAATCGATCTCTAGAGGGAAATGTTATGATAACAACAGATTATCAAGTAATAACAGAAACAAAACTAAAGAGAATAGCATGGTTATCTTCATTGGATAAAAGTAAGAGATTTAACAACCTCATGCATTTGTTTAGTGAGAACGCACTTGCTGTCTGCTATCATGAGCTGGATGTTAAGAAAGCAACTGGAGTAGATGGAGTAAACAAAACTAATTATGGCTTAAAACTTACAGAAAATATTGGAAAATTGTCTGATAAACTAAAGAGGATGGCTTACATACCGGGCAATATTCGAGAGGTAAAAATACCGAAAGAAGGAAGCAATGGCAAGACTAGAACTTTAGGTATCAGCAACTTTGAAGATAAAATATGTCAGAAGATGATGCACAAAGTGCTTGAAAGTATATATGAGCCAATATTCTTGGAATGTTCCTATGGTTTCAGAACGGGAATAGGGTGTCATGATGCAATAAGAGGATTAACGCAACATCTTTATAGCAATGAGGTAGAGAGCGTAATAGACCTAGATTTGGCTAACTTCTTTGGTACTATTGATAGAAGGATATTGATAGAAATGCTGCAAGAGAAAATTCATGACAAGAAGCTAATAAGATATATAATCCGCATGTTTAAAGCTGGAATATTGTCTGAAGGAGAACTGATTGTTCAAGAAGAAGGGACGATTCAAGGAAACATTGCTAGTCCCATCCTTGCAAATATTTTTGCTCACTATGTTTTAGATGAATGGTTTGAAGAAGTGGTAAAGCAACATTGCAGAGGAACAGTAGCATTATTTCGCTACTGTGATGATGGTGTAATATGTTGTAGATACGAGGAGGACGCCAAGAGAATAAAAATAGCTTTAGCAAAACGACTTGAGAAGTACAAACTTAAACTCAACGAAGAAAAGACCAAAATGGTTAGATTTTCAAAGAGAAAATTTTCTCAGAACGAAAGGCAAGAGGCTTTTGATTTTTTGGGTTTCACCTTTTATTTTGGTAAGTCTAGGAAAGGTAAAATAATACCTAAGGTAAAGAGTTGTAGTAAACGAATAAGTGCCAAACTGAAGAAGGTCAATGACTGGTGTAAGGACATTAGAAACAAGCATAAACTGCATGTCATATGGAGAAGTTTTTGTAGCAAGTTGAGAGGGCATATACAGTATTATGGTGTGACTTTTAATATTAAAGCAGTGAATGGCTTCATAAGGCAATCAGTGAAGACATTGTTTAAGTGGTTAAATCGTCGCAGCCAAAGAGAATCATTCAGTTGGGAGAAGTTTTGTCTGTTTATCGAATGCAATCCATTACCAAAGGTAAGAATATACCACTCCTTAATGCAAGGCAGTATGTGAATGATGATATCTTGAGCCCATTGCCTTAATAGGGCACGATGAGGTTCTAACGAGGGGCGTAAGTGGCAACGCTTACGTCTACTCTATAACCTTAAGTCGAATACATGACTGCATTTGCTTTTTTTCTGTCAAGTATTATTTTTTTTCTTGCATTTTTGGGTAGTTCCATACATGAAGATAAATTTTTATTATTATTAGTTATAAGTTCTAAAGCTCTTAAACTCAGTTTATATCCCTTTAATATACAGTGTACAAAGCTTTTTATAATAAATTTACCTGTAATTTCATTATTTACTTTATCTATTCTTGTATAACTTACCTACTTTTCATCTATTAAATTCATAATTTCTGATATTTGCATGTTAAGTTCCTATTTTTATATGAACTTAATTTATACGCAATCTTTAGTTATACTTTTACACCTTTTTTAACTTTCAACAGTTGTGGGAGAAACAGCTAGTCTTTTAAAAAGATGTGATTAATAGTAGATTCTAACAGAGATGGCAATTTTCTTTACACACTCTAGCGTTCCCTATTGAAATTATAATATCTTCGTGTAATATGCAAAGCAAATGTAATGCATATAGGTATATAATGACCAATTGGCTTTGTAGAGGTATTATTGTCGTTTATTTCTTTCTGACCATGACTCATGCAGTATATGCTGAGAAGATATTTACAGTCAAAAAACAGGCTGAAATATTAGAGAATAACAAGGCTATTGACCAACTCAAAACATACTTACGGGAAATGAAGTCCATTGCTGTGGACTTTACCCAAGTGGATTCGGCAGGGGTTCAATCTGAAGGTAAGTTATTAATTAATAAACCTTCTAGGTTTCGCTGTAATTATTATCCACCATTTCCCTTGGTGATTATTGGTAATGCTAACTATGTTTCGGTATATGACTATGATATGAAACATGTAAGTCGTATTAAGGCAGAGGAGAATGTCTTTAATTTTCTATTAGAAGATGTTGTAGATTTTGATAAATATTTTAAAATTGAGTCGACAATAGATCAAGATAATATGTTTGAAGTTACTATTTATCATACTTTATCAGAGCGACGTAGTCAGATTAACTTTGATAAAGAAACTAAACAGATGAAAATGTTAAAAATACTTGAGGATGACAATGTTATTACCATAAAATTTAATCATATTGCAAAAGTACAGAAATTTGATGATGATTTGTTTAAGCTCAAACATCCAGACATATTTGGAGTACCCAATAGGCTTGGCAAAAAAGATATAGAAAAAAAATATAAATTAGCTAGTTAAATAGCTTGCCTATAGATGATAAAAGAACTATTTTATTACACGCTAGTAGCGGGCATTGGTTCTGTTCAGGTGGTCAGGTTCGAAAGAAAGCAGCCAAAATAGCCGCCGGTGGGTCATTACTAGCATACTCTTCTGTTTTCAAGAATTGGATTTGAAATCATTTGAGTAGATCATATTTCTGTGAATATACAAGTGACCAAAACAACTAACCAATATATTAATTTTGCTAGGAAATATCGTCCTACTAATTTCTCTGAACTATACGGGCAAGAAGTTTTAACAAAAATTCTAAACTATACTATTCAAAAAGATCGTATATCTCAAGGGTATCTTCTTACGGGTATTAGAGGAGTTGGTAAAACTACTTCAGCACGTATTGTCGCTAAAACTATTAATTGTACCAATCAGGTAGTTGAAGGTGAGTATGTTAAGCCTTGTGAGAACTGTCAGAATTGTAATAGTTTTAATAAAAATAATCATCCTGATATAATTGAAATGGATGCTGCCAGTAAGACAAGCGTTGATGACATTCGTAAAATAATAGAAAGCAGCGATTACAAGCCGCTAATTGGTAGGTATAGCATCTTTATAATTGATGAAGTTCATATGTTGTCTAAGGGGGCATTTAATGCTTTACTTAAAATTCTTGAAGAACCACCAGCCCATGTTATATTCATATTTGCTACTACCGAACCACAGAAAATCCCATTAACCGTAATTTCTAGATGTCAGCGATATGACTTAAGAAGGCTAACATTTGATGATATTTTCCAGCTAATTCAGCAGATTGCCAAAAAAGAACAGTTAAATGTTGAAATAGAAGCTCTTAAAATAATTGCCTCTAGGTCTGATGGTTCGGCCAGAGATGCAGTTTCAGTATTAGATCAAGCAACAAGTTTGGCATCAGGAGACTTGCTCACTCCTGAAATTGTCTACCAAATACTTGGTTTAGTTGATACAGCTAATATCATCAAATTTTTTGAATATCTTATTCAAAAAGATGCTGCTAAATCGATTGATTTAGTAAACCAGCTCTATATGTCTTCAGCAAATTTAGAAATATTTGTAGCCCTAGTTGCTGATTTTAGTGCCTATCTTAATAAGGTAAAGATATTACCTGATTATCAGAATCCTATATATCTACCTTTTAATGATCAGGTTACAGCTATTTTAACAAAAGTTACCCTTCCTCAATTATCTATTATTTGGCAAATATATAGTAAAGGGATTATAGAGATGAAAACTTCTCATAATCAGTTGATAGAAGCTGAAATGCTGGCAATAAAATCCATCTACTCACAAATGTTGCCATCACTAGAAGAATTAGTGGATATACACAGTAATGGAGGACAACTAGAACAGCCAGTATTACAACAATCAACTCAAAATCATCAAATTACTGATTTCCTAGAGTTTTTACATTTGCATAACGAAATGGAAATTTACTACAGATTGTTAAACCAAGTAGAACTAAAATCTTTTACTCTTCAGACTATAGAAATCGCTGAAAACGACCTCAATAGCAAAATAAAAGAGCAAATAGGTAGTTTATTATTTGCCTGGTCAGGTAAGAGTTGGGATGTGATCATTACCAAACAATCACAAATAATTACTCTTAAAGAGCAATTGATGAATAAAGTAAAATCAAGTAAAGATTGGGAAATTCTAATAAAACACTTTCCAAATATCACGATTTCAGATATCCTGTTAAAGAATTAAAGAGAGAAAGTATGGTAAATTTTAATCAGTTTTTAAAACAAGCTCAGTCAATGCAGAAGAAAATGCAGGAGATGCAAGAGCAAATGGCAAGTACTGAATATTCTGGAAAAGCAGGTGGCGGGTTAGTAAATATTACCGTTAGTGGTCGTGGAGAAGTTCGTAAGGTATCTATTGATGGTTCTTTGCTTAAAGAGACAGAGAAAGAACTGTTGGAAGATTTAATTGTTGCTGCTTTTAGTGATGCTAAAAGCAAGGTTGATGAAGATTCACAAAACTCTATGCACAATGCTTTCGGTAACGTTGCTTTACCACCTGGACTAAAAATGCCATTTTGAATCATTTTGACTTTTTCACTACTGAAAAATTAAACCACAATAATAAGGTACTAATCTTACGTATGGCATTTAAAAGTTACAGCGAAAACAGCCTAGCGTCATTGCGAGAAGCTACTTTAGTGGCGAAGAAGCAATCTAATGACATTTTTATCATATCTTATCCCCTAATCCAATAGGTTTCACTATATCATTGACAGAAGCTAGACATCTCAATATATTTGATAATGAAACAATTATAATGAATAGTATAGTGCAAAAATTTCTAAAATATTCAGTAGCGTTATTCATTTTAATAATTGTTATATTGCTGATAACCCCTTTATTTATTTCTTTAGAATCATATAAAAAACTAGCCTCTGATAAAGTCAAAGAAATCACTGGTCGAGAGCTGCAAATTAATGGAGATATTACTATATCTTTGCTGCCCACTCCGACTATTACAATTAAAGATGTAACACTTGCTTCTCTAGCTAATGCCCATTACCCTTCTTTATTGGAAGTTAAGGAAGTAACGGCCTCTATTGCTATATTATCCTTACTTAAAGGAAAGATAGACATTTCAAAGATTGAAATTAACAAACCAGTAGTTAATTTAGAACGGATGCGTAATGGTTTAGCTTCTTGGGAACTTGCCAAAATATCAACCAATGTTAGCAAAACTTCAACGGGTGAAACGAATGATAGCAAGACACCGTTTTCTTTATATATCAACTTAATTAAAATTATTGATGCTAAGTTGAATTATGTTGATTTTGCTGATAAGGTTAAGGGTAATAATGCTGTCCCAACAACAATAGATATTGATAGATTAGAGATCAAAGAGCTGCACGGTCCATCTGATTTAGCTTGTCAGTTCTATTCTTCCGGTAAGAATTACGATATTAAAGGTAATATACAAGACAAGCAAGGTGTCGTAGCTTTAACAGTAGACTTAAATGCTCTACAAGAAAAGGTTAATTTCTCAGGTAACTTTGCTTATAACAATATGACTTTTGCTGGACAGTTAAAATTGGAAGGAGCTGCTAAGAATCTGCAAAATATTTTTCCTGATATACCTATCTTACATGATTTAGATCATAAACTAACTTTTAATATTAATAGTGATAAGAAATTATTAAAAATTAGTGACATTGATTTTACTGCAGGTAAGATATTAGCTAAGGGTAACGCTAACTTCCATTTTGCAGATAATAAGGTAGATTTAAGAGTTAAATTATTAGATAAGACATTTTCTCTAGCAACAAGCTTTGCCTATTTAGATCAAAATTTATCTCTAAATAACATTAATTTTACTGCAGATAAAGCTAATTTAACAGGCAATGTTGGGGTTAAGGATTGGGATAAAGAGCTAGTGGTTTCTTATAATGTAAAAATTAGTGAGATACCCACCATTGCTAGTTTATTTGGTAAGACTCTACCGACTAGTCTTGGAGATATATGGCTAAAGGGTGAGACTATTAAACAACAAAAATTTCTTAAAACTAACATAAATAAATTTACTCTTGAGTTTAAAAAGAAGCCTATAAATTTCAGTGGGGCAGTAACTATCAATTTAGCGTCTGCTAAACCAAAAATTTTATCAGATATAACAATAGCCTCCTTAAATTTAGATGATTTCACTGATGTGCCATCTAGTAGCATATCTACTAATTCTGTACAAAATGTGAATAATTCTGTGCCTTGGTCTAAAGACATTATGGATTTATCATTTTTAAATAAGCTTGATGGAGACTTAACTTTAACTATACAAAAGATTATTAAAGGGAGTCTGATCTTTGATAATGTCAAAACTACTATGTTACTCGCGGGTGGTGTGCTGGATATTAAATCTTTAAATGGTAATTTATTTGGGGGAAGTTTAACCGCTACTGGACAAATTTCTTCGCAAATTAATCAACCTGTTAGTTTTAAAGCTAGTCTTAAAGATGCTAAGTTAAAAAATATAGTTTCACAGAGCAATAAAATTAAAGTTACGCAAGGAACGGTTAATCTGGTAACAGATATCAAAACAAAAGGTCAAAGCCAATCTCAATATGTAGGTAACTTATTCGGTAAAGCAACATTAACAGCATCTGACGGTATAGTTAGCGGATTTGATCTGCAAAAACTATTAGATAGCCTAAGAAATATTAAAAATCTGGCAACTATCTTAAAAATGCTAGATGTTTCTTTGGCAAGTGGTGAAACAAAGTTCCAAAAACTGGTAGTAGATAGTGAAATAACAGAAGGTATAGTTAACATAACAAACGGTAAATTAGATGTTGCCTCGTCAGAGATAACAGTTACTGGAAATGTTAACCTGCCTAAATATACACTTGATATAGATAGTGTTATTAATGTAAATATAAATTCGATACCACCATTGAAAGTTCGCCTTTATGGCAATCTGAATAATCCACAACATAAATTTAATACTAATGCATTAAAGGAATATCTTACAAAAAATTTAGTAAATAGTGTGGTTGATGGCGTTAAGAAAGGTACAAAGCCTGAAGATATATTAAAAAATATTATTGGAGGAAGAAAAAATAAGCAATCTGAAGGAGAAGGAACGCAAAACGATCAACATGCAGAACCTTCTGCTAATAAAAATCCTGTCGACAAAGTAAAATCTACCATTGAGAAGGAATTAAAAGGGTTATTTAAATAATGACTTCTATAGCAATAGGACAGTTATAGTGGAACATATTATATCAGGTGGCAAAAAGATTCTTTTCTTACAAAACCTAATGTTTATGGTCATGATGATGGATGTAAAAACCGATGGATGACAAAGTATCTAGGAAGTCCTGATTTTCTGCTAAATCATTTGGTTTGCCGCTACAGCATATATGTCCATTTAAACAGATCACTTGGTCGGAATTTTTCATTACCGTAAATAAGTCATGTGAGATCATAAAAATTGTAATATTTAGACGTCTTTTTATTTGATTAATGATCCGATAAAATTCTTGTTGGCTAGTAACATCTAACGATTGAGTTGGTTCGTCTAAAATAATTAAATCAGGATTGTTCAGTAAGGTAGCAGTTAGCATTAACTTTTGAAATTGACCACCAGAAAGTTCTGAAATATCGTGATGCTTATAATTGTCAAAATCAATAAAATTACCTAACTCTTGCCAATCTTTGTTATTACTATTTGAAGCTAATAAATACAAAAAATTTTCAGCTGTAATTGGTAAGTCTGAGGCGAAATCTAGTCTCTGAGGTACATAGCCAATTTTTATATTATGGTGAATTATTATATTACCGGATGAAGGGGTATCCAATCCCAAGATTAATCTAGCTATTGTTGTTTTGCCAGCACCATTTGGACCGATTAAAGTGGTTACTTCGCCTTTTTTAACAGTGAAATTAATATTGGCAAGAGGTAATTTTTTACCAAACCTCTTAGATACATTACTGAATTTTATTAATGTAGTATCTTCTGATTTTGAGATAGGCATAGTAATTCCAATTATGATTTTGTATAGTTAATCCTAAGTCCTTAATATTTTATAGCTAACCCGATTAAGTTTTTGATATTGTTATAAGCTCCTAAATGTCATTATGATAATGTGTAAGTCTATAAAGCAATTCATTCCTGCTCACTTTTTGGATTGCCACGACCACTACATGGTCTCGCAATGATGATGATAGACACTTATATCTTTAAATTATGATATAAGTGTCTAGTTATTTTTCCGCAACTTTTAAACTGCCATGATCCCCTCAAAAAGTTAGCTATATTTGCTTCTTATTAATAGCAATATAAAATACTAACATCATACTAATTGAAATGATCATTATGAATAATGGTAATTGTAGCAATGTTCCGTCATGCATATGTCCTATTAACACTGTAAAACCTGCAGCAATTACATAATACATAAAACCAGAGAGTGAGGCAGCAGTGCCAGCAAATTGACCATAATTTTCTAAAGCCTGACCTAAACAGTTGGGAGTTACCATCGTACCACCAGTATTAATCATACTCATCCATAATAAAGTTTGTAATACCGATACTGTTACATCATCTTTATTAATTAGACTAAAATAACTAGATAAAAAGAATAGCATAGATCCTAAGCACATAAGCTTAATGCCTGCAGAAATAATATAGTCAGAGGTTCTTTGCATTTGGTGCATCTTTTTAGATATAAGCCCACCTAAAATTAAGGGAATACACGGAAATAATGCTATCATACCAAATGATGAAGTGGTAATATTTAGTCCTGAGATAAAATAAAAAGGTGCTTCAGCAAAATAGCCAAATGAAATGCCATTTACTGCTCCAACTAAAAATACAAAACCGATAAATCTTATATCTCTGATCATTTTATTAAAACATTCTTTATATAATCCAATAGCTGAGCGTTTAACCATTAGATTCTGGTTAGTTTCTGGAAGTTTAGCTGATATTAACGCCATAATGAATATTGCTATTGCGATTAGTACAAGAAATACGGCTGACCAATGATAAAATTTTATTACAAAACTACCTATAACTGGACCTATAGCAGGAGCAAAGGCCATAGCAATAGTTATAGTTGAGAATACCCTGCCACGATCTTTTGGTGGTATTGCCTCTCTAGCTATGGCTATCCCTAATACTGAACCAACACTAGCACCAAAAGCTTGCATAAATCTTGCAGCCAGTAACATATTTATATTATCTGCTAGATAACAAATGCAGCATGATAAGGCGTAGACTAAAAATCCCGCAAGTAAACAAGACTTACGTCCGTAAGAATCAGATAAGTTACCCCATATTAACACACCAACAGCAAAACCAAACAAATAAATAGTAAGTGTGTATTCAGCTAAATTAGCACTAATTGCTAAATCCTTGGCTAAGCTAGGAAGTGAGGGAGTATAAATGGTTTCACTTAATATAGGTATTGCAATAATTAATATAATAATGTATAATGGTATAATGAGAGTGTTTTTAATTTTATTTGGCTTCATAACAACTCAACTATTAACTGAATGTTTGGTACTTTATAAGCTAACCCATTAGTATTACACCATAATTGCGAGGAGGGCGTAAAGCTTGGTGAAGCAAAGTGACTAGAAATGTACCTGCTTCGTCGCCGCAAAGTGGCTTCTTGTAGTGAGGTCAATTTGCTATGGCTTAAATATTATTCGGGTTAACTATATACTAAAGTTTCAGAACATTACACCAAATTTTTAAAATTGCAAGTTGTATATAATTTCAGAGAGCTATAAGAGATTTAAGAATAGGTATACTCAAAGCAGAAGAGTATATTTGTTAATTAATAACTTGCCTTACGCATAACCCCTATGACAATTTAAAAATTGCAGAAAAGTACAAGACGTCATTACGAGACCACGTAGTGTTTGTGGCAATTCACATTCAATTGCTTCGTTGCTACTATAAGTAGCTTCTCGCAATGACGAAAAGGCGTCAGTTTAAGGAGAAAGTAAAATAGGTCTGAAAGTACATATTTGAAGGATGGATGGCCTATTTTTTCTACAAGATTTTTTGGCAAATTTTTGTAACTTTGCCAAAAATCTCTCGTTTGCTTGGAAAAATTTTTGCATACCTTGACTGTATCCTATTATTGATTTAATCATGTAAGTGATTTTTTATTATTTGTTAACAACTAATTTCGTGGGGATATATCAGCTTACAATGACGCTTGTATAGAATAATATCCTTATAATTTTTGTTATTTTTACGATAGAATAAAAAATGCAGGGTATGATGTGGACAATCCTATTCTAATTTTTTTATAATTACCTCTTCTTTAAAGAGTTTTAGATGATTTTTGATACAACAACCAATGAATAATAAAAAATATTAAACTAGTAATTATCCAACTAGCATTATTAATCAGGCTAGACACTGCTTCCTTTTCTACTTTTTGTATATAATTTGTTTTCTCAAGATTCATCTTTTTGTCTATTTCTGCTTCGCTTAATAATCTAATTTTTTCTGCTTCTTGCGGATTCTTAGAATTAATAAAGTCTTCGACAGAATTAAACTTAGCTGTATCATAATTATATTTATATTCTGGTAATACTAGGTGTTTAGTCCCAGGATGTGGTGGTTAGGGTTAATAATAAATTTATTTGGATCAGATGTCCATGTTTTTATGATAAATTCATAAGGAGTTAAACCTTTAAGAGCTTTAAGTCTTTTTGCGAAATTGTAGGCATTGATAAAATCATATAAATGTTGTTTAAGTTGCTGATGATTGTCATAATAAAAACGTTTAACAGTTGCCTCTTTAATAGTACGATTCATACGTTCTACCTGTCCATTAGTCCATGGATGATTAACTTTTGTTAGCCTGTGTTCAATATTGTATTCATAGCAAATACGATCAAAAATATGCATCCAAGCATTCTTATCTACTGTTCTGTTAGTAAATTGAATACCATTATCTGTCAAAATAGTATGAATTTTATAAGGTATAGCTTTAATTAAATTACGAAGAAATTGTGCTGTTTCTGTCTTGGTACATCTTGGTAAAAGTTCTACATACACAAACTTTGAAGTGCGATCAATAGCAACAAATAGATAGAGTTTACCTTCTTCTGTTTTGACTTCAGCAATATCTATATGGAAATAACCAATTGGATAAAGTTTAAACTTCTTCTTGGTTTTGTTATTTCCTTTTACTTCCGGTAACCTACTAACATTATGGCGTTGAAGAAGTCTATGTAAAGAAGATCTAGTAAGCTTGGGAATACTGACTTGTAAAGCATATAAGCAATCATCTAAAGATAATAAAGTGTGTTTACGAAATGCTATACACATAGCTTCTTCTTCAGAAGTTAATACTGTAGAAGATGGTTCTTTGGGACCCATACAAGTATCTTGTAATGTAGTTCGTTTCTTCCACTTAGCAACTGTTTTAGGATTAATAGAATATTTTCTTGCTAAAGTCTTTAAGCTCTCTTGACTATTTTGGATTGCGAAACGTATTGCCTCTGTCGTTTTGGCACAGCCGTGTAATATTTGTCCCATAATTCCTCTCTTGATGGTAATTCTTTATAATATACACCATTACACCCTGGGACTAAACACCTAGAGTTATAGTGTTTTGCATAACTTGTACCAATGTGAACATAAGAATCAGGGTAGCAAAGAGACAAATCACCATACTATAAAGTTGTAATAAATTTTTAAACATACTGTCTCCCAATTATAAACATGATACTATTTTTTTAGTTACCTAGATAAATGAGTTTTTCTTTAATTTTACTATAAGCTATCCTGATTAGCATTTATCCGTAGCAAACTGACGTCATTGTGAGGAGTTACTTATAGTGTAACGATGAAACAACCCAAGAAAGTGTTTGTTTTGGATTACTTCCCAGCTACTCCTCCTCGCTAATAGATGCTTGCTATGGCTAAATACTAATCGGGTCAGCTCTATCTATTATTTACATTAGGTTTTTGTCTAGTTACTGGTGATTTCGTTGGTGTCTCTATTGGTAATTTTGGTTGAGTATTAGATGGTGTTTTTCTTTGCTTAACCTTTTGCAGACTATGTTTTATTTTGTCTGCCCTTAATTCTTGTGCCTTTTTAAATGCTACCAATGGCTCATTTAGCTTTTTAACATCTGCTTGTATTTTATCTAACGAAATTTGTTGATTCTGCTGCTTAGGAGCAGGAGCGGAGTTTTGAGTTTGTGAATTACCAAAGACCTCTTTAATCTTATCAACAATAACATCTATAATGGCATTCATAATTTTTGTAAACCAACCTGTTGTTTGTTCAGGTGTTGTCACTGATGGTGGTAAAGTATCCTTATCACTCTTATCGGGTTCGGATGGTTTTCTAACTACCGGCTCTGGCGATGTTGCAGGAGAACTAGTCCCTAACTTATTATCATCTGGACGGGCAGTTACTTTATTAACTACTTTCCTTGTTGGTTTTATCGGCTGAGATTGTTTAACCTCGTTGTCTTTTGATTTATCAACTTTCTTTTGTGGTTTTTCGACAGTTGGTGTTGAATCTTTTAACTTTTTCAGTCTAGCCTCTAATTCTTTGACAGTTGGTGTTGGTGCAGGGTTTTTTAACGCTTCTTCCGTAGGCCTTGGGTCTCTTATAGCCTTAAGTCTATCTGCTATTTCTTGATCTTTTTGTTTGCCTAATGCAGCACTTTTTTTATCTAAATTAACTTCAGACTGCATTTGCTCTAGCAATTTATCTACTTCCTGATCGGAAACAGAACCAGTAACTCTATCTAATGAATCATTGAATACATCCTCCACTTTTTCAAATTTAGATAATTCCCTATCTAAATCACCAGATACCTTTTCAAATTCCTCATTAATATTTTGTATTTTATTACTCAAAGAACTAGATTTTTTCCTAGACATATTATAACCAAATTAGTTATTTAATACACATACATACATATATTATAACCTATTCTATTAGTTCCTACTAGTAATTTTACCAAATATGTATTTTTTTTAACTCTTTATACTTGTAAGACTGTTACTTTTGTGATATACATACTATGCTATAATTGATGGTGTTCTCGCTAACATGCTCACACAACAAGTTCTTCCTTCTCCCCCACTATCAAACAAACAGTTGCTTGCATTTTTTGCGATGATAGTCGGAATGTTTATGGCAATATTGGATATTCAAATTGTTGCCAGTTCTTTATCAGCCTAAACATTGGTATACTACGCACCATGTAACAAAATATAAGAAACTGGCTCTGTACCACACTTCAGCGTAGTACCCCTTTTAACAATAATCATTCATTAAGTAACAGATGTATTATTTGCTATATTTCTATAAAATAAAGTAACCAAGCTAATTATTAAGAACAATAATCGTCGATGCCATTGGTGCGTTGATCACAGCCCGTTCATCAGCATGGTTTTGGAGTTTTGGTAACATCATTGATGGCATCATACACAAATATTTAAGTGTATGAGAGACCTCGTTTAGAAGAGTAATTCTATTGCCCCTCCAACTTAAAATTAGCTTGGCTTAACAATATTCTACAAAAAGGAGGTGAAATGGTAAAGGAAAATAATGATAAACAGAAATTGGAAATAATGAATCCTAATGCAGCAGGGATTGATATCGGCTCTAGAGAACATTATGTTTGTGTACCAGTTGGCAGAGATAAAGAAGTTGTTAAAAAATTTGCTGCTTTTACTAGTGATTTAAAAGAAATGGTAAATTGGTTAAAAGAATGTAAGATTAAGACGATAGCCATGGAATCAACAGGTGTATATTGGATACCGGTGTTTCAAATATTAGAGACTAATGGGTTTGAGGTTAAATTAGTTAATGCCCGTTATGCAAAAAATGTCCCTGGACGTAAGACAGATGTGAAAGATTGTCAGTGGTTACAAAGGTTACATAGCTATGGTTTATTAAACGGTTCATTTCGTCCTAATAACCAAATATGCGTATTGCGTAGTTATCTAAGGCAAAGAGATAGATTAATAAAAAGTAGTAGAATTCATATTAATCGTATGCAAAAAGCCCTTAATGAAATGAATATCCAATTACATCATGTAATTAGTGACATCACTGGTATTAGTGGAATGAAGATAATTAAAGCTATTATAGTTGGAGAAAGAGACGCTAAAAAGTTAGCTGAATTTAAAGATTATCGTATTAAGAGCAACAGTGAAACTATCATTAAGGCATTAGAGGGAGATTATAGAAAAGAACAGCTTGCTATCCTAAAGCAAGAGTTAGAGTTATATGAATTCTATCTCACTAAAATAGAAGAATGTGATAAATCAATCAAAGAATGTTACGAGGAATTTGATAAATATAATGGCGATGCTATTTTAGAGGGAAATGATAAAAAGCGTAAAGTAAGCAAAAATGCCCCTAAAACATTTGATTTGAGACAATCTTTATATAATGTATCAGGGATAGATTTTAGCAAAATACCAGGATTTGATGTATTAACCGTGCAAACAATGATAGCGGAAGTAGGTTTAGATATGAGTAAATGGAAGACAGAAAAGCATTTTACTTCATGGCTTGGTCTTAGCCCTAATAATCAAATTACTGGTGGAAAAGTTTTTAAAACAAGAACCAAGAAAGTAATTAATAAAGCAAGCATAGCACTTCGAATGTCTGCTTTGAGTTTAGGGAAAGGGAAATCGGCACTAGCTGGTTATTATAGACGGATGAAAAACAAGATTGGGTCACCAAAAGCCATTACTGCTACTGCAAGAAAATTAGCATGTTTATTTTATCGGTTACTAAAATACGGTCAGGATTATGTAGAGCAAGGAATTGAAGCATATGAAAAGCAATATCAGGAAAAAATGATAGAAAATTTAAGAAAACAAGCGGTAAAGCTAGGTTTTGAGCTGGTTACAATAGAACCTTGCTAAAATACTTTTTAGCAGTTTCTTAGAAGTCATTGCAGCGGGTCTTTCTGCTTCTAGCGATGAATTATCTTGGGTTCAAACGTCATATCTTATAGCAGAAGTGATTATAATACCAATAACTGGTTTTACCGCTAGACTTCTTTCTACTAGAATTTCTTATTTTATTGCCGCTTTGGGCTTTACAATTATGAGTATCCTATGTTCGTTGGCAGTCAACATAGAAACAATGATTATTTTTAGAGCTTTACAAGGATTTTTTGGTGGGGCAATGATACCAACAGTTTTTAGTACAATATTTATAATTTTTCCTGTTGCGAAACGTCCAGCAGTTACTGTGGTAGTAGGATTAGTCGTGACGATAGCCCCAACACTTGGTCCAACACTTGGGGGCTACATTACTGAAGGCTTATCTTGGCATTTTATGTTTTTACTCAATGTAATACCTGGCATTTTTGTTTGTGTGATCGTATATTTATATGCTGATTTTGATCAACCTAATTACGGCTTACTTAAGAATTTTGATTTTCTTGGTATTATTTTACTGACTATTACTCTTGCTTCTTTGCAATATGTTTTAGAAGAAGGAAATAAAAAAGGTTGGACAGAAAATAGTTTGATATTATTCCTTATCATCCTGACTGTTGTTGGGTTCATTACGTTAGTTATTAGAGAACTAACATTTATTAATCCAATCTTAGATTTAACACTTTTTGTTGACAAAAATTTTACTTTTGGTTGTGTTTATTCTTTTGTTATAGGTATAGGACTCTACGGTGCAGTCTATTTATTACCTTTATTTCTATTTATAATAGCTGGTTTTAATACTGTACAAATCGGTTTTACTATGATGGTTACGGGTGTAGGGCAATTTCTGTCGGCTCCACTTGCTGGGAAGATGCTTGGTTCTGGAGTAGATTTAAGGATTATGCTGGCTATTGGTCTTGCTATGTTTAGTTTAGGATG
The DNA here is from genome assembly GCF_964026475.1 of Candidatus Tisiphia endosymbiont of Nemotelus nigrinus. Lineage (NCBI taxonomy): Bacteria > Pseudomonadati > Pseudomonadota > Alphaproteobacteria > Rickettsiales > Rickettsiaceae > Candidatus Tisiphia > Candidatus Tisiphia endosymbiont of Nemotelus nigrinus. The sequence continues at coordinate 574,699 of NZ_OZ032151.1, forward strand.
CTACTTAAATAGTTTTCTAACAGCCGATGCTAAATTTGTTGAGTTTTTCTTACCGCAATTTATTAGAGGATTAGCTATGATGTTTTGTTTTTTACCTACTAATAATATTGCTTTAGGCAATATGAGTAAAGATAAGATAGGGAATGCTAGTGGGTTGTATAATCTTACTCGTAACCTTGGAGGAGCTGTTGGTATTGCAGTTATTAGCACTCTTCTTACGGATAAAACTAAGATTTTTAGTCAATATCTAAATGAAAATATTTCATCCACTTCACCTTCTGCTCTAATGAAGTTACAGTTTGTGGGACAATTATTAGATGGTAGAGTGATCGATCCGGAGAAGGTCTCGTATTTTTTGTTAGCCACTAATGTAAATAAGGAAGCATTTGTCATTGCGATAAACAGCATATTTGGTATTATAAGTGTGTTGTTTTTTATGGTAATGATCTTCTTACCATTTACATCGATTGTTAAAGGGGGGGGAGGATATGATGCACACTAAAATCTTTACTTTAATTATGTTGTTATTGATATTGTTTGGTCTAACAGGATTACCTACTGATATTTTTGCGTTGTTGACTTCCTCGATTATTGTCGGTATAGCTTATCTTTTTTCGATAAAGCTCAATTTAATTCCAAGTAAGGTCTATTGCAATTATTATTCTATACTATATTTTATTTGGCTAATTAAAGAAATACTGCTATCTAGCTTAGCAGTAATGAAGATTATATGGCGTAAGAATCTTAATTTACAACCAGTCTTTGAGTGGGTTGATTCGGAACAAAAAAATGAGGTCAGTCTTGTAATATATGGTAATTCTATTACCCTTACGCCAGGAACTGTAACACTTGACATATCAAATAATATGTTATTAGTACATGCACTTAGGCAATCATCAATTGACGATTTAAAGTTTGGTGATTCTACTATGAGCAAAAGGATACAGCGAATTTCAACGAGAAACGTTTGTTAACCCAATTGGCATTATGCAAAATTTACAAATGTCATTGTGGGGAGCTACCACAGCTGTCGAAAGTTAGAAAAGGAAGGGGTTTTAGAAGGGCAACGTCATTGCGAGGAGACCGTAGGTCGACGAAGCAATCCATAAAAGTGATTGAAAATGGATTGCTTCGTCGGCTTATGCCTCCTCGCAATGACATTTCCTTGCCTAAAACAGCTTCCTCTTCTAACTTTCGACAGTTGTGGCTAATAGACATTTGTGAATTAGGCGTAATATCAGTTGGGCTAGTACAATCAAGAAAAGGAATTATGGATAAAAATTTTAAACAAACCAGCTTTTTATTTGGTAGCAATGCTGTCTTTATAGAAGAATTATATCAGCTATATTTATCAGATCATACAGCAGTTGATAAAAGTTGGCAAAATTATTTCCAAAATATTGAAAATAATAATAGCCACCAGGTTAATAAAAGCACTGCTCATGTTATTACTTCACCTCGTGAAAGGTTCTCGCCGTTCAGTACGGATATTTCTGCTGCCACTAACAAACTTCGAGCAAAAGCAATGATTGCCAGCTACCGTAAGTGTGGACATTATTTAGTAAAATTAGATCCATTGAATCTTGAAGTTCTTAAAACAAAAAGTCAGCTGAAACTTAATGTGGAAGATTTTGGTTTTACCAAAGATCAGTTGAATAATATTATAGAAATTGATGATGAATTTTTTGCAATAAAAGCATGCACAGTTGGTGAATTGGTTAATTTGCTCGATCAAACTTATGCTAAAGATGTTGCTATAGAGTTTGATCATCTGACAAACGAAGATGAAAGAACTTGGCTTTTTGAACAAATGGAAAGTAACGCTCAAGCTTTTAACATATCGGAACAAGATAAGAAGGACATACTAAAAGATTTAGTGGAAATTGAAGGATTTGAACAATATCTACACATAAAATTTCCTGGGGCAAAGCGTTTCTCAGTAGAGGGAGGAGAGGCGGCTGTAGTAGCTATAGATAAAGCCGTAGATATGTCTATTGTTCATGGAATAGAAGATGTTGTAATAGGTATGGCACATCGAGGAAGGATTAGTACCTTGACTAAGGTAATGACTAAACCTTATAAAGCTATTTTGTCTGGATTTATGACAGGAAGTATCTTGCCGGATGATTTAGGTATCTCAAGTGATGTGAAGTATCATATTGGCTATTCATCAGATCGAATAAGAGGACAATCTAAGGTTCACCTCTCTATGGCAGATAATCCATCGCATTTGGAAGCAGTAAATTCAGTGGTAGCTGGTAAAGTACGAGCGAAACAGGACAGTATTCAAGATATTAACCGCAAGAAAGTAATGAGTATTTTAGTTCATGGTGATACGGCTTTTTGTGGTCAAGGTGTAGTAGCTGAAAGTTTATTTATGTCAAACTTAAAGGCTTATCATATTGGCGGCACTATTCACCTAGTTATTAATAATCAGCTTGGCTTTACAACCAATAGTTGGAATACTAGACCCACTAGATATTCCACCGAATTTGCTAAGATAATTAACAGCCCAATTTTACATGTAAATGGCGATAATATTCAAGCAGTACTAAAAGCTACTAATATAGCAGTGAATTACCGACATAAATTTGCTAGAGATATAGTCGTTGAGCTCATATGTTATCGTAAATACGGTCATAATGAAGGTGATGAACCTATGTATACTCAAGGTGCTATGTATAATGTAATAAAAAATAAACAATCCCCAGCAACGATTTTTGCAAATGAATTAATAGCAGATGGGATAATTGACCAAAATCATTTTCCTGCTTTAAAAGAACAGTTTAAACTAAAATTAGACCAAGAGTATGAACTTGCCAAAAGTTACCAACCGCAAGCTCAGTGTTTAGAGGGGTTATGGTCTGGTTATACTAGGTCAAATGCTGAAATAGTCTCTACTGGTGTTAGTAAGAATACTTTAAAAAAGCTTGGTATAAAGCTTTGTCAAATACCAAAAGATTTTCCTGCAAATCCCAAACTTATGAAATTATTTGGATTAAGAGAAAATACCTTGAAGCAAGATAAACCTATCGACTGGGCAACGGCAGAGCAACTAGCCTTTGCCAGCTTATTAAACTCAGGTATCAGAATACGTTTTACTGGTCAAGATTGTGAACGCGGCACTTTCTCTCACCGGCATGCAGTGTTATATAGTCAAGTGGATGATAGAACTTATATACCATTAAATAATTTATCGCAAAGCCAAGCAAGTTTTGAAATTGCTAACAGTAATTTATCTGAGTATGCAGTTTTAGGTTTTGAATATGGCTATTCATTAGTTAATCCAAAAAATTTAGTAATTTGGGAAGCTCAGTTTGGTGATTTTGCTAACGGAGCTCAAATAATTTTTGACCAATTCATTTCCAGCAGTGAACATAAATGGCTCAGGATGAGTGGTATAGTAGTGCTATTACCACATGGATTGGAAGGGCAGGGTCCAGAACATAGTTCCGCAAGATTTGAGAGATTTCTACAACTTGCTGCTGAAGATAATATTCAAGTTACCTATCCCACGACACCAGCCTCATTCTTTCATTTATTACGTCGTCAAATATACAGTAATATTCGTAAACCACTAATAGTAATGTCACCAAAATCTTTATTAAGACATAAGATGGTTGTATCACCTCTATCTCATATTGATGAGCATACAAGCTTTCTACCTGTGCTAGATGAGATTAATAACGCAATAAATGCCAAAGAAGTAACACGAGTCATATTATGTAGTGGTAAAGTCTATTACGATTTATTAGAAAAGAGAGGAGAAAAAAATATTTCAGATATAGTAATTATTAGACTGGAACAATTATATCCGTTTGAAAAAGATGTTGTCATTAAAATATTAGGTAAATATAATAAAGCTAAGGAGTTTATTTGGTGTCAAGAAGAACCTAAAAATATGGGGGCATGGAATTTTATTAAAGACCACTTAAATGAAAGCCTAAAAGATATGTCAATTAATAATCAATTTAAATATGTTGGTAGGAATGAATCTGCTTCACCTGCAGTTGGTTCACTTAGCATACATAATAAGCAGCAAGAAAAATTACTTGAGGAAGCTTTGGGTAAATACAGCTAACCTGATTAACGTTACTTCAGCAAGCTGTTTATTAGGATTGTCACTCCACTATCATGACTCGTGATAACGGCTATTTGTTTCTACAAACTAGCATTTTATATCATTAGTTGTAATTTTTAAATTACCATGAGTATAATAAGAATATATTTAAGTTGACAGTTTGATATTATCTGATTATAAAGAGAACTGTTATTTCGTATTGGATGTGAATTTATGAAGCGTACATTTCAACCTAGCAATTTAGTAAGAAAAAGAAGGCATGGGTTTAAGGCAAGAATGGCAACTGTAGGTGGTAGAGAGATTTTAAGGAAACGTCGAGCAAAAGGCAGAAGAAAGTTATCAGCGTAGTCAGTGCTTATTTTATCCCTAAAAAGCCAAAAAGAATTTGACTTAGTTAATAAGTTAGGCAAAAAGTTCCATAGCCCTTATTATATTAGCATAATAGCTAAAAACTTTACTAAGCTTCATCAAATACAGTTATGTAAAAAATCTAGTGAAATTCTAGATAATTCATCAAATATAGTGCTTTTGGGCATGAAAGTCGGAAGGAAGTTAGGAAATGCTGTTATTCGTAATAAAATTAAAAGACGTATCAGACATTTAGTTAGGCTTCTAAGCCAAGTGCCACAATTTAAACAAAATATTTGGGCAATGATAATTATCCCTAAGAAAGGTTTTGAACAAATTGAGTTTGCGACCTTATTAAGTGAGTTGTATAGTTCGTGTATCAAAAATGCTAAGAACTAAAACCAATTCTTTGCAAACCTTGGATGAAGGGGCTTTACGAGTAGCAAGAAAGATTAATTGTGCCTTTCTTGTCACAAATTACCCCAAAATACTATTACCCAATACTTAATAATAATTTTTTAAGTAGGCTGAAAGAAAATATTATGCTATATACCTAAGGTCAGGTGACCTAAGTGGAATTTGAAAATTATTTGTGTTTCACTGGTGTTTATTTTGAGAGCCTGTAAAGGGACTCTTGTTTATTAATTTTAAGGAGAAATATTATATGAAAAAATTATTATTAATTGCCGCTACCAGTACGGCTCTTTTAACTTCCGCTGCATCATTTGCTGAAACAGGTGGGTTTTATCTTAAAGCTGAAGGCGGTGCAATTAGGTTGAATGCACTGAAATTTAAGGATGATAATGATAAGAGTGTTAGTGAAAAGTTTAAATCCACTACTTCTGCTATTGTTGGTGTTGGGGCTGGTTATTATATCATGGATAATGTTAGAACAGAGCTGACACTTGACTTCCTCACCAATCCAGAATTTAAATGCTCTAAGACCATTAACAATGTATCTGTGAACGCTAAAGCTAAAGAAAGCATTAGATCATTATTACTCAGTGGTTATGTTGATTTATATGATGCAGGTGTAGTTAAAATCTTTGCCGGAGCTGGTATTGGTATGGCTCAAGTGCAGCAGAAGATTACTTGGACTGTAACTCCTAACGGGGGGGGGAAAGCAAATGGAGATTCTGACTCTTTTGAGACTGCTAATAATTTTGCTTATCAATTAAGTGTTGGTGCTTCTTTTAATTTGGCTGATAACATGAACCTAGATCTTGCTTATAGTTGGAGAGATTATGGAGAAACAGGTGATGTGAAGGGTGAAGAGAACAAGAAAAAGAAGAAAGAAACACCTAAAACCGCCATCAGAGGGCATAATTTAATGGCTGGCATAAGATTCGATCTCTAATCAATAGTTATATAACTATCTGACTAACTATTAGCAAGGAAGCTATGGAACAATTGTAAGTTGTCATTCCCGCGTAGGCGGGAATCTCTATGCTCCTGCGACCGCAGGGATGACACAAAAACTAGGATTGTTTCGTTGCCACTAAAGTGGCTTCTTGCAATGACGCTATTTTGCTATAGATAAATACTAATTGATATGTTCATTATTTTTTCTATATAGAAGGGGGCTTTTTAGCCCCCTTTTTTTGTATTTTTTTCAGTCTTTGACAAAAAAATATAGTTAATATGTAATTAAATCTTGTGTAAAAAACTAAAAATTTGTTAGAATTTAATTGAAAACCTGTTAAATTTTCTTTACTTATAATTTAGGAGCAAGCATATGAAAAAATTATTATTAATTGCTACCACAAGTACTGTTATTTTGACTTCTACCACATCATTTGCCGAAGTAGGACATTTTTATGTTAAGCTCGAAGGGGGTGCAACTAAGTTGAATATAGAACAATTCGAATATTATAATACAAAAATAAAATCCAATATTAATGGTATTTTTGGTGTTGGTGTTGGTTATTATCTAATGGATAATTTTAGAGCAGAACTGACACTTGATTCTCTTGTTAATCCAGAATTTAAGGGATCTTTTTTTGAGGATATTAAAGTATTTGAATTTAAAATGTCTGGGAAAGGTAAAACAAAAGGAAATGTGAAATCATTATTACTCAGTGGTTATGTTAATTTGTGTGACGCAGGTATTGTTAAATTATTTGTTGGAGCCGGTATTGGTATGGCCAAAGTAAAAGAAAAATCTACTGGTACTGTTACTATTGAAGTTGAAGACGAGAAAGTATCAGGAACAGTTTCTGAATCCTCTAAGAATGCTAATAATTTTGCTTATCAGTTGACAGCTGGTGTTTCTCTTGATTTGGCTGATAGAATAAAACTAGATATTACCTATAGCTGGAGAGATTATGGAGATACAAAGCCTGGTACATACAATCATCAAGTTCAAGGACATAGACGTGTATAGTGGGACAAGCAGCAAAACCTCCTACAAAGGTCATAATTTAATTGCTGGTATAAGGTTTGATATCTAATAATCAATAGTTTATCGATTCATTATTTTTATTATACAAAAGAAGGGGAGATTTATTAGCTCCCTTTTTTTGTTATTTGCTTGGTTGTTTAACAAAATAAGCTGGCTAATAAGTCTAATTTATAGTAAACTTTAAATAAAAAAATAGAACCATGAGAAATTTATTATTACTAACGATCATCAGCATTTCACTTTTATTTTCTGATTCTTCTTGGGCTATTGACAATCAATTTTATTTAAAAGCTGAAGTTGGGGCAAGTAAAATAAATAATATTAAGTTACATGATAAAAAATTAAAGCAGAATATCGCTACTATTGTTGGCGGAGGTGTCGGTTATTATGTTCTAAATAATGTTAGAGCTGATCTTATGCTTAATTTCTTTGCTAATCAGCAATCGAAGCATTCTTTTGCCGGTACAGACTCAAAAATTAAGCCCCAAATTACTACTTTAGTGCTTAGTGGTTATGTCGATGTTTTTGATATAAGTATTTGTGAATTTTTTATTGGAGCTGGGGCTGGAATTGGTCAACTGAAAAATAAAATTACTACTAATAGTAAACTTGGTACTTCAACTTCCACTAATAAAAAAATAATCTAGTTTATCACCTTACTGTTGGAGCAGCTGCCAAGTTAGCCCCTATAGTAAAAGTTGAGGTAGCTTATAGCTGGAAAGATCTTGGTAGCAGCAAAAAGATAAAAGATCATGTTAAGTCATTGCCATATAAAGGGCATAATGTAACGCTTGGCATAAGGCTTGATGTATGATATCTATTACAGAATAAGTATCCTCTTACAAGGTTTGCTTTGAACAAATTGCAGAAGGTGCTGAGAACAGCAGCCTTGCACAATAAGGCGAAGGAAATTATATCATAAGTAAAATAATAGGTTTAGGCTGTGTGAAAGTCTCTATTGAGTCCAAATAAGAGTTCCTGCAAAATGCAAAAAAGATAAAACAACAGAAGCCGTTTTATCAAGTCTTGAGAAAATGCGTCTAAAATTCTTAATTTTTAGATTTTGGACAGCAAGACGAGTTACTTTATAACTTTACTAAGTTGTACATTATGCAAGTTATGACAAAGACTCTCAATTGCCTGTTCATAAGCAATGAGTTCTGATATAGTCCAATTAAACCGGCTAAAAATATTATAGGCATTATTGATCTCAGTATTAATGTCAGCTGTATTAAGCCCCCCATTAGAGAGTAACTTTCTTAGCTTTGCTTCCTGCATCTTTTTATATTCATCATGACTTGCTGTGCCAGATTCTGCTGTATTATGCATCTTCCTACTCCGTATTTGTATTTCTACATTACGTTCATAGATACCAACTACAACTATGACATGTAAGGAACGGTATCCATTATCCTTAGGATTAGCAATATAGTTTTTAGACTTTTCTACATTAACAGAATAGATATTGTAAATAATATCCAATACTTTATAACAGTCTTCTTTTTTATCAACTATAATTCTAAAAGCAATTAGGTCTGTTAATTCTTTCAAAGCAATAGTTTTTCTTAATACCTTCTTTAAAGCAGAACAAGGGTCTTTTAATCTGTAATGTATTTCAGATGCTATATCATTTTTATGTAGTTTTGTACTAATAGTACTTATGATATTACGTAAATCATTAGTATTTGTACCTTGCATAATTAATACTCTACTCAGTTGAGATGAACTTGTTTTAAAATATTTATTACAAAATAATCAGTTTTTGATCATTGTATAGTTAAACATATGGAATTAGGTGACAGAAAAATCGATCAACAGTATAACTAATACTACAGTGGTAGATTCTAAAAACTAGAAATTATCATGACCAAAACTATGATACAGCTGTATATTTATACCTAAATTTTAGCAACAAATTGTAAATAAAACACTCAAATTTCCTATAATTTATTCAATCTACCACTGTAGTACTAACCTGAATAGCATTTTGCATCTATTAGCTAGTAAATTTGATGGGAATTAGGAGTTAATTGATAATTTCATTTACTCCTTACCCTTGTATCTGTTGTTGCTATTGTAATTCAAGCCATCCCCCTAGAACGGATAGCATAAATTAGGAATTCTTGGTTACCTTTTGCTCCTAGGATAGGGCTGGGTATTATCCCAAATATGTTAAAATGATAATTTGCTTCTAGCCATTGTTGAATTTTGTCACATACTCTTTGGTGTAAGAATTGGCTTCTGACAATACCACCCTTCCCCACCTCATTCTTTGCCACTTCAAATTGGGGCTTAATTAGAGCAACTAAACTACAATTATCTTTTGCCAAGCTAAATGCAGTGGGTAATATGGTGGTAAGGCTAATGAAACTAGCATCGCAAACAATCAAGTCTGGTGGTAAACTAATTTGCTCAATTGTTAAATACCGGGCATTAGTTCTTTCAATTACTGAAATTCTAGGATTATTACGTAGCTTATGATGTAGTTCACCATATCCTACATCTACTGCAAAAATCTTTTCAGCATTCCTACGGAGCAACACCTCAGTAAAACCACCAGTACTAGAGCCTATATCTAGACAGACTAGCCCTTGTGGGTCAATATTGAAATGGTCTAGAGCAGCAATTAACTTTAACGCCCCTCGTGATACATAGTCATGTATCGGGCGTTTTATAATAATATCACGAGTATCAATTGATATTCCAGTACCCGGTTTAGTATTCTTCTGCCGATTAACATATACTTTGCCTTGTATTATTAGGCTTCGTGCTACGTTAATATCGTCAACTAATTGGCATTCTACTAAATGCTGGTCAAGTCTTATTTTTTTCATCAATCAAATTTATAGTGTTCTTAATACCAAAAAGTTTAATAAAGGATCCAAGCCTTGGCCCTTCAGTTTGCCCAAGTAATATTTGATATAATTCTTTAAAATAATCCCGTAAATTACTATAGCCATGATTATTACCTATATCATAAATCCTCTCTTGAATTTGTTCGGAAGTAATATCTACTGGTAAAGCAGATAACATAGTGCTGATTTCTTGTAAGATAATTCTCTGCTGAGCATTAGGGGTTAAATAACGCTTATTCGCTTTAATAAAGTCATTATAATAATCAATGGCAAAATTTGTTAAATGATCAAGATACGGAGCATTTTGCTTCGTCGCCTCTGGAGCATATTTACTGATGAACCCCCAAAGTACCGATTTATCTTCGGGATTACAAACCGATGCTAGGTTAAGCAATAAGCTAAAACTAATGCCAAAAGTTTCAATAATAGGCACATTCCCATGATGAATATGGTGTACTGGATTGGCAAAACGCTTTACTTGATCTGTTTCTAAGTGATATTTTTTATTAAATGTAATATATTCATCAACATTTTTAGGTATTACATCAAAATGTAAGCGTTTGGCTCTTGTTGGATTCTGATAGATAAATAGTGCCATACTTTCCATAGGGGCGTATTGTAACCATTGATCAACCGTGATACCATTGCCTGTAGATTTAGAAATTTTCTCTCCATCTTCATTAAGAAATAATTCATAAAAAAATTGTACTGGTTCGACTCCATCTAAAATTCGACAAATCTCACAATATAACCTGGCATTATTCATATGTTCCTTGCCATACATTTCATAATCAACTTGTAATGCAGCCCAACGCATAGCAAAATCAGGCTTCCATTGTAGTTTACAATGCCCCTTTGTCACAGGAACTTCAACCAATCTTCCTTCCTCGTCTTGATAGCTAATAGTACCGTTTAAACGATCAGTTTTGATAATAGGTACTTGTAGAACAATGCCAGTTTTTGGACAAATAGGCATGAAAGGTGAATAGGTTGCTTTTCTTTCTGCTCGAAAGGTTGGTAACATTAGAGCCATTATTTCATCATATTTGTCTATGACTTTCAGCATCATCTGATCAAATAAACCGGATTTATAACATTCTGTACTACTAACAAATTGATATTTAAAGCCAAACCTATCCAAAAATGAACGAAGTTTAGCATTCATGTAGTGTCCATAACTTTCACATTCACCAAAAGGATCTGGCACAGATGTCAAGGGTCTGCCAATATGCGGTGCTATCATATCAGGATTGGGGATATTACTTGGAACTTTACGCAGACCATCCATATCATCAGAAAAACAAAACATCTTAGTTGGAATATTCGATAGTTGCTTAAATGCTTCTTGTACCATTATAGATCTAGCAACTTCTGCAAATGTACCTATATGCGGTAATCCTGATGGTCCATAGCCTGTTTCAAATAATACATAACCTTTATCAGGAGTTTTTCCACCCAGCTGATCTAATATTTTTTTTGCTTCTAAAAAAGTCCAAGCGTTTGACTTAACAGCATCTTCTAAAATTTCTAATTCTGACATCTATAATATCCATTTCCATATAGTTTGATTTCGCATATTGAGTATACTCAGGTAGAACTTCAAGAATTGGCGTTCCCGCGACCAAAGATCTCCGCTGCTCACGTACTAATGTACGCTCCGCTGCTCGACTTTGACACTCCTAGCTCTTCTTGAAGTTGACCCTTCGTCTACCAACTCTTCATTTACGAGCAGTATATAATATACGTGGTTTCTGTAAATTTATAAATTTATCTCTTGAGTTTTTTATAATATTCTTAGACAATAGCAACTTAAAAATTAGCGTTTACCCATGACCATCCCTTCTATTATCCATTTTATTCGTAAAGACAGCTTTAGAGTTTTACATATAGCCCTAATTTGTATATGCCTCTTTGCCTTATCTTTAGCTTATTTTGTTGAATATATATTACATTTTTTACCTTGTCCTTTATGTATTTATCAAAGATTCCCATATTTATTTATCATCAAGATTTCAATTGTAGCACTAATTATTAAAAAAATAAGCAAATATACTTTATTTTTTATTGTTCTAAACTTATTAGGTGCTTGCATATTAGCAGGCTATCATAGTGCCGTGGAAAGAGGAATAGTTGAGCCAAGTACTCTTTGCTCAACTTTAATCCATATTCCAAAACATTTATCCATCCACGATGTTAAAGGAATATTTTATAGTCAACCAATCACGACTTGTGCCAAAGCAACTGTTAAATTATTTGGCATGTCCATGACAGAATGGAACTTATTACTAAACCTCTCTTTATTATTAGGGGTACTCTTTATTTGGTTTTATCCTAATAGTGCTAAATCTGAAAACAATATCACTATAGAATAAAATGTGACTAGCACTAAGCATAAATTAAAAAAAAATAATTTTTTAAGTGTTAGAAGGAGGAGCAATTTAATAAATGAAAATAGTAACTTGGAATATTAATTCCATACGTTTGCGACTTAGTTTGCTTAAAAGATTAATAGAGGAACATCGACCTGATATTATATCGCTGCAAGAGACCAAAACAGTTAATGAGTTATTTCCTAATCAAGCCATTAATGATATGGGTTATCAGCATATATATTATTCAGGACAAAAATCTTATAATGGAGTAGCAATTTTATCGAAATTTCCTGTTACTAATATGTTCTCCCTTGAGTTATATAATGGTGATAAAAGGCATCTAGCCATTGAAGTTCTGGGTATTGAGATACATAATTTTTATGTACCTGCTGGTGGAGACATAGCTGATGCGAATATCAATGAAAAATTTAAACATAAATTGGCATACTTAAAATTAGCACAACAATGGTTGACCACTAATCGTAGTAAAGATAGTAAGATTATCATAATGGGAGATCTAAATATTGCGCCACATGAACATGATGTATGGTCTAGTCGTCAATTGCGTAATGTTGTTAGCCATACAGACATAGAGCGTTCAACCTTGTTGGAGTTACAAAACTCCTTAGGTTTTATTGATAGTAGCCGCTATTTCATACCATATGACAAGAAATTTTATACTTGGTGGAGTTATAGAAATGTAGATTGGCAAAAATCTAATCGGGGACGTAGATTAGATCATATCTGGACTAGTTGTAACTTACAAGATAAGATGTTATCAGTTAACTCATTATCGGAGGCTAGGGGGTGGCTTCAACCTTCTGATCATGTACCATATTTTTTAACATTGAATATTGCTGTTAACAAAGATATGTATCTATGGTAAAATATTTGGGAAATAATGAGTATACTCGAATGCTTTGAAGAATTAGTTCTGCAAATACTTGCGAGGTATTTGCCATAATAGTACTTACATTTTTTATTAGACCTCTAAGGTGTTCTCTTTTGTCTAGACACTGTTAACAAAGCTTATTTAATTGGTGAATAAAGTCTTTTTTGCTGCAAATTATAAGATTTTTTTGAAATAGGTATACTATTCCGGCAAAAATCTTATTAATTTTCGCTAAAAAATCCATTAATTCATCAATCAAATAAGATTTGTTAACAGTGTCTAGACAAAAGGAGACCACCTTAGTTAAATTTCTCTATATAATTTATTACTTTTTTCTTAAATCTTCACTATATGGGCTTGTTGATATTTTCCTCTTATTTTTATCATATTACCTAATACAATAGGTTTTACTTTATATCTCAAATTATCTAAATTTTTGTCTGTACAAAGGGAATCATCTCACCTATTTTAAGAATTATATGTTTTCTTGGTTTTTAGCATGTTTTTTATTATTTAACATCTCTCTTGCTTTAGCAAGTCTTATAAACCGTGCAAAAGCAAGAATCATAGAGTCAACAAAACCATCAAAACCAAATACCCAATACCGTCTTATAAAGAATGATTTTAGAAAATAAGAAATAGTTTCTGTAGCAATCCTTATTCTTGATGGATTCCTACCTAGTTTGACTAAATCTTCTGCTTGCTCAGAAGAATAAAAATTTGCTTTAGCTACTAATTGCTCAATTGACATGCCAGTTCTATGATAAATTATACCATTTAAATCATAGATTTTACCTTGTGAGTTAATATCTGGATTAAATAACACCGAATCATGAGTAGTAGTACTATTATTATTAGAAAAACTACTATATTTACGATTATATAATCTGATAAATTTATGATAAGGAGCAAAACGACGAACTTTATGATCGTTACGGTGCAATATAACATTTTTAGTACGATAAGCTAAATAATTATCTTGAATATTTGAAGCGAATATAAATTCTATTTCATCCTGTAATTCTTTTGACAATTCTTCATCAGCGTCAATATTTAATATCCAATCATTCTGACACAAATTCTCACCAAAAGTTTTTTGTTTAACATAACCACTCCATTCATTAAAAATTACTTTGCTCCCTAAATCTCTGACAATTTGTACTGTATCATCAGTGCTACCACTATCAACAACAATAATCTCTCCCACAATGTCCTTAACACTGTTGATAGCTCTTGTCACTCTAGCGGCTTCATTTTTTGTGATAATAAAAGCTGAAATCTTTAACATATGACTCCTTATAGCTAACCTAATTAACATTACACCAAATTTACAGCCATCATTGCAAGCTGATATATCTCCATGAAATTAGTCGCTAACAAATAATAAAAAATCACCTGCATTATTAAACCAATAATAGGATATAGTCAAGATATGCAAAAATTTTGCCAAGCAAACACCACGAATAAACACCTATTTTTTTACTTGAATACAATAAATTAGTTATCTCCGATAGCATCCTAGAGAGATAGCAAAATTTGGTCATGATGTCAAGTTTATGGCACTGCAATTTGTTAAACCATATGTTAAAAGCAATATTATTTTTTTCTTGCATTTTTGGGTAGTTCCATACATGAATTTAGGAACTTATAACAATATCAAGAAACTACTTGGGTTAGCTATATTTTAAAAGTTATTTACAAAAATATACATAATGCTATTGTTTGAGCAAGGTCTAATTACTAAGTATGGAGAATATATGCAAATTGTGGGTTTACTTGATGGTAAGAAAGGATTAATTACAGGCGTCGCTAATAATTTATCAATATCTTGGGCTATTGCCCAAATGGTCAAAGAACATGGGGCAGACTTAGCTCTTACCTACCAAGGAGAAATGCTTGAAAAACGCGTTCGACCTCTTGCTGAAGAAATTGGTTGTAATTTTGTTGTTCCATGTGATGTAACGAGTGAAGAGTCACTTGATAATTTGTTTAAGATTATTGAACAAAAATGGGGTAAACTTGATTTCTTGGTTCATTCTATCGCTTTTTCTGACCGAAATGAATTAAAAGGTAGATATATAGATACTACACTACCTAATTTTCTTAATAGCATGAATATATCATGTTATTCTCTAACTGCTATGGCAAAACGGGCAGAACCTTTGATGAAAGATGGCGGTAGTATCCTTACTCTGACTTATTATGGTTCCCAAAAGGTAGTCCGTAATTATAATGTGATGGGACCTGCTAAAGCTGCATTAGAATGTAGTGTAAAATATCTTGCAACTGATATGGGATCAAATAATATCCGAGTAAATGCTATATCGGCTGGTCCTATAAAAACTCTAGCCTCTAGTGGTATTAGTGATTTCAAAACTATGTTAGCTTCCCATGAGGCTACGTCACCATTACGCAGAAATATTTCTTCTAGTGATGTGGCAGGAGCTGCTTTATACTTGCTGAGTAACTTATCATCCGGAGTTACTGGTGAAATGCATTATGTTGATGGTGGATTTAACACTACAGTAGGGATGGATGTTGGTGCTAGCTCTTAGCAATCCCTTGCTCTCTTGAATTGGCATACTATTGGCTGCTCCGCACAAAATATTTGTGCGGATAAACGTGACTAGTTGTACTTCTTACATTTTTCCATCCCTTGTTTTTCGTTCCAATTGTTCAAACCATTTGAATAGACTTGCTGCATAAATCAAAGATAGTTGAGGGATTTTTAGGAGAAACGAAGCCGAGCGCCGCAGCGTACAAAGATGTACGTGAGGAGCGGAGGCGAGTTTCGAAGACAAAATCACCAACTAGATTGACTTATGTAGCAAGTCTAATGTCAAATCAAGATTATAAACCAATATCAACTTTTATATTTTCTATTCTTTCAAGTTTTCTTGTTATATTATTCTTTATTTCGGTGATTTTGCGATATTTCTCTGCTATCTCCTTTTGTTTTGGTAAATCAAATTCACCTGTTGCAGTAATTGGGATTTTGATTTCAATATTTCTTGTTCTTTCTATGGTTGGCTTGTATTCCCAGTTAAAGTTATTTTTATCTAATACTTTTTGTAATTCAAACGATAGATATAAACAATCAAGATTATCACATTTTGGGATATATAATCTTGCATCTCCATTTATGCTAAATTTATGTTTTGACCTATAAAAAACTGTGCCAGCATATCCATTGGTAGTAATCTGGATAGATTCAACATCATGATCAAAATGATTTATATAACCTAAAACACCATCTTGTTGTGTGTTTGCTGAGTAGACAGGATACAAACCTTTATGTTCCTTTATATAGGTCTTAGTGTATTTTGCTATTCCTTTTTTTATATTAAAAATATCCTCTATTTTTACATTTTGGCAATATTTAATTTCGTCATTAATTTTATGAAATCCAATATCTTGCAAAGATGTAGTAAACTCATTACAGCTCGTTGCTAAATCGCTAATTATATCACTAAACTCACTAATTGAGACTAATTGGTCTATTTTTTCAATACCTAATTCAATTTTTTCTTCTTTACTCCACCATCTTTCTACAGACCAGTTTTTATCACTGTCAAATTCATTTATCGAAACTATCTTACACCTCCTATCATGATTAAGAGTTGCAAAATACTTCTTATTGCCCTTAAAAGCATTATACAAATTTACCGCTTCTTTTAAGTCGTCTTGCTCGATATCAAATCTATTTACATCCCTACTTTCACCTATTTCACTGACTAAATAAGTGAATACAGGATCAGTTTGAATATCAGAAATATCAGATTTTTTTGTAATTGCTAAAATATAGGTCTTTTTTTGTGTTGTAAAAAATGTCTTTAATGGCAAAGAAACAATTGCGTCAATATAACAACTATCTAAAATATATTGCCTTAAATTTTTATCATTCTGTCTATTAAAGATACCGTCAGGTACAACTATAAAAGCCTTGCCACCTTTTTTTAGAGCTTTAATGATCCACTCCATAAAAAGCCCTTCAATACCCATGGCATTGATTTTATAGTGGTTTTTTAAAGTAAGACTCTTAGATATTTCTTTTTTTAAATTACTACTTCCACTTGTTACATAAGGGGGATTTGTTAAAATTAAATCATATTTCTCTTCTTCTGTTTCAGAAAGCGTACCAAGTATTGAGTTTGTTTTTAAAATGAAACTATCATTAAATATTTTAGCAAATTCTTTAGTTAGTCCAATATTGCCCTTTATAAGTTCACAAAAATAAATAAGCATATTGGCTTTTGCTAAAATGATGGTTTTTTGTTCATCTTTGTCAAAACCTTTATCAAAACCAACTATTTTAACTTTTTGTATTATTTTATTGTTTTCAACTTTAAAAAGCTTATCAAGATTATCTTTTATAAATTCTAACGGAAATTTACCCACTCCGCATGCTGGATCGCAAATAGTCATCCCTTCTTTTAACTCACCTTCTGCCATTTCATTGATAGCACAAACAACTTTAATCGGAGTAAAAAACTGTCCCCATTCCTTTTTACTGATACTTTCTTTTAAAAAACTTTCGAATAGCTTACTTTTAAAATCATGGTCAATATGTTCAAGTTTCCCATAATCTCTAAACTTGTGTAACACTTTTCTGAAGACTGTTCCATAACTATCAACAGCTTTTTGTTCTTTGCTGATAAATATGCTACCATTTATTATGGTGGTCTTGTCTAGAACATTTTCAGGAAACAACTCTTTTATTTGTGGTCTGATAATATTTGCGTAATGTTGCAAAACTGTGTTAGTTTCATTGCCTTCTTCATACATCCGCAGTAAAGTATAAAAATTATAAGTACCTTGTAATATTTTTAAATCACTTAGATATTTGAATATAAATAATTCAACAAAGGTGTATAAGCAATTCTCAGGGGTTGCCCCGCTAACACTCCAAACATCTTGCCATATTTGTTTTGCTAGATCTGTTGGATTGACTAGTTTCTTTGGTAAAATTCTATCATTTTTCTCATTTATTGATTGTATTATTTCATTGATAACTTTTTGTAAGTTTATATCTTTGGAGTCAAAAAGATATTTAAAATCATCGCCTTCTTCGGTTTTTACGTTATTACCAGTAGCAACATTAATCCATATCGTCTCTTGGGTATCAGTTGCAATAATTAATTTTGTTTTTAGTTTTTTGGCAACCTCAATTTCTTGCAGAATGGCATTATTTTTTTTATCCTTGGTATTAAAATTTTTAGGTTGTTTAAATTCCACAATAGCAATAACTTCTTTTTGTTTGGTAATAATGCCATCAACTCTCTTGTTTAATACATCTCCATAATCTATACTTCTTATTATATCAGCTTTTTTTAAATCACTAATAGTTGTTGCACCAATATTATAAAAATTCCAAGTCCCTATTTTTTGGGGATTCTTGATTAAATCTCGTTGTAGAAGTTCTTCGCTCATAATTAAATCACACAATTATTCAATAACAATTCAAAAATAATATTATTACTCCTTTAGTTATATCCAAAATAAAACTCATCGACAATAGATACTTAAGATATTTTTTACTAGACACTGATTCAAATAATACTAGACTTCCTGCATAAGTCAGAGATAGTTGAGGGATTTTTAGGAGAAACGAAGCCGAGTACCGCAGCGTACATAGACGTATGTGAGGAACGGAGGCGAGTTTCGACGACAAAATCACCAACTAGATTGACTTATGCAGGAAGTCTACTAAGTAATTGAAATTATAGTTCAACCTTAAAGCATACTAATCCTTTCAACAACAATAATAATTTAGGCTAGACATATGATGAAACTTAGTCTAATCTCCCCTATATTTAAGACCTGATGTTATTAATTTATTATGGATAATCTAAACCAAATATTAAAATCTGCTCAAAGCAGTATCGAGTCTGTTCAATCTCTATCAGAATTACAACAAATTAGGGTAGAGTTTCTTGGGAAAAAAAGCCTACTTAATCAAGAAATGAAGAAACTAGGTGGTCTTGAACTAGACGATCGAAAGAAGTTAGGCGAGGTAGTTAATCTGCTTAAAGAGCAGGTTAGTGATTTGCTACAAGCAAAACAAACTATCTTGGAGGAATTTGAATTAAATAAGCAGTTTGCTGAAGAAAAGACAGATTTAACCATTCCAGCTAGACAATATAGGAGGGGAAGCATCCACCCCATTACCCAAGCTACCGAAGAATTAATTCAAATATTTGCAAAATTTGGGCTAACTATTAAGGATGGTCCGACTATAGAAAATGATTGGTATAATTTCACTGCCCTCAATTTTTATGAAGATCACCCCGCTAGGCAGATGCATGACACTTTTTACCTAAAAGCAGAAGAAGGGGCAGATATACAATTACTACGCACCCATACTTCACCAATACAAATCAGAACCATGCAAAATGATAAACCATCTTTTAGGTTTATTGCTCCTGGTAGAACTTATAGATCTGATTCTGATATGACCCATACACCGATGTTCCATCAGATTGAAGGTCTAGTACTCGATGAAAATATTAATATGGGACATTTAAAATACCTTATCACGGAATTTATTAAAGATTTTTTTGAACAAACAAATATTGAAGTGCGTTTTAGACCAAGCTTCTTCCCATTTACTGAACCATCTGCCGAAGTGGATATTAAGATGCAGGGTAGCGATAAATGGCTAGAGGTGCTTGGCTGTGGTATGGTTCATCCAAACGTTCTTAAAAATGTTAATATAGACAGTAATCATTATCAGGGATTTGCTTTTGGGCTAGGTGTTGAGCGTTTTGCCATGCTAAAATACGGAATCAAGGATCTCAGACAGTTTTTTGAAGGAGATATAAGATGGTTAAAACACTATAATTTCTCTGCTTTCGATATACCAACTCTAGCTGGGGGGTTAACAAGATGAAATTTACTCTATCATGGTTAAAAAAATTCTTAGATACTGAGAGTACTGTTGCAGATATTGCTGACTGTTTGACCATGCTTGGTCTAGAAGTGGAAGAAATAATAGATAGAAGGACGGAGCTAAAGGATTTTGAAGTAGCTCACATATTATCTACTAAACCCCATCCATCGGCGGATAAACTTAAGATATGTCAAGTCCAAACTAATGAGGAAATTTTACAAATAGTTTGTGGAGCAAGTAATGCTAGGGAGAATATTAAAGTAGTATTGGCAAAAATTGGCTGTGAAATTCCAAATGGTAAATTTAAAATTAAAGAATCAGTAATTCGTGGAGAAAAAAGTTGCGGAATGTTATGTTCTGAAGAAGAACTATTAGTGGGGACTAATTCTGATGGTATAATAGAACTGATGCCCGATGCTAAGATAGGAGAGTCACTTATACAATATTATGGGTATGGTGATCCAATCTTTGATATTAATGTTACCCCAAATCGTGGTGACGCTCTTGGAATCTATGGTATAGCTAGAGACCTAGCTAGCAAGGGTATCGGTACGCTTAAAGAATTAGCAATAGCGGAAATTGCTGGAGAATTTGAATCTACATTAACCTTACAGGTAGAGAATAAAGAAGCCTGCCCATTATTCGCCTTTCGAGAAATAAGGAATTTACAAAATAAGGCTAGCCCTGATTGGTTGAAACAATTGTTGCAAAATATTGGAGTGAAATCAGTTTCTGCCGTAGTGGATGTTACTAACTACATCTCATACAGTTTCGGGCAACCAATGCACGCCTATGATAGAAATAAATTATTAGATAATGTCCAAGTTGCAACTCTTAAAGAAAGAACTAAATTTATAGCTTTAAATGGTAAAGAGTATGCTTTAGATTCAGGAGATTTGGTAATTCAAGATAATAGGCAAGTATTAGCTCTGGCTGGCATTATAGGTGGGGATAATAGTAGTTGTACAATTGGAACGAAAAATATCGTACTAGAGGCGGCATGTTTTTCTCCTAAATATATTACTAAAACTGCCAGGCGTCTGCAGGTTGATACTGATTCGCGTTATCGTTTTGAACGTAATATTGATCAAAAATTTACCTTAAAAGCCTTAAATATTGCAAGTAAAATGATTTTAGCTATTTGTGGAGGTGAAATTTCTGATATAGTGTATAATGAGGGGTTTGCTTTTGTGCAAAAATCCTTGGACTTCCCTATAAATTGCCTAGCTAAAATAACCGGTCTAAACTTAAGCAAAACAGAGATTTGTAACATTTTAAAAAATCTTGGCTTTATTATAGTAGATATAGGCGATACTCTCAAACTTACCATACCATCCTGGCGGTATGACATCACAATTAAAGAAGATATTGTTGAAGAAATTGTTCGTATTTACGGCTATGACAAATTAGAGCCGATTAAATTACCAGAAATGCAACTAACAAGGATTATACCTAAAGAGCAACGAAGAATTTCTGATATTAAAAGAATTTTAGCCAGTTATGGGTATGATGAGGTAGTAACAAATTCATTCATGGATAGTGAAATAGCAAAATTATTTGCTCCAATAAAAGAGAAGTTATTTTTGCTAAATCCTATTAATGTTGATAATAATTATATGCGACCTAGCATCATTCCTAAATTACTTAAATTAGTTCAAAAGAATTTAACAAGATCCATTAAAGAAATTGCTTTGATGGAATTGGGACCAATCTTTAACTCTTGTACATCAGATGGAGAATTAATTTTTGCTTCTGCAGTAAGATGTGGGCTATATAATGAAAAAGATTGTCATTCTGCAGCTCGCTTAGTAGATGTTTTTGATATTAAATCTGACTTAGAAAATGTTTTAAATTATGTAGGTCTACCGATTGATAAGTGTCAATTTGCTCCTATTGATTTACCTTATTACCATCCGACAAAATCAAGCCTTATAAAACTTGGTAAAAATGTTATAGCCTATTTTGGGCAAATTCATCCCTCTATATTAAAACATTTTGATATTGACTGTCAGATATTTGCCTTTGAAATAGATATTGCCAATATACCATTTGCTAAAGCAAAATTTGCTAAAAGAGACGAGTTTATTGTTTCTGACTTCCAGCCAACCTTTAGAGACTATGCTTTTGTAGTTGATCTAGAGCAGCCGGTTAGCAAGATAATTGCTTATATCAAGAATTCTAATAAAAAAATGATAAAGTCTGTTGATCTATTTGATGTGTACTCGGGAGATAAACTGCCTTCCGGTAAAAAATCGGTGGCTATTAAGGTGCAATTTCAAGCAGATGATCGGACGTTAAATGAAGCAGACCTAAATTTATTAAATCAAGAAGTTGTTACAACTGCTTATGAGAAATTTCAAGGTAAATTAAGAGAATAAATAACTCATCTTACGCATGGCATTTAAAACTCATAGGGAAAGCAGCTTGGCGTCATTGCGAGGAGCTATTTTAGTCACAACTGTCGAAAGTTAGAAGAGGCAGCTGTTTTAGGCAAGGCAATGTCATTGCGAGAAGACCGAAGGTCGACGAAGCAATCCATAAAAGTAACCATAAATGGATTGCTTCGCCGGCTTACGCCTTCTCGCAATGACGCCGGTTATTTTTCCACAACCTTTAAGTTACCTTTAAAGTCTCTTCCTCTTCTAACTTTCGACAGTTGTGGGAGTTATGCGTAAGATGAGTAAATAAAATTCCTGAATAAAGCAACTTTTTTAGCTAGGGTACTTGACTTAGTATAATTAATAAAGTTATACTGTATAATTAGGCTATCAGAAATAATTAATTTATGAGTGTTGTATGAAAAGTGGTAATGAAGATAATAATAAGGAAGGCTTAGCTGTTGTCAACGAAGCGGTGAATGAGATAGCTGGGGCTGTAATTGCAGCGCATGCTAATTCTCCAGCATTTTCTGCCGAAAAACAAGATTTAGAAGATATAGCTGAGGTTGTAATTGGAGCAATGAATGTCTTGGAAAAAAGTAACTCGCTTCAAAATATAACAGCCAAAGATATAAAAGGGTTAGAGGAAAAAGCTGAGAGCCTTAAAAGTCGTTCGTCAATTGGCACTCAAATAAAAGCATGGTTCAAGTCATGGTTCACTCCTCTCATTAACTTTTTAAAATCTCCATTTAGTAAACAACATAAAGAAGAATTACAGCAAGCAACAAAAGATGCTGTTCAAGGAATTGATGTTATACAGAAACAAGCTGTGCAGGAACAGGTTGCGGAAAAACAAATATCCCCAACTATTCCGGCAAAAGAAGCCCCGATGCAACCACCTTTGGTAGAAGCTTCTAAACCCCAATCAGCTATATCTAAAACAGCACCGTTAGCAGTACCAGAAATAACCCACCCTATACAAGATGTGGGGCAAGAACATGCTCTAGTGAGTAATACTCCAACTATGCCGCCTGCACAGGTGACAAATATCACTCCAACAGTTATGCCGCCACCAGTACAGGTAGTAGTTAATAATGGTCCGGGTGTTCCACCGCCACCACCTCCTCCGCCACCGCCAGCATATGTTGCACCGCAGGATCCTTTGGTTGCTCTAAAGGGTATGAAGAAGAAATCAGCGGAGGAAATAGAAAAACTTGCAAATCCAGCAGGTACTAACATGTTACATGAGTTGGAAAAAAAACTCGCAGCACGAAGAGACAAAGCTGGTGAAGTTCAAAGTAATACAAAGCTTCCCGAAGTATTTCTTAAAGATAAAGCTGAATTTGAAAGGCTGAGAGCAGAAGAAGCAGCACGCCAGGCTAAACAAGATGAAATAGATGCTCCAAGAATAGCGGCAGCACTGAAAGCAGAGGCAGAGAAGCAAGCAGCAAGTACAAAAATTCCTTCGGTTACATTTGATAAAAGTGGAGTTCCAATGCCACCGCCTCCACCGCCTCCCCCGCCTCCTCCACCTATGCTTGGTACAACTGGTATTCAGCTATCTAAACCAGCAGTAAAATCACCTACTGCAGAAAAAAAGGTACAGACAAAACCTGCTCAACTTGCTGTTGATGCAAAGGCTCTCGAGAACGCGATGGGCAACTTTAGGAAGGTAGCTTCTTCTCCCCCTAAAAAAACAACAGAAACCCCTGTGCCAAATTTTAAGGCTAATCTTAAACCAACAAAAGGACATGGCGGTAGGTAACATCAATCTCAGTTCGATATAAGCACCAATGTTTAGGCTTATATCGAACTGGCTTTGTTATAAGGAAAAATGCACTCGCAGAACCGCTTTAAATTGTGTACTTGGAAATTAAAACTCACCTATTCTTATCAACAATCCTCTATCTAGACCTTCTAGATCTTTATAAACTTGCTGAATTGTATAGCCATGATTTACAAATATTTCTGTAACAGATGTCGCTTGATTAAAGCCAATCTCTAAAAATAATTTACCATTTTGTTTTAAAAATCCTTTGGCTTCTTTAGCAATTATGTAATATGATGATAAACCCTTATTTTCAGCAAATAAGGCTGAGTGTGGTTCATATTTTAGGGTCTCAGGAAACATATAAACAGTATCATCAAATGAAATATAGGGTGGATTGCTTACGATGATATCAAATTCTTGCTTCTTTAAATTCTCAAACCAGTTACTGTTAATTATTTCCAATCTATCAATAATTTTATGTTTTATAGTATTTTGACGAGCAATAGTAATAGCTTCGTTACTTATATCAGTAGCGGTTACATTGACATTAATATTAGCATTTAGCATTTCCAATAATAAGCTTACAGCAATACAGCCACTACCAGTACCAAGCTCTAATATTGTTAGCTCTTCCTTGAACGAGTAATTTGTTTTATAGCTAACCTTACTAGCATTTGGCAATAGCAAACTAGTGTCATTGCAAGAAGGCGTAAGCCGACGAAGCAATCCATTTCTAATCGCCTCTCTGGATTGCTTCGTCGCTACTAAAGTAGCTCCTCGCAATGACGCTTGTGAATTTAGCATAATGCTATTCGGACTAGCTATAACATCTTTTAAAATTGCATCGACAAGAATCTCAGTATCTTGCCGAGGAATAAGTACTTTATCGTTTATAATAAACTGGTAACTATAAAATTCTTTATATCCTACAATATAGGCTATTGGCTCTAGTAATGTACGCCTATTAACCAAATCCTCAAAAATAATTTGCTCTTGTTGGGTTAACTCTTCTTCTGACCTTGCTAGTAAATATTCAATGGATTTATTAGTAGCATGTTGCACCAATATACGTGATTCTAAGTTGGCTGATTTAATGCCTACTGCTTGCAATTTGTTAGTAGCATAAATTAAAGATTCTTTTATATTCATGCAATTATTTCCGTAATATCCGATGGCAGGGGTGATTCAAATTCTAATAATTTACCGCTTACCGGATGGGAAAAACTTATATACCAAGAATGTAATGCTTGCCTCTTGAAATCCATTAATTTTTGTGGTAGTATGCTATAATTGGTGTTAACTTTCTTGCTATTCTTACCATAAGTTTGGTCTCCTACTACTGAATGTTTCAAATGACTCAATTGCACTCTGATTTGATGAGTTCGTCCGGTAGCAAGCCGACATTCTACCATACTTATAATACCATCAAAAAATATTTCCTCTGTTTTATAATGAGTAACCGCCTCTTTACCGCCAAATTTTAGAATAGTCATTTTTTGCCGTATAATACGGTCTCTACCAATATTATTTCTTATAACTCCCTCTTGCGGATTAATAATACCCCAAACGAGTGCTTTATATTTGCGTACAAGATTACGGCTTTCTATTTGTTTTGCAAGATGTACATGGGCAAAATTATTCTTTGCTACCACCATAAGCCCTGATGTATCTTTGTCCAAACGATGAACTATACCAGGCCTTTCCAATCCTCCTATACTAGATAAAGATTTTGCATGGTGTAATAGGGCATTTACCAAAGTATCTTGGTGGTTGCCACTACCAGGATGGACTGTCATACCAGCTGCTTTATTGATCACCATTAAATCTTCATCTTCATAAAAAATATCAAGTTTAATATCAGCTTCCTGCATCATTAATGGCTCAGAAACTTTAAAAAATACTGAGATAATGTCATTCTCCTTGACCTTAAAGTTAGAATCAGAAATAATCAAACCATTAACTTGTATTTGGAAGTCACTTATCATTTTCTGAACTTGGCTTCTAGATGTTCTGCTGACAAGATTTACCAAAGCCTTATCAATTCTAAACCCATCTAGGTTTTGGGGTATGTTATATTCTTCCATTACTTAAAATATTTTAAAATAACAAAATGACTCATTTAACAAAAAAAATCAACCAACTAAAATGGTTGCAAACAATTGGTATAGATTATTATTTGTCAGAATCAACTATTAATCAGCAAAAAATACAAATTAATTCTAATGTTAAAGCTAAGCCGATTAGCATTCCACCAACTCTACCTCGTTCCAATAGTCGTAGCCATTCCCGCAATTCTTCGTACCCTGCATTGATTGCTTCGTCGGCCATGCCTCCTCGCAATGACGAAAGTACTTTTATCCACACGGCATTGCGAGAAGCAACTAAAGTGACAGCGACACAATCCATCTCTAATTATTCCAGTGTTCCTCGTCATTCCAGTCCCCCTTGTCATTCCCGCGTAGGCGGGAATCCAGAACCTGTACAAAAACAGAATGACGCCATTTCATTGTCTAGAACTTTGGCTGATTCAGCTAACAGTTTAGAAGAATTAAAAAAACTATTAATGGATTTTGATGGTTGTGGTTTAAAAAAATTAGCTAATAAAACCGTATTTGCTGATGGCAATCCACAAAGTTCTATAATGTTTATTGGAGAAGCCCCAGGTAGTAGCGAAGATGCAGAGGGAATACCATTTTGTGGTGAAAGTGGTAAATTACTTGATAATGTCTTGGCCTCTATCAATATTTCAAGAAAACATAATGCCTATATTACTAATACGGTATTTTGGCGACCACCAGCCAACCGCCAACCAACACAAGAAGAAATAGATATTTGCCGACCTTTTGTTGAGAAGCATATCGCTTTAATAAACCCAAAACTAATTGTTTTAGTAGGAAATGTTGCAGCGACTAGCTTACTTGGTAAAAATGCTGGTATAAGTAAAATCAGACAAGAATATTATTTATATACCAATCAGTATCTTATCAAACCAATTCAAACTACTTCTATCTTCCATCCTGCATATCTGCTTAGACAACCAATGCAGAAAAAAACTACCTGGTATGATTTAATAAAAATTCATGATTATATTAGACTGTTAACAAGTACACAATAATAACCTAGGAAATAGGTTGATATGTTTGAAAAATGACCAGTCCATATAATTAGCCATAGCTAGGAGGTTGTCGGAAATAACTAAAGTAATTCTATATTTGGCTCTTTTTGACTACTAGACACTGTTAACAAAGCTTATTTAGTTGGTGAATAAAGTCTTTTTTGCTGCAAATTATAAGATTTTTTTGAAATAGGTACACATCCTATCAAAAATCCTATTTATTCTCGCCTAAAAATAGCACAAAATATAATTAATTAGTTATCTCCAATAGCCTCCTAGGGAGATTTAAAAGTCGCAACTAATGATAGGAAATGCTAAATTATAGAAATAAATAGTTGTCATCGTAAGTCACAAAGTGACGTGGCGAGCCAAATAAACAGCTGGCTAGTTTTATTTTTTGCCGCTGTAACTCTTGGATTGCCATGTTGCCACTTTGCAACTCCTTGCAATGACTCTTAGAACTAAGTTTTTTTCATTAAATCAGCACATATACTGAATTACACATTACACTTTCACAATAGAATAAAAAATGTAGGGTATGATTTCCGCTTCTTTATCTTTAGTTGATAAATTATAGTTAGTTTTCACTCTCTCGCATTTTCTTGTGATATAAAGCACCAAAATCAATCGGATCAATCATCAATGGTTGGAATCCACCATCCTGAGTTACATCCGAAATAATTTTTCTAGCAAATGGGAAAATCATTGCTGGACAATGAATTGCTAATATCATTTGGTGTTGATCTTCTGATATATTAATTAAGTTGAAAACTCCAGCATATTTTAAGTCTACTATAAATAGCTTATGTTTTTCGCTCATTGCTTTAGCTTCTATACTTAATTCTACCTCATAAAAATTTTCTTCAGGTAAATTAGAAATATTAAGGTCTAGGAATAAATCAATTTGTGGATTACGTTCCAAAGACACCAAAGATTTTGGAGCATCTGGATTTTCAAAAGACAAATCCTTTATATATTGGGCATTAACAGCAATATGTGGCATGTCTTGTTGATTAGTATCTTTCATAACAAATAGTTCCTCTATATTAAAATTTTTAAGTTATTGGCAAGGTAACACCTTGCTGTTTCATATATTTCCCATAACGATCAGCATAAGATGTATTACAAGTTTGGTCGCCTTTTAAAAATAAGAATTGACAAGCTCCTTCATTCGCATAAATTTTTGCTGGCAATGGAGTAGTATTGGAAAATTCTAATGTTACATGTCCTTCCCATTCTGGTTCTAATGGGGTTACGTTAACAATTATACCGCATCGGGCATAGGTTGATTTACCAACACAAATAACTAGTATATCTCTTGGAATTTTAAAATACTCAATTGTTCTTGCTAAAGCAAAACTATTGGGCGGGATGATACAAACATCAACTTCTCTATCTACTAAGCTACATTCACTAAAATTCTTGGGATCAACTATTGACGAATTGATATTAGTAAATATTTTGAATTCTTTTGAAACTCTTGCATCATAACCATACGAAGATAAGCCATAAGAAATAATCCTCTCTGAGTTATTTAATTTAACTTGCGTATCAACAAAAGGTGCAATCATATCATGTTCTGCACACATTCTTCTTATCCAATTATCAGACATAATGGTCATATATAACTACACATAATATTTTAAATCCTTGAATATAAATGATTAAGTTAAAAATTAAAAGTACAAAACCTTAATTAGTCTCAGCTCGATATAATAATTATTCTTAACTTTTAAATCACCCTGGATTTGAAGTAGTTAAAAAAATTAAAAATATCTTGTAAAATTATGTAGATTATTCTATATCCTGTAATGATATTAGTGTAAAGTGTGTTAGAATCCATTCTAAAAAAATGCTAGATCAAGAAGCAAAATCAACTGTTCTCTAACTAAAAGCCCCATTTTTTTATTATAACATACTTAGCTCAATAAGGTCAATAAGACATAAACTGCACTTATTCATGGAGATAACTGTGAAATGGTGTTCACATTATTCAATTAACAAATATTTATACTTTCAGAGATGCGAGATATTTATTACAAGCATATTAAATTGTAATAAGTTGTTGCATTACTTGAACAAATATACTAGTATCCGTTTGATACGGAATTTAATAAAATTACAGAAAACATAATGCTAAAAAATTTTATTTCCTTATTTAAAATCAATAATAAAGTTGAGTCTATTAAGATACTGCTTTTGATATTCATGTTGGGATGTGTAGTTGGCTCACCAATTATGGCATTGGGAGGTGGTGCCAGTGACAAAGAAAATGAAAGTGACGACGATGGTTGGGGTGACGATGGGTATAATAATAGGGTGAACAAAGCTCCAACGGGTGGCACTCAATATAACATATCAGATCTTGCAACAACATTCTGGGGTCAAGATAAATCAACTGTTACAATAGAATCAGACAAGCTAAAAGCATCAAAAATACAAGCTGAACAAAGATCTAAAGAACAGAAACTGAAACAGCAAAAGGAAGACAAGGAAAAGGAGTATCTAGTTGAATCTAAGGTAAAAGAATTTAAATCACTAACCATAGCACAGCGAGTGCAACTATTAAAAGAAATAAAAAGAAAAAATCCGGAAATAATTGACCAATTAGTGCTGTCACTGAATATAAATAATATTAAAACGACTGAAACGACTGAGAGTGAAAAAATAAAGTATAAAAAAAGTAAAGTATCAAATAAAAACGAAGATCCATCTCTGGCCGACCTGCGTAAGGCCTTGAAAAAAAATAGAGCAGTAGAAAGTGATGAAGAAGGCAAAGAAGAAGAGAAACCAAAATTGAACAAACTAGCTTCAAACCCAATGTTTAATGAAGCACAAAAAAAAATGGAAATCTTCTTGAAAACGACACGACCTTCAATAGAGAAAGCAGAAGAAATAAAAAACACAGCAGCAGAGAAAGCACCAAAAGAAACAAAAGCAGCAGAAGTGAAAGGAGCAGACAAAAAAGAGTCAGCGCCACCACCTCCTCCTCCGCCTCCTCCCCCTTTTTTTGGTACACCTACTGGGGCTACTACTAAAACACCACCATCTTTAAGAGCAGGAGATACAGGCATAGCAGCCGCAGTTGTAAAGTCGATTCCACCTGCTGGGACTAATACTGAAACACCACCATCTTTAAGAGCAGGAGATACAGGCATAGCAGCCGCAGTTGTAAAGTCGATTTCACCTGCTGGGACTAATACTGAAACACCACCATCTTTAAGAGCAGGAGATACAGGCATAGCAGCCGCAGTTGTAAAGTCGATTTCACCTGCTGGGACTAATACTGAAACACCACCATCTTTAAGAGCAGGAGATACAGGTATAGCAGCCGCAGTTGTAAAGTCGATTCCACCTGCTGGGACTAATACTGAAACACCACCATCTTTAAGAGCAGGAGATACAGGCATAGCAGCCGCAGTTGTAAAGTCGACTCCACATGCTGGGGCTAATACTAAAACACCACCATCTCTAAGCACAGGAGATACAGACATAGTATCTCGGACTAAAAGATCTACTCCTTCAGATTCAGGAACTCCTTCAAGTCTAAAAACTCCCCCAGGTTCAGCAACTCCTTCAGGGACAGTACCCATCTCGGTGAAGTCTACACTGCTTAATCGTATGGGTACTTTTATAACTCCTAAATCAGGCTTAAAGGATATAACCTCCCAGAAAATCATATCAACTAGTGTATCTGAAATACCTAATGAATTAGAAAGCCCATTACTGCGTTTTGCCTATAGTCTTGCTCAAGGAGATAACAAAAATGTTGGTATTATAAAAAAAGAAGCAGAAAATTTTTGTGATAACATTTCAGATAAAGGTTTAGAAGCACTGATATTTGATAATAATATTCCTGAAGATGTTGATAGGCGTCTAAATGTTTACCTTAAGGAAAAAGGAATAATTCAAGAAGAAAAACAAATAAAGTTAGAATATAAGGATATAGGTACAAGTAAGCTACTTGCAGCAGTTCAGGAGTATGCACCTGACAAGGTAAAGGATATAGTTCCTAAATTACAAAAGTGGGTTGATGATCATGTTCTAGAAATACGAGGTGACCAAAATATACCTAATGATACAAAAAACAAGATATTATCAGCAGCTGGTCGTAACGAGGTGGTTAATGGATTACTAAGTATAAACCGTATAAAAGACACTACTCAAAATCAGAAAAGTTGGACAGGTGATGTAGAATATCCTTTAAAATCTTTACCAAATGTAACGGCAGATAAGCTAGCTTCATTTCCTCTAACCTTTATGAATAAGTTGAATGAAGAGCTGATGAAAGAAGGAATAATTCATACAGAGATAAAAGACAAAGGCGTAATGGCTAAAATGCTCAATTTGGTTAGCGTGGGGAACTTAAAACCCATGATTTCTATTATTACCTCTGACCCAGAACCATTGGGTGATATGTTGAATCTTAAACCTAAGGAGAGTGGCGGAGATACTTCTATAGCTCCATCTTCATCCATAATTACTCCGCCTGCACCTTCATCTTCACCTCCACCTCCGCCTCCACCTCCATCTTCACCTCCACCTCCGCCTCCACCTCCATCTTCACCTCCACCTCCGCCTCCACCTCCACACAGGTCTACAGGTATATCTGCATTCTCACCTTCAGCTATACCTTCATCCTTTGAGTTGGCATTGAAGAAATTAGAGAAAAAATATCCCGAATTATACAAATTGTACTCTGCGAAAATGACCAGCCCCGTTGGAAAAGATAGAACAGTTGGAACAGATAAAAAGAAAGTATCTGATATTGCTACTCCACCTTTAGACCCCACAACAGATGCCGGTAGAACATATAAGTTACATTATACCACAGGAAATGCTATGTTTGATAAGATAGATATGGAGGCTATACCGAAAGTTATACGGCACAAAACAATTGAAAGAGTCATGCGTATTCTATCAGAAAAGGAAGAACCATTAACAGCAGAGCAAGTATTATCATTCTTTAGTAACAAAATGGATTCATTAGTAGAGCAAGAAGCTGAAAAGGTAATAGATGAATTAGCTAGAGATCCATTTGTTACAAGTAATGCGGGGCCACGATTAACAAAAGAGTTAAAAGATATAGAAAGTTGGAAAAAAGATACTAAAAAAAAGCTTGTCTTTCCTGATAAAAATGAGGCAATGAATGAAATGTTGACGACAAAACTCTACGTCTTAAAGATTCCAGCGTTATACGAAAATGCAATTAATAAGGAAAAATTCACTCAGATAGAAAAAGAACTTGAATTAAAAAGGGCAAAAACTACAGTAGATAAAATTATTTATGCATCTGAAAATTATTCAGTATTAGATAAATCTCTTGTACAAAAAGTAGTCTTGGAGTTCGTTAATAAGTTAGATGAATTACCTGATAATGTTAAACTACAAACCATAATGCCAAATTCTGATTTGGGGAAAGCAATAAAAGAGATATCAGCACATGATAAGAGTAATGGAGATGCTATAAATAAGGCGTTGAACAAGTGGTGTAGCGAAAATTTTGTAAGATTGATGGCAGAAAAAGCAACAAATGAACACGTATACAATTATGTTGACCCCCAGTTTCTTGTTGACTTTGCTGATAATATTCTTGAAATGAGAGTTGCAATTAATGAACCTCTAGTAAGGGCTATAACCCTAGAACTAAGGAAAAAATTTATAGCTCAGTTGCCTTGTATAAAGGACTTAACAGATGACGAATTAGTGAATATACTAAATCAAACTACTACACACACTGTAACAGAAATGATAAAATCAGCCGAAGCAAGGTCTGCTGGCTCTATAGCACCATCATCGTCG
Source organism: Candidatus Tisiphia endosymbiont of Nemotelus nigrinus (assembly GCF_964026475.1). Classification (NCBI taxonomy): domain Bacteria; kingdom Pseudomonadati; phylum Pseudomonadota; class Alphaproteobacteria; order Rickettsiales; family Rickettsiaceae; genus Candidatus Tisiphia; species Candidatus Tisiphia endosymbiont of Nemotelus nigrinus. The sequence continues at coordinate 607,603 of NZ_OZ032151.1, forward strand.
TCAGCAACAGCAACTACTACATCAGTAGGGGGAACACCACCAGCTTCTTCAGTAGGAGGAACATCACCACCACCACCATTACCGACGTCAGTAACAACAACTACTACATCAGTAGGGGGAACACCACCAGCTTCTTCAGTAGTTAGAGCTAACAATCTTGCAAATCTTGCAAAATTAAAAGCGTCCTCCATAGGTATTACTTCTGTACTTTCACCAAAGACTATACCACCAACTATACCTAATACAGAAATTGGTAAAAAATATTTTGAAAGTAAAGAATATAAGGAGTTTGTGGGGTCAAAGCATTTAGAACAGATAAAAAATAGAGTTCCAGCTTCAAAGAGGCTGGAAGCAATAATATTGCAGTATACTAAAAAAAGTTTTCAAGAAAAATTTCCTAAAGTAAGTGAAGAAAATTTTGAAAAGGCTTTGAGTATTATCAATGATGGAACTGAACCAGATGCAGAATATATAGGAATAGTGACGGATCTATGCGATGTTCAAGATGAGGTGTCTGAAAAGATAGCTACGGATACTGCATTTATGAATGCCATAAAAAGTGTCAGCGTCGCATGTCATAAAATAATCGTATCGAAAGCTTCAGTTGTTCCTGGAGTTGTTTCTAGAGATGCTTCTGCAGGTACTTCTACAGTTGCCTCTGGAGATGGTTCTACAGTTGCTCCTGGAGATGGTTCTGCAGCTACTTCTACAGCTGGTTCTACAGTTGCCCCTGGAGATGGTTCTACAGCTACTCCTGGAGATGGTTCTGCAGCTACTTCTACAGTTGGGTCTACAGTTACTCCTGGAGGTGGGGCTGCAGTTACTTCTACAGTTGGGTCTACAGTTACTCCTGGAGGTGGGGCTGCAGTTACTTCTACAGTTGGGTCTACAGTTACTCCTGGAGGTGGGGCTGCAGTTACTTCTACAGATGGGTCTACAGTTACTCCTGGAGGTGGGGCTGCAGTTACCTCTACAGATGGGTCTACAGTTACTCCTGGAGGTGGGGCTGCAGTTACTTCTACAGATGGGTCTACAGTTACTCCTGGAGGTGGGGCTGCAGTTACCTCTACAGATGGGTCTACAGTTACTCCTGGAGGTGGGGCTGCAGTTACCTCTACAGATGGGTCTACAATTATTCCTGGAGGTGGAGCTGCAGTTACTTCTACAGATGGGTCTATAATTACTCCTGGAGGTACAGCTACTTCTGGAGATGGTTCTAAAAGTGAATCTGAAGATAAGTCTGAAGTTAATTCAGAGACTAATCATGAAGATAAGTTTAAAAATAAGTTGGAAGGGGAATCTAAAGAAGATAAAGAGGAGTCCAAAGAGGAGCCTATAGCTGACTCAGAACCTAAACAGGAACCTATAGCTGATCCAGCCCCTGAACTTAAAACGGAATCTATAACTACAACTGAACCTGTTGTAGAAACCATATCTAAAGTGGTTGATAGGGCATACAACTACCTTAATACGCTATTATATTTAGGTTCTATAAAAAATAATAATATCTTCGATAGAATAGCCGCACTAAGCAGCATTATAGGGGCTGGTGACGAGGATCAAGCCTTGGCAAAAGGCTTATGGATTAGTGGTCTATATGGCAGAAGTAAACAAGGAAAATTACAAAACATAGATAGTTATCGAGGATGTACTAAAGGTATAACTATTGGTTTTGACATTGAATTAGGAGAAGATTTATTAGGAATTGCTTATCGTAATACGCAGTCAAAGTTTCAGTTTAGAGTGGAAAGTAACGATAAAATCAACGTATCAAGCCATGATATTTCCTTATATGGTCATAAGACTTTAGGAAAAGCCTTTGCGTTACAAGGAGTTATATCAGCTGCTCGCAATGATAGTACTATTAAAGCAACCCGGACTATAGGAAATGTTCGTTATAACAGTTCAGGCGAATATGGGAATTATAGTTATAATGTTGAAACATTATTAAGCTATACTATAAGAACTAATAATGGCATCACTATTATACCTAATATAGGTTTGAGATATGGCTGGTCACAAAACGGCATCTATAATGAAATCATTGATACACAAAATATTTCCACATCTCTTAAGTTACAAAGTTCCTTTTCTGGTACAATTGGTACTAGAGTGGTTTTATTACCACTGCAGATTACTGATTCTATAACAATTAAACCTTCACTGTATGGGGCTATTACACAAAATTTCAATCACAAAAACCAAAAAGTAACTAGTGAGATAAATTGGGGACATAATAGTATAGCGCAAACTACTACCATAGCAGCTCAACCTAAAATAAATTATAACATAGGTGCTAATATTCTTATCGAGAGAAAAAATGCTAAACTATTAGTGGAATATAATTGCTACCTACAGAAGAAATATCAAAGCCACCAAGGCTCTATTAAAATTAAGTTTACTTTCTAATAAACTTATTGATAATTAAAGCAAATCTGGGATAAAAATGATCCCTTATTTGCGTAGCATATAATATTAATTAATAATATAATGATTTGGTCAGCAAAGGGCTTAAGTAGTGCGTTGAATATAAAGGTACATCCTGATATTCATGGCGGACAAATTCAGTTCAATTCTAATTCCGTTACAGATGGTGATTTGTTCATTGCTCTTAAAGGGGCTAGTGATGGACATAATTATGCATTACATGCTCTAGAACGTGGGGCAAATGCGGTAATTATTAGCCAAGAAATAGAGGGGCTGCCTGAGACCAAAGCAATTAAGGTATCTGATACCTTAGCCGCTTTGCATCAGATGGCAGAGTATAAACGCAAGAAATCTCAAGCAAAGTTTATTGGTATTACTGGTAGTAGTGGTAAAACGGGGACTAAAGAAGCAATCAAAACTGTACTAAGTTATTTTGGTTCTACTTTTGCTAGTCGAGGAAATTTTAATAACCACCTTGGCGTGCCTATAAATCTTGCTTCTATGCCTGATGATATAGAATATGCTGTTTTTGAAATGGGTATGAATCATCCAGGAGAAATAAGAGAGCTGACAAAAATGATTAGACCTAATATATCAGTCATTACTACAATATCGGAAGCTCATCTTGAATTTTTTCAGTCTCAACTGCATCTGGTTGATGCTAAATGTGAGATTTTTGAAGGAATGTCAGAAGATGGCATAGCTATTATAGATTTAGATAGTCCATATTATAACCGAATTTTACATAATCTTGAGCAATTATCGATTAATAATATATATAGTTTTGGTAAATCACCATATGCAGATTCTAGTTTAACATCGTATGAACAGATTGGACAACAAGTCCGTTTACGTTATTCGATCCATAACAGTAAAATAGATATCAATATTCCTCTTGTACCAGAACATTATGCTAGAAATTATACTATCGCTCTCCAGATATCAGCCATATTGAACTTAGATATTAATGTAGCAGCAAGCCAATTAAGCAAAATAGTATTAATGGATGGACGGGGTAAGTTAATCAATGCCAAATATCATGGTCAGGACTACCAAATTATTTGTGATTATTATAATGCCAATCCAGAATCAGTAAAAGCTGCTTTATTATATCTGAAACAGCTTAGTGGAGAAAAAAAAGTTGCTATAATAGGTAATATGTTAGAATTGGGAGACAATTCGATAAAATTGCACAAGGATTTAGTACCAGCAATTCTCGACTCTGGTGCTAACAGAGTTTTTTTAGTTGGCAATTATACCAAATATATCTATCAATCTTTGCCAGAAGAAATAGAAAAATTACATTTTGATAATGTTGATCTATTAATAGAAAACTTAAGTAAATTACTTAAGGGCAATGAATTAATCTTAATAAAAGGGTCAAACAGTACCCAACTTAGTAAAATCATCCAATTTTTTGAGCTACATCAGTGATCTATAACCTTCTTGCCCCCTATATACATAAGTTGCATATCGCAAATTTATTCCACTATATTACTTTCCGTATCGGACTTGCCATATTATTTAGTTTGACTATTTCTTTTTTGATAGGACCTAGGATAATTAGAATCTTACGAAATTTACAAAAATATGGTCAACCAATTCGTGACGACGGACCGGAAACCCACAAAATAAAAGTAGGAACACCCACCATGGGGGGGATAATGATTATTCTCACCGTTTGCCTTTCTACGCTCTTATTTTCTGACCTTACTAATAAATATATATGGATAGTGTTATTTGTCTTTGTTAGCTTTGGTATACTTGGTTTTATGGATGATTACGCCAAAGTAACAAAAAACCACCATAACGGAGTTAGTGGCAAGAAAAAATTATTATTTCAGTTCACTATCTGTCTAATTGCTTGTTTGCTACTAAGGGATACCAATAACCAAGGAAATAATCTGCTTACTATTCCATTTTTTAAGAATTTATTGATTGATTTAGGATTGTTTTATATCCCCTTTAGTATGTTTGTTATAGTTGGAGCATCAAATGCAGTGAATTTAACTGATGGTCTTGATGGTCTTGCCATAGTGCCTATTGCTATTACCGCAGGTTCTTTTACTTTAATTATTTACTTGGTGGGTAATAGTTTCTATGCAAGTTATCTGCAAATTATTTATGTACCAAACATTTCTGAATTAACTATCTTCTGTGCTTCAATTGTTGGTGCTAGCCTAGGATTTCTATGGTTTAATGCCCAACCAGCAGAAGTCTTTATGGGAGATACTGGCAGCCTAAGTCTCGGCGGTGCTCTTGGTATTGTTAGCGTTATTGCCAAACATGAATTTGTACTAGCAATTATTGGCGGGTTATTTGTTATTGAAACCTTATCAGTAATTATTCAAGTATATTATTTTAAAGCCACCCGGGGTAAAAGAATTTTTAAAATGGCTCCTTTACACCACCATTTTGAAAAACATGGCTGGTCAGAATCAAAAGTTGTGATACGTTTTTGGATTATAGCTATAATATTTGCTCTAATTGGTTTATCTTCACTAAAACTGAGATAGGAAAATTATCACGTAGTATAGACTGACTAGTATTATTCCGTCTATTAGTGAGGAACGTTGCCACACTACGTCATTGCGAGGAGCTACTTTAGTAGCTACGAAGCAATCCAAAAAGTTATTAGAAATAGAAATGGATTGCCACGACCACTCTCGTGGTCTCGCGATGATGGTTGTTCGTTCTTATAACCTAGCACTACAGTTGTAAACTGAAATCATAGAAAATTTGAGGGTTTTCTTTACAATATGGTTTCTAGTTTTTGAAATCTACAACTGTAGTGTTAGAATGAGTCCCAAAACGTGATTCATCAAAAAAATACAAGTAACTGTCCGGATTATTTATTACTTTCTCTTTAATTTTTTTTTTAATTCTTCATGTGTTTTTTTATTCTGTTAGAGAATATTATTATCCCTCTCACCTTTCTTTCAAATACTTTCTTATCTTCCTTACATCAATGTTACTTATGGTATCTGAACACGGGAATACTGCAAAATTGCTCAAAACCAATTCTTCAAAACATTTTAGCATAAGATCTTGCCCGCAAACTAGGTTCTGTGAAGTTTTGTAAAAAAATAAATTAAAAAGAAGGAGAGGTAGTGTATTTTCTATTTTAGACAATCAAAAACACTACCGGAATGAATTATCATATAAAAATCAGAGAATGGCAACAAATTATTGAAATATTAAGAAAAAGAAAAGATATAAAAACAAGAAATGAGGATAAGCTTAGACGATTTATTGAAGCAATATGGTACATAACACGTTCAGGATGCCAATGGCGGTTGTTACCGAGTGTTTATGGTTCATGGCGAGCAGTGCATATGAGGTTTAAAACTTGGTCTAATAAAGGAATATGGACCGATTTGTTTGAGCAAGTACAAGCTAATCCTGACATGGAATCAACAATGATTGACGCTACTATAGTTCGTGCCCATGCATGCTCAGCAGGTTATAAAAAAGATAGCCAAGATCAAGAAGCTTTAGGGCGTAGTAAAGGAGGTTTTACTACTAAAATCCATGCCTTAGTTGACGCTCTTGGTAATCCTTTAAAGTTTATTTTAACTGCAGGTCAAAGACATGACATTACACAAGCCAACTCATTGGTTAAAGATATTAAAAATACTATGCTCCTTGCCGATAAGGCATATGATAGCAATGCTTTTATTGAGCAGCTTGAAGAGCAAAATTGTATAGCTGTTATTCCATCAAAAAAGAACCGAAAACAGCAAAGGGAGTACGATAAACATATCTATAAAGAACGTCATTCGATCGAATGTTTTTTTGGTAAAATTAAACATTTTAGACGAATTTTTTCGAGATTTGATAAAACTGCTACTGCTTTCTTGTCTTTTTTGCAATTTGTTGGAGCTTTTATATGGCTTCGTTAGAAAACTTCACAGAACCTAGGTAATAGAAGTAAATATCCTACGAAGAAATAATCGATTCATAGCCAAAAAAATTATGTTTTCACTAGAACCTGTAAGACTAATGCACCTTATCTTGACACACCCCCACTTTTTTGAACAGAGCCGTTTTTTGATAGTGCTGATTTAGTTCTATTTCGGTCTTCTTCTATTTTTTTTACAAAGTTGGTAGTTGTGGTAGGAGAGATTCCTTCGTTCTTTTTTTGATCGATTTGTTTAGCATTCAATATAATAGGTTTACTATCTACATGCTCCGAAAGACCGTATTGTCCAACATTTTTGCCAGTTAATGCATAAGTTATATAATATACCATATATTTTACAAAATTGCTAATCCCACCGATAGAATGAGCTTCTAACTGAAACCACGTCTTACCATATTTTGTTTTGCCAACTAAAAACTCTCTAAATAATTTTGCCAGCTTGAATTAACGCATCGGACTCAGCCTTATTGCTCCTATTGAGAAGAAAAACGCTCTTTAACTAGCCCTAATCTATAGTACATACTCTCATTGTAGAGCTTCATACCTTATAAAGGCAAAAAATCAACTTTCACCTAATAATATTTGGTTTTGCAACTTAAATAGATCATAGGCAGCACACCTGGCCAATTTTAGCATATCATAAAATTGTTCTTCGGAAAAGGTTTTTTTTTCAGCTGTGCTTTGAATTTCTATTATATTTCCATTGCCTGCAAAAACAAAATTGGCATCTACTTCGGCATTGCTATCCTCTAGGTAATCAAGATCAACTATTGTCTGCCCCTTATATATACCACATGAAATAGCAGCTACTTGACTAATTAAAGGATTAGTCTTAAGCACCTGCCTAGCAACTAATGATCTAATTGCTAGATGAAGCGCAATATAACTACCTGTAATTGCTGCTGTTCTAGTTCCGCCATCGGCATTAATTACATCACAATCAAGGATGATTTGTTTCTCTCCCAAGGCTTTTAGATCAATTGCTGTACGCATCGATCTGCCAATTAGCCTTTGAATTTCCTGTGTTCTACCTGATTGTTTTCCTTGTGTCGATTCACGCTTGACACGTTGGTGAGTTGAACGTGGTAACATACCATACTCAGCACTTATCCAGCCTTGATTTTGCCCACGCAAAAATGGCGGGACACTTGTTTCGTAGGTTGCACTACATATTACATGGGTATTGCCAAACTTAACAAGACACGAACCATCAGCGTTAAGCAGAGCTGAAGGTTCAATTGAAATATTACGTAATTGATTATTTTTTCTATCAAAAGCTCTCATATGTTATTACTTAATTAAAATTGACTTGAAAATACAAAGCTTTACACTATATGTTAAGAAAGTAGATTTTTGCAAGGAAAAAGGCTGTAAATATGGAAAAACAACAAAAGAACAATAGTAATAATCAGGAAATTGATACTAACTCTGATGAACAACTACTAAATGAAGTAGAAAACCAGTCTTCTGATACCCTAGTTCTACAAGATAGATTGGAAGAGATTGTTAGTTTGAAAAGTCAAATTGAGACTTTACAGGATAAATTGCTAAGGACAATAGCTGAATCTGACAATAATAGGAAACGTCTAGAAAAATCAATTGAAGAAGCAAAAAATTATGCCATTTTTTCTTTTGCTAAAGATTTGCTCAGTGTTAACGACAATCTTGCTAGAGCTTTGGAGCATAAGCCACAAAATATGGCAGGAGATATATCCAGTATTATTACTGGCGTAGAAATGACTAAAGGTGAGTTGACTAGCATATTACAAAAGCACGGTCTAGAGTCAATAGAACCATCATTAGGGGAAAAGTTTGATTACAATATACATCATGCAATTTCACAAATAGTATCAGATGAACATGAGCAAGATAGCATCATGGCAGTTATGCAATCAGGTTATAAGATAAAAGACCGATTACTTAGACCTGCTATAGTACAAGTATCGAAGAAAATATAGCTAGACACTTATATCTTTAAATTATGATATAAGTGTCTAATTCATTAAGGCTCTAGGAGCATAACTGTTGAAAGTTAAAAGCCATAATTCTCCTACTTTTTGACGTTTTGCCTTAATTAGTCACAAATTACATTTTAATAACTTGCACAAGGGTTACATTCTCACTAGAGTCAGCTTGTTTGTCGCAAAACCTTACACTTGCTGGTATTAAATTTTTTAACCCTATATTTATTTTAATGTGTTTATCGTGTGCCTTGCCACCAAGATTTAACCCGGATATTGCATGATAGAAATGAACCAATTGTGCTAGCCCTTGTCTCATGAGGGCTACAGGCTAAAATATATAAAATTTTAAATATACAATTTGTATTTTTGTGCAATTCTTCCAAACTCCTTATATTACAAAGGGTTCATAGGTAAATCTTGATACCTTCATGCAATATCCGGGCTAAGGGGATTACTAATGGGGGCTAAAATCTCATGACGACATACCCTAGTTGTTTAGTCCCAGGGTGTAATGTTGTATATTATAAAGAATTACCATCAAGAGAGGAATTATGGGACAAATATTACACGGCTGTGCCAAAACGACAGAGGCAATACGTTTCGCAATCCAAAATAGTCAAGAGAGCTTAAAGACTTTAGCAAGAAAATATTCTATTAATCCTAAAACAGTTGCTAAGTGGAAGAAACGAACTACATTACAAGATACTTGTATGGGTCCCAAAGAACCATCTTCTACAGTATTAACTTCTGAAGAAGAAGCTATGTGTATAGCATTTCGTAAACACACTTTATTATCTTTAGATGATTGCTTATATGCTTTACAAGTTAGTATTCCCAAGCTTACTAGATCTTCTTTACATAGACTTCTTCAACGCCATAATGTTAGTAGGTTACCGGAAGTAAAAGGAAATAACAAAACCAAGAAGAAGTTTAAACTTTATCCAATTGGTTATTTCCATATAGATATTGCTGAAGTCAAAACAGAAGAAGGTAAACTCTATCTATTTGTTGCTATTGATCGCACTTCAAAGTTTGTGTATGTAGAACTTTTACCAAGATGTACCAAGACAGAAACAGCACAATTTCTTCGTAATTTAATTAAAGCTATACCTTATAAAATTCATACTATTTTGACAGATAATGGTATTCAATTTACTAACAGAACAGTAGATAAGCATGCTTGGATGCATATTTTTGATCGTATTTGCTATGAATACAATATTGAACACAGGCTAACAAAAGTTAATCATCCATGGACTAATGGACAGGTAGAACGTATGAATCGTACTATTAAAGAGGCAACTGTTAAACGTTTTTATTATGACAATCATCAGCAACTTAAACAACATTTATATGATTTTATCAATGTCTACAATTTCGCAAAAAGACTTAAAGCTCTTAAAGGTTTAACTCCTTATGAATTTATCATAAAAACATGGACATCTGATCCAAATAAATTTATTATTAACCCTAACCACCACACCCTGGGACTAAACACCTAGTATTTATTGAAGCTAATCTTCTACTTAATAGAGCTGTGATCCAAAAATTATTAGCTTTAGTTTTAAGTAATGAAGATAAATTTTTATTATTATTAGTATAAGCTCTAAAGCTCTTAAACTTAGTTTATATCCCTTTAATATACAATGTACAAAGCTTTTTATAATAAATTTACCTGTAATTTTATTATTTACTTTATCTATTTTGTATAACTTACCTACTTCATTTTGTTTATTTTCATCTATTAAATTCATAATTTCTGATATTTGCATGTTAAGTTCCTATTTTTATATGAACTTAATTTATACACAATCTTTAGTTATATTTTTATACCTTTTTTAACTTTCAACAGTTGTGACCTATATACGTATAAGTAACCGGCTTCATTTCTCCTAAAAATCCCAAGAATTTCTTTGACTTATGCAGGAAGGCTAATATATCCATACATGAGTTGATAATCAAGTTTTTAAAAGTAGAACAGGTTGTGAGTTATAGTAGATTGGTTACTAAACTCAACAAACCGACTATTTTATTTGAGTATGATTTATTTTACCTAATCTTCTTTAATCAATGATCGTATCAATGCGTTAACAGCTTGTTGGTGTGCAGGGTTACGAATTTTCATAAAATTCCTTGACACTTCTATACACATACGTTGATGTTGAGTATGTACAGGCTCAACATTTTCCGTATCTTCTAAACCTTCATAAAAATAATCGATATTTTTTTCTAGTGCCTTAGCAATAAGAATCAACCTACCCATTGATATTCTATTAATACCCTTCTCATATTTTTGTAATTGTTGATGTGTTACCACTATCACCTTTGCAAGTTGTTGACGCGATAACCCCTTAGCAAGTCTTAGAGAATAAATTCTTTCACCTATAAATTGGTCAGCTTTTTCTATAAAGTCATTTTTTCGTGCCATAGTTAACTCCTTTAGAATTATTAAATTTTTGTAAAATATAATACATTATTAATAAATACAAAGATTACTGTCATATATTATATAACCTAGAAAGGCAACAATTAAAATAAGTTTATTTACATTTATACTGTTTTCTATCAGTAAATGTTGATTATATTATTTATTTATATACAAGTAGTACTTAATATTCTTTAACTATTATATAATTATAATAATCTTATAGGTAGTTAGTGATCTTGTAAATTATAATTTCATTTTTATTGGATTTTTTAAACCTTTATTTCACAATTCTAGATAGAAATAATACTAAAAGCAGATAGTATTTTTATTGAACGTTTTTGGTGAATATTAAAACAGGAAAAATTTATCGGATTATTTTAACGATGGTAAAGGAGGCAAAGACAAGAGATTAACGAATATGTAGACTTTGATAACAGACAAAGAATGTATTAAGCTTTGGATTATGAAACTCCATAGTGTATATATTAAAAAATATTGTATAAAAACAACAATTGTAGGGTAAGTATATTTTTCTTTACTTTGCTAAGCTTCCACTATGCTTCCTTTTATTTTGCTCTGCTAACATTGTTTGACCCGGCTTAGGTGCTGCGGATACTGGCGAAGCAACTTCTATTTTCTTTACAGTTGCTTTAGCCAGATCTGCATTTTTTAACAAAGGATTTGCTTTAACTTCCTCTTTTATATGACCAACAACTTTTATCTTATCTAAATTCATTGTTTTTTCTGGATGTTTTTTGTTATATTTTTTAATTGCTGGCAGAAGTGTAGTTAGAGTACTACCATCAATGGTAGCTCCTTCAAAGTTTATATGCTCTTTAAAAGTAGCTCCCTTAAAAGAACATTCTTTAAATACCGCATCTTTAATTGAACATTTGCCTAATGTTACCTTATTAAAATTAAATCCTTTAACTTCAAAATTATCTAATTTCATGTCAACTGTTTCGAAAGACAATCCTCTTAAATCTTTATTACTTAAGGAATAATCCAGTATCGGTGAGTATTTAGCTGGATGATTCCCTTTACTATACTCATAAGCCAGTTCCTGAAAAATATTAGACAAATCTCTTTTTTCGTCCGATTTAAGATTAGGCAGAATATCTCCAATAATTTGGCTCATTTCTTCACCAATTACTTTTCCACGTGTTGCATTAGAGACAAAATGTTTTTGAAAATTATGCTTCACAATATTAGCAGTAGCTCCTACAGCTAGAGTTAGAACTTTTCTATCAGATAACAAGCCAATCAATGGACGAACCATTGCACCATATTCCCCCTTACTATATGAAGCGGTTATTGCTCCTAATTCTTTAGTATGATCCCCTAACACCTTAACAACTGCTTCACCTTTTAGTTTAAGTTTTTTACCCATCTCGGTTTCATTTAAAAATTTCTCAACCACAGGACCAAGATCTTTAGCATGTTTTATTAAAAGATTAGGTATTTCTTTCTGTAAAACGTCTTTGACATTAGGATTATCCTTATTAAACTTAATAAGAGAATCCACTAATTTACTAACTTTTTCTGCTTGTTCAGATTTAGGTACGTTCATAATATCTGTAGTTTGCTCAATGATTAACCTTAACCCCTCTTTATCTTTTAAACAACTTTCAGTAAGCTCTGTTACTATCGGCAAGACATCAACAATAAACGGAATAGTTGCGGCTGTTGCATCATGTACAAATTTAGGATTCAGACCATAAGATCGTATATTTTGTTGAACTTCTGGTTTATCTAAAAAACCTAGAATATTTTCTCTATTATCAGCAAAATATTTTGGTAGAGTCTGTTTTAAGGCAGGAGATAAACTTTGAACTACCTGATCAATATTACCTAAAATAGACGATACCATGGCTCCTTGCGTTTCTATTATTTCTTCTTTTCTATCAGAAGATAAATTTTTATCAGTCAATAACTCTAAAGCAAGATCCTGATACTTCATATAAGACTCATAGATTACAACCACTTTAGGAGTATGATCTAATATTGTACTAGTTGCATTAATGGCAAATTGCACAGTATCATCAAAAAACTCTTTTGACACAAATCTAGTAAATCTATCATCTAGAACATTCCCAGCAATCTTGCTAATTTCCTTTTGATTATCTGGATTGCGTAAAAACTCAACTATATCTTTCTTAACCACTTCTGCTACTTTCGGACTAACAAATATTTCCAAAGCGTTTTTTATGATCTTACGCCCTGATTTCTCATTAGAAATTACTAGATTTTTATAAATTTTTTGTATTTTTTTGTTTGATTCTCCTGCTAATACACCATTTGCTAAATTTAATGCTAACGGTACTATTCCTCTAATAAAATTTTTATCTACTCCATCGAATATATTAGGATTAACTTTCCTAAGTTCCGTAGATGAAATTAATGGTGTAGGATTTAACACAGCATTTAAAGCTGGCAGTACAGCATATTGGGCTATCTTATTCTTCATGATGTCAGATTGTGGGGCTTCATTCAAAGCAGATATATATTTAGGCAGCACTACACTAGCTCCCTTGATCAAATTAGATACATGCTCTACTTTTTCTTTTTGTAAATTCTCCCTTTCTTCAACTAATAACTTATCGCTTAATAATTTTGCATTCACTTTTTGAAACTTAAGAAAAGTAGTGTAAAGATCATTTATATCCGGCAAACTCCTAGTAGCCGAAGATAATACCGTCGCAGCATCAAGAAGAAATTCCCCGACCTTTTTTCCCGCATCTATAGCAGCATTTGGAAAATTCTCTAATATTGCCAGCCCTTCTAGTTGCTTTGGCTCTTCTTGTATTTGCCTTTCTTGGAACTCCTGTGGAATAATCTCTTGACCATTCTGAATGAATTTGCCTTTCAAACCGATCAGATCGCTACCCACAATATCAGTATCGTTATCAATTGTGGCTTTAGACATATTAGCCTCAGCTAATTTCGCTGCCCGTAAACTAACCCCTTCTAACCTAACCTTTTCTGCTTGTACTTTTTCCAATATTGCTTGCTGCAATTTTGATCTTGTAAGATCACTATTGGTGAAATTTACCTCAGTAAAATCGGCTTGCTGAGCTTCAACCCGCCTCATTATACCATCAGAGAGATCAGCTTTCTGTGCGTGAACTTTTTTTAGTATACTATAACTTGCATTAATTCCGTGGGCTTTAGCCCCTTCTAAAATAGCTTCTGTTAAGTCAGCAAATTTTATGTCGACATTTTCTAAAATGGCATTTCTAAAATTTGCTCTCGAAGCTTCCACCATATTTAGATTGGCACGAACAAAACTCACCCCTTCAGCATTAATCCTTGTTAAAATAGCTGCTTCTAAATTCGCTCCATCCAGCTTAGTCAAACTATCTAATTCGGCTTCTGATAAATCTATACCTTTTGCTTCTATATTCTCTAGCACGGCATTTTTGAATTGTGCTTTATGTGCTTTAGCTCCTTGCATCAGGGCATTTGATAGATTACTATCTATAACTTTACATTCCGTTAAAATAGCTTTATCTAATATTGCATGCTGCATTTGTACTTTTCGTAAATCAGCTGAGATTAAGGAAATACCCTCTAAATTTGCCTGATTAAATGTTGAATCAGTAAATTTTGCACGATCCCAATTACCATCTTTTATATTCGCATAATCAAAATTGCAGTCACTTATCAAAACCTCCTGACCATTAGAACGAGACATAAAAGCATGAACAAACTGACTCTTATCAGTAACAGTTGATTTACTTAAATTACTATTAAAGAAATTGGCATTATCTGCTTTAACTCCTATAAAATTAGCTGCTATAAGCTCTGCCCCTTCAAAACTTGCTTCACTAACATCAGTACCATTAAATCTGCATCCGGATAAAACGGATCCAGAAAATACCACCCCTCGCAAATCCGCTCCTGAGAAATCTAAGCCCGATAAATCCACTCTATTATACCATTCATTATTAGTAGAAATATCAACTCTACTCGAGCAATCGGCAATAATTCTTGCCCCTTCTTTTATCTGCGATTGATCTAACTTGCTTTTAGCAAAATCATTTAAAGTTAAATCTTTATTATCTTTTCTCGCTTCTAAATATTCCTCTATATCTTTCCGAACTAAACGTACATATTGAGTTTCTTGATCTCGCTGTTCTTTAGTTGATCCTCGCACATAAGCTGGATCAAAAGTACAGCTCTCACTGCCAAAAATATTTTGAAAAGTTTCATGCATTGCATTATCTTTCCTAGGAAATATTTTTTGCTCAACCATTAGCTTTAGCTCTTCCTTTAACCGATCATATTGCTGATTGCCAGTTGTACGTCCTCCAATTTCCCATGCTTGTTCTATATAGCTCAATTTTGCATATGCATCATTTAACTCTTTTGTTTTACTAGCTATAAGAGATTTCTGCTCTTTTTGGCGAACTAAATCACTTTTTATATCAGCGTATTTTCTACCTAAGGAAGAGGTAGTGCTGAATTTTATCCCCTCAATATCACGTTCTTTACCTATTTGAGAGTATCCTTTATAATCATCAGAGAACCGACAATTAGCAAGGTCAGCTCCTCTAAAATCTACATTTTTTAGGATAGTATCTTCGAAATGAGCATTATCAAAATCAACATCACAAAATACCGCATCAGCTAAATTACATCCTTTGAAACTAGTATTTTTAAATATACAACCAGTAAAATCTCCACCTCTTAGATATGTTATATTATCAGCTCTACTAAAAGTCCTATTAGATAAATCCGCCACTACTACTACCTTACTATCAGCAAAATATTTGTCTTTTAAATATTGGTTAAGACTTAGATTTCCCTTAGGATCATCTGCCAAAACTGTATGCTGAGCTGCAATATAATCCTTTATATCCTCATTAGTAGGACGAAACTTTTCAATTTTAACAGCGAGATCATCGAAAATAGGTTTTTCCTTTACCATAACTTCTGCTCCTAATTACTTTTGTGCTTACCCATAATACTATAACTTATAGACTTAATAACAAACGCTCTGGATTCTCAATCAATTCCTTGATTTTTACAAGAAAAGTAACTGCTTCCTTACCATCAATAATACGATGATCATAGGATAAAGCTATATACATCATCGGACGTATTTCTATCTTGCCATTAACCACTACAGGTCTTTCTTCGGTCTTATGAAGACCTAAAATACCTGATTGAGGCGGGTTAATAATAGGAGTTGATAATAGTGACCCATAAACACCACCATTGGAAATAGTAAATGTTCCACCTGATAAATCAGACATCGACAACTTTCCTTCTCTAGCCTTTTTACCTAAACCAGCAATTTCTTTCTCAATACCAGCAAAACTCAATTTGTCAGCCTGCCTAACTATTGGCACTACTAACCCCTGCTCTGTCCCGACTGCAACCCCAATATCATAATAATTCTTATACAGAATCTCATCCCCTTCTATCTCGGCATTTACCGAGGCTACTGCTTTCAAAGCTTCAATAGTAGCTTTTACAAAAAATGACATGAATCCCAGCTTAACACCATGCTTCTTCTCAAACTCTTCCCGATACTGCATACGCAAGTTAATAACTTTCAACATATCAATTTCATTAAAAGTCGTTAGAATAGCTGCGGTATTTTGCGATTGTTTCAAACGATCTGCGATAGTTTTACGAAGTCGTGACATTTTAACACGCTCAACCGCCCCTTCATTTGCCAACGCAATATTGGTTACAACAGGTGGTTTTGTCTCATTTATCGAGGAACTATTTATAAACTCTAATACATCTCCCTTAGTTACCCTACCATCTCTACCAGTACCTTTTATGTCATCTAATGGCAGTTTATTTTCACTTACTAATCTACGCACAGAAGGTGGTGGAGCAATGCTGTTTATATTTACAGGTTGTTGTTGCACCTCTTTGGTTAATGTATTTTTATCTGGCGTACTAGGTAAAGCTACAGCAGAAACTGCCCCTTCGGTAATTTGTCCAACACTCTCACCGACAGATACCGTATCCCCCTCATTCTTAAATATTCCACTTATTACCCCAGATGCAACTGCATTCACTTCCAGCGTAACTTTCTCTGTTTCAAGTTCTAAAAGTAGCTCATCCACTTTCACCACATCTCCTTGTTTTTTATGCCATTTGGCAATAGTAGCCTCTGATACTGATTCTCCAAGGGATGGAACTATAATTTCAATACTCATATTATTTTTATTCTCCAATTATATTCTATAGCTAACCTGACTAGCATTATCCCGTCATTGCGAGAAGGCGTAGCCGACGAAGCAACCCAAATATAATCATTTTCTTGGATTGCCACGACCACTCACGTGGTCTCGCAATGACGAGTTATGAGTCCATATGTCATTGCGAGAAGCCGAAGGCAACGAAGCAATCCAAATCTAATTGTTTTCGTGGATTGCCACGACCATTCACGTGGTCTCGCAATGACGAGTTATGAGTCCATATGTCACTGCGAGAAGCCGAAGGCGACGAAGCAATCCAAATATAATTGTTTTCGTGGATTGCCACGACCACTCACGTGGTCTCGCAATGACGCCTGAGTTTATAACTTGTCATTGCGCGAGAAGGCGTAGCCGACGAAGCAATCCATATCTCATTATTGATTGCTTCGTCGCCACTAAGGTGGCTTCTCGCAATGACACCAGCTCTCATGGATAAACATTAACCTAGTCAATTACATATTATACTCTATTTATCTTCTCCACTAATAACAAAATAGTATAAATTTAACCTATTATCTCTTGCTGACTTTTCTGTGTTTTATCCATCTTAGCAAACACCTCTTCCCATGATCCAGTAGTTGCGGCTTTGGTATATTCGGTTACCCTTGCTTCAAAGAAATTAGTATGCTCAGTACCGTTTAAGATTTCATCAAGCCAAGGTAACGGATTATTATCAATTAAATAAATTTCTTTAAGTCCGAGCTGCATTAATCTGCGATCAGCAATGTAACGAATATATTGTTTTACTTCTCTAGCGGTTAACCCCTCAATACCACCAACTTCAAATGCCAACTCAATAAAGGCATCCTCAAAATGGACAATAGTAGCACACGCCTCATAAAGACGGCCACGAACCTCCTCAGTCCATACTTCAGGGTTTTCTCTAATAAAAGTTTTAAATAACATAATGATTGAATCAGTATGTAACGTCTCATCCCTTACTGACCAACTAATGATTTGTCCCATACCTTTCATTTTATTAAAACGAGGGAAATTAAGCAAAATGGCAAATGAAGCAAATAGCTGTAATCCTTCAGTAAATGCCCCAAATACCGCTAAAGTAGTAGCAATATCTTCTTTAGTTCCCACACCAAAACGCTGCATATAGTCATATTTATCTTTCATTTCTCTATATTTAAGAAATGCTGAATATTCAGTTTCAGGCATACCTACAGTATCAAGCAAATGAGAATAAGCGGCAATATGAATTGTTTCCATATTAGAAAATGCTGATAACATCATTAGTACTTCCGTTGGCTTAAATACCCTGGAGTAATGTTTCATATAACAATTATTTACTTCAATATCAGCTTGAGTAAAGAAACGAAATATTTGAGTTAATAAATGTTTTTCCCCAGGACTTAAATTATATTTCCAATCTTTTAGATCATCAGCTAGCGGTACTTCTTCTGGTAACCAATGAATTCGTTGTTGAATATGCCACGCTTCATAAGCCCATGGATAAGAGAATGGTTTGTAAATTGGACTGGCATCAAGTAAAGACATATTATATTTCCTTTTTTAAGTTTATTTGACTTATTATCACCTAGATATTGTTATCTTAATTACTTACCTCACCTTACGCAGGACGTTTAAAAACCATAGGGGAAACAGCCCAGTGTCATTGCGAGGAAGGCCGTAGGCCGCGAAGCAATCCATAAAAACAGCTGAAAATGGATTGCTTCGTCGGCTTATGCCTCCTCGCAACGACATTGGTTATTTTCTCGCAATTTTTAAGTTGTCCTAATAACTTCTAAACCAGCTTCCTCTTATAATTTTCAACAGTTGTGCTGTTTTCCCTGTGACTTTTAAATACCATACGTAAAGTAAGTTAATTATACACATCATTGCAAGAACTCAGGTTAGCTATTAAGTCTATTGGCAAGCTAAACACTCATCATAATTAGAAGACTCTTCTTCTTGTTTTTTCTTATTAGCTATTTCGATATCTTTAAAATCCGCTTTCTTAACATCGTGTGATACTTTATCTGGTCTTTGAATTGAGGTTGATCTACAATAATATAAACTCTTTACCCCTTTTTTCCAGGCTCTAAAGTGGATATTATTTAAATACATCTTACTTACATTGCCTGCTAAGAAAAGATTTAGAGATTGCGATTGTGAAATATGTAGTGTCCTATCTGCTGCTAGATCAATAAGCCAGTTTTGATCAATCTCATGGGCAGTTTTAAAAATCTCTTTTTCATGACTGGATAAAAAAGTTAGATGTTGAACTGAACCTTCATGAGTGGCAATTGACGACCAAACCTGCTCATTATTAAAACCTTTGGCACTTAACAATTTTTCTAGATATTTGTTACGCACATTAAAAGATCCGGTCAGAGTCTTTTGGACAAAACTATTAGCCGCAAATGGTTCAATTCCAGGTGAACTATTACCAGCAATAATTGAGATTGATGCTGTGGGAGCAATAGCTGTTTTATTACTAAAACGCTCTTTACTACCTACTTCATCTGCATCAGGACAAGCACCACGTTCATCCGATAAAATTACTGAAGCTCTATCAACTTCTTTATTAATATATTCAAATATTTGGTTATTCCAAACCTTTGCCATCACTGACTCTATTGGCACATCCTTTAATTGTAAAAATGAGTGAAAACCCATAACCCCTAAACCTACACTACGTTCACGCATAGCTGAATATCTCGCCCGTTCCATGGTACTTGGAGCTTTAGTAATAAAATCTTCAAGTACATTATCTAAAAAACGCATTACGGTAGGAATAAACTCAGAGTCATTTTGCCAATCATCAAAATATTCCAAATTTACTGAAGATAAGCAGCAAACAGCAGTTCTTGCCTTACCCAAATGATCAATGCCAGTTGGCAAAGTAATCTCACTGCAAAGATTTGAAGTTTTTACCTGTAATCCAAGTTTTTTATGATGCTGCGGAATATATTTATTGATAGTATCAATAAATATTATATAAGGTTCTCCGGTTTCTATTCTAGTAGTCAGTAATTTTACCCATATATCTCTTGCCCTAACTGTCCGTACAACTTTTTTAGTATCAGGGCTGATTAAAGGGAAATCCTCATCATTTTCCACTGCTTGCATAAATGCATCTGTTACAGCTATACCATGATGAATGTTCAAAGCTTTACGATTAGTATCACCACCAGTATGACGTCTTAAATCAATGAATTCCTCAATTTCAGGATGATCAATTGGTAAATATATAGCAGCACTACCACGTCTAATTGACCCTTGGGAAATAGCTAGGGTCATAGAGTCCACAACTTTAATAAATGGAATAATACCAGAAGAAGTGCCTTTACCTTTAATTGCCTCATTAATCGAACGAACATTGCCCCAATAGCTTCCTATACCACCACCGCGTGAAGCTAACCAAACATTTTCAGTCCACAGATCTACAATACTTTTTAAACTATCATCTGTTTCATTCAAAAAACAGGAAATAGGCATCCCTCTATCAGTTCCACCATTACTAAGAACTGGAGTGGCTGGCATAAACCACAGCTTACTTATATAATCATATAATTGCTGAGCATGTTTTGCATTATCAGCATAGTAGCTAGCTACTCTAGCGAATAAATCTTGAAAATCCTCTCCAGCTAGTAAGTACCGATCCTTTAGGACGGCTTTACCAAAATTAGTTAGTAAATTATCTCGTTTCTTGTCAATTTCTATAGGGAACTTGGTATTTGCTTGCGTTGTCATATTATCTTAGTTTTTGAATAAATTACGATTATAGCTGAATTTGGTCATAATAAATGAAAAAAATCTAAATTATAGCATATTTTTATTTTAGAGCTAACTAGATTAGGATCTATATAACTTCTTCGTCATTGCGAGGAGGCATAAGTCGCACAACTGTTGAAAGTTAAAAACTACAGTATGTTACAACCTTAAATTACGCATAATCAATAGTTTAACATTCATAACTTTAAATCTACAAGGTTAGACACTGTTAACAAAGCTTATTTAGTTGGTGAATAAAGTCTTTTTTGCTGCAAATTATAAGATTTTTTTGAAATAGCTATACTATTCCGGCAAAAATCTTATTAATTTTCGCTAAAAAATCCATTAATTCATCAATCAAATAAGCTTTGTTAACAGCAATTATCTTTTATCTAAATTTTCAAAAAAATAAAAATATTTATCTAAATAACAAAACAACGTTTTTGTTGAATAAGTTTATGGCATACTTCAAGTAGTTTACGCATGCATGCAACTATAGCAACCTTTTTAGGTTTAAAATTGTTAACAAGCCTATCATATAAAGCTTTCAAATATTGAAAACCATTTTTGACACCGTTTTTACCAGCCAATACCGCCATATATAAAGCATATCGTGGTATTTTTCTGCCACCTCTAATAAATCTTCGTCCTTGCTTATTACCACTATCACGGGCATAAGGAGCTATCCCTACAATTGCTGACAATTCATTACTACTATAATTTTTATTCCCTAATTCAGGTAAAAAACTAATTAGTTTTTTAGCTACGCATTTACCAATACCAGGCACACTCTCTAATATTTTTACCTTCTCTTTCAACTCTTCTGACTCATCTATTACTTCACTTAATTTTTTATCAAGCTCAGCTATTTCATTCTGTAAAAATTTAATGAGCTTTTCTATACTCTTTTTATCAATACCATCAATACTATGATGTAGCCTCTTCTTTTCATTGCTAAGCATTAATACTAAATCTTCTCGCCTTTGCTGATATCTCTTCAAAGTATCGGATTCAACTTGATATAAATAATTAGCTGAAAGCTGCATCTTATCGCCATAATATGCTAATTTAAATGCGTCCTTCTTATCAGTTTTACACAAATTCACCGATTTACTAAATGAATTAAAGCTATATGTATTGACTTTATGTACCTGTTGTTTATTATTATACAATTTTTGGCAAATATCCGCTTCATAACCTCCAGTAGGTTCACATACTATTAGCTTAATTTCTTGTTCTTTTGTTAATTTTATCAGTTCTTCATGCCCTAACTTATCGTTGGAAAAACGATTATATATCGGTTTATTGTTAGACTCATATAAACATATATCTAACCATTTTTTACTTACATCTAGACCTATTATTTTACTCATGATATAATCTCCTTCATCTTATTGTGCAAGGCTGCTGTTTCCAGCACCTTCTGCAATTTGTTCAAAGCAAACTTTGTAAGAGGGTACTTATTCTGTTTACGACTATTTCAGTCCAGTGTCTATCAAGTCACCCTCTTACAATTACTTATATCATAATTTAAAGATATAAGTGTCTAGGATCTCCACCGCAAAATAACACTATATCTTTGATAATTTCTTTCTCAAGCAACAACATAAATTACAATAAAGCAAGCCTAAACCCTTGCAAATTGTTCAGTTTCTTGAATATTGTAAACAAAATAATGTATACCTTCATCCCATTCTCCTTATGGCTAATAAAATGTTTAATCTGTAAATTTTGCTTAATAATATTTAAAAAATACTTCTATCTTCCAACGCTTTTTGTATGTACTTGCTATATCTTGAGCTGATAAATATAATATATTAGTTAAAAACCATAATTCTCCTGCTTTTTAACTTTTTGCCTTAATTAGTCGCAAATTACATTTTATTTGCTTATGTTTTTTATCATATAAATTTACCTGTAATTTTATTATTTACTTTATCTATTTTGTATAACTTACCTACTTCATTTAGTTTATTTTCATCTATTAAATTCATAATTTCTGATATTTGCACGTTAAGTTCCTATTTTTATATGAACTTAATTTATACACAATCTTTAGTTATATTTTTATACCTTTTTTAACTTTCAACAGTTGTGGGGGCAAAACAATAGCGAGAATGACACCATTGCGAGGGGGCAAATTTTACCCTGTGCTCCTCGCAATTACGGGTCGGAGCTTCTTGCTAATAGAGAATATTTGAGTAAAAATAATAAAAATATTTTTCATAAAACACTTAGTGTATATCATAATTAGTATATACTCAAAATAGATTTGGAGAATTGGATTTGTAAATGAGGAACGAGTACATGCAAGCAGTACATGAGCATGAGAGTCCCTGATATTTTCAAAAAACAATTCTTCAAAGCAGAAGAGTATATACTGCTATGATTTCAAGAGTTGGGTAGACGAAGGTCAACTTAGCGACGATGCCAATTCTTGAAGTTCTATCTGAGTATACCTAATTTTTATTTTGAATAAATGTAACTTATGTTTTATAATTATAACATACTAACAAACTCTCATACAGCTTTAATTTTATGCAAAATGTAGAAATTATTGAAACTATCTCTACATCCGTATCATGTTTTGGTAAAGAGTATCCTTATGATCATCCAAGAATTTATTTGGAAATTGATCCGGTCAATGGAGCTATTATGTGTCCTTATTGTAGTAAAAAATTTGTGTTGATTAAGTAATGAAGATAAAACTCCTATCAGATAGTACTATAAATCGTATCGCTGCTGGGGAAGTAATTGAACGACCAGCTTCGGTGGTAAAAGAACTAGTTGAGAATGCTATTGATGCAGCTAGCACTAAGATAGATATAATGCTTGAACAGGCAGGGAAAAATCTTATTGTTATTTCTGACAATGGGATAGGTATGTCTGAGGAAGAGTTAAATATTGCCGTAGAGCGTCATACTACTTCCAAACTTGATGAGTTAGATTTATTAAATATTCACACTTTTGGCTTTCGCGGAGAAGCCTTGCCTTCTATAGGCTCCGTAAGCAAAATGCTGATTACTTCAAAGGCGCGTGGAGCTGATAGAGCATATCAGATGCAAATTAGTGGCGGGCATAATAAAGAAAGTAAGCCTACTATTCATAATGAGGGTACAAAGATTGAAATACGTGATTTATTCTTTGCTACTCCTGTAAGATTAAAGTTCTTGAGATCTGATAAAACCGAATTTGCAGCTTCAGTAGATGTAATAAAGAAAATTGCATTAGCTCATCCTAAAATCAGTATTAATTTATCTCATGATGGTAGAAATATCTTAAAAGTAAAAGGTCAAGAGGGTAATTTTGACAAGATTTTAAAGCAAAGAATAATTGATATAGTAGGTTATGATTTTATTGAAAATTCTGTTCATATTAATCTACAAAGACCAGAAATCTCAGTATATGGCTTTACTAGTCTTCCTACTTTTAATAGGGCTTCTGCTGAAGATCAGTTTTTATTTGTTAATAATAGACCCGTCAAGGATAAATTACTACAAATTGCTTTAAGAGTAGCCTATCAGGATTACTTAGCTCGAGATAGACATCCAGTTTCAGTTTTGTTTCTACAAATAGATCCCCAAATGGTTGACGTTAATGTTCACCCTGCCAAAACAGAGGTAAGGTTTCACGATCCAAATACCATACGGGGATTACTGGTAAGCTCTATTAAGGATGCCCTTGCCACTAAAAGCCATATGGTGTCAACGAATATTGCTACAACTGCCTTAGGTCTTTTTCGAAATACTGCAACTACTAATAATAGTGTTGTTAAAACAAATATAGTATCGCAAAAAAGTCCTAGCTTTTCCAATAAAATATATCCGAATAATTTAAGTGTATCTGATAATAGCAGTACTTATAGAGCCCAGAACTTAACTCTCCCTAAATCCACCCAAGATAGTTCTAATGTTCAACAGCCATTAATAAAGACTGAACCTTATGCTAAAGTAGAAATAGCAGAGGACTATGCCCATACTGATTGTAATAATGTGCTACTCGGAGCGGCAAGGGCACAATTGCACGGGACTTATATAATATCACAAACAGCAGATAGTATTGTTATCGTAGATCAACATGCAGCACATGAGCGTTTAGGATACGAAAAGATTAAACAGATGATAAGTAATAATGGGTTAATTAAGCAGAGATTACTCATACCTGAGATAGTAGAATTGCCAGATATCAAAAGAGCCGATTTATTATATAATAAAAAGACAGATATTTCTAAACTAGGTTTA
This sequence comes from Candidatus Tisiphia endosymbiont of Nemotelus nigrinus, assembly GCF_964026475.1. Lineage (NCBI taxonomy): Bacteria > Pseudomonadati > Pseudomonadota > Alphaproteobacteria > Rickettsiales > Rickettsiaceae > Candidatus Tisiphia > Candidatus Tisiphia endosymbiont of Nemotelus nigrinus. The sequence goes on from NZ_OZ032151.1 coordinate 632,532, forward strand.
AGCATAGAAAAATTTGGCGAGCGATCAATCATTGTATCAGAGGCTCCAAGCCTATTAGGAGATATCAATATAAGTCAACTTATCCAAGACTTAGCAGATAATTTATCTGATCTTGGCGAAAATATTTCCTTGATTCAATTGATAGAACATGTTACAGAAACCTATGCATGTCATTATGCTATCAGAGCAGGTCGCAAATTATCTGCTGAAGAAATGAATGAATTGTTAAGACAAATGGAGAAAACCCCTTTTTCAGGTCAATGTAATCATGGTAGACCAACTTACATTGAACTCAAACTCAAAGATATTGAACGATTATTTGGACGTATATAACTGGTAACTCAGTTGTAAAGAAAATTATTTATCATGTTTTTGATGGAAATCGTAGCTTTCTATGATTCTCTGTTTGTGTATACAGCTATGATTTCAAGAGTTGGGTAGACGAAGGTCAACTTCAAGAAGAGCTAGGAGTGTCAAAGTCGAGCAGCGGAGCGTACATTAGTACGTGAGCAGCACAGATCTTTGACAACGACGACGCCAATTATTGAAGTTCACCGAGTATATACTAATTGGTAATTAAGGTTAATATAATGTCTAATTATAATAATATATTTGATAATCACATAACTAGAATTCAACAAGAAGGCAGATATCGTGAATTTGTTCCTGTTCAAAGGCAGGCAGATAACTTTCCGTCCGCTTGGCATGATGATAAAGAAATTGTCATGTGGTGTATCAATGATTATCTTGGTATGAGCAATCATCCAGATGTTACCAAAGCTGCTCTAGAAGCTACAGCCAAATATGGGATTGGTTCTGGTGGCACAAGAAATATAGGCGGCAATAATAGCTGCATAATAGAATTAGAGCAAGAACTAGCCATCCTACATAATAAGGAATCATCTTTAGTATTTACGTCCGGTTATGTTGCCAATGATACTACCCTTTCAACACTGGCAAAAATAATGCCTAATATAGTTTTTTTCTCAGATGAGTTAAATCACGCTTCTATTATTTCCGGTATATGCAACTCAAAATCTGAAAAACATATTTATCGACATATTGATGTCCAACATCTTGAGGAATTACTCAAAGGAGTGGATATTAATAGACCAAAGATTATTGTTTTTGAGTCAGCTTATTCTATGGATGGATTATTTTCCCCCATAGAAAAAATAGTGAATTTAGCTAAAAAATATAATGCTTTAACTTTTATTGATGAAGTACATACAGTAGGTTTATACGGCAAGCATGGTGCTGGCATTGCTGCTCTTCAAGGCTGTGCTGGTAAAATTAATATCATCCAGGGAACGCTTGGTAAGGCTTACGGCGTTATTGGTGGTTATATTGCAGCTGATCGTCAGATTATAGATTCTATAAGACTTACTGCCCCCGGTTTTATATTCACCACCTCTCTACCGCCAATTATCGCTTCAGCAGCAACTGCAAGTATTCGTCATTTAAAAAGTTCTAATGTAGAAAGGGACACTTACCAAAAAGTAATAGCCAAGGTAAAAAAATCTTTTGATCAAGCTAAAGTGAATTACTTTAAAAATGATAGCCATATTATACCCATAATTATTGGTGACCCTATTAAAGCCAAACAAGCCTCTAACATGTTGCTGGATAACTATAATATTTATGTTCAGCATATTAATTTTCCGACCGTGCCACGTGGTACAGAACGCTTAAGAATCATTCCAACACCTAACCATACCGATCAAATGATTCATGATCTTACCAAAGCTCTTGTTGAAATTCTTACTATACTTGACATATCACCACCCATCAATTCACATAATACAATAAGATTACCCCTTCCTCCTAAACTGTTGAAAGTTGTATAAAGAAGGGGTTTTAGAGGTAAGAAACTAACTATTATATCAAATTATATCATAAAATATTTTAGCACTAATAGCTCAAGAGCATATTATAAAAATAATCATTATAAATGCTGAAAGATATTTGGTATATAAAACTATAATGACCCCCTAACCCGGATATTGCATGATAGAAATGAACCAATTGTGCTAGCCCTTGTCTCATGAGGGCTACAGGCTAAAATATATAAAATTTTAAATATACAATTTGTATTTTTGTGCAATTCTTCCAAACTCCTTATATTACAAGGGGTTCAGAGATAAATATTGATACCTTCATGCAATATCCGGGTTATGTATTTCATTGCCATAATTGATTTATATAGCCGTTACATTGTATAGCACTTAACATATAGGTTCATACATTATTTTAAACGTTCTACAACTTGCCTCAAATACAGAAATGCCTTTATCCAATAATTTTCTAATGTTATTTTTTATCGGAAACCAATGATGTTCAATAGGATTTAAATCCAGCGAATAAGGCGGTAAAAATTTTAGTTTACAACCAGCTTGTTCTATTATAGCACTTAACATATGGCTTAAGTCACAGTTTTGAAGGAGAATTTTATGTATTTATACTAGAGGAAGCACTACAAATAGGCAAACTAGAGATATTTAATAGTGATCAGGGTTCTCAATTTACTAGTGGGGATTTCATAAAATTACTAATTGAGCATAATATTAAAATCAGTATGGATCATAAAGGTAGGTGCTTTGATAATATACATATTGAGAGATTGTGGAGAACAATAAAACAAGAAGCAATATATTATTATAAGCCTGAAAGTATAGCTGATTTAGAGAAGATACTGAATGAATTTATTGGGTGGTATAATAATGAGAGAAGACATCAATCTCTCAATTATAAAAGACCAGCTGATGTTTATCGGCCAATAAAAGAGAATTAACTATGTTGAAATTTTGTATTATCTGTATTTTTTAATTATAAAAAATAGTTAATTTCTAAATAGTTAAAAACGGATTAACTTATTTTTTTGGTTTGACAATTGGGGTCACTATAACCTTCTCAAAACAAATTTTTCTACGTAGCAATTAATCAATTTATAAAATGAGTTAAACGATTACAAAATCGTTAACAAATCGTCATGCAAAAATTTTTTAAAAATCACCTTTTTACACCAAAAATTTACATCAGCAAAATTAAACTCCTAAATTTTATACAAAAATTTTTGGCCAAGGTGTTAAATTTTGGATTATTTTTAATTTTTAGCACTTCTGACGGAACGACTACCTATTAAGGCTACATTTCATCAACTACCCTTGTATATTTGGTAAAACCTTTGCTTTAGTATATATTTTTAGTATGCTAACTGGATAAGATTTATCAACCTTAAAAATTACATCAATATCAGTTTTAATTTCCCTGTGCATAACAAAATGATAACTGGTTGCGGGGGTTGGATTTGAACCAACGACCTTCAGGTTATGAGCCTGACGAGCTACCAGACTGCTCCACCCCACGATAACACCCATTCCTTCTGCTTTCAAGGGTTGATTTTATTTTTGTTAACCAAGATAGTACACTGCAATTTCCGAAATAAGCAAAACTTGGTTAAGCTTTCTTACCAAAATTAAGACCAGCAAACTTTTTGTTAAAGTCGCTGACATTTTTATTAGATTGGTTAACAATATTTCCAGATTCTTTAGTCCATGCTGGATGTTTCCTATAATCAACATCCATCAGAATTTCTTCTGCATAACCACCGGAATTTGTTTCAAAAACATCATTACTAATGATAATTTTGAACTTTTTATATTTTGGGTGTATTCCAGCTTTCATAATGCAGCACCAACTTTTTTATCAGCTATCTTTCTTTTAATTACTTGTGCTTTATCTGAAAGTATATCACTTGATATTTTAAGCATATACTCATCAAAACCACCTACCTTCTCAACAGAACGCAAACATTTGGCATTTACTGAAAGCCTATATTCTTGCCCAGTAAGATCACTTGCAAACCTCACCACTCTCAGATTAGGCTCAAAGCGTCTTCTAGTTTTTCTTTGTGAGTGTGACACTTTATTACCGTGTAAAACACCAACTCCACTAAGCTCACATCTACGAGACATTGTGACTCCTATAATTAACCATCAACATAATATAAGCGATTATACTCCTATTAGGAGGATATGTCAACATGTACATCCGTAAATAGTACAAAACTTTTAATAGTCAAAACCTTTGAAGTGCTGGAAACATATCGCTCATTGAATAAAGGGCAGGGGGCTTATCAGATATCCAAATGGCAGCCCGGATCGCTCCATCAGCAAATGACTCTCTTGACCCTTGATGCTTTAGAGTAATGGTTTGGTTATCCCCTAAAAATAACACCTGATGTTCTCCATGTAAATGCCCCCCTCTAATAGAAGCAATGCCAATTTCACCAGCCTGTCTTTGTCCTTTTACAGTACGATCAAATATTGTACATTGATCAAAATCTAAGTTTCTAGCTTGTGCCACAGCCTTACCTAACATTATTGCCGTACCAGAAGGGGCGTCTTTTTTCATACGATGATGGCAATCTAAAATCTCTATATCATAAGTATCATCCAGAACTCCTGCTGCCTTTTCTGCCAACATCGCCAGTAAATTTGCTCCTAAACTCATATTAGCTGAATAGAATATTGCTAAACTTTTAGAAACTTCATGTAAGCGATCGAGCTGATGGTTGGTCAAACCGGTAGTACCGATAACTAATTTGTTGTTGTACGCAATGGCGCAGTTAAGCAATTTTTCCAACATCTCGCTACTAGAAAAATCGATAATCACTTCAGATTTACAACAAAACTCAGCAAGATCATCTATGTTATTTTTCCTAGAAAATGTTGCAGAAAGCGTACAACTATTTAATCCATTCATTTTTTGAATTATCATCTGCCCCATTTTACCGGTAGCACCACAAATACCTATGGAAACACTCATTTTAGTCCTCTATATTGTCTTAAACAATGCACTAGTGGTTTTACATTACTATTCACTATAGTATTTATCACTTGACCAATCAATATAACATGATCCCCCACTTCATATTGACTAAACTTATTGCACTCAATATGGCAAACTGCTCCTTTAATCAAAGGGCAATTACTAGTTTGTCCTAAATCATACGAAATACCAGCAAATTTATCCGTGCTAAACTTAGAAAAATGTCTAGAAATATCCTCTTGATTTTCAGCCAAAATACTAACAGCAAAACACTCACTACTAGCAAAAGCACTGATACTGAAGGAATGTTTATCAAGACAGAACGATACTAATGGCGGTAACAAAGAAACCGAGGTAAAAGAACTTGCCGTAAAACCAAACAGTTTACTATTGTATAAAGTGGTAATGATAGTAACGCCAGTGGGCAAAGTGCTAAGAGCTTGTTTAAATTGTTCGGAATTCACTATTGAAGCCATTTTTTAGTAATACGACTAATTGTACCATCTTTTTTTAATTCACTAATAGCTTTATTGACATTTTCAATAAGTTTAGAATCTTTTGGCATAGCAATAGCAAGCTCAGATGAGAACTCTGTTAAACTAAAACTAGCAAGATCAGGATTATTCTCAATAAATTTCTTAGATTGCGATTCCTCTAGTACCACCACATCTATAACTTTTGACTTCAATTCTTCGACTAGCATTAAATTATTTGATAAATAATTTGTTCTGATATTAAACTGCTGGGCTAAATCCTGAACTATCACGGCCCATGTTGTACCAAGTTGCACACCAACAACTTTATTATCCAAGTCTTCAACTCTCTTTAAATCATCTATTGCTCTATATAACACTGATACCTTAGTTGTTACGTAAGGTTCTGAAAAGCTAATGTGTTTTTTACGCTCTTCGGTCACTGTTAATCCAGCGATCACTATATCAACATTTTCACTAGCCAAAGATGCAAGTAAGCCATTAAAATCAAAATTTTTAATTATAACTTTTTTTTCTAGTTTTTCTCCTATAGCATTAATAATATCAATATCAAGTCCTACTATCTGCCCATTTTGAATAAATTCATAAGGTGGATTGTCTGCAGAAGTTGCAGCTATTAAGTTCTTTTCTTGAGATTTGTTATCACAACCAATTATCAAAAAAGAACATATAATAAGGAAGAATAACTTTATTAATCTCATAAGAATAAAATAACTATTTTAATTGTCACTATATTATTGCATTTCTTACGATCATATACAACAGACTTTTTGAAATTATGTCAATAACAGGTGTATGACCGTATTTGGTAACAAGTCTAACCTGGATATTGCATGATAGATAATAAACCAATTGTTCTAGCCCTTGTCTCATGAGGGATACGGGCTAAAATATATAAAACTCTAAATATACAATTTGTATTTTTGTACAATTCTTCCAAACCCCTTATATTACAAGGGGTTCATAGGTAAATCTTGATACCTTCATGCAATATCCGGGCTAAACATTGATCCCATGTAATAAACTAATTTATGTGTGTACTTTAAATAGATGTCGTTTTAACTTACGTATGGCATTTAAAAGTCACAGGGAAAACAGCCCGGCGTCATTGCGAGGAGCTACTTTAGACACTGTTAACAAAGCTTATTTAATTGATGAATTAATGGATTTTTTAGCGAAAATTAATAAGATTTTTGCTGGAATAGTGTACCTATTTCAAAAAAATCTTATAATTTGCAGCAAAAAAAACTTTATTCACCAACTAAATAAGCTTTGTTAACAGTGTCTAGTAGCGACGAAGCAATCTAATGAATGTGGATTGCCACAACCACTACGTGGTTTCGCAATGACGTTTTGTACCTTTCTGCAATTTTTAAATTGTCATGGGGATTACGCGTAAGGTGAGGTTTTAACTGTAAATAACCACGAATCTAATGTTTGATGTTTAGTCCCAAGGTGTGATGGTGCATATTATGAAGAAAAACCTAAACCTAAAAGCGTTTCACCTAAACCTGAAAATATTTCAGCTCAACTGTATTTTTTGATTATAAAAAAATAGTTAAAAACAAATTAACGTATTTTTTTGGTTTGACAATTGGGTACACTATAACAAAAGGAAGGCTAATTCTTGGCTTTACGACTAAGCCAACTTTGCAGATACGTTTCTGCAATATCACTATTTTCTATTAATAAAACATTTTCAGCATTTCTATTATCAGCTGCGTTAGTAAAATTAAAGCTACCGGTAATCACCTTACTTTTATCAATAATCATAATCTTGTTGTGAGCAATACCTGGTACTTTATCTATGGATACATCAATACCAGCCCGTTTCAATTCATGCATTTTAGAATATCTATCGTGTAAGTTACTACGATCCAATAATACTCTTATTTCAACACCGTTTTGTTTAGCTTTAATTAATTGGTCGACGATCTTTTGTGAAGTTAAACCAAATGCTTGAATATAGATACTATCCTTAGCTTTAGATATTTCTTGTGCTATTAATGAGCCACAACCAGATGGAGGGGTAAAGCAAACATTTAAATTATCAGTTTCATTGTGAAAACTATGCCAAGAAGCTGTAGTGCTTATTTCATTATATCCTACTCCAGTAGCAATACCGAATAAGAACGATATTATCACTGGTAATTTTAGACTATGCTTTTTAGATATTTTTTTCATTTTCTATAATGTTTACAGAACATAAATTACTATAATTTTTAGATTTGATATTATCCTTTAATTTTTGAAAATCATCACCAGCATGATAAGAAGAACGGGTTAATGGACTGGCAGAAACCATTGAGAATCCTTTAACCTTGGCAACTCTTTGAAAATATTTAAATTCTTCTGGAGAAACATATCTAGCAACTACAGCATGATTTTTGGTTGGTTGTAAATATTGTCCGATAGTTAAGAAATCAACTTTGGCTTCTCTTAAGTCGTCCATCACTTGCATAATTTCATCGTTTTTTTCTCCAAGGCCAACCATCATGCCTGATTTAGTGAAAATTTCAGGGTCTAATTTTTTTACATTATGCAAAAGACTTAGTGAATTGTAGTACCTCGCTCCTGGTCTAATAGTTTTGTATAAAGAAGGTACTGTTTCTACATTATGATTGTAAACATCTGGTTTTGCTGATACCACTATGTCAGCTGCTCCATCTTTCTTAAGGAAATCTGGGGTTAGAACTTCAATGGTGGTATTAGGAGAAACTAGTCTTATTTCTTTTATACAATTGGCAAAATGTTCAGCTCCACCATCATCTAAATCATCTCGATCAACTGAAGTAATTACTACATGTTCAAGCCCTAATTTCATCACAGCTTGAGCTAATCTTTGTGGTTCATGCGGATCGAGTAAATCAGGACGACCAGTTTTAACATTACAAAAGCTGCAAGCACGAGTGCAGACAGAGCCAAGAATCATAACTGTCGCGTGTTTTTTTGCCCAACATTCTCCTATATTAGGGCAGGCAGCCTCTTGGCAAACTGTATTTAATTTCAAATTTTCAATTATCTTTCTTGTATCATGATATTGATATGAATTTGGTGCTTTAACCTTTATCCAATTAGGTCTTTTAATAGTTGGTACTTCTTCTATTTTGATTATGTTTGACATATAATCCTACTTTGTTTAGGGTCTACTTTTTTATGAATTTTATATTCAAGTCATTTGAGTATATCATTAAACAAATTTTTTTATTGGTAGTTTAATTATATCTGTAAGGCCAATACTATTATCACAATTATAGGATAATTTTGGGTCAATAGGAATCTTACAGATTAAAGGTATATTATATTCTTTGGCAAAATTTTCTCCACTATTGCCACTAAATATTTGGATTTTCTTTCCTGAACTTGCTTCAACTAAATAGCTCATATTTTCTATAATACCTAAAATTGGTAGGTTAAATTTCTTGTATAAATCAATCGATCTAACGACGTCTATTGCTGCCATTTTTTGTGGAGTAGTTACTATTATTACTCCATCTAATTGGTAATTTTCTAAAATACTCAAGTGAATATCACCGGTACCAGGGGGCATGTCAATAATTAAATAATCTAACTCCTGCCAATTAGTTAGAGATAATAGCTGGTAAATTGTCTTGCTAGACATCGGGCCACGCCAAACAATAGCAGAATTATTCTGAATAAGAAATCCAATAGAAATAATTTCAATGCCCCGCGATTTTAAAGGGGTCATTTTATTATACACTATTTCTGGCACATCACTAATACCAAATATTTGCGGAATCGACGGACCATAAATATCAGCATCCACTATTCCTACCTTATATCCTTCAAGATTTAGTTGTTCGGCTATCAATGCGGTTATAGTAGATTTACCAACTCCACCTTTACCAGATGCCACCAATATTACCTTTTTTACTCCATCAATGAAATGCCTAACTTTCGGTTTAGTTGATTTCTTGGCTAAATTTTTGCTGCTAGTTAAAACTATAGTTATTTTGCCAATATTAGCTATTTCATTTAATTTATTGATGGCTGTAATTTTTATTTCCTCGACTTCCTTAATATCCTTGCCAAAAATATCAATTGCAAACCCAATATTCTTATCCTTAATTACAATGTTAGATATAATATCGATTAATTTCGTATTGTCACTAAAGGTAATATTAGAAATTTTATTTAGTATTTGTTGCTGGTTTATATCAATCATCGTTTTTAAATTAAAGTTATAATAGGGTAGGTTTTTTTGTAACAATTATAAATCACAAAATCTTAGTTTTAAAACAAACTAAGATTATAACGATCTTAGACACTTATATCACATTCCCAAGATGTAAGGTATCTAAGTAGTGATGACTCATATTCTATCATGATTTAGCTGTTGTGATGATGTCTTGGGCGGCGGTACTATCTTAGGTGGTGCATTGGTTATATGACGTTTTAAGTTATTCTGAATTTGCTTTAATTCACTATTATGCATTATAGAGTCACTTGCATCAGGGGGGATAATGGTTTGTGACATATTGATAGCACATCCTTGATTTTTTGCTACTTCTTGTAGCATTGCCTCGTACTGACCCTTGGTCACAGGGATAGTGTAAATATTATCCCCCCTTTGTATATAGCCTATAGCATCTTTATCATCGTCAGTAAACTTTAATGATAATGGGTTGGTTATTTCTACTAGTTTTCCTTGCTCATTATAGTGAGTAGTAAAATAAAGTGCCTTCGATGCTTCAATATTTTCACCTTTCTCGTTTTGCACTGGGAACGAAAAATGTACAGCTGTACCAGGTGGTTTGATGGCTAATGGTAGATTAATATTACGATAATTGGTAATCTCTTTTTCTGTTACGCAATCTTCTAAAATTACTTTAGTAGAAGTCTTGACCGTAGTTTCTGTTAGTTCAAATAATTCTTGATCTTTGACTTTAATAATCCTTGATCTAGTATCAGTTATATTGTCTATTGATGCCTGCTTGCTCCAAGTTAACGGCTTAAAATTATTAGCCTGATGGATTTTTGCATAGCTTTGCACTTCGTCATTCATGGCTTGAGTAACAGCACTCTTTGTAACGGAGCTAGCCCAGGTTTTTTGTATTAATTCGTTGTTATTTTCTATAAACTCTTTAAATTGCTGGGAATTAATAGCAAGATTGCTAACAGCAACTCCTGTCCCGCTCTTAATATTTGCTTCAGCTAGGACGTTTTTTAAGGTTGTTTGTTGCTTAGCAATAATTTCTTGTCTAAAAGCTAATGTTACCAAATCTACTTTGATTGGAGTTACTTTGCAGGGTACGGGCTGAATTTCATTAGCTCTAATTTCAGTAGTTGCAGTTGTTGCATCACTAATATGCATAACGTCTAGTGCTTTTCTGGATATTTGCACAGATGATTCTAGATTATTTGCAAGATTATTAGCTTTTATTGATAGTGCTTGTTTTTCTTGCTTTACTGCGTCTCTTATTGTTTGGGTTATTTCTTTAATTAATAGTACTTCTCGAGTTCTATTACCTAAAATATACTTAATATATTCTCCTTTAGTATTTTTCCTGAATTTTAGTTTTTTGCTTTGCTCAATTATATTACTAAAATAATCAAAGTGTTCATGGATTAATTTTTTTAATTCTGGCTTATTAATTTTTCCCCTTGTTACTAAAAGACCTAGCTTAATTTGCAACCCATATTCTTTTAATGATTGTTGTCTCTTTTGCATAGTCTCTTTAAGAGCATATTTAACATCAGCAATTTTTATGTGTTCTGGGGCTATATCCTTAAATTTCTGACTCATTGCCATTTTTGCCCAATTTGCTAGTGCTTTATCACTATAATATTTTGATAATTCGGTGAAGCTATTATCAATAGTATTATTTAAATCAACTTGTGCAGTATCAAGTAAACCTTTTACAAATAAATCATTATACTTTAGTGTGCTTGGGAATTCTCTAAAATGATTAGTTGGACCTAGTAAGGGCAGATGTCTAGACCAAGAATTTGGATATATCTCATCCTCTAATTGGTCAAAACTTCCAGCAAAATCGAGCCTAACTAGTTTAGGCGGGATAGTAGAATTGTCTGAATCTCTTATAACCCCTATATTACCTGTATGAATATCAAAGTCGCCTATTAATAAGCTAGTTGGAGCTATTTTATCAAAATCACTATAATGAAGTTCTTTAAAAGCTTTAGTTAAAGTACTTGACAATAATTCTCTTGTTCCCATAAAAAGTGGTCTTCCTCCATCTTTTCGTAACCATCTGCCTGGCTTAGTTTTCGTAGACATGTTGTTATCCATGTCTACAAACATGTCTCCACTGTAATTGTTGAAAAACTCAGATTGTACATACACCTCAGAGCCATCATTTTGTAGACCTCCTTCCTGTGCTACTTTCTCGGTAAGATGCTTAGGTACAATGAGCGAAACTTTGGCTCCATGCTCTGGATTTGTTGCTTGGAAAATTTGGGATCCCAAAAATTCTGATATATTTTTTTCCGCCTTATTTTCTTTTTTAACCATGGAAAGAACATTATCTTGGCTACTATATATCCCCCCTAATTCTCCAGCTTCATTAGCTCCAGATTCCTTTCCTTTACAATATTGCAAATTGGTAAATTCAGACATTTTTTACCTTATTTAGTTTTTTTCACGTAAGTGAGAATCTACAATATTTCAGATCTTTTTAGGGACTGCTATAATGAGCTTAATATAACTATTGTTGTGGTTTAATTTTTGGTTAGTTTATACCCAAAAATTACCATTGTCTTAGCATTCTTATGAATTTTCTATGTGTTATATCTCTAAACCTCTGACCGGAGCAGTATACTACTTTTCGATTGTATGTAGCGAACTTTATGCAGCAAGTTTATCCCTCAACACTTCAATTAATTTATTAATTGCTTCCTCAGAATTTATATTCTCAAGAATTGCAAGCTCCCCAGCTAGCCTATTTAATGCTGATTCATAAATAGTTCTTTCACTATAAGAACGATCGCTATCAACATTCTTATAGAGATCTCGTACTACTTCTGCTACGGCTACTATATTACCAGAATTTATCTTACTTTCATATTCTTGGGCTCTTCTACTCCACATCCTATTACCTTGCTTAGCCTTGCTCTGAAGTGTTGAATATATTATAGCTAGATCAGTCTTGCTAACAAGTTTCCTAAGACCTGAAATAGCAGCTCTATTTACCGGTACTTTTAGAATCATTTTGTCTTGGGGAAACGATATTACATAAACCTTAATATCAGCACCAGCTATGAGTTGTTGTTCTACATTTACTATCTCTCCAACTCCATGGGAGGGATACACGATTCTTTCCCCTACTTTAAATTCAGATGATATTGACATGCTTAACTCCTTATCCATTATAAAAATTAGATTATTAGTTAACTGCATTTGAACTTGCTCAAGCGAGTTACTCCTTGTTAAATATCAAATCCAACTGCATTAACTATGTAGTTCTTTTGGCAAATCACTATACTAAATATGATAACACAAATAAGTATTATTTACACCTCAACATCATAACATATTATAGAGGAATAATAAAGTATCAAGTTTAAAATTATGTCGATAACAAGTGCATGAGTGAAGTGAGGTAGAAGTATGGATATTAAAAATCAGGATAATTTACGAAGCCTATTGTATTTAACTATAAAGTTATTATAATGTACTGTTTTGTTTGTTGAGTTGGTAAGTTATATTTACCATAACATAATTACCATAATACCATGAGTAATAGAATAAGTAATCCATCTACAATAGTAGTTGCAATGTCTGGTGGGGTTGATAGCTCAGTGGTGGCTGCTATGCTTTGTGAACAAGGGCATAAAGTCATTGGCATAACACTACAATTATATGACCATGGCATAGCTACTATGAAAAGAAATGCCTGTTGCGCTGGGCAGGATATTTATGACGCAAAAATGGTGGCAGATAAGTTAAATATTCCGCATTATGTCCTAGATTACGAGTCTAGATTTAAAGAATCGGTAATTGATGATTTTGCTGATAGTTATATTAGAGGTGAAACGCCCTTACCCTGTGTAAAATGTAACCAGTCAGTTAAATTTAAAGACTTACTAAAAGTAGCAAAAGATTTAGGAGCCGACTGTCTTGCTACTGGTCATTACGTGCGGAAAATCGAAGGTATCGATGGGGCAGAATTGCATACTGGTATTGATATAACCAAGGATCAAAGCTATTTTTTGTTTGCAACTACCTTAGAACAACTAAATTATCTATCTTTTCCTTTGGGAGAATTAAGTAAAGAGCAAACAAGAAATATTGCTACTAGGTTTAATTTAGGTGTTGCAGATAAGCCTGATAGCCAAGATATTTGTTTTGTGCCAGACGGTGATTATAGGAAGATAATTAGTAAGATGCGAACCAATGCTAATGAGAAAGGCAAAATAATCCATGTACACGGCTTTGAACTTGGGACGCATAATGGTATAATAAACTATACTGTAGGTCAACGTCGTGGACTTGGAATAGCTTTTCAGGAGCCACTTTATGTGGTAAGGATTGACCCTAATACAAAAATTGTATATGTTGGTCCAGATTCGGTATTAGATTCTACCGAATTTACTATTAAGGATGTTAATTGGCTTGGTAGAGAAATGGTTGCGCAAAAGGAAATTGATGTACAAGTTAAGATTCGTTCGACTCGTCCTGCTACCTTTGCCAAGATTAGTAAAATGAGTAATACAGAAATAAAAGTAAAGTTAATGTCTGCAGAGAAAGCTGTAACTCCTGGGCAAGCTTGTGTCATATATGATAATGATCGAGTTCTTGGTGGGGGATGGATCACTAGAGAAATTGCATAAATAGATTTCTTATGTAAGATTCTAATTTCGGATTAATCCCAAACTTCTGTAAAATATAGGTAACATGTGAGTAAGGAATTAGAAAGAGAGAGCCTGTGAAGCGGTTTTTGTTGCCATTTTGCAATACGTATGATAATTGTATACGTAATTTATAAAGGTCTAGTATGACACATCCAAAATGGGTATTAAAACTTAAAACTAAAAGAATCGAACTTCGTAATATTGGTGGACGATTTTATCTTTATCGAATATCTTCTAAATACGACAAAGAACGTAATACCAATTACGCATCAAGCCAAAATATTACTAGGAAGCTGTTGGAGATAACTAATTAATTAAAGTATATATCAAACACATAACCGATGCAACGCAAAGTCCAACACCAATCTCAATAGCAAAAATACCAATATGTTGAGCTAGTAATTTATCATGTGTCAGAGAATAATAGTTTAAATAATTATCGTCAAATAATATCGATACCATACCGGTTAGGGCATAGATCAATACTCCGATAGTAGCCATACCAACTAGTAAATCAATAGAGAAATATTGCTTTAATTTAAATTGACCATGGACTAAATCAAAACCAATGATCGTAGAAGCAAATATAGTACCTGCCTGGAATCCGCCTCCTGGTGATGCATCACCATTAATTTGAATATATAGACCATATAAAAATATGTAAGGTAAGACAAAAAGAGTAGAATGTTTTATAATAACAAAAATTTTAAGCATCTTTAGTAATTTTTTGTGAGAATAGTAATAATACCGATATTCCAGCAATTAAAATGACAATAGTTTCTCCAAGAGTATCGTAACCTCTATAGCTAGCTAGTAGTGCTGCAACAAAAGAGGGTATACCAATGTCACTTTTAGTATTCTCAATATAATATTTGGTTAGATGATTTTGCAATGGAGAATCTATCGCCCCATATTCTGGTAAATCAAGTCCAGCTACGGTGAGTACCACTATAAAAATTATGCATATAATTGATGAGCTTATGACCCGGGTTGATTTAAGATTGCATTTTTGGATAGTTGGCAATTTGCTTAAAAAGCCTAAAAATACACAGCCGGATAAACAAGCACCTAAAGCTACTTCAGTCATTGCCACGTCGGGAGCGTCCATAAGTAGGTAAGATAAACCAATAAGTAAGCTAAATATAGAGCTTATGATCACTGTTTCTAATAAAGAATTACAAAATATCAACTTAATTGATATGACGACAAGAATTATCAAGATTAGCATAAGTAACCAACTAGCTAGTTGGAAATTTATTATGTCTGGTATAATAAATAAACGATCAATCATTTTAATTCTTTTTGGTTATTTGAGCCTAATAGGGAAGCCTTGCCAATTGCATGAGTAGATACTGGGTTTAATATTAAAATCAATATAGCAGCAAAAACTAATTTAAAAGAGCTAGTAAAATCATGTTGTAAAAAGGCAAGACCAACAAGTGATAAAGGTACTCCACAACATTCAATGACACTGGCAGCATGAATTTTTGTATAAAAGTCAGGAAACCTAAACAGTCCAATAATGCCAGAAAATATTGCTATAATTCCAAGTATGATTAACCCATAACCAATAATAGATATCATAAATATCCTCAAAAATTAAATTTACAGCTAACACGATTAGCTATAACAAAAAAAACACTATTCTCCTTGAGTAAGCGAGTAACCCGCTTTCCCATCAAATTCAAATAGATTCTCAATTTTAATAAAATCTATTTTTGCCTGGCTTAGTGATTCAAGTAAATGGGCTATAGATAAATGTGTTATTTTTTCCCCATCCTTCTTTGCCATAAAGCGGCAACACCAATGATCAGATAATAATTCAAATCTTTCATCTCTGGGCCATAATTTAAGACCCATGGAAGATACAGTTTTTAATTCTAAGTCACCTAAACTAATAGTTTGAATTTTTTCTGCTACCTCATGAGCAGTCAATGCTGTCATCTGTATGAATACATCACTACCTACCAATTCTTTAACTTCTTTACTATTGATTGAATATATCTGCTCAGCAGCCTGTTGTTGGGTAACTGGTGATGAATATGCGGCTACCTTGAGGGTAAAAGGTTTGATCCCTAGTCTTTTTACTACTTCATCAGCAAATTCCTTAGTACCAACTTTCTTGCTAGATATTTCTTCATTGTAAATGTCTCTAGTATGGAATCCGTCCTCAATGGTTTTCTTCCAGCCATTTTCTATTAATGTAGCAATATCCTGTTGCCCGATATGAATTAGCATCATAATTGCTGCGTTAAGTAAACCAGAAGGATTAGCTAAGTTACGACCGGCAATATCTGGGGCAGAACCATGCACAGCTTCAAATAAAGCATAATTTTGCCCTATATTAGCAGAGCCAGCTAGTCCTACTGAACCAGAACTTTCTGCAGATACGTCAGATAGAATGTCACCATACAGATTTGAAGTTACAACGACGTCAAACAATTCTGGCTGAGTGGCTAGCCTTGCAGTGCCGATATCTATAAGATAATAATCACTTTGAATTTGCTTATATTCATTAGCAATTTCTTCAAAAACTTTATGAAAAATCCCATCAGACATTTTCATAATATTATCTTTACTGAAACATGTGACCTTCTTACGATTATTTTTTATCGCATACTCAAAGGCATATCTAATAATTCTTTCACTACCAACTCGACTGATTAACTTAAGAGACTCATAAACATTATGAGTTTGGCGATATTCGATGCCTGCATATAAATCTTCAACATTTTCCCGTACTATAACCACGTTTAGATTTGGATGTAGTGTTTTAATAAAAGGAGCATAAGAAATAGCAGGGCGAATATTGGCATAAAGAGATAGGGCTTTTCTAAGAGTTACATTTAAGCTTTTATACCCAGCACCTAGAGGAGTGGTAATAGGAGCCTTTAGAAGCACCTTAGTTCTTGCTAATGATTGCCAAGTATCTTCTGCTATCCCTGAAGTATAGTGCTTTTGGTATAATTTTTCTCCTACTTCCACTACCTCTATACGTATTCTGGCAGAAGCTTCCTTTAAAATATATAATACCGCTTGCATTATTTCTAGACCTATACCGTCACCATAAGCTACTGTAATAGGGGTGAATTCTTTCATTATAGCCTCTGAAACTTATTCATAGTTAATTGTAATATGTTTTAATTTATTATTTAGCTCCACTATCACTTCTTGTGTAATATTTAAGGTATTTTTAGCAAATAAAACTTGAGTACTAGGTATAACTAAATCAAGATTATGCTTTTCTGCTAAATCATTTATAATTTTTATGATTGTTTCTTGTACCTTACCTATGCCCTCAGCATGAGCCTGTTCAAGGCGTATCTTCCTATCTTGTATTTCTTTTTGGGCTATGTTTACTTTTTTATGAAAATCATTAACTTCTTGTTCAAAAGCTGACTCACTTACAGAATTACGTTTTCCCATTAATAGATTATCTATTTCTTTAAGCTCCATATCCTTCTTTGACAGATCTTGTCGAATTTTTTTACTTATCTGATCTACATATTTTCTTATAGACTGGATTGCTGCAGAATGTTCTAGAATGGACTGTACGTCTACAATAGCAATTCTTGCAGCAAATCTATTATCAATATGGCTATTGCTTATATGACTACTGATTTCAGCATTTGTATTAGAAGCATGAATAGTGGAGCAGCAGTTAATTACTAAACAACTTATTATTGTTAACCAACTATAATAGTTCATATCTAAATATATTCTCTCTTTTAATATCATTTCCACGCAACCCCTTTTCCTTCCAGCAGACTCCGTAGCTGTCATTATCCATAGCTACATGAATATATAGCTATATGTAGAATAAGCACAAAAGCTCAGGTGTATAACTGTTAGCGCAACTTCAAAAAGGACTTATGTAATTTAGTTGTTTTCAACAGAACCTACTCTTTTCTTCATTTTTAGAGAAAGTCGAATAGTTAGTTTATTTTTGATAATCTAGCACTATGTCTCCCGCCTTCAAATTTGGTGGTTAAAAATTTATCAACCATTTGACATGCTAGTTCCTCATTTGGTATTTTAGCTCCTAACACTATTATATTAGCATCGTTATGCGCCCTTGATCTTTCTGCCATAAATAAGTCAAAACATAAAGCAGCCCTTATTTCAGACGTACGATTTGCAGCAATTGACATACCTATACCAGTTCCACAAATTAAAATTCCTAAAGGAGCTCTATTTTCTAAAATTCCATCAACAACTTTTTTAGAGTAATCTGGATAATCCACTATTTCTTGATTATAAGCACCACAATCAAAGATAGATATATTTTTATTGTTTAAATAGCTGATAATTTTGCTTTTGAGTAAAAATCCGGAATGGTCACTGGCTATTAGAACACTGTAAGTTTTCATAATTACGTAATTTTGGTAAAAAAATACTAGAATTCATTGTACATTAAAGTTAGTTTATTGCATAATAATAAAATTGCAAATTTTTTGGTAAATTATTGGTTAGTTATGAATAATAATATATTTTTTATCTGTTTTGTAATATTTATGATTTCTGGGTGTGCTACTCAACCTCCAGCTCCTATTGAATATAATCGTGGAAAGGATTTTTCCCAAAAATCTATAACCATAAAACCACCAACTACAACATATTCCGAAAATAACAATATATTAGAAAGTGATGAAGGTGAAATAATAGGTAGAGAGCTTGGTGAAAAAGAAAAAGATTTTGATGTTCCGACTGGTTTTTTACAAGAGCGTCATGCTATAAAGACTCAAAATCAGGATGATGTAATAATAGTTCCAAGAGTAAAACTAGATGATAACAAGACAATCTACCGCGAGGTGCAACCAGGAGAAACATTAGAATCGATAGCCAATGAGTATGATCAAACGGTTGAGGAACTAGCTGAGCTAAATAATATGTCCACACCATATCATCTTAACAAATCTCAAATTATCATGATCAAAGTTAATACTAAGCTATTAAATAAAAAAAATCAAGAAATATCCATAAGAGAAGCAGGAAATGCTGTATCAATTAATACACCAAAATTTATCAAACCAATTGAAGGAAAAATTATTGTCAAATTTGGTGAACAAACATCTAAAGGAAAAAGCAAAGGAGTTAATATTGCTGCAAATAAAGGTACTATTGTAAAATCTATCGCGTCAGGTAAAGTAATGTTTGCAGATAATGATCCGAAGTTTGGTAATTTAGTAATAATAAAGTTAGATAATAGTGATCTTTATGTTGCTTATGCTCATTTACAGGACCTAGTTGTTCAAAAAGGAGTCACAGTTTCTCAAAGAGAGGTAGTAGGACATGTAGGAAGTACTGGAGACGCTGAATATCCTCAGCTACATTTTGCTATTCGCCAAGGAAAGCTAGCTGTTGATCCGCTACAATATGTAAACTATTAAAATTTTGTAGAGTTTAGATATCTATTTGTGCCAGTGTATTTAAACTATATCATCATCACTCAAACTACTAGAACCAGTTGTAGATACTTGAATATTATTATCTAGGGTTTGCAATTGCTCGGATATATTAAATGACATTGTTACTTCTGGTAATGTTTCATCGCTAACATTGTCAGTAGAACTCTGTTCTTCAGCAAGATTAGTTTCTTCAAAAGTCGTTCGGTTATAAGAAGACCCTAACAATTCCCCATAACGAATAACAATATTAGACAGTGTATTTCCAACTGAAGACTTGAGATTTGATATTTCGTCATAGTCAAGTGAGTCTGGTAAGTGTCTCAATTTATTTTTGATCACTTCCAAGGTAGTGAATGCATTATACATTTCTGTTTCTGACAAATTTAAAGTCTTAACTCTCAGAATATTAAAGGTTGATATAAATTTGTTCATATCAGGTTTAGTGTGTTCGTCTAGATAGATATACGCTTTGTGTTTTAGCTCCTCACTGCTAGATTCGAGGTTGCTGAGATCAGAATAAATTTGGCTCTGTTTTTGATGTTTTGTGATAAGCAGATAATCATCGCAAAAATACTTAGCCAAGTCTAACATGTCCAATTTTTCAATTTCTTCTACTGACTTTTCCTCAAGTTCTGCTCGGGACTTTTCTAAAGATGCTAAAAATTTCCCATGTTTATTGCGTTGCTCTTCTGTTGTTTTTTCGTTTGTAAAAGTAGCATTATCTTCTTGGTTTTTAGACATATTTACTCTCCATTTTAAAATTTATAATATTAATTCATTTTATAGTAGTGGTAAGTAAAGTTTAGTTAGCAACTTTGTTACTGTCAATAGGATTTTCCTTTTGTTGATATAATACTTGACTAAATTAGTAGGATATTCTAAGATGACGCCATGGATAAGTTCTTAAATATCACTGCAAAGACTGTGTAAGCACGACAACGCAGCCCACTTATGGTTACTTTGTCGACCTATGATCTTTCTCGCAATGACGAAGAAGTTATTTAGAACCTAGGTTAGCATAATTGGTGGAGTTGTTTGTATGCAATTAACTACAAAAGGGCGATATGCGGTGATGGCAATCTTAGAAATCGCATCAAAAGTGTCTGATATGCCTGTTACCTTGACTGAAATTTCAGCAAAACAACATATACCGGTTAATTATTTGGAGCAAATTTTTGCAAAACTTAAGAAGGCTAACATAGTTAGATCAGTAAAAGGTTCAAAAGGCGGTTACATCATTAATGAGAAATTAGATAATATCAAGATTGCTAATATTATTGATGCGGTAGATGAGAATATTGAAATGACTAGATGTTTAGGGAAATCTGGAGGTAGCTGTGTGCCTAATAAAGTGCAATGTAATGCTCATCATTTATGGTTGGGTTTAAGTCGACATATAAGGAACTATTTTGATACTATTTCTATAGCTGATATGCTTTAGCTATAAACTTCCACGTATTAAACTAATATAAAAATTATTTTTTTACAGCTTTTATATTAGTGGACTGATAAATTATGTTATATTTAGATCATAATGCTACTACTAATATTCATCCAAAGGTTAAGGAGCTGATGGAGGGCTTGATGAAAGAGACATATTATAATCCATCTTCTATTCATGCAAATGGGCGTTATGCTCGGAGTTTAGTGGAAATAGCTAGGCAGCAGGTCGCGAAATCTGTTGGCATTGATATAAATTCTAGGGAATATCAGGTAATTTTTACTTCCTCTGGCACAGAGAGTAATAATTTACTGATGAGTAATTATTATGATGGAGAAATTTTTGTTTCTAGCATAGAGCATTTATCGATTTTTGATCACACTAAATATCGAGATAATATTAAAATTATCCGTGTTGATAGTGATGGCATTGTTGATATTGACCATTTAGAGCAATTATTATTGGCAAGTCTAGCTAGTAAAAAACTAGTTTCTGTGATGTTGGCTAATAATGAAAGCGGTGTTGTACAAAATATACAACAGATAGTTAAAATTGCCAAAAAATATGGTGCGGTATTTCATAGTGATTGCGTACAAGCAGTTGGTAAAATGCCGGTCAATATTAAAGAATTAGCAGTTGATTTTGCTACTATATCGGCTCATAAATTAGGGGGCATGCAGGGAAGTAGTGCTTTAATTGTCAAGGCAGGACATACGCTTAAAGCGATGATGATTGGTGGAGGGCAAGAGAGAAATATTAGATCAGGTACAGAAAATGTGCTAGCAATCGCTTCGTTTGGGCTTGCATCATCAATAGCTGCTAATGAGGTAGAAGATAGATATAATAAAATGAAGAAATTACAAACATATTTGGAGCAAAATTTACTCAACTATAAAAATGTAAAAATAGTGTCAAAAAATGTTGAAAGACTACCTAATACTACCTTGATGATTGTGTCCAAAACTGATGCACAAACCAAGTTGATAGCTTTTGATTTACGGGGTATAGCGGTTAGTTCCGGTTCTGCCTGTTCATCAGGGAAAGTTGGTAAATCACATGTATTATCTTCTATGGGATTTAGTGAGGATGATGCTAGGTCTTCGATTAGGGTGAGTTTTGATTATCAACAAACTATTGAAGATGTTGTGACATTTGTTAAAGCGTTTGAAGAAGTGTACTCAAATGGATAAATTAGAAGAATTAAGACAAAAAGTAAAATTAAGTGGTAAATCACTACCGATTTATATGGATTATCAATCAACAACTCCTATGGATCCAAGGGTCTTGGAATGTATGTTGCCATATCTTACCACTAAATTTGGTAATCCGCACTCTAGGAGTCATTCTTTTGGTTGGGAAGCCGAAGAGGCTGTGGAAAAGTCAAGAGAACAAATAGCAAAGCTTATTGGTGCAGATCCTAAAGAAATTATTTTTACTTCTGGAGCTACGGAGTCTAATAATTTAGCAATAAAAGGTATTGCTAAATTCTATGGTAGTAAAAAAAATCACATAGTGACAGTGATAAGTGAGCATAAATGCGTTTTAGATGCTTGTCGGCATTTAGAAAATGAAGGTTTTAAGGTAACATATTTGCCAATTCAGCCAAGTGGTTTGATTGATTTACAACAATTAAGAGATGCCATAACTGACCAAACTATGTTGGTATCAGTGATGGCGGTAAATAATGAAATAGGTGTCATCCAACCAATTAAAGAAATTGGTAAAATTTGTCGAGAATTAGGGGTGTTTTTTCATTCAGATATCGCCCAAGGATATGGTAAAATTCCCATAGATGTTAATGATTGCAACATTGATCTGGCAAGTATTTCAGGGCATAAAATTTATGGTCCCAAAGGTATTGGAGCTTTATATGTAAGGAAAAAACCTAGAGTACGATTAGTGCCGATTTTAAACGGTGGTGGGCAGGAAAGAGGCATGCGTTCTGGAACTCTACCAACTCCTTTAATTGTTGGACTAGGTAGCGCTAGCGAATTAGCTCTATCTGAAATGGCAAAAGATGCCATACTGGTAGAAGAGCTTTTTGATAGATTTTATAATAATATTACTAAACAAATTGCTGATGTCTATTTAAATGGTGATATAAATATGAGATATAAGGGAAATCTAAATTTAAGTTTTGCTTATGTTGAAGGTGAGTCGATGATATTGGCTATTAAAGATTTAGCCGTTTCATCTGGTTCGGCTTGTACCTCATCTTCGCTAGAACCGTCATATGTGTTAAGAGCTATGGGAGTTGATGAAGAAATGGCGCATACATCTATTAGGTTTGGTATTGGTAGATTTACCACTAAAGAAGAAATAGATTATGCTGTAGAGTTAATAAAGTCAAAAATTAACAAGTTAAGAGAACTAAGCCCTCTTTGGGAGATGGTTCAAGAAGGAGTTAATTTAAAGCAAATCAAGTGGGCGGTACACTGACAAATCTTAATTATTAATATAGGAAATAACATGGGCTATAGTTTAAAAGTACTGGATCATTACGAAAATCCGCGTAACGTAGGGTCATTAGACAAAAATGATGCATATGTTGGAACAGGTCTCGTGGGAGCTCCTGCCTGTGGTGATGTAATGAAGCTACAAATTAAAGTTAGTGAGGATGGAATTATTACAGATGCCAAATTTAAAACATTTGGTTGTGGTTCTGCTATTGCTTCAAGCTCTTTAGTAACTGAATGGGTTAAGGGTAAATCCCTTGATGAGGCTGGTAGTATAAAAAATACTGAAATAGCTAAGGAATTATCTTTGCCACCAGTAAAACTCCATTGTTCTTTATTGGCAGAAGATGCCATAAAAGCGGCAATAGCTGATTATAGAACTAAAAAATCATAGTAACTATTATGAAAAACGTTATGTCATTGACTGATGCAGCAGCCCAGCAAATAAAGAGGCTGATAGATAAACGTAATAAACCGTCTTTTGGTATTAGGGTTGGCGTAAAGTCTGGAGGCTGTTCTGGTTTATCTTATTATGTAGAATATGCGGATGTCAAAAATAAGTTTGATGAGGTGATAGAAGATAAAGGTGTACGAATATTAATCGACCCAAAAGCTCTAATGTATCTTCTAGCAAGTGAAATGGATTATGTAGAAGATAAGTTTAAATCGGGGTTTACTTTTAATAATCCAAATGAAAAAGGTAGTTGTGGATGTGGGAAATCATTTAATGTTTAAAAAAGTAAAAAATTGGTTGTAAGTCTAAAAAACGTTTATTATAACTAGCCCAACTAACATTACTCCATCATGACGAAGTAATGCTAATCCGGGTTAGCTATATATAAAAATCACTTTTTAGAGATATATTTTGTGGTATATGTATTAATTGCTTTAAGCTTGACTACATTAATCTTAGTGATAGGCATTGTCTCTATGGCTATTGGCGGGAAATTTGACAAAAGATTTAGTTCTAAGTTAATGTCGTTACGAGTTGTATTTCAAGCATTTGCTGTATGTATACTTGCTTTTCTCTATCTTTCAAAATAGTATATCTATAGCTAACCCGTTAAGGTTCTAGATAACCTATCCGTCATTGCGAGAAGCCACTTTAGTCACAACTGTTGAAAGTTAGAAGAGGAAACGGTTTTAGAAGTCATAATGGCAATTTAAAAGTTGTGGGCTTATAACCGCTGTCATTGCGAGAAAGCGTAAGCCGACGAAGCAATCCACTTATGATTATTTTTTTGGATTGCTTCGTCGACCTACGGTCTTTCTCGCAATGACGTTACCCTATTTAAAACCCTTTCTTCTAACTTTCAACAGTTGTGACTAAAGTGACTCCTCGCTAATAGCACCTGAGATATCAGTAACTTATCCGGATAGCTATACTTAAATAAAAATTTGTAAGTTAATATTCATAATATGCTTGATCTATTTAGCTTTAATGAGAAGAAGCCCAAAATTAATAATTCGTATACAGCAAAAGATATTGAAGTATTAGAAGGGCTTGAGCCTGTACGCAAACGTCCTGGCATGTATATTGGTGGAACGGACGAAAATGCTATGCATCATCTTGTTTCAGAAGTGCTAGATAATGCTATGGATGAAGCTGTTGCTGGCTTTGCTAGCGTTATAACCATAAAGATGCATGTAAATAATAGTATCACTATCTCTGATAATGGCAGAGGAATTCCTGTTGATAATCACCCAAAATTCCCTGAGAAATCCGCTCTTGAGGTAATTTTAACTCATCTCCATTCGGGTGGAAAATTTTCGAGTAATGTCTATCAAACAGCAGGTGGTTTACATGGAGTTGGCATTTCTGTTGTTAATGCTTTATCAGACCATTTAGAGGTTAAGGTATACAAGCAGGGTAAATTATTCAAGCAATCTTATTCTAAAGGGCAAAAATTGAATGATTTAACCAGTGAAGATATTGCAAAAAAACTAAGGGGAACATCTATCAATTTTCATCCTGACCCGGAGATTTTTGGAGAGAAACCATATTTTTCGCCAAAAAAAATATATGAATTAGCTAAATCAAAAGCCTATTTGTATAGGGGAGTAACGATAGAGTGGCAATGTGAGGTTGAGACTAAAAGTGATGTACCAACCACAGCTCTAATTCATTTCCCAGATGGTTTGAAAGATTATTTAATTTCAAAAATAAATTTAGAAGATTTAGTTAGTGGAGAGATTTTTTGTGGTAATATTGAGTGGGACCAAGATCACATAAAAGTAGAATGGGCAATTGCTTGGCATAAGAATGAAGCCCAGCCTTTCATTCAATCATATTGTAACACTATTCCTACCCCTCTTGGTGGAACCCATGAACAAGGCTTGCGTAGTGCGTTACTGCGTGGTATAAAGGTATATGGCGAAATGATCGGCAATAAAAAGACCAATTTACTTACTATTGAAGATATTCTTGAGACTTCTTCTATTGTTTTTTCTGTATTTATCCAAGAGCCAATATTTCAAGGACAAACAAAAGAAAAATTGGTTTCACTTGGGATTAATAAAATAGTAGAGAACATTGTTAAAGACCATTTTGATCATTGGCTAAGTAGTAATAAACTAGCAGCCAACCAATTGCTTGAACATATAGTCAATATCGCTGAATACCGAATAAATAAGCGTAACGAGAAAAATATTTCACGTAAGACTGCTACACAAAAATTGCGACTACCAGGGAAATTAGCAGATTGTACAAGGACGTCTTCTAATGGAACGGAATTATTTTTAGTTGAGGGAGATTCCGCTGGAGGATCAGCTAAACAGGCAAGAGATCGAGAAACCCAAGCTATTTTACCTCTTCGAGGCAAAATCCTGAATGTTGCCAATGCAACTTTTGAGAAGATTACTAATAATCAAGAAATTCAAGATTTAGAGGTGGCACTAGCATGTGGTAGTCTTAAAAATTATCGGGAGGAAAATTTGCGTTATGAAAAAATAATAATTATGACAGATGCTGATGTTGACGGAGCTCACATTGCCTCGCTATTAATGACGTTCTTTTATCTACGTATGCCTAAGTTAATATCCTCAGGTCATTTATATCTTGCCAAACCACCGCTTTATAGACTAACACAATCTAATAAAACTTACTATGCAGTAAATGAACAACAAAAAACTGATTTAACTGCTAAATTATTAAAGAGTAGTAAGGCTAAAATAGATATTGGTCGATTTAAAGGGTTAGGTGAAATGATGCCAGCTCAGTTAAAAGAAACAACAATGAATCCAAAAAATAGGTCAATTTTAAAAGTTACTATAGATGATTTTGATAATATTGCTAAGATGGTAGAAGATCTTATGGGCAAAAAACCAGAAAAGCGTTTTCAGTTCATTTATAATCAGGCTTTAATTAAAATGGATACAATTATAAACAATCTCGATATTTAGGAGTATACTCAGATAGAAAATCAATAATTGCGTTGTCGTCTCTCAAGATTGCAGGTAGCCACGTACTAGACACTGTTAACAAAGCTTATTTGATTGATGAATTAATGGATTTTTTAGCGAAAATTAATAAGATTTTTGCCGGAATAGTATACCTATTTCAAAAAAATCTTATAATTTGCAGCTAAAAAGACTTTATTTACCAATTGAATAAGCTTTGTTATAGCACTTAACATATATGTTCATATTAGTGCTAGGTTATAAGAACGAACAACCGTCATCGCGAGCCACGAAGTGGCGTGGCGATCCAAATGAACAGCGTGCTGTTGCAACTTTTGGATTGCTTCGTCGCCTAAAGTGACTCCTCGCAATGACGGCATGGACTCCGTCCAAACCCATCAATGGACTTCGTCCACATATGACGGTTGTTCGTTCTTATAACCTAGCACTAATATGAACATATATGTTAAGTGCTATAACAGTGTCTAGCAGTACGTTCCGCTCCTCAACTTGGAGACTCCTAGCAATTCTTGATTTTGAACTTCGTTTACCAGTTTTTTAAATTTATAGGAGTACTATGTTCATACGTTCAATTACAATATTATTATCAAGTTTTATCTTTTGTGTTAATATCACATTTGCTGAGGAAGCAAAGAAAAAGGACGAACTATTAAATCCAGCTTATTTCAAACAATTTCAAGAGGTTTTTGAACGTATTAATAAAGACTATGTCCAAGAACCTGAAAAACAAAAAATGGTCGATGCGGCTATAGAAGGCATGTTAACTTCGCTAGATCCTCATTCTAGCTATTTTACTGATGATGATTTAAAAGATTTTCTTAATGATACTAAAGGAGAATTTGGAGGCATTGGTGTGGAAGTGCAATATGATAACGGAGCGATCAAAGTTGTTTCCCCTATTGATGATTTACCAGCTCATAAGGCAGGTATAAAAGCCGGAGACTATATAGTAGAAGTTAATGATGAACTTGTATCAAGTTTGGGTTTTCGTAAATCTGTTAAAGAGATGCGTGGAGAGCCAGGGACAAAGGTGAAATTATTGGTAGTTACAGAAGGAGAATCTAAGCCAAGAGAAATTGAACTTACCCGCGAAGTGGTTACTATTACCCCAGTAAAAGCTCATTTAGAAAGAAATAATATAGCTTATATACGAATAGGGATGTTTAATGAACATACCATTACAGAATTAAAAAAATCTATGAAAACGTTGAAAGATGGCAGTAAAAATGGCATAAAAGGTATTATATTAGACCTACGTAGTAATCCTGGTGGTTTGTTAGACCAGGCTGTTGCTGTTAGCGAATATTTTATTGATTCAGGGATAATTGTTACTACCAAGGGAAGAACCAAAAATAGTAACTCCGTATTTAATAGCAATAAATCTGCAGAAAAAGCCCCATTAGTTCCGGTGATCGCTCTTATTAATGTTGGCTCTGCCTCAGCTGCTGAAATTGTAGCTGGTGCATTGCAGGATCATAAAAGAGCGATAATACTTGGCACAAAATCTTTCGGTAAGGGGTCAGTACAAAGCTTTTCTCTAATTAGTCCTAGAGCTGCTGTAAAGCTTACCACGGCTAAATATTATACTCCTAGTGGTCGTTCAATTCAAGCAGAGGGTATAGAACCTGACATATTTGTTGAGAAGCTAAAAATTGAGTATCCTGAAACAAAAATGATAGATGGAAGGATTTCTGAAGCTTCTTTAAAAAATTCCCTAAAAAACGATAATAAAAAAGAGGATGATAAAAAAATAGATCCTACAGATAAAGTTAAAGAGCCTATGAAGAAAACAGATGATGTTACGGAAGATAAGGATAAGACAAAAAATACCGAATCGAAGAATACTGACCAACTATCCGAGCTTTATAAGAAAGATTATCAATTTGCTAGAGCTTATGATTTGATTATGGGATTAATTTTAACTAACAAAAGTGGGAAATGAGCTGAAGAAATAATATAGCTAACCTGATTAGCATTTATCCACAGCAAACTGACACCTATTAGTGATGGACAACTTTACAACACTCCGTCATTACGAGAAATCACTTTAGTGGTAAGGAAGCAATTGAATAGTCGGTTACCACGACACTACGTAGTCTTGCATGACGTTGGGGATAGTCAAAACCTGCTTCCCCTTCTAACTTTCGACAGATGTGACTAAAGTGCCTTCTTGCAATGGCATTGTTTGATGAACTGATTTAACTAGGACTGTACCTACGCAAACCTACAAAACCATAATTAGTACTATATGACACTTGCCTTTGGATTAAATTTTGTTGATTTAAACAATTTACAAGGTCTAAGAAGATTAGATGAAATTTTTTTAAATTTCCTGAGTAATCATAGTAATTCTCTCTATCAAACTATCTTATCATTAAGAGCTAATTCCGAACAAGTTGATACGAAATATTACTCAGATTTTTTATTAGAAATTTCACCTATTTTCGATGATTTTTTAGCTGAATTATTTGGTATTGAACAAGAAATAGCAGATATAAGACTTAGTCATAAAGAGTTTGATATAATTTATGAATGTAAGAGAAAGTTTGTTCAGCGTATTGCAGTAAAAAAATATCCTATTGAGAAATTGCAAGAGATTGATTTTGATATAGTATCAAGTTCTCTGGAAAAACTTTTGGGGATAGGATGTCATCCCTCTGCAAAAATAGAGAATATAGATTCCCGCCTACGCGGGAATGACAAAAATGATTTTGCAAATAAATTTGCTCATCAAGTAATAGAATGGCAACTAGATGCTGAAAAATATGCTTTTGAGTTAGATATAGCTGCACAATATGCGGCTTTTATGGTTTATAATATAGCTAACCCGATTAGCATTGCTCCGTCATTGCGAGGAATGCGTAAGCATGACGAAGCAACCCAGGAAAATGATGATTATGTGGATTGCTTCGTCGCTACTAAAGCAGCTCTTCGCAATGACGTTTGGCATAATGCTAGTCGTGTTAGCTATAACATCGAAAGTCAACTATTCTCTTTACCAAAAAAAATAGATAAAGAGAATCTAATAGATACTAATAAGGTAGCTAAATATAGAAATCATGCAAGAATAGGATTTGATTATTTAGATTCTACATCTAATTTAGGTACGGTTTTAAACAATACCCATTATTGTATCTATTGTCATAAACAGGAAAAAGATTCATGCTCTAAAGGATTATTATCAGCCGTACCATCAAAATCCGGATGTCCTCTAAAGCAGAAAATATCTGAGATGAATTACGTAAAATCAAAAGGATTTAATTTAGCGGCTCTTGCTATTATTATCATTGATAATCCGATGGTAGCAGCTACTGGTCATAGGATTTGTAATGATTGTTCCAATGCTTGCATTTATCAAAAACAAGAAGCTGTGGATATTCCTCTTGTTGAATCCAATATCTTAGAAACTACTCTGCTTCTGCCTTATGGAGTGGAAATATATTTATTACTTACCAATTGGAATCCACTTAACATTTTTGCTCCTTTACCAAATGTTCCAACTAATTATAAGGTTTTAGTAGTTGGTCAAGGGCCAGCTGGCTTTAGTTTAAGTCATTATTTACTACGAGACGGACATGATGTAGTAGCTATAGATGGTTTAAAAATCACCCCTTTACCTTTTGATATTAGCAAGCCTATTAAATATTGGTCTGATTATAAAGAAAATTTATCAGAAAAAATTCCTAGAGGGTTTGGCGGAGTGGCTGAATATGGTATTACTCCAAGGTGGGATAAAAATAATTTAACGATATTACGTTTGATATTACAAAGAAATAGTCGGTTTAAGCTTTTTGGTGGTGTAAGCTTAGGTAGTAATATAACTATGGAGCAAGCATTCCACCTAGGGTTTGATCATGTTGCTTGGTGTGTTGGGGCTGGCAAGCCCAAAATCGTTGAGATGAGAAATTTTCTTGCCAAAGGTGTGAGAACAGCATCCGATTTTCTAATGACCTTACAATCAGGAGGAGCTTTTTTAGAACAATCTATTACTAATCTACTTATCAGGATGCCTGTTATCATCATTGGTGGTGGGTTGACTGCTATTGACGCAGCAACTGAAAGTTTAAATTATTATAAGTTACAAGTAGAGAAGTTTTTAAAGAAATATCAGTTATCAGTTGAAAAAAATGGCAGAAAGAATACAGAACAATATTGGACAAATGAGGATAGATTAATAGCAGAAGAATTTATCTTACATGCAAAATTATTTAAGCAAGCACAAAATAAACAAGCTATCAAGCAAATCTTAGATGAATTAGGTGGAGTAACAATTTATTATAGGGGGAATTTAAAAGATTCTCCTGCCTATAAGTTAAATCCTGAGGAAGTGATGTATGCTATGGGGGACGGTGTGAAATTTGTTGAAAATATGGTAGCTTTGGGTATTGATGTTGATCAGTACAACTATGCTCAATCGATAGAATTTGATAATTTAGGTGTAAAGAAAAAGTTCGCGGCACGAACTGTACTTATGGCGATAGGTATCGATAAAGACGAAGTAAGTAATTATTTAGAAGACAACGTTACTTACTTTGGTGATTGTAATCCTTCATATTCTGGAAGTGTGGTTAAAGCCATAGCAAGTAGTAAAGAAGGATATAAAAATATCGGAAAAAAACTTACCACAAATAGCCCAAATTTTTTTGGTAATTATGTAGATTTCTTTGCCAAACTAGATTATCTATTAATGAGTCGTATTGAAGAAGTTAATATTCTATCTGATAAAATAGTAGAGCTTGTAATACATTCTCCTCTTGCTGCTCAAAATTTTCAACCAGGGCAATTTTTTCGTTTGCAAAATTATTCTAGTGATATTTCAAAAATTATCGAACCTTTAGCTGTTGCTGGAGCTTATGTTGAGTCAGAAAAGGGATTAATTCATTTGATAGTTTGGCAAAGTGGTAAATCAAGTAGTTTATGTAGAGATCTATCGAAAAATGAGCAGGTAGTATTAATGGGACCTAATGGTAGACCAACAGAGATACTAAAGGATAGCAATATAGTCCTTGTTGGTGGAGGGGTTGGAAATACGGTTTTATGTTCAATAGCTAAGGCTCTTAAAAATAATAATTGTAAAATTATATATTTTGCTGGTTATAAAAATTTACAAGATAGGTTTTATCAAGAGAAAATTGAGGAATCAGCTGATATAGTAATTTGGTGTTGTGAGGAGGGAATTTTATCAAAAAATCGGTCGCAGGATATTAGTGTTAAGGGTGATTTGTTGTATGCTATAATGGGGTATTGTTCTCTTTGGAAAGATATGACTATAGATCGGATAATAGCCGCCGGTATTTCAGAAATGATGCAAGCTATAAGAGATATAAAAGATGATTTTTTTGGTAAAAAACCCCAATTAATAGTAAGCATTAACTCTCCTATGCAATGTATGATGAAAGGCATTTGTGGGCAATGTATTCAACAAATTACAGACAAAAATAGGTATATTTTTACTTGTGCTTGCCAAGAGCAAGATGCAAAAATAGTCGATTTCACAGGGCTTAAAAGTCGTTTGGAGCAAAATTCTTTGCAGGAAAAATGATGATTAATTTTTCGTCACGGTATATAGATTGTAGTTTTTATGCGTTTATCGTACTCCCTTTGCTGTTTTCGGTTCTTTTTTGATGGAATAACAGCTATACAATCTTGCTCTTCAAGCTGCTCAATGAAAGCATTGCTATCATATGCCTTATCGGCAAGGAGCATAGTATTTTTAATATCTTTAACCAACGAATTGCCTTGTGTAATGTCATGTCTTTGACCTGCAGTTAAAATAAATTTTAAAGGATTACCAAGAGCATCAACTAAGGCATGGATTTTAGTAGTAAAACCTCCTTTACTACGCCCTAAAGCTTCTTGATCTTGGCTATCTTTTTTATAACCTGCTGAGGTCGAATACGTGACTGCATTTGCTTTTTTTCTGTCAAGTATTATTTTTTCCTTGCATTCTTGGGTAGTGCCGTACATGACATTGTGCTGTTTTCTCTACGATTTTAAATGCCATATGTAAGGTGACTAATTAATTAACCAAATACCATTAGAGGGATTTGTAATCCACGCATAAACTCTTCAGCACTTAAGATTTTTCTTCCTTCTTGCTGTAATTTTTGAATGATCAAACTGCCTTTACCGCAAGCTATCTCCAAGGCACTATTATTATTAACCACGGTACCAGGTGGCAAATTAACATCCAAATCATTGTAACAAGCTTCTAGAATCTTTATAATTTTACCTTTATATTCAAAATATACACCAGGCCAAGGGTTCATACCTCGAATTCTACAATCTATTTTGTAGGCGGTCTCATGCCAATCTATCTTTCCCTCTTCTTTCTTAAGTTTATGAGCATAAGTTATACCGTTTTTATCTTGGGTAATTCTTGGTAAATTATCAATATTATCTAAGGTTTTAATCAATAAATCAGCTCCTATTTTTGCACATTGGTCATGCAAAATTGGTAAAGTTATTCTAGGAGAAAGTGACAATGAATGCTGCAATATAATATCACCAGTATCAAACCCTTCATCCATCTGCATTATGCACACAGAAGTTTCTAAATCACCTTCTATAATAGTACGCTGCAATGGAGCTGCCCCCCTATGTCTTGGTAAACTTGACGGATGAATATTAAGGCATCCATATTTTTTAGCTTGTAGGATCACTTGTGGTATTAAAAACCCATAAGCAACTACCACTATTATATCCGCCTCAATTGAATTAATTAAATTGGTTATCTCTTCGGTTCTTAAAGTCTTAGGGGTGTAAGTTGCAATGTTATATTTTGATGCCAAATGATGCACTGGCGATGCAATCTCATTTAGTCCCCTCCCTTTGAATTTTGGCATTTGCGTAAATACACCAACCACTTGGTGGTCATTGCTGTTAATTAACTTTCTAAGAGTGGGTACGGCAAATTCTGGCGTACCCATAAAAATTACTTTCATAAATTATTATTTTTTAGCTTTTTTAATTTACGTAACGCTATATCCTTTTTTAAAGGACTCAAATGATCAACTAATAACCTACCATCTAAATGATCCATTTCATGTTGAATAACCCTAGCCAGCCAACCACCAGCTTTTAATTCTTGCTGCCTATTATTATAATCTAAGAACCTTATACTTACAGACTCAGACCTTGCTACTTCAACCTGTTGTTCCGGCAAAGACAAACACCCTTCTACGGCTACAACCAATTCTTTAGATTTTTCTATTATTTCTGGGTCTACGATAAATAATGGATAAAAATCTGCATCTCTTTCCGTATCGTCATTATTCTGTAAATCAACTACTAATATACGTTTAGCTACTCCGATCTGAATTGCTGCAAGCCCTACCCCTTGATCATGATACATGGTTTCAACCATGTCATCCATCAACTTTCTTATAATATCATTGACTGTACCTACTGACAAAGATTTTTGTTTTAATCTTGAATCCGGAGCAGTCACAATAGGTAACACAGACATATATCTTAAAATCTTAGATTTATTTATAGCTAGCCAGTCAATGTTCTAGATAGACTCTTATTCATGTATGGAACTACCCAAAAATGCAAGAAAAAAAATAATACTTGACAGAAAAAAAGCAAATGCAGTCATGTATTCGACTTAAGGCTCAATAAAGTGCCTTAGCCCTGATGGAATTCGCTAACTTACGATCTTTAACATTATCATTCTTACGGCTTCTATGAGCCTATGACACCGTCAGTTTTTTCGTAAGCTAAGGTTTGTCTTATTCACCATCAATATTATCATCTCTCGCATATTCCTTGGTAGGAATTCCTTACTTTAATTATTTTATTCCAACCGCTGATTTTTTAAAATTTAAACCTTATTTATTTAAATTTTTAAAAAATCAGCCACCTTCATAAAAATAATTAATATTAAACTTTTAGTAACATACTTTTGTTTCACTGTATGACTGATCATTTCTCAGTACCACAAATACTACTCTTGCTAATTTATTTGCTACTGCCACTACACTGGTATTATAACCTCTTCTCTCTTGTAATTTGAGCATCCAATCAGTGAATTTGCTCTTATCATCTGTTACTTTATCCAATTTTTTAGTTCTCAATACTCTAGCTGTAAAAATAGAACGGGCTTCATGGATTAATAAATTACGTAAATATATATCGCCTCTTTTACTAATTCCTAGCAACCTTTCTTTTCCACCAGTTGAGTACTGTTTTGGTACTAAACCAAGCCATGCTGATAATTGTCGACCATTTTCAAAATTTGCTGCATTGCCAATTGAGGCTGTTAATGCCGTTGCAGTTATTAAACCTACCCCTGGTATTGCCATTAATTTAGCATGGTTCTCATTATTTTTAGCGATCTGATTTAATCGTTTTTCTAAATCTATAATTCTCTTATTATTATCTCTAAATTCTTCTAGTAATAAAGCAAACGTCTCTTTACTTTTATTACTTAATTTATTACCGTCCATAGCTGTATTTACATGGCTAATTATCTTATTTACTCCTCTTGCGTATAGTTACGCCAAATTCATGCAATAAACCCCTAATTTCATTTGCCAAAGCTGTACGATTTTTTACCAATCTTTCTCGAACTCGGTGAATAGACAAAACATCCTGTTGCTCTACCAACTTTATTGGGACAAATCTCATCATAGGACGACCTACCCCTTCGCATATTGCTTCTGCATCTTTAAAATCATTTTTATTGCTTTTAACATATGGTTTAACAAATTGTGATGCCATCAACTTGACATCATGACCAAATTTTGCTATCTCTCTAGCCCAATGATTAGAACCTCCAAAGGTTTCCATTCCAACTAATGATTTTGGTTGGTTAGCCATAAAATCTAAAAACTTTTCTCTTGTTAATTTTTTCTTAAAAATATTTTTTCCATATTTATCTACTGCATGCAAATGAAAAATATTTTTTTATTCTTGACAATTAATTATATTACGCAATTATTATTTGCAAGAATAGACAAGGTTCATTATTTAAATTGAAGAACTCAAGCATTATTTGATCCTGTAACAAATTCATTATACCTAAATTATGCTTAATTGGAACAAAAAATTATCTATTCTAATTCTTGTTATTTTGGTTTGTGTAATATGGTATATACCACCTCCTGAAGGACTAAATATTAAGTCTTGGCATCTTTCTATTATATTTATTACCACTATTACAGCTATAGTTCTTAATCCCTTACCCATGGGTGCTATCGCTTTACTTAGCATAGCTTGTTGTGTTCTGACTCAAACCCTTTCCTTAGAACAAGCTCTATCAGGGTTTAGTCATAGCATCATATGGCTAGTGTTGTTTTCTTTCTTTATGGCTCATGGTTTTATAAAAACAGGATTTGGGGAGAGACTCGCTTATTACATCATTCTATTTGTCGGACAAAGCACTCTTGGTCTTGCATATGCTCTTGTAATTGTTGATTTCATACTTGCCCCTTTTATTCCTAGCGTATGTGCTAGGGGAGGAGGAATAATTTTTCCTATTGCTCAGTCACTCTGTAAGGTCTACTCTGATGAAACACATCCTGGAGCGTCTGTGCATAATGGTGGGTTTCTTATGAAAGTAATCTTCCAATCAAACGTAATAACTAGCACTATGTTTATTACCTCTATGGCTGCTAATCCTTTGGCTGTTAAGTTCGCAGCTGATGTTGGCATTATAATTTCATGGAATGATTGGGCGACAGCAGCCATTATACCAGGTATAATTTCTCTTATAGTAATGCCTATTATTATTTGTTATTTACATCCACCCTCAATTAAATACGATCCATCTGCTATGCAAATAGCCAAGGAAAAATTGCAAAAAATGGGTAATATATCATTTCAAGAAATTATTATGCTAATAACTTTTATCCTTTTAATTTTTTTATGGATGGTTGGCAGTAAATGGGGATTATCAGCTACTACAGTCGCACTACTAGGCGTATGCGTTTTATTATTATGCAAAGTAATTAAGTTTGAAGATAATCTTGCAGATAAAGGGGCATGGCATACTTTTATTTGGTATGGCACTTTAGTTATGATTTCAGGGTTCTTGTCTGATTTTGGTTTAATATCGTGGATTAGTGATAAACTTAGAGATAATTTATTATGTTTCTTTTCTCCAATGATTGGTATAATTATACTTTCTGTAATATATTTTTATATACATTACTTTTTTGCTAGTACTACAACTCATATTGTTATACTTTTTCCTACTTTTCTAGCGTTATTTACGCATGCTAAAATGCCTGGTTTATTATCTGCATTGCTACTTAGTTTCTTATCAATATTGTCTTCGGGTCTTACTCATTATGGGCTTAGTAGTGCTCCAATATATTTTGGAACAGGGTATATGAAGGTTAGAACATGGTGGTATCTTGGTTTTGTTATGAGTCTAGTATATAGCACTATATGGATTTTTATAGGTGGTATGTGGTGGAAAGTACTAGGCTTGTGGTAGAATTGCTACTAGAATAATTTATTGCTGAATAAGTCTATTTATTATAGAATCAGTCTTTAACTTTATGTTATATTTATGGGGCGGCATATTATGATACATGATGAAAAAGAATCTACATCGTTTGAGAACCTTAAAACTTCTCAGATAGATAATACTACAATTGACGATCCTAGTAATAAAGAGAAGCTGGATGAATTAAAACTATCTCCTCTAGATGAAACTCTAAGCAATTCATTAGATAATCAAATAATTCAACCAAAAGAAAGAAAAGCAAGAGTTGTAAAAAGCCAAAGCCTTGACGATATGGAGATTGAACGGGTAAATAAGTTAGAAGCTACTTCTTCTGTAAAAACGATAAGAAGTAAGGATGATTTGTCAATAATTGAGCAAGAGAAAAGTGAGAAATTAAAATCAGTTAAAACAAATGAAATTAGAATTTCAAATGAATTTCTAAAGACTTTAGAACAAGAAAATAAAGAAATAAAGAAAGAACCAAGAATAAAAAGAGCTTTTTCTTACATAATTGATAAAGCTACATCTGCTTGGGATTGGACAAAAAATACCAAGGCTTTCAAGGCTATAGATTGGCTGTTAAATACAAGATTAGCCAAGGTTGCACTTGGTAGTGCTGTAAGCCGTGCTATTACAGCTACACTTGCAATAGTAGTATTAGCTGGAATTTCACCCCCTACAGCTTTAGCCCTAGCTTCAGTAACCCTAGTTGGGGTGGCGGGTGGAATGATAGCTGAGACTATCAAAACAAGAAAGCTTCGTAAGCTTGCTCTAGAAAATGACCTGTTAATGCAAAATCGAGGAGATATAAGCAAACAACAATATTTATTAACACTGGATTCAAAATTAGCTCAATTGTTGGAAAAGAAATTATATGTTCCAACATGTGTCCTAGGTGAAGAGAATAAACATTACCATTATTTATCTTCCAAAGCAGAACTGGCATTCAGTACAAGCAAATTTTTCATGGATAATATTCAGGATGCAGCTAGTTTAGCATCTAATATAGTTGCAGCTAGCAGTGGTAATCCTGTTAAAATTGCTGCGGCAGTTAAATCTGGTGCAGCTTCAGCAATTTCTTTGATTAATGCAGGTTTAACTGAAAAACAATCAGCTGATCTTGTTACAGCATTTAAAATCAATATTAATGATGAACTTCGTAAGGATGATGTTGCAGATTATCGTAATTTACGAGAATTGCATGAGATTACCCAAAAACAACATATTCAAACTGCTGCTTTGTCTGAACTGATAAGAGATAAAGATTATTTCAAGCTAACCGATGAACAAAAACAAAATAAATTTGATATATATCAAGAAGTTTTAACTGAAATAAGCCTCGACAAAAATTATAGAAAATTAACCGATGAGCAAAAACGAGATATGCTTCACGCAACAGTAAATAAGCTTGAAGCAAAATCTAATGACCAGCCTAGTGAGAAATCTAATGAACAAGAAACCGAAAATCAAAAAAAGGGCAAAAGTAGTAATAGACTAGTATCAGCGGCAAAAGGCATGCTAAGCTTTTTAAAAGATTTGGGTAGGGCACATGATCCTTTTTATGAGCAACCTGAGGTCAAAAGTAATAGTTCGTTAAGTAAAGCTATGAGTGCTGCCAAGAAGTCTGCTGAGGAGATCGTAACACCTGCGGTTATAAAACAATTACGAAAAAGTAAATCTATGCCAGATTTATTACAAAAAGAGAATAATCTTGTTCACCAGAAAAAATTGCAGAGAAGTAATTCTTCAGATCGGCATCTTGAGCGATAAGTTGCAGTTTTTAATATACGCGAATGTAGGGCCATAGTGTAGCACTTAACATATGTGTGTGGCGACAACTATAATTACCGATTTTTTGGTGAGTAAATTTTGATACATCTGAAGTGAGGATAAGCTTAACCTGAATAATGCATGAAAGTCAGGAGACAAAACCCTGGTAATATGGTATAATATCGGTGTTAAAAGAACATTACACAGAAGGTTTTGTCATGACAAATTGTACAGGATTAAATTACCAATCGAAAGTAAAAAATCGTCAAATAGAAATAAATTTTACAGGAGGTAATATTAGCAGTGATGGAGGTGTATTATTGCTAAGAGAAGCAGATAAGAGGCTTGGTCTAACCAATGAACTGGCTAAAAATTTTCCTGATAAGCGAGATTCTGATAAAATTACTCATACTATTCTCACAATGCTAAAACAGCGTATTTACTCGATTGCTCTTGGTTATGAAGATTTAAATGATCACGATAATTTAAGGAAGTGTCCAGCTTTGCAAACAAGTATAGACACAGTTGATGATATGGCTAGTAGCTCTACTTTGTGTCGTTTAGAAAACAAAGCAGAGCGTCAATTTGCTTTTAAAGCTCACAAGCTGATGATTGACAAGTTTATCGAATCTCATAGAATTGCACCAAAACAGTTGATACTTGATTTTGACGCCACTTCTTCTAAGAAACTGCTAAAAAGTATTTTAGCAAGGTTCTATTGTAACCAGCTCAAAACCTAGGTGTTTAGTCCCAAGGTGTGGTGGTTAGGGTTAATAATAAATTTATTTGGATCAGATGTCCATGTTTTTATGATAAATTCATAAGGAGTTAAACCTTTAAGAGCTTTAAGTCTTTTTGCGAAATTGTAGGCATTGATAAAATCATATAAATGTTGTTTAAGTTGCTGATGATTGTCATAATAAAAACGTTTAACAGTTGCCTCTTTAATAGTACGATTCATACGTTCTACCTGTCCATTAGTCCATGGATGATTAACTTTTGTTAGCCTGTGTTCAATATTGTATTCATAGCAAATACGATCAAAAATATGCATCCAAGCATGCTTATCTACTGTTCTGTTAGTAAATTGAATACCATTATCTGTCAAAATAGTATGAATTTTATAAGGTATAGCTTTAATTAAATTACGAAGAAATTGTGCTGTTTCTGTCTTGGTACATCTTGGTAAAAGTTCTACATACACAAACTTTGAAGTGCGATCAATAGCAACAAATAGATAGAGTTTACCTTCTTCTGTTTTGACTTCAGCAATATCTATATGGAAATAACCAATTGGATAAAGTTTAAACTTCTTCTTGGTTTTGTTATTTCCTTTTACTTCCGGTAACCTACTAACATTATGGCGTTGAAGAAGTCTATGTAAAGAAGATCTAGTAAGCTTGGGAATACTAACTTGTAAAGCATATAAGCAATCATCTAAAGATAATAAAGTGTGTTTACGAAATGCTATACACATAGCTTCTTCTTCAGAAGTTAATACTGTAGAAGATGGTTCTTTGGGACCCATACAAGTATCTTGTAATGTAGTTCGTTTCTTCCACTTAGCAACTGTTTTAGGATTAATAGAATATTTTCTTGCTAAAGTCTTTAAGCTCTCTTGACTATTTTGGATTGCGAAACGTATTGCCTCTGTCGTTTTGGCACAGCCGTGTAATATTTGTCCCATAATTCCTCTCTTGATGGTAATTCTTTATAATATACAACATTACACCCTGGGACTAAACAATCGGATTAAAGATACCCTACCTGGAAGGAAAGAGTCTGTTGGTGTAACAGCCAAGGATAATCGCCTATTTGTAGAAGCAGTTTTGTATCGATATAGGGCTGGCATACCTTGGAGAGACCTACCTGAACGTTTTGGAGATTTCCGAGTGATTCACCTACGTCATTCAAGGTGGAGCAAGACAGGTGTGTGGAAAAAGGTTTTTGAAATGTTAGCTGAAGATGCTTCTTCTAAGAAACTGCTAAAAAGTATTTTAGCAAGGTTCTATTGTAACCAGCTCAAAACCTAGCTTTACCGCTTGTTTTCTTAAATTTTCTATCATTTTTTCCTGATATTGCTTTTCATATGCTTCAATTCCTTGCTCTACATAATCCTGACCGTATTTTAGTAACCGATAAAATAAACATGCTAATTTTCTTGCAGTAGCAGTAATGGCTTTTGGTGACCCAATCTTGTTTTTCATCCGTCTATAATAACCAGCTAGTG
Source organism: Candidatus Tisiphia endosymbiont of Nemotelus nigrinus (assembly GCF_964026475.1). NCBI lineage: Bacteria > Pseudomonadati > Pseudomonadota > Alphaproteobacteria > Rickettsiales > Rickettsiaceae > Candidatus Tisiphia > Candidatus Tisiphia endosymbiont of Nemotelus nigrinus. Next base: position 673,869 of record NZ_OZ032151.1, read on the forward strand.
CCGATTTCCCTTTCCCTAAACTCAAAGCAGACATTCGAAGTGCTATGCTTGCTTTATTAATTACTTTCTTGGTTCTTGTTTTAAAAACTTTTCCACCAGTAATTTGATTATTAGGGCTAAGACCAAGCCATGAAGTAAAATGCTTTTCTGTCTTCCATTTACTCATATCTAAACCTACTTCCGCTATCATTGTTTGCACGGTTAATACATCAAATCCTGGTATTTTGCTAAAATCTATCCCTGATACATTATATAAAGATTGTCTCAAATCAAATGTTTTAGGGGCATTTTTGCTTACTTTACGCTTTTTATCATTTCCCTCTAAAATAGCATCGCCATTATATTTATCAAATTCCTCGTAACATTCTTTGATTGATTTATCACATTCTTCTATTTTAGTGAGATAGAATTCATATAACTCTAACTCTTGCTTTAGGATAGCAAGCTGTTCTTTTCTATAATCTCCCTCTAATGCCTTAATGATAGTTTCACTGTTGCTCTTAATACGATAATCTTTAAATTCAGCTAACTTTTTAGCGTCTCTTTCTCCAACTATAATAGCTTTAATTATCTTCATTCCACTAATACCAGTGATGTCACTAATTACATGATGTAATTGGATATTCATTTCATTAAGGGCTTTTTGCATACGATTAATATGAATTCTACTACTTTTTATTAATCTATCTCTTTGCCTTAGATAACTACGCAATACGCATATTTGGTTATTAGGACGAAATGAACCGTTTAATAAACCATAGCTATGTAACCTTTGTAACCACTGACAATCTTTCACATCTGTCTTACGTCCAGGGACATTTTTTGCATAACGGGCATTAACTAATTTAACCTCAAACCCATTAGTCTCTAATATTTGAAACACCGGTATCCAATATACACCTGTTGATTCCATGGCTATCGTCTTAATCTTACATTCTTTTAACCAATTTACCATTTCTTTTAAATCACTAGTAAAAGCAGCAAATTTTTTAACAACTTCTTTATCTCTGCCAACTGGTACACAAACATAATGTTCTCTAGAGCCGATATCAATCCCTGCTGCATTAGGATTCATTATTTCCAATTTCTGTTTATCATTATTTTCCTTTACCATTTCACCTCCTTTTTGTAGAATATTGTTAAGCCAAGCTAATTTTAAGTTGGAGGGGCAATAGAATTACTCTTCTAAACGAGGTCTCTCATACACTTAAATATTTGTGTATGATGCCATCAATGATGTTACCAAAACTCCAAAACCATGCTGATGAACGGGCTGTGATCAACGCACCAATGGCATCGACGATTATTGTTCTTAATAATTAGCTTGGTTACTTTATTTTATAGAAATATAGCAAATAATACATCTGTTACTTAATGAATGATTATTGTTAAAAGGGGTACTACGCTGAAGTGTGGTACAGAGCCAGTTTCTTATATTTTGTTACATGGTGCGTAGTATACCAATGTTTAGGCTGATGAAGTAGTAGAAATATTGCACATAGTTAGCCCGCAAACTCAAAATCAGAAAAGTAAAGGCAGAAAATCAGCTGCAGCCAGTCCTTCAACATCTAGCTCATCAACATTAGATTATAGCTCAGAATATATCTACTTAGCTGAACAAAAAATTATTAGTCAGTCAGGTTATTCTTATTTCCCATTCTTTGTAACGCGATGGGTAAAGTAATGAATGATTATAATGCTTTGGAGAGGTAAATAGGATGAACGGAAGTAGTGTAAATATAAGCAGCAATAATATAGATGAGGTAGCATAATGTTCTGGATACCAGCTCTAGCAGTTGCAGGTATGATTGGGGCTTGTTTTAGTCGGGGTGTTTCTAAGGCTGTTTCTAAGTATATTCCCGGTGGTAGATATATTACCGGTGATGATCTAGCAAGGCAGAAACGCCTCTATAATGAATCACGCGATCGCCATAATAATTATGCTAGCGAAGTACAAATTACTATCGATAATCTATCTCGTGAAATACAGCACTCGATGCAGGGTTTACGTTCTCTAAAAGAAGAAGGTGAAGTATATGGCTATGCTCCGGCTCATCATGTGCTACCTGATATTAAATTACTCAATAGTTTAAGACAAATTACCCTAAAAGTAGCCCAAAAACAGCTAGACCCACCATTATTAGTGCCAAAAGATGGTTATTATTTACCACTCTATACTACGCCGGGTAGTGTTAATTTTTACCGTAATGGTATGGCAGATAAAATAATACCACTAACTGGTATGGAAAATCTTATACCTACTGAAATTGAACAAAATCAATGTCGCGATGCCATATATAAGGCATTCTATATCGATATATTCAGGATGCAAAAGGAAAACAAAGAAATGACTGCCACCGAGGTGCAAATTAGGACGGAGGAACAATATCGTTTAATGTCCCCAATGGTTGGTAGAATTGAGAGTGAGTTGTTAAATCCGTTAATCATGGCAATATATCAAACATTGATTAAATATAACAGAGTGCCAATCTTAGAGAGGGCAAATAGCCCGCCCGAGATAGAGCTTGAATATGTGTCACCATTATCAAGGGTACAGAAAACATCAGCAATAGCCAGCGTTGAGCAGGTGTTAGGTTTCTTCCAAAGAAGCGGTATCAGTAACTTTTTTCCTGAGATTTATGATAATATCAATTGGGATGAATGTTTTAAACTATTTTTTGAGCTGAGAGAAGCCCCAAGCTCAATCCTTAAGAACGAGCAAGAAGTATTACAAATCAGACAACAACGTAAGATGATGCAAATGCAACAGTTACAACAGCAGCAACAACAGATACAAGGGTAAGGAGTACATGAAACTATCAATTAACTCCTCATCCCCACCAAATTTACTAACAAAAGAGCAATTAAAATCAATTTATTGCAAGCTTTTTAGTGGAGAAGATGGTAAAATAATATTAGAGGATTTAGCTCAAATGAGTGGCATATATCGCAGCAATTTTGTTCGGCAAGAAAGTGAATACACTGCCTTTCTTGAAGGGTATCTAAGCTTTGTTCCTATATATCTGCTCGCAGGCGTCAAGAGATGGTGGTATTAATAATATCGATGGTGCTAAAAATGAGTAGTATTTTAAAATAATAAAAGAGCTTTTTAAAAAGACAAAGATTCTTTACAATGAGGTTAACTTATGAGTGACAAAACACTAGTATCGTTGGACTATGCGATTAAATATCTACTCAAGAATAAAGGTGACTACGAGATAGTCGAGGGCTTTATTTCGGCAATACTGCAAAATGCCGGCTATTCAGCAGTAAAAGTCACTAACTTGCTTGATGGTGAAAGTAACAGAGAAAGTGATGAGCTAAAACAAAGTGTTGCTGACGTTATTGTTGAAGACCAAAAAGGTCATAAATATATTGTTGAAATAGATAGCTACTATGCTGGTTACTTTTTGCATAAAGCTTGCTTTAATACTAGCCGGTTAATTGTCGATACTATTCGTGCTAGTCAAGATTATACTAGTATCAAGAAAATATTTCATATCAACTTAATATATTTTGCTTATGCAAATATGACATCGCCTATATATCACGGTCAGGTTATTTTTAAAGAAATAGAACGCGAGTCGTCTAAAGAATTACACAGTAGCGATAAATATGATAAAGTACTTGATATTCATAATTTATTTCCGGAATATTTTATTATTTCTATACCAACTTTTAATGATGTCATAAGAAATGAAATGGATGAATGGTTATATTTGGCTAAATATTCTGAGGTTAGGGATGATTTTAAATCACCTTATATGAGGAAAGTGGCCGAGCGTCTTAATCTTCTCAAAATGACTACTAAAGAACGTATAGCTTATAATAAATATGTCAATGAATCTTTAAAACAACGTGATTATCTACTTTCAGCTGAGGAAAAAGGTAGGGAAGAAGGTATTGAAAAAGGTAGGGAAGAAGGGTTTGAGAAAGGTGAAGAAAAAAAAGCTATAGCCATAGCAAGAAAAATGCTGAAAGAAGCCTATCCTATAGAAGCTATAAGTAAATTAACCGAACTAACCATTGAAGAAATACAGAAGTTAAAAGAAGAAATAGAACAGTTAAGAGAAGAATAACCTATGAGCAAAGAAGGAACTGCTAATAATTATGAAGCTAGCCCTATTTCATCTAGTAATGACTGGCTAGCCAATATGCCTGAGGAAATACGTAAAGCTGAGTCACTGGGTAAATTCAAGGATGTCTCATCTTTAGCTCAGAGCTATTTGGAAGCAGAGAAAAGCTTGAATCAGCGAGTTGCTGTGCCAAAAGATGACAGCTCTGATGAAGAGTGGCATAAATTTTATTGTCGACTTGGATTGCCTGAAGATAAGAGATATACTGATAAACGCTCTAAGGAAGATGAGGAGTATTTAACTCGTTATGAAGACATGTTTTACCAAAGCGGCTTATCTAAAAGGCAAGGTGAGAAGTTACTTAATTCTCTGTATGGTTTTTCGCAGGATTTACAAAAACAGCAACAAAATGCTATTGAGCAAACACGTCACTCTCACATTGGATGGCTGAAAAACACTTATGGTGAAGGTTTTGACAGTAAAATGACAGTGATGCAGGCAGCCTTATCTAAGTTTGGTACTAAAGAACTGGCTGAATTAATTGAAGACTCACATTACGCACCGACTTTAGTTGATTTATTAGTACGAGTCGGTGAAACTTTAAAATCTGACTCGTTAGTAACTGGTAAAGAGCTACCTGCAATTAATAGCCGAGAAGCTGCATTGTCAGAGATAGAAAAACTTGATTCTGACCCCGAATTTGTGGTAAAATTAAGAACTAAAGACCATACGGGACATGATCAAGCTGTTAAACGTATGCAACAACTATATAAAATTGCTTATGATAAAGAACGATAAAAAATAACGTAACCAACCAATCATTAAAGTCATGATGTGACAACTCATTTTAAGGCTGCGACTTCGCAATAACCTATCATAAAAGAGCCACTAATAGCATATATATCCGAAAGGTCGTCAACTGCATGGCAAATAACGACTACATTTTAGTATAAATGATATCGCACTTTAAATATTGATAGATTATTTGAGGAGGAAAAATGGAACAAATAACAGATGGTCTTAAAGAACAATTTGCTAAAAATATCAGCCTAGTTATTCAACAAGAAGGTTCTAAACTACGAAAATGCGTTACTAATGGTACGCAAGACACTGAGGTAATTAGTTTTGAGTCAATGACTACCCATGAGGTAGAGAGTAGAACTAGGTGTTTAGTCCCAGGGAGTGGAGGTTAGGGTTAATAATAAATTTATTTGGATCAGATGTCCATGTTTTTATGATAAATTCATAAGGAGTTAAACCTTTAAGAGCTTTAAGTCTTTTTGCGAAATTGTAGGCATTGATAAAATCATATAAATGTTGTTTAAGTTGCTGATGATTGTCATAATAAAAACGTTTAACAGTTGCCTCTTTAATAGTACGATTCATACGTTCTACCTGTCCATTAGTCCATGGATGATTAACTTTTGTTAGCCTGTGTTCAATATTGTATTCATAGCAAATACGATCAAAAATATGCATCCAAGCATTCTTATCTACTGTTCTGTTAGTAAATTGAATACCATTATCTGTCAAAATAGTATGAATTTTATAAGGTATAGCTTTAATTAAATTACGAAGAAATTGTGCTGTTTCTGTCTTGGTACATCTTGGTAAAAGTTCTACATACACAAACTTTGAAGTGCGATCAATAGCAACAAATAGATAGAGTTTACCTTCTTCTGTTTTGACTTCAGCAATATCTATATGGAAATAACCAATTGGATAAAGTTTAAACTTCTTCTTGGTTTTGTTATTTCCTTTTACTTCCGGTAACCTACTAACATTATGGCGTTGAAGAAGTCTATGTAAAGAAGATCTAGTAAGCTTGGGAATACTGACTTGTAAAGCATATAAGCAATCATCTAAAGATAATAAAGTGTGTTTACGAAATGCTATACACATAGCTTCTTCTTCAGAAGTTAATACTGTAGAAGATGGTTCTTTGGGACCCATACAAGTATCTTGTAATGTAGTTCGTTTCTTCCACTTAGCAACTGTTTTAGGATTAATAGAATATTTTCTTGCTAAAGTCTTTAAGCTCTCTTGACTATTTTGGATTGCGAAACGTATTGCCTCTGTCGTTTTGGCACAGCCGTGTAATATTTGTCCCATAATTCCTCTCTTGATGGTAATTCTTTATAATATACAACATTACACCCTGGGACTAAACACAGGAGCTCCGTGGAGGGACTTGCCTCCAGATTATGGTAATTGGAAGAACGTACATAGAAGATTTTGTAGATGGCGTGATAATGGAGTATGGGAGAGCTTACTAAATATTTTTATAAAAAAGCCTGATTTTGAATGGTTAATGATAGATTCTACATTTATAAAAGTTCATAAAGCAGGGCTTGGGGCAAAAGGTGGTAATCAGGAGATTAGTCGAACAAAAGGGGGATCAATACAAAGGTACATATGGCCGTGGATGCGTATGGTATGCCGGTCAGAATTATTGTTACAGAAGGTTCCAGAAATGATTGCACTCAAGCTCATGAGTTAATAAAAAATATGGAGGCAGAATACCTTATGGCATATAAAGCTTACGACACAAATAGTATAATAGAATTTGCTAAGCAAGCAAATATAATTCCTGTAATACCATCAAAAAGAAACAGGAAGATTCAAAGAGAGATAGATAAGGATTTATATAAGTTAAGGCACATTATTGGTGCGCCACGAAGTGTAAATAAGCTAGCTGTTGCAAGAGCAGCCATAGAAGTGTTGACCTAGCACACTATGTATCGAGTCTTGAGCTGAGTTTGGTAACAAAGTCAGTTAAGCGTAGACAGAAATATTATAGGCCGTAAGCCGTAAGGTTGAAGCAATTGAGCCTCGTTAATGTCTTCTTTTGAGATCGCAGACTGTGTCAATAAACAGGAATGCAACAACATACATATCATAAATAGGCAGATATGTATGGGATCTCCGGGGTCTGAGAACATGGCATGTAATAAAAGTTTATTTATAAACGTGGGATATCCTATATTTTCTCTGAATTAGGAGTATTAGCTAACAAGTGTAAAAGCGAGGAAGCTGAAAAGAAATATAGGAAGTCAGATCCAGCATAGTACTGATGAAATTGGGTAATGCCAATGGAGGGAAGGCTGGTGGGTAAAATCGATCTCTAGAGGGAAATGTTATGATAACAACAGATTATCAAGTAATAACAGAAACAAAACTAAAGAGAATAGCATGGTTATCTTCATTGGATAAAAGTAAGAGATTTAACAACCTCATGCATTTGTTTAGTGAGAATGCACTTGCTGTCTGCTATCATGAGCTGGATGTTAAGAAAGCAACTGGAGTAGATGGAGTAAACAAAACTAATTATGGCTTAAAACTTACAGAAAATATTGGAAAATTGTCTGATAAACTAAAGAGGATGGCTTACATACCGGGCAATATTCGAGAGGTAAAAATACCGAAAGAAGGAAGCAATGGCAAGACTAGAACTTTAGGTATCAGCAACTTTGAAGATAAAATATGTCAGAAGATGATGCACAAAGTGCTTGAAAGTATATATGAGCCAATATTCTTGGAATGTTCCTATGGTTTCAGAACGGGAATAGGGTGTCATGATGCAATAAGAGGATTAACGCAACATCTTTATAGCAATGAGGTAGAGAGCGTAATAGACCTAGATTTGGCTAACTTCTTTGGTACTATTGATAGAAGGATATTGATAGAAATGCTGCAAGAGAAAATTCATGACAAGAAGCTAATAAGATATATAATCCGCATGTTTAAAGCTGGAATATTGTCTGAAGGAGAACTGATTGTTCAAGAAGAAGGGACGATTCAAGGAAACATTGCTAGTCCCATCCTTGCAAATATTTTTGCTCACTATGTTTTAGATGAATGGTTTGAAGAAGTGGTAAAGCAACATTGCAGAGGAACAGTAGCATTATTTCGCTACTGTGATGATGGTGTAATATGTTGTAGATACGAGGAGGACGCCAAGAGAATAAAAATAGCTTTAGCAAAACGACTTGAGAAGTACAAACTTAAACTCAACGAAGAAAAGACCAAAATGGTTAGATTTTCAAAGAGAAAATTTTCTCAGAACGAAAGGCAAGAGGCTTTTGATTTTTTGGGTTTCACCTTTTATTTTGGTAAGTCTAGGAAAGGTAAAATAATACCTAAGGTAAAGAGTTGTAGTAAACGAATAAGTGCCAAACTGAAGAAGGTCAATGACTGGTGTAAGGACATTAGAAACAAGCATAAACTGCATGTCATATGGAGAAGTTTTTGTAGCAAGTTGAGAGGGCATATACAGTATTATGGTGTGACTTTTAATATTAAAGCAGTGAATGGCTTCATAAGGCAATCAGTGAAGACATTGTTTAAGTGGTTAAATCGTCGCAGCCAAAGAGAATCATTCAGTTGGGAGAAGTTTTGTCTGTTTATCGAATGCAATCCATTACCAAAGGTAAGAATATACCACTCCTTAATGCAAGGCAGTATGTGAATGATGATATCTTGAGCCCATTGCCTTAATAGGGCACGATGAGGTTCTAACGAGGGGCGTAAGTGGCAACGCTTACGTCTACTCTATAGCCTTAAGTCGAATACATGAGTGCATTTGCTTTTTTTCTGTCAAGTATTATTTTTTTTTCGTGCATTTTTGGGTAGTTCCATACATGACGGTTAGAGAATTTACTCAATTTACAACTGTAGTACTAACAAGAATCCACTTTAATGGTAACAAAGAGTCATCCTTTCGTCAAGCATTAAATAATATTATATCACGCAATGTGCAAGTTATTTAAACAAAAAAGATATCATTCCCGCGAAGGCGGGAGTCTATGATATCTCAAGGATTTTTGGGAATCATTTTAGATACCTGCTTTCACAATATGGATTTTGGTATAATTTTTGACCACAAACATGTATTATCTCTTATGTCTACAGCCTTTGTGACGAAGCAACTAATTAGTCATCTCCGACACTCTTCTAGTCCTCGTTACGTCGGTCTGATTTTTTCCGGTCATTAGGGTTTAGCATCGCCTTACGAAGTCTAATTGATTTAGGTGTAACTTCTACCCTTTCATCGCTTTGGATATAGCTAATAGATTGCTCTAATGTCATAAGGGTTGGTGGGATAAGGCGCATAGCTTCATCTTTACCAGAAGCCCGAACATTTGATAATTGCTTGGCTTTCAGAGGGTTTACCTCCAGATCATTATCCCGATTATGTTCTCCTATAATCATTCCCTGATATACTAGTTCATTAGGGTTTATAAACATTTTCCCACGATCTTCAAGATTCCATAGAGCATAAGCAACAGCTTCACCATCCCCATTAGAAATTAACACTCCATTACGCCTTCCTTCAATAGCTCCTTTATAAGGGGCGTAGCTATGGAAAACACGATTCATAACACCTGTACCCCGAGTTTCGGTTAAGAATTGACCGTGATAACCAATGAGACCACGGGATGGCCCTAAAAATGTTACTCGAGTTTTACCTCCACCAGATGGGCGCATATCAGTCATTTCTGCTTTGCGTAGGGCAAGAGACTTAACTACTACCCCAACAAAATCATCATCAACATCAACTTGGATTTCTTCAATTGGTTCTAATTTTTTACCCTGTTCATCCTCTTTGAATAATACTCGAGGTCTACTAATTGATAGTTCAAAACCCTCCCGCCTCATAGTCTCAATTAATATGCCTAATTGTAGTTCGCCACGACCTGCAACTTGAAAAGCATCTTTTTCTTCAGTTTGGCTGACACGTATTGCTACGTTACTTTCGATTTCTCGCATTAATCTATCACCTAGAACTCTTGCGGTAAGCTTTGAACCTTCTCGTCCAGCAAGAGGAGAATCATTTACTCCAAAGGTCATAGATAATGTTGGGGGGTCTATAGGTAAGGAGGGCAGTGCTACAGTTATTTCAGGGGCGCATATCGTATCAGCTACAGTAGCGTCCTGAACTCCAGCAATAGCGATAATATCGCCAGCATATGCAACATCGACAGCTACACGTTCCAATCCCCGGAATGAAAGTATTTTGCTTATTCGAGCATTTTCAGTTGCCATATTATCACGATTAAGTACTTTAACATTTTGGTTGGTCTTAATTGTGCCGCTATGGATGCGACCGGTAAGCACGCGACCAAAATATGGGTTATATTCTCTAGTGGTAACAAGCATAGAAAAGGGGGCTTCGCTATCAGCAGTAGGAGCAGGAACATGAGATACTATCAAATCAAAAAGCGGAGCAAGGTCTTTTTGCTCATCTTCTAAGTGACGCGATGCCCAACCGCTGCGTCCTGAAGCGTAAATAATAGGAAAATCTAGTTGTTCATCATTTGCCTCTAATGCCATAAATAATTCAAATACTTCGTCGACTACTTCGCTTACCCTTCTATCAGGACGATCAATTTTATTGATAATAACAATTGGTTTTAACCCAAGTTTCAGAGCTTTTGACAATACAAATTTGGTCTGAGGCATTGTACCTTCAGAAGAATCCACCAGTAGTATGACTCCATCTACCATAGTAAGAATACGTTCCACCTCACCACCAAAATCAGCGTGACCAGGAGTGTCAACTATATTGATGCGGATATCTTTCCACATAAGAGAAGTACATTTGGCAAGAATGGTTATACCACGTTCACGCTCTAGGTCATTGGAATCCATAGCACGTTCTGCTACTTCCTGGTTTGCTCGGAAAGTACCACTTTGCTTAAGCATATTATCAACTAGAGTGGTTTTACCATGATCAACGTGGGCGATAATGGCAATATTGCGAATAGCGGACATCAAAAACCTTTAATATATTTTTTAATTGGCAATTATAGAGCAAAGTATATCAAAAGGGAATAGACTTCTTGTACTGTTTGCATGGCAATTTAAAAATCACAATTAATGATAGAAAATGCCGGGCTATAGAAACGAATGTAAATTGTATACTGGACTGAAAAATCAAGACAAAAAAATAATAATTTTGTTTCCCATTTTTTCATTTTTCAAGCTGCAATTTATTCATAATTTTGTATAGAATTTAGATAGACATTCATAGGTTTTTTGTAACCAATACTTGAATGAAATCTTCTATAATTATAGTGATTTATATAATCATCAATACCTCTCCTAAGTTCTTTAACATCTTTAAAATCGTTAATAAATATACAATTATATTTTAAAGTTCGAAAAAATCTCTCCATGATTATATTATCAATACTTCTTCCTTTACCATTCATCGAAACTTTAATGTTATGCTCTTGTAAAATTTGAATGTGTTCATTACTGGTATATTGACTGCCCTGTTCACTATTAAATATCTGCGGTGCAGAGTATTTGTTAAGTGCATCCTGCAATACTTCAGTTACCAAATTTACGTCCATACTATTTGATAATTTATAACTCAACACAGCTCTGCTATGCCAATCGATAATTCCTGCCATGTACATAAATCCCGAATTAGTTCGAACATAAGTTATATCTCCACTCCAAACCTCGTTATTGTTAGGTACATTTACAGTTCTACTTGTGCCTAAATTAGACCAGTATTTATCAAGCAAATAACTATAAATTTTATGCTGTTTATCTTTTTCAGACGTTAATTTTTTCCTCTTTGGATAAATAGCCTCTATGCCAATCATGTTCATATATTTTAGAACCCGATCCTTACCAATAACCAAGCCATCTTCTAATAATTGTCTATGGATATAACGATAACCAAATTCAGGATTATCAGTATATATTTCATCTATTTTATTTAAAATATTTAAGTTATACGCACTAAATGGTTTTACTTTATAGTACATTGAAGAACGATTAATCTTTAATAATTTATATTGCCTTGTCTTTGGTAACATTGCTAGCTTGGAATCGACAAGTTCTTTTCTATTTGATAACTCCAAGCTTTGTAGCTTTCCCACAGCCCAATCTCTCTCTACTATTATTTTTCCAAGAGTTTTAGCTAAGTCATCATTTTGTTCTTTCAGCATATTAATTTGTTCCTGATATTTACTTACTAGTTTTGCTGGTTCAAAAGCCAATGCTGCATTTGATATAAATTGTTTCTTCCAATTACTAATTGTCTTTGAGCTTATCTCATATTTTGATGCTATCACTGATAATGGACTATCTTCTTTCAGTACTTCTAATACTACCCTAGTTTTTTCTTCAGCACTAAAAACTCTTACTTTTTCTTTTGTCATTTTTTATCCTAATTTTTTCTTATTATTTTATCTTAATTAGGAAACTAATACCTCTTTTTTTTGTCCATTTTCTTCAGTCCATTATATCTTTGATTTTGCTGAAAATCTATACGGTGAGGTAGTTAAGATTATTCCTAAAAAATATCTCAGGGCTAAGTAACCGTGTTGCCTCAAGTGAAAACCTAACTATTACAAGTACCCTACCCATTACTAAGCTTACAAGTTTGGTCTAATGGCATTTTTTCCTCTCTTTATTATTTAGGTCAAAAGTGAACAGTACTTATAGTTATCAATGAAGTACGGTTATTGCACGTTTCTAACAATGGGCATATCAATTCATCTAACCCGGATATTGCATGAAGGTATCAATATTTATCTCTAAACCCCCTGTAATATAAGGAGTTTGGAAGAATTGCACAAAAATACAAATTGTATATTTAAAATTTTATATATTTTAGCCTGTAGCCCTCATGAGACAAGGGCTAGCACAATTGGTTCATTTCTATCATGCAATATCCGGGCTAAGGGTTTTTTATTGGTACTTAAATAATATGTTGGACTTCTTAAATTTATTGTGCATTCATGATATGTAAACAATAATGTCTAAAATATTTTTTATTATAAAAAAATAGTTAAAAATGGATTAACTTATTTTTTTGGTTTGACAATTGGGTGCATTATAAGTGTCAGGTTAAGTTGGTGTATCAAACGACGTTATTGTGAAGAGACCTAAGGCCAACGAAGCAATCCAAAGCATTGGCTTACCATGTTAATCTAGTGGATTGCTTCGTTGCAGCAAAACTAATTCCTCGCAATGAGGGTAATGCTAGTCTGGTTAGTTGTATACAGGAAGCCTAATAACGGTTAGAAATCCATACCGCCCATGCCCCCCATACCGCCGCCCATACCACCACGTGGCATAGCAGGCTCATCTTTATCAGCTGGTTCATCGATAATAAATGCTTCAGTAGTAATAATCAAAGAAGCAACCGATGCTGCATCTTGTAAAGCAGTACGCACGACCTTAGTTGGATCGATAATACCAGCCTTAATCATATCAACATAAGTCATATCTTGAGCATTGAAGCCAAAGTTTTTCTCTTTACTATCAGTAAGTTTTCCAACTACAATAGCTCCGTCCATACCAGCATTCTCTGCAATTTGCCTTACTGGAGCTTGTAGAGCTTTCTTAACGATGTTAATACCAGCTTGCTGATCTTCATTAGTACTTTTTAACGACTCTAAAGACCTTGCTGCATAGAAAAGAGTAACACCACCACCAGCAACAACACCTTCTTCCACTGCAGCTCTAGTAGCATGCAATGCATCCTCAACACGATCTTTTCTTTCTTTTACTTCAACTTCAGTAGCACCACCAACTTTTAAGACAGCTACGCCACCAGCAAGTTTAGCTAAACGCTCTTGTAATTTCTCTTTATCGTAATCTGAGCTAGATTCGTCAATTTGTGTACGAATTTGAGAACAACGAGCAGCGATATCCGCCTTACTACCAGCACCATCAATTATGACAGTATTTTCTTTGGAAATAGTAACTTTTTTAGCAGTACCTAGCATTTTGATATTAACATTTTCAAGTTTCATACCAAGCTCTTCACTGATAAGCTGACCACCTGTTAAAATAGAGATATCTTCCATCATGAATTTTTTTCTATCGCCAAAGCCAGGAGCTTTCACTGCAGCAACTTTTAACCCACCACGTAATTTATTTACTACCAGAGTAGCAAGTGCTTCTCCTTCTACATCTTCAGCGATTACTAGTAAAGGACGTCCTGATTGCACTACTGCTTCAAGTACTGGTAACATTTGTTGTAAATTTGATAATTTCTTTTCAAATAGTAAGATAAACGGATTTTCCAATTCAGCTACCATCTTTTCGGAATTAGTAACAAAATATGGTGATAGATAGCCTCTATCAAACATCATACCTTCAACTACATCTACTTCAAAACTAAAATTCTTAGCTTCTTCAACGGTAATTACGCCTTCTTTACCAACTTTTTCCATCGCTACGGCAATTTTTTCGCCAATTTCTTTATCACCATTTGATGAAATAGTACCAACTTGAGCAATCTCCTCTTGGCTGCTGATTTTTTTACTAGCTTTCTTAATTTCTTCAACTACTAGGTTAACAGCTGAATCTATACCACGTTTTATATCCATAGGGTTAAAACCAGCTGCTACTGCTTTGTTACCTTCTCTTGCTATTGCTTGAGTTAGAACAGTTGCGGTAGTTGTTCCATCACCAGCAACATCAGATGTTTTACTTGCCACAGATTTTACCAATTGAGCTCCCAAATTCTGAGCCTTATCTTTTAGTTCAATAGCTTTTGCCACTGTTACACCATCTTTGGTTAGTCTTGGTGAGCCGAATGACTGTTCAATTGCAACATTTCTACCTTTTGGACCTAATGTTACTTTTACGGTATCAGCTAAAATATCAATACCTCTTAGCATTTGTTCACGTGCATTTGAGCCGTGTCTTATTAATTTTGTTGCCATATTTATATTCTCCTTACAAATTAAATAATTCTTAATAACAATTTAAGTAAATTACTATTAAATTATGCCCATGACATCACTTTCTTTCATGATAATCAGGTCTAAACCATCAACTTTAACCTCTGTACCAGCCCATTTACCATAAAGTACTTTATCACCTACTTTAATTTCTAATGGGTGGATAGTACCATTTTCTCCTCTCACTCCTTTTCCTACAGCTATTACTTCGCCCTGCATAGGTTTTTCCTTCGCTGTATCAGGGATGATAATTCCACCTGATGTTTTTTCTTCTTGTTGAATTGGTTTTACCGCAATTCTATCATGCAACGGTCTAAAAGACATTTTTACCTCCATAAAATTAATACTTACATACTGTGCATTCTATATATGCTTAGTTTTGTAACAGTTCAAGGGGTAAAAAGAAAAATTTTTAAGTAATTATATATGTCATGTTCAATTTTTCATACGATACGAGACTTAATTTTTAAAAAATATTAGAAGAAATACTTGCGTATTAATATAAAAAAATTGTACAATTATACCGTATAGCTAACATGAATAAGTTCTTAAATGTCTATTAGTGAGGAAGCTTTAGCAAATGAAGTAATCCATTTTTGATCATTTTTTTTGGGATTGCTTAGTTGCCACTAAAGTATCTTCTTGCTATGATTTTTAAACTGTTTGGACCAATTTGGCAACTATTAATACTTGACAAAAATAATAGTTTGACTAGTTATATTGGTTATAATGCTCCATACCTAAAAGTAAAGTTATAGAAAATTTGTAAAACTAAGGATTGAATTATGTCCTCTTTGAAGTATAAACGGGTCTTGCTAAAAGTTTCTGGTGAAGCCTTAATGGGCGATAAGCAGTTTGGCCACGAATATTCTGTAATACTAAGGATTGCTGAAGATATAAAGGAGGCAATAGATCTTGGTGTACAGGTATGTGTGGTTGTAGGCGGCGGTAATATTTATCGTGGTACTAATTCTTTATTTGGTATTGAAAGAGCTGCTGGTGATTATATTGGTATGCTTGGTACGGTAATAAATGCACTTACTTTACAAAATATTATGGAAAGTTTAGGTGTTCATACTAGAGTCCTTTCGGCAATCCCCATGATGAGTGTTTGTGAACCTTATATACGTCGTAAAGCAAAGAAACATATAGAAAAAGGTAGAGTAGTAATTTTTTCTGGTGGGACTGGTAATCCATTCTGTACTACTGATAGTGCAGGGGTTTTAAGAGCCATTGAAATGAACTGTGATTTATTGTTAAAAGGTACTAAGGTTAACGGTGTATATGATTCTGATCCAACAAAAAATCCTGATGCAGTTAAATACTCCACTATCAGTTATACTGAGCTTCTAAAAAATAATTTACAAGTTATGGATATTGCTGCTGTTGCCGTGGCGAGAGAAAATAACTTGCCAATTAAGGTATTTTCAATTAGAGAGAAAGGTAATTTTGCAAAAGTACTGCAAGGAAAAGGTGAATATACAAAAATTCAAGAAGGTGGGTAAATATGGATAGAACAACTATACATAAAGAGTTGCAATCAAAAATGGATAATTCGTTAAAGATATTGGATCACGAACTTAAGGGACTTAGAGCTGGTAGAGCTTCAGTTAATTTACTTGACCCAGTATTAGTTGAAGCGTATGGGGAGGAAATGCCTTTGTCACAAGTAGCAAGTCTTTCAACTCCAGATGCACGAACTATTACGGTACAGGTGTGGGATAAATCTATGGTAAAAGCTGTAGAAAAAGCCATTGTTGATGCAAATCTAGGTCTAAATCCATCATCAGATGGGCAGTTAGTCAGAATCACCATTCCACTACTTACCGAAGAGCGGCGCAAAGAGCTTGTCAAATTTGCTTGCAAATATGGAGAAAATACTAAAATTGCTTTGCGTAATATCAGAAGGGACGGTAATGAAGATTTAAAAAAATTAGAAAAAGATAATAGCATAACTAAGGATGAACAGCATAATTTATCAGAAGAAATCCAAAAATTAACTGATGAATATAGTAATAAAGTGGATTTACATGTTAAACAAAAAGAGCAAGAGATAATGACAGTTTAAGTATATAGTTCCTAACCGTCATTGCGAGGAGCCACTTTAGGCGACGAAGCAATCCAAAAGTTGCAACAGCACGCTGTTTATTTGGATCGCCACGCCACTTCGTGGCTCGCGATGACGGTTGTTCGTTCTTATACCAATTCCCGAAATTAATTTATTCTGAGGAATTTGAAGGAGACACGGAGCACAAAACCGCAGCGTACAAAGACGTACGTGAGGATTTGAGCACCGGATCGACGTACAAATTACCAGAAGAAATTAATTTCGGGAATTGGTATTATAACCTAGCACTTCTAAGAAACTGCACATATTTTGGTAGTTTCTTCCATTTTGTTACGTGGTGCGTAGCGTATCACCAATGTTTAGGCTGATGAGTAGTGTTTAGTATTTAAAGATAAAAAAATGATAATGTATCAACAACGAGAGCAGAGAAGTTTAACCACGGAGCAAAAAGAAGCGGTTGGGTTGCTGTCAATAGGAACATTTCTAGAGTATTTTGACTTGATGCTCTATATACACATGGCAGCATTTCTTAATGAGTTATTTTTCCCACAGACTGATTCGCACACTGCTACTCTTCTTTCGGCTTTTACCTTTTGCTCTACTATTGTTTTTAGACCAATTGGTGCTGTGATATTTGGTTGGATAGGTGATAAAGTAGGTCGCAAAACCACATTAGTTGTCACAACTTTTATGATGTCATTTTCTTGTTTTATGGTGTTTATTTTGCCTACTTATGCCCAAATTGGTATTGCTGCTTCGGTATTAATTACTATTTGTCGAATAGTGCAAGGCATGTCATCCTTAGGAGAAGCAATAGGGGCTCAATTATATTTAACGGAAATAACCGAACCACCAATACAATATTCTGTTGTTGGTTTTATTATAATATTTGTTAATTTAGGGGCAGTATTCGCTTTAGGTGTAGCTATGCTTGTTACTTCATATGGTTTTAATTGGCGATATGCATTTTTGTTTGGTGCAGTGATTGCTCTAGTGGGAGTGGCAGCCAGAACCCGCCTTAGAGAAACTCCAGAATTTGCTGATGCAAGAACAAGGTTGCTAAGTACAGTTAAAAAATTCGGTCTAGAAAAAAAAGATATTACTAATCATAAAATGTTAAATGAGAAGATCAATATAAAGACTCTGTTAGCTTATTTATCAATTGAATCGACTGGACCAATTATTTTTTATTTTATATATATGCATTGCGGCATTATACTCAGAAACACCTTTAATTATGATACTGAACAAATTATTGGTCATAACTTGTTTGTTATAATAGCAGACTTATTGTTCAGTATTCTATATACTTATTTGATTTATAGAATATATCCCATGGAAATTTTAAAAATGAAATTAGTTATTTGTGCTATTAGTATCATGTTTTTACCATATTTATTAACTAATATCTCATCTCCTTTCTATTTATTATTGTTGCAGTTTTTTATATTGATATTTAAGACAGAAGCATTTCCTGCGGAATCAATATTTTATAAGCAATTTCCTGTATTTAAACGTTTTAGATGTGTCAGTATTTCATGTGCTGTAATAAAGGCAATAATGTATGTCGTTACATCTTTTGGATTAGTTTATTTAATAGAGTATTTTGCTAATTGGGGAATAGTAATATTATTTATACCGTTTCTTGTATTATATGGCTTTGGTTTGCGTCATTTTGAAACATTAAAGAGGTTACGCAATAGCTCAATGTAAGATAAGTATACTACTCGTAAATGAAGAGTTGGTAGACGATAGTATAACTTCAAGAAGAGCTAGGCAGTAGCAAAGTCGAGCTGCTAGGCGTACATTAGTACGTGAGCAGCGGAGATATTTAGGCACGACGACGCCAATTCTTGAAGTTCTACCTGAGTATATAATTATTCTTAAAAAAAATGACTTCATGCTATTAGTGCAGATATATTTCGTGGTATAATATTATTTTAAACAACATTGACTTTAATAATTTAGGTATATAATGATTACAAATGAAGAAGTGCAAAGAATAGCAAAACTTGCTAGGTTTGACTTTAACCAAGATGAATTAAATAGTTTTGCTCAACAATTGACTGAGATAATGAATATGATTGACATTTTGAACGACGTAGATTGTAGTAACGTTCAACCACTTACTTCAGTTTGTGACATGAACCAAAGAATGCGAAACGACCAAGTATTGTATGGTGACATTTCTGATGAGTTATTTGCTAACTTGCCAAATGATAAAGCAGAACTTGCCAAGGAAGTAAAATGTTTTGTAGTACCAAAAGTAGTAGAGTAAAATATGTCAGAAATTATAAAATTAACCATAACACAAGCCTTGAAATCGTTAAAAAACAGAGAGTTTTCATGTGTTGAGTTGACTAAAGCTCATATTGCAGAAATGGGTAAGCATAAAGAGCTAAATGCCTATATTACTGAAACTACAGATACTGCTTTAGAGGGAGCTAAAATTGCTGATCAAAACTATCATAAGGGGGTAGAAAGATCATTAGAAGGTATTCCCATTGCTGTAAAAGATCTTTTTTGTACAAAAGGGGTGCGTACTACTGCTGGTTCAAGAATGCTTGGTAATTTTATACCAACATACGAGTCAACTGTCAGCCAAAAAGTCCAGGATCATGGGACAATAATGCTCGGTAAGGCTAATATGGATGAGTTTGCCATGGGTTCTGCTAATATTACCAGCTATTTTGGTAACGTTATTAATCCTTGGAAAGCTGTTGATGCACCTGCGATTCCACTAGTTCCTGGTGGCTCTTCTGGAGGCTCATCAGCGTCTGTCAGTGCTTTTTTGGCTATGGCAGCTCTTGGAAGTGATACAGGTGGTTCTGTTCGTCAGCCTGCTAGTTATACGGGAATTGTTGGATTCAAACCAACATATGGCCGGTGTTCTAGATATGGTATGGTTGCTTTTGCTAGTTCACTTGACCAAGCTGGCGTGCTTACAAGAACCGTCGAGGATACTGCCTTAATGCTACAAGCCATGATAGGTTTTGATGAGAAAGATTCTACTTCTATAAATTCCGATATACCACAACTAAGACCCGCCTGTAATGCTAGTGTAAAAAACATGAAGATAGGTGTTCCATTTGATATTATGAAACAAGATGGTATACAACCGGATATTATTAAAATGTGGCGTCATGCTATCGATGTTCTTAAAAATGATGGAGCAGAAATTATTGATATTTCATTGCCACATTCTAAATATGCTCTAGCTGCATATTATGTGATAGCACCTGCTGAGAGCTCATCTAATTTATCAAGGTATGATGGTATAAGATATGGTTTTAGGACAGAAAATAATGGAAGCTCTATTGAAGAAATGTATGAAAAAACAAGGAGTGCTGGTTTTGGTTCTGAAGTTAAAAGACGTATTATGATTGGTACTTATTTGCTTTCATCTACTCTTATGGATGCTTATTACTTAAAAGCACAAAAAATAAGACGTTTGATTTCAGATGATTTTAACAAAGCTTTTGAGCAAGTTGAGGCAATAATTATGCCATCCGCACCATCGGAAACTTTTAACTTAGGTGAGAAACAAGATAATCCTGTGACAATGTATTTGAACGATTTATTTACTATTCCAGCTAGTCTTGCCGGTCTTCCTTGTTGTTCTGTACCTGCTGCATTATCTTCTAGAGGATTACCTCTTGGCATGCAAGTAATAGGTAAAGCCCTTGATGAATATAATACTATAAAGGTAGCAGCAGCAATCGAACGTGGTTCAAGTAATATTAGTTTTATATATTCTAATAAACGGAGTTAATTGGATTATTAGAGCTTAGAATGTCAGAGTTACCTATCTTATCAATAAGCATTTTCTTGCCTTTACTAAGTGCATTATATATCTTATTGTTTATTAAACAAAGTAGGTCGGTTAATAAACAAATTTATGCGATATATGTTGCAGTTCTAAGCTCGGTATTGACACTAATATCTACTATTTATTTATTAGTTCAATTTGATAGTAAATCAAAACTTTATCAGTTCGTAGAACGCTATAGTTGGATTCAATCTATAGGTCTTGAATTCCACATTGGAGTTGATGGAATCTCAATATTTTTTGTTGTTCTAACCAGCTTTTTAACCCTTATTTGTATTATAGCTAGCCTATTTACCATCAAAAAATATATCAAAGAATTCTTGTTTTGTTTTTTATTAATTGAATCTTTCTGCATTGGGGCTTTTTCCTCAATGAATTTATTATTATTTTACTTGTTTTTTGAAGTAATATTAATCCCTATGTATATAATTATAGGAGTTTGGGGAGGTGAGAATAGAGTTTATGCGGCTATAAAATTCTTCTTGTATACTTTCTTTGGTTCGGTATTTTTCTTATTGTCACTCATATATATTTATAGTCAAGTTCATAGTTTTAATATGCTTGAACTGAACGAATTATTACCTTCATTAGCATTATCGGTGCAGAAAGTTTTGTGGTTGGCAATCTTTATAGCCTTTGCAGTAAAAGTGCCTATGATACCATTTCACACTTGGCTTCCTGATGCACACGTACAAGCACCAACGGCTGGGTCTGTCATTTTGGCAGGTATCTTATTAAAACTTGGAACATATGGTTTTTTACGTGTATCATTGCCAATGTTTCCGAATATATCAAAAGAATTTGCATTTTATGTATTAGTGCTGAGTATATTTGCTGTAATATATAGTTCATTAGTGGCACTAGCTCAAAGAGACATGAAAAAGATGATAGCTTATTCATCAATAGCTCATATGGGATATGTTACTGGGGGGATTTTTAGCTTGACAGAAATGGGGATTAAGGGAGCAATATATCAAATGATTAGCCACGGTGTGGTAGCATCTGCTTTGTTTTTGATAGTTGGTACTTTATACGACAGATTGCATACTAAAGAGATAGACCAATATGGTGGCGTGGCAAATAAAATGCCAATACTTGCTACTTTTTTTATGATTGCTATGCTTGGCTCTATAGGTTTACCAGGCACTAGTGGTTTTATAGGAGAGTTCCTAAGTTTGATAGGTATTTATCAAGCTAATGTAGTGATAGCCATGGTAAGTGCTGTTGGTATTATTCTTGGAGCTGTTTATATGCTAAAACTTTACAAAGAAGTAATGTTGGGACAAATTACTAATGTTCGGGTTGCAAATTTTAAAGATATGTATCTCTATGAGATAGTTGCAATCACACCATTATGTATAGTAATAATTTATTTAGGTTTGCTGCCAAATACGATTATGAACATGCTTGATATATCAATTCACAAAATTTTGTTACAACTATTATATGTTGTAAAATAATCGCTTAATTCGATATAATTAATAGGTATAATATGGCAGATCCTACTAAAATAGAGCCGAAACAACGGTGGAAAGATGCAATAGGAAAATTTAAACGAGCAATAATATCTGAGCAATATGGTCATGACGAATTAGTTGATTGCGTTAGAGTAAGGATATCAGGCACTATAGAGCAGGATAAAATTAAGCCATATCTTGAAGAAATTACTCAAGCTAAGCAAACTCTTAATGGTTACGAATATCCAATTCTACGGATGAGTGAAACTGAGTTAAAAAGTCATCAACTATTTTATGATAAACAATCTAATAGTTTAGTTGATAGTAATAATCAAATCGCCACTACTTTTGGTAAGGAAAGTAAACATACCAAAAACATTCAAGCTTTTGTAATGGCAAAAGATGGATCATTTTATATTGGTACTCATAAAGGGCAATATAATCCCATAGAGCCTACTCTAACACATGCTTCGTTTTTAGGTGGTAGACCAGCAGAACTGGCAGGTATGGTTAGTATTAATGAGGATGGTAAGATAGATATGATTAGTAGTGATAGTGGTCATTATGCCCCCGAATCATTGGATATGTATCGAGGAATTAAAAAATTACAAGAATTAATGCCAGGAGTTTTTACTTCCGATTCTAGCATCGGCTATTATTATAATGAAACTACCCATAATATGAAAGTGAGTGAATTCCTAGAAATGATGGAAAAACCTACTATTAATGGTATACCACTAAATCAAGAACTTAGAAATGAAAGAATTAAACAAACAAAAGAATATACAGAAAATCTAAAAAATGCTGTTTCTATCAAGATTGATAGTAATGAAGCAGATTTACCAAATGCTATAGCAAACTTAACTAAAGAAAAACAACAAGAATTAGCAAAAGGGCTAAAGCAACCAATGGTTAGCTTGTCTGTGATAGGTTCTGAACAAAAGCCTAAAGCTTATAGTGTATCTGAGCTAACAATTGCGGTTCTAAATTCTGGTAAAGCAGATTCTATGCAAAACTTATTGGACTCTGGGATCAGCAATAGGAAAGAATTTTATGAAATAAGACCTTTATATTATGCTACTGCACAAGGTAACACAGATATTGTGAAAACAATGCTTAATAATCCAAATATGCAGGAATCTTTAAAGCAAGAAACACTTTATCCAATACCTACTACTTTACATATGTCAGCTGCACTTGGTAATACTGATATAATAACTGAAATACTAAAATATCCTGTAGGACGTGAACTATTAACGCAAAAAGACTTGAACGGCGATATTCCTTTGGAAGTTGCTAACAGATATGGCAACAACTTAGCAGTTAATATTCTAGAGAAAGAATATTTTGAATTAGCTAAGGAACAGTTGGCAAAATATTTTAAAACACAGATGGAAGGTAAGGAACTTATTACTACAGCTCATCAGAATGAAATGAAAAAGGGTGTAATAGCGATATTATCTCCTATGATTACAGGAAATAGAAAATATGATGACATTACAGAAGTTGCCGGATCGATAGTTAGAAAATCTGCTAAAATTGCTGATAAAAAATTAGATTGGAAACAGAAATTTGCAGAAATAGGTGATATCATAAAGGATGCATTGCCAAAAATCTTTTTTAATGAAAGAAAGCAAAAATTTAGAAATATATTAAATGACAAAAATATTACAAATGAATTACAAAAACTCCGCAAAGATTATCAAGTAAAGAATGATAATAGCAATGTAAAAAAAACGACTCCCATAGCACAAATAAAAACTGTAAAAAATAATAAAAGAGATCAAATGAGTTTATAAAGATTTACTTTTAGTCAAGCCTATTTCTTGGACAAATAGAGCAGGGCGATTTAAAAGTCACAATTAATGGTAGAAAAATTTGTTTTAGAAAATGCATAAATGTCATTGCGAGTAGTCGCAAAGCGACGACGTGGCAATCCAGAAGTTGCAGCGGTAAAAATAAAACTAGCCAGCTGTTTATTTGGATTGCCACGCCACTTCGTGGTTCGCGATGACAATCATTCGTTTCTGTAATTTAGCGCCTTCTGTCATTAGTTGCAATTTTTAAATCGCCCTGTACTATACATGAAGTACGTGTGTGCTAGACTGATATTTTCAAAAAATAATTATTCAAAGCATTATTAGTTATTAATATTAATTAAATAAAGATATACCAATGAGCAAAAGCAAAATGAACAACTTAGTGTTCAATCTTATCTATGATTCCCTTTTCGATTCGTTTACTATAGGATTCCTTAATACAATATCAAAGAATTTAGCATTCTCAAACCATTTGGCTAAATCAACAGATCATATGCCATCAGGGTATGATGAACAAGTAAAAAAGATATTATGTGTTTTACATAGAATGAAGTTAAGGGAACTAGGAGACGAGCTAGAGCATAAAAAACATATTATTAGTATCCTCAGTAATGAACTATTATAGCACTTAACATATATGTTCATATTAGTGCTAGGTTATAAGAACGAACAACCGTCATATGTGGACGAAGTCCATTGATGGGTTTGGACGGAGTCCATGCCGTCATTGCGAGGAGTCACTTTAGGCGACGAAGCAATCCAAAAGTTGCAACAGCACGCTGTTCATTTGGATCGCCGCACCACTTCGTGGCTCGCGATGACGGTTGTTCGTTCTTATAATCTAGCACTAATATGAACATATATGTTAAGTGCTATACCTCTAAAGGAACTTGCCGTTACTTTATCTTAAGGCAATTAAGGAGGCAGCTACAGATGAGCGTAATGACATATTGAGTAAGTGTCAAAATAGTTCTGAATTGCTTCAGATAGAAAAGTTATTCTCTATTAACCGTGCTGTTAGCAATCCAGACTCTATTATTACTCAGTTTGGATTTATAATGAGAGAAGACGTTGTTGTATTTGTAGGAGAAGCTAGTGATAATAGTCTATATCATGAAACCTCTGTATAGATTAATAATCATAAACCTCTGCCAATAATCGCTCTTAGCTGGTTTGCTCTATCTTTTCTACGACAATAGTCGAATCTGCCTGCTTAGTGACTTTTTCAATCTTTAAGCGAGCGGCTTGTAGCTTTTTTTCACAGTGATCTTTTAGTAAAATCCCTCTTTCAAAGCTACTAATTGATGAATCTAAACTTTCTTCGCCAGTATCAATTTTTTTTACAATTTCTTTTAGTTCAGCTAAAGCTGCTTCAAAGCTCATATTTTCAATAGATATTAAGTCTGACATCACGATCTCTCCTAGTTCCTAGCGTATTTTCTATCTAGTTCGTTATATAACCTATAAATTGCCATCTCACGATCTTTAATCTTTTTACTAGCAATTTTTAGTAATCGCTCTGACGATTGCTCTGTTAACTGAATTGATGACTGCAATTGTTCAGCAAGCTTTTTCAGTGATTCCTGAATTTCTATAAAAGATTTTTTTAATTGAGATTTAACCGATATAGAAGAGCTTTCAATCTCATTAAGTTTTACATATACACGCTCTACTAGTTGATTAATTTTATCTTGCAGTAAACTTAATTGTTGTTTTCTGCCCTCTATTAGATATTTACTAGTCTCGTTTGCCCTCGCTTGTATTCTAATTTCAGGTGTAACTTCTAAATTCCAAGCTAGCCCTAATTTACTCATCAGATATATTATCCATTTATGGACATCGAAATGATACCACTTAGCACCATTACGATAATCTGATGGGAATGCATGATGGAAATTATGCCAATTCTCACCTAATAAGAATAAAGCCATCCACCAAATATCTCCGGCAGTACCTTTGTAATATTTCTTACTACCAACGAAATGACATAGAGAATTAACGCAAAAAGTTGCATGTTGCTGCAGTGCTCTACCAATAGCAATAAACAAGAAACCAGCATAGGCAGAGGTAATAGTTCCGCCAATCAAATAACCTATTAATGCAGGTGGTACAGTGTTCATAAATATAGAAATTCTCCAGTAATGTTTTAATTGCCATCTTAGCAATTTGTTCTTACCAAGTTTAACCATAGTAACTCGGTCAATGGACTTATAGCTTCCATCAATGATCATCCAGCCAATATGTGACCATAAAAACCCTAAAATTCTATTCTCAAACTTTAACGGGCTATGCGGGTCTTGTTCTTTGTCAGTATAAGTATGGTGTATGAAATGATTTGATGCCCATGATAACGCTGGTCCTTGTAACGTACCCGCTGACATCATGACAAGAATAAATTCAACCACCTTATTTGTTTTAAATGCATGATGTGACCATAGGCGATGCAACCCAACACCAACAGTAATATTAGAGCCATAATAACCTATTATAAACAAACTTATCTCAAATATGCCTATCTTATGGATAGTGTAGTATTTTATAGCCAAACATGAAAGTATGATTGGGTATATAATTAGCACAAAGAAAATAGACCAAACGATTCTTTTTAGCATATATCTAACTTTTAATTAAATAAAATATCCTCAGTATTATAGCAGGTAATGCAATATATTGCAATATGTTGTATTACATTTTACGCTTCCATAATTTATTAAACATACGTTGTCCGAAATAGAAGCTAATAATGCCGGCAAAAATAGCCTGATCATCTATATTCCATAAAACATCAAGATATTCCACAAGGATTGCCGTACTTTGTATGGTTTTATATTGCACATATTTAACATAGGCATACATAATAAAAAAACTATAGGCTAGAACAGGTCTAACTGAGCCATTCAAGGCATCGACCCAATTAATGCCTAATTTATATGTTGAATATAAAGTATTATTCTCCGCCATGTCTTTTGAAACGTTAAGCTCTGTGAGTAGTTTGGTATTACCTAATTTATGGCTTTCAATTTGCCGATCTAAAAGATTAAGCTCATGTTTTTTATCATTTTGATCCTTTAGAATTTTTAAAATTTCTGGGATAATTGAGCTAATAAAGCTCGTTATTGAAGCAAGTAGTGTAATCATAAAAATCTCATTAATTCTTGTATGAGATCATTATACTAAAATTTTTCTTTGCACTAATAGCTGTCATCCACTTTTTTTTAATTCTAATCAAATTATTTGACTATATAGCTAACCCTTTAAGATTCTAGATATTTTCTCCGTCATTGCGAGGAAGGCAATAGGTCGACGAAGCAATCCAAATCCAACTATTTTTCTGGATTGCTTAGTCGCTAAAGTAGCTTCTCGCAATGACGGAGAAGTTGTCTAGAGCCTTAAATGGTTAGTTGTATGCATTAAATAAGTCACAATTGGTAAAATTTTATAAATTTTTTGTAAACTATTTAAAACCTTCTTGACTCTATAATTATAGTACAATATCCTAAAAATTCCATATAATCCCAAATTATCCCAAATGTGACCAAGCCTAATTATGGAATAATTTGTATAGGGTATGGTTATATAGCTAATTTGATTATTACTCCATCTATTATCGAGGAGTGGGTAAGTATAGCACTTAACATATATGTTCATATTAGTGCTAGGTTATAAGAACGAACAACCGTCATATGTGGACGAAGTCCATTGATGGGTTTGGACGGAGTCCATACCGTCATTGCGAGGAGTCACTTTAGGCGACGAAGCAATCCAAAAGTTGCAACAGCACGTTGTTCATTTGGATCGCCACACCACTTCGTGGCTCGCGATGACGGTTGTTCGTTCTTATAACCTAGCACTAATATGAACATATATGTTAAGTGCTATACTACGAAGCAATGAATGTGGATTGTCACTACACTCACGTAGTCTCGCAATGACGACACTACCAATTCTTGGAAGGTAAATAGGTAAATGAATATTTTTTTGTCAAAATATATAAATAATCTTGATAAGAAAGGTAGGGTTTCAGTGCCAGCTAGCTATAGAGTCGCTTTGTCTGGTCAGTCATTTAACGGAGTCATTGTCTATCCGTCTTTTAGAAATAAGTGTATTGAAGGCTGTAGTTTAAAGAGGCTTGAGGAATTAAGTCAAATGATCCAAACTTTAGACCCATATTCTGAGGAACGAGATGCTTTTGAAACAATCATTCTTGGTGAGGCCATCCAACTTACGTTTGATGGTGAGGGTAGGGTGATTTTACCCAAATCTTTAATAGAGCATGCTGATATATCAGAACAGGCGTGTTTTGTAGGGAAGGGATTAGTTTTTGAAATTTGGCAGCCGCAAAATTTTGAAACTTACCTTTCTTCAGCTCGGCAAATTGCTCAAGATAACCGTTTAACTCTTAAGAATATTAATAAGGATATATGATACAAGAATCCGCATTATCTCATATAGCTGTTCTGTTAAATGAAGTTAAGGAAGTCTTGTGTCCTAAAGATGGGGGGAATTATCTAGACTGTACTTTTGGTTTTGGTGGTTATAGTCGGATGATACTTGATTGTTGTAATTGTCAATTAGTGGCAATTGATCGTGATCCAAATGTTATAACTTATGCTAAGCAATTGATAAATGATTATCCTGGTAAAGTGAGATTTATTCAGACAGGTTTTGCTGAAAGCTTTTCAGAATTAGGTCCGTTGAAATTTGATGGGATAGTTATGGATTTAGGGGTTTCTTCTATGCAGATTGATTCTGGAGATAGAGGGTTTTCTTTTACTCATGATGGACCACTTGATATGAGAATGAGTGGGATAGGGGAGAGTGCTGCAGATTTTATAAATAAGGCTGATGAACAAGAAATAGCTGATGTGATTTATAAATATGGGGATGAATCTTATTCTCGAAGAATTGCTAAAAAAATTGTAGAACATAGGCGGTTAGAGCCGATTATCAATACAGCAAGATTTGCCCATATTGTTCGCAGTAGTATAGGTTTTCGCAAAGGTAAAATTGATACTGCTACTAAGACTTTTCAAGCAATTCGTATTTATATTAATGATGAATTGGGGCAATTAGAAAGATTTCTAAGTAATAGCAAGAATATTTTAGCCCCAAATGGTTGCCTAGTAATTGTTTCATTTCATTCGTTAGAAGATCGAATTGTTAAGAATTTTTTTAAAGCAAATTCTGCTAAATTAGTTGCCAGGTCTAAATATGCGGCAAAATTTCTAGTTGAAGAAAATTCTAAGGAGTGGCTTAAAATTCTTACAAAAAAACCATTATGTCCATCGTCTAGGGAAGTTGCACTTAATCCAAGAGCAAGATCTGCAAAATTAAGGGCTGGACAAAAAATAGATGGTACTACATATGGTAGTTAGAATATTTAGTTGTATAATTGTATGCACTATAATTTTTTCTATTTATGGATTGTTTAGAGTTAAAGATCAGGTTATTGCCTTGCATTATCAGCTTGGTGAGGTTTCAAAACAATTGACTGATGAGAGTGATAGAATTCACGTGTTAAAAGTCGAACAATCATACCTTACTTCTCCTGCTAGACTAAGAAAATTAGCATCACTTTATTTACAATTAGATACTGTTAAAGTTAAGCAAATGATTAGTGATCCTTTGCTACCTGAGAGTAAGAAATATGCAAAGTATAACGAAGTAGGTGGTTCATATTTTAGTAAAATCAATGTTAAGTGGCGTTATAAAACAATTGCTAATAAATACATAAAAACTGTTTCAACTAGAAAATCAGAGTATATTCGATGAAAGGTGTTCTTTCTGTCTGGGCATATATAGCTAACCAGATTAATATATTTACTATATACGATCCACCCTTTAAACAGTTCGAATGTATAGATGGATAATAATATATTTTTATTAGCATTTATAAAAAATACTCTAACTAAAATGAAAAGAAATTTTGGTAATATTATTTTATGGGATATTTGTGCTGACAATACCAAAATTAGATTATTGATAGTCAGTTTTTGTTTTGCTATGTTGTTCTGTGGATTATCATACCGCTTAATAATTGTTGCAACTAATGGTTATGTTAAGCCGGAATATCAAGTAAAGAGTAGCAACTTTAGAAAAGAAATAGTAGATCGTAATGGTAATTTATTAGCAGTTAACTTACCCTCTTCCTCATTATTTGTCAATCCACAGAAAGTAATCAATCCAGAGCAATGTTTAGAAAAATTATCTAAGATATTACCTAAGATTGATAAAACGAAATTACTTGCAGAGCTAAAAAGTAATAAAAGTTTCGTATGGGTACAAAGAGATTTATTGCCAAAGGAGCAAGAGGCGATATTAAATTTGGCAATGCCAGGTTTTAGTTTTGAACAAGAACAAAAGAGGATATATACTTTTTCCAATTTATTATCACATATTATAGGATATGTGGGTAGGGATTTGGTTGGTCTTGCTGGGCTAGAAAGGAGTTATGATAAATTTCTAACTAATTCCGATACTGACCTGATACAACTAGAGCAGCTTAAAAAGCCACTTGAACTATCTATAGATGTAAGATTACAGAGCATCTTAAACGAAGAAATAGATAGGACATTAAAGGAATTTAGTGCAGTAGGAGCGGTAGGAATAATTGTCAATCCTAATAATGGTGAGATTTTAGCTATGGTTAGTAAACCTGATTTCAATCCACATTATCCGAGTAGTGCAAAGCCAGAAGAATTGTTTAATATGGCAAGTCTTGGTATTTATGAGATGGGATCGGTATTTAAAACCTTAACTATGGCAGTAGGCTTTGATACTGATGCTATAGCAATGAACGATGCTTATGATATTAGCTATATGAGGGTAGGGGGGTTTAATATAAAAGATTATCACCCAAAGCAAGGATGGCATAGTGTCCCAGAGATTTTTCTACATTCATCAAATATTGGTGTTAGTCAAATCATGTTAGAAATTGGCAAAAATGATTTCAAAAAATACTTAAAGAGGTTGGGTCTACTAGATCAGCTTAAAATTGAATTACCAGAGCGAGGCACTCCGTTATTTCCATCTGATAAGAGATGGAGTGATTTGACTAGTGCTGTTATGTCATATGGTTATGGTATTTCAATTAGTCCTTTACATTTTATTCAAGCAGTATTGCCGGTAGTAAATGGTGGAATATTATATGATTTAACCTTAATCAAAAGGCAAGATGAGCGTCTTGTTGGTACGCATATTTTTAGTGAAAAAACATCTAAGCAAATGAGTGAATTATTTCGTTTGGTGGTAAAAGAAGGGACGGGGCGTAGAGCTGATGTGAAAGGGTATCTTGTTGGTGGAAAGACTGGTACTGCTGAAAAATTAACTGCAGATGGGCATGGCAAAAGAAGATATCTTAAGAATAGCAGAATGTCATCATTTTTAGGTTTATTACCTGCCTTTAATCCGCAATATGTTATTTTTATAATGTTTGATGAACCTAAAGGGACAAAAGAATCATTTGGTTTTGCTACTGCCGGCTGGACTGCAGCTCCTACCGTTGGGAGAGTCCTTGAACGAATGGTGTCACTATATGGAATAGAGCCGATTGAAAAAGGCGAAGAATTGTGACATAGCTAACCAATATGGGCTATTTTTTAAGCCCCACCCCAATGAATGATTAGGTAGGTGTAGTATGCATATTTATCCAATTATCTCCTACTTTAGTTTCGACAATAAGTGGAACTGTTAATTTAGGTGAGTTTTCCATAGTAGTTTTAATTAGTTGTGTTGCTAGTTCTACCTCATTAATGGGGGACTCAAAAAGTAACTCGTCATGGATTTGTAAAATTAGCTTGGTTTTCAATTGTCGCTGTCGCATTTTACGGTCAAGATCAATCATCGCTATCTTTATTAGGTCGGCACTAGTTCCTTGGATTGGAGCGTTAATTGCTGCCCTCTCGGCAAATTGCTGTAAGGATTGTTTCTTATCATGAATTAGTGGAATAAAGCACTTTCGTCCAAAGAGGTTCAGGACATAACCATGTTCTTTGGCGTAGTTTTTTGTATATTCCATATATCTCTGAATTTCTGGATATTCTTCGAAATATTTCTTTATATATTCAGCGGCTTGTGAAGAGCTAATATGTAACTGTTTTGCTAGCCCAAAAGCACTAATACCGTAGATAATGCCAAAATTTATGGCTTTTGCTTTACGTCGATGTTCGGATGTTAACTCCTCTTTGGTAATTTTAAATATATTACAAGCTGTTTTACTATGAATATCCTCACCATTAACAAAAGCCTGCTGTAAGGATGGTATATCTGCCATGGCACTTAAGATTCGCAATTCAATTTGTGAGTAGTCAGCTGAAATTAATTTGTGCTTATCTTCTGCAATAAAAGCTTCTCTGATTTTATTACCTTCTTTCGAGCGAATTGGTACATTTTGTAAGTTGGGTTCTTGAGAACTAAGCCTACCAGTACTAGTTGAAGTTTGTAAAAATGTTGTATGCACTCTATTAGTTATTGGATTCACCTGAGTAGGTAAGCTATCCGTATAAGTATTTTTTAATTTAGTTAATTGACGCCATTTTAGTAATAAATCAGCAATGTCAAAGCCACTCTCGCTAATTTTTTCAAGAATTTCTGCACTAGTAGAATATGACTTAGCCTTTGATGACAATTTACCAAAAGGTAATTGCATTTTCTCAAATAACATTTCTCCAAGCTGTTTTGGTGAGGCGATGTTAAACTTTGTCCCAGTAATGGCAAAAATTTTCTGTTCTAATTGAGTAATTTCATCACCAAATTCATCCGATAGCTGATTAAGATATTGGGAATCGATCTTGACCCCGGTTTTTTCCATTTCATCTATTATATAACATAAAGGTAAATCAATCTCTCGATATAGTGTTAAGGCATGGTTATCTTTTAGTTCTAATAGCAGCTTTTGGTAGTTAGCACTGAAGTTGCTAACCACTTCTGCCACTCTTTCCAAGCTATCCTTCTGTGCCCCATCAAATGGATTTTTCTGAGGTTTGCCGGCAGAAATCAGATATTGCATTAGTTCAAGATCCTCGCATGAATATACTTCACTATCGACAAAGAATTTTAATAATGATTTCAGTTTATAAGTGATCTTCTTAATAGACTTGTTTTTTGGCAATTGAAGAATATCAGACATAAACCATTGATTCAGGTAGTTTTGACGAAAATCGTAAGCAAGTAAGTCAGACATATTGCCAGAAAATTTAGCAATGAATTTAATATTATAACATTTACCGTCAATAGATAAAATTATAGAAGGAGTTTGTCCGGGATAATCTAATAGATGAATATTGACGATCCCATGCTCTTCTGCCTTAGTTAGCACAGCATCAAGCTGTTGTTGAGAAGAAATTTCTTGAATTGTAATTTGCTTAGTAGGTAAAGATTCGTTGGTAATTTGTATTTGGAATAAATTTTCCACCCGCTTGTTTAGAGATTTAAACCCATATTCTGCCAAAAAATCAGAGATTTGCTTACTATCAGGTGGGGTATATTGCAATACACTAAAATCTAAATCAATATCAACATTATAATCTAAACTAAATAATTGCCAGGAAATTAATGCTAGCTCTTTTGAGGAGCTGATTATTTCCCTTTGACGGTCATTAGTGATTTGTCCGAGTGAATTTAATAGCTCTGCTAATGAACCAAACTGTTTAATAAGTGTCGCAGCAGTTTTAGGACCAATGCTTGGAACGCCTGGTATATTATCGGACTTATCTCCGATTAACGCCATTACTTCCCGGACTTTACTGGGTTCTACACCAAATTTTTCTATCACGTCATCTTCGGAAATGTATTTTGCTTTTATGGGATCATACATTTTAGTATGCGAATTAATTAACTGCATTAAATCCTTATCAGAAGAAATAATGATAGTATTTTGTTGTAATGCAGAGGCTTTATGGGCTAAAGTTGCGATTATATCATCTGCTTCGTAACCGGCTCTCTCGATTATTGGGAAATTTAGGCTACCAGCAGCTAGGCGAATAAGTGGTAATTGAGCCTTTAAATCCTCTGGTATAGGTGGTCTATTTGCCTTATATTGCTCATAAATATGGTGACGAAAATTCTTTCCCCCAGAGTCAAAAACGACAATAGCATGTTCTGGCTTAAAATCGTTCAATAGTTTTAACAACATTGAAGTGAAACCATAAAGCGCCCCGACAGCTAAGCCATCCGGAGAAGTTAATGGTGGCTGAACATGATATGCTCTGAAGACAAATCCGTAACCATCAATTAGTAATAAAGTATTTTTGTTAGTCATTTTGTTATTAGGACAAATTGTTATAACACGTAGTATACAACAATTATAATGTACACTAAGCTTTATTAGTAATTTTTTATAAAAATATTTAATTAATGCAGCTGTAGCTAACCAGATTAATATTTGTCCATAGTAAGCTGGCGTCATTGCGAAACCACGTAGTGGTTGTGGCAATCCATATTTATTAGATTGCTTCGTTGCCGCTAAAGCGGCTTCTCGCAATGACGTTTGTGGTTGGTATTACTTAAGCTAAAACCCTTTCTTCTACGGACTCGTCTATTGATATTTGAGTTTTTAATCTTCTAGATAAATACCAAAGACCGATGATCCCGATAAGACAACAAATGGGAATTATAGAAATTGCCGTAATAAAATCATAACGACTATAGATAGGTGTACCAGATTCACTCAGTAGTCCATCCCAATTATAAGAGATTAAATAACTCATAATTTTGTGAAAGAAATGACCGAAGGACATGATGATACAATTGACTATTGCAACGGCAAGTCCAACAGATTTTTCCGTAACAAGGTTACCGACAACGGTAAAAATTAGAACTTGGTAACAACAAAAAATTCCTAATAAAAACATTAAAGAACCGGTAGCAAAGAAATTTAATGAAGGAAAAGATAATAGAATGACAAAAATTATGCTCATTACCAATCCAGTGATTGTTATTACAAAATTAGGTGATTTTACTAAATTAGCCATAAGTGCAAGCACTGGTCCACCAAAGCACATACCTATATAAACGAATGAAGTAACCAAGTTACTTTCTATATCATTCATTTGATAAATTTGTTTGAAGAATGGGATGGCCCATAGATCAGCAAAACCTTCCAATGCTCCTACCATTAGAGCATCAAAAAATCCAATTAATAAAATTGTCGGATTGAATAGTAGTTTCCATATTGAAGGTTTAGAATTAGGAACAGTATGTGAGTTACTACTTGTATCATCATTTTTTATTACTAAAATAATTAGTCCAATGATAAATCCGACTAGAGCTAAACTATAAAAAGTTACGTCATAACCAAAATGAGTAAATAATAATTTCATTGGAGTAATACCAAATACTGCTCCAACTAAGCCAAAGGTAAAAGAAAATCCCAATATCATAGAATGATATTTTGCTGGAAAATAAGTCCTAGTAATCTTATTTACTGATAAAAAACCAACAGCAGAACCTGCTCCGATCATCAATCTTCCAATGATTAGCTGATTGAAATTTGAGCTTGCAGTAAAAACTAAAACCCCAAGAGAGGTAACGGAGATAGATATGAATGCAACAATTCTAAAACTAAATTTATCTAACATTATGCCGATTGGTATTTGCATTCCGGCATAACCTAAATAATAATATCCAGCAAGTGCACCAAATGCCATGGTATCAATGGTGAATTTTTGGATAATTTCTTCTCTAAGAATTCCAGTCGAAAGTCTTAATATAAACTGAAATGCAAAAAATAGGCTGGCAAGAGACCATAATAGAAATGGTTTTTTCAAGGATAGAGCTTTATTCATAAAAATTTTAAATTATAATATGTTGTATTTTGAGGCGTTAAATCTATAGTATAGTAGGGTATTTTGTCAAACTTTTATAAAAATAGTCTGAATTATGGACCAGTTGGAAGCTTATTCGTTATTATTTATCGATAGTTTAGTAGGTAATTTGGTTCTAAGTTTAGATAGTGAATTCATTGTTCATTCTATGAAGGTGTTTGGTGTTTATAATAATTTAATAATAGTTGTGGTAGCAACTATGGCCTCATTAGTTGCTACTAGTATCAATTATTTTCTTGGTATAATGTTATTAAGAATTTTTTATTTTTCTAAGAATACTCAGATTCATACTAATCAGCAATTATTATCTCAATTTTTTTTAAAATATAACATATTGATATTTTGGCTTATGCTAATGCCATTATGGGGAAGATTTATCCCTGTAATTGCCGGCTTTACTAAAATAAATTTTATAAGAGTTTTAGCTATTAGTGGTGTTATTAAATTATGCTATTATAGCTATAATATCTATAGCTAACCCGATACTCCGTCATTGCGAGGAGGCACGAGCCGACGAAGCAATCCATTTCTAATCATTTTTGTGGATTGCTTCGTTGCTACTAAAGTAGCCCCTCGCAATGACAGAGTAATACCAATCTAGTTAGCTATATACTCAAATGATTTAAAGAATTGTTTTTTGAAAATATCAGGGACTCGTATACTCACGTACTATAGTACGCTGCGTGTACTCGCCCCTCATTTTCAAATCCAATTCTTCAAATCATTTGAGTATACCTAATCGAAATAAAGGTAATTTAATGAATCTCTATAGAATTAACCCATCTTCATCGTTTTTAGATATATTAGCTGATTTTATTTTAGATAATTTCAGTAAGAAGAATTTTGTTGGCAATCTTAAAGTTATATTGCCGAGTGGTTTTGCTTGTTGGAAATTACAAAATATTTTGATTAACAAACAGAATATTGCGATTTTGCCGAATATTATCCCTTTATCTAATATTATGGCTGAAGGTGCAGAAGTCTTTGCTATTGCATCAGAAAATTTACAGCCTATAACGTTGTTGCAAGAAAGAATTATTCTAGCAGAAATCATTCATAGTTACCGTGAGTCACAATTCAGCATAACACAATCTTTGCAATTTTGTTCAACAATAGCCGAGTTATTTTATCAACTAGCTTGTAATAATTTATCGATAGACTCTGTAAACGAAATAGAAAAAATCAATGCATCGCAACATTGGAGTGTTATTTATCAATTTCTTAAATACACCCATTCCGAATGGCAAAAAAAGATAAAATTGTTAAGATTACTAGATCGGGTAAATTATCAAATAACTATGATGGATGCAGAGATAGCAAGGCTGAGAAGAGCTGGGACTAGTTTAATAGTAGCCGGTATAGTAGGGGATAATCCCATATTATGGAATTTTTTGAAGAATGTTGCTAATTCGCCTGATGGTTTTATAGTTTTGCCGCCTATAGCTAACCCGACTAGCATTACTCCTAATTTACAGGAGTCATTGCGAGTAGCCACTTCAGTGGCGACGAAGCAATCTAGAGAAGTGATTAGAGATGGATTGCTTCGTCGGCTCACGCCTTCTCGCAATGACGAAAATTTGTTTAGTAATTTGGCAGATTCTATTAGACCTCTTTTGAAACTCGCTTATGCTGAGGGATTTGAAGGAGACGCGGAACGCAGAACCGCAGCGTACTCTAATATACGTGAGGATTCGAGTACCGCATCGACGTACAAATCACCAGCAGAAGTAGAGTTTCAAAAGAGGTATATTGGTAATCCTGAAGAAGATTGCTTATATAATTTTAAAAAATTACTGACCATTCTCAATAAAAATTTATTGGATTTCCAACTTTTGGGTAACCATCAGTCAGATCATTTGATTTTCGATAAGATAATTTTTGACGATATTGATGAATCTCAACAATTAGCTATAGATCATATAAAATATTTTGAACTTGAAGATATTTTTCAAGAGGCAGAGCAAATAAGCCGAACTTGCCAACAATATAGTGATAAGAAAATAGCTATTATTGTTAATAATCAAACAACCAAGAATTTTTATTGTAATTTTTTAACCAAATATTCCTTAGAATTTCAAGATTTACTAGGTGATAATTTATCAGAAACACTGGTTAGTTCTCTAATTATTTCTGTTAGTGAAATATTATGTAATGATTTTGATATAAAAAAGTTATTTTTACTATTAAAGAATCCTTTGATTAACTGTAAATTAGTTGAAAGATTAGAGCTTTTAATGAGCGGCAAAAACCGTTTTATCCGGCAACCCGATCAAATGCTGTCTTTAGTAGAAAAAACCAATGATAGTGCATTAATAAAGTGGGGTAAGAAACTAATAGACTTACTTTATACCAATAGTGGTAATAATTTTGTTAAAATACTAAAATCCTCGATTAGCATTGCGGAGAAACTTTACCGAGATATTTGGCATGAACAGTCAGCTGCTGAATTATCAAATTTTCTATCGGAGTTAATAAAGACTAATTGTAATTTAACATTAGACAATAAAAAAGATTTTCCAAGGTTATTGAAGGGCTTAATGTCTAGTTGTAAGTATTTTGCCCATCAAAATTATTCTAAAAATATAATCATTGGTAAAGCTGAAGATTTAATGTTACTTAAATTTGATCTAGTAATTTTAACCGACTTTAATCAAGGATGCTGGTCGTCATCATCATCTATTAGCCAATGGATTAATGAGCAAACACTAAAAAAATTGCACATGGTTATTGGAGCTTCTATAGATCAATATTATTTCTATTTATTTCTGCATAATACCCAAGTAATAATTACTAGAGCAAAAAGACAAGATGGTAAATCTAGTTTATTACCATCGAATTTATTACTAAAATTACAATTTATTTTACAACAAAGTCTGATTTCAGAAAATTATTTAACATATTTATCAGAAAGTGACTTATCGTCATTGCAAGGAGCTACTCTAGTAGATCCTCGCAATGATGCCAATTTACTTAGTTATGTCAGTAGCCCAATTTTTCCCGAAACAATATCAGTTACTGATATAGAAATGTTAGTACGGAATCCTTATAGTTTCTATGCCAAGAAGATTTTGAACGTCAGAAGTAGAGATATGATAGGGCATGAGCCTAAAATATCTGAATTTGGTAGTTTTGTTCATAAGGTTTTAGAACAATATTCAAAAAATTATAATAAGTTAGAAAATAACAAAGTTGGCTTAATATTGGATATTAGTAATAATATTTTACAGAATACTATTTTGCCAACCTATACGCAAAAAATTTGGCAAATAAAATTTGTGCCTATTGCTGAGTCTTTTATTGAGTTTGATGAACAACGTAGAAATGATTGCAAATATATTTATTCTGAAAGTAGAGGAGAAATTTCATTGAATATTGGTGGGCAGAAATTAACAATAATTGGAGTAGCTGATAGAATTGAGATAGATGAGTTTGGGGCAGCTGTCATTATCGATTATAAGACTGGTAGTTTGCCGAGTAGAAAAGATGTGGAAACTGGATTATCCCCGCAGCTAATAATTGAGGCGTTAATGTTACAAGAAGGTGGTTTTGGTATAGAAGTTCATAATGTTAAACAGGCCGTTTATGTAAAAATTTCTAGCTCGAAGCCAATAATCCAAACTTTGGAGATAGAGTTCACTAGAGAAGAGTTGGCTCGTCATAAACAAGGTATGATGCGATTACTGGAATATTACATAACCAATAAAAGCTTTTCATATGATATTGACTTACTCAAGCATGATGACTGTGCTTACTTGGCGAGGAGAGGTAATTCCTGTGTTTCTTAAATAGTTTATAATGGATGGGTTATAGCTAACCAAGGATAGGAGACTGTCGGAGATAACTAATTAACCTGAGTTCGATGTA
Organism: Candidatus Tisiphia endosymbiont of Nemotelus nigrinus; assembly: GCF_964026475.1. Classification (NCBI taxonomy): domain Bacteria; kingdom Pseudomonadati; phylum Pseudomonadota; class Alphaproteobacteria; order Rickettsiales; family Rickettsiaceae; genus Candidatus Tisiphia; species Candidatus Tisiphia endosymbiont of Nemotelus nigrinus. Next base: position 713,520 of record NZ_OZ032151.1, read on the forward strand.
ACAAGTTACATCGAACTCAGGGGTGTATATAGAAACAATCAGGCTTAAAGCGGTTTGGCACCTAACCCGGATATTGCATGAAGGTATCAATATTTATCTCTGAACCCATTGTAATATAAAGAGTTTAGAAGAATTGCACAAAAATACAAATTGTATATTTAAAATTTTATATATTTTAGCCTGTAGCCCTCATGAGACAAGGGCTAGCACAATTGGTTCATTTCTATCATGCAATATCCGGGTTAGGGGGGCATTATAGTTAAACACTATCTCCTGTAACTCGTACTATATTTGCCCCACAATTACTTAATTTTTTTTCCAAGGTTTGATATCCACGATCTAAGTGATAAATTCGACGTATTTTTGTTGTATCATTAGCAGCAAGTCCAGCTAATACTAGAGATACAGATGCTCTGAGATCGCTTGCCATAACTTCAGCCCCTGTCAGAAAAGGTACACCGTGTATTATAGCACTATTTCCTTTAACTGTTATCTTAGCCCCCATTCGACATAATTCAGGAACATGCATAAAGCGGTTTTCAAAAATAGTTTCGGTGATTGTTGCAGAACCGTTGCAAAGAGTCATAAGACTCATAAACTGGGCTTGGCAATCTGTTGCAAAACCTGGATATGGACTTGTATGGATATCCACGGGATTTAATCTGTCTACATAAGAAACTCTTAAACCATTATCAATAGGCTCAACTTTTATGCCAGCTTCAATGAGTTTTAATACTATATTTTCAACAATATTGCTGTTAATTCCATAAATATTTAAATTGCCTTTAGTAATGGCAGCCGCCATCATGTAGGTACCAGCTTCAATACGATCCGGCATGACTGAATAGTGGGTATTTTTTAAATAAGATTTGCCAATAATTCTTACTTCTCTTGTCCCAATTCCATCTATTTCTGCCCCCATTTTGTTAAGGCAATGGCACAGATCAACAATTTCTGGTTCTCTAGCACAGTTAAATAATATTGTCTCTCCTTCAGCCAAAGTGGCTGCCATTATGGAGTTAATTGTTGCTCCAACAGATATTTGTTTAAAAACAAAATGTACAGCTTTTAATTTGCCTTTGATCGTAGCATTAATATAACCATGATCAACATTAATATTGACTCCCATAGCTTGCAGAGCTGCTATATGTAGGTCTACTTGCCTAGCACCTATAGCACATCCTCCAGGTAAGGAAACCTTAGCTTTAGAGAATCTAGAGAGTAACGGTCCAAGAACCCAAATAGAAGCACGCATTTTACGCACTATATCATATGGGGCAGTAAAATTATTAATATTGCTGCTATCGATATCCATGCTCAAGTGATCTTGATGATCAGTTACAGTGATAACACTACCTAAATTCTCAAGTAATTTTTTCATTGTGAGAATATCAGTAAGCTTTGGAATATTATTAATACTAAGCTTATCCGTAAGCAGTGCAGCTGTCATAATCGGTAATGCTGCATTTTTAGATCCGCTAACGCTAATACTACCTTCAAGGGGAACACCCCCTTTAATCATTAAACTGTCCATGGGAATTCCTTATATATAATAGTCTGAATTTGATATGACAAGTTATATTAAATTCAGCTATAAGTCAATCAGGTTTAAAGCAATGTAGCCCCTGTATATTCTTCTGCTTTGAAGAATTGGCTTCGTAATAAAACTTCAGGATACTCATGTATGAACAATCCTTATCTACGCTCCGTTCGCTCACCCCTTGTTTTACGTTCCAATTCTTTAAATCATTTAAGTATATTAGTTAACCTGAGTTCGATGTAACAAGTTACATCGAACTCAGGTTATATAAGAATAAGATTATTAGCGTAAATCACTTATGTATGGAACTACCCTATATACAGAATGAATAGCAGATGTTATTCTTCTAGATTTAATGTTTAATGTATTAAAACAACAATAGGGAGCTCCAAAATGGAATATAACATAATAGGAATAGATTTAGCAAAAAATATTTTTCATTTGCATGCAGTAGATAAATATGGAAAAAATATTTTTAAGAAAAAATTAACAAGAGAAAAGTTTTTAGATTTTATGGCTAACCAACCAAAATCATTAGCCTGAATATTGCATGAGAAGAGGTTTATGGTATGGTTGTATGAATTTTGAAAATTAAAAATTAGCAAAGTAGAGAAAAGGGGGTAAAAATGCTCTAGCCTGAATAATGCATGATAGATAATAAACCAATTGTTCTAGTCCTTGTCTCATGAGGGATACGGGCTAAAATATATAAAACTCTAAATATACAATTTGTATTTTTGTACAATTCTTCCAAACCCCTTATATTACAAGGGGTTCATAGGTAAATCTTGATACCTTCATGCAATATCCGGGCTAGACAAACGGGACCACCATAATTTGTTAAACCATATGTTAAAAGCAATAAAAATGATTTTAAAGATGCAGAAGCAATATGCGAAGCGGTAGGTCGTCCTACGATGAGATTTATCCCAATAAAGTCGGTAGAGCAACAGGATGTTTTGTCTATTCACCGGGTTCGAGAAAGATTGGTAAAAAATCGTACAGCTTTGGCAAATGAAATTAGGGGTTTATTGCATGAATTTGGTATAACTATACCAAAATTCATCAATCAAATAATCTTTGTTAACAGTGTCTAATAGGTATACATTAATGACCAAAATATATAGATATATAGACTTACCAACTGCTCTAACATCTTCAAATCATTTGAGGATGTTATTGACAGCGAATGACAATTTCTTAACAGGTTTATATTTTGTCGGACAAGAACACATGCCAATTTTAAGCAATGATTATCATGAGCAGCAAATTTCTAGCATATTTGATCAAACTTACCAAGAATTAACAGAATACATAAATGGTTTTAGAAAGGAATTTACCACAGCTTATCGTTTCACGGGGACTAATTTCCAAGAAAAAGTATGGTTCGCTATCTCTACCATACCTTATGGTAGGGTGGTAAGCTATAAGAATATTGCGAATTTAATATTTGCTCCTCAAGCTGTACGTGCAGTAGCAAATGCTGTTGCACGTAACGCTCTGTCAATTATAGTACCATGTCATAGAGTTATAGGTACTGATGGCAAGCTAACTGGCTACGCTGGGGGGCTTGAGATCAAGAAGAAACTTTTAGAACTAGAAGAGGGCTAAGTTTTTTTTAAGTTTTAGAATATAGCTAATCTGAATAGGTTCTTGATATTGTTATAAGTTCCATACATATAAGTTCCATACATGAGTAGTTTTTTAAACTGTCCTGAAATACTACATAGAATTAATAGTTGACAATAGTTAAAGAGTGTAGTTAAATAAATTGAGGTAATATAACTAATTATAGCTATCTTGATTAACATTAGGCCAAATTCACAAACATCACTGTGAAAAACTGTTCACTAGGAGCAAAAAATGAATAAATACTTAATATTATTACTGATATTTATAATGCCCTTTAATTCATTTGCTCAACAACAAATATCTAATGTCGTTACACCAGTTACTTATTTTGTTAATCATGTTAAACAACTAAATCTACTCAAGAACAACTTAATTAAGTATCGGCAAGCGAGTATTATAGGTACCAGTGGTATGGGAAAAACCCAGCTTGCTAGGATGTATGCTTATGAGAATCAAAATGATTGTAAACTTATTTGGTTTATTGACTGTAATTTAGATATTAATCAAGAATTATTAAAACTAGCAAAAGTGATTAATAGTACTGCTAAATCTAATTTAATATCAGAAGATATAAAATTAATACGAAAAGAAGTAATGGACTATTTATCGAATCAAGAAAAATGGTTACTGATATTTGACAATCTGAAGGTAGGTGAAAATAAAAAAGTTCAAGAATTCGTTGATTGGGAACATAACGGGCATATTATATTTTGCTCCCAAGATAGTGAAATATTACCTAACATAGTTAAAATGACTGCATTTGAAAAAGGTGACATCATTACTCTTGCTAACAATATTTTAGAACATAATGATCCAAAATCAGTGGAATTCTTGAGCGAAGAATTTGCTGGTTATCCGATCTTGATAGTACAGGGTGCACAATTATTAAATAATGTACAAGGTTTAGATGGAAAGGGATATAGGGAGAAAATCCAACAATCAACAGACAAAATTAAATTAAATATTACATTAGTAATCAATGAATTAAAGCCAAGTGCAAGAAATTTATTAAATAAAATAGCCTTAATAAATAATCACGGTTTTTCAAAGGAATTGCTAAGTTTTATTACTGACGATCAAAGTACTATAAATGATGATATTTATCAATTATCTAAATTTGCCTTAATATCTAATATTACTCCACAGGAAACTAACCCTATCTTTGAGATGCATGATGTTATTGCTCAGAAAATAGCTGAAATTAATGGTAATAAGAATAATAAAGCTTATTTAGAGGATATCGTTACTAAATTAATCGGATGTGTACCAAAGGCTGTGGTAAAAGCTCAGCTTTTTAGGAAAGCAAAAACTATACATGAGAATCTTGAAATTCTTGCTAGGAATGCTGCAAAATATAATTCAAATATATATAAACTTCTGCAATTGAATGCACAGCTAATAATACAATATATGAATTCTGCCGATTACCTTAATGTAGAGAAATTAATTAATTGGTTCAATGAGAATGATCAAAATGGAACTGATAAGTTTAAATTATGGTCAATGAATAATGATGAAAAATATGCATATGCAGTGTTCCTACAAGCAATAGCATGGAATCATGCTATTAACCGTTCTGATTATATAGTAGCAATAAATTATTGTACAAGAGCAAAAGAAGTATTTGACAATATGAAAGGTTATGAATTTTCTGCGTGGAGTTTATATTATGCTTTAGCAATGTATAATATCTCATTAGGACGGGTTCAAGAAGCGGAAAAAAACATTCAAATTGTAGAACGAAGGTTTAATGAAGGTTTAATGGATAAAAGTGACCTGTCCTATATACATAGTGCGAAAACAGAGTTGTTCTTGCTACAAGGAAAGTATAGCGAATCATTAGAGCAAAATAACAAAACTATAGAAATAGATACTAAAAATGGATTAAGTCTTGACGATCTATTTCTTATAGAGCTTTACGTTCGTAAAGTAGAGATATTAAATTATCTTGAAGAATATCAACAAGCATATACTCAAGTTAAGCAACTATATGATTTGTGTAAATCATCCCAAAAAGATGTTCACGAAATATTAGGTCGTATTTATAGTCAAATGGCAAAAAGTGAGTTAGGACTGGATAAGATAGAGCAAGCCCTAAAACATGTTAACAAGGCTATCTCTATATTTTTATCCGACGAGCGTAGGAATCCCAAAGGAGCAGATTATTCGGAAGATCCAAATTTAGCAGCTAGTTATGTAATACAAGGTGATATTCTATTTGTCCAAGATAATATAAAAGCAGCAATAGAATCCTATAATAAAGCTAATACCATATATTATTACTTGTATAGAAATAATCGTAAGAATGTAGCCCAAGTTAGTTACCTATATACTCAAGGAGCAAAAGCTGCCTGTAAAGTAAAAAACTTATTTAGTTATAAATTTTTTGGCAAACTGCAAGTCAAGGAGTTTGGAATAAAGCACCCTAATACTGTATCTATGTTCGAATATTGTAAACAATATGATATGGATTTGTGGGCGAAAGAAAAATAAATGAGGAGTATATTCTTGCTTTAAATAATAGGACTCCTTTTAAAAAATGAACGAATTACAACAACAAGCATCAAACCCACAATATTCTGTTTGGGTTTCTGCATCAGCTGGCACAGGCAAAACAAAAATCCTAACAGACAGAGTACTCAGATTGCTAATTAATGGGACTCCATTTAACAAAATCTTATGCTTAACTTTCACTAATGCAGCTGCCCTTGAAATGCAGAGCAGAATTAGAAATAAACTTGCTGAGTTTGCTGTAGAGGAAAATACTAAACTGGCTAAAGAGTTAGGTTTATTACTTGCCAGGGAGCCTTTAGAAAGTGAGGTGCAATATACCAAAACTTTATATTACAAACTGCTAAACTCTGAAGAGGGGATTAACATTTATACTATCCATGCTTTTTGTCAAAAGATGCTTAAATTATTTCCTTTTGAAGCAAGTATTAATCCAGAATTTCAGATTCTTGACGAGATTACAGCCCAAGGGGTTGTTAACAAAATAAGAAACCAAATCTATTTAGATCCAACTTATAACGAGCTGATCAGTTTTTTTTTGACAAACTTTCATGAAGTAACCATCAATGATATTTTCTCTGAAATAATTCAGCAAAAGATTAAGTTTAAGAAATTATTTGCTAAGCAAATGGATTACAAGGAACATCAAACTATTAGTTCTTATATTCCTGAACAATTATCAAATATTTATGACAAGGCTCGGCAATTACTTGCAAAATATTCAATAGATATTAATCTAGATCAGGAAATTCAACAATTTTTTTTTACGAAAGAAGGTACTAAGCGTAAAAACATGTTGCCTAAATCTATGGCAACAAACTACCCAAAATTATTGAATGAGCTTGAATATATTCAGGAAGAAATCTTTCAGTTAGAGCAACAAGCTAAAATGCAAGATATGGAGAATTATTCAAATTTATTACGTAATTTGGCAAAGATTTTTCTTGATAAATATGATTCCTATAAAACTGAGTACAGTCTGCTAGATTATGATGATTTAATTTATTTGACACAATTATTATTAACAGATGATAGTACAAAAAGTTGGGTATCATATAAACTTGATGGCGGGATTGAGCATTTACTTGTTGATGAAGCACAAGATACTAGCCCAGAACAATGGACCATTATCACTGCAATTATAGCAGACTTTTATTCTTCCACTAAGCATAAAAAAAGTACTATTTTTGTCGTAGGCGATGAAAAACAGTCAATTTTTAGCTTCCAAGGAGCAAATCTTAGCTCTTTTAATGATGTTAATAAAAAATTATCTGGGGCAAATAAAAATTTCAGAGATATTACTCTTGAATGGTCCTACAGATCTACCGAAAAAATTATCGATATTGTTTATCTAATTTTACAACAAATTAAAAATACTACCCCTCAATTATTTCCCCCTGAAAATCCTAAAATTTTACCATTTCGCCAAACTGATAAAGGTAGAGTTGAAATCTGGCCGCTAGTTAGAGGCGAGAAAGAGACTAAGTTATTTTGGCCCTTACCAGAAGAGCATAATAAATCAAAATCTGCTCAGCAAGTACTTGCGGAACAAATTGCTAATTTTATAAAAAGCCAGATAGCAAGCCAAAAAATTCTACCTGCTACTAATTCGCCAGTGAAAGAATCAGATTTTATGATTCTGGTACGCAAGAGAGATGAATTGGTTTTTGAAGTTATTAACTGTCTTAAGCAACATGGTTTACAAGTAGAAGATGTCGACCGAATCACTTTAGACAAAAGTTTGTCAGTATTAGACTTAATAGCTATAGCAAAATTTGTGCTACTACCTCAAGATGATTTGAATTTGATTAGTCTATTAAAATCACCAATAATCGGTATGAGTGAACAAGAAATACAGTTGATTGCAATTTCTCGAGGGAAGAATTCTATTTGGGCATATCTGAAAACTATAGCGGAATATACAAATATATATAATAAATTATGTTGTTTTTTACAGCTATACAAAGTTAGTAATTGTAGGAATTTCTTCTCATTAATTGTCGATTGTTGGGATGTTAGAAGAACTTTAGTTGAGTCTAATGGGTTTGATAGTAATGACGTAATAAATGAACTGATATATTTAAGTACTAATTATGCCAATAATATAGATAGCTCTCTACAAAGCTTTGTTTATTGGTTTGAAAATAACAAAATTGACATTAAAAGGAATCTAGAATCGTCAAGCAAGATAAAAGTTATGACCGTACATGCTTCTAAAGGTCTACAAGCACCAATTGTTATTCTGTGTGATACTAGTTCAGTACCAACTAATAGCAATAAATTTATTTGGGATCAAGATGGCAAGATGTTCTCTGTCACTCAATCATCTAATAGCCCAGAATTTTTTAAAGCTCTCAAGGAACAGGAACAACAAAAAGATTTACAAGAATATATCAGGCTACTTTATGTGGCAATGACTAGAGCGGAAGATTATTTAGTGATATGTGGTTATCAGGCAAGTGGTAATAAGCTGCCACAAAATTGTTGGTATGAGTTAATTTCTAGAGCAATGAATATGCATGGTAAGCCATATGAGAATGGAATTATAGTTTATGAAACGGTTATTGATAAGGAGTGTCATCAATACGAAAACAAGGATAACATTAAGGAAAGTAGGAATAACACCAGTGATGGGGGTTACCCTTGCGAAAGTAGGGATATAGATTCTTACCTACACGGGGACGACATTAAATGGATACCTAATCTTTCTCTTATTAATAAAATTACCAAGCAAAATTATTCGGTCAATTCTCCTCTTATAGTTAATGATCATTTGGAATATGGTTGGATATTTCATAAAATTCTAGAAGATGCCGTAAAGATTAATGATTTTTCTAGTATGCATACCCACCCGTTTATTGAAAAGTTACCAGTAATTTTACAAGAGAAAATTCATGAAAATATTGATAAGTTACTAAATAATGCAGAATTTATGACACTTATTTCTCAAGAACTAAAAACTGAAGTAACTATAGGAACAAATCTAAATGATGATGCTAAAATAGGAAGGATTGATCTACTTGCCATTGATGCGAAGACAATAACCATTATTGATTACAAATCAGATGCCAACCCACCTAAAAACCGTCAACTAGTTAAGGAATCGTATATTGATCAATTGAATTTTTACCGACATATAGTAGCGAAGCTATATCCTGACAATGAAATCATTTGCAAAATTTTATGGCTAGAGGGTAGCAGTTTTATGACTATTAGACACTGTTAACAAAGCTTATTTAGTTGGTGAATAAAGTCTTTTTTGCTGCAAATTATAAGATTTTTTTGAAATAGGTACACTATTCCAGCAAAAATCTTATTAATTTTTGCTAAAAAATCCATTAATTCATCAATTAAATAAGCTTTGTTAACAGTGTCTAGCTAATCGTATAAGTGTCTAGTTTGTTGTGAACATTTCTTTTTTAATGGGAATAGATTACCATAGCTACATTTTTTATTTTATCGTGAAAGTGTAATTCGGTACGTGTATAAATTTAAGTAAAAAAGTTCTTCCCGACTTCCGCAGTTTTTGATAAGATCAAAGGTTAGAAGAGGCATGGATATAATGGTTACAGATTTTTAGGCACAACATTATTTACTTATCTGCTTATTCTTCTTTCAACTGTTCTATTTCTTCAATAGTTAACCCGGTAAATTCAATGATTTCATCCATTGGCTTTCTTTTATCCAACATTTTCTTTGCCACAACTATAGCATTTTCTTTAATACCTTCAGCTTTGCCTTCAGCTTTACCTCTAGCCTCAGCATCTTCAATCTTCTGCTGTTCTACCGCTAAATTATCAAGACGAGCTTTGGTCATTTGCTCATAGGTGTTAAGCTCTGCCTCTGACCAGCTAGCTTGGTCTACCGCTTCAAAGGCTCTTCTAATAATTTCATCTTTACCTATTAAATGCTCTATTTCTGTTAATGTTAATTTACTATCTCCGGCATGCTTAAAAAAGTACACCCACTTTTCTTCTATAGTCTTCAACTCATCTACAGCTTTGTTGAATTTTGCTAACTCTAAAAATACAAAGTAAAAATCTTTTAAATCATGGGCATAGCTCTCCGTATCTAAAAGACGATGTTCTGATTTCCAATGTTTTTTATCTTCAAACATCACAAAATCTGCTATTGCTAAAAATATTACTCCTTTTAATTTGGCGTATACTGCCAATTTCTTATGCTTCTCATCTTCCTCAACTCTTTGCTGAGAATATGCTTTAGCAGCATAAAATTGAGCTCTTTTTTCAAACCCTGGGTGTTTGCTTACCTGCATCTCCACTATGAATTGATTACCGTGTTGATCTTTACATAACACATCAACAATAGACTTTCTATAAATAGCAATATCAGGGTCTTGGATAGTGGGTAAAAACGTCACCTCAATTATTTTCTCATTTCCTTCACACTTAAGAACATCATTTAAAAAATGCACAAGTATATCTTTGTTCTTTTCCGTACCAAAGATTTTACGAAAACAAAAATCATTTTTAGGATCAAGAAACTTTGATAAAAACATGTAATCCAACCTCTTAATTATTATTAAATGTTATCTTTATTTATCTGGTTCATTAGCCCATTTGAGCTGAACCCTTTATGCTTATTTTACCATCTTCTTTACTAAAAAGCTTGCAATAAATTGATTTTAATGGCTCTTTTGTTAGTAAATTTGGTAGGGATGAGTTAATTGATAGTTTCATTTGCTCCTTACCATTATACCTGTTACATTTGCAGCATTGCGGTTTGTTGTGCCTAATAATCCATAATCCTTCCAACCTCGCTCTTTCTCAAAAATTGCGGAAGTCGGGAGTTCTTCTCCAAGCACCACTGCAAGATCACTTAGTGGTCGTGGCAATCCAAGAAAGTGATTAGAAATGGATTGCTTCATTGCCACCAAAGTATCTCATAGCAATAACGGCGTAATGTTAGTTGGGTTAGCTATAAATACCATTAATATAAATATTTTTGTTTGAGATAGTTTAAAAATATTTCTGATTGAATTTGATCTTCGCCCGTAGCGTCTTTAATTAATTCACCAGTGCTTTTTAAGGACCCATAGTTTCTAAGATTATTATTCAAGAATTGGTTTATACCGTTGAATTCTCCTCTGGTGATTTCCTTTTTCATATTGCGATTAACTTCTTGTGCTTTCTTCATAAGCATTGAAGCAATAATTGCTCCATTAGTATAAGATGGGAAATAACCAAAACTTCCCATTGGCCAATGTATATCTTGTAAGCATCCATTTGTATCTGTTTGTGGAGTAATTCCTAAATATTCTTGCATCTTATTATTCCAATAATATGGCAAATCATCCAAAGTTAGCTCTCCACTAATTAACAACTCTTCCAGTTCAAGCCTAACTATTACATGCATTGGATAAGTAACTTCATCTGCTTCTACTCTAATAAAACTAGGTTTTACTCTAGTCATTAATTTGTAAAGATTATCTCCAGAATATTCTTGTCCTTTAAATCCAAATTCGTCCTTAAGTAGCATTGATAGAAATTCACAAAATTCTCGTGATCTGCCTACTTGCATTTCCATAAATAAAGACTGACTTTCGTGAACAGCCATACCCTTAGCCTTACCTACGGGTTGATTTTTATATTTACTAGGCAAGTTCTGTTCATATAAAGCATGACCGGTTTCATGCATAATTCCCATAATCCCTGAAATAAAATTACGCTCATCATATCTATTAGTTAATCTAATATCATTAGGAGTGCCTTGACAAAATGGATGAGCCGATTCATCTAATCTACCTTTAGTGCAATCAAACTCCATTATTGTCATAAGCCTTTTGGCAATTAGTTTTTGCTGTTCTTTACTGATAGCATCAACTATAGGTAAAACATGTTCTTTGCTTTGTTTTTCTACTATCTGAGCAATTAATCCAGGTATGGTTTTTTTGATATTATTAAAAGTTATTTTAATTTCATCTAGCTTACGGTCAGGGTCATATGTGTCAAGCAAAGCATCATATACTGTGCAATTTAGTACTTTAGCTTTAGATTTGGCCATTTCTTGTACGCAATCTAATACTGTTTGTAGGTAAGGTTTAAGCGATAGGTAATCATTATTTTTTCTAGCATTCCGCCAAATTAACTCACATTTTGCACTAGCAATAAGATATTTTTTCCTTAAATCATCATCTATACAGTTAGATTCTACAATCCGTCTTTTTGTTTCTTGTAAATTTGCTAACTGCCAAATATCTAGTATATTTAGGTTTTCAGAAACCGCTGCTACTAATTCTCCGAGTTTTGGTGATGTTAATCTAGAATGTACCATGGAAGATAGTAGTGATATTTCGTTTGTTCTACTATCAATCGATCCTTGTGGAATGTTTACTGCAATATCCCAATAAAGTATACTAATCACGTTATTAATTTGAGAAATTTGCTCTAATTCTTGCTCTAACAATGTATAATGTTTCATATAATTATTCCCTACTGAATAAGTTATTTTAACTATTTTTATAGTATACTAGTTTAGCAAAATAACTATAATAAATATACTATATTTGTTTCCAACAATTGACCATTATGAAAAACACATATTATATTACTACTCCGATTTATTATGTCAATGATATACCTCACATAGGACATGCTTATACAAGTGTTGCATCCGATGTGATAGCAAGATTTATGCGTTTATCAGGTAAAGATGTAATGTTTCTAACGGGTACTGATGAACATGGTCAAAAGGTAGAAAAATCTGCTATTGCCAAAAATGTTGAACCGCAAATATTTACTGATACAGTATCTGAAACTTTTCGTACGTTAATGCATTCAATGAATATCTCTAATGATGATTTTATTAGAACTACAGAAGCTAGACATAAACAGGCGGTAAGTAGTTTGTGGCAAAAATTGCTTGATAATGGTGATATTTACCTAGATAGCTATAAAGGTTGGTATTCTATGCGTGATGAGACATTTTATAATGAATCAGAATTAACAGCAGACGGATTAGCTCCGACTCAGGCTCCGGTTGAATGGCTTGAAGAACCAAGTTACTTTTTTGCCTTATCAAAATGGCAAGATAAATTGTTAGATTTTTACGATGCCAATCCTGATTTTATCAGGCCAAATACTAGGCGTAACGAAGTTATTAGCTTTGTTAAGTCAGGGCTGCATGATTTATCTATATCACGCTCTAGTTTTAAGTGGGGGATTAAAGTACCAAACGACGAAAAACATGTAATATATGTATGGCTTGATGCGTTAACAAACTATATTTCAGCTTTAGGATATCCAAATGATACAAGCCAATATAATAAATTTTGGCCAGCTGATGTGCATGTGGTTGGTAAAGATATATTACGCTTTCATGCAGTATACTGGCCAGCATTTCTGATGGCAGCGGGATTGCCTCTGCCAAAATGTATTATGGCACATGGTTGGTGGACTAATGAGGGGCAAAAAATATCGAAATCTATAGGAAATGTCATTGATCCGCTGCAATTAATAAAAGAATTTGGTTTAGATCCAGTTAGATATTATTTGATGAGAGAGATAATATTTGGTTCAGATGGAAGTTATTCTCGAAGTGGTTTGATTAATAGAACCAACAGTGAGCTGTCTAATAAAATTGGTAATTTGTTACAAAGAACTCTAGCCTTTGTGTATAAGAATAATGATGCAAAAATTCCGGTAATTATCCAGGAATCTATCAATAGCATTTATGAATCATTTTTAATTAAAACATCACAACAAATTATATCAGAAAATTTAATATTTATGGATAGATTTGATATTAACTCGGTGTTAGAAAATATTATTACTTTAACTGAAGAAGCAAATATTTACATAGACCGAGAAGCTCCTTGGCAGTTAAAGAAAACTGATCCTATAAAGATGGGCAAGGTGTTGTATACGCTACTTGAAACACTAAGATATATTGCCGTAATGTTACAGCCATTTACCCCTGATTCAGCTAGTAAAATGCTTGATCAGCTTGGTGTGCCAGAAAGTCAGAGGATGTTTAAGCATTTAACCAAGGAGTTTAATTTAACTCCAGGCAGTAATATTAGTCAGCCAGAAGCTATATTTCCAAGATTCTAGGTATAGCTCTGACCGACTAACATTACTTCGTCTATTAGCAAAGAGTGTGTAAAGCCGCATACCCTATTTTTTATTTTGTAGTAAAAGTGTAATTCGACATAATGTACTAATTTAAGGAAAAAAAATGCTCTCTAACTGTCGCGAGAAGTCACTTTAGGCGGCGAAGCAATCCAAAAGACCAGAAGTGGATTGCTTTGTCGTGCTTATGTACTCTTGCAATGACGAGAAGTTATCTAAAACCTTAACGAATTAGCTATATGAACCTAATATGTTAACTGCTATAATTAAAGTATCTACGGTTTTGATATCCCCCCTACGAAAGTAGGTATCTGGAATAATATTTAAAATTAAATCTCTTTTGATGTTATTTCTTCTTGATCTTTTTATAGTATATCCTATATTTATGATTTGTTTTTGTACAAGCGAGTCTTTTACCTCAATTTGGGATAAGAACAATTGTTTTTATCCACAATTTTTAGTGTTTTAAAAGCGGGTGTAGCTCAGGGGTAGAGCGCTACCTTGCCAAGGTCGAAGTCGAGGGTTCGAATCCCTTCACCCGCTCCAGTACAAAAATTGTTCTAATTAGTAATACATATTCTCTCTACGGAGATGACATTATAAACATGTCTGGAATAGGGATGGCTGGAATAGAGTTAAATAAAATTGTTGCTTCTATTTTATTAGCAAGTTTAATTGCAATGATGGTAGGGTTTGTAACAAATATTCTGTATAAACCAGCTTTACATCCTGAGCCTCGAGGCTACAAAGTAGAAGTAACAGACGATTCTCCTAATAACCATGATGCCAAAGTAGTTGCAGAAGCACCAGTGAATATAGAAGAATTGATGAAAACTGCTAATGCTGAGGTGGGAAGGGAAATAGCGAAAAAATGTTTGATGTGTCATTCGTTTGATAAAAGTAAAGCTAATAAGGTTGGGCCACACCTATGGAATATCGTTGGGACGGAAAAAGCTAAAGCAGAGGATTATAAATATTCAAGTGCTCTATCTAGCAAAGGGGGAATATGGGATGAAGAAAGTTTATTTCATTTCTTGCATAAACCTAGCCAATATATACCTGGTACAAAAATGTCCTTTGCTGGTTTAAATAAACCTCAAGATATAGCTAATGTTATAATGTTTTTAAAGACATTTGTGCATGACTAAACACTGTTAACAAAGCTTATTTGATTGGTGAATAAAGTCTTTTTTGCTGTAAATTATAAGATTTTTTTGAAATAGGTATACTATTTCGGCAAAAATCTTATTAATTTTCGCTACAAAATCCATTAATTCATCAATCAAATAAGCTTTGTTAACAGTGTCTAGACTCCCCAAGGCGATTTAAAAGTCGCAACTAATGGTATAAAATACTAGGTTATAGAAACGAATAACCGTTAGCGAGCCACGAAGTGGCGTGGCAATCTAAATGAACAGCTTGTTGTTTTATTTTTACCGCTACAACTTTTGGATTGCCATGTCACAGCGAATAGACTCCTCACAATGACGCCAGTTTACTATGACTAAATGCTAATCGGGTTAGCTATATATACGAGCAACATGATTAGTTTTACAATCTTGTGCTTTTTATTTTTGCAAGAGCTTTTTTTATTATTCTATTCAATCCAGTTCTTGTATAGGCAGAAACTGCAAAAATTTCTTCACTGGTAATTTTTTGTAATTCAGTAATTTTGTTTTGAATTTCTTCCTCTAACAAAACATCGCATTTGTTTAAACAGATTATTTCTGTCTTATTTTTTAGTGAACTTGAATATGATTCAAGTTCATTTCTAATAGTCTTATAATCAGCAAGCAAATTATCACTTGTTGCTGATATCAAATGAATCAATAAATTACACCTCTCAATATGTTTTAGAAACTTATCGCCGAGTCCATGTCCCAGATGGGCTCCTTCTATTAAACCTGGGATATCAGCTATGACAAATTCTTCATCATCTATATAAACTACACCAAGATTTGGGCTTAGTGTGGTAAATGGATAATCAGCAATTTTAGGTTTTGCGGATGTTGTTGCTGCAAGAAAAGTAGACTTCCCTGCATTAGGTAAACCTATAAGCCCAACATCTGAAAGTAGTTTGAGTTGTAAATTTACCCACATCTCTTCTCCCACGATACCTTCAGTTCTACGTCGTGGAGCTTGATTGATTGATGATTTAAAATGGCTATTACCCAGTCCTCCTTTCCCCCCTTTGATTATTTCAAAAATTTGTTCATCTGAAGTAAAATCATATAGTAGAACATCATTATGTTCTGAAAATATTTGTGTTCCAACTGGTACTTGTAAGAGTAAAGCTGGTTTAGATTTACCAGTTCGGTTTGAACCTTTGCCATTTTCACCATTTTCTGCTTTAAAATGTAGTTTATACCTAAAATTTACTAAAGTATTAAGATGAGAATTGCTCTTAAAAATAATGCTACCACCACGACCGCCATCACCGCCGTCAGGACCCCCCATATCAATATACTTTTCTCGATGGAAACTAACCGCTCCATCACCACCATTACCCGCTTTTAAATATATTTTAGCTTCATCGATAAAATTCATAATTTATTATTATAAGTTATTAAGAGTTGAGTATACAGTTCCACAGCAACCTAGCAGAAGCCTATTATAGAAAATATTCTTTGCTAAATCCATTACAATTGTGTTACATTCCGCTATAGCTTTTCAGAATTTAGGAAAATCATTGATTGGATTATTCCATTATTAATTATTTCCTAATAATTTAAAATTATAGTATAATTATTATAGTATAACTTACAAAAAATTTAAGTGGATATGTTTAATATTACTGCAAAAAATAAACAACTAGATAGAGCTAAAGTATCTAGTGTTTTTTGCAAACTAGGACAAAAAGAAAAAAAAGAAAAGACTAGAATCAGTGAGTTGTTAACTGACTTTCATGAAAATGGTCTTCTATTAACAATGCTTTTCTTTGCCATACCAATTGCAATTCCTCTACCGTATCCTCCGGGTTTTACTACTATAGTAGGGATACCCTTGATTATTTTATCTATGCAGATGTTGCTTGGCTTTAGGCAAGTTTCTTTACCATCGAAAATTAATAACTATCAAATTAGCAATGATGTACTTATCAATATAAGTAACAAGATTGTACCAAAAATTAAATTGGTGGAAAAATATATACGACCAAGATTTAGTTTTGCATCTTCTATATATTGCGAACAATTTATTGGTTTAATATCGCTGATTTGTGCTATTGCCATATCAATACCTTTACCTCTAACAAATGCTGTACCTGCTTTTGGTATCACTATAATGACAGTAGGT
The DNA here is from genome assembly GCF_964026475.1 of Candidatus Tisiphia endosymbiont of Nemotelus nigrinus. NCBI lineage: Bacteria > Pseudomonadati > Pseudomonadota > Alphaproteobacteria > Rickettsiales > Rickettsiaceae > Candidatus Tisiphia > Candidatus Tisiphia endosymbiont of Nemotelus nigrinus. The sequence continues at coordinate 730,587 of NZ_OZ032151.1, forward strand.
CTTTTAAATCGAGATGGATTAACTATATTTCTTGGGTTTATAGTCTCTATAGTTGGTCTTATTATAGCTGTTATAGCAATTACTGCCAGCTGGATTAGCATAAAGTGTTTATTTAATCTATTTTTCTGACGTTATTCTTCCAATGAAACAAAAATTATATCAAGGATCAAGTAAAGCTCTTTATCAGTCACAAGAAGATTTTGCGTTTATTATGTCCTTTACTGACAAAATTACTTTAGAAAACGGTGAGATTTTTGATATTTCGGGTAAAGGGGTACTGAATAATAATATTTCATCCTTTATAATGAGTAAGCTTGATATGGTCGGGATAGAGAACCACTTAATTGAAAAAATGAATATGCGTGAACAATTAATACAATCTGTGGATATTTTCCCCATTCAAGTATCGGTTTCTACAGTAGCATGTGGCAGGTTTGTAAAAGAATTCTCCATGGAGGAAGGGTATGTATTTGATCACCCAGTTATCGATTTTAGAGTTAGAAGTAGAGAATTAAAGAACCCTATAATTAATGAGCATCAAATACTGAATTTTGGTTGGTTAAATAAGCAAGAAATTGATGAAGTGAAACATCAAACCATTAGAATACATGATTTTTTAAGTGGATTATTTGCAGGTATTGGTATAAGACTTGTTGAATGCAAGCTAGAATTTGGTAGAGTGTTTAATGGTGAAGACTTTATGGTAATGTTGGCAGATGAAATCAGCCCTGATAATTGCCGTTTATGGAATATGAGTAATAATGAGAAACTGGGAGCAGAAATGATTGCCACTGATCCTGAAAGAGCTATTAAATCTTATCAGGCAATAGCTGATTTATTAAGAGATAGAACTTATACTCAAATTATTTGAAGAATTGTTAGCTATAACCATCCGCTTTTATTGTCGCCTGAGCGGCAGCAACCCTTGCTATAGGGATGCGGTATGGTGAACATGATACATAATGCAAACCAACTTTATGAAAAAACTCTATAGAGTAGGGATTGCCTGCATGCTCCCCACATGCACCAAGTTTTAATGTAGGATTGTTTTTTAATCCACGTTTTATAGCAATTTCTATTAACTCCCCGACCCCTTCCTCATCCAATTTACTAAAAGGATCAAATGCAAAGATTTTTTTTTCTAAATAATCCGGGAAAAATGATGCTACATCATCTCGGGAAATACCATAAGTTGTTTGCGTTAAATCATTGGTACCAAAGCTAAAATAATCTACCTCCTCAGCAATTTCTCCAGCTTTTAAAGCAGCTCTTGGTAGTTCGATCATAGTACCAAGAGTGAAATCAAACTTGCATTTGTTAATATCTTCCATGTGAGCAATAACATCTTGTATATGGGTCTTTAATATTTTTAGTTCATTAACATCACTAATTAAAGGAATCATTAACTCCAAAATAGTATTTATATTTTCGTCAACTTGTAATTCTCTGATAGCGGTAAGAATCGCCGTTATTTGCATTTGATAAATTTCAGGATAAGAAATACCGAGGCGACATCCTCTATGTCCAAGCATCGGATTCACTTCATATAGTGCGTGCAAACGTTGTTCAACAACAGCTAATGGTAGATTCATCACATTTGCTAAGTTTCTTTTATCGTCCTCTGTTGTTGGTAGAAATTCATGTAGAGGTGGATCAAGCAATCTAATATTTATAGCTTTACCCTGTATAATTTTAAATAATGCTTTAAAATCTTGAATTTGCAAGGGTAATAATTTACTTATCGCCTGTTTCCTTCTCTCTATATCGGGAGCAATGATCATTTCTCGTACTAACGGAATTTTATCATGATCAAAAAACATATGTTCTGTTCTACATAACCCTATCCCATTTGCTCCAAATTTTATGGAAACACCCGCATCTAAAACAGTTTCCGCATTAGCCCTAACTTGTAGAGTAGCAAACTCATCTGCCCAATCTAGAATTGTTTGAAACTCCTTAGTAAAAGTAGGCTGAATCAATGGCACTTCTCCCAAGAAAATTTTTCCCGTTCCACCATCTATAGTTATTAAGTCACCATAATTGATGATAGTGTTACCTATTTTAAATAGCTGTTTTTTTTCATCTATTACCACATCATTTGCCCCACAAACACATGGTTTTCCTAGCCCTCTAGCAACTACCGCAGCATGTGAAGTCATCCCACCTCTGGCTGTCAGAATACCAGATGAAACATACATACCACTTATATCTTCAGGACTAGTATCATGGCGTACCAAAATTACTTTATGATGATGCGACATTTTCTCGGCATCATAAGGAGAAAAAACTACCATACCAGTAGCGGCCCCTGGAGATGCTGGCAACCCTTTAGAGATATGGTTTAAACTATTACTATAATCAATAGCCGTATGCAAAAGCTGAGTTAACGATTCCGGATCTATACGCATTATTGCTTGTTGTTTAGAAATCAGCCCTTCTTGTACCATATCAGTGGCAATTTTAATGCTGGCTAAAGCTGTTCTTTTAGCACTGCGTGTTTGTAAAATATACAAAGCACCGTTTTGTACGGTGAATTCAATATCTTGCACATCCAAATAATGCAACTCTAACTTCTTGCATATTCCTTGTAATTGCTCAAATATTTGGGGCATAACCATTTGCATTGAGGAATCTATATCATGCTCATTTGACATAATAGGGCTTGGGGTTCTTGTCCCTGATACAACATCCTCACCTTGAGCATTTACTAGATACTCACCAAAAAGCTTGTTTTCACCGGTTGCAGGACAACGCGAAAATACTACGCCTGTAGCAGAATTACTTCCTTGATTACCAAAAACCATTGACTGTATATTAATCGCTGTACCCCAATCATCGGGTATATTATGTAACTTTCTATAAGTTACCGCTCTATCACCTGCCCAAGATTTTAATACAGCTTTTATTGATTGTTCTAGTTGTCTATATGGGTCAGAAAATGATTGATCACAATGATTAGAAATTATCTTTTTAAATTCTTCAACTATGACTCTTAAGAAATCTCCTGTAATTTCTTTTTCTTGATAGAAATTACATTTGACCTTATGCATTTCAAATGCATTTTTAAATAAACCATTTGAAATTGATAATGCCATTGATCCATACATTTCTAAGAATCGCCGATAGCTGTCAAGAGCAAAAATTTCATTTCCAGTAATATTTGACAGTGCATCGCAAACTTGATCATTATATCCAAGATTAAGTATAGTATCCATCATACCAGGCATAGAAGCTCTTGAACCTGAACGGACAGATAATAATAATGGATTCTTATGATCCCCAAAGACCTTACCTGTAGAATTCTCCAAATTTTTAATAGCTATCACTAAATCATTATTAAAATTCTCAGGCAAACTGTAATTATTTTTGTAGAAATAATTACAAAGTTCCGTAGTAATAGTAAAACCATCTGGAATAGGTAAATTTAAGTTAGACATCTCGGCAAGACCAGCTCCTTTACTGCCAAGTACGTCTTTCATTTGGGCATTACCATCCCCACCTTTAGTACCAAAATAATAGATCCATTTGTTCATAAATACCAAAATAATTTATACGAATATAGTTTTCAGATCAGATTGCTGTGAGCTTTAATTCATACCCTACATTTTTTATTCTATCGTAAAAATAGCAAAAAATTATAAGGATATTATGCTGTACAAGCGTCATTGCGAGGAATCACTAGGCGACGACACAATTGTAATTTGTCATTCCCGCATACCTGCTTTTGCAGGTATGACACAAAATAGGATTGCTTCGCAGTGCTTATGCACTCCTCGCAATGACGGTTAGAGAATTTACTCAATCTACAACTGTAGTATATAATAAGAGCGTGATCTCTTACTGTTAAGTTTACAACATTTTTTATTTTACATTATTTAAGAAAGACTTTAGGAATTCTTAAGCCTTTTGAGTTACCAATTTTGATAATTTCTGCATGCATTTTTTGTTACCGATAAGACTCAAAATATTTTAATATACTGTAATTACTTTGTATGTCCATGTCAAGTAACTAGACACTTATATCTTTAAATTATGATATAAGTAATTGTAAGAGGGTGACTTGATAGACACTGGACTGAAATAGTCGTAAACAGAATAAGTACCCTCTTACAAAGTTTGCTTTGAACAAATTGCAGAAGGTGCTGGAAACAGCAGCCTTGCACAATAAGATGAAGGAGATTATATCATGAGTAAAATAATAGGTCTAGATGTAAGTAAAAAATGGTTAGATATATGTTTATATGAGTCTAACAATAAACCGATATATAATCGTTTTTCCAACGATAAGTTAGGGCATGAAGAACTGATAAAATTAACAAAAGAACAAGAAATTAAGCTAATAGTATGTGAACCTACTGGAGGTTATGAAGCGGATATTTGCCAAAAATTGTATAATAATAAACAACAGGTACATAAAGTCAATACATATAGCTTTAATTCATTTAGTAAATCGGTGAATTTGTGTAAAACTGATAAGAAGGACGCATTTAAATTAGCATATTATGGCGATAAGATGCAGCTTTCAGCTAATTATTTATATCAAGTTGAATCCGATACTTTGAAGAGATATCAGCAAAGGCGAGAAGATTTAGTATTAATGCTTAGCAATGAAAAGAAGAGGCTACATCATAGTATTGATGGTATTGATAAAAAGAGTATAGAAAAGCTCATTAAATTTTTACAGAATGAAATAGCTGAGCTTGATAAAAAATTAAGTGAAGTAATAGATGAGTCAGAAGAGTTGAAAGAGAAGGTAAAAATATTAGAGAGTGTGCCTGGTATTGGTAAATGCGTAGCTAAAAAACTAATTAGTTTTTTACCTGAATTAGGGAATAAAAATTATAGTAGTAATGAATTGTCAGCAATTGTAGGGATAGCTCCTTATGCCCGTGATAGTGGTAATAAGCAAGGACGAAGATTTATTAGAGGTGGCAGAAAAATACCACGATATGCTTTATATATGGCGGTATTGGCTGGTAAAAACGGTGTCAAAAATGGTTTTCAATATTTGAAAGCTTTATATGATAGGCTTGTTAACAATTTTAAACCTAAAAAGGTTGCTATAGTTGCATGCATGCGTAAACTACTTGAAGTATGCCATAAACTTATTCAACAAAAACGTTGTTTTGTTATTTAGATAAATATTTTTATTTTTTTGAAAATTTAGATAAAAGATAATTGCTGTTAACAAAGCTTATTTAATTGATGAATTAATGGATTTTTTTAGCGAAAATTAATAAGATTTTTGCTGGAATAGTGTACCTATTTCAAAAAAATCTTATAATTTAGATATATTATTGGTGCGCCACGAAGTGTAAATAAGCTAGCTGTTGCAAGAGCAGCCATAGAAGTGTTGACCTAGCACACTATGTATCGAGTCTTGAGCTGAGTTTGGTAACAAAGTCAGTTAAGCGTAGACAGAAATATTATAGGCCGTAAGCCGTAAGGTTGAAGCAATTGAGCCTCGTTAATGTCTTCTTTTGAGATCGCAGACTGTGTCAATAAACAGGAATGCAACAACATACATATCATAAATAGGCAGATATGTATGGGATCTCCGGGGTCTGAGAACATGGCATGTAATAAAAGTTTATTTATAAACGTGGGATATCCTATATTTTCTCTGAATTAGGAGTATTAGCTAACAAGTGTAAAAGCGAGGAAGCTGAAAAGAAATATAGGAAGTCAGATCCAGCATAGTACTGATGAAATTGGGTAATGCCAATGGAGGGAAGGCTGGTGGGTAAAATCGATCTCTAGAGGGAAATGTTATGATAACAACAGATTATCAAGTAATAACAGAAACAAAACTAAAGAGAATAGCATGGTTATCTTCATTGGATAAAAGTAAGAGATTTAACAACCTCATGCATTTGTTTAGTGAGAACGCACTTGCTGTCTGCTATCATGAGCTGGATGTTAAGAAAGCAACTGGAGTAGATGGAGTAAACAAAACTAATTATGGCTTAAAACTTACAGAAAATATTGGAAAATTGTCTGATAAACTAAAGAGGATGGCTTACATACCGGGCAATATTCGAGAGGTAAAAATACCGAAAGAAGGAAGCAATGGCAAGACTAGAACTTTAGGTATCAGCAACTTTGAAGATAAAATATGTCAGAAGATGATGCACAAAGTGCTTGAAAGTATATATGAGCCAATATTCTTGGAATGTTCCTATGGTTTCAGAACGGGAATAGGGTGTCATGATGCAATAAGAGGATTAACGCAACATCTTTATAGCAATGAGGTAGAGAGCGTAATAGACCTAGATTTGGCTAACTTCTTTGGTACTATTGATAGAAGGATATTGATAGAAATGCTGCAAGAGAAAATTCATGACAAGAAGCTAATAAGATATATAATCCGCATGTTTAAAGCTGGAATATTGTCTGAAGGAGAACTGATTGTTCAAGAAGAAGGGACGATTCAAGGAAACATTGCTAGTCCCATCCTTGCAAATATTTTTGCTCACTATGTTTTAGATGAATGGTTTGAAGAAGTGGTAAAGCAACATTGCAGAGGAACAGTAGCATTATTTCGCTACTGTGATGATGGTGTAATATGTTGTAGATACGAGGAGGACGCCAAGAGAATAAAAATAGCTTTAGCAAAACGACTTGAGAAGTACAAACTTAAACTCAACGAAGAAAAGACCAAAATGGTTAGATTTTCAAAGAGAAAATTTTCTCAGAACGAAAGGCAAGAGGCTTTTGATTTTTTGGGTTTCACCTTTTATTTTGGTAAGTCTAGGAAAGGTAAAATAATACCTAAGGTAAAGAGTTGTAGTAAACGAATAAGTGCCAAACTGAAGAAGGTCAATGACTGGTGTAAGGACATTAGAAACAAGCATAAACTGCATGTCATATGGAGAAGTTTTTGTAGCAAGTTGAGAGGGCATATACAGTATTATGGTGTGACTTTTAATATTAAAGCAGTGAATGGCTTCATAAGGCAATCAGTGAAGACATTGTTTAAGTGGTTAAATCGTCGCAGCCAAAGAGAATCATTCAGTTGGGAGAAGTTTTGTCTGTTTATCGAATGCAATCCATTACCAAAGGTAAGAATATACCACTCCTTAATGCAAGGCAGTATGTGAATGATGATATCTTGAGCCCATTGCCTTAATAGGGCACGATGAGGTTCTAACGAGGGGCGTAAGTGGCAACGCTTACGTCTACTCTATAAAATACATTTCAGAAATTTAAAGAATGGCGTGGTATAGCAACAAGATATGATAAAAATACAAAATCATACATGGCGGCTCTTTGTCTAAGGGGATTACTAATGTGGGCTAAAATCTCATGACGACATACCCTAAGACAAAAAAATATTTAAATACAGGCATACTATATGAAAAGCAAACCCATATAAATAAAAAAGCCCATATTTAGACTTAGAGCGTAATAATTCAAAAACTAGGTTCCCCCCCCTGCCATAACGATACTAAAAAGCCGTGTAATAGCCTTAAAAATAGCTAAAATAGGAGTTTAATAACAAATTAGCTGATGTAGTACTACTCCAAGCCAGAACAATTTATTTACAATAACTAAAAATTATTAATACTGAAAAAAATGTTATATTTGGCCCTAATACTGAAGGGAATGGGGTAATTTAATAATAATTCAACTTGACTTGTGCGGTGCTTGATATATCTCTGCTCTTTGAATACATACTAACTTTCTAATTAAAGCAAAATTTATTATCTAAGGAGAAAATATGACAGACAAAGCAACAAAATCAATAATTTTAGTTCGTGTTTCAACAAGGGAACAAGAAGAAGGGTATTCAATTGAAGCTCAAAAATATAGATTAGTAGAATATTGCCAACGTAAAAATCTTGAAGTTATCGAAACTTTTGAAATTATCGAATCTTCAAGCAGAGGGGAGCGTAAGCAATTTAAAGAGATGATCAAATTTGCTAAAAGCCATAGAGAAACAATTGCTATAGTTGCTGATAAAGTAGATCGAGTACAAAGAAGAATTTCAGAAATTTCATTACTAGAAGAACCAATAAAAGCCGGTAAGATAGAATTACATTTTAGAACAGAAGGTTACATAATAGATAAAGATTCTCAGTCTCATGCAAAGCTAATGTGGGGGATGAACGTATTAATGGCACAATCTTACGTTGATAGTTTAAGTGATAACGTTAAAAGGAGTCTAGATCATAAATTACGTAAAGGACAATGGATAGGTCCAGCCCCCCTTGGTTATCTAAATAGCAGGGACGCAAGTGGCAATAGCATAATAATTCTTGATCAGTCTAGAGCTTTTATTATCAAAAAACTATTTGAAGAATATGCGAGCGGGATATATACTCTTAGGTCTATGGTAAACATGGCTAAAGAATTAGGCTTAAGAAGTAAAAAGAATTGTCACCTAAATAAAACTGTTATACATCGTTTAATACAACAACCATTTTATTACGGTGAGATGAGAGTAAAAGGAGAGATGTGGTCACATGGTTATCAGGCAATTATAACAAAAGAGACTTTTATGGCATGTAAAGATGTACGTTTAGGGTGGAAGAAGAAGCCTTTTAAATATGGTGGTAAGGATTTTCTCTTTAGAGGATTAATCACCTGTGCGGTAACTGGCAAAATGGTAACATCTGAAATTCATAGTAAAACATATCCAAACGGTAAAGTGGATGAATGGACATATTTAGCTACTTGGGATCCACAGAATTTAGACAAGAAAATATATATAAGGGAAGATGAGGTTTTAAAGCAAATAGAAGATGTTTTTAAAAGAATAGGTATAAGAAGACCCCGAAATGCTAAAAGAGACTCTAGCCTATTTAAAAAACACAAATGAGCTAAAGAAAGATGAGCATGACCAAGCAACAGCTTCATTAAAGAAAGAACATACCGAAAATGAGAATAGATTAAATTCATTAATAGATTTGCGACTCAATGGAGAACTTAGCACAGAAGAATTTCAAAGAAAAAAACAACAATTAAAAGATCGCCAATATGAAATTGATCGTTTACTGAAGACTTATGATGAAGCAGATGATAAATTTACTGATACCGCTACAATGCTGATAACTCTAGCTTCTGAAGCCTATGAAACCTTCAAAGGTTCTGAAATGCCCCAAAAACGCAAAATGATAAATTTCGTATTTCAGAACCTCAAACTAAGAGGCAAAAAACTTGAGACCTCCCTACGTTTTCCGTTCGATATTTTTGAAAAAACGACGACCTGTACCGAATGGCGGAGAGAAGGGGATTCGAACCCCTGACACGTTACCGTGAACACGCTTTCCAAGCGAGCGCCTTAAACCACTCGGCCACCTCTCCATAACTACTACATACACACATTCAGGATAAAAAATTATCCGAATTCGGCTCTGTCCAATATAGGATAGTGACCCCAATTGTCAAACCAAAAAAAATAAGTTAATCCGTTTTTAACTATTTAGAAATTAACTATTTTTTATAATTAAAAAATACAGATAATACAAAATTTCAACATTATAATGGTCCCCATATTTTGGACACAAAAAAAGAAGAAATGAGATAGAATTCTTTAGCAAAAAAGGAGAGCTAGAGATGAAAAAACAAGTAAGGCAATATAGTGTTGAGGAGAAATCAAAAATTGTCATAGAGACAATCAAGGGCGAGCTAACAATAGCCCAAATAACTAGTAAGTATGGCGTTCATGCAACACAGATAAGTAATTGGAAAAAACAGGGACTTGAATTATTAGTACAAGGCTTTAAGAGTAAAACACAGAGTGCTGATCCAAATCAGCAGGAGTTAATCAAGAATCTATATGAACAAATTGGACAGTTAAGTGTAGAGCGTGACTGGCTCAAAAAAAATCTGCATTGTTTGGACTTAAAGGTTAGGTGTAATATGATAGAGCCTAATCATAATAAGTTAACAATTATACAACAGTGTAAGTTGTTGGGTATTAGTAGGTCAAGCTATTACTATCAACCTACTGGTATTAGTGAACAAGAGCTTAAGATCATGGCAATAATTGATGAGACCTATACTATGCATCCATATTATGGTATGCGACGGATGGCTAAATATTTACAAGCCCAAGGTTTTTCGGTAGGTCGTAAAGCTGTTAGACGTTACTACCAAATAATGGGTCTTGAAGCTGTTTATCCTAAAATGAATTTGAGTAAAAGAAATCAGGCACATAAAATATATCCTTATTTACTAAAAGATTTAGAGGTAACATACTCAAATCAAGTATGGTGTTCAGATATCACTTACATAAGGTTGCAACAAGGATTTGTTTATTTGGTAGCCATTATGGATTGGCACAGTCGTTATATACTTAGCTGGCGGGTATCTATTAGTTTAGAAAGTACTTTTTGTGTAGAGGCTCTTGAGGAAGCTATAGAACAATATGGTATACCAAAGATTTTTAACACAGACCAAGGAGTGCAATTTACGTCTGAGCAATTTATCTGTATTTTAAAAAAATATAATATTCAAATAAGTATGGATGGCAAAGGTAGAGTTTTGGACAACGTGTTTATAGAGCGATTTTGGCGTTCGTTGAAACAGGAAAAAATTTATCGAATAATTTTAACAATTGTAAAGGAGGCAAAAGCAGCTATTAAGGAATATATCGATTTTTATAACCACGAAAGAATGCACCAAGCATTGGGGTATAGGACTCCTAGCTTGATGTACTATAAACAAAAAGTTGCATAATAGTGACAATAATAATTTTATGGGAATTATATCTCTAAATTGCTAAAATTTTCTCTAGGTGTTTAGTCCCAGGGAGTGGAGGTTAGGGTTAATAATAAATTTATTTGGATCAGATGTCCATGTTTTTATGATAAATTCATAAGGAGTTAAACCTTTAAGAGCTTTAAGTCTTTTTGCGAAATTGTAGGCATTGATAAAATCATATAAATGTTGTTTAAGTTGCTGATGATTGTCATAATAAAAACGTTTAACAGTTGCCTCTTTAATAGTACGATTCATACGTTCTACCTGTCCATTAGTCCATGGATGATTAACTTTTGTTAGCCTGTGTTCAATATTGTATTCATAGCAAATACGATCAAAAATATGCATCCAAGCATGCTTATCTACTGTTCTGTTAGTAAATTGAATACCATTATCTGTCAAAATAGTATGAATTTTATAAGGTATAGCTTTAATTAAATTACGAAGAAATTGTGCTGTTTCTGTCTTGGTACATCTTGGTAAAAGTTCTACATACACAAACTTTGAAGTGCGATCAATAGCAACAAATAGATAGAGTTTACCTTCTTCTGTTTTGACTTCAGCAATATCTATATGGAAATAACCAATTGGATAAAGTTTAAACTTCTTCTTGGTTTTGTTATTTCCTTTTACTTCCGGTAACCTACTAACATTATGGCGTTGAAGAAGTCTATGTAAAGAAGATCTAGTAAGCTTGGGAATACTAACTTGTAAAGCATATAAGCAATCATCTAAAGATAATAAAGTGTGTTTACGAAATGCTATACACATAGCTTCTTCTTCAGAAGTTAATACTGTAGAAGATGGTTCTTTGGGACCCATACAAGTATCTTGTAATGTAGTTCGTTTCTTCCACTTAGCAACTGTTTTAGGATTAATAGAATATTTTCTTGCTAAAGTCTTTAAGCTCTCTTGACTATTTTGGATTGCGAAACGTATTGCCTCTGTCGTTTTGGCACAGCCGTGTAATATTTGTCCCATAATTCCTCTCTTGATGGTAATTCTTTATAATATACAACATTACACCCTGGGACTAAACACCTAATATTTTCAACTGCTTATTTCTTTCTGATTCGGGCAGAAAGATATCTTTAGCAGAATCAAGTAATTTTGCTTTCCACTCATGTAAATTGGTTTGAGGCACCTTATATTCACTACTAATCTTCACTACACTCTTTTTATCACTGATTAATTCTATATCTAACTTCGCCTTAAATCCTGGTGCATATTGTTTCTTAATACTCATTTTCTTTCCTTTCAATTTATTTTTAACAAATTTACTCGGATTAATCTATTTTTTTGGTCCTATTTTAGGGGGCATTATAAACATTTACTGTTTTGTAACTGTGGAATTCTTTTTGTTTGCCTCTAAAGCCTTTGTTAATTCATTTTCATCTAATGTTTTTATAGGCTCAAACATGGTACCTGATGTTTTTATTTTAAGATTTATAGGAGTATTTTTATTATTAGAGTCGCTCTGATTAGGTTTTAAGTCTGCTATATAGAAAGATAATATTGAAGATAATGCCATGTCCCAATTATATATATTTACAGCTAATGATGCAGCCCCACTAGTATATTTCGTGTTAAATATTATGTCTTTTACTGTAACTATTCCATTTTTTAACTGAATGTTACCACGAACACTATCCAACTCGGTTTGCCCTTGATACATAGCTTGGGTTACATCCTCTTTTAAATAATTTAGGTTATAGTCTTTATTATTAACTTTCTCTATAAATGAATCAATGGAGAAATTACTGATCTTAGCATTTTTTACTACAAAATCTGATTGAATGTTAAGCTCATATAATAATTTTTTCAAATTATCACCATTAGTGGTGAGTGTTCCATTGATACTCATTCCCCCATAATTGTTTAATAATCCTTTCGGCAAAATATTAGATAATTGAGCTAAATCAATAGAATTCAGTGCATAAACAAAGTTAATAGTATATGGATCTAATAAAATATTACCTTCTGCTTTTAATTTACCCAAAAGTAGATTTACTTCAAAGTTATTGATCTTAAATAAAGCATTATTATTTGCTAGACCAAGTTTTAAATTTTGCAACACTAGAGCACCTTGTATTATTGTTGATAACATGCAATCTAATTTTAATTCTATTTTTTCTAAATCAAATTCATTCAATAATTTATTTCGTAGATTAAGTAAAGATTCAGGAGTTAAAAAATTAACATTAAGAGAGCCATCATTTATTGTAACTTTTAATTGTGGTTTAATGTTACTTGCTAACAAATTAGCACTAAGATTGAGGTAATCACTACTGGTTCTTATATCAAAATTACTAATCTCAATATTACCTGGTGAAACATTTGCTAATATATACGCTTTACCAAATGAATTATTTCCAATAAGTAAATCATTGATCATGATGTCAAAATTACCTAAATAATCAACTGTCCTAATGGGGATATATTTAGCTAAGTATGATTCACCTTTCATATTTTCTGATAAGCTTTTAGCAAATTTTACTATTGGTGAGATTATCGGATAATCTTCCTTATTTAGATCTATCGAGGAAAAGTCAAGAACAGCTATAAAATGCGGCATAGAACCAATGAATCTAGCCGTAATATTGCCTGTAACTTTAGTATTTTCAGTTTTTAGCATAAGATTTTGTAAATATACATCTATTAAGGTTAGTTTTAAATCTGAAGATAAAATAAAAGCTGTAGGCTTTGTACTAACTGCCTGTTCATAACCTAAAGTATTCAAGATAGAATTAAGGTCATTATGCTGCAAGTGGATTGTGCCATCAAATATACTTCGTACTGAATTTTGCGTTACATTGCCTATCAATTGAAAACGGCCTCCAGATTTTATCATACCAGAAAAATCATTAACCACTAATACCCCTTTGTCTAAATTAAGCAAAATTTTGGTATTATTTAATACCTCATCGTTATTTAATATTATTTGATCAACTAAAATATCGGTTATGATTGATTTATTATCAAAAAGAAATCTTAACCCAAAGACTGAATTGCTAAATTGTTTAATATTATTGGATGAGGTAATCAGTGATTTTGCATTTATCTTAGGAAAATATAATTTTATTGTACTAGTAACATCGTCACTTTTATTTAAATATATTGAACCGTTACCTGCCAACGAATTAGACTCTATAGTTATATTCTCTAACTTAAGTAATTGTGGAGTAGGCAAAATATCAAATTTGATATTTATCTTTTCATTCGGATTAAATTTTCTAAATAAAGAATCTAAATCTGGCACTAGAATATGTAATATATCCGCTAAATGTTGTATTAGATATTCTGCTTTGCCATTTATCAGTTTAGAGTCTATATAAGTTTCTAACAGGTGAAAATTATAGTCATTATTAGCGATAGTAAGGTCTAAATTTATTTGGTTACCCTTTCTTTCAAAGAATCCTGACAATTTTCCCACATACCCCCCATCTCCTTTAAATGAGGTAATATTAGAAATAGGGTTATTTTTAAATAAAGAACAGTTATTTAAAGTGATAATAGGTTGTTTGTTTTTATTGAGAATAGTAAGGTTTTTAACATCAAAATTTATATTGATTATACCATTGGTTATGAATGAACTAACTATCCTATCATGGTTTATAATGTCAAAATCTTGTTCATCTGAATATATTGTGGCATTATATATGGTTACAGCGCTAATTTTTGGTCTGAGAATTAATAGTGACCATGGAGCAAAATGAATTTCTATATTTTCTAATTCTAATCTCCCGTCTTCTTTTATGTGATCAATAGTCAAATAAGGTACAGGAAATTTAGTTATTTTTATGTTCTTTAGATTTTGAGGAGAAATTTTTAATTCATTGATAAAACTACTACTGACAGAATCATAATTAACAAAGTTTACAGTAACTAATATAGAGCATATTAACAATGAAATAGCAATGATAGCAGATATAATTATTTTTTTTATCATAAAAGATTATCCCCTATACTAAAATAACTTGGTAAGGTTGTATCAATTATTATTTCTTTACCAAATATTTCCTCAGGTAATATTATGCTTTTTGCATGTAGTAACATTTCCTTGGATAGAGCTATTGCTTCTAAGGTGCCATATTTCTTGTCACCTATTATAGGGCAATCTAGCGTTTTTGCATGGAATCGAAGTTGATGCATCCTACCGGTAAGAGGAGTAAATTCCACCAATGTTAAACCATTATTGAAATTCTTAAGCAATTTATAGCGAGTTATTGATAATTTACCATTTTTTTCATCATTTTGGACAGCTTCATGCACTCCCCCCCTGTTTTTGCCTATCATACCACTAATTTCTCCTTCAAATTGTGGAAGCCTACCTAACACTACCGCAATATAGGTTTTTTGGATATCCTTTTCTTGAAAGGCTTTAACCAATTTTATACTACTTGTATAATTTTTGGCAATTAATAATATCCCTGAAGTATCTTTGTCTAACCTATGGACTAATTTAAAATCTGCCCCCTGACTATTTAAATATTGCAGTGCATCATCTATAGATAGATTTATCTTGCTACCACCTTGGGTGGCGAGACCTGCTGGCTTATTGATTGCTATAAGCCATTCGTCTTGATAAAGTAGATAATCCTTCAACAACTTGCCGGCCAGTATAATCGCTGAACTGGCAAAAACCCTATCAGGAGTTTTCTGAGGTTGTAAATTTAAACTATCCTCTATAAAAATTTGATCACCAATGTTTATTCGCAAATTGGCTGATACCTTACAAGAATTAACCATTATCTGCTTAAACCTTAAGGCACGCTCAATTACTCCTTGAGTAAGGCTAGGATATAATTTTTTCAAGTACCGATCCAACCTACAAGGTAGTTCTAGATCAACATTTAATATTGCCACTTATGCACTCTTTAATAAAAAATAACTCCATAATATACAAGATAATAGTATGATTGCACAAATCTGATGCAGTAAAGCTATTAATACAGGTACTGAATATAAAATGGTCACTATGCCAGCTAACATTTGTAATAGTAATACACCAACAATATAATAAGCAACTCTATTTAATTTAGGATGCTTGGTTTTTATTAAGCTCACTACTAAAAATCCAGCACTAACACAAACCATATATGCTCCCATTCTATGGAAAAACTGAACGATTACAGGATCATGTAAACTATCTATAGTAAGTAGTTTAAACGATAGTTCATCAGGTATGAAATTATTACCCATTAAAGGAAAACTATTATATACCTGCCCAGCATCAAGTCCCGCAACCAGCCCTCCTAAAAAAATCTGTATGTAAATTATACTAATAGTTATTACACAACAGAATTTTGCTAGATTCAAACTTGTTGTTTTTTCACTTAGTAAAATATCGAAACTATTTTTCATCAGCTGATAGAACAGCAAATTATAGATAATAATCGCTATGATCAAATGACCGGCTAAGCGAAAATGACTAACATATGGCTGCAAAATTAACCCACTTTTCACCATATACCAACCCATAAATCCTTGAACCGCAAATAATAACAATATCCCCAAATATACTGGTAGCGATTTACTAGCAATTTGCTTCGTTACCAAAAAATATAGTAATGGTATCAGATATAATAAACCGACAAGTCTACCAGCAAAACGATGAATAAATTCAATCCAAAAAATAAATTTAAACTCTGAAAGAGTCATGTTAGTATTCTTTTGCTTATATTCGATTGATCGTTGATATTTACCAAACTCGTCTTGCCACGCAGCATTGCTGAGTGGCGGTACAACACCTGCTACTGGTTTCCATTCAACAATTGATAATCCAGCGTCAGTAAGCCTAGTAAGACCACCCCAAAAAATCATAAATACCACCATGCAGCAACACACAGCCAACCAACGCTTTACTAATATTTGTAACATTAAACCCACTATCTTTAATATCTATAGCTAACCAGACTGACATTATATAGCACTTAACATATATGTTCATATTAGTGCTAGGTTATAAGAACGAACAACCGTCATCGCGAGCCACGAAGTGGCGTGGCGATCCAAATGAACAGCGTGCTGTTGCAACTTTTGGATTGCTTCGTCGGCTTATGCCTCCTCGCAATGACGGCATGGACTCCGTCCAAACCCATCAATGGACTTCGTCCACATATGACGGTTGTTCGTTCTTATAACCTAGCACTAATATGAACATATATGTTAAGTGCTATACAAAATTCAAAACATCTATTAGCGAGAAGCCACTTTAGGGTATGTCGTCATGAGATTTTAGCCCACATTAGTAATCCCCTTAGACAAAGAGCCGCCATGTATGATTTTGTATTTTTATCATATCTTGTTGCTATACCACGCCATTCTTTAAATTTCTGAAATGTATTTTATAGAGTAGACGTAAGCGTTGCCACTTACGCCCCTCGTTAGAACCTCATCGTGCCCTATTAAGGCAATGGGCTCAAGATATCATCATTCACATACTGCCTTGCATTAAGGAGTGGTATATTCTTACCTTTGGTAATGGATTGCATTCGATAAACAGACAAAACTTCTCCCAACTGAATGATTCTCTTTGGCTGCGACGATTTAACCACTTAAACAATGTCTTCACTGATTGCCTTATGAAGCCATTCACTGCTTTAATATTAAAAGTCACACCATAATACTGTATATGCCCTCTCAACTTGCTACAAAAACTTCTCCATATGACATGCAGTTTATGCTTGTTTCTAATGTCCTTACACCAGTCATTGACCTTCTTCAGTTTGGCACTTATTCGTTTACTACAACTCTTTACCTTAGGTATTATTTTACCTTTCCTAGACTTACCAAAATAAAAGGTGAAACCCAAAAAATCAAAAGCCTCTTGCCTTTCGTTCTGAGAAAATTTTCTCTTTGAAAATCTAACCATTTTGGTCTTTTCTTCGTTGAGTTTAAGTTTGTACTTCTCAAGTCGTTTTGCTAAAGCTATTTTTATTCTCTTGGCGTCCTCCTCGTATCTACAACATATTACACCATCATCACAGTAGCGAAATAATGCTACTGTTCCTCTGCAATGTTGCTTTACCACTTCTTCAAACCATTCATCTAAAACATAGTGAGCAAAAATATTTGCAAGGATGGGACTAGCAATGTTTCCTTGAATCGTCCCTTCTTCTTGAACAATCAGTTCTCCTTCAGACAATATTCCAGCTTTAAACATGCGGATTATATATCTTATTAGCTTCTTGTCATGAATTTTCTCTTGCAGCATTTCTATCAATATCCTTCTATCAATAGTACCAAAGAAGTTAGCCAAATCTAGGTCTATTACGCTCTCTACCTCATTGCTATAAAGATGTTGCGTTAATCCTCTTATTGCATCATGACACCCTATTCCCGTTCTGAAACCATAGGAACATTCCAAGAATATTGGCTCATATATACTTTCAAGCACTTTGTGCATCATCTTCTGACATATTTTATCTTCAAAGTTGCTGATACCTAAAGTTCTAGTCTTGCCATTGCTTCCTTCTTTCGGTATTTTTACCTCTCGAATATTGCCCGGTATGTAAGCCATCCTCTTTAGTTTATCAGACAATTTTCCAATATTTTCTGTAAGTTTTAAGCCATAATTAGTTTTGTTTACTCCATCTACTCCAGTTGCTTTCTTAACATCCAGCTCATGATAGCAGACAGCAAGTGCGTTCTCACTAAACAAATGCATGAGGTTGTTAAATCTCTTACTTTTATCCAATGAAGATAACCATGCTATTCTCTTTAGTTTTGTTTCTGTTATTACTTGATAATCTGTTGTTATCATAACATTTCCCTCTAGAGATCGATTTTACCCACCAGCCTTCCCTCCATTGGCATTACCCAATTTCATCAGTACTATGCTGGATCTGACTTCCTATATTTCTTTTCAGCTTCCTCGCTTTTACACTTGTTAGCTAATACTCCTAATTCAGAGAAAATATAGGATATCCCACGTTTATAAATAAACTTTTATTACATGCCATGTTCTCAGACCCCGGAGATCCCATACATATCTGCCTATTTATGATATGTATGTTGTTGCATTCCTGTTTATTGACACAGTCTGCGATCTCAAAAGAAGACATTAACGAGGCTCAATTGCTTCAACCTTACGGCTTACGGCCTATAATATTTCTGTCTACGCTTAACTGACTTTGTTACCAAACTCAGCTCAAGACTCGATACATAGTGTGCTAGGTCAACACTTCTATGGCTGCTCTTGCAACAGCTAGCTTATTTACACTTCGTGGCGCACCAATAATGTGCCTTAACTTATATAAATCCTTATCTATCTCTCTTTGAATCTTCCTGTTTCTTTTTGATGGTATTACAGGAATTATATTTGCTTGCTCAGCAAATTCTATTATAGTATTTGTGTCGTAAGCTTTATCTGCCATAAGGCATTCCTCTTCTATATTTTTATTAACTCATGAGCTTGAGTGCAATCATTTTCTGGAACCTTCTGTAATAATAATTCTGAAAAAAATGTAGGGTATAATCTTAGATTCCTGCCATTGCTAAGAATAACAACTTACAACTTGGGTTAACTATATTACCCCCATTCCCTACTTGCTTCGTATTTGCAACATTGCCAAAAGCAGTAACAAGCTGGTGAACATCTGTATACAAAATATAATACTACTCAGCTCTGGTAAGAATATAACAATCACAGGCTGTAATAAAATTGCCACGCCACTTGAAAACAAGGTTATCCTGATACAAGTTTGCCAAGAGGATTTAGGGCCAAAATAGTTAGTTAACAAATATATTAAGATGATAATAAAGCTTTTTTCAAATAAAATTGTTACAAAACGAAAGGCTACTATTATAGGCATTAAAATGTAAATAAATATCTTTGGTGCTTGTATTAAGGTTTTAGCAAAATGCTGTTTAATAACCTCTTCAGTAAGAATTTTTTGATCATCAGCAAATAATTTAGCATATCCAATGCTGAATAGACTCTTTTTTTTATCGGTTATTTCTACTGTAGTAATGGTTATATTATTACTACTAAATAGGATAGGAATTTTAAGTCTCTCACTATAAGATAATTGATTCTTTGAGTCTATAACCGCAAGTTTATTACCATCTTCATCGAGTAAATATATAGGTTCATCCTGATCAACTAAAATTTTAGTGCCATCATAATAGATTTCTGGTAATTGTTTTAATATATATTCAATAGTCATTGTGCCTTTTGTTAAACGATTTTCAGTAAAGTAATCGGTGAGAATTAACAAATAGTTAAAGATAACAATACAATAAACCAATGAAGATATAAAAGATACAGTAAATATATACTTAATTCCATATCCTTTATATGATTTATAAACATCTTTGTAGAAATTTACTGAACTAATTGATAGCCATAATTGATGTAATAAAGTACTAAACCATGAAAAAATGGATAATAGTGTTGTTGTCATAATATCTATTTTGATGTAGATTCATAAAAATTTTTATTCCTATCTTTTAACACAAAATTAATATTTATTATAATGAAGTTTAATAAAATCCCAAAATATTCAGAAGAATATTGTAAATTAAGTAATTGTATTAGGATTTTAGCAAGTGATAGCATAGAATATGCAAAATCAGGACATCCAGGTATGGTACTTGGCATGGCAGATGTAATGACCATGTTAGTATTTAATTTTCTAAAATTCAATCCTAATGATCCAACTTGGTTTAACCGCGATCGCCTAGTTCTATCAGCTGGACATGGTTCAATGTTGCTTTATAGTTTTTATTATTTAACAAATTATAAAAATTTTCACCTAGAAGATTTAAAACAATTTAGGAAATTACACTCAAAAACTCCTGGACATCCAGAATATGGGGCATATGAAGCTATTGAGGCTACTACAGGTCCATTAGGTCAGGGATTTGGGATTTCAGTGGGTATGGCGATTGCTCAAAAAAAATATCAACAAAAATTGGGAAAAAAGCTTAGTACCCATAAGATTTATTGTATAATTGGAGATGGATGCCTAATGGAAGGTATCAGCTATGAAGCCGCTTCTTTAGCTGGACATCTAGGCCTGAATAACTTAATCGTTTTATTTGATGATAATAAAATCTCCATTGACGGTCCTACCGACCTTACCGTATCTGAAAATCATCTGCAAAAATTTGCTGCCATGGGATGGAATACCGAGTCAATCGATGGACATGATTTTGAGCAAATTAATGCCAGCCTAATTAAGGCCCAAAATTCTGATAAGCCATATTTCATTGCCTGCCGCACTTTAATTGGCAAAGGTTCTATTAACAAGGTAAATTCAAATACCGCCCATGGCTCCCCGCTTGGCAAAGATGAGGTTAAGCTTCTTAAAGAAAATTTAGGTTTCAACGATCAGGAGTTTAATATACCGGCGGAATTAAAAGAGATATGGGGTACAGCTTGGTTAAGAAATCAAGTGAGTTATAATAATTGGCAGGAGAATTTTGCTAATATAACTCAAGAGCAAAAGGCTTATTTGAATAAAGCTAATATAGATTGTTCTTTTCTTGATAATATCCCTATTCCACAAGAAGATGAAGCAACTCGTTGTTTGTCTGGTAGAGTTATCGAATATTTAAGCAAACTATCAGATAAAATTATTTTTGGCTCAGCTGATTTATCATTATCCAATAATATCAAAAATACGTTTAGTAGAGTAATTAATAGAGATGATTTTAGTGGCAATTACATCCATTATGGTGTTCGCGAAAATGTTATGGGAGCTATCATGAATGGACTAGCATTGTCAGGGTTTCTACCTGTAGGGGCTACTTTCTTAGTCTTTTCTGATTATATGAAACCAACTATACGACTTTCTTCTATTATGCAACAACAAGTGATCTATATCATGACTCACGATTCAATTGGTGTAGGAGAAGATGGCCCCACTCACCAACCAATTGAGCATCTAGCGTCCTTTCGAAGCTTACCAAATATGATGGTGTTCCGCCCAGCAGATTATCTAGAAACAACTGAATCATGGCGAATCGCTTTATCTAATAAAGACCGGCCTTCTATTATAGCTTTAACCAGACAGCCGGTATCTCAAATAGTTAGCCGAATAATTTCACAAAATTTATGTTCCAAAGGTGGCTATATGCTATCAGGGAATGATCAACAAATAGTAGATATTGCTATATTTGCCACAGGTTCGGAGTTGTCAATTGCTTTAGAAGTAAAAGATATACTAAGTAAGAATGGTTTTAGTACTAATGTAATTTCAATATTATGTTTTGAGTTATTTTTTCAACAACAACCTAGCTATATCCAAAATATCTTATCCAATGCCAAGTTAAAAGTGGCTATAGAAGCTGCAACTAGCTTCGGCTGGCATCGAATCATCGGAGAAAACGGTATGTTCTTTGGCATGGAACAATTTGGTCTTTCCGCTCCATCTACTGATTTATACTCATATTTTGGGCTTACTGCCTCAAATATTTCCGAAAAGATTATGACGAAAATTAAGGAGATGTATAGCTAACCCGATTAGCATTATGCTATCATTGCGAGAACACTTAGTGGTCGTGGCAATTCACATTCACCAATTAAATAAGCTTTGTTAACAGTGTCTAAATCGCCCTGCAGTGTTTCAAACAAAAAAGTATTAGGGGAATTTTATGGTTAGCAATATAATCGGCTTCATGCCAAATAATTTATACAAAGATCAATGACTATTTTTTTGATAATCATTATTGTTCTAATGATAGGATGTTCCGCACTGCTCTCAGCTACTGAAACAGCTATAACCGCTTCTTCCCCTGGGAAAATACAAAAATTTAAGGTAGCAGGTATCAAGCGTGCTACGATTGTGTTGCAAGTTCTAAAGAACAAAGAAAAAGTAATCGGCACATTACTAATTGGTAATACCTTATTTAATACTGTTTGCACTACGATTGCTACTAGCATGTTTATCGATTGGCTAGGCGATAATGGTACTGTCACAGCTTCCGCAGTTATGGCATTCTTAATCATTGTTTTCGGTGAAATAATACCAAAAGCTATTGCTGTAGCAAAAGCAGAACAGTTAGCTTTATTCACTTCTCCGGCCATTATGTTCCTTCTAAATTTTTTGAGACCAATTAATTATGTTTTTGAGCTGGTAGTTAAGGGGTTTTGTTTTATTTTTCGTATTAATCTACAACAAAATATCTCAGGAGCAGAAGAAGTTAGGGGAGTTATTGAGCATTATCATCAAGAAGGTAATGTTTATAAGTCTGACCGTGATATGTTAGGTGGTATATTAGATATTAGAAAAATGACAGTATCTGAAATTATGATACACAGAAGTAATGTCATAGCCATTAATATAGATATGCCTAAAGAAGAAATAGTAAGGAAAGCATTGTTATCAAGCCCTCATACAAGAATACCATTATGGAAAGATACTCAGGACAATATAATTGGTGTGCTTCACATAAGAGATCTACACCGAGCTCTTTATGAGAAAAATAACGATGTAAAAAAAATTAATATCGAAGAATTGATAAGTCAGCCTTGGTTTATACCTGATAATGCTTTGGTAACTCATCAACTTCATGCTTTTAGAGAGAGAAAAAACCATTTTGCCTGTGTTGTTGACGAATATGGTGATTTACAAGGTATTATTACTTTAGAAGATATTTTAGAAGAGATTGTTGGTCCTATTATCGATGAACATGATTACCCTATTAACACAATCATAAAAAAATCTGAAACTGAGTTTATTATTGATGGATCTGCAACTATAAGAGATGTAAATAGAGAGCTAAATTGGAATTTACCTGATTATAACGCAAATACCATAGCTGGTTTGATTATCCATGAACTTGAACGTATTCCTAATCAAGGAGAATCTATCAAAATATTTAATTTAAGTATTACCATTAACAAAAAGGTATGTAACAGGCTTGATAGCATAAAAGTTACTGTTCTACCAAATGAAGAATTTGAAAGTGATCAGTAGCCTTGGCAATTATCTACAAATATTGGCAATGCTGTTCAGTATACTAGCAGTGATTAGTGCGTCATATCGGGCGGGTACTTTATTTTTTTACTTTAGCTGGTTGTCAACATTACTATCTTTTTTGCTATTAGTATGTGGATTTATTATATCGGATTTTTCTATACAGAATGTTTTTTTTAATTCTAGTACATTAAAGCCTCTAGGATTTAAGATTGCTGCTAGCTGGGCGAGTCATGAGGGGTCTATCCTATTATGGCTATGTTTGTTACAGACTATAGGTGTTATTTATATTGCACTATTTAATAGCCGTCCAATTCGAGTCTATCACATAATTGTACTAGCACTAATACAATTATTATTTGGTAGTTTCATTTATTTTACCTCTAACCCATTTGACAGCCTATCCTTCCGTCCCGCCCAAGGGCTCGGCTTAAACCCCATGCTGCAAGATATTGCCCTAATAATACACCCCCCTATATTATATTTAGGCTATGTCTGTTACGTCGTACCTTTTACATCAGCTTGCGTTATGTTGTCCACCTCTAGCTTAGATTGGGCTAATCTTAAAGCTATTAAAATATTTAGCAATTTAGGTATGCTGTTTTCAACCTTAGGCATAGCCCTAGGAGCATGGTGGGCTTATAGAGAACTTGGCTGGGGTGGATTTTGGTTTTTTGATCCAGTAGAAAATATTTCACTACTACCATGGCTGTCGGCTATCGTTCTACATCACTCAATCTTGGTAACGATAAAATCTGGACGAATGACAAACTGGAGCATAACCCTATCAATTATCACTTTTTTACTAGTAGTATTTAGTACGTTTTTGGTACGTTCAGGGCTAATCACCTCAATTCATTCTTTTGCCTCATCACCTGAGCGAGCAATTTACATGCTGGCAATATTTGCTATTATTGCTATATCAAGCTTAGTTTTACTATTAGTAAAAGGACAAAATATCACTCAACCCGATCCAGCAGGATTAGACAAACATAAATTTAAGTACAAACTTATTATTTGGGGTAGTATATTTTTCTTAACAGCCCTAGTAATATTACTATGTGCCACCATTTACCCAGTAGTTTATTCTTTATTATACCAAGAATCTATTACCATTAGTGAAAGATTTTTTATCAATAATTTTATAATCTTCCTTATTCCAACAGTTCTACTAGCTGGTATTGCTCAGACAAATCATATAGCTGACCCAACTAACTCACAGACGTCATTGCGAGGAGAGCTAAGGTTGACGAAGCAATCCAGACAAGTGATTAGAAATGGATTGCTTCGTAGGCTTATGCCTTTTCGCAATGACGTCTGCTTACTATTTATTTCTTTTTCAATAACTTTTATTAGCTCATACCAAATTCAGTATGGTTTTATTTCAGCATGTGCCGTGACATTCTCTCTTTTCCTAATAATACAAAATTGTTATTATATATTAGCAAAAAGCAATTTTTTTAGAACCAAACTAAAAGCTAATATTGCTATGATCTTAGGGCATTTAGGCTTTGGCTTACTTGTTTTAACTATTACTCTTAATTCATTATTACAAAGTGAAGTAGATTTTATAGGAAAAGTTGGAGACAAGGTAACAGCCGGTGGGTTTGAAGTTACCTTAAAAGATATGAGAGTATCCTCAGCCCAAAATTATTATCGGCAAATTGCTGAATTTTGGATTGAGGATCAACAAAATAATATTACCATCTTAAAGCCTGAGAATAGATTATATATAATAGAAAAACAACTATCCCAAGAAAGTAATATATATTCTTATTTAACTTATGATCTTTACGCAGTATTAAGTAAAATTGCCGATGATGTAATTCATGCAAAAATATATTACAAACCGATGATGAGTCTTATTTGGCTATCTATTATACTTATGGTTGGAGGATTGTTAATTGGATTATTTAATAAACTTAGCATATAGCTAACCAAATTAAGATTAATTTTATCCTTACAAAACTTCACAGCAACCTAAAGTAGAACGTTTAATGCCAATACAATGAAGTCGGAAGCAATACAATTATCCTGCAATAGCTCCATTTCTGTATAGAGGATAAACATAGGAAACATAAAATAAATGATTGACTCCGTTTCCTCTATTATTTCTGGCAAGTAGAACAATAAAAACTAGTCCTACCGGATTGTTTTATTTGTCTTATTATTCCTTGGCAGTTCAAACATTTTTGATTTTCTCGGGCATAGACCTGTAATTCTTGTTGGAAATAACCAGGTTTACTATCACCGCTAACAAAATCCTTAAGAGTGGTTCCACCTGCCGATATGGCTTTTGTTAGGACATGTTTAACGGCTAACAACAAATTGCTTATTTCGTTGTTTGATAAACTACTACCCAGTCTGCCTGGATGTATTTTAGCCATAAAAAGGCTCTCAGAGGCATATATATTACCAACACCGACGATAATACGATTATCCATTAACAAATTTTTTATCGGAACAGAGCGGCCCAGCAATTTCATTTTTAGATATTCACAAGACATATCCTCTGACAGAGGTTCTACACCTAAATTTACTAAAAATTTCTCCTCAATGAGATTTGTTTGCACGGTATAAATCATACCAAAACGTCGTGAATCGTTAAAAACTAATTTCTCGCAAGTCCCCAAAGAGAGAATAACATGATCATGCTTTTGTATTTGATAATTGCTAGGTTGGAGCGTTAGTCTGCCGGTCATACCAAGATGGACAATAATCGAATAATAATTATCTAGATCAATTAGCAAATATTTTGCCCTACGCCTTAAAGCGATAATTTTTGCTAATTTTACATCTGGCTCTAACTGACCGCTAAGCTTATAACGTAGTTTGTCTCGTCTTTTGTCAAGCTTATTGATGGTAACCCCTACTATTCGCTGTTCTAGACAGCGTTTTAATGTTTCAACTTCAGGAAGTTCAGGCATTCTTACATTTTAATATTATTTTTAATTTATTATATATTATATATACCACAAAAACAACTTAGCACTAGACACTGTTAACAAAGCTAAGCCGATTAGTATTTATCCATGTAAACTGGTGTCATTGCGAGAAGCTACTTTAGTAGTGACGAAGCAATAAAAGTGATTAGATTTAGAGTAGTTCGCTATTTCCTTGCAACTACGGTGTATTGCAAACTGACTCCTCGCTAATAGATATTGTGTCTGTAAATTCAAATTTTAATCGCTTGTAAATTTTTCAGATGGTAGCTTTGAGGATAGATTTCCCATGAGATTTTTGGCTATTTCACTATCTGACATGCCATTGTTTTTTGTAGATTTCATATATATAGCTACTAATTCTACCATTTTATCACAAAACTCAGATTGCAGTATTTGAGAAGCTTCTAGTTTTTGCCTATTCATTAAGTCTATAGTCTCGAGTTTCTTACTTTCTAGAAACTTATCAATTTCTACGTTTTGTTGTTCGATTAGGTTGTTGGCAGTTTCCCTGCCATCTTTTAGCATTTCTTCTCTTAGCACCTCAATCTGTTGTATCTGCTTTACAGCATCTTCAAATAATAAGGCCATATCTTCGTTAAGCTTTTGGGCTTCTACAACTTGGTTTTTGATAGCAATAATTTTGTCATCTAACGATTTTAAAATTATATTTTTTATCGGTCTATAGACTAAATACACAAAAATTAAGAAACAAATGGCTAGCCAAAATTTTTCGTCAAATAATTGCATTACTTTATCTTTTTGTAAGATTTTTTTAGTAATTCTAGATCAACTGGTTGATTAGTAATTTTTTGAATTAATAATTTTGCTAAATTGACACATGAATCATTTTCATCAAGCCAAAATGATTTGTTAGTTGTTTTAATATCATGATGATTATTTTTAATTTGTACCTTCAATTCATTATGGAGTTGCTTTTTTTTTGATAAAAAAGACGCTTCCATCGCATCTTTAGCTTCTTTCTTAATATTTTCCACGATATTTGATGTTTCTTCCAACTGACTAGCATACTGCTTGTGCAGGATATCAGCTTTTGCTGCAAGACTTTCTGCACTGGCAATATTAGTATCTATATAAGTTTCCCTACTCTTAAGAATCTTTTCAGTTAATGGCACAATGAAATTATGAACTATAAGGTATAAGAAGCTGAAGACTACTACCAACCAAAAGATTTGTGAACAATAAAAAGCAACGTCAAACTGAGGCATACTGATCTTAAGTAAATATCAACAAAATTGCAATTACAAACGAGAATAAACCCATAGCCTCGGTAAGCCCCGCTCCAATTAATGCCACTCTTTGTAATTGATCACTAGCTGAAGGGTTACGAGCAATTGAATTTAGTAATGCACTGAATATATTACCTACACCAATGGCAGCACCTAGCATACCAATAGCCATAAGCCCTACACCAATAAATTTTAGAGACATCGTATCCATATTATATAAACTCCTAAATATAAAATTTTTTAATGTGAATTTACAGCATCATTCAAATATACACAAGCAAGAATTGTAAAGATATAAGCTTGAAGTATTGCCACAAAAATTTCAAATCCAATAAGGATAACAATTAGTGGAATTGGCAAAAATTTAAGAAAAATCATTAATGAAACTATAAATCCTGCCATCACCTTTAATAATACATGCCCTGCCATCATGTTAGCCGCTAATCTTAAAGATAAACTTATGGGTCTTGCTAAATACGCAAATAATTCTATTACGATCATCAGCGGAGCTAACCAAAGGGGAGTACCTTTAGGTAAAAATATTGATAAAAAATGGAGACCATGATTAATAAAACCAATAATTGTCACCATAAAAAATATCGTGATTGCTAAGGCAAAGGTTACCGCTATATGACTAGTAACAGTGAACCCATAAGGGAGCATTCCGAGCAAGTTACATAATAAAATAAACATAAACAAAGTGAAAATGAATGGTATAAACTTACGCCCCTTCTCTCCAACATTTTGACTTAACGTCACTGTAATTATATCATAAATTATTTCTGCACTAAGCTGTAATCTAGACGGAATAATTTTTTCTGATTTTAAAGCTAAATAAAAATACAATAGAGCTATAACCCCAGCAAGCATCATATACAAACTGGAATTGGTAAAACTAATATCAAAACCACATAAGTTAATTTCTACTAGTTTCTTTATTGCGAATTGATCTAAAGGACTATGGGACATTATTTTTTATATTTAATTTATGCCAAATTATTCTAAAACCTACAAGCATACCTATTAATAAGAATATTATAATACAAAATGGTTTAGAATTAAACAACTTATCTAATGTAAGACCAATTAATTCCCCTTTTTCTAAAGAGTATCTCTTGACTTTTACAGCTTATATGAAATACATACAATATCATTCTTTGTTTTAATTTTACCCAAAATTATACTTATAATTTCTTTTGTTGTAGACAAATGTGTACCACCGCAAGGTACAGGTGCAAAGTTTTCAATCTGCATAACACGAAAGACTTTATTATTTGGGATGTGATAAGGCAATTTATAAAATTGCTGCTCAAACGATATGGGGTCGCTTTCAAAGATTATTATTTTATATCCTACAGCTATAATTTTATCTATATCATCTTGCAATTTATCTATATCTGGTATGTCAGAACCTTGAAAATTAACATAACTCTCATTAGGGAAAGAGTGTCCTTTAATAGCTTTTAAAGATGGGTATAGAGCTTCAACTATATTACCAAGTGGGTGGGCAGCAGTATGGTATCTTGCATTTAATATGCGTCTATCTTTATCTAATAAACACTTAGTTTCCTTACCATCTAAAGATAAAGTTGTATCTTCTAGATAATGACGTACTTCATTTTCTACTTGGCGTACTGATACAACTTTTAGAACAAAGTCGTCTCCCCTAATAAAGCCCTGATCAGAAGGTTGTCCTCCACCTTGTGGATAAAAAATTGTTTGATCTAGTAGGAGGTAGTTACCTCTATCATCTTCCTTTTTTGTTATGATATACGCATTTGATTCAAATAGATAAGTGTCTGTAAGATATAATTGCTTAGTCATATAATTATTATTCCTATCATTTAGATATAGGGCGAGTAGTAGAGTTATTTAATGCTTTATCAATTGCCTTAGAAAGAGTTTGCAAATCATAGCCGTTGGTTAGCATGCCATTAACAAAAAATGTAGGTGTACCAACAAAATTTGGAACGCTAGCAGCAAGGTTAGTATTGGCTAATAATGTTTCAACAATTTGGTTATCATTAAGACATTTAGCATAAGTTTCTGCTGACACTCCACCAATTTGAGCTATATTTGTTAGTAATTCACGATATCTATTACTGACTCCCCATTTATCTTGTTGTGATAATATTACACTTTGGAATTTAAGGAAACTATCTATATTATTTGGACAACGCTGCAAAATTGCTGCATCTAAATCCTGTTTATTACCAATAAATTCACGAATTATGTAAGCAATTTTATTAGTATCAATATATTTTTCTTTAAGTTTCGGTAGAATTGTGTCATGATAATAGGCACAGTGTGGGCAAGTTGGAGAAAAATACTCAACTACCACTACATTTGCCTTAATATTACCAAGGACTATATCATTTCGGCTAACATTGAACGTTGGCTTGTAAGGCATCTGTTGTGGACTAACAACCTGTACATCGGTCTTTATATCAGCAGATTCAGTTTTTACAGAATTCGTTGTCGTGTCTATAGGCTTATCCGTATTAGTTGAAGTTGTACGGTTAGGGTCTTGTTGGTCTACTATTATGTTCAATGGTTCATTAGCAATGTTGTCATTATTTTCTTCTGTTGGTGTTTTTTCCTGAGTCAGCTCAGTCTTATTACCAAGTTGCTTGTTTTTATCATTAGATTTATCACCTTCTTCTGAGCATGATATTAACAATAATGAGACTAGGATGATAAGGACATTATGCATAGTTTGGATATTATATTCTTCTAAGTTAAATTAAAACACAAATATTATGTAAATATAAAGTTTTACTTACCTTTAAGCAATAAAAACTTGTACTTTTAGGGCAATATATTTTGCTTCCCATTTTGGAAATTACATTAGACTTTGTTAACAGTGTCTAAATCTCTAATAGAGTTGTTGGTTAATTTACTAATTGGATGGTATAATAGTGGCAATTTGATTTATTTTTTAAGTCTAATGATTATGTTCAAACTTGCAGCAGTTACTGATATAATTGTTATTAACTTGGTCATTTTTTAAAGCTTATTGATAGCTGGATAAGTAAAAAATAAAATATGAGTTAAATTAAGCATAAAATGAGCAATTATACTTGCTTCGATTCTTTTCGTTACTTTATATATCCAACCATATAAAATTCCAGCTATTGTGGCTAAAATCACATATTTTAATCCTCCTAGATAGTGCATCCCCCCAAATAAAACTGCAGGTATTAGCACTGCTATATTCTCAGAATATTTATATTTTAACTGACTTAATGCCTCCTGGAAAAACCCTCTAAATAACCCCTCCTCAGCAACACAGGTAAAGAATAAATTACTGATTACCCATATCCATAAATCTTGTGGTATCTTTGGAGCAAATTTGATGTACCCAAATGCAATAGATAACAATACCATTACTGATATAACAATGGGTAATCTATAAAAAACTTGTGAGAGTAATATTTTCCATTCGTTGCGAGTAGATGCTAAATCTAAAGTTAAGCCTATAATAATTAATCCTACAATTGTTTTATCTAAGTTTAGATATAGCGTAAACGGCAAAGCATCGGGAGTAAATTGTATTTTATCTAAAACTAATAAATTATTAAATCCTGGCACTAAATGCAGCTCTAAAGCCGCTCCAAATATGAACACTACAGCCCATAAGGCACATTTCCGTTTAGTAGAAGATTTATGATACGAAAATACTAAATAACAAAACAACGAAATCGCTAAAATAGCAATCAGGTTAGCTATATTACTGACAAAGGACAATATTAAAGAAATAGACAGAAATAACTGCCATGGCTTAAATTTTCCTTTGACAGGAAGCCATAATGATAAAACACTAATTAATAATGTTATATATGTAAGATATTTTAGCCACATATTTTAGCTCTAATTACATTCGTTAACCTGATATTTAATTAAAAATACCCCAAGCTTGAGAGGCATTTGAACTTTGAATTCAAATGCCTCTTGCTTCTTCTGTCTATAATTTATTATCCAATATCAGAATGATCAGGTTCGCCTCCCAGCAGGTCTACTTTTGTACTTTCTTCTAGATTTACTGGCAAATCTTTTGTTAATTGCACTGTGTCTATACTTCCAAGTTTAACGTCACTTTCAGATGCATCAATTTTATATGTATCACTTTCATATTTAACGTCTCTCTTTAATGCTTTATTTATTTCATCCCTAGCTATTTTGTGTTTTGATGCTTCTTCCACTTCTCCAAGTCTTTGATAGACCATTACTAAACCGTCATTGGCATCTGCTTTGGTAAAATCATTACCTGTGGTTTTTGCTTCTGCTAAAGTAAATATCTGCTTAATAAAATTCAAATCATCTTCTTCTGTTAGCTTTAAACATTCACTTAACTTAGCCTTGAGTTCACCAATATCTACCCCTCGGTCATATAGCTTTATTAATATTTGCCCTAAAGTATTCTTTATAGAAGCATCCTTCCTTGGATTAACTAACATTTTCAATAGAGCAGACGATTCATCCTTCCCAACAAATTGATCGGCTATTTCCTGTACATATCCTGAATATTCTCCTTTTGGAAGAGCGTCAAATTTTATAGATAAGCATTTTGCTAATTGTTCATCACACTCTGCTTTATTATAAGCATCTTGAGCTGGTACAACCAAATTATACTTCTCATATCCTTCTTCTGTACCAGGTTTATACCCCTCCTTACATTCTATACTAGAATCTCTTAATTCTTTATATTTCTCTATAACTTTATTTATTTTTTCTAATGCTTGCTGGTAATCTCCATTTTTTATATCCTTCTCTGCTTCCTCTTTTAGTATTATCTGAAGCCCACTCCTGGCGCTTAAACATCCCTCAAAAAGCTCTAATTTCTTTCCTAAATATTCGGATAATTCAAAATATTTCTCGCCATCAACCTTATCTCCTTGATACATATAAGTTCTACCTAGTAAGTAGATTATACCTGTATACATTTCCGGTAAATCTTTAGCTACACGAAGCGCTTCCAATACCTCTGCTGGCTAACTATTAAAATCAAATGGAACAGCACTCTTATTTAATACATACTGCTCTGCCAATTTTTTAGAGCTAAGTAATATTTCCCGAGCTTTTTCTCCATTATGGTCGTAGTACATACGACAGCTTGCTAATACTTGCATAATATATACAGTATCTAATAATAGATCTACCGATACTTCTTTGCTCTTAAAATACTCGTTTATCTCTTCGTTGAAATAGGATAGGTACTCCTCAACTGCAGCGCGCTTAGGCTCTCCTTTCGGTCCTACCACATTATTAGCAGAACAAGTTTTAACCAATTCTGCAGCTTTCTGCTGCATCTCTACAATTATTTCTTCTCTAGATTTAGACATTATTATCCTCATTGTTTTATTGTTGATATTAATTGTTGTTTCTACATCGTATTATACTTTTATTATTATTACCATTATTTATTTTACTTTTTTATTACCTTACGCATGGTATTTAAAGTCACAGGGAAAACAGCCTAGCGTCATGTATGGAACTACCCAAAAATGCAAGAAAAAATAATACTTGACAGAAAAAAAGCAAATGCACTCATGTATTCGACTTAAGGCTCAATAAAGTGCCTTAGCCTTGATGGAATTCGCTAACTTACGAACTTTAACATTATCATTGCGACGGCTTCTATGAGCCTATGAAGATACCAGTTTTTTCGTAAGCTAAGGTTTGTCTTATTCACCATCAATATTATCATCTCTCACATATTCCTTGGTAGGAATTCCTTACTTTAATTATTTTCTCCTGACCACGGTAACCTTCTTCTTCTTCTAAGAAACTGCTAAAAAGTATTTTAGCAAGGTTCTATTGTAACCAGCTCAAAACCTAGCTTTACCGCTTGTTTTCTTAAATTTTCTATCATTTTTTCCTGATATTGCTTTTCATATGCTTCAATTCCTTGCTCTACATAATCCTGACCGTATTTTAGTAACCGATAAAATAAACATGCTAATTTTCTTGCAGTAGCAGTAATGGCTTTTGGTGACCCAATCTTGTTTTTCATCCGTCTATAATAACCAGCTAGTGCCGATTTCCCTTTCCCTAAACTCAAAGCAGACATTCGAAGTGCTATGCTTGCTTTATTAATTACTTTCTTGGTTCTTGTTTTAAAAACTTTTCCACCAGTAATTTGATTATTAGGGCTAAGACCAAGCCATGAAGTAAAATGCTTTTCTGTCTTCCATTTACTCATATCTAAACCTACTTCCGCTATCATTGTTTGCACGGTTAATACATCAAATCCTGGTATTTTGCTAAAATCTATCCCTGATACATTATATAAAGATTGTCTCAAATCAAATGTTTTAGGGGCATTTTTGCTTACTTTACGCTTTTTATCATTTCCCTCTAAAATAGCATCGCCATTATATTTATCAAATTCCTCGTAACATTCTTTGATTGATTTATCACATTCTTCTATTTTAGTGAGATAGAATTCATATAACTCTAACTCTTGCTTTAGGATAGCAAGCTGTTCTTTTCTATAATCTCCCTCTAATGCCTTAATGATAGTTTCACTGTTGCTCTTAATACGATAATCTTTAAATTCAGCTAACTTTTTAGCGTCTCTTTCTCCAACTATAATAGCTTTAATTATCTTCATTCCACTAATACCAGTGATGTCACTAATTACATGATGTAATTGGATATTCATTTCATTAAGGGCTTTTTGCATACGATTAATATGAATTCTACTACTTTTTATTAATCTATCTCTTTGCCTTAGATAACTACGCAATACGCATATTTGGTTATTAGGACGAAATGAACCGTTTAATAAACCATAGCTATGTAACCTTTGTAACCACTGACAATCTTTCACATCTGTCTTACGTCCAGGGACATTTTTTGCATAACGGGCATTAACTAATTTAACCTCAAACCCATTAGTCTCTAATATTTGAAACACCGGTATCCAATATACACCTGTTGATTCCATGGCTATCGTCTTAATCTTACATTCTTTTAACCAATTTACCATTTCTTTTAAATCACTAGTAAAAGCAGCAAATTTTTTAACAACTTCTTTATCTCTGCCAACTGGTACACAAACATAATGTTCTCTAGAGCCGATATCAATCCCTGCTGCATTAGGATTCATTATTTCCAATTTCTGTTTATCATTATTTTCCTTTACCATTTCACCTCCTTTTTGTAGAATATTGTTAAGCCAAGCTAATTTTAAGTTGGAGGGGCAATAGAATTACTCTTCTAAACGAGGTCTCTCATACACTTAAATATTTGTGTATGATGCCATCAATGATGTTACCAAAACTCCAAAACCATGCTGATGAACGGGCTGTGATCAACGCACCAATGGCATCGACGATTATTGTTCTTAATAATTAGCTTGGTTACTTTATTTTATAGAAATATAGCAAATAATACATCTGTTACTTAATGAATGATTATTGTTAAAAGGGGTACTACGCTGAAGTGTGGTACAGAGCCAGTTTCTTATATTTTGTTACATGGTGCGTAGTATACCAATGTTTAGGCTGATGATGAAATTCATGGCAATCAAGAGGGTAAGTTTTATCATGGATATTATCGTCATAATTGCTTTCTACCTTTATATGTTTTTTGTGGAAAAAAGCTCTTAGTAAGTTATCTCCGCAACTCAAAGCAAGAGCAAGCAAAGCATAGCTGGGCAATATTATCGTTACTAGTAAAGCGTTTTCGTCAATCATGGCCTGAGGTAGAGATTGTTTTTCGTGGAGATGGTGGATTTTGTCGCCATCAGATGCTGGATTGGTGCGATGAAAATAATGTAAAATATATAGTTGGGATAGCACAAAATACTAGACTCAACAAGCTGCTTGAACCCACTATGAAACAATCAACCCAAGCCTTTGCAGCTACCCAAGAAAAGCAACGTTTTTTTAGTGAATTTAACTATCAAGCAGATAGCTGGACTTGTCAACGTAAGATAGTTGGAAAAGCGGAAGTAACTAGCCTTGGCGAGAATCCAAGATATATAGTAACCTAGACACTGTATGCGTGGAGATATGGAAAATCGTATAAAAGAGCAACAGTTAGAGCTGTTTGCCGATCGCACTTCATGCCATAAATGGTGGGCTAATCAACTCAGACTAATTTTATCGAGCCTTGCCTATACATTAGTAGAATATATACGTGACAAGTTTTTGCAGGGTACTGAATTAGCTAAAGCACAGGTAGGAACGATACGTTTGAAATTGTTCAAAATCGGAGCAGTAATTATTCGCAATAGCAGACGTATCAAGTTTCTGCTATCTTCTTCATATCCTTATCAACATATATGGAATGATATATTGCAGGTTTTAGCTCTAGAATGAGCTAAATTAGCACTGTTCCCGGTGCTTAGATAAAATGGGGTAAGGGGGGATTTTATCTAAAATCAGAAAATTATCGATTTTAGAGCATTTTTACCCCCTTTTCTCTACTTTGCTAATTTTTAATTTTCAAAATTCATACAACCATACCATAAACCTCTTCTCATGCAATATTCAGGTTAGCAAACGTTCCCTCTATTTCCTAACTTTTTTCAATTATTTTCTTTCTTGGTATTTTGACTATCGCTAATAGTTGATTGTTGTTGATTCCTCAGTTTGTTCTTTTCTTCTATTGAGTTAAGGAAAAAATAAGTAAATGTTAGGAATCCAATTAGCATAGGAATAAAAACAAATATAATGGCATTGCGTTTTCTGACAGATTCTTCCCGATCTAAAAGACTTTCCTGTTCTTCGTATGTTTCTCCTAATTCATTACGCCATGTATCTTCTTGATCTGAGTTATGTTCTAGCATTTTATACCTTCTATTAAATATTTTATTTACAATGGTTTAGCAATCAAACTACAAAAAACTATATATTAATTTAAATTAAATCTATTGTAAAGATTATTGATTTTCTAATTAGTTATAAAACTTTAATATAGTGAAACCCTTTATATTAGGCGACAAGGATGCAGCGATAATTTCTTAAAGATTATTCCTATTCATATCACCTAATTCAATAGGTTTCACTATAATACCAATAATTTTGCCTCCTTATGATACCATACTGATAGAAAAAGTATATTGCTAAAATACTACAAGAATGCCAAATTATGCAAATTTAGCTCTTAATTGGCATCATTAAGTAATAATTCCCTAAAGTAATAAAAGATATCTGGCTAAAATACCACACGAAATTAAGGAGCTATTAACTATCAAAACCATATCCCATGCCGGTGAATTATTGGATATTGTCTTTATGGATATGAAACTGTAATTTATACAACAAGATTAGAAAATATGCATATTTTTAAAAATAAAAAGTAATAAATGCTTTAAGTAGTAAAAATTATAGTTTATAATGACTTTATAATTAGAGCATTATGGTTTCTTATGGGAGATACTAATAACTATTGTAATAATTCAATATACCAGTCTTGTGAATATGCTGAAAGGTTGATTAATGAATTAATTTTGTTAAATACAAAAGTAAAGCAACCAATAGATATTGATGTAGTAAAAAAAGGCATCTACTATGCTAAAAAATATCATGGCAGTCAAATGAGGCAGTCCGGCGAGCCGTATTATTCCCATCCAATAGAGGTAGCATATATGGTTGCCCAGTACACAGCACTAAGAATTCCAAAATATTTCAGAACAGACATGATTGTTACCGCATTACTGCACGACACCATTGAAGATACACAGCTGACCGAAAAGATGATTTTCTATGTTTTTGGGGATCAGGTTGCTAGTCAAGTGCAAGACCTAACTAGGGTCAAACCTCATGGCAAGATTAGCTCGGCGGAAACATTAAATATATTATTTCAACAAAAAAAATATGATGTAGCACTGATTAAAATTTTTGATCGGATTCATAATTTAGAAACGCTAGGAGCTAAATCACCGGAGAAAATAAAGAAGGTAATTCAAGAGACAATGGAAGAATTTATAATCGTTTCTATGTATTTAAGAATACCAATAATAACGCAAAAGTTAGTAGCTTTATGTTATCAAAATTTATCTATATCACAGAAGACTTTATCTATGCTACAGTTTGTTGAACATAATCTGTATAATACTTTTATCGATAATTCCCAGTCACTTTCTCCAATTTTTCTAGATGCAATAATCCAAACACATACCCTAAAATAACTGGAATCATTAAAATTAATAACCCCCAATGACCAAAATATTCTGTTAAATATACTACTCCAAAAGAAGTAATAACATACATTACAGCGCGTGATAAAGCAAATGTAAGACTAGCACAACTAAATCGTTTAAAGATAGGAAAATGTCTATACAGAACAGGGCCTGCTGGTAATTCACCAATAACACAAAGAATAGCAAAAGATTGAAGTAATAACAACTCAAACGGACTATTAAGGTGGGTGAGTAATTAAGGACAAACTAAAATAAAAGAGGTAAATATTATGGCAAAAACCTTAAGAATCTTTAATGGATGAATGTAGTAACTTAAATACGCTAATATTGCAAACCAACATAATTGTACAATTGAAATAATAAAATTATGGTGAATAATCTGTGCAGAATTATATCCAAAGGAGGTTTTTAGAATACTACCACAATAAACGTAGATAATATAGAAACATACTGGCCAACCGCATCCTATTAGAAACACAGACAGGATAGTTGTATTGTTACTTTTTTCTTTCCTTATAGGATTATCCTCCACTTTTCTCTGATCTATAGTGATAATATTCGAAACCTTAGCAATAGTTCTTTGTAATTGACGGTTAGCATCAGCAAACTCTGGCGTTTCTCTAAGAGCTGACCTTGCCACAGATCCAATAAGTGCAATTCCTGCACCAATCCAAAAAGCTATCCGCCAATTAAAGCCATGAGAAGTAACAAGGGTTGCTATACCTAAAGCAGCAGCTGGTCCTACAGCACCGAATACTCCAATTAATGCAACAGTCGGATATTGTATTGGTGGTTTCGTGATTTCAATCAAATAAAGCTCTGCTCCCACTATCTCTCCCATAGAAGATATTCCTTGAATAATTCGGCATATTGTTAATAGCCAAGCGGCAGCCACTCCTATTTGTTCATAAGTTGGTAAATTAGCCATGACAACACAAGAAATTGACATCATGAAGGTTGTAATAATAATAGTTGATTTACGTCCTATTGTATCCCCAATATAACCAAAAATTAATGCTCCAACAGGTCTAAAAATAAATGTAGAGCAAAAAGCTGTAGCAGAGTAAATTGCTGTAGTATGCTGATCAGCAATTGGAAAAAACAACTCATTAAGAAGTACAGCCATATGAACGTATAACATCAGATCAAAATATTCTAAAAATGTTCCAATTGATAATAGTCCAACTGCTTCTTTTTGTTCCATTGTTAAACTTTTTTGTTCCGATTGATCCCCTATCATCTCTTCACCTTAATATTTATTAATACTAAAATAGTATTTTGATATATTTGATTAATTAATAGCAAGAAAAAATAATACAGAAAATTGAAATAATAAATTTTGGTTGTAACAATATCACGGTTCTATAAACAGAATTAGAAGGGAAAAAGAGATATTGGTAAAAATATAGGCTGAGATCAAAGAGATGTTGATTATCAAAATCGTACAGCATATGAGTAGAATATTGGGTATTGTGTTAGTTAATGAAAAATAAATATTTTTAACTAAAAAAATTAGTTGACTATTATTTTAGAATTGATTCTAATTAAAATATGGCAACGTAAACCAACCCAATAATATGGCAAAATATAACATGGCTGATGATTTTGATGATGGGAATATGAGCAAAGGAGACTCTGCTTATGTTAGTCAGTTTGAGAATGTTATTAATGACATCAAATCTCAGCTGCATACTACTAACCCGGCTGAGCTAGCAAGACTCAATAGTGCCATAAGCAGTTTGTTGGCTAGTAATCTTCCAGCGGAAATACTAAAAAGTTTAGAATCTTTACAAGCTGCTGTTGCCAAGGAAGAGCAGCGTGCTGAACAAATGATTAATTACAGGCAAGAGGAGGAAGCCGGGGCAGCTAGAACTAAGTTACAAGAACAAATAGAGTTTTTAGAAAAGGAGGCTGAAAGGCTAGAAGCTGAGCAATCAGCACAGTTTCATCAAGAGAGCATAAAATTAAAAGAACAACATATAGAGTTTAACAAAAATGCTGATGCATATTTGACCGCAAGGAAAAGCGAGACCAATCAATTGCGTGATGTGGTTAAAGATCTTAAAGATGGCAAAGATGTAGAAAGTAAACTGCAAAAACTGGTAAAGAGCGAAGAGCAGATTAAACAACAAAATACAGAATATAAAAATTTACTTGAGCATCGTGATAAAATAAATGAACATTACGATGGAGTAATGAAGCACGATAAAAAATTAAGAGCAGAGAAGGTAAGGTTAGAAAAGGAAGCTGAGAAAGAGAAACAAAAACCGAAAGAAATCCATTCACCAAGTGTGCTTGAAGCAGTAACGCAAAAAATAAAACATCAGGATAAGAAAATTACAGATTTTGCTCCAGTTGTGGAACAAGCTCAAAAGCAGAAAGATGAGATGGATGCTAAGGTTCAGAAGATAGAGGCGGATAAAAATGAAGATAAGGAATTTAATGATCTTGATGAGTTAGTTAAACAATTACAACAGACAGATCCTGATAAACATAAGAAATTAAGTAAATTTACTACTTTACTTAAAAATCAAGAAGAGGCTATTGCTGGCAATGGAGTAGTTAATGACACATTGCTGCGTAGTGAAGTTACCAATAAAACTAAAAATGCAGAAAATTTAGAACCTGAAATAGCAGGAACTAACGTACCATCTTCCCCCTCTAAGCTAACTGAAGTAGCAAATGATAAAACACCACAAGATTCTAAAACTATTGACCAAGATAAAACACCAACAACCAATCTTAATAAAACTCTTAAAGACGAATCACGTAAGCTTGGAGATAAAATGATACAAGGATTAGGATATGATGACCAAGTTGAAATAATGAATCAAGTATCAGAAAAGCACTTAGAACAGCATATTACTAAGGGATTATCTGAGGCAAAGCCTGCTTCTCTAAAACCTGTGTCAACTCCTAATCCCAAATTTACTACTCTACACAAAGGTGACAAACAAAGGTAATCATTAAATAATAGGTAAATTATGGCAAAATCGAAAGACTCTCCAAAAAGATATTTAGACTAAAATAAAACTACATTACGCACTAGTAATAATTTATATAATTATGCTTCTGAACAATTTGACAAGGCGGAAGGTGCAAAAGAACAGGTTGGTTTAGTACCTCAAGTGATTGGTGGGTACAAAGCAGTTGCTAGATGTTGGAACGAATCCTTACTTTTTGGAAAAGCAGAATCTGCTGCTGGGCTTGCTTACCTTTATCGCGAAGGTTTAGGAGTAGAAAAGAGTGAATATAAGGATAAACTTTACGTATCTATTGGAGCTAAATTAGGCGATCCATCTTGCAAAGAATTGCTGCCTCAACGAGATCATAAAGATGTTGATTCGGAAGCTAAAAAATGGCTTGAGGCTATTAAAGTCATTACCACAAAATATCCAAACAAGGATGCAGAAATTTCTTTGTCTGCTGCAGTTTGGGCTGATAAACAATTAGAATTGTATTGTGGGCAATCTCACGCAGGTCAGGGGGCATCTTCTTCCCGGCATGATACTTCGTACGAAACTTGTCCTGATACGTCTGACTCGGAAGAAGAAGGTATAGTGCTAGCTGGAAAGACGACTGAGCTTCATATGTGTTGTGACATTATGTAGTATCAAAGTTTATAATAAATCACCCCTATGCCAATTGGTGTAGGGGCAACAATACTACAACTGTTGAAAGTTAGAAGAGGAAAGGGTTTTAAATAGAGTAACGTCATTGCGAGGAAGACCGTAGGTCAACGAAGCAATCTAGTAAATGTGGATTGCCACAACCACTACGTGGTTTCGCTAATAGCAGTTTGGGTTGCTTCGTCACTACTAAAGTAGCTCCTCGCAATGACGGAGAGGCTATCTAAAACATTAACGGGTTAGCTATAATGCATTGAAGAATGAAAAAAATAAGCAATTCTGCAGAAATAATGAGAACAGCTATTAGTGGAGAATAAAAATCTGTTATATTTATTCGATATAACCTAATAAAAATAATAAATCTAACCCAAATAAGTTATTAATATTCAAACCGTCCTTGCGAGACCACGTGAGTGTAGTGGCAATCCACATCTACTGGATTGCTTCGTTGACCTACGGTCTTCCTCTCAATGACGTGGGGTCGAAATGACACAATAGAAATTATGTTTAATAAAATTAATAACTGGAGAAATATGGATTATCCAACATCAACAACAAAATCAGGTCAACTACTATGAGCGAAGCTGTTCAAGAAAATGCTAGGATTATCCCTAATCAGCAGACTAGCCTGACAAAAGAACAAAAAGAAGCTGTTGGATTGCTTTCAATTGGAACATTCCTTGAGTATTTTGACTTGATGTTATATGTCCATATGGCAGCATTTCTTAATGAGTTATTTTTTGAACCAACTGATCCTCACACAACCTCATTAATGATGGCATTTGCTTTTTGTTCTACCTTTGTTTTTCGACCCATTGGAGCAGTATTATTTGGCTGGTTGGGCGATAATATAGGGCGTAAATCAACAGTGATCATCACAACTTTTATAATGGCTAGCTCATGTCTAGTAATGGCTAATCTACCTACTTATGCTCAGATAGGGATAACAGCTACTTGGATAGTGACCATTTGTCGGGCTGTACAAGGTGTATCTTCTATGGGAGAAATAACAGGGGAAGAACTTTATTTAACGGAAACGATTAAACCACCAGTCCAATATGCAAGTGTCGGATTAATGTCGGTTTGTGGTTCCTTGGGAGGATTAGGGGCTTTAGGAATTGCCTCACTTGTCACTTCGCATGGTTTTAACTGGCGTCTGGCATTTTGGCTTGGTGCGGCAGTGGCAGTGATTGGTTCTATTGCTAGAACAACCTTGCGAGAAACGCCAGAATTTGCTGATGCCAAACGTCGACTCAAAAGAATCTTTGAAAAAACTAATACCGATACAGCTAGCTTAACAAACCACCCCGCATGGCAAGAGAAAGTTAATAAAAAAACCATCATAGCTTTCTTTTTATTACAATGTGCTGGACCAGTATGTTTTTATTTCATTTATATATATTG
Source organism: Candidatus Tisiphia endosymbiont of Nemotelus nigrinus (assembly GCF_964026475.1). Lineage (NCBI taxonomy): Bacteria > Pseudomonadati > Pseudomonadota > Alphaproteobacteria > Rickettsiales > Rickettsiaceae > Candidatus Tisiphia > Candidatus Tisiphia endosymbiont of Nemotelus nigrinus. The sequence goes on from NZ_OZ032151.1 coordinate 773,598, forward strand.
TAGCAATATTTTAAAAAATACCTTTAATTATACAATGGCTGAGGTTATTCAGCATAATTTTATTGTCTGTCTAGTAGAGTTCTTAACCATATCAATATTATGTTACTTAAGTTTAAAAATATATCCATTATTAATCGTAAAAATTGCACTAATTATATGTTCTATTTTTATCATATTTTGTCCATATTTATTGAATAATGTTAATGCTCCTTACCAATTATTTCCGATTCAATTTGTTATATCTTTATTGCATGAATGTGTGGGACCTGCTCTTCCCATTCTTTATAAAAGCTTTCCGGTTTTTAAACGTTTTACCTGTGTTAGCATTACATTTGCTATATCTCGATCTTTGATGTATATAGTCACTGCTTTTGCTTTTACCTACCTTTCTGATAATTTTGGCAATTGGGGATTATGGGTTATTATGATTCCTCTAATTATTGGCTCTGCCTATGGGCTACGTTATTTTGAAAAATTGGTAAAAGAGTGTGGGAATTATCCTATTGGTTGGTTAGCCGAAAAAAAAACAATTACTTGAGTTAGCTATGAGTGAACCTGTTCAAGAAAATACTAGGATTACCCCTAATCAGCAGACTAGCCTGACAAAAGAACAAAAAGAAGCTTTAGGATTACTATCAATAGGAACATTCCTAGAATATTTTGACTTAATGCTATATATCCATATGGCAGCTTTTCTTAATGAGTTATTTTTTGAGCCTACTGATCCTCACACAACTTCTTTAATGATGGCATTTGCTTTTTGTTCTTCCTGTGTTTTCCGACCTGTTGGGGCAGTAATATTTGGTTGGTTAGGTGATAATATAGGACGAAAATCAACAGTGATCATTACAACTTTTATCATGGCTGTGTCATGTTTGGTGATAGCTAATCTACCTACTTATGCTCAGATAGGGGTTACGGCAGCTTGGATAGTGACTATCTGTCGTGCTGCTCAAGGTATATCTTCTATGGGAGAGGTGATAGGGGCAGATCTTTATTTAACGGAAACAATTAAACCACCAGCTCAATATGCAAGTGTGGTATTGATAGGGGCTTTTGGAGGACTAGGAGAGATAGCTGCTTTAGGTATTGCCTCACTTGTCACTTCACATGGATTTAATTGGCGTCTAGCATTTTGGATTGGTGCAGCAATTGCATTGGTTGGCTCTGTAGCTAGAACAACCTTACGAGAAACACCGGAATTTGCTGATGCTAAACGTCGAATCAAAAAAATCTTTGAAAAAACTAATACCGATACAGTTAGCTTAAAAGAGCATCCCGCATGGCAAGAAAAAGTTAATAACAAAACAATAATAGCTTTCTTTTTCTTACAATGTGCTTTTCCGATATGTTTTTATTTTATTTACATATATTGCGGTAATATTTTAAAAACTAACTTTGGTTATACAATGGCTGAGGTTGTTCAGCATAATTTTGTTGTTTGTCTAGTGGAACTCTCAATCACATTAATATTATGTTATTTAAGTTTAAAAATATATCCATTATTAATCATGAAAATTATACTGATCATAAGTTCTATTTTTATCATATTTTGTCCATATTTATTGAATAATGTTAATGCTCCTTACCAGTTATTTCTAATTCAATTTTGTATGATTTTATGGAAGAAATGCTTAAGTCCTACTCTTCCCATTTGTTATAAAAGCTTTCCGGTATTTAAGCGTTTTACCTGTGTTAGCATGATATTTGCTATATCTCGAGCTTTAATGACTGTTATTACCTCTTTTGGTTTTGTATATCTTGTTGACCATTTTGGCAATTATGGATTATGGTTTATTATGATTCCTGTAATTATCGGTTTTGCCTATGGGCTATTTTATTTTGACAAATTGGCAAAAGAGTGTGGGAATTATCCTATTGGTTGGTTAGCCGAAAAAAATAATTAGTTGAGTCAATTATGAGCGGAACTGTTCAAGAAAATACTAGGATTACCCCTAATCAGCAAACTAGCTTGACAAGAGAACAAAAAGAAGCCGTTGGTTTACTATCAGTAGGAACATTCCTAGAATATTTTGACTTGATGTTGTATATCCATATGGCGGCATTGCTTAATGAGTTATTTTTTGAACCAACGGATCCTAAAACAACCTCGCTAATGAGGGCATTTGCTTTTTGTTCTACCTTTGTTTTCCGACCTATTGGAGCTGTAGTATTTGGCTGGTTGGGTGATAATATAGGACGAAAAGCAACTGTTGAATTAACTGAATTAATTAAGAGTTATGACAAGATAGATGACAAATTATCAAAAAAGCTTGTAGACCTGATAATTATTACTACAAATGCCTATGAAACTTTTAGGGATTCGACGGTAGCTGAAAAACGGGAATTATTAAGTTTTATGTTTGCGAACCTAAATCTTAATGGTTCAAACCTAAAGTACACCTTGGCTTTCCCCTTCACAGAACTAGCAAAATTAACCAATTGTCCCATTTGGCGGAGAGAGAGGGATTCGAACCCTCGATACGGTTAACCCGTATAACGGTTTAGCAAACCGTCGCCTTCAGCCTCTCGGCCACCTCTCCAAGTCATGTGACCACAGCTGTTGAAAGTTAGAAAAGGAAGCCGTTTTGGAGGGCTTTCATAGGTAAAATTAAGTAGATATAATCAAGTGTTAGTTAAAAGATAAACCGACTAGTATAATTTACTTTGTTCATTGAGAAAAATTTTATCAAAGACATTATACTTTTTATCTACGAAATCTTACTAAAAGTCCTTTCCTTTGTAACTTTTTACAGCTGTGATCACATGACCATAGCACAACTCACTTATAGCATTGAATTGTTTGTATTTCCATAATTATTTTATATAAATTCAACTAGGGTGGTTTAAAAGCAATTAAAAATCTATTATCTTATCTCTTTCACCAAATACGCTATTGCTTAAGACCTTCTTTCCTCTTGAATTCTCTAACTTTATGAAATTTGCATTACTACTACTAAACATCCAACACCAAGCTAGACACTTATATCTTTAAATTATGATATAAGTAATTGTAAGAGGGTGACTTGATAGACACTGGACTGAAATAGTCGTAAACAGAATAAGTACCCTCTTACAAAGTTTGCTTTGAACAAATTGCAGAAGGTGCTGGAAACAGCAGCCTTGCACAATAAGATGAAGGAGATTATATCATGAGTAAAATAATAGGTCTAGATGTAAGTAAAAAATGGTTAGATATATGTTTATATGAGTCTAACAATAAACCGATATATAATCGTTTTTCCAACGATAAGTTAGGGCATGAAGAACTGATAAAATTAACAAAAGAACAAGAAATTAAGCTAATAGTATGTGAACCTACTGGAGGTTATGAAGCGGATATTTGCCAAAAATTGTATAATAATAAACAACAGGTACATAAAGTCAATACATATAGCTTTAATTCATTTAGTAAATCGGTGAATTTGTGTAAAACTGATAAGAAGGACGCATTTAAATTAGCATATTATGGCGATAAGATGCAGCTTTCAGCTAATTATTTATATCAAGTTGAATCCGATACTTTGAAGAGATATCAGCAAAGGCGAGAAGATTTAGTATTAATGCTTAGCAATGAAAAGAAGAGGCTACATCATAGTATTGATGGTATTGATAAAGAGAGTATAGAAAAGCTCATTAAATTTTTACAGAATGAAATAGCTGAGCTTGATAAAAAATTAAGTGAAGTAATAGATGAGTCAGAAGAGTTGAAAGAGAAGGTAAAAATATTAGGTGTTTAGTCCCAGGGTGTAATGTTGTATATTATAAAGAATTACCATCAAGAGAGGAATTATGGGACAAATATTACACGGCTGTGCCAAAACGACAGAGGCAATACGTTTCGCAATCCAAAATAGTCAAGAGAGCTTAAAGACTTTAGCAAGAAAATATTCTATTAATCCTAAAACAGTTGCTAAGTGGAAGAAACGAACTACATTACAAGATACTTGTATGGGTCCCAAAGAACCATCTTCTACAGTATTAACTTCTGAAGAAGAAGCTATGTGTATAGCATTTCGTAAACACACTTTATTATCTTTAGATGATTGCTTATATGCTTTACAAGTTAGTATTCCCAAGCTTACTAGATCTTCTTTACATAGACTTCTTCAACGCCATAATGTTAGTAGGTTACCGGAAGTAAAAGGAAATAACAAAACCAAGAAGAAGTTTAAACTTTATCCAATTGGTTATTTCCATATAGATATTGCTGAAGTCAAAACAGAAGAAGGTAAACTCTATCTATTTGTTGCTATTGATCGCACTTCAAAGTTTGTGTATGTAGAACTTTTACCAAGATGTACCAAGACAGAAACAGCACAATTTCTTCGTAATTTAATTAAAGCTATACCTTATAAAATTCATACTATTTTGACAGATAATGGTATTCAATTTACTAACAGAACAGTAGATAAGCATGCTTGGATGCATATTTTTGATCGTATTTGCTATGAATACAATATTGAACACAGGCTAACAAAAGTTAATCATCCATGGACTAATGGACAGGTAGAACGTATGAATCGTACTATTAAAGAGGCAACTGTTAAACGTTTTTATTATGACAATCATCAGCAACTTAAACAACATTTATATGATTTTATCAATGCCTACAATTTCGCAAAAAGACTTAAAGCTCTTAAAGGTTTAACTCCTTATGAATTTATCATAAAAACATGGACATCTGATCCAAATAAATTTATTATTAACCCTAACCTCCACTCCCTGGGACTAAACACGTAGAGAGTGTGCCTGGTATTGGTAAATGCGTAGCTAAAAAACTAATTAGTTTTTTACCTGAATTAGGGAATAAAAATTATAGTAGTAATGAATTGTCAGCAATTGTAGGGATAGCTCCTTATGCCCGTGATAGTGGTAATAAGCAAGGACGAAGATTTATTAGAGGTGGCAGAAAAATACCACGAGATGCTTTATATATGGCGGTATTGGCTGGTAAAAACGGTGTCAAAAATGGTTTTCAATATTTGAAAGCTTTATATGATAGGCTTGTTAACAATTTTAAACCTAAAAAGGTTGCTATAGTTGCATGTATGCGTAAACTACTTGAAGTATGCCATAAACTTATTCAACAAAAACGTTGTTTTGTTATTTAGATAAATATTTTTATTTTTTTGAAAATTTAGATAAAAGATAATTGCTGTTAACAAAGCTTATTTAGTTGGTGAATAAAGTCTTTTTTGCTGCAAATTATAAGATTTTTTTGAAATAGGTACACTATTCCAGCAAAAATCTTATTAATTTTCGCTAAAAAATCCATTAATTCATCAATTAAATAAGCTTTGTTAACAGTGTCTAATCTATCAGGTAAGCTAGAAGATTTATATGATAAAATTTACTGTATGCGTGGAGATATGGAAAATCGTATAAAAGAGCAACAGTTAGAGCTGTTTGCCGATCGCACTTCATGCCATAAATGGTGGGCTAATCAACTCAGACTAATTTTATCGAGCCTTGCCTATACATTAGTAGAATATATACGTGACAAGTTTTTGCAGGGTACTGAATTAGCTAAAGCACAGGTAGGAACGATACGTTTGAAATTGTTCAAAATCGGAGCAGTAATTATTCGCAATAGCAGACGTATCAAGTTTCTGCTATCTTCTTCATATCCTTATCAACATATATGGAATGATATATTGCAGGTTTTAGCTCTAGAATGAGCTAAATTAGCACTGTTCCCGGTGCTTAGATAAAATGGGGTAAGGGGGGATTTTATCTAAAATCAGAAAATTATCGATTTTAGAGCATTTTTACCCCCTTTTCTCTACTTTGCTAATTTTTAATTTTCAAAATTCATACAACCATACCATAAACCTCTTCTCATGCAATATTCAGGCTAACCAGAATAAGTTCTATATAATTCCTTTGTCATTGCGAGGAGCTACTTCAGTGGCGATGGCAACGAAGCAATCAAAAAGACCTGAAGTGGATTGTTTCGTCATGCTTACACACTCCTCGCAATGACCGCCGGGATGTTTTCCTGTGACTTTTAAATGTCATGCGTAAGATAATGGTATGGAACTACCCTATATACAGAATGAATAGCAGTTGTTATTCTTCTAGATTTAATGTTTAATGTATTAAAACAACAATAGGGAGTCCTAAAATGGAATATAACATAATAGGAATAGATTTAGCAAAAAATATTTTTCATTTGCATGCAGTAAATAAATATGGAAAAAATATTTTTAAGAAAAAATTAACAAGAGAAAAGTTTTTAGATTTTATGGCTAACCAACCAAAATCATTAGTGGGAATGGAAGCATGTGGAGGTTCTAATCATTGGGTTAGAGAGATAACAAAATTTGGTCATGATGTCAAGTTGATGGCACCACAATTTGTTAAACCATATGTTAAAAGCAACAAAAATGATTTTAAAGATGCAGAAGCAATATGCGAAGCGGTAGGTCGTCCTACGATGAGATTTGTGCCAATAAAATCGGTAGAGCAACAGGATGTGTTGTCTATCCACCGGGTTCGAGAAAGATTGGTAAAAAATCGTACAGCATTGGCAAATGAGATTAGGGGTTTATTGCATGAATTTGGCGTAACTATACGCAAGAGGAGTAAATAAAATAATTAGCCATGTAAATACAGCTATGGACGGCAATAAACTGAGTAATAAGAGTAAAGAAACATTTGGTTTATTACTGGAAGAATTTAGAGATAATAATAAGAGAATTATAGATTTAGAAAAACGATTAAATCAGATTGCTAAAAATAATGAGAACCATGCTAAATTAATGGCAATACCAGGGTTAGGTTTAATAACTGCAACGGCATTAACAGCCTCAATTGGCAATGCAGCAAATTTTGAAAATGGTAGACAATTATCAGCATGGCTTGGTTTAGTGCCAAAACAGCACTCAACTGGTGGGAAAGAAAGATTGCTAGGAATTAGTAAAAGAGGCGATGTATATTTACGTAATTTATTAATCCATGGCGCCCGGTCTGTTTTTACCGTTAGGGTATTAAGAACTAAGAAACTGGATAAAGTAACAGATGATAAGAGCAAATTCACTGATTGGATGCTTAAACTACAAGAGAGACGAGGTTATAATACTAGTGTAGTGGCGGTGGCAAATAAATTAGCAAGAGTAGTATTTGCGGTACTGAGAAATGATCAGCCATATAGTGAAACAAAAGTATGTTACTAAAAGTTTAATATTAATTATTTTTATAAAGGTGGCTGATTTTTTAAAAATTTAAAAAAATAAGGTTTAAATTTTAAAAAATCAGCGGTTGGAATAAAATAATTAAAGTAAGGAATTCCTACCAGGAATATGCGAGAGATGATAATATTGATGGTGAATAAGACAAACCTTAGCTTACGAAAAAACTGTTTTACTCATAGGCTCAAATGAAGTCGTTAAGGTGATAATGTTAAAGTTCGTAAGTTAGCGAATTCCATCAGGGCTATGGCACTTTATTGAGCCTTAAGTCGAATACATGACTGCATTTGCTTTTTTTCTGTCAAGTATTATTTTTTTTTCTTGCATTTTTGGGTAGTTCCATACATGAGTAACTAACAAAAAACATTAGTAGGCATGGAAGAATGTGGTGGTTTCAATCATTAGGCTAAAAAATAGTAAATTTTGTTCACACCTAAAATAAAACAAATTAGTTGCTTTAAGGCAAAATATTATCTAGCATCAAATACTAGTTATCATTTAAGAATGAGGGGGGAATGAGTAAAGACAGAAATTCTAGAGAATATTTTGAGTATTATGAAGATTTTAAAGATAAGATAAAGGGAGTTAGGGATGCATTAAAGGGTGCTGGAACAGTATATCTAGATGAAACAGCTCAATCTTTACTTGAAATCGTAAAGGGAACTTTAAAAGACAGTGCAGTCAGTTTTGATGCTAAAAAAAATATATTAGAGGGATTTGCTGAAATAATTAGAAATAATACAGAAGAACAAAACGAGTTGCCAGAATCTGACAAAATAGAAGTGCAATCGGAAGTGTTTGATAAATTTGCTGAAAAATTGGCAGAATCTATACAGAATGGAACAATTTCTGAAAATTGGCAGAAATATGTGGAGCAGTTGCAGGAAATCGTTACTGCTACCAAACCTCAAGAACGTACTCAGGACATCTTTTGCTTACCAGATGAGGAAAAAACACCTATAGAATTAGATAATTCTTCGATTGATATTCCTTCTTTTTCTGTTGATGATCTTAATGTTGATCCTATAACCCAAGCAATTAGAACCCAGATATTGACCAAGCAGAGAGAGATAATAGCGGAAGCTTTGGTAACTAATAATATAGCAAAACCAGAAGAACTTGATGATTTAAATAAGTTTCGTACATACTTTGAAAATGAACAAAATAAAGAAAAAGTCAGTGAATTTCTAAAAAAAGATGAAAATTTAAAACATACTTTAGAACAAGTTGAAATTTCTGGCTATAAAAGCGTTCATACGCAGTTTGCTGGTAGATTCAGTACTATGGAATGGCAGGATGGAGTTGCGCAAAATGCTGGTGGTATTAAACAACAGATCGTACGAGATGCAAATGGTCGTGAGATTGCTACATTAATAGAGACAACACACCAGATAAATCCTCCTCATACAGTACAAAAAAGTGATGGTACTAACGTAACAATTCGCAATTATAGAACGATAGATTTTCCGATAACGCTTGAGAATAAGAATGGTCCGATGCATTTATCATTAGCTGTCAAGGATCAGAATGGTAGGAATATTGCGGCAAGTAATGCTGTATACTTTACTGCTCACTATGATGATAATGGTAAACTTGTCGAGGTCAGCTCACCACATCCAGTTAAGTTTACTGGAAATAGCCCTGATGCAATTGGTTATATAGAACATGGTGGACAAATCTATACCTTACCAGTAACGCAAGCAAAATATAAAGCAATGATGCAAGAAGTTGCCAAAAACCTAGAGCACGGCGTGGATATTTCACCATCTATCGAGTCTGCCGAAGCACCTGATTTTACCGTAACTTCTAGACAGAAGATTGAAGAACAACAGTCGCATAAAGTACAAGAGACTATGATGCCTACTAATATCAAAAGGGAAGAAGTAGCATCAAAGGTTGATATTCCCGCATATCCTAAAGAACAGCAAGTTATTAGAGAGGAGAGGATAGAGTCTGTAGCTAAATCTCAAACTATGTCAAGAAACAGTGACTTTAGTCCAGTAGTAGTAGATCAAGTTGAAAACATTAAAGCCAATTTATTAAAATTACGACAGCCAAGTATTCCAGCTCGAAAGAATGATGAGGATATTGCAAAATTAGCAGGAATTTTGTCTAAAAATTTGTTAGGAAAAGATACTGAAGAACAAAAAAATCATATTGATAAAGAATTAAAAAATTTATCAACCCCTCAACAAATAAAGCTATTGCAGGAATTAGCAAAGACTATAGCAGAGAAAAGAGGAGAAGAACTTAAGAGAATTGATGTGGGAGAACGAAAAGCAGATGTAGATCCGGTTAGATTAATAACAGAAAATAGGGAAGTAGGTAAAGACGGATTAGCAAAAATAGGACAGAAGCAACGAAGAGCAGAACATGCTAATATTAAAGATGATGTAAAGTTACAAGCACTTATACATGATAAAATTAATGCAATATCCAAGAAAACAACTGTTGTTCCTAAGATTAAAAGTGCAGGAAGTTTTCAAAGTATGTAAATGTAATAATGATGGATTAATATATTATACCCTAAATTTTTTATTTTGTAGTGAAAGTGTAATTCAATATAATGTACCAATTTAAGGAAAAAAGCTGTTCTCTAATCTGTCATTGTGAGTAGACACTTTAGTGGCGCCGAAGCAATCCAAAAGGCCAGAAGTGAAGTTCTTCGTCAACCTACGGTCTTTCTAGCAATGACATAGAGGTTATCTAGAACATTGGCGGGTTAGCTTACTATAGGAGTATATTTTGTCTTGCTGCTTTAACTGTGTTCTTGAGTAAAAAAGCAACAGTCATTGGTCCAACACCGCCAGGAACAGGTGATATATATCGTACTTTATCTACAACATTTGGGAAATCAACGTCTCCTACCATCTTGTCACTATGGCTAAGTTTACTAATACCAACGTCAAGCACTATAGATTGAGAGTTAAAATATTCTTCGGTTAAGGTCAAAGGGGAGCCGATAGCTGATATTACTATGTCAGCACGGGAAGTTATAGAATTTAAGTTTTGAGTTTTTGAGTGACATATCGTCACAGTACAATCTTCTCTCACTAGTAAAGCTGCTAATGGTTTTCCTACAATATTAGAACGTCCTATAACTACAGCATTTTTGCCAGCTAAATTTTTCTCAACGTGTTTAAGTAATTCAATGCAGCCAAGGGCCGTACAGGGTATAAGGCCATTGCCTGAGTTACTATGTAGGTATCCAACATTTATAGGGTGAAAACCATCAACATCTTTGCTAGGGTCAATAGCAGATAAGATCAAATTTTTATTGATATGTTGGGGTAAGGGAAGCTGTACTATGATCCCAGAGATATTCGAGTCATTATTGAGTATATTGATTTCATTCAGTATATGGTCAATTTGAATTTCATTAGATAAATTTATTTGCAAAGCATTCATACCAATTTTTGTAGCGGCTTTTAGTTTATTTCTTACATATATACTACTAGCTGGATTATCACCCACTAGTATAATAGCAAGAGTTGGTATCAACTGATATTGCTCTTTGAGCAAGTTGATTTCTATCTTTAGTTTAGATAATATTTGTTCTGCAAAATATTTACCGTTGATTATATTGCCGTATTCTTTCACTATTTATTCGCTCCCTATTTGTACAGGGTAGTTTAAAAATTTTAGGAAAAACAATTGGTGTCATTGCGAGGAGGCGTAAGACGCACAACTGTCGAAAGTTAGAAGGGGGGGGGGTTAAATAGGGTAACGTCATTGCGAGAAGACCGAAAGTCGACGAAGCAATCCATTAAAATGATTAAATTTGGATTGCTTCGTCGTAGCAATGCTACTCCTCGCAATGACATTTCCTCGCCTAAAACAGCTTCCTCTTCTAACTTCCAACAATTGTGGCGCAAGACGACGAAGCAATCCATTTTTGGTAATTTTTTGGATTGCTTCGTCGCCGCTAAAGCGGCTTCTCGCAATGACGTAGGTTGTTTTTCTACGACTTTTAAATTACCCTACTATTTATGTATTCCTTTGGTAGTGGAATATTCGAAATGTAAGGCTTTACCTTCAAATACCCTGCTATAGGCATGATGTAAACTACTTGCTGCTTCTGCAAAACCAGTAAGAATTAATTTTAATTTTGCTGGATAGCTAGCAATATCACCAATTGCATAAATGCCTGGGATATTAGTTTCGAAATGACCTGACTCGACAATTATATGATTCGTTTTAACATTCAATCCCCAATTTTTTATCGGACCAAGTTCTTGGCTAAGTCCAAAAAATGGCAATAATATATTTGCCGGTAAGGTGCGAATGTTCCCTTCGAAATCTTTTACTCCAACTGCTTCTAGGATGCCATCTTTTCCTGCTAAATGCTCTAATTGATAATTAACTACCAACTCAATTTTGCCATTATCTGCTAATTCTTTCAGTTGTCTTATAGTTTTAGGAGCTGCCCGAAATTTCTCACGTCGATGTACTAGATATATTTTTTTAGCAATTTCACAGAGTGATATTGCCCAGTCTACCGCTGAATCTCCGCCACCAGCTATAACAATTTCTTTGTTGGCTAAATTATTGCGGTTGTTGATAAAATAAAATACTGATTTCCCTTCAAATGCTTCTATACCAACTAGTGGAGGTCTGTTAGGTCCAAAAGAGCCACAGCCAGCAGCTATAATAATAGCTTTAGCAGTTATTGTGACGTTTTTAGAAGTGGTAATTTGAAAATGCTCCTCTTCTCTTTTCAATTGGATAGCTTGCTGTTCGAGATGATAAACCGGATCAAACGGTTTAGCCTGCAATGCCAATTGTGCTACCAGCTCTTCTGCCATAATTTTAGGGTAGGCTGGTATGTCATATATCGGTTTTTCTGGATAAAGTATGCTACATTGCCCGCCTATTATTGCTTGCGAGTCAACAACATGGCAACGCATACCAAGCATTCCAGCTTGAAAAATTGCAAATAACCCAACTGGACCTGCTCCAATTATTATGATATCAGTGTCGTGCATAAAATAAATTTTTATAAATAAAAAAATCGTAAAACTCTTAGTGATACCAGGATATTATGCTAGAATGGATAAATAATCAACTAGGTTGTAAACATTTCTCTTGAAAATTAGGTCTATGATAAATTTTTATTTAGTCATCAATATTTTATTCGTTGCTTTAATGATTTATTTATTGCTTAAAAATATAAATATTTTTGTTAAACTATTAGTGTTGAATAGTTTAACTAGTATAATGACTTTATTCATTTGTTTTCTTGGATCATTTCAAATGAATAATTGTTATTTAGATATTGCTCTAATTTATTTTTTGTTAAGTTTTATAGCAAGTGGAGCATATTTAAAGTATTTTATCGGTCAGTCTAATAATGGGATGTGATGAAAAAAGAAATAGTAATATTAGGTTGTGGTTTAAGTGGCATGCTTACGGCGTTATCGTTTGCCGAGAAGAATATTAAAACTACTATCCTTGAGTATCAATCAATAAATTCTAGTAGCTTTTGTGCTGATATTAGGGCTATTGCCCTAACTCCTGCTTCTTCGCGATTCCTAGAAACGATTAATGTGTGGTCTGAGATTAAGCAAGTAGCTAGCAAAATGTTGGAAATTTATGTTGTTGATAACAAGGCGTCAGAAATGTTGCATTTATACTCAAAGCAGAAGAGTATATACTCAAAGCAGAAGAGTATATACTCAAAGCAGAAGAGTATATACTCAAATGATTTGAGTATACCAAATATCAAAGGCAATGATGCATTAGGTTACATAGTAAAAAACAGTGAATTTAAGCAGATATTACTAGAAAATGTTAAAAAGAACTCATTGATTAACATAATTGATCAGTGTGATTATAAAAAGATTGATAGTAAAGCTGATCGTTCGATCATATATTTGGATAATAATAAGACTATAAATAGTGACTTATTGATTGTTTGTGATGGGCATAATTCTAAAGCACGTCAATATTATTTTTTTAATAAAATAGAGAAAGCATATAACCAAACTGCCTTGACGTTTAATATTAGGCATGAGAAAAATCATGAAAATTGTGCTATTGAACATTTTATGCCATCAGGTCCTTTTGCCATTTTACCTCTTAAGGATCAAAAAACCTCATCTATAGTATGGACTGTCAGTCAAGAGCAAGCTGCATTATTGATGAGTTTACCTAGCGAAGAATTTGAATATTTGGTAGGTAGAAATTGTGGAAATTCTTTAGGCTCTATAGCGGTGGATAGTGATATTAGTTCTTTTCCTCTGAAAGCTCGAATAGCTAGTAAATATTTTCATAATAAAATAGTAGTCGTGGCAGATAGTGCGAAGGTAATTCATCCATTAGCTGGTCAAGCCTTGAATCAGGGCATCAAAGATATTGAGACTTTAACTGGATTAGTGGCTAGTAGTGGTATAAATTCAGCGATGCTAGAGAAATATCAAAAATTAAGGAAAAATGATAATTTTAATATGTATATGATTACTGAGGGATTAAATAGTATTTTTTCAAATCACTCAAAACCCTTATGGTATCTAAGGCGTTTAGGACTTAAAGCTATTGATAATATACAGCCTATTAAGAATTTGTTAGTAGAGTATGCCATGGGTCAAAGGTTTAATCTGAAAAATTAGAAGGTTATGCAAAAAAAGTTCAAAATACCAGTTGACAGGATGGTAGATTTTGCATATAATTACTCCTACGAAAAGATGAACACTAATTGTTCGTAGCTGTTTTTAAAAGTAAATAATCAGATATAGGTAGTGACAGCAAAATGTACTTATCACTAAAAGTGGTAAATTAAACCTGTCAATTTTTTGAATAAAAAGTAGACAGAATCAAACTTGAGAGTTTGATCCTGGCTCAGAACGAACGCTTTCGGTATGCTTAACACATGCAAGTTGAACGAATTAATTTTAGGGCTTGCCCTAAAGTCATTAATTAGTAGCAAACGGGTGAGTAACACGTGGGAATCTACCCATCAGTACGGAATAACATTTAGAAATAAATGCTAATACCGTATATTCTCTTCGGAGGAAAGATTTATCGCTGATGGATGAGCCCGCGTCAGATTAGGTAGTTGGTAGGGTAATGGCCTACCAAGCCAACGATCTGTAGCTGGTCTGAGAGGATGATCAGCCACACTGGGACTGAGACACGGCCCAGACTCCTACGGGAGGCAGCAGTGGGGAATATTGGACAATGGGCGAAAGCCTGATCCAGCAATACCGAGTGGGTGACGAAGGCCTTAGGGTTGTAAAGCCCTTTTCAGCAGGGAAGATAATGACGGTACCTGACCAAGAAAGCCCCGGCTAACTCCGTGCCAGCAGCCGCGGTAAGACGGAGGGGGCTAGCGTTGTTCGGAATTACTGGGCGTAAAGAGTGCGTAGGCGGTTTAGTAAGTTGGAAGTGAAAGCCCGAGGCTTAACCTCGGAACTGCTTTCAAAACTACTAATCTAGAGTGTAGTAGGGGATGATGGAATTCCTAGTGTAGAGGTGAAATTCTTAGATATTAGGAGGAACACCGGTGGCGAAGGCGGTCATCTAGGCTACAACTGACGCTGATGCACGAAAGCGTGGGGAGCAAACAGGATTAGATACCCTGGTAGTCCACGCCGTAAACGATGAGTGCTAGATATCGGGAGAAATTCTTTCGGTTTCGTAGCTAACGCATTAAGCACTCCGCCTGGGGAGTACGGTCGCAAGATTAAAACTCAAAGGAATTGACGGGGGCTCGCACAAGCGGTGGAGCATGCGGTTTAATTCGATGTTACGCGAAAAACCTTACCAACCCTTGACATGGTGGTCGCGGGAAGCAGAGATGCATCCCTTCAGTTCGGCTGGACCACACACAGGTGTTGCATGGCTGTCGTCAGCTCGTGTCGTGAGATGTTGGGTTAAGTCCCGCAACGAGCGCAACCCTCATTCTTATTTGCCAGCGGGTAATGCCGGGAACTATAAGGAAACTGCCGGTGATAAGCCGGAGGAAGGTGGGGACGATGTCAAGTCATCATGGCCCTTATGGGTTGGGCTACACGCGTGCTACAATGGTATCCACAGAGGGAAGCAATACGGTGACGTGGAGCAAATCCCTAAAAGATATCTCAGTTCGGATTGTTCTCTGCAACTCGAGAACATGAAGTTGGAATCGCTAGTAATCGCGGATCAGCATGCCGCGGTGAATACGTTCTCGGGCCTTGTACACACTGCCCGTCACGCCATGGGAGTTGGTTTTACCTGAAGGTGGTGAGCTAACGTAAGAGGCAGCCAACCACGGTAAAATTAGCGACTGGGGTGAAGTCGTAACAAGGTAGCCGTAGGGGAACCTGCGGCTGGATTACCTCCTTTAAAGACTTAACATAGCAAATATTACTTTTGTAATATTTGCCTAAGTTCGACTTTCGCTGTCACTACCTTTAACTGATTGTTTATTAAGCTTTTAAAAACAGCTATTTCTTTAATTTTTCCTTTGTACATTTATACTCTTTCCGTCAGTGCGCCAAGCAAAGTTCGTAAGTAACAGCTAGTGAGAATCCAGTCTACGTAAAGAATAGCCAACAGCGTAGAACCAAAATTTATAGTAGATAGTCTCCCCGTCAGAAGTCTAGAGATATAAGTATCTAAGGCACTTTATTGAGCCTTAAGTCGAATACATGACTGCATTTGCTTTTTTTCTGTCAAGTATTATTTTTTTCTTGCATTTTTGGGTAGTTCCATACATGACGGTTAGAGAATTTACTCAATCTACAACTGTAGTACTAATCTTGTAGATTTAAAATTATGAATGTTAAATTATTGATTATGCATAATTTAAGGTTGTAATATGTTGTAGTTTTTAACTTTCAACAGTTGTGACGTTAAGATGACGAAGCAATTTTTAATCACTTTTATCGCTTAGTTGCTACTATAAGTAGCTCATCGCTAATAGACACAAAATGCTAGTTTGGTTAGCTATACTGCTGTTCAATTTTTTGACTACTTAATTTTGTTTGTATAACTATAATAATATATTGCTTTAAAAATCATGATTCCCAATACCCAACTTGAAATTATTAATTCTATTATTTTATATTTTGTGGCTAGCTCTGGCTTTACAGCTTGCATATACCCAAAAAAATATTTGATTGAAAAGATGATGATTATCAATAGGAATGGTTGCCATGAGCCTGGAATAATTATTTTATTATTATTAATTTGTATAGGAGGTTTATCAAAAAATTGCCAATTAACAATAATCGAGATAATCAGTACTATAAAAAATAACACTAAGTCTTTTACATTAGAATACTCCTTTATAGAAAATAACAAGAACACGACAGGAGAAATAAATAATCTTAGTGGGAATACAACTCTTTGCTTAGTTGCTTTAACTCCTATAAAAACTAAGTAACCAAATAATAAGTATACATATAATGGTGTAGCCTTTAAAAAATATAAGACTTGCATGTTTGTTCCTTATAAATTCAAATGGTTAACATAATATAGCTAACCCTATTAGGTTCTTGCTATTGTTATAAGTTCCTAAATATTAATCGGATTAGCTATAACACTATTATCCTAGTTATACAATTTTTAAAAATTCCTCTAACTCTACAATAGTAGAAACATTAATCAAATTAAATTTATGATCCGTTTTTTTCAGCATATTCGTTAGAACCTTACCCGCACCGATTTCAACTATTTGTTCTATTTTTAGATGTTCTAATTTATCCAAGGTTTGACGCCACCTCACTCTACCACAAATTTGTGAGATTAAGTTTTGTTTTATTTCTATAGGATTAGTTGTTGGCTTAGCTGTAACATTTTGTATTACCGGAACAAACGGTTTGTTGATTGTTATTTTATCTAAAGCCTTTGCCATTTCATCTTCTGCCGGCTTCATCAAACCACAATGAAAAGGAGAGCTTACATTCAATTTAATAGCTTTATACCCTAAATCTTTCACAATAGACATTACCCGCTGCACCGCTATAATCTCCCCGCTAATTACTACCTGCCCCTCTATATTATCGTTAGCTATATCAAAGTTATCAACCTCTTTAACGATCTCTTCAAGCTTCCCTAGAGGAATGCCTATACATGCCGCCATTAAACCTTTGCCTAACGGATATGCTTCTTGCATGGACTTACTACGTACTGTTAGCAATTCGGTAGTCACTTGTATATCTATACTTTCCGCTGTACATAATGCACTATATTCTCCTAAAGAATGACCGGCAACATATGAACACAGATTACTAATATTTTTATTTGTTTGTTGTTTAATGACGTTCACTATTGCCATAGATATGGTCATTAATGCTGGTTGGGCATTAGTTGTCAGAGTCAAATCTTCACTTGGTCCATCAAAGATAATCTGACTTAATTTTCTGCCAAGAGTATCATCAACAATTTCAAAAGTCTCTCTTGCTACTTGAAAATTATCATAAAACTCTTTTCCCATACCAACTATTTGCGATCCTTGACCAGGGAAGACAAATGCTCTATTCATAATAACACCTTAATAATAATTATAATTTATACACTGCCGATTATGAGAATTCAGACAACACTGTCAATAGTTTTAATAATTCTAGAGCTATTAATATCAGAGTCAATAGCATACTCAAATGATTTGAGTACATTTGACTATGTTAAAGAAACTTTTATCCATCTAAACAACAAAGAATGGCAAGATTGTCAGAAGATGGCAAAAGCCTCAAAAGATCCAGCTTTAATCAAAATTGTTCTGTCTCAACAGTTCCTAGACCAAGATTATAAGAAAAATAGCTTTGCATCGGTAATAAAATTCATACAAGACAATCCCCACTGGCCACAGGTCAATAGACTAAAGGAGAAGGCTGAGCAATATTTAAATTATGACACAGACAAAACTTTAATCGTTAATTGGTTTAGTAAAAACGAGCCAATTACTGCTTTAGGCTATAAGTTCTACGCTTTAGCTAGTAAAAAATTAATAAAAGATCAACAAAAATTAGCGAAGATTATAAGAAATGGTTGGATTTATGGAGCCTTTACTGAACAAGAAGAAAAAGAGTATTTGATTAATTTCAAAAATATATTACGTGAAGAAGATCATGTGAAAAAGATTGATCAATATTTATGGGCAGCGGATATTAATAGTGCCAAAAAATATATGCATTATGTGGGTAAAGGCTATAAACAAAATTTCCTTGCCCAAATTTCTATACTAAACCAGTCTAGTAACGGTGAAAAACTTTTTCAAAAACTACCAGAAAAATATTATACCCCGGCTTTATTATTTCACTATTTGGATTCCAAGAAAAAAGAAAAGCTAACTAGCAAGAGTATTGCTCTATTTAAAAAAGTAAAGCTAGATGGTATACATTCTGCTCATTGGGGTCGTTTACAATCTTATTATGCACGAGAATTTATTGAACAAAAAGATTTTGCCAACAGCTATAAAATAATTACTATACCTCTTGCTGTTAACCATGGACATATAAGAGAAGCCGAATGGCTTAGTGGTTGGCTTGCCCTCAGGTTCTTATATAAACCTGACCTTGCTTTAAGTCATTTTAATAAATTTATGAAAGTTGCAACAAAGCCATTAAGTATATCAAGGGGACAATATTGGCTAGCTAGGACGTATCAAGCTAAGGGGGATATGAAACAAGCGAATAAATTTTATAATATGGCTGCTAAATATTCTGATCGTTTTTATGGGCAGTTGGCAAATATTGAACTTAACAAGAATCACTTAATTCTACCACAAAAACCAAAGTCCGTTAAGCCTAATATGGGAAATAGTGAGATTGTTAGAGCAATAAAATATCTAATTAAATATGGTAAGTATGGTTTAGCTTTCTCCTATGCTGACTCTGCTATTAGCAAATCATCAGAACCGTCTGAAATTTTATTAATTACCGACCTAATTAGTAGTTATGACAATATTTTTCATACGGTGGAAATAGCACGAATCGCTTGTCAATATCATGTTTTTATTAAAGATTATGCTTTCCCTATTATACATAGGAAGGCAGTAAAAACCGTTCCTATAGAGGGAGCTTTAACATATAGTATTATAAGGCATGAATCGGGTTTTAATCAATACGCAATTAATGACGCTAAAGGTCATGGGCTGATGCAACTTGAAAAGGCAGCCGCCTATGATACTGCAAAATCTCTTAATCATCAATGTCATATCAAAAAACTAACCTCTGATCCTGAATATAATATTATGTTAGGTAGTAATTATTTAAAAAAACTGCTACAGCAATTTGAGGGATCATATATTCTAACTATTGCAGCTTATAACGCTGGTCCCAATACGATACCAAGGTGGATTGATCTATTTGGTGATCCACGAAAACTAAAAAATTTATGGCAAATAATTGATTGGATGGAGCTAATACCATATCCTCTAACTAGGAATTATGTGCAACGTGTTTTGGAAAATATACAAGTTTACAGGACTATTCTTAATAAAAATAATAATTTAAAGTTAAAACAAGATCTTTTAACTTAGTGGAAATACAATTATATTGTATAATCTAGGGAGGGTGCTTATGAAATTATCAAAAAACAAGAAACAAAAAAACTATACACTATTATATATACTTGTGGTTATGGTGCTATTAGTGTATTTTGTAACTTTGATAAAGCTTTCGAGTTAAAATTATGGAAAGAAAAACTATCATTGGACTTTTTATAGGTGTTGTTCTCTTATCAGGGATAATAATTTTTGTAATGCATAATAAAGTTGCCTCTAAAGATAATGTAGATAATTCTATGTTAGAAATTGTAACGGTTATAAAAAACCATAGGTTTGAGCCTGATATAATTACAGTGCCTAGTGGTAAGAAAATTCGTTTTATTATCCACAACCAAGACAGTACCGTAGAGGAGTTTGAAAGTCATGATCTGCACCGCGAGAAGATCATTATGCCAAATGACTCTATAAGCATAATACTTGCCCCTTTAGCCCCTGGTAAATATGATTTCTTCGGAGATTTTCACCAAGAAACGGCTCAAGGGTCTCTCATTGTTAATTAGATTTATTTACGGTTTAAATGTTTAAAATAGCCTTAGTAGTATTTAGAGAATGCCTAGAAATAGCTTTGTTGCTTGGTGTAATACTTGCTGTAACAAAACAATTAGAAAAATCTAGAATTTATATAATTGCTGGAGTTATGCTTGGTACAGTATCTGCTGCATTATTTGCTTTCTTCACTCGCATTATATCCATATCATTTAGTGGTATGGGTGATGAGATATTTAATTCTGGGGTTATTTTATTAACAGTCGTGTTAATTGGTTGGACCATAGTATGGATGCAAGGTTATGGTATTAAGATAAAGCGACATCTTAATGATTTATCTATAAAAATTAGTAGTGGTGATAGTAGTTATGTAATGTTAGTATTGATTGTTGCGGCAACTATTCTTCGAGAAGGAATGGAAATTATTTTATTAGTTTATAGTATTTCCTCAGTTGAAATAATTGATGCTAATAGTTATCTACTAGGATTAATTATTGGCATGGTCAGCGGTCTAACACTTGGTATCGTTATATATTTAGGTTTTATAAAATTAGCTAACCAACAATATATATTTCGTATATCTTCAATTTTATTAATGTTTATTGCTAGTGGTTTTGCAGCAGAAGCGGCTGGGATATTAACCTCTTCTGGAATTGTTACTATCCTACCAAACCAGCTTTGGGATAGCTCATGGCTAGTTTCGGATAAAAGTATCTATGGTGAATTCTTACATATGATTACTGGATATATTGCTAAACCCAATGGATTACAAGTTGTTTTTTATATTTGTACTCTAGGTTTAATTAATATCTTCATACAAATAAAAATCAGATGCACAAAAAACTAGTAACGGAAAAATAAACCTAATTTATGCTTAACTTTTTATCAGAAATTGCTCCGCTTATAGCCTTTTTTGTCGGCTATTTTTATGGTGGTAGCATGCAAAGTGCGACGTTATATATACTCATTACTTCAATTATTTGTGTTAGTCTGTGTTATTTTATAGAAGGCAAGGTTTCAAGATCATCATTAATATCTTCCGGAGTTTTATTAGTATCAGCTAGTATAGTTTTGATCAGTGGTAACTCTATGTATATCAAGATAAAACCGACTATTCTATATTTAATTTTTTGTGTTGCATTTTTTATCAGTGCATTAAGAAATAAGGCATTCATGAAATATATGTTCAATCATTTTGTCCAACTTGAAGATAAGAGTTGGAATATTTTAAGCTATAGAACTGCAGCTTTTCTCTTATTCATGGCAGTATTAAATGAAATAATATGGCGTAATTTTGCAGAATCTACATGGGTTATATTTAAAATATTTGGAGCAATACCTATAATGTTCGTCTTCCTATTACTACAAATACCTTTTATCTTAAAGAACAAATTACCAGATTCAACAGATGACATAAGCTGAACTCCAAAAGTCATTACAAAGAGTTACTTGTATACTCAAATGATTTGAAGAATTGGATTTGAAAATGAGGGGCGAGCACACGCAGCGTACTATAGTACGTGAGTATGCGAGTCCATGATATTTTCAAAAAACAATTCTTTAAAGCAGAAGAGTATATCTAGGGGGTGGATGAGATTTGGTAACAGAGCATAAAAGATGATTTTGCTTCTATAAACCAAATTCTAAGACGCAATTCTCACATCTTTTAATTACAATTCTTAATATAAAATATACTAAAAGAGAGTTGTTGCTAAGTCTCAGCCAACCCCTTGAACAGATACGTTAGAAGAAGGGGCTTTAAGTAGGGTAATGTCATTGCGAGGAAGACCGTAGGTCGACGAAGCAATTCAAAAAATGATCAAAAACGGATATTTTTAACTTACAATTGCTTCGTAGGCTTACGCCTTCTCGCAATAACAGAAAATTATAACAATATCAAGAACTTATTAATGTTAGTACTACCCTGGATATTGCATGATAGATAATAAACCAATTGTTCTAGCCCTTGTCTCATGAGGGATACGGGCTAAAATATATAAAACTCTAAATATACAATTTGTATTTTTGTACAATTCTTCCAAACCCCTTATATTACAAGGGGTTCATAGGTAAATCTTGATACCTTCATGCAATATCCGGGCTAATATGTTAAGTGCTATGACAGTTTTATATTTTGCTAATTTTTACATTAAAGTGACATTAATTCCCTTTGCAAATCCACAATTTTATACTAGTATCTATATAAATTATAGTAGCTATATTATAGCTACTCCGACTAGCATTTGTCCTAACGAAAAGATGTCACCCCTAACTGCGACGGGTATCTAAAATAGTACTCAAAGTATAGATTCCTGCCTTCGCAGGAATGACATCCTTTTTGTTGAAACAAATGACTAAGTGTTAATCGGGCTAACTATAAATAATAAATGCAGGAATAATGATATTAAGATTGTGGCAATGACCTTAATGTTGAAGAGTATGAAAATGTACTACCATCGTGACGTTGCTAAAAGAGTTATATTAAAAGAATCTACAGCACTAATTGAATTATCTAATAATATTCCCAATAGCTTTAATAATGTAGTAGATCATATAATTAATTGCAAAGGCAGAATTATTTTAACTGGTATAGGAAAAAGTGGTTATATAGCTCATAAGATAGCAGCAAGTTTTGCTTCTACTGGTACAGCTGCTTTTTATATGCACCCAGCTGAGGCTAGCCATGGTGATCTTGGGATGGTAACTGAAAGCGACTTAGTTTTCATGTTATCTAATTCAGGAGAGACCAAAGAATTATTTGATATAATGAAATATTGTAAGCGATTTTCTATAAAGATAGTTGCCATGACTATGAATGCTAATTCTACTATAGCAATCAATAGTGATTTCTTATTATTAATACCAAGAATTAATGAAGCATCTTATATTGCCGCTCCAACAACTTCTGCAATAATGATGTTATCTCTTGGAGATGCACTTACTACTTCTGTACATGAAGCTCGAGGTTTTTCTGAAGATGATTTTCGGTTATATCATCCTGGAGGAAAGATTGGAGCTAATCTTATCAAGGTGGAAAGTTTAATGAGGGTAAAAGATCAGTTGCCTTTAGTATATGCCGATACTTCATTTACTGATACTATATTGGTTATGAATCAAAAAAGCCTTGGATGTGCGATGGTGGTAGATAAAGATTCATCTTTGGTTGGCATTATAACAGATGGAGATTTGCGTAGACATATTAATGATAGAATAAATATGAAATATGCACGTGATGTAATGACTGCTAATCCACAACAAATTTCTTCCTCGAAATTAGCCGGGGAGGCTTTAGGGATAATGAATAATAAATCAATTACTAGCATACCGGTAACTGAAAATAATATAGTTATTGGCATTGTTCACATCCATGACTTACTTCGGGCAGGAATTAGTTAATGAATGTCCATGATAATGTTGGTGATATTATGGTCAAAATTCCCTTCATCGATAAGAGTAGTGGTGCTATCATTTCATCTTATAGACGTTCAATTAGTTTATCAAAAGTCTTATCTTTTTTAGGGATAATATTAACCTTATATTTAATTTATGTAAATTTTAATCCAATCAATAGTAATAATTTAGAATTAACTGAAAAGCATAGCAACCATAACCATTTTAATCCAAATGATAAAACAGATTATGAAATAAAAATTTTAAATTCAACTTTTAAGGGTTTAAATAAAAACTTAAATCCTTATCAAATTCAGGCTATACAAGCGGTTAGGACTTTAGATAATAAATATGCCCTAGAAAAAATTAACGCTACATATAAAATAAGTGACAATAAGGTATTAGTGATCAATGCAAAAAATGCTATATTAAATGAGAATAGTCATATGTTAGAATTAAGAGATGATGTTCAGTTTTTTTTAGAAGAAAGCATATTAAAAGTCCAGGAAGCCAAACTAAATCTACTAAATAAAGAGACATTTGGTAAGGTAGGTGTGGTATGGTCTTATAAAAATTGTGAGATTACTTCTAATAAATTTAGTTCCACAAATGACAATAATATTATCAATTTCAAAGGTAGTGTATCAACGATTATTGATGTATCAGATTTTTAGCATGACTTGCTATATGTTGCTTTTTCTAATCATGAATTCAGCAATAGCTTACGGAGAACGCCCATACTCAAAACATTCTAGTATGGATAAATTATATATTAATTCTGATAATTTAGTAATTGATCAAACTAAGCAGCAGGCTTGTTTTACGGGCGAGGTGATTTTATGGTTTGATGATATAATGGTAAAAACGACTGATTTAGAAATTTTTTACAAAATAGTTGATAATAAAAAAACTATTAATTACATATCCATACCATCAAGATTGACTGCTAAGAGGAATGATAGTCAGGAGATATTAATTGCTACTTCTGCAAAATATTTTGTGGAAAGAAAAGAGCTAGTTCTGCTTGGTGATGTAATAGTACAAAATAAGGAAGGTATTATAAGAACCGACAAGCTAGTATATTATACGGAACTCAATAATATAGGTTATAGCAAATCCAAGAATTAATTGGAACAAAGAAATATGTCGCATTTAATAATAGATAAATTACAAGTAAATAGTATTTCAAAATCTTACAATAAGAGAGTAATACTAAACGACGTATCTCTTCAATTAAAAACAGGAGAGATAGTTGGGCTTTTTGGTCCAAATGGTGCAGGAAAAACTACCTGTTTTAGTATTATTATAGGACTTACCAAAGCAGATAGTGGATCATTGTTTTATAATGATCATGATATTACTCATTTACCAATTTATTTAAGAGCTAGGTTTGGTTTTAGCTATCTTCCTCAAGAACCATCAATTTTTCGTGGACTATCTGTCGGCGATAATATTAGATTAATGCTAGAGATTTTAGAAAATGACCAAGAAATTATTGAACAAAAAACATTAGCTTTGCTTAAAGAATTTTCTATTTTTCATCTAAAAGACATGCTGGCAATAGGATTATCCGGTGGAGAAAGACGTAGGCTAGAAATTGCAAGAGCAATAGCATTAGACCCCAAATTTATTATGCTTGATGAACCACTTGCAGGTATAGATCCATTAGCGATTGAGGATCTTAAAAACTTGATTGTCCACTTACGCAACCGCAATATCGGCGTCTTAATTACTGATCACAACGTTAGAGATACTCTCAATATAGTTGACAGGGCGTACATTATTTACGAAGGAAAAGT
Organism: Candidatus Tisiphia endosymbiont of Nemotelus nigrinus; assembly: GCF_964026475.1. Classification (NCBI taxonomy): domain Bacteria; kingdom Pseudomonadati; phylum Pseudomonadota; class Alphaproteobacteria; order Rickettsiales; family Rickettsiaceae; genus Candidatus Tisiphia; species Candidatus Tisiphia endosymbiont of Nemotelus nigrinus. The sequence continues at coordinate 798,956 of NZ_OZ032151.1, forward strand.
CTTATTAGAAGGACCTCCACAAGAAATAGCCACAAGCTGTCAAGTAAAGGAAGTCTATTTAGGGCAATCTTTTTCTTTATAACTCATGTATGGATCTACCCAAAAATGCAAGGAAAAAATAATACTTGGCAGAAAAAAAGCAAATGCAGTCATGCATTAGACTTGAGATATAATAAAGTATGATTTAATAAAAATGGCGCACCTTAGACACTTATATCTTTAAATTATGATATAAGTAATTGTAAGAGGGTGACTTGATAGACACTGGACTGAAATAGTCGTAAACAGAATAAGTACCCTCTTACAATTACTTATATCATAATTTAAAGATATAAGTGTCTAGCTTTGGATCAATTTGAGTACTTTGTGGTGATTTTAAATATGATTTATTGGAATGTAAAAGCCCGAAGAAGCATATATAATTGATTTCTACTAGAATACAAAAGTTAAGGTTTTACTTTGGATAAAAAATAGTATGATTAGCAAAAATTTTACTAATATCTATTAGTGGATAATAAAACAGGTGTATAATGATATTATATTCCGTAGAAACTCGTAAAAACAATGACAGAAAAAAAGAATATTAATTATCAACCAAAGATGTTAGGTGTTTAGTCCCAGGGAGTGGAGGTTAGGGTTAATAATAAATTTATTTGGATCAGATGTCCATGTTTTTATGATAAATTCATAAGGAGTTAAACCTTTAAGAGCTTTAAGTCTTTTTGCGAAATTGTAGGCATTGATAAAATCATATAAATGTTGTTTAAGTTGCTGATGATTGTCATAATAAAAACGTTTAACAGTTGCCTCTTTAATAGTACGATTCATACGTTCTACCTGTCCATTAGTCCATGGATGATTAACTTTTGTTAGCCTGTGTTCAATATTGTATTCATAGCAAATACGATCAAAAATATGCATCCAAGCATTCTTATCTACTGTTCTGTTAGTAAATTGAATACCATTATCTGTCAAAATAGTATGAATTTTATAAGGTATAGCTTTAATTAAATTACGAAGAAATTGTGCTGTTTCTGTCTTGGTACATCTTGGTAAAAGTTCTACATACACAAACTTTGAAGTGCGATCAATAGCAACAAATAGATAGAGTTTACCTTCTTCTGTTTTGACTTCAGCAATATCTATATGGAAATAACCAATTGGATAAAGTTTAAACTTCTTCTTGGTTTTGTTATTTCCTTTTACTTCCGGTAACCTACTAACATTATGGCGTTGAAGAAGTCTATGTAAAGAAGATCTAGTAAGCTTGGGAATACTGACTTGTAAAGCATATAAGCAATCATCTAAAGATAATAAAGTGTGTTTACGAAATGCTATACACATAGCTTCTTCTTCAGAAGTTAATACTGTAGAAGATGGTTCTTTGGGACCCATACAAGTATCTTGTAATGTAGTTCGTTTCTTCCACTTAGCAACTGTTTTAGGATTAATAGAATATTTTCTTGCTAAAGTCTTTAAGCTCTCTTGACTATTTTGGATTGCGAAACGTATTGCCTCTGTCGTTTTGGCACAGCCGTGTAATATTTGTCCCATAATTCCTCTCTTGATGGTAATTCTTTATAATATACAACATTACACCCTGGGACTAAACACCTAGATGAATTTCTAGAAAATAATAAAACCATAAAGCAAATAAGTCTTAGAGGTAATGATATTGGTGATGAGGGAGTGGATATACTGGCAGGACTTCTAACAAATAATGAAATTATAAAGCAAGTGGATATCTGTAGCAATAACATTAGTGATAAAGGAGCAATCATACTAGCAAGACTTCTAAAGAATAATAACACTATAAAGAAAATATGTCTTAATAATAATATTACTGACAATGGAGCAATAACACTGGTGGGACTTCTAGAGTCTAATAATAAAATTACAAGCAAAATAATAATAGATTTCACAGATTTTGAAAATGCAAATATTAGTTATCAAGTACAAGAGCTGTTAATTGAGACTCTAGAAAGTCACAACAAAAAACTGGAGGTATAATTTTAAAAATATTTATCTTTTTTTAATAGTGAATATATTGATGTGGTTAAAAAGGTATCTATTACACCAAAAAAGATCATGTTTTGCTTGCAACAATATCACGGTACTCAAATAAAAGCCTAAATGTTATAGGGGAGATTTTTGTACATAGGTGAATTTGCAAAATTCTTTTTGCAATATCTATGCCAATTGTAGTAATCTGTATTATAGATAGCTGCATTACAAATATATGAAAACTGTTTTACCCGAACGCTCCGTGATAATTCAAGAAAGACTTGATAATATCGTCAAAGAAATTCTCGCTGTATCAAAGCACAAGATTGCGATGATTATTTTATTTGGCTCTTACGCTAGAGGAGATTGGGTACAAGATGAGTATAAAAAAGGTCACATTACCTATAGCTATCAAAGTGATCTCGATATTATGTTAGTCATGAAGAAAGGCAAACATGCCGGTCTTGCAGGGTTAGCAATAGAAGATAAAATAGAAAAAAGGTTGGAAAAAAATCATTAAGAAATCCTTTTGAGTTATGGGTAACTTTGGTACTAGAATCAATCAAGACGGTAAATAGCCAGTTAGAGAAGGGGCATTATTTCTTTTCTGATATTAAGAAAGAAGGAATACTCTTATATGATAGTGGCGAGTTTCAGCTGGCAGAAGCTAAAAATTTACCTTGGACAGAAAGAAGACAAATAGCTGAAAAAGATTATGAGTACTGGTTTACAAAAGGAGCAGAGTTTTTTTTAGAATGTGGATATCCTTTAGAAAGAGGTAATTATCCATTTTCAGCCTTTTTACTTCATCAAGCTACCGAAAGTTTTTATAATGCTATCCTGTTAGTTTTTTCCGGTTATAAACCGAAACTGCACGATATACGAAAACTAGGTAGTATAGCTGGAAATTACAATGAAGAACTATGGCAAATATTTCCTCATTCTAGTATTGAGCAAAGGCAATGTTTTAGATTACTTGAACAGGCTTATATTGAAGCTCGCTATAACAAAGATTATAAAATAACTAAAGAACAGCTACTTTACCTTATTGATAGAGTTAAAAAATTAAAAACAGTGACAGAAAAAATTTGCTTGGAAAGGATTAATAAAGAGGTAATTTAAGCTCCTTAATATAGACAAAGTAAGTCTATAAACGCAATGACCTATAAGTTTGAGGGTATTAGGGTATAGTAGTTTTGTTGTTATGAATTATTATAACAATCTTTGCGGTGTTGAATTACTAGTATATTAATTGTTGTATCTACTATTTGATAAATCACTCTATAATCACCAATTCTGAGGGAGCGGCAACCTTTGAAGCTATGTTTTAAAGGTTTACCAAATTTTATTGGATCAGATAATAGCTTTTTTTCAATGGTTATCTTTATTAAATATTTAACTGGTGTAGAAAGCTTAGGGATATCTTTATGTATAACTTGATCTGAATAGAGAAGATTATACATTTATTTCCAAACATCCGTATGACGAATCCATTCCTTAGTATTACCTATCCTTTCATCTGCTAATTTAGCTAATATTTTGTCCTCTTGAAGTTCTAGACTAGTTATAATAAGGTCTTTTGCTACTTTAGATAGGGATTCATTGTTGATTTTAGCAAGACCTGCAATTTCATCAAATATTTTCTCGTCTAAAGACACTAATAATCGTTTAGCTGCCATAAGATCACTACAATTTATTTGTTATGACTCAATTGTATCATATCTGATACAGAATATCAATAAAAGGGATCGATGTAAATAGTGGCATTCAGTTAAGTTTTTAACTTATCTATTTTAAAGCAACCCCATATAAATAAAAAAGCCCATATTTAGACTTAGAGCGTAATAATTTAAAAAACTGATTCCCCCCCCTACCATAAGAACACTAAAAAGCCGTGTAATAGCCTTAAAATAGATAAATAGGGGTATCTATGATAAACCACTTGATAAAGTTACTCTTGCTACGAGTTAAAACAATTATTTTTACAATAACTAAAAATTATTAATGCTAAAAAAATGTGGCACTTGGCTCTAATACTGAAGGAGATGGGGTAATTTAATAATAATTCAACTTGACTTGTGCGGTGCTTGATATATCTCTGCTCTTTGAGTAGATACTACTTTCTAATTAAAGCAAAATTTATTATCTAAGGAAAAAATATGCCAGACAAAGCAACAAAATCAATAATTTTAGTTCGTGTTTCAACAAGGGAGCAAGAAGAAGGGTATTCAATTGAAGCTCAAAAATATAGATTAGTAGAATATTGCCAACGTAAAAATCTTGAAGTTATCGAAACTTTTGAAATTATCGAATCTTCAAGCAGAGGTGATCGCAAACAATTTAAAGAGATGATCAAATTTGCTAAAAGCCATAGAGAAACAATTGCTATAGTTGCTGATAAAGTAGATCGAGTACAAAGAAGAATCTCAGAAATTTCATTACTAGAAGAACCAATAAAAGCTGGTAAGATAGAATTACATTTTAGAACAGAAGGTTACATAATAGATAAAGATTCTCAGTCTCATGCAAATCTAATGTGGGGAATGAACGTATTGATGGCACAATCTTACGTTGATAGTTTAAGTGATAACGTTAAAAGAAGCCTAGATCATAAATTGCGTAAAGGAGAGTGGATAGGACCAGCCCCTCTTGGTTACCTAAATAGTCGAGATGAAAGAGGAAACAGTATAGTAATTCTCGATCCTTTAAGAGGTTCTATCATAAAAAAACTCTTTGAAGAATATGCAACAGGAATGTATACTCTTAGGTCTATGGTAAACATGGCTAAAGAATTAGGCTTAAGAAGTAAAAAGAATTGTCACCTAAATAAAACTGTTATACATCGTTTAATACAACAACCATTTTATTACGGTGAGATGAGAGTAAAAGGAGAGATGTGGTCACATGGTTACCAGGCAATTATAACAAAAGAGACTTTTATGGCATGTAAAGATGTACGTTTAGGGTGGAAAAAGAAGCCGTTTAAATATGGTGGTAAGGATTTTCTTTTTAGAGGCTTAATAACCTGTGCAGTAACTGGCAAAGTTGTAACAGCTGAAACTCACAGCAAAACATATTCAGAGGGCAAAGTGGACGAATGGACTTATTTAGGTACATGGGATTCAAAGAATCCAAACAAAAAGATTTATGTAAGAGAAGATGAGGTTTTAAAGCAAGTAGAAGAGGTTTTTAAAAGAATAGGTTAAGGACCCAGAAGTGCTAAAAGAGACTCTAACATATCTAAAAAACACAAATGAGCTAAAAAAAGACGAGCATGGGCAAGCAACAGCTGCTTTAAAGAAAGAACATACAGAAAATGAAAATAAACTAAATTCATTAATTGATTTGCGACTCAATGGAGAACTTAGTACAGAAGAATTTCAAAGAAAAAAACAACAATTAAAAGATCGCCAATATGAAATTGCTCGTTTAATTAAAGTTTATGAGGAAGCAGATGATAAATTTACTGATACCGCTACAACGCTAATAACTCTAGCATCTGAAGCCTATGAAACTTTTAAAGGTTCTGAAATGCCCCAAAAACGCAAAATGATAAATTTCGTATTTCAGAACCTCAAACTGAGGGGCAAAAAACTTGAGACCTCTCTACGTTTCCCGTTCGATATTTTTGAAAAAACGACAACTTGTACCGAATGGCGGGGCGTAGTGGACAATTTCAGAACCACAATAGAGATAAAATTACTAGTTATCCAAACGCTTACAGTCTATTACTAAAGCTCTTTAACTTGGTATTGTAACTCCATATTCTTACCGCAAAAAGCCATCGAAAGTTTAATGATTTTTTTGACATGAGAATATTCTTTTATCTTAGTGTCATATTGCTTATCTATAATCTTTTTCAATCCCATTTGGGCTACCAAGGCTAAATCTTCTGTATTTTTGGCGATCTTGTACTCAATAATAATAGCCTTATCTTCTTTACCAATCTTGGGGATCATAATAATATCAGCTCGTCCACTGCCTGACTCTTGTTCACTGGTTATGATGTAGCTAGAAGATAACATGTTAACAAGTCCTAGCATAAAACCACTATAAAATAATTCAGATTTTTTATTTCCTGTTTGGTGAAAACTAGTAGCGTTTAATAACAATTCCTGAAGCCGTTCTTTAAATTCTTCTAACCGACAAGCAGGTAATAGAGTAGCAAAAGAATAATATAGTGAACTATCAATCTGTAACTTATTACTAACCCATTGTAATAATCTCGCATTATAGATATGTTTTACCTCTCTATTAGGGGCGGATAGTTCATAAACATTCTCTTCTAACTCAATGACCATTGGATTCAAGTAACCACTAAACAGTAATAGACTAAATAGTCCTGAGCGTGAATTAATATCATTGAAACTTATTTGTTTAGTAATCTGCGATATAATACTCTTACCACTAGCAAGTAGTTGTAAATCTTGTTGCATTTCATCTGACAATAATGCCTTATCAATTATTCCCGTACCCCCAATATCTAGCCAGTAATGATCAAGTTCCCCCTCGCGGGCAAGATATTGCATAATTGACCATGGGTTGTAGATGATCTCTCCACCAAAAGTATAACCATTATACCAATTTTGAATTTCTTCAGGATTAGTTTTGGTTGGGACTTTGGTTAACAGCTCATCAACTTCTGCTTGAGTGAAGCCATAAAACTTAGCAAATTTTTTATCAAGTAAGGTATATTCAGTAACATTATTCAAATCTGAGAATAAATTAGCCTTAGCAATCCTTAATATACCAGTTATTACTCCTTTTTCTACACAAGTATTACCTTTTAGGCTGCTGCCAAACATCCCTCTAAAAACCTTAAGAATTCGTTCAAATTCTTTTGCTTTGTGACCAAATTCTAAATATGCACTATTAATTGGTGTATCATATTCATCTATTAATATGTAAACTTTTTGTTTAAAATGCTTATATAAAATCTGACTTAAAAACTTTAAGCTGTTTTTTAAATAGCCTATATTAATATCACCACTTAGATAATTTCTTAGCTTTACTTTTTGTGGAATACTTAGAAATGTATTATCTCCTTGAAGATATTGTTCCAAATAATAGAATTTTTCAAATAATTCTATTATTTGATCTGTTATGCCATTAACAATTTCCTGATAATTACTTCCTTTTGCCTCTTTAAAATTTATGTATATTACTGGATATTTCCCTTGGCGTTTTATGCTACTGGTTATATTGGCAATTTTTAAAGGCTGTAATTCTTTGTTTTCATCAAAGCCTAAATCTACTACACCGCCAGTAAAGAGTTTATGGTTTACTCTCTTTTCTTGAGGTAAAGGCTTACCTCTCTCATCCACCTCTATTTCAAAGAACTTCTTGATCATATCCATGTTCAAGCTCTTTCCCCAACGTCTTGGTCGAGTTATAAGTACTACACTGCCACTATCTTCAATAATCTCTTTAACCAGTAAACTTTTATCAACAAAAATATCACTATTAAACAATAGACTTTTAAAATCATCGTCTCCGACTCTCATTTTAGGTATTACTATATTTTTAGATGTTAATTCGCTTTCTTTATTCATTATATTATTCCAAATAGTTTCATTCTATGAGATTTAGGATTTTCAACAATCTCTTGCTACTCAAGATCAAACAATATTAATTTAAGCTAATGGTGTAAACACAAGAGTGTTAAGCTTCACAGTTCAGCTCTCAACGATTAGTGACAGCAATGCTTATCTTGTTCAAGGACTAGGTAAATCCTGATTTGTTTTAGATAAATCAATATCAGCAAGCAGAGTTACATTTATATCATCCATATTTATACTAGTGCTAATAGCACTGGTAGTCAATAACTCATTAGCAAGTAAGGACGTATTGATGAATGGAACATGATCAAGATCAGATACAGCAGCAGCTAATTTTTCTACTTCTTTTATCCAATATAAAGTATTATCAATATCTGGATTAGGTTTGTCATTGCATAGACTTCTCTGAATTTCTAAGCTTTCTTTTAGATGTTTACTTGCTTCCTCGTTGTGTCCTATGACACGCAGAGCGTTAGCTAAATTATTTAATGATATAGCAATATCTGAATGAATTAGATTTTTATTGTATAGTGTTCGTTTCATTTCTAGGCTTTGCGTGTGGTATTCAATTGCTATCTCATATTTTTTGTCATCATAATAAAGATTACCTAAGTTATTTAAAGTCTTAGCAATATCTAGATGAGATGAGTTGTTGTATACAACACGTTGCATGCTTAAACTCTTATCAAAGTATTCAATAGCCTTAGGATAATTTTTTTTGAGTTTATAAATTATACCTAAAGCATTAAAAGATGCTGCAATATCTAGATGACGTTCCTCATGATATATACAGTTCCGCATATTCAGGCTTATAGTGTGATACTCTATAGCCTTATCATACTCTCTACAAGCTTGAAACAGTTCTCCTAAACCATAGAAACTCATAGCAATGTGAGGATGAAACTTATCATTGTAGAGACTTTTCCTAATTTCTAGACTTTTTTCGAGGTATTGAATCGCATTACCTTTATACCCTTGAACTAAATTAACCATACCCAAATTATAGTAAGTCATTGCAATATTTGAATTAGATTTATTGTATATACTATTCAAGCTATCTTTGAGGTATTCCACCGCCTTATCATATTGTCCATTAGCTGCATATACTATACCTAAGTTAAGTAAAGATAAGGGAGTATTCAGTTTATCTATAGTTCTACAATGTTCGAACTGTTTTATAGCTTTTGGTACATCCCCAAAACTGTTATAGATAATTCCTAAAATATGATTTATTTGAAAATTATTTTGATTTTCTGTTTGTGCGACCCGAAAGTTTTATTTTTCGATAGGGAAATAGGACTAGTCGTGGTTATTGTGATGGTTAAATTCCATCTCCCCTATCATCGGGGTAAAAGTATATTCCACATTTCAAAGATTTGGCAATCTTTGTGATGCAAGCATGGAATAAAAGGGAGTAACTTTAAACTCAATAGAGAATTCTCCCAAACATAGTTGAATATGGTTACGCAAGAAACCTGTGTCTGAACTGTCGTAAGGTCGGAACATGCGAAAAGAGTTGATACGCATGAACCAAAAGGTACGAGACGTAATGGGTGATGAGGAGTGAATAGACCTCAATCAGATGTTCCCAGTCTCCGGCGGAAAGCAGGAACCTAAGTTCAACGTGAAACGATAATCATGGAACGGGGTAACCACTACGGATACTCTCAAAATTAATGAGTAAGTAGCCAACTATATGTTCTGTAGTGGAAGGATTGCCTCAGAAGCTAATGCCTATAGTAATGTTTAGGATATGCCGACGGAGACACGGTAATTTAGAAGATAAAGTTGTGAATAGTAGTGTACAAGTTATGAACCAATCATCGATTAGGTATAAATGGAATGATATCTCTTGGCACAAGCTTGAGAGAAATACATTTAAGCTACAAAAACGAATTTATCAAGCTTCTCAAGACGGTGATATTAAACGTATGCGTCGTCTACAAAAGTTATTGCTAAACTCAAATAGTGCAAAATTTTTATCTGTCAGAAAGGTAACTCAAGACAACCGGGGTAAGAAGACGGCTGGTATTGATGGAGTGAAAAGTCTTAATCAAAGTCAAAGGCTTTATTTAGCTGAAGGGATAAACTTGCGTAAGAAGGCTAAGCCCGTAAGGCGTATAATGATTCCTAAATCTAGAAGTTCTGAAATGCGTCCTTTGGGAATACCTACCATAGAAGACAGAGCAAAACAAGCATTAGTCAAAATGGTTATAGAACCTGAATGAGAGGATAAATTTGAGCCAAACAGTTATGGTTTTAGACCAGGAAGATCTTGTCATGATGTTTATGGAGCTATATTTGGAGCATTAAAGCGAAAAATGGCATATGTATTAGATGCTGATATTTCTGGGTGCTTTGATAATATTGACCACAAAGCATTATTAGAGAAACTCAATACCATACCTATGATAAGACGTAATATCAGAGGCTGGTTAAAAGCTGGTATAATGGAAAATAATACATTTTATAAAAGTGATAAAGGAACTCCGCAAGGAGGGGTAATTTCACCGTTGCTTGCAAATGTAGCCTTGCATGGTTTGGAATACGAAACCAAGCAGGCATTATCTAAAGACCTCTTTCAGTATATGAAAGGAAAACGTGGTAAAGCTTCTGTTATGCTATCTCAAGCAGCTATGAGTATTATTCGTTATGCAGATGATTTTGTAATTATACATGAGAGTAAAGAGATTATTCTCAAAGCAAAATCATTTGTAGAAAAATGGTTGAGTAATATAGGGTTAGAGCTTAAAGAGTCAAAGACTCACATATCCCATACTTTCAAAACTATCGAGGGAATAACACCAGGCTTTGATTTTCTGGGCTATACGATAAGGCAATTTACAGTTAATTGTAACAAACAAGGTTATAAATTACTTATTAAACCAAGTCATAAATCACAAAAAAATCACAGACGAGTAATTCGAGAAAAATTGAGAGCAATGAGAGGAGAAACTCAAGCAACAGTTATTAGTTGTTTGAATCCAATTATTAAGGGATGGTGTCGCTACTATATACCTGCAGTATCACGAAAAGTTTTTGAACGACAAAGCCATCTTACATATTGCAAACTATGGAAGTGGGCATTATGGAAACATCCGCACAAAGGAAAAGGTTGGGTTAGAAAGAAATATTTTCGAAAGCATGGTAATGATAAGTGGCGGTTTATGACTCACAAGAACGAGATTTTAGTTCGACATAGCGATTTCCATATAAAACGACATGTGAAAGTTATAGGTACAAAATCTCCATATGATGGAAATTTTGTATACTGGGCAACACGCTTGGGTCGTTCTCTAAATGTGCCACAAAGGGTAGCACAACTTTTGAAAATACAACATGGCAAATGTGAACAATGTCAATTCTGCTTTAAGGATACTGATCATATGGAAGTACACCATAAAGATCAAAATAGACATCACAATAATATTGACAATTTAGTGCTATTACACGGCTATTGTCATGATCATGTTCATAAAATGAGAAGTATGTATGACAAACACTGAATTACTGAGGAGCCGTATGATGGGAAACTATCAAGTACGGTTTTGGAGTCAAGTAGGAAGGGGTGACCTTTCCTACTTAGGTAACTATTTAAGGCTTGTTCTAAATTGTTTTGAGCTTCCGTATATTGTGCTAATCTATAATGAATAAGACCTTTATTAATAGAATTATCTACATAAAATTCAGTGTCCTGAAAAAACTTTTTTTGCTGGCATTATCTGATTTACAAAATTCTTCTAATTTCTCATATAAATGTAATGCAGTATAAAAATATTGAAACAACCCACCTTGTTCTCCTAAATCCCCTTCAGATAAATGGAATATCTGTTTAGCTTGTTCTTTAAGTTCAGATTCAGTTTCAGCGGGTATGACAAATATCGACATATCCTCCTTCTGTGTTTTATAGTGAGAATAAGTCTTTAATCTGAGGGTAGTGGCAAAAGTTATAGCATTTTTTAGATTAAGTGCTGCTTCTCGGCTGATTATTTCTTGCTCTGCTAATTTATCTACTGTATTCCAAGCACTATTTCCTTCAATACCATAATACAGACCAAGATTATATACCATACGATCAGGTAACCGGTATATCTCCTGCTTAACGTCAAATAATCTGCCTCCAGCCTCAGATAAGTTAGGTTTTAATTTGTCTAGATCACCTTTAAACAAAATTTCTTTAGGTTTTAGATCAGATAATGGCTGAAGATAGCTAATTTCCACCGCTCCTTCTTCTAGTAGCTTAACGGCTCTTATCTCACAGTTTAATCTGCCTTGTGAGTCATCTTTGTTTTTATCGTGCAGAAACTCTGTAACTTTACCTTTATAAGTTTCCACAAGTTTCTCATCTCCATACACATAACAAACATTTTCTAGTATATATGGTAGGTTCTTATCTATATTACTAGCTTTATCTCCCTCATTACGCACATAATGGAGCATCCAATCTACAGTTTTTATTAACTCATATGGTTTGTCACCTCCTATTCTTCCAAGTGGTGTTTTTCCTCCTAGATCAAAGTTAACCGCTACGTGTACTAGATGACTCATATCTAAACCATATTTACTGGTAGGAATAATGCTCTCCCCTAGATTGATCATCTTAAAATTTACTAAGTGGCTTAGATTCTTAAAATACTCCCTTACCTTTGGATATGAACTGTGTTTATAATCTTCATTCTCGGTAAGAATAGCAAACTCCAAGTCTGAATATGGCGTCATTTGCTTTAATGCCATAGAACCAAGTCCTACTAATGCGTATTTACATGGTGCTGCTATAGGCATTTGTTGTTCGCTATCATTATACAATTTAGCCAAAAATTTTTTCATTTCAGTAGCTGTATATTCAAACAATTCTCTTGCAGTGTTTATATATAACTCCTGATATTTTTGTTTCTCTTCTTGACTACCAATCTTTGCCTGTTGGCGGTAATCTTCTACTTCTTGTATCTTTTGATCAGTTTTATCTCTTAGTTCTAATAATAGCTGTTTATTTCTAGCTGCTTCCTCTTGAACAACCAGCATTTTTTCTTGATCTCCACCAACTGACAAGAATATCAGCTGCTGTAGGTTGCTTAATTCCTGATATGGATCTATTAAATGTTGTTTTTTAAATTCACTTTTATCCTCTGTACTTATTAATTTCTCGTCTAGCTTTTCATTCAGTATAGTAATGACATGTTGGTAAAATACTGCAGCCTCGGTATAATATTTCACCTCCCCACTTAACTTGCCTAGCTCGGTGGTTAAATAACCAAGATCATTTAAGATTATTACTTCCAACAAACTGCTATATAACATATTGATTTTCAGTATTTTCTGCTGTTAAAATAAATCCTAATTCTTTTGCACGTTTTTCAAGAGACTGTACTAATTTGTTCTTGTATTTTTGTTCATAATTGCTCATACCTTGCTCAACATATACTTGTCCAAATTTCAACAACCTATAAAATAAGCAAGCTATTTTCCTAGCAGTTGCTGTGATAGCTTTTGGAGTTCCTTTACTGATTTTTATTCTACGCATAAATGATCCAATAGCGGTTTTGGTTTTACCTGCTGCGGCAGCTGCAATTCTGAAAGCAGTGGAAGCTCTGTTGATTACTTTTCGAGTCCTAGTACTAAAGACTTTCTCTCCTGTTATTTTATTAGCAGGGCTTAAACCCAACCATGAAGCAAAGTGATTTTCTGACTTCCATTGCGACATATCTGTACCGACTTCAGATATAATTGTTTGGATAGTTAGTACATTAAGTCCTGGTATTGTACTAAAGTCAAGACCTGTCATGTTATAGAGTTCCTGCTTAAGATTAAATTTAGGCCTGTTGCTACCGGTTCTTTTTGAGTCATCTTTTATTACTTCATTCCCTTTGGGTTCAAAATCTTTATAATGCCCTTCTATTTCAATATCAATCTCTTCAATTTTTTTTAGATAACCCATGTATAATTCAAACTCCTGCTTCAACACAAAGATATGTTCCTTGCGATAATCACCTTGAAGTGACTTAATTATAGTTTCTTCACTACTTTTGATTCGGTAATCTCTAAATTTTGCCAATTTTACTGGATCACGTTCACCACCTATAATCGCTCTGATGATTGCCATACCTGTTGTGCCTGTGATGTCGGTAATTACATTACGTAGTTGCACATTCATCTCTGTTAAAGCTTTTTGTATACGAAATACATGCGTTGTAGAGTTTTTGATCAGACGCTCTCTTTGACGTATATAACTTCTTAGTACACAAACACTATCTTCAGGTCTGAATGATGACTGTAATAAACCACAACTATGTAATTTTTGTAGCCATTGGGCGTCTTGTACATCACTTTTGCGTCCAGGGACATTTTTAACATGTTTAGCATTGACCAGATATACTTTAAAACCTCTTTGTTCGAGTATTTGGTATACTGGTATCCAATATACGCTGGTTGATTCCATGGCAATAGTTTTAATACCACATTTTTTTAGCCAATCAGCAATCTTATGCAAGTCATCAGTAAAACTCCCGAATCTTCTTACATATTCTTTGTCCCGATCTTGTGGAACACAAACATAATGTGATTTTGATCCTATATCAATTCCAGCAGCATCAGGATTGATAATTTGTAATGTATTGGTATTATTATCGTTGTTCATAATAAATCCTCCTTATAGTATAGTTGCACATTAATCTTAACATGAACCTGCTACAAGTCAGAGGGATTTAAAAAATTATACTCTTCCAAACGAGGTATCAATGTCTGATCCATCAATGTACAAAACACCATCCTCCAAAGTCACGCTCCTAATCGGTTACAGAAAACACCATTGAACTTATCGACCATAACTCTTGTACAGATCCGATTCTAATTTTAAGGTATTGCGTCAGTTTATTCCATTATAAACTCTTAACAAACTAATTCCAATGACTGCTCTATTTTAACCACACTAAACCCTAGTCAGGTTGCCTGTTTTTGCAGATTTTTTACCATTGTTTCTTGGTATTGTTTTTCGTACGTTTCAATTCCCTGTTCGACGTAGTCTTGACCATATTTTAATAATCGATAAAACATACATGCCAACTTCCTTGCTGTTGCTGTAATAGCTTTTGGTGTACCAGCTCTACTTTTTATCCTTCTGTAAAATCCTGCTAGTGCTGATTTACCTCTACCTAGATTAAGAGCTGCCATCCTGAAAGCCATACTTGCTTTATTTTCTACCTTTTTTGTTCTAGTATCAAATACTTTACCACCGGTAATTTTATTAGCAGGACTTAAGCCAAGCCAAGATGTAAAATGTTTCTCTGTACTCCATTTGTCCACATCTAACCCCACTTCCGATACTATCGTTTGTACACTTAGCTCACTTAACCCTGGAATTGCAGTAAAATCTACTCCTGCTGCATTATATAGTGATTGTTGTAAATCAAACTTTGGAGCATTTTTACTTTTGCGTTGTTTATTACTATTGCTTAAATCACCACCACCACGTTTATCGAACTTTTTGTAGCATGTTTCTATTGCTTCATCACACTCACTGATTTGTTTTAGGTAAAATTCATAAATATCTAATTCTTGCTTTAATACTATAAGATGCTCTTTGCGGTAATCTCCTTCTAGTGCTTTGACTATAGTCTTTTCATCACTTTTTATACGATAGTCTCTAAATTCAGCTAATTTATTTGCATCCCTCTCACCAACTATAATTGCTTTTATTATGTTCATTCCTGTCACACCTGTTATATCACTAATCACATGATGTAATTGGATATTCATTTCATTCAGTGCTTTCTGCATACGGTTTACATGGGTTGCAGCATTCTTTGTTAATCTGTCTCTTTGTCTAGTAAGAGTTCTTAATTCACATATTTGATCTTGTGGACGAAATGAACCACTTAATAATCCATAGCTATGAAGTTGTTGTAACCACTGGCAATCAGCTACATCCGTTTTACGTCTAGGTACGTTTTTCACATGCCCTAGCATTCACCAATATAACTTCAAAGCCAGTAGTCTCTAAAATCTGAAATACTGGCAACCAATATATCCCTATTGATTCCATAGCTATCGTCTTAATTCCACATTTTTTCAACCAATCTGCCATTTCTCTTAAATCACTGGTAAAAGCAGCAAATTTTCGTACATTCTTTTCATCCCTATCAGCTGGTACGCAAACGTAATGTTCTCTAGAACCAACATCAATACCCGCTGCATCAGGATTGATTACAGATAATTTTTGCTTATTATTTTTACTTGTCATAAAAACTCCTCATTTAATTAGACCGAGCTAATATAAAGTTGGAGTATTGAATGAAAAAATTAATCTCTTAAACGAGGTCTCTTACGTATCATAAACACATAATGCCATCAATGATATTACCAACAACTCCAAAACCATGATTCAAAACGGGCTACTTCCGCTGCACCATTGAGATAGCCGGTCATAGCTCTCTAACCAACTCGGCTAACTT
This sequence comes from Candidatus Tisiphia endosymbiont of Nemotelus nigrinus, assembly GCF_964026475.1. Classification (NCBI taxonomy): domain Bacteria; kingdom Pseudomonadati; phylum Pseudomonadota; class Alphaproteobacteria; order Rickettsiales; family Rickettsiaceae; genus Candidatus Tisiphia; species Candidatus Tisiphia endosymbiont of Nemotelus nigrinus. Next base: position 814,965 of record NZ_OZ032151.1, read on the forward strand.
AAACTTTAACACAGAATAATCGCAAACACTATACCTTGAAGCTTATGGCTCACCACCAAAGTTTGTTTATGTTTTTACATAATGCTTAGCATTTTGTTTGGTGCTTCAAAGTCTCTGATTCAACTTGATATAAATAATTAGCTATAAGTTGCATCTTATCGCCATAATATGCTAATTTAAATGCGTCCTTCTTATCAGTTTTACACAAATTCACCGATTTACTAAATGAATTAAAACTATAGGTATTGACCTTATGTATCTGTTGCTTATTATTATACAATTCTTGGCAAATCTCTGCTTCATAACCTCCAGTAGGCTCACATACTATTATCTTAATTTCTTGCTCTTTTATTAATTTTATCAGTTCTTCATGCCCTAACTTATCATTGGAAAAACGATTATATATCGGTTTATTGTTAGACTCATATAAACATATATCTAACCATTTTTTACTTACATCTAGACCTATTATTTTACTCATGATATAATCTCCTTCATCTTATTGTGCAAGGCTGCTGCTTCCAGCACCTTCTGCAATTTGTTCAAAGCAAACTTTGTAAGAGGGTACTTATTCTGTGCACGATTATTTCAATCAAGAACCTATCAAGTCACCCTCTTACAATTACTTATATCATAATTTAAAGATATAAGAACCTAGATACCAGCCTTTCAATCTTTGGTCTTATTTTTATAGTCGTCTTGTATTCCTGTTCATCAAGGTATCTATTTAGTACGTGGCAACCCCTTACAGGATAAGGGTTTCAAGAAGAATAATTTTACCACATAATAAAAATTCTTAACGTTAGGATATGGGATTGCAGACAAGTGTTTAATTTAGCTCTTTGACAGCGAAATCTGCGTATATCAAGAGGTTAAAAGCATGCCGTTCACCTGAACAGATACTCATCAAGACGTACCCCCCATTTTTAGCTGGACTCCATTTATTGAACCTAAAATTATTTATGCCTTCATGCAAGCAACCTGTGTAAATGATCATCCTACATTCTGTTCTAAACACCAAACCGTAGGCTAGAGCTTGCAGACTTAATAAATTCTACAAATAGTGGATGAGGGGCAAATATTCTAGATTTTAACTCTGGATGGAACTGCACTCCTATAAAATATGGATGTTTTAACAATTCAACAATTTCAACCATATCATTATCAGATGCATAACCACTAAATATCATATCAGTATTTTGAAATTGTTTTTTAAACATCATATTAAAAGTATATCTATGTCTATACCTCTCTGTAATATTTGTTTTTTTATAAATTTTATAAGCAAGTGTATCATTTATAATAGAACACGGATAACTTCCTAATCTCATTGTTCCACCTACTTGTTGACTGTTTTCTCTATTTTCTATTAAACTACCTCTAATCCATTCTTTCATATTACATATTATATTAGTCCCTTTAATATTAAACTCAGAAGAAGTAGCATCTTTTATATTTAATACATGTCTTGCATATTCAATTAATGCTAATTGCATGCCTAAACAAATCCCTACAAAAGGTATTTTATTTTCCCTAACATACTTAATTGCTAGGATCTTACCTTCCGTATCACGTACTCCAAAACCACCAAGAACTAAAACTCCTGCACTGTCCGCAAGTTTTTCCGTAATGTTTTCTTCTGTTATTTCACCTGCATCAACCCACTTAATTATTACCTTATACCTATTAGCAACTCCCGCATGCATTAATGATTCAGTTACCGACTTATAAGCATCTTTAGTTTTCATATATTTTCCGACAATCGCAATGGTAATGTGTGTTTTTAAATTCGAAATTTGTCTAACAATATTATTCCATTTTTTTGTATTAGCTAAAATTGTAGGGGCTACTCCAAAATGCTTTAATATCTGTACACATAAATTATCACCTCTATATGCAGTAAGAGCTTTATAAATATTTTTTTGGTCTAATGCCTGAATTACTCTTTCTTGACTTATATTACAATGAAGAGCTACTTTTTGTTTTATGTCAATAGGAAGAGGTTTTTCTGACCTTAAAAGTAGTATATCTGGTTGAATACCTGCTCCTCTTAATTCTTTGACAGAATGTTGAGTTGGTTTGGTTTTAAGTTCTTTTGCTACTCTTAAATATGGTACTAAAGTTATGTGAATAAAAGCTGTATTCTCTTTACCTAGGTCATAACGAATCTGACGGATAGCTTCTAAGAAAGGTTGGGCTTCAATATCTCCTACTGTACCCCCAATTTCACAAATAATAAAATCTTCCTTATTAAGATTAGAAGTAATAAATTCCTTTATTAGGTTAGTAACATTAGGTATGACCTGTACTGTTTTGCCAAGGTAGACACCTTGGCGTTCCCCTAATAATAAATCAGAGTATATTTTACCAGCTGTAACATGATCACGTTTTGTAGTATTAACAGCAGTAAAACGCTCATAATGACCTAGGTCTAAATCAGTTTCTGCTCCATCTTCAGTTACAAAAACCTCTCCATGTTCATTAGGTTGCATAGTACCGGAATCAATATTAAAGTAGGGATCAAGTTTTCTTAAACGCACCCTATATCCATATTCCTGTAACAAGACACCAATAATCCCACTAGCAACACCTTTACCTAATGAAGAAACTACTCCTCCTGTTATAAAAATAAATTTTACTAAGTTATGCATTAAATAATTACTGACCTAAGCTAAAGTTATACTTGACCATTGAAAAGACAAGTACGATTATTGGTTCTTCAAGTTATAATTTACGCTACTATAGGAATAGTATATTGTTGCATTATTAAAGTTATAATAATTTTAAATAAGAAAAAGAGGAAATGGTTGCTCTTAGTATCTTTAATATATAAAATCATTGTAATAACTAATATCGGATTTAGTCTCTACTTGCTTTATTACCCAATAGATAAGGTCGTATGAGATGAATGGCTTATGTATAGTTTGAAGCTAGAGGAGAAATTCCTCTAGCTTCAAACTATACATATTATGATGCCTTATAAAGTATCTACCATACTACCACTTGCCCCATCATCTCCCATAGTAGTAACTGCTTTTGATGGTTCATGGCAGACAATTAATAGAGCTTGATCTACTATTTCTGATATCTTAGATTTGTAAGATTCATCTGTTAATTCTTGATATTTAGTACGTAATAATTTATTAAGGTCACTATGTATAGCATTTCCATCTTCTCTTACGCATCTATATTTTTGTGCTTCTATTATAGCGTTTGCTAAAACTCTACACTCATTTAGCTTTAATTTCTGATTATTACTAAACTTTTCATGATCAATAGCATTAATAAGCGTAGATAACCTATCAAATTTATTTTCAGCAATATACTTTATAATTAATGACTTTTCTGCTTCATAAAATGCGATTTTTGACTGAGCGTTTGTGTTGGAATTATCATTAATTAGATTTTCTTCTACCCATTGAGTAATAGGCTCAGGGTTATTAAGAATGCTATGAATAAAAAATCTCGAATGATTTTCCTCTAAAACCATTTGTAAGTTACTTTTAGGCATACAATGTTCTCCTGTAATTTGTTGATATGAAATATATTATACCTTTTAATTTAATAACTATTGATGCAATTACGTTACAAGCTTAGGTTAATTCATAATTATCTATCATAGGTTCAGATGCACCAGTTATATTAATAGACTCATTATATTTTACATACTCACTATTAATTTGTTCTTTCCACTGGTTATCCAAAGTTATTGTTTTCCCATGACAATCTTTAGTGTTTTTATAATCATTTTGTACTAATTTTAGAAATGCATTGAATATTTCTTTCATCCCTTCTTGACTATCATTTATTGTACATCCTGTTTTTAACCCTTTAAAAGGTATTAGTGAAATTATTATATGAGTAATAACTTTTTTTGTAGTATGTCTTTTATAGTGTTATTATCCATGTTTGAACGAAATATTGCATTATCATTGTAACCTTTTCTAGAATTATATTGTAATTCTCTATACAGTTTTCCTTCTTGTATTGAATATTTTGCTGTTGTTGTTCCACTGGCGGAAGGATATACTGCAATAGTATTATGAGCTTCACCTTTTTGTCTAGGTGCCAATACTTTTGTTTCTAACGGTTTAAAATCAAACACTGAGTATAGATGCTTTGCAACATGAAATTGAAAAATATTATGTAAATTATTATCAAAATCAATTTTTGTATTATATTGGGAATTAGTAGGGCTTACACCTCCTATTTTAACATTAAAATTATATTTAGTATTATATTGATCTTGATATTTATGCATTTCTTCTGTTATGTGGTGAATATTTAGTTTCCTAGATATTAAGGAATTTATAATATCTAATGCTTTCACTGCTCTTTTAACTATTGATCCCTCATTGTTTACAATTCTAATACGCTCATCATATTGTAGGACGGGATATTTAGTAATTTCAGTGTGAGACTTTATAGTATATTCCTGCTGTTCTAATTTTAATGTTGCTGCTTTTTTTGCATCATCTTTATTTTTATATACACGTATCTCTTCCAATAAAGAATTACCTTCGTCAGGGAAAGCAGCATACTTATCCTGATTAAATAAAGTTAATATTATTCTTGCAATTCCTTCACAAGTCATTGTTATAGTATTAAGGTCATTTGCATCCAGTATTACTTCAGTGAGGTATCTTATACCATAAGTGATATATTTGCTAAATTTAGAACTAAAATCTGTCTTAGCTTTATCTTTTTCGTTTTGAGAAAAATCATTACAATTTATAAATTGTGTTATAAGGGCATCGTCATATATTAAGTAATATTCTCTACTAGTAGTAGATAGTTTAAATATTTATTGTTCTTCAATTTGCAATGTGGAGTTAGCAACTAGTTTAGAATGTTGCTCAGTAGTTAAACATATTCCGTCTTTAGTGCTGATTATAGGCTTAATAGCTTCTAGTATATTTTCCATATAAGCCATGTAGTCACTTTGCTCTTTCTTTGCTACAACCATTTCCTTAATAGCTTTTTCTATGAAAGCATATGGAGTCACATGTCGCATTTGTTTTGTTGAACTTCCTAGTAGTTTAGGACGTCCTACTATTAAGATTTGATTATCGTTTATATCTTCATTAATTATGATATCTACTAACGCATCTTGACTCATATCTATTTTAAAGAGATGTTCTAAAAACTTATAAATATAAGATTTATGTTTTTTTGTAACAAGTAAAGGATTTATAGGTGTGGAGTGAAATACTTCAGCACTGCTACTACTAGGTAAGTTGGTTGATGAACTAGAAGATTGAGTGGAGATAATGCTTTGCTGACTTATAATATTACTAGATTCTTTTTTGCTTTTTCTATCCATAATTTTGTGTTTGTGTTAAATATAATTCCATATAAAGGTTCACGACGGGTATGTTAACATGTTTTATTTTGGAAAGCAACAAATTTTATAATTTAATTTAAATTAATTAACTATTTATGATTAGTTATGCTTTATGAGTATATGGCTGGATACTCTTAAATTAATAATACTTGGGGTATCAGTAATATTTCTGTTATTATTATAAATAGTTAGAGGTTGTCCGCAAACTAAAATTAAGGTATGATGAAGTGAACAAAGTATTATTAGTAAGAAGTATAAAAGAATGAGCAGAAAAAATTATCCAACAGATTTAACAGATGAAGAATGGTTAAGGATAGAGGGGTTGTTTCAAGTATCGTATGTAAAGGGAGGTAGACCTTTAAAACATAGCAAAAGAGAGATTTTGAATGCATTTTTATGTATTACGTACTGGGTGTCAGTGGAGATATATGCCGCATGACTTTCCAATTTGGAAGACAGTATATACTGCTCGTAAATGAAGGGTTGCAAAGATAGGAGAGATATTGTAGAGTTTAGGACATTATGAGTAAGAATGTATTGACAGAAGAACAAAGAGAAAAGTTGAAGGAACGTCATAAGACAGAACGAGACGGACGCATACGTGATCGTATTAAGGCAGTTTTGATGTATGACGATGGGTATAGTAATGTAGAGATTGCTAAGGTACTACTCTTGAGCCACGAATCGATAAGAAAACATATTGTTGATTATCAAAAAGCCAATAAGCTTGATACCAACAATGGAGGTAGCACAAGCAAATTAAGTGATGGTGAGAGGGAAGAATTAGCGAGTCACCTAGAAGCAAATAATTATGTTTATGCTAAAGATATCATGCATCACATTTAGAACAAATATGGGGTAACATATACGATAACGGGAGTAACAAAATTACTATACAAATTGGGTTTTGTTTACAAGAAGCCGAAAATAGTACCGGCTAAGCTGGATTTTGACAAGCAAGAATTATTTAAGTTAAACTACAGTTTACTAAAAGGGAATCTCAGAGATAAGGAAGCCATATATTTTATGGATGGTGTTCATCCTCAGTATCAAGCAAGGGCAAGGTGCGGTTGGATAAGAAAGAAGCAAGATAAGACCTTACCAACATTCAGTGGCTGGAGAAGAAAGCACATGATTGGTGCTATTAATCTAGCTGATTTACAGTTAGTAAGGACAGAGAACCCCAAAATAAATGGGGAGCAGATAGTTAATTTTCTACAGAGATTGGAAGAGGAGAATAGTGACAAGGAAAGAATATATTTAATCTGTGACAATGCTAGTTACCACAAATCCAAGAAAGTTAAAGAATACCTAGTAAATAGTAAAATAGAGCTAGTATTTTTGCCACCATATAGTCCAAATCTTAACCCAATTGAGAGATTATGGAAGTTTATGCATAGTATTACAACTAATAATAAATTTTATCATAATTTTGAACAATTTTCGGAAGCAATAAACAAATTTTTCAGCAACATCGCCGATTATAAAGATAGGTTACGTACCTTAATAAACGATAATTTCCAAACTATTACCGTTAACCATTTCTGCAACTCTTCAGGTTAATTGAGTATATGAACAATTTAGAAGATGGAAGAAGCAAGGTGTATTTGAACGTATGAACCATGAACTTATCAAGGATGTTAGACGAAAATTAGGTAGAAATGAATATCCTAGTGCTTGCATAATAGATAGTCAGTCTGTCAAGACAACAGAAAAAGGGGAGCTAAAGGTTATGATGGAGCTAAGAAAATTAAGGGCAGAAAGAGGCATATTATTACCGATACACAAGGCTTGGTGTTAGGTTGTTATGTCGGTTCTGCGAATGAGAATGATCGATACGGAGCTACAGTGCTACTCAGTAACATGCAAAAAGAGTACACTACTATTAAACAAATGTGGGCTGATATGGGGTATCAGTCTAAAGATTTAAAGGGTCTCATTAAGGAAAAGTATAACATAGATTTAGAAATTGTTAAACGACCAGTGTGCAGATTTTGGATACCAAAAAGTACACCACTAGAACTATTGCCAACAAGGGAAGTTGGGTTTAAAGTACAGCCAAGGCGATGGGTTGTTGAGAGAATCTTTGCTTGGATAAATAGAAATAGAAGGCTCTCCAAGGAATATGATTTTCTTACTGATTCTAGTGAAAATATAATTTTTTTGGCTATGAGTCGATTACTTCTTCGTAGGATTACTTCTATTACTTAGTTTGCGGACAAGCTCTAAATATACTAGTTTAATTGAAAAAATGGCTGATAATAGAACAAAAATACTTTTTTATTTAACTTACTCTGATGCTTATTTTGCCAATGGAGATTACAATAAAGCTAAACAGCAGGCAGAAGAACTGAATCTAGAGAAGGAATTAGATAATATTTAATATTTACAACAAAGAAAAAACTATTAAAGCCTTATTACAAAAAAGTTAACTAAATTTTACTATAACTATTTATTCCCTAACTATAACAATAATTTTACCCACTGTCTCCGTTTTGCCGCAGACTTATCGAATTTTATAAAAAAACACCTAGTACTAAAACTTCTCTAGACTCTGTTAGTGATGAGGGTAATATATTAGTAATGACTCACGTGGTGTGGTGTCAATCACCGAGGTTAGAAGCAAAGAATCGGAAAATTTTTAAATCTAACCTCAGTGTCCATTTTTATAGATAAAAAATAGGGAGTAATTACAATGGAGACCGATATTAAAGATCAACAACAGTGTGCCACGAAGTGCAAATAAACTAGCTGTTGAAAGAACAGCCCTAGAAGTGTCGACCTAACATACTAAGTATCGAGTCTTGAGTGGATTATAGTAATATAATCGGCTAAGCGTAGACAGAGATGTTATAGGCTGTAAGCCGGAAAGGGTTGAAGTGATTGAGCCTCGGTAAATTTTTTTTTCGAGATCGCAGACTGTTTTGTTGTACAGGAAAGCAATATCACAAATATCATAAATAGGCAGATAAATGTGAGGTCTCCGGGGTCTGAGAACATAACAGAAAATACAAGCTGCTCTATTACTTAAGCGACATGGATATAAACCATTACCGTCAAGGAGGATATATGTGTCTAAGAAGCAACAAGGAAAATTTAGACCAATTTCGATCCCAACTATGAGAGATAAAGCAATGCAAGCCCTGTGGCACATAGCTTTACTACCAATAGCAGAAGAAAGAGCTGACTTAAATTCCTACGGCTTCAGACCGAAAAGATCCACGAAAGATGCAAGTGAACAATGCTTTACTGTACTATCTAGAAAGCGATCTGCTGAATGGATTTTTGAGGGAGACATACATGCCTGCTTCGATAAAATCTCACATCAATGGCTACTAGAAAATATTCCTATGGATAAACAAATCCTTAGGAAATTTCTAAAAGCTGGATTTATGGAAAAGCAAAGGTTATATCCCACAGAGCTTGGAACTGGTCAAGGAAGTATTATTTCGCCAACTTTAGCATTGATGGCATTATCTGGAATCGAACAGAAAATCAGAAGCAGCAATATAAGAATGAGAGCCAAAGAAAAGATCAACTTTATCTCTTATGCGGATGATTTTGTTATTACAGGAAGTTCACCTGAAGTGCTGAAAGAAAAGGTAATACCAATTGTAACAGAATTCCTAGCAGAAAGAGGATTAGAGCTATCGCAAGAGAAATCTAAAATAACCCACATCGACGAAGGCTTTAATTTTTTAGGTTTTAATGTACGTAAGTATAAAGGGAAACTATTAATAAAACCTGCAAAGGAAAATATTAAAGAATTTCTAAAGGACATTAGGAGTAAAATTAAAGATAATTATTCAGCAAAGACAGAAGATTTGATAAACCTATTAAACCCTAAAATAAGGGGATGGGCTAATTATTTTCGTAATGCTGTGTCGTCTAGGGCTTTTTCATATGTGGATTACATGGTTTATACAATACTTAAGTCTTGGATATTACGAAGACACCCTAATAAAAGTAAATCTTGGACTACTAAGAAATACTACATTAGACGTGGGCTAAATAATTGGAATTTTCATGCTATAGTTAAAGATAAGAAAGGAAATAAAATTCCTCTCTACCTATACAAAGCAAGTGAAACTTCTATAAGACGGCACATTAAAATCAGGAGTGAAGTAAGTCCATTTAATCCTAAGTTTAAAGATTACTTTAAATACAGAGATAAGACGGACAATATTAGGTTCTGTGAAGTTTTCTAACGAAGCCATATAAAAGCTCCAACAAATTGCAAAAAAGACAAGAAAGCAGTAGCAGTTTTATCAAATCTCGAAAAAATTCGTCTAAAATGTTTAATTTTACCAAAAAAACATTCGATCGAATGACGTTCTTTATAGATATGTTTATCGTACTCCCTTTGCTGTTTTCGGTTCTTTTTTGATGGAATAACAGCTATACAATTTTGCTCTTCAAGCTGCTCAATAAAAGCATTGCTATCATATGCCTTATCGGCAAGGAGCATAGTATTTTTAATATCTTTAACCAATGAGTTGGCTTGTGTAATGTCATGTCTTTGACCTGCAGTTAAAATAAACTTTAAAGGATTACCAAGAGCGTCAACTAAGGCATGGATTTTAGTAGTAAAACCTCCTTTACTACGCCCTAAAGCTTCTTGATCTTGGCTATCTTTTTTATAACCTGCTGAGCATGCATGGGCACGAACTATAGTAGCGTCAATCATTGTTGATTCCATGTCAGGATTAGCTTGTACTTGCTCAAACAAATCGGTCCATATTCCTTTATTAGACCAAGTTTTAAACCTCATATGCACTGCTCGCCATGAACCATAAACACTCGGTAACAACCGCCATTGGCATCCTGAACGTGTTATGTACCATATTGCTTCAATAAATCGTCTAAGCTTATCCTCATTTCTTGTTTTTATATCTTTTCTTTTTCTTAATATTTCAATAATTTGTTGCCATTCTCTGATTTTTATATGATAATTCATTCCGGTAGTGTTTTTGATTGTCTAAAATAGAAAATACACTACCTCTCCTTCTTTTTAATTTATTTTTTTACAAAACTTCACAGAACCTAGACTAACAGTGGATAATCTTAGTCCTGAGTTGAGTATAAGACTGCTGGGTGGCAATGCTGCCTTACCTAGAACTTGAGCCGTGTGCAATAAAAGTTGCAAGCACGGTTACAACAATGTTGCACACTGATATTATTTTTATACTCAGGCAATTTGTTTACTTTATACACAACATTGATTTCTTCACTTCCAATTTCGATTCTTTTCACCACACATCTAATCATATTTCGTTTACCATGCCAATCCAATTTGTCAAGATTCTCATCAATTCCGACTGTAAAATTCTCTAAATTAGTAACAATCAACCCTATTTCTTTTGTTAAAGTTTCTTTCTCAACTAATTTATTTTGCTGCTCTTGAGTTCTCTTTAGACTTTGTCTCATAGTTTGGATTCTTGGCTCAAACTCATCTTTAATAATATATTGTTGTGCATAACTGTCAATCAACAATGAAATACCTTTTTCTAATTTTATTTTTCGTTTTTCAAGAGAAGCATATGCTTCATCTATAGGAGACTTTTCCAGTTCTACCAAACGTCGTTGATATTCTTCAAAAATACGCTTGGGATTTTTTAGCATTTTTTTTACTTCTTCCCACACAACCAATTCTATTGCAGTAGAACCCACTTGTTTATTATTGCACATTTTTGTGCCACCAAAGCAAGCAGAATCTGTGCCAGTACAACGATAATATAAATAAACAGTCTCATTTTTTGCATAACGTTTTGTAGATTTCCCACCACAATAAGCCCGCCCACAATACTTGCATACTAACAAACCTTGCAGTAAATAGGTTTCACCTTTTTTATGAATTCTTGCTCTTTTTCTATTTTCTTCTATTTGCTCTTGTACAGCATCAAACAATTGTTCATCTATAATGGTAGGTACAGAAATATAAATCCAATCTTCTTTATCCACAGAATACCTAGATGAATTGTTTTTTGGCTGCTCGCTCGAATCTCTTCGTGGTCTTATGTAGGATAATCTTACTCCAGTTTTTCTTCTTCCAAATGCAGCTTGCCCTTTATAGGTAGGATTTTTTAGCATGTACCAAACCGTACTTCTATCCCACCACATTTTGCCTTTCTTGGTCAAAATCTTATCCTTATTTAACAGGCGTATCACTTCTCCAATGGTTAGGCGATCTTTTCCAACCTAGTTGAACATTTTTCTTATAATTTCTGCTTCATCATCAATAACCTCAAAAGAGGCTTCTCCCTGACCTGTATGTTTGTCAATATAACGATAACCATAGGGTGCAACCGAAAGTACATTGACAGAACCTCTTTTTGCTGCATGAATTTTTCCCCGGCGATGTCGCTCCATAATTTTTGAACGTTCATATTCAGCAATCATTCCCTGCATTTGTAATAATAACTGTGACTCTGGATTTTCATTCAATTTTTGAAAATTTAAGAAAACAACGTCCGCACCATACCTCTCAAATTCTTCTATTAAAATCATTTGGTATGCATATTTTCTCGATAATCGATCAGGTGAGTGAATGTAAATTTTGTCTATTATACCTGCTGCAACTTGATCACGTAGTTTTTCTAATGCGGGGCGAACAAGGTTTGAGCCACTATAACCATTATCAATAAATTGATGCTCGTCTAATAGAGGTAAACTATCAGCAATTATTCTCGATTTTAAAGCTTCTACTTGACTTGCTACTGTATTTTCTTGAGCTTGTTTCTCCGAAGATACCCTTGCATATAATGCTGCTGTTATCATTTTAAATTTTCTCGAAAAATGGTTAAACAAGGTTTCAATTCAATATTCATTTCAGATTCTTTATTTTTCACTTTATACTTTTTTCTAGTTGTTTAGTCCCAGGGTGTAATGTTGTATATTATAAAGAATTACCATCAAGAGAGGAATTATGGGACAAATATTACACGGCTGTGCCAAAACGACAGAGGCAATACGTTTCGCAATCCAAAATAGTCAAGAGAGCTTAAAGACTTTAGCAAGAAAATATTCTATTAATCCTAAAACAGTTGCTAAGTGGAAGAAACGAACTACATTACAAGATACTTGTATGGGTCCCAAAGAACCATCTTCTACAGTATTAACTTCTGAAGAAGAAGCTATGTGTATAGCATTTCGTAAACACACTTTATTATCTTTAGATGATTGCTTATATGCTTTACAAGTTAGTATTCCCAAGCTTACTAGATCTTCTTTACATAGACTTCTTCAACGCCATAATGTTAGTAGGTTACCGGAAGTAAAAGGAAATAACAAAACCAAGAAGAAGTTTAAACTTTATCCAATTGGTTATTTCCATATAGATATTGCTGAAGTCAAAACAGAAGAAGGTAAACTCTATCTATTTGTTGCTATTGATCGCACTTCAAAGTTTGTGTATGTAGAACTTTTACCAAGATGTACCAAGACAGAAACAGCACAATTTCTTCGTAATTTAATTAAAGCTATACCTTATAAAATTCATACTATTTTGACAGATAATGGTATTCAATTTACTAACAGAACAGTAGATAAGCATGCTTGGATGCATATTTTTGATCGTATTTGCTATGAATACAATATTGAACACAGGCTAACAAAAGTTAATCATCCATGGACTAATGGACAGGTAGAACGTATGAATCGTACTATTAAAGAAGCAACTGTTAAACGTTTTTATTATGACAATCATCAGCAACTTAAACAACATTTATATGATTTTATCAATGCCTACAATTTCGCAAAAAGACTTAAAGCTCTTAAAGGTTTAACTCCTTATGAATTTATCATAAAAACATGGACATCTGATCCAAATAAATTTATTATTAACCCTAACCTCCACTCCCTGGGACTAAACACCTAGAGAGTTTGCAATATTATTGTAACTGTAGACACGGTTCTTAGAGGACTGACTCTCAGTAATGGGAGTTGGTTACTTGGCTACTTTGGACGAAATGAACCTTGCACATAATGATATTAACGATCAAGGAGCAGACATACTAGCCAAATTTTTAGCAAATAATAGGACTCTCAAGCGAATACATCTCGATAATAATCATATTGGTCCTAATGGTGGTTTTAAACTTTGTAAAGCTTTAGAACTTAATAGGACTCTAACCGAAATAACGCTTAATGGCACTTTGTTGTATCATAATGAGGCAGAGGAGCTTGTAAAAAGTTTAAAGAATAAAAAGATTGTCAGCAAAATAATGTTAAGTTTTTATGACCACGAAAAATATGATATGAATTCTAATTATCATAAACTATTAGAGTTATTAACCGAGACTTATAACTACATAGAATAAATATAAACTAGATATAGATTCCACTACTTTTTCAGTTAGTCTTGTATTGTTATTTTCCTGAAGACTAACTGAAATCTAAATTTATTGGTTTTATTACCGATCTTACTTACCTTAGCAAATTTCAGATAAAAAACTACCCACCAAAAGTAGTCTTTTACTAGTTCAATCTGCCTTTCAAGCAGTTTTATATTATTATAAAATCATTAAGTATTTCCAGTATATTTGTAATTTATACCTTTTCAAATTTTGTTTAGATTTATACCGTTCTTTTTTTACACCTAACTCATATTTTCTACCTATAGCTATGTATGGACCTACCCAACAATGCAAGAAAAAAATAATATATAACAGCAAAAAAATCGAATGCAGGCATGTATCCGGCTTATAGACAATAAATCAAGCAATTTATCCTATAGCCCTGATGGAATTCGCTGGCTTACAAACTTATACTTATTATTTTATCGACTTATAAATAGCCCTTAGCTAAATCAGTTTTTTTGTAAGCTAAGGTTCGTCTTATTTACCATCAATATTATCATTCTTCGCAATAATGTCATTTCATCAATTATTTGGAGTAGTTTTTTAACTACAAACTTTACTCTCGGTATAATCATCACCTGAACTGAGTAATGCAAATACCACCCTTGCTAGCTTATTAGCTACCGCGACAACTGTTTTATTATGACCGTTTCTCTCAGATAAATTAAACATCCACTCAGTAAACTTGCTATAATCTTTTTTAGATTTTTGTTCTTCCGTGGTAAATCTTATCTTGCTATTCAGAATGGATCTTGCCCCTTGAATTAACAAAGTACGTAAATAGATATCACCTCTTTTACTAATACCAAGCAACTTATTTTTGCCACCACTAGAGTGTTGCCTTGGCACTAATCCCAGCCATGCTGATAATTGCCTACCATTTTCAAAACAACTAGCATTACCTATTGAGGCTATTAAGGCTGTGGCAGTTATTAAACCTATACCTGGTATCATCATTAGTTGTTGGTGATTACTATACTGGCTAGCTATGATTTTTAATCGTTGTTCTAGCTCTTTTATTTTTTTATCATTTTCTACAAATTCTTCTTTTAAATCACTAAATGTTTGGTAGCTTAGCTGACTTAAATCCCCTTCGTCTAAAATCTCAGTTAATTTTGTTATAATCTTATTGATTCCTTGCGGAATAGTAAAGCCAAATTCATATAATAGCCCTCTAATCTCATTAGCAAGTGCAGTACGATTTTTTACCAATCTCTGCCTTACCCTATGAATAAATAAAATATCTTGTTGCTCTACAGTTTTAATGGGTACAAACCTCATACTAGGTCTTGCTACTGCCTCACATATTCCTTCTGCATCAGCTTGATCATTTTTATTGGTTTTAACATAAGGCTTAACAAACTGTGGTGCCATTAGTTTTACATTATGACCTAATTTTATTAATTCTCTTGCCCAATAGCTAGCTCCACCGCAAGCTTCCATGCCTACTAGACATTTTGGTACGTTAGCCATAAAAGTTAAAACCTGTTCTCTCATTAATTTTTTCTTTAATATTGTCTTGCCATTTTTATCTACACCGTGAATTTGAAAAATTCTTTTTGCAATATCTATATACCAATTGTGGTAACTTCCATATGGACCTCCTTATTGTTGTTTAGGATTCATTTCCTATCCTAGAAGATTAGCATACGCTTCTCATTCTGTATATAGGGTAGGTCCATACCATTATTTTAGATAAACCATTTTCTTTTTTACCTTTCTTTTCTTCACTCACCTATCTTACCTAAATTACCCCCCTCTTAAGGAGCATTTTGCTGCCTATATCAACCTTACCACACAAAATAAGCTGATTTATTTACGCACAAGGTTTTAGCACTTACAGCTGGAATTCCGGTAGGCGCACTTGGGCAAACTAGGTAAACCTAGTTTGCCTGCGCTCAAAGATTCGGTTCTTGTCATTGCTATTACCCAAAACTTACGGCTTAGATAGTATGGCAATATATCACTGTAGCAAATCAGAAGTACAAAGAAGCAAAGGACACAATGCAGTTGCAGCAAGTAGCTACATTTCAAGAAGTAAATTGCAACTTATTACCACTGAGAGTAGCACGGGAAGAAAACAAACTACTAGCTATAATTTGACCAGTAGAAAAGGACTCGCTCATAGCATAATTCTAGCTCCAGATGATGCTCCTAGTTGGGTATATGATAGACAAGAATTATGGAACAGAGCAGAAAGTAGCGAAACAAGAAAAAATGCTGAAACAGCTAGAAAGCTGATCATAGCTTTACCGAAAGAATTAACCTTACAGCAGAATATTGAGCTTACCGAACAATTTGCTTTGGAGTGTCTAGTTAGCCATGGCATGGTAGCAGACGTAAACATTCATTATGACAATGAAGATAATCCACATGCCCATATTCAGATGACTACCAGAAAGCTAATACGTTCACTAGAAAACGACCAAGTAATTTTTGGTGAAAAAGGACGTGATTGGGGAAGGAAAAAGTTTTTATATTATTACCGAGAAAATGTAGCTCATTTTATCAACTTGTATTTAGAAAAATACGGTCATTTAGATCGAGTATCACATTTATCACATAAGGCACGGGGCATTGATTTAATCCCAACTATCCATGAAGGAGCATCACATTATATAAAAGACTCAAAATTAAGGTTGATAAACGAACAAATACTAAAAAAAAATGCTGCCAAGATTAGAGCAAATCTAGAATTAGTATTTGATAAATTATCGATTAATAAGCCAGTTTTTACTAGGGAAGAAATTGCTACAGCATTATCTGATGCGTTAACTATATACCTTGAGTCAGGGCAAGCAGATAAACAAGAATTTCAGAAACGTTTAAGAGAGGTAGGTAAACAATTAGTAGCAGAAAAGTTAGTAACAGAAAATGTAACGGAAAGTCCTAACCAAGATTTAACTGTTTTAGCAGATGGTAGTAGTAAGCAAGATAGTGAAGTATCTAACAATAGTACTATAGAAGATAGTAATACTACTGGCAGTATTACTATTGATCATAGTAGTCATAATAGTACAGGACTATCAAATGTCGAGCTATTAAATCAAGCATATTCTACAGAATTTATGCGTCTCTATAGTAATTTATTGGCATCTGATAAGATTGGTTTAATAAATCCTAGTGATTTAAGAGGTCGTACTTTGTATGCATTAACCAAAAGGGTAAAGTTAGAGCAGAGATTTATTGGTACAGTAGAAGAATTACAACACAGTCAGAACCATAATTTGTCTATTGATGACAGGACAATAGATTCTATGATAGACAGATACTTAAAACTATATATGAAGAGCTAGTAGAAGGCAAAGGAGAATTGCAACAATGGGCTAAAATTATTTGTGATAATTATCACGGTAGTGTTAAGGATAAAGCTGTTGAGAATTCTGATGTTAAGGATCAAGTAAGTATGGTTGATAGAATTATCCAACTTGATTTAAATTATCAGACGATTCAAAAGCATGCTGGCTATTCATTTGATAAATATTTCTTTGAAAAAATCAATCAAGGAGCAACCTTAATTGCAAGTAGCCATTGGAGAAAGATGATGGAGATTTGTTATGGTTTGAGGACTCAGAATATCACCGTACCAAATATACTAAATAGCCAAGATATAGTTGATACAAGCAATAATAATACCGATTGGCTAAATATTTTACTACTAATTTAGCTGATTTGAATGAATTTATTAATGAAACTAAGTTGTCATTAATAGAAAAAACTGAACTATTACAGAAGACTAATTTTGAACATCAAGAGATAAAAAAAGAGCTAGAGGAAATAACTAATTATCGGGAGCAATTATTCCCAGAATTCTTAAGTCGTATATATAAAACTCCTATATCAGAAATACTACAAAAATGGCAAAATTTGTTAGTAGAATGCCGGCATGAGCAATTAGCAGATGCCATTTCTAAAGTAAAGCAAAATCCTAAATTATTGGGTAATCTTAGAGGTATTGGCTTTGGTAACATTTTGGGTATTAGCCGGCGTCGGAAAGATGCTATTAGCAATTTTGAGGTTGTAGCTAAAAGGTTCAGAAATTATGAACAAGGTGCAATTAAAGCACAAGAACTACAAGATAAACTAACGGCAGGAAATTATCAGAAGCTACTTGAGAGCTTATCAGCAGAAATAACGTTGTTAACTGATAGTTTGCCTAATAAATATGAACAGAGCTTTTTAGATCAGCTTGATATTTTACAAAAGGATGGCAAATTAAATATAGAAAATTTGTCAGCAATAGTAAAAACAGACGAGCTGCGAGGTCTTATTTATGAATATTATAGATATATTAATAATATAAAACTGGATAAATCAATTAAACCAGTTGACATACAAGGTGAACATCAACAAGAAATAAATAGCATCCTATCAATTAAAATTGATAAAACACAGACAAAAGAAAGTAAAGTTGAAATAGAAACTAACAAAGATAAAACTAATGAATATAATAGAGTTAATACAACTAGAAATAACAGATTAGACTTTAGTGAAGTTAGGCAAAGTTTAACCGAATATAATTATCGTAGTATTTTTGAGAGTTATGCTAGAAGGATTAATGGTGAAAATGTAAGGTTTAAAAAGAGTGGCTCTGAGATTAGCCTTGGTAGTTTAACGATGAATTTAAGAACAGGATTATGGATACGTCATAGCACTGGAGAAGGAGGTAATATATTTTCTTTTGTTCAGAAAGCTCTGTACTGTAGTAAATTAGAAGCGTTAGAGCGAGTAGCATCGATGGCTGGTATTAGTACTAAAGAAAATAACAATAATGCTATTAGTGGTAGAGAAAATAAGTGTTATAATAATTATCACAATGATAATTACAGAAGCTACAATAACAAGCAACTACAAGATGGAGAGGGACATGAAGAGGTAAAATCAATTAATGAGTGGTATGCACAACCTTGTGTTCCTGACTATGCAACTAAATTCGATCCAAAACTTCATTTGGCTGGTTTGCTAAAAAGTAACATTGTTGATGGCATCTATTATTACAGAAATAATCAAAAGCAACTGATAGGTTTAACAGTGAGATTGAGCAGCCGTCAAGATGGCAAGAAGCAAGTACTACCAGTTAGCTATTGCCGTAATGAGGCATTAAATCAAGAAGCATGGCGGTTAAAGGGTTTTAATGATAATGGTTATAAACCAATCTATCATATAGATAAAATAAAAGATGAAAGGAGGACTATCTTGATAGTAGAAGGTGAAAAAACCTGTGATAAAGCACAAGAATTACTGCCAGATTATATTGTACTATCGTGGCTAGGTGGTAGTAATGGAGCAGGTAAAGCGAATTGGCAGCAACTTGCCGGTAGGGAGGTAGTGGTTTGGGCTGATAATGATCAAGCAGGTATCACAGCAGCTAGAACAATAGGGCAAATGATTAATGAGGCTAATGGTCGTATTGGTTAACCGTTATTGATCCAAGTAGATTAGAATTTAATGGTACTATCAATGAAAATATCTTACCAGAAAAATGGGATTTAGCTGATAAATTGCCAGCAGGTTTAAATATAGATAATCTCAAGGAAGCTATTAGAAATGGTCAACAACAAAATATTTCATTGCATAATAGTCAATCTATTGCGGCAAAGCTACGGCAATTACTATACTCAAATGATTTGGAGAATTGGAACGTAAAACAAGGAGTGAGCGAGCGGAGCGTACAGTTAGTACGTGAGTACGCGAATGCTCCGAAGTTTTACGGGACCAATTCTTCAAAGCAGAAGAGTATACCACAATCCCAAGAACTAGCAATAGGAGAAAGAATATTGTGGCAAGCTAGAAGTAGTGGTACTCTACTTACAATAGAACAAATAATACAAGAGGCTACAACAGAATTTAGCTGGCAAGAAAAGCTTACCTTACCAGAAGCTAAGTACTATATGAAATATGCTGAAACTACAGGAAAAGATGGTAGTAAACATGAATTTTTAGGATTACAAGATGGTATATACCGTGATACATTAGTTGCTATAGCCCAAAATAGCAAAATTAAGGACAAAAAATCTTTAGAACTACCAGAATTAATATATGAATTACAAAGCGAGTATGAACAAAAACACAGGACTAGTCAAGTTGGTGCTTACCATAGTTTCGGTGATGATGAGCATTATCAATCTCACATCAAAGGTTTAGAGTCGTACGGTAGTGATAGAATAGAGCTATACCACGTTATGGTTAGAGATGTAAGTTTGTTACATCAAGAACAATTAACTGGAATAAGAGGTAAAATAATTAAAGCCCACCAAAAATCCATTGAGCAGAAAATATATGAGCAAATAAAAACTTACCAAGTAAAGCAAGCTAGAGGTCAGACAAGCAATAAATTAGACTATGATGATAAAGTAAAAATAGCTGGCAAAATCTATGATAATCTTTGCAGTAGTAAATTGTGGCAAAGTTTAGCAGTACAAGACCTAACCTATGTGCATAAATTACAACAAGAAATACAGCCAGAAGTACAAGGGATAAAAAAGCAGGAGATTGATGACTTGCCACAATCTATGGCTACAAAATTTGCTAAAACAAAAAATAATAGTTATGAGGAAAAAATAGAAAAGATAGTAGAAAAGTACAAAGGGCAGAATCATAATCCTGAATTGATAAATAAATGGACTGAAGAATTAGCAGAACTAAAAACATATAGTGTAGGTAGTCTAAGTAATATTATCAAAATAGGAGAAAAGAAAGGCTTAGAGCAAGCATTAAAAGAAATAGTGAGTATTAATGCTGATAAGAATAAAGAATTAAATGTGTTATTTGAAGTATATAAGGATAGGATAGACGAAATACAGAAATTTAATAATAAGTTAACTATAGAAAATATAAAGCATACAATAAAACCGTTAAAATATAACGATATGGTAAAGGCAATGGAGAAAATGCGGGTTGATAGTTTTAGAGATTGGATAATACCGCAATTTAATAAAATAGCAAAGGAACGGCAAGAAACACAAGAAGTTAAGAGATTACTGAATAGCCTTGAGCAAGAGAAGGAATTAAGCCTAAAGATAGCTAAGGAATATCAGAGTTTAACTTATAATGTATCAGAGGAAATGAATGGAGAAAGCATAAATGATAAAAGTAGAGTGTACGATAGTCAGCCTGATCTATTAGAAAATATTAAAAGAGATAGTTTATATATAGCAAAATACAATATATGGGAAGAAGAATTATTAATTAAAGAATTAAAGAGAAATACGTTAGAGCTAAAGAATAGAGTAGCACCGTTAATGTTTAAATTTAGTCAGCTTCATTGTAAAAAGCAAGCTGTTCAAGATATAAAGGTAATAGAGGAACAAGGGATATTAATTAAAGACAAAAAACAATTTAAAAATGTTCAAGATTATTTAAATGACTTAATGAATAATAAGGAAATGAAACCTTATATAAGGGGAACTGATCTTGATGGGATGAACAGAAACCAAGAGGAGCATAAGGATTATATTAAATCAGTATTTACTAAATATCATAGTAAAATAGAGACAATAGTTAAACTACAGCCGAAATATGATATAGAACAACTAAAAGATAAGATGAAATTAGAAAATGAGAAGGGAGTAATTAATTTACTAAGATCAGAATGGCTAAAATCATTCAAAGATTATGTAACACCCAAAAGAGCTGTAATGAACCAAGAGAGAGAAGAAGCAAAATCGGTGAGTGAAGTTTTACAACTATTAAAAAAAGAAAAAGATTTTTGTCTTGATATGTATAAGCAATATAAAGAGGTAGTAG
The DNA here is from genome assembly GCF_964026475.1 of Candidatus Tisiphia endosymbiont of Nemotelus nigrinus. Taxonomy (NCBI): domain Bacteria; kingdom Pseudomonadati; phylum Pseudomonadota; class Alphaproteobacteria; order Rickettsiales; family Rickettsiaceae; genus Candidatus Tisiphia; species Candidatus Tisiphia endosymbiont of Nemotelus nigrinus. The sequence goes on from NZ_OZ032151.1 coordinate 836,412, forward strand.
ATTATTATAGTAAAAAGGAGCAAGATCATTATTTTCTGACAATAGTTAATTCATATAAGGAACAACCTGAACTACTAGGTAATTTAGCAAGAGATATAAATAATATTAGTATATTTAAGATAGGAGGAGTTTATACAGGAGATAACATAGAAACAGATAACAAGCTAGTAGAAAGGATAAAAGATGCAACACAGGTAGGTATGTTAGCTAAGCAATTATATAAGACATGTCAAACACATGTATTAAAACAGATAAATTCTGAGATAAAAGAGCTAAATAGCCATGGAACGGTAAAGATTAACGATAATACTTACGATGAGATAGATTATTTTGAATATAGGATGAATGATAAGCTACTTGTGCCATATTTAAAAAATACCACGATAGATAAAAGACTAACAGAGCTATATAGGCAACAGCAACGTTTAGAACAACAGAAGCAATTATAGTTGGAAATGTATGAGAGTTTGTAACAAAGGGCATTTGTTAGAATAATTACTATGTTTCTGAAAACAGAAAGATTAAAATTTAAGCAAGATAATAATAAGTATTAGATGATAATTTAATAAGGGATTAAACTCTTGGCTAGTTAGTAGGGATATAGTAATGGAAGCAACGAGAACAACATTATGGGAAAGGAGCAGAAAGACCTACCCTAAACAAATTATTACAAAGATTATTCATAAAAGCTTTATTTTATTATCAAGTGAGCCTTTTATTATTATATATTGACTAAGATAGAACTTATATGCAAAATATAAATTTAATAGTTCGGTTGGTAATGCTATCTCCTTTGAGAACCGCTTTGGTAAAATTACTAAAGGCTGTTTAAAACTAGAATAAAGTAGAACATAGGAAAGACAGTTATTAACAATACAAAAATAAAGCTTATTTTATGGACGTACAAAACATAAATATTTGTGATGAAAATATTAGGTTTGAATTTACTATTTCCATACCTCCACTGGACATGTTGGGCTTTAAAGGATATGTGGAGAAATTTGAATGCCAAGCATTATATTCAATCTATGATGATGGTAACGATAAGCCATATGAAAAAGTAATTGGTAAATTAAATGGTTATCGGTTCTCTCTTCACTCTTGTTATTGGGATTATGACGAAAATAATGAAGATGCTCTCCTTCCTTTAGATATACTTGATATGATGGATGATAATGTAGCGAAGTTACTATGTTTATTTGATAATAATTGCGATGTTAAAGCTAAATATCAAAGAAAATTGGAAAGTATACTTGAGACGGATGATTTACCCGGACTTCCTAATATTGTTTTAATTAACCGTGTTGAGGTGTTAGCTGAATATAGAGGTAGGAAATTTGGTGAGACATTGATATCTAACAGCCTCTATACAACAGGAAAGAAAAATGATTTAGTAATAGTTGATTATATGCCATTGCAATTAGCATGTAAAGAAACAGGGGAGCCAAAAAATGAATGGGACGAAGAAATGAGATTTGATGAGCTTGAACAAGATGAAGAAACAGCAAGAAATAAATTAAAGAAGTATTATAAGAAACTTGGTTTTAAATTATTAAATAAAGAAGGATTACTATTTTTAATTATATGAGTTAAACGCTTTAGGAGTGAGCAGAATAATAACTCAAATGTAGAAGTCAAGATTTAATCTGACAGACTAAGGTGGTCCCCTTTGTCTAGACAAAAATTTAGGGGATAGCGCGACCCTTCAACCAATTGAACAGCACTAACATTACGGGTAGTAGATTTTTTGACTCTAACAAACATATCTTGATTTATTTCACATTAATCATTGAGATTAGTATATCTTTTTTAACAATACGTGTCAATAACAAAATACCATAGAGGCACAACAAATGCTTTCACAATTATCAAACCCACTTCTATCCGCTATTCAAATATATCTTTGCTATTTTATTTCCGAAGTCAGGAAAATTAGGTGATAATCAACAAATGGTACTAAAGTTTCACAGAATTTGTGATAAAGCAACAAAACTTACGCTATGAGAAGAAAAATGGTAAATTATGTTGAGTATAATTTACAAATGCCAAGAGGACAAAATTGCAAGCAATACCAATTAATAGGACGACAAATTACTGTCAATTTCTAATAGTGAGTCAAAATAATTATAGTTTGACTTACTATGCTGAACATGCCAAGCACCAAACAAAATGCGGTGCATTATGTAATAGCATAAACAAACTGTTGATAGTAAACTATGGTAAAAATAAAACCTTCTTTAGAACCAGTTTGTTAGAAGCCCACACTTGATACACGGCGACCTGATGAACAATTAGTGAATTTTTATTAAGGCATTAATAAAACGCTTTAAGTTATTTGATGACCAACCCATAGTAAGCATCATTTTTGGTTTGGTCTCTCTTTTGGTCTTTATTCTATTTAAAATATTCAATACAAACCTTCGGATAATAGCCATATTTGCAGGAGCATTGCCTTGACGTATGATGCTTGCATCTTCATTAAATACCACATCGAGTACCCAATGCATAGATTCAATTCCCCAATGAGATCTTATGCTTTTTAACATCGCTTCAGCGGAATTATTAGAACTACTAATATAATAATTTACTGATTCTGATACTTTATTTTTTTCAACTACTTTTCTTTTTACTTGAATAACACTATTCAAACCAGCCCATTGCTCATAACCAAATATATTTTTAACATCACGTATTACATAGCATTTTCTTTCTTCAACTCTACCATGCCCTTTATCATAAGTTTCTGCCACATCTGTTTCTAGAAACTTAGCTACATCTACCTGAAAGGACTTTTCAACCTCATTATACAATCCAGGATGATTCATCTTTAACCCTAAAATATAGTCAGCTTCTTTTTCTACAATCTGTTTGGCTATATTTTTTTGACACCCCATGGCATCAATAGTAACTATTGCATTTTTAATATCCAAACATTCTATTGCTTCTGGAATAGCTGTGATTTCATTGTCTTTGCTATCAATTGCTTGACCAAATAAAGTGACCCTTGATTCAGCTGCATAGCACCAAACAAAATGCTATGCATTATGTAAAAACCTAAACAAACTTTGGTGGTGAGTTATCAAGCTCAGGGTATAGTATTTACGACTATCCTGTGCTAAAGTTACAGTTAGCCGAGTTGGTTAAATAGCTATAATCGGAAGTTTCAATGGTGCAGCGGAAGCAGCCCGTGGCATAGCATGGTTTTGGAGTTGTTGGTAATATCATTGATGGCATTATGTGTCTATGATACATAAGAGACCTCGTTTAGGAGATTAATTTTTTCATTCAATACTCCAACTTAAAATTAGCTCGGTCTAATTCTTAACGTAGGAGATGATATGGTAAATAAAAAGAATGATAAACAGAAGTTATCTGTAATTAATCCTGATGCAGCGGGTATTGATATTGGTTCTAGAGAACATTATATTTGCGTACCAGCTGATAGGGATGAAAAGAATGTACGAAAATTTGCTGCTTTTACCAGTGATTTAAGGGAAATGGCAGATTGGCTAAAAAAATGTGGAGTTAAGACAATAGCTATGGAGTCAACGGGGGTATATTGGGTTCCAGTATTTCAAATCCTAGAGACTAGTGGTTTTGAGGTGATATTAGTGAATGCTAGGCATGTAAAAAATGTACCTGGACGTAAAACAGATGTTCAGGATTGCCAGTGGTTACAACAACTTCATAGCTATGGATTATTAAGTGGTTCATTTCGGCCAGAAGATCAAATATGTGAATTAAGAGCTCTGACGCGACAAAGAGATAGGTTAACAAAAAATGCTGCAACTCATGTAAACCGTATGCAAAAAGCATTGAATGAAATGAACATCCAGTTACATCATGTGATTAGTGATATAACAGGTGTTACAGGAATGAGTATAATAAAAGCAATTATTGCTGGTGAAAGAGATGCAAATAAATTAGCGACATTTAGAGACCATCGTATAAAAAGTGATGAAAAAACCATTATCAAAGCACTAGAAGGAGATTATCGTAAAGAGCATCTGATAGTGTTAAAGCAAGAATTAAATATTTATGAATTTTACCTAAAACAAATCACTGAATGTGACGAAACAATAGAAAGCTGTTACAAAGAGTTTGATAAACGTGGTGATGGTGATTTACCAAATAAGCAACGCAAAAGCAAAAACTCGCCAAAGTTTGATTTACAACAATCATTATATATTGCAGCAGGAGTAGATTGTACAGCAATCCCAGGGCTAAGTGAGTTAAGTGTACAAGCGATAATATCGGAAGTGGGGTTAGAGATGGACAAATGGAGTACAGAGAAACATTTTACCTCTTGGCTTGGTTTAAGTCCTAGTAACAAAATTACTGGTGGTAAAGTGTTTGATACGAGAACAAAGAAGGTAAAAAATAAAGCAAGTATTGTATTTAGGATGGCTGCTCTTAACCTAAGCAGAGGTAAATCAGCACTAGCAGGATTTTACAGAAGAATAAAAAATAGAGCCGGTACACCAAAAGCTATCACAGCAACAGCAAGAAAGTTGGCGTGTATGTTTTATCGATTATTAAAATATGGTCAAGACTACGTCGAACAGGGAATTGAGGTTTATGAAAAACAATACCAAGAAACAATGGTGAAAAACCTACAAAAACAGGCAACACGACTAGGGTTTAGTGTGGTTAAAATAGAATCTTTGGGAAGGGTAGTTTGTTAGAAGCCTACACTTGATACGCTTCGCGGTCAAGTTTATAATGGAATAAACTGACGCAATACCTTAAAATTAGAACCGGATCTGTACAAGAGTTATGGTCGATAAGTTCAATGGTGTTTTCTGTACCCGATTAGGAGCGTGACTTTGGAGGATGGTGTTTTGTACATTGATGGATCAGACATTGATCCCTCGTTTGGAAGAGTATAATTTTTAAATCCCTCTGACTTGTAACAGGTTCATGTTAAGATTAATGTGCAACTATACTATAAGGAGGATTTATTATGAACAACGATAATAATACCAATACATTACAAATTATCAATCCTGATGCTGCTGGAATTGATATAGGATCAAAATCACATTATGTTTGTGTTCCACAAGATCGGGACAAAGAATATGTAAGAAGATTCGGGAGTTTTACTGATGACTTGCATAAGATTGCTGATTGGCTAAAAAAATGTGGTATTAAAACTATTGCCATGGAATCAACTAGCGTATATTGGATACCAGTATACCAAATACTCGAACAAAGAGGTTTTAAAGTATATCTGGTCAATGCTAAACATGTTAAGAATGTCCCTGGACGCAAAAGTGATGTACAAGACGCCCAATGGCTACAAAAATTACATAGTTGCGGTTTATTACAGTCATCATTCAGACCTGAAGATAGTGTTTGTGTACTAAGAAGTTATATACGTCAAAGAGAGCGTCTGATCAAAAACTCTACAACGCATGTATTTCGTATACAAAAAGCTTTAACAGAGATGAATGTGCAACTACGTAATGTAATTACCGACATCACAGGTACAACAGGTATGGCAATCATCAGAGCGATTATAGGTGGTGAGCGCGATCCAGTAAAATTGGCAAAATTTAGAGATTACCGAATCAAAAGTAGTGAAGAAACTATAATTAAGTCACTTCAAGGTGATTATCGCAAGGAACATCTCTTTGTGTTGAAGCAGGAGTTTGAATTATACATGGGTTATCTAAAAAAAATTGAAGAGATTGATATTGAAATAGAAGGGCATTATAAAGATTTCGAACCCAAAGGGAATGAAGTAATAAAAGATGACTCAAAAAGAACCGGTAGCAACAGGCCTAAATTTAATCTTAAGCAGGAACTCTATAACATGACAGGTCTTGACTTTAGTACAATACCAGGACTTAATGTACTAACTATCCAAACAATTATATCTGAAGTCGGTACAGATATGTCGCAATGGAAGTCAGAAAACCACTTTGCTTCATGGTTGGGTTTAAGCCCTGCTAATAAAATAACTGGTGAAAAAGTCTTTAGTACTAGGACTCGAAAAGTAATCAATAGAGCTTCCACTGCTTTCAGAATTGCAGCTGCCGCAGCAGGTAAAACCAAAACCGCTATTGGATCATTTATGCGTAGAATAAAAATCAGTAAAGGAGTTCCAAAAGCTATCACAGCAACTGCCAGGAAAATAGCTTGCTTATTTTATAGGTTGTTGAAATTTGGACAAGTATATGTTGAGCAAGGTATAAGTAATTATGAACAAAAATACAAGAATAAATTAGTACAGTCTCTTGAAAAACGTGCAAAAGAATTAGGATTTACTTTAACAGCAAAAAATACTGAAAATCAATATGTTATGTAGCAGTTTGTTGGAAGTTCTGACGTTGTTTACTGCCCGCTGAAGTGACTTGCCTTGCTCTCCCATTATATCATAATTATGGCTTTCCCCACTATGTTCACGCTGTGCTAAGTTAGAAACAAAATCAGCTGTTTTGCTCAAGGTGTTACTCTTTGCATCTGATAGCGCTCTTTGATCTGACTTCAATAAACTTTCAGACGTGTGTATACCTTGAGTCACATGATTCTGGGCTGTTTGTTCCAGATTAAATTTGGTGATACCAACCGAAGTGTTAATACCTTGACCACCACTGTAAATTACGCTACCATCAGGATTATTACGAGCTATACTGCCGTCGGCTTGTTGCCAGCTATTGCCACCTTCGACATATTGCATATTATGGTCGGTCTTGTATCCTGACTTCATATATTGCTGATTATTCCCTTCTGACACATTATCAATGCTTCTATTACCACTTGCTACCTCTGATCCTATACTACCCGATGTTGCCTGCAGCCCACCAATAATTGATCCAGCTAAGTGACCAAGACTGCTAACACCTGATTGCATAATAGTAAATGCCAAAAATGGTATAACCATTTGCAAACCAGCTGCTACTGTTACTATTGTATCAATATGATTTATGATTGTGCTGCTACTACTGAAACTCAACATTAAACTTGAGCCAGTTTTTAAATTGCTATATGTACCCATGATCATATTAATAATGGCATTTAATGCTGGCCATAATTGTAATGATGCCACCAGTGTTAGGTAAGAAGCATATTTTGCTATGCCACCACTAAAGATTAACATTGGCACTAAAAACATAAATGATGCATAAACTATACATTTTATTACTACTAGTAACATTGGTAGATATAAGCTTGCCATGTCGCTTGATAACAGCCAGCTACTTTCCTGGTTAGTGCGTACTCTTGCCACCGCATAGTTACCAGATGTATAGTCAGATATACTATTGATCATCATTTGCTGACGTAATATGTCACCTGCTTTTTGACCACCGCCATAGATGGTTCTAATATTTTTCTCTAAAACATTTGATATAATACTTGATGAGCCAGTTGATTGAGTATAATCTGATCCACCTTTTGCTAAAGCAAATTCTGTATTGGCATTTTTTGACATTACTCTTTTTATTTCTTCATCAAAATAATTTTCAAAGAAATTTACTGCTTCTCTGCAAGTAACATTACGCATTTTATCTCCTATCCGTATATAAAGACGAGTTAAAGTTCCGGCTTTGCTACTTACTAATTTCCAAATATCTGGAGTATCTATTAATTGTTTAGGAGTAAATTGGTAGTCGATCATTGCTGGAAGTACAATACATTGCTTGATAAAAGATCGCATATTTTCTACAAATTCTGGATCTTTAATACGAACTTGACGTAATTCCTTTTTTAGTCTTGCACCAAATAACATACCATAATTATAATAAGAGAATGTAGGTGACCCAGAACTTACAATAGACTCTATCGGTGCATATACTTGCTCAAAACCAATAGTAATTAAATGACCAAATTCTTCTAATATACCAACAGGTAGGGCAAAAGCTATGGGAATATTATCAACCTTACCTATTCTTTTATTTACATGATCTTTAACAATCATTTCTGTTTTAGGCAATAATAATGCGTTAATTAGTACAATCATACCGAGTACTTTAAACATATATGCCCGCCACACCATATTACTATTACTGTACGACATTTTTACTGCATAATAGCATCCGGTAATTATGCATAGACTATTTACTAAATCTGTATAAAATTCACTATTACGTAACATTGCTAGACCATTTAACACATAGTACAAAGCATCGTAATAACCGTAAGTGTGAATTGTTAAATCAAGTTCCATATTTCTTACCTATTTTTCTTCTATAGCTAACCAGTTAGAGTTCTAATAACTTCTCCGTCATTGCGAGACCACATAGTGGTCGTGGCAATCCATTTTGGTTATTTTTATGGATTGCTTCGTCGATCTCATGACCTCCTCGTTAATAGACGGAGTACTGCTAATTGGAGCATAGCCATATCCCTTTTCTATCCATGTCCATTTCACATTTATCCATCCATGTCATTAGTTGACATAAACTCCTGAAACTTCATCTCAAAGTATTTTTCCTCTTGCAACATTCTCATCTTGGTTTGTTCGATAATATTATACCGCCTAAAGGCATTCTCTCTGCTACTTACCAAAAAACTAATAGTATTATTTACTTCCTGCTCAAAATTGGTAAATACCCCTATATCTGCCAGCTGCGAGTAGGCTAACTCTGATACTGCTTCAGAAGTTTGTTGTAATAATTTGGTAAGATAATTAGTTACCACGTCATAGCATAAGGTTTCAACAAACTCAGCCATACGGACTGTCAGGTAGCTACTATCAGCATTAGTGGCAAGTTCTCTCTGTATCTTATTAGTTAGTGGTATGGATGATAAGGCTATTAAGTTTTCCTCTTCTTCAGTAAAATCACCATTATTAGTTTTTATTTTTTTAACCATCGAAACTAACATATCATCAATACTGCCATATAATGTATCGCTAGCTGATAATCTGGTTTTTGCTTTTTGTGGAAATAAGCATAAATTTGTTTCATCACACCGATACTGTTCAACATCTACACTACCGCTTCTTATTCCAATAAATTCCTCTATTAATTCTTTATTAACTAGTGACTTTTTGTGAATTATAGAGCGACGTCCTTCACCATCTTTTTTGCCAATAATAGTCCCTGATATACTCATTAATAATTCTTTAAAACTAGTGGCATCTCCACCACTACTTGCTTTCTTGGTAAGAGCTTTCCATACTAAATTGAAATTATCACCTAGTAAACTTTCAAGCTCTTTATTGCTTTTGGTTGGGTCTCCATTATCTTTTCTAGCTTTATCTCTAATATCTGCCATATCACTTCCACCCCTAGTCATTGCCAAGTCACTTTGACGGGTAAGCTCTGCTCCTTTATTCATTCTGCTGGCTATACCATTACTTATCTGAGTAGCTATATCGCAGGAATTAATATTGAATTGGTTGATATTTCGTTGCATTTGTTCTAAGTAGGTCATAATATTCTCACATTGAGGGCAAATTGTTTTAATAGCCATGATTGCTGCATAGCCACCAACATTTTGTACCATTTCTTTAAGAAATTGCTCCATAGCAGCACTTTTTAGAAAAGATAATGCCCCACCTCTCAAATCAATTTGTGCTCCGCATGGAAGACCACCAAATTTACAGCTAGGAGCTTGAAAGTTAACAAGCTGCAAATCTTCTATAGGTGGAGACTTAATCAACACTGATCCACCAATTATATGACCCGCTAATTGATCATGTACTATCGCACTTTTACTAACATTGCTCATAGTACCATTTGGCATAACGCTTTTAATCAGTTTCTCTATACCGGCATAGCTATTACTGCTTACCAGTAAGCATATTGCTAATAAGCAATGAATAGATAGTTTTTTTATTAGATTTCTAATTATCATTTTTTACCTTAGTTTTTCTTATAGTTTTTCTGTCATTGCGAGGAGCTACTTTAGTAGCGACGAAGCAATCCATAAAAGTAACCAGAAATGGATTGCTTCGGAGGCTTACGCCTCCTCGCAATGACGTTTAGGAACTTATAATAATATCAACAACCTATTCGGATTAGCTATATTCCCTCTGTTCCTTCCATCTTGTTCAGATACTCAGCTGCAAATATTGCAGCTTCCTCAAGCTCTGACATCGATGCTGCTCCTCTAATTAGTTCAAAATTTATCTTACTATCATTAGTTACCACTACTATTGTTGGAGTGCGTTGCAAGTTTAACTTCTCAGCCAACCCTTTATTTTGATGGGTTTTAAAGAATTTACTTCGGCTATCATCTAGGCTTACCGCTTCTACCTTAAATCCATATTTTTTAGCAAAATCATTAAGTACTGGTTCTAATGCTGTGCAATAAGGACAAGTTGAGGAGAAGAATACAAAGAGTTCTATCTTGCAGCTAAGTTCTTTAAGCTTTTTCGTTGTTTCCTGCTCATTAATCTCTTCTTTTATTCTCCTGCCATATAGGTTAATTGGATTGTCAATTAAATTGATAATCTCAGGATAAAGAAAATTCACCATCCTAAAAGTATGAGCAAGTTTTAAGCTATCGTCTAACATCTGTGCTTCCTTTTCCTTATATCTCCTTGCATGTTCGATATTTTCTGGATATCTGATCATCATAAATTTTAACTCCTCTAGTTCTTGGCTAAATTGCTCTACTTCTTGTCTTGCTTTAGCATATTTTTGCTTTTGTATTTCCTTTAAGGTTAACTCCTTTTGTTTGTTAGTCACTTTCTCAGCTTTTTCTTTTTCCTCAAACCACATCCAACCACGGTAACGCTGATTAAAGAAGTTACTTGCGTAGCAGTAGTTAGTGATGCCGTAATTAGTGACAACTATGCAGATTAATAATATTTTTAAAATATATTTATAGTTAACCCGATTAACATTTAGCCATAGTAAACTGGCATCATTGCGAGGAGGCGTAAGCCGACGAAGCAATCCATTACTAATTACTTTTATGGATTGCTTCGTTGCTACTAAAGTAGCTTCTCGCAATGACGTTTGTGAATTTGGCTTAATGTTAGTCGAGTTAGCTATACCCATCACTAATTACCTTTTTGCAACTGTAGCTCTTGTCCCATTGGTTTTTCCTTGATTGTTGTCTTTTCTATTCTTTTTCGTTCTTCAAATATAGCTAACCCAAATAGGTTCTTGATATTGTTATAAGTTCCTAAACATCATTGCGAGGAGCTACTTTAGTAGCGACGAAGCAATCCAAAAGTAATTAGAAATGGATTGCTTCTTTGACCTATGGTCTTCCTCGCAATGACGTTTAGGTAAAAGCCTTTCCGTCATTGCGAGGAGGCGTAGCCGACGAAGCAATCCATAAAAGCAATAACAATTGCTTCGTTGCTACTAAATTAGCTCTTCGCAATGACTAGGAGGTTATCTGGAACTTAGCTATAGCATTCTATTTCCCTCAACCAACACATCTTTTATCTCTCTTTTTCAGTTTCCCATTAATCATCAGTTACCTTGGTACTCCAACCAGATTTATTATTTTCTTTATTATAAGGATTATTATCTCCTTTTCTGATGTTAGAGGTTTATACTGGACTGAAAAATCAAGACAAAAAAATAATAATTTTGTTTCCCATTTTTTCATTTTTCAAGCTGCAATTTGTTCATAATTTTGTATAGAATTTAGATAGACATTCATAGGTTTTTTGTAACCAATACTTGAATGAAATCTTCTATAATTATAGTGATTTATATAATCATCAATACCTCTCCTAAGTTCTTTAACATCTTTAAAATCGTTAATAAATATACAATTATATTTTAAAGTTCGAAAAAATCTCTCCATGATTATATTATCAATACTTCTTCCTTTACCATTCATCGAAACTTTAATGTTATGCTCTTGTAAAATTTGAATGTGTTCATTACTGGTATATTGACTGCCCTGTTCACTATTAAATATCTGCGGTGCAGAGTATTTGTTAAGTGCATCCTGCAATACTTCAGTTACCAAATTTACGTCCATACTATTTGATAATTTATAACTCAACACAGCTCTGCTATGCCAATCGATAATTCCTGCCATGTACATAAATCCCGAATTAGTTCGAACATAAGTTATATCTCCACTCCAAACCTCGTTACTGTTAGGTACATTTACAGTTTTACTTGTGCCTAAATTAGACCAGTATTTATCAAGCAAATAACTATAAATTTTATGCTGTTTATCTTTTTCAGACGTTAATTTTTTCCTCTTTGGATAAATAGCCTCTATGCCAATCATGTTCATATATTTTAGAACCCGATCCTTACCAATAACCAAGCCATCTTCTAATAATTGTCTATGGATATAACGATAACCAAATTCAGGATTATCAGTATATATTTCATCTATTTTATTTAAAATATTTAAGTTATACGCACTAAATGGTTTTACTTTATAGTACATTGAAGAACGATTAATCTTTAATAATTTATATTGCCTTGTCTTTGGTAACATTGCTAGCTTGGAATCGACAAGTTCTTTTCTATTTGATAAGTCCAAGCTTTGTAGCTTTCCCACAGCCCAATCTCTCTCTACTATTGTTTTTCCAAGAGTTTTAGCTAAGTCATCATTTTGTTCTTTCAGCATATTAATTTGTTCCTGATATTTACTTACTAGTTTTGTTGGTTCAAAAGCCAATGCTGCATTTGATATAAATTGTTTCTTCCAATTACTAATTGTCTTTGAGCTTATCTCATATTTTGATGCTATCACTGATAATGGACTATCTTCTTTCAGTACTTCTAATACTACCCTAGTTTTTTCTTCAGCACTAAAAACTTTTACTTTTTCTTTTGTCATTTTTTATCCTAATTTTTTCTTATTATTTTATCTTAATTAGGAAACTAATACCTCTTTTTTTCTGTCCATTTTTTCCAGTCCAGTATAGTTGCTGTACCTTTTATCCTGGTAGTAATGTCACCAACATTTGGTGCTTTGTATTTTCCAGCAAATTTAAGCTTAAAATCTTCAATAAATTCAGTAATATCCATTTTGTCAAAATCTAAACTCTGCAATTCTGTTAAAGTTAATCCCCGGCAATTAGGATTGCTGCCACTACCAAAATTCTTTTCTGTATTACTGATAAGTCCCTTGGCATATAATTGCTTTCTTCCTTCAACCTGAATAACCTTTTGTAGTAAATTACCAAAACAACAATAATAATGCTTTACTACGGTCTTCATCATTCCCCTATTTTCTTTGCCAACATAGACACATAGATTCTTTTTACGATTTTCAATTAGTTGTTTCTCATCGTTATTGCAGTGGGCTCCTAAATGACTGCCCCAACCTTTTAAACTAACTGCACAGCAGTTGATATAACCAACAGCTTTCTTACTGCAATGACTATTAAAACCAGCAAATATTTTAAAATTAGAATCCTTTGAATCTTTTATTTGACTCACCATGTAAAGCTTGGAGGCTGAATCCATCATCTCACCGTTAGTCTCGTAACTTTTATCAACACAGTTGCCGTCTATACAAGGTATCCCCCTACAAACTAATCCTTCTTGACCATCTTTCTCAGTTAAACCAGTCCTTACCTTTTGACTCTCTACTTCCGCCGGTATCCATCTTTTACACGAAAATTCCCTTTGTAAGTTTACGCAATTACCATAACTATCCCATGTCAGACATTCCCTATCTGCTACAACGTAGCAATGTCGCCATTTAACACAATCGTTTTTCGATGGATAGACTTGACAAGTCTTGCCATAACCATATTGCCAACACGGTCTAGTAATTTTTACCCCCTGAACGATTTTCTTACTATTAATATCCAAACATACCCTAGAAGTATCAGCACATTCTACACTCCCTACCTTGCCATCATGCATCCGGTAAGACGGAGTAAACTTTGTTCTAACTCCATCAGTGTACCTAGTCGCCTCCGCCATGGCAGAATTACTATCAAACATCAGTAACATTGCTAGCAGTAAGGCTACTAGCAATATTAACCCTCCTATGGTTCGGTGATATTTAACGTACATTTCTCACTCCAATTTTCTTGCCAGTTTAAACAAATACGCTCACTAACATCTAGATTAAAACTTACCTTATTTGATCCAAGAGTAATCGCCTTAATCTCCAGTCTATTTCCTCCCTGCCTAATGTAAGGCAATAAATCCACTACCTCAACCCTAGACCTATCCGCTATATAATCTAAACCAAGGGCATATTCACTAACACCAGTATTAACTTTTGGATAATTAGTGATGACATTCATTCTCCTACCAAACTTACCGGCATATTTTCTCCTCCCTTTAGTTGTAACTTCTTTATAACCATTGAGAAACAAGTTGTTGCCGCTACTTGGACCAACAAATACTACCGCACCATTTAATTTAATCATAATGAACGTACCGTAAGTAAGATCAGTTAACTGTAATCTATTAATCGTCATCACATTAGTAGCTACATTAAAATCTATGTACCAATTTGCTTCATTAGCACTATAAGTCGTTCCACTCGATTTATTTATCAGACCAAAACATACTGTACCTCCACCATAACTACTTATCCCACCATCAGAACCATATTTTTCTGCAAAACTAATACGTTTAATTGAACCTGCTATAGCCTGATTGTGCTTCATATTCGAGCCATTTACTGTCAGTTCGGCTACCTGCTCAGCAAAATGCAAACATTGCAGTATTAATTCATCAATGCAACGGTATTTGTTACGTAGTTCCTCACATATAGTTTTATCATAGACTGTATCTCCTTTATTTCGGTCAAGCTTTGTTATTAGCTGGATATGATATTGTGGTTCTATTTCCTTATTTCCTTTAACTTGCTTACAATCAATATCTAACCTTTTTAAAAAACCTAATAAGCTTGACATCATTTGTCCTGTTGCTTCAGTTATTTTACTTGCATCGTCTTTATGTCTCATCATTCCAGGTTTAGAGTAATCAACTAGATATTCATTAATCCAAGCTTCTTTAAATGATTCTCTTATTCCAGAACCTTCAAGCTCTTCTGCTCTGATATTACTTAATTCTGACCCCTTAGATCTTGCCTGCCTACTCCCTACTAGATCATTAAAACCTGCTTCAGATTCAGCTCCTTTTACTGCAGCTGCCTTTTGTCTTTCTAAAACTTGTTCAAAACCTTTATAGTTCTCTATTTTTTCATTAAACAATGGATCTACTTTATTGACATTAGTTTTAGCAGTAGGTTCAGTATATACAGCTAAACTAGTTAGATGCCAGAAGGGTAGCGAGGCTACACTGAGCTTTAGCAAGCAACAACTCACATAGCAAAAGTTTTTAAATGTTATTTTGTAATTATTTGTCATTTTAAACTTAACCATTTCTCAGTAACCTCTCAGCTTCTTGTGACAAATCACCATTGATCGCAAACTTCTCTAAAGCCTTTCTTACCCCTATACTGCCAGTAATCTTATCGTAAGTAACTTTGCAAAATTTACCAAAACACCCATCTAAATAACCTTCTTGTTTAACCAGCAAAATAGCTGGCACAACATTAATATCAAACTGATCAAAGGCTTCGTCATCTATTTGCATACTACCTACTTCACCATTTTCTGATATTGACATAACTAGTTTGGTAAGTTCTTTAAAGCTACCATTGGGCAATCCCTTAAATACCAATGTTCCGCCATATTTGACTGCTTGCTGATGATAGGTCTTAAGTAAATTACCTGGCATCCCGCTACTTACAAATATCTTAAGAACTGCTGGATTGATAAGGTTTTTGTCCACTAATTCTTTGTTACCGCAATTTTTCCCTTGTTTCAAACAATGCTGCTCATCTAACTCACGCAACTTTTGTAAAATAGCTTCTCTTGTTAACATTTGTCCTGCATGTCTCAATTCTTTAGTCCAATCTTGCTGCTGCTCAGTTATCTCAATATTTTTTATGTTATTTAGCAATTCACTATTAGTGCTGCCAATATTTTGTGCTATAGTTAAGTGACTACTGCTAAATAGTAATGCAACTAAAATGCACAACAATTTTTTTTGCGCCATACTAAATACCCCCAATCTTGTCCGTCATACGGATATTCTTTAAATGTTGAATACATCATGTCACTTAAACCTAATGGCCAGCAACCAATGCCGCTGGATGTTGATACTGGGTTGACCATCTGTAGTTTATATTGACTCTTTTTGATCTTTAATGCCCTGGACTTACGACACAATTTACCGCCACCTGTCATATAAGTGTTTTCATCAGTTGACGTTTCCTGAGCTAACCCTATTCGGTGCATCTTGGCAATTATTCGGGTAGCTAGTAAACTGCTACTCTGAACTCCACCAACATGATCAGCATTTGCCCCAGAAAATGGATACATATTACCCCAGCAACCAGCACACCAAAACATGCTATCTAACGGCAATCTGACTGTACTACTTGCACAATCTAAGACACAAGCTGCCTGGGCTATAGGGTTGGCAAATAAAAAAGCTTCAGGATTTAACAAACTCTGCAATTTTTCATCATTCCAAGTAACATCAAACTCACTCATATAAGCCACATCAAAGGTATTTTGTTCCAAACAAATAAAATCAGTTATAAGCTCAAGCCAATAAATCAGTGGGTAAATATAATAATGAACGTGATAGAAACTATCGTGAACATGCCTATCATCATATCCTCTATTAAAGCTACTAATCCTTTTTGCATCAGATCCAATAGATACTCCACCAAGATTAGTCATACAATAAGGTGTTCTTGTAACATCAATAAGTCTTACTGGTTCCCAAAATCCTATTGCTATTCCTGGTACAGGAATATTGGCTTTAACACATAAACAAACTGGTGATGAGGGATTTTTTGTATCTCTTTTTTTAGGCATAACACCGCTACCAATATTAATGCTATTACCTATACTTATTGGTAATATGCAGCTCCAACAAATGTCAGTAATTGGATTGACAAAATGCCCCTGACATGTGATACTGGCAGATACTGAAAATGGCATAAAAATAGCCACTATCAGTATGATGCTTAACCGTGTCTTTGCGCCTTGAGCTGGGTCGCCAAACTTTCTGCTCAAGGCTGCATTATTGATATTTGTCAATGTTTTTACCCCTATTACATCATTTAAATTCAAATTCCTCAAAAGGATTTAGTAATTTCACTCCAAATTTATTAAAATGTTTGGTATTACGAGTAACTAAAACCATATCATGAACTATTGCTTGGGCAGCCAATTGGCTATCTATATCATTTGTTCCATCTATTACTAATAACTCAGCCCATTTTTGACAGACAGCTAAATCAACATTTAATATTTTATTGGAATAGGTTATTAGTATTTCTTCTAGCCAATTCTCTAAATTTAACGCTGTTAATTTGTCAGTTTTAGCTTTCTTTAGTATCCCCTTTTTTATCTCCCCAACACTAATGCAGCTAATATATAATAACTTCGTAGGAATTTTATCAATCCATGCAAGCACTTTAGGATTTGGTATCTTTCTGTTTAATTCTGAAAGTATATTGGTATCAAGCATATATCTAATAATTCAACATCTCTAGCTTTGCCTTGAGCTCTTTCAAATAAATCTTCTTCGTCACCAACAGTTTTAGGTATTGATAAAAGCATTTCTTTAAAACTTTTCTTTGGAATTCTTGCTTTGTATTTTTCAGCAGAAACTATATATACTACGTCTCTAGATGACTTTACTATCTTTTGCATTTCACCATGCAATGCACTATCAACTAATTCCTCAAAATGTTCCTTTGCTTCTTGTAACTGCCATTTTTGCATAATTCACCTCTAATTTTATTAATTTACTTATAATACCATTTTATTAGCTATGACCATTGTACATTATAACTGTTTTTTTACGACCACTAATCAATTTTTACTTCTTTTATTCTTAAAACTTTTCCTTCCTGCTGAATTATCGCTGGTACTTGCTCAATTTTAAATTTTGTTGTTAAAACTCCTGCTTGATCAAAATATACTTCTCTATTTAGTTCTTTTTGCAAATCCAGTGGTCTACCAGCTATTAATATTAATTTGTCTTCTTCCTTTATTACCCCATTGCTTTGTTGCTGCTTAAACCACTCTATTTGCAAGCTATCTTTACCATTAATAAATATTAGTTTCTTGTCTAAATTCATGTGATCTAGTGGATTAACTCTTGTACCACTTGAATAAAGTAGTTTGCCATCAGGTAAGATAATATCCTCTTTTACTATATAGCTTGGCTCATAGGTAAAACTCTGTGCTTTCTCAGTTCGTTTTATATTTGTAACAAGAACAGGTTCCTCTATTCTATTTTTAGCAATCTCTAACATTTTTCTTTGCTCCTGTTTTATATCAACTAGCTTTAGTTTTCTTTGGATCATCGCTAAAAATCCTTCTTCTTTAACCTCAAAAATTGTTCCATATATACCGAAATCCTTGGCAATGGTTATTTGTGGTAGTAAGATTACTAAAGCTATTATTAGTTGTTTCATTTCTATTTAGTTCACTTAGTTTTTTATGTTTATGTCGCCTCAATTCTCTTGTATTTTCTTCAAATCTTTACCAAATTCTCGGTAGTGTTCGGCAATTTTTGGATTGATATCGAGCAACGTTTTGTTTGTTAGCAGCATACCGTAAAGAACATCAATATCTTTTGGATGTAAGTAATCAAGTCCTGCTTTTATTACTAACCCTCCTAACATGATCTTTTTTCTGGTGTCTTGTTTACGTTTTAAATAATTAGCATTTTGGTTACTATTTTGGCTATTAATTTGGTTGTTACTCTGATTGTTCATATGATACCTGTAGTTGTTACAATCATTACGAGATTGTGAGTTTGTATTTGAGTTTATATTTTGTTTATTCGTTTTGCTATAAAACGGATAATTAATTGTGTCGTACATTGTTAATTCCTCTATATTTATCGGTTATTATTTAATTGCTTGTTATTTGATAATTATGGTTGTTTATTAGTAATTACCTCTCCTAAATTATTATTTTCTATATTTGGTAGTGGTATAGTTAACATATATGTTCATATTAGTGCTAGGTTATAAGAACGAACAACCGTCATCGCGAGCCACGAAGTGGCTTGGCGATCCAAATAAACAGCGTGCTGTTGCAACTTTTGGATTGCTTCGTCGCCTAAAGTGGCTCCTCGCAATGATGGCATGGACTCCGTCCAAACCCATCAATGGACTTCGTCCATATATGACGGTTAGAGAATTTATTCAATCTACAACTGTAGCACTAATATGAACGTATATGTTAAGTGCTATAATTCACCATATTTGCTTGCCAAGACTTTTACTGCTTCATCTTTACTTAAGCCCCTACGTTTTGCCTCAAGTAAATATTTAAAATCAGCTGCTTCTGTTGAGTATAATCCTTGTGAATATGGATCTAACTCAAGTCGTCCAACAACTTTTAAGCCGGTAGATATAAGCAGCATCTCTGCATATTTACCTGGTACCAAACTAATAGATTCAATCAAGGGCATAATATCTTTAAAGCTTTCTGAAGCACTCAATGAGCTTAGTCCTTTTTCATCTTGCTTTAATATGACCAGCCATGAACTATTTTCTAAAATGCTTCTGCGTTCATCACTTCTCTGGAAATCACTAAAATTTTGTACGCAAATAACTAATGAACCACCATATTTTCTAACCGTTCTGCCAAAGCTTTCTAGGAATTTGGCTGAATAATCTAAAATCATCCAAGCCTCATCAACGATCAGTAAAAATTGTTTTGATCTATCACCACATAAAAATTGCATTGTTACTTGCATCAATACTACTTGTAATATTACACCAAGTAATACTGGATCATTCTTTACTTCCTCAAACTCAAATATAGTTAGCATTTCTTTAAATGAAGCAGTCTTGCCTTGCTTAAAGAATTTACCATGTACTCCTTTTTCAGTATAAGGATATAATGTTTCAGCAAGAGCCTTTGCAGCTTCTCCTTCCAGTTCTTCTAGTACTTTAGCAAGTTTGCTAATATCGAGTTTGCTGCCATATTTTCCTATGCCTTCACTTATTGCTCGCTCAATGATAGCTTCCTTATGAGCGTCCTTGCTAATGCCGCACATGCTACTTATAATGCTCTTGGCATAAATAATACTGTCCTTAGTAACAAAATGATTTTCTATTTGTAATATTTCTATTTTTTGATCTAAGACTAAATCTTGATCATCGTCTTGTTTTGCTTGCCATTGCTCTTTGGCAATATTATGATCTTGATGCTTAGTACTAGCACTCAGCATTTCAATTTGTTCTAAGGATAACCAGGTAACCGAACCTATTTCTACCAAATGACAATTTCCCTCAATCATAGAAAGAGCCTTAGCATGTTTGTTACCGCTACCTGCTATTTGAGCAAAAGGATTTAAAGAAATATTATTATGCTGATTGAATCTAATCGTTTCTCCGCCAATTAACTCACAAATATTTTGATAACTACCACCTATATCTAAAATAAATACGGCAAAGTTTTGGGCTAGCATTGAGGTAGCTAACTCCTGCAAAAATACTGACTTACCAGAACCAGATGGTGCCATGACCGATACGTTGTAATTACCGGCATTGATTCGAACAAATGGATTCCAATTAAATAGCTCCCCTCTACGTCCTAGTAATAGTACTCCGCTTTGCATAACTCCCTTCCATTCTCCATGTATGGGTAATTTAGCTATTACTTCCTTAGCCTGAGCAATTTTAACCAACTGAAAATGCTGTAAGAAGTTCCAACTAATCAGCTGTTGCATTGGTAATATGGATAACATTGCTGGTAATTGTAGGTTTTTGTTAATTTGTAATTGGAAGTCATTCGCGTTGTATAGACTCGTTAAGCATTCCTGGGCTATTTCTATTTCGCTTTCAGGAGCAGTAATCATTATTTGCAGAGACTCTGTTAAAAATTGTTCACCATTTTTAGCTTTAGCAATTATCTCTCGCCACTCTAGTGCTTCTTTTCTTAAATTAGTATCATGCCTTGCATACCATTGTTCAGCAGCATGGATGCTTCTATGTCCTCTTGCTAGAATTTTTGAGCTTTGCATTTTACTTACATTATTTGCTACTGTGTAACTAATTATTAGCCTAGCTGGTAAACCATAATCATTTGTTGAGCCAAGTAAATTAATCATCTCAAGTAATGACCACTGTTCTGGTAGCATACTTGGGTAAAAACATTTAGACACTAACTTGTTAGTTGATAATTTGTTTATCTTTAACCTATTATCGCTGTAAGTACTATCCAAATGAATTAGACAATCTTCTTGCACCATAGTTCTTGAGAGTGGTGTCAATATTTGACTAGCTAACGGATTGATTGGATCATATTTACGACTTAATCTTTCTTGCATTTGCATTTGAGCTATATCAGCTGCTACAAACATTAACTTTTCAGCATCACATATACGGGGAGATAGTTTTATTGATTGCAGCTTTTTCACTAATTTGCTTTGAAAAGCTACTATTTCTTCAATAGATATCACACTATTACTACTGTCATTTTTTTTGCTAAAAGAAATATATATCCTGAAATCTTTAGCCATCCTACCATGTGGATTAGTAAAATCTTTGGCACATTTACTAACATATTCCTTACGAAATTCTGTTAATTGCTGTAACATCTGATTAGAATTACTTCTAGCATTACTCCATAATTCCAGCTTTTGCTCTATGTTATGGCTGGCAATTAGTAAAAATTGTAAATAACAATTTGCTGGTAATTCATTGTTAAAAAATAGGCTTAAGTTTTTTTCTAAATTAATATCTGTTCCAACTATCGGAGCTATTTCTAACATGAACCCTATTATATTATTTTCATTAAAGAAAATATTGTATTTAGGGTCAAAATATCGGTAGCTTAAATATGGAGCTAAAGATTTTGCTCCTTTGGTATTATCATTGATATGTTCTTGCAACAGTTGTGTACTGCTGTAATTTACTTCTGCAGGAACTGTAAGACCGCAAATATTTCCTATATTTTGTAAAAAACTAACTATCTTCATATAATTGTTCTTCTTTCTCATCTATAATGTTTTATTTTTGACATAGAGTTATTTGATATATAACAAATTGCCATTTTTAAGTAGTTTCTGGTCAGTTTCTTGCTGCAACTTTACTTTATGAACTTTATTAATTTTAATATCAGGTTTTTCTGTAAGGTTTTTAACGTAGCACTTCCTTCCTTTACATTGTGTCCTTTCCTTTAATTCAACTTCAGTAATTTCTCCACTATTGATTTTTTGATCAACTATGCTCAAAGGCATGCAATCCAAACCACTTGCATCTCTGCAAGTAAATGATGAACCATAAACACCACAGCTAGATAAACTAAATAACATGATAATAAGCAGGACTTTTGGGTAAATTTGTTGTATTATTTTTCTTCCCGTTATTACTATTTTCTCTGTCATTATTGTTCTCCCGTTATTATTCTTCTTCATATTTCTTGTTTGCTAGATTTCCTTGTTTCCTTTCTTGTTTAATTTTTTTATGGGTAGTTAATTCCCCAATAAAAAAGCCTTTGGTGAAGATAACATCTACCTTTACCCCACCAGGTACAGTAAGAACAGGTGACATACTTTCTGCCATTCTTAAATAATAATCAGCTATTTTCTCAGCAGCATTAGATGCACCTGATAAAGCACCATTTGTTAGCATATCCTTAAAACCTTTCTTTTGGGTTGCAACTGCTCCAAGACTTGTTATCGCCATGCTCTCTTGACCTTTGCTACTTTGGCTAAGTCCGCTAATTACTCCACCGATCAAAGCATTTTTTATATGCTTACTACTAGTAGCTACTATTTTGCCCTTAATACCATTCATACCATCTGATCCATGCACAAGACCTGCTATATTACTGGTGGTTATTAGTTCTGTAGTTGGGTCAATGCAGATCATTTTCTCTAGACGAATAGTTGCTCTTTCACTTGATAAGTCACCATAGCTACTTCCTAAAATGCGGCAGGTAGTGATATCAAGATTAAAGTTCTTTGGTAAGTTGCCTCTTGCCGTTAGTCTAATTACTACAGGACTAGCATTTTCATCAGGAGTATTTAATGCGGTAGATACTGCAAGACCACCTAATAAATAACCACTAACATATGAAGTCTCTGGAATGTAAATTTTAGCATCTTTTGGTTTTTCAAATTCTATTTGGCTATTTAAGTCTACGGCACTAATATTCGTATCATTAGTCAAATCTTTGACATTTTGCTCTGCTTCTTGGTGAATTTGCTGCATTCTTTTTAGCTCTTCTGTGCTACTAATCAGCTCGTTCTTAGCAAAGTTTAGTTGAACCTGCATTTTAGCTAGTTCCGATTTTATCTCCTCTTGTAATTTTTGTTCTTTTTCGATAAAGTTTGTTTCTGCCCCTTGTAAACGTTCATCAAATTTACGTTTATTGTCATTTAGTAAGTCCTCAAAGTGGTTACGCCACATTTTCTCTGGGTCTAATGCTTCACTTGCCACCTCTAATTTTGGTTTAGGATTGTCATTAATAATTGCTTTGTGCTTATTCTTTCCCTGCATTATGCTGATCAGAACAAGTACAGCAATAATGCTAATGCCAAAAATCAGTAATAATAAATTATACTGTTTGGCTCGAATATCCTGATTAGCAATAACTTCTCCAGTATTGTTATTCCTTGTTAAAAATGGTATTCTTTCTTTAAGTTTAGCAAATATTTTCATATCAATCATCGGTTTGCTCCTTTGCTACTATCCAGACAAATCCTTTGGCTTTAGGAGGAAGTACGGTTTTTTCAATAGTGGTAGCTAAACAAAAATCAAATAGATTGCTAAAATACGCTTCTTTTAGGTTCTGTGAAGTTTTCTAACGAAGCCATATAAAAGCTCCAACAAATTGCAAAAAAGACAAGAAAGCAGTAGCAGTTTTATCAAATCTCGAAAAAATTCGTCTAAAATGTTTAATTTTACCAAAAAAACATTCGATCGAATGACGTTCTTTATAGATATGTTTATCGTACTCCCTTTGCTGTTTTCGGTTCTTTTTTGATGGAATAACAGCTATACAATTTTGCTCTTCAAGCTGCTCAATAAAAGCATTGCTATCATATGCCTTATCGGCAAGGAGCATAGTATTTTTAATATCTTTAACCAATGAGTTGGCTTGTGTAATGTCATGTCTTTGACCTGCAGTTAAAATAAACTTTAAAGGATTACCAAGAGCGTCAACTAAGGCATGGATTTTAGTAGTAAAACCTCCTTTACTACGCCCTAAAGCTTCTTGATCTTGGCTATCTTTTTTATAACCTGCTGAGCATGCATGGGCACGAACTATAGTAGCGTCAATCATTGTTGATTCCATGTCAGGATTAGCTTGTACTTGCTCAAACAAATCGGTCCATATTCCTTTATTAGACCAAGTTTTAAACCTCATATGCACTGCTCGCCATGAACCATAAACACTCGGTAACAACCGCCATTGGCATCCTGAACGTGTTATGTACCATATTGCTTCAATAAATCGTCTAAGCTTATCCTCATTTCTTGTTTTTATATCTTTTCTTTTTCTTAATATTTCAATAATTTGTTGCCATTCTCTGATTTTTATATGATAATTCATTCCGGTAGTGTTTTTGATTGTCTAAAATAGAAAATACACTACCTCTCCTTCTTTTTAATTTATTTTTTTACAAAACTTCACAGAACCTAGATGAATTAGTTTTTTAGAGTTTTTGTTGGTGACGTTTAGTCTTGCCCCAATAAATTTACCAAAACGATAAATCCTATCTTGCTCTATGGATAGCCCGATATTTTGCAAATGATTAATTTTTCTCTTTACTCTGATTACATAATATTTATCTTCTTTATCCAAGATCATACTCCTTATCATCCTTGCAATTTCTTGTTCTTGGGATTGTACTAACCATTTATTGTCAAGAGATGAGGCGAAGATGTTAGATGACTTATTATAAAAATTATCCATGGAGACTTTGATAATTTGCCCTTCTATATCTTCCACTTTAAGTATTAAATCAGCAACATTCCCAGAAGAATTAACTAAGGCTAGTTCAAAAGTTTCAGGAGCTAGAACCTTCGGCAACAAAAAAATATTTTGTGCTTTATCATCAGCTATTATTTTATATTTACTTTCATCACCAATAATTTGTGCTATAGCTATTTTACCAAATTCTATTCTATTAACGTTACTTGCACTTATTTTAGTCTTGATTTTACTTCCTGGTATATATTCAAATTCTTGAGCTGCAAGTACTCCGCTACTCGTTAATATCATGACAATCATTAGTGTTATTCTGATCATTATTTTGCTCATCATTTTATTCTCAGTTTTCTTATCTTTTATTTTTTATCTTTATAATTTTCTCTATTATGCTGTACTGACTCTGCTTCTTGATTTTCGTTGATTCTTACAAATTCTTTGAGTCTAAGTTGCCCGCCTAGCCATTCATAAGATAATTGATAACAAGCAGGACTTACCTCAAAGCCTTTATCACCAAATCTAGATGTCAGCATGCCAGCTGCTATTACTTGCAAGTTCTTACTATCAACTTCTAAATTCTTGATGGAAAAATATGTTGATAAGGCAAATTTTTTGTATTTTTCTTTGCTATCAGCAAAATAGTTTTGGATATTCTTCATATAAGTAGCATCACTTTGGGATATATATTTAAATATGATAGAGGCTTTGTAATCTACTATTTCTGGATTTAAATCAAGAAGCAGCGGTAGGTACATTAGGCTTGTTTCTTCCAGATATCCCTTAGAAACCCCGTTATTGCTAGTCCATACTTCTTGGCTAAGACTTGGTACCAAAATTACTTTTTCATTGCTCGTCAGTAATTTAACTGATAACCCTAGGCAACTAACGCAAAGTAGCATTGTTAGTATTAAAAACAAATTTCGCTGTCTTGTTACTTGCTGGATGTTACCTATAGCTACTATCTTTTCCATTCTTTAATCCCTAGTTATTCATATCTATTTACACTTAAATTTAATATCACTACATAAACAACCTTATATGAGACTCTGGTAAATTTGTTGATATAACCAGCCTACTAAATGGTAGATGCCAATAGAGCCAACGTTGGATTATGCCAAGCCACCATTTATCCATAAACCATCCACCTATCGCAAAACCAATGGCACTTGCCAAAAAAGACCACAACACCCCTTTAAAACATAGAAGGATTAACCCAAAACTAATACCCCCTACTATTGAGCCAATAGATATGTTCCAAAATCTCACCGGTTTGTTTAAGCAATTATTAAATCGTACTCTTTCCATAATTAAATCTCGTAAGTAAAAAAATTAAAAATCAAATATTGTTATAATTTATCCTTGATTTAAGCTATAGCAGCCAGTATACCCATACAAATAGCACTACTACCGACAAAAACCGTACCGCCACGAATTACTCGAACACGACCATCACCTTCAGACATGAGGGCTGTGAAAATACCACCAAGCCCAGCTCCATAAATCCAGTAATCCGTTGCAAATTTTACCAGTGGTTCAGTAACACCTTTGCCAAATCTACCTAAATCTACCGCTAAACTTTCAGAGGCAATAGTGCTAAGTAAAATGATAATTATTCCATAGCTGAAATGTGAGAGAGTATTGCTCCAATTATTATCTAGGCAATGCTGATTTTTTTGTTTGCTAGTTATTTTATTAGTTGTGTTTGGTATGTTCTTCGAATCCGCCATAATCTTCCTTTTTTATTAATTGTTTGCTATTGCTTTTTCTTACTACTTTCTACTGTGTAGCAGCATAACTAAGCTTAAGATGATAAATTATGTGATTCTCTTGAAAATAAATAGGTGTCATTATCACCCATTGTTTTTAATGCAAAAAGTTTTAAAGTAAGTGGTTGTAGAGGATTATGAGATTTTTGTAAGACTAGTAAGTTTTATAGGGAATATTTTGGCTTATTTGTTGGGACGAATTATAAAAAGTACTGCCAAATCAAAAATTAGATTAACGGTAAGTAACATTTAATTTAACTGATCTAGATGCAGGTTACAGTGGTTATTTTTCCACTGTCTCTTATTTGCAGCTTCTTTGGTTTTTTAAGAAAAATATTTGATTTTACTTTCCAATTTGCTTTACTCCTCTTCTAATATGGAATAGGTGTGGTGTTGATAGCACTTAATATCTTTAAGTTTGTTGTTAAGTTAGTAAGTGCCATCTAGTTAACTAACAAGTACAGAGGTTAGAATAAAACGCAAATTTTACCAAGCTAACCTCTAGTACCCCATTTTTTTGTAACCTAAAAAACGGTAGGAAAATCATATGACTAATAACGACCAAAATCAACAAAAAGAAATTATTAACTTGCACGAGATTCAGCCAAAATTGCTTGAAGCAAGGTTAACATTAACAAAGGTATTAGAAACGCTTTGTGCTAATGATGAGCTAATGCAGAAAGTATACGACTATTCAGGTGATAGTACTACAATCATTATATGGTATTTACAACAAGTCATAAAATACCTAGATGCCATCATTGCCAATAATAAAGTGATACTTGATGCTTTATCTGGTAAATTTTAATAAAATTATTTACCCTTGCTTTTTTAAGATTGTAGCTATTTAAGGTAATAAAATAGAAAATATGTGGCAACTTGAGTGTACCACGAAGCGTGGATAGACTAGCTGTTGAGAAAACAGCCTTAGAAGTGTTGACCTAGCACACTAAGTATCGAGCCTTGGGCAGAAATTGGTAACAACTATACTAAGCGTAGGCAGAGATATTGCAGGCCGTAGTGATTGAGCCACGTAAAGGCATTTACGAGACCGCAGACTTTGTTCAAGTAAAGGAATGCAAACATTACCTATATCGTAAATTTAGGCAGGTATAGGTTAGGTCTCCGAGGTCAGAGAGCATGGCATGTAATAAAAGTTTATCTATGAACGTGGGATATCCTATAGCCTCTTCTATTTTAGAAGTATCAGCCGACAAGAATAAAATTCAAGGGAGCTGAGAGGGGATATTATGTACTAGATGAATGGATTAAAAAAGTAGTTACCCAGCATTGTAAGGGAAATGTAGAGTTATTTCGCTACTGTGATGATGCGGTGATATGCTGTAGATATGAAGAGGATGCAAAGAAGATTAAAGCAGTTCTTGCAAGACGACTTGAGAAGTACAAACTTAAGCTCAATGAAGAAAAGACCAAAATGGTCAGATTTTCAAAGAGGTAGTTGTCTCGAGGTCTAAAACAGGAGTCCTTTGATTTTCTAGGATTTACCTTTTATCTAGGAAAGTCTAGGAATGGTAGAATAATACCTAAGGTAAAGAGCAGTGGAAAAAGAATAAGAGTCAAGTTAAAGAAAGTTAATGACTGGTGTAAAGGCATTAGAAACAAATACAAACTATCTATCATATGGGCAACATTCTGCAGTAAGCTTAGAGGACATATCCAATATTATGGAGGGTCGCACAATTGCAATGCAGTAGATAGTTTCATATGGAAGGCGGTTAAAATAATGTTCAAATGGCTAAACAGACGCAGTCAAAAGAAATCTTTTAACTGGGAACAATTTAAACTATTTATTACACGCCATCCTTTGCCAAAGGTAAAAGTATATCATGTTTGTTTAAGTGTACATACCGTGTAAATGATGATATCTTGAACCCATTGCCTTAATAGGGTACGATGCGGATCTAATGAGGGGCGTAATAGGTGACTATTACGTCTACTCTACTATTTCTAATTAATGTTGTCACACATTAAATCTTAATTAGCTAAATTATGTGCTTATTTAATAATAATTTTAGTCACTGTCTCTAGTTCAACACTACTATAATAAATTTTATAAAAAAATCACTAATCGTGCAAAAAACCTCTGTACTTCTGGGATTAATGAGGATATCTGTGAAGATGACGCTACGTAGTGTGGTGTTAAGCACTGAGGTTAGAAGCAATAATCACAAAATTTTTAAATCTAACCTCAGTGTCTATTTTCCTAACGAACAATAGGGACTAATTGTATGACGAGCGATGTCAGAAATCAACAACAAAATGATTCACAACAAAATAATTTAACAAATGAAAAAATAAATAATATCACTAACATTGCTGCACAAATACTTGGAAAAGTTTTGCAGAGCAATAATATAACTTATATAGAACTTATCGACGTTCATATAGGTTTAGAAGGAATTGCAATACTTGGCAAAGTGTTAGAACATAATAAGCTTATAACCGCATTACGTCTTTGCAACAACGATATTGACTTTGAGGAACTAAGTTTGCTTATCAAACTGTTAGAGAATAATCATAGTTTGATTAATATAGATATTGAATATAACAATATTGGGGTTCAAGGGCTAGTCACACTAGATGAATTTCTAGAAAATAATAAAACTATAAAGCAAATAAGTTTTAGAGGCAATGATATTGGTGATGAGGGAGCAGATATACTGGCAGACCTTCTAACAAATAATGAAATTATAAAGCAAGTGGATATCTGTAGCAATAATATTAGTGATAAAGGAGCAATCATACTAGCAAGACTTCTAAAGAATAATAACACTATAAAGACAATATGTCTCAATAATAATATTATTAGTGATATTGGGATTGTCCAGCTTGTTAAAGCTTTGGAAACTAACAGAACCATCAGCCAAATAAACCTCAGCTATAATAATATTACTGACAATGGAGCAATAGCACTGATAGGACTTCTAGAGTCTAATAATAAAATTACAAGCAGAATAATAATAGATTTCACAGATTTTGACAATGAAAATATTAGTTATCAAGTAGAAGAGCTGTTAATTGAGAGTCTAGAAAGCCACAACAAAAAACTAGGGATATAATTTTAAAAATATTCATCTTTTTCAAAATAGTAAATGCTTGAAAGTAGTAGGATTTTAGTTTAATATAACTTATGATTAAAATAATGTGTTAGGTATTTTATGGAAGATATTCATAATTGGCAGTCAAAATTTGAATCTTGTGAATATGTTGAGAGGTTACTCAATAAACTAACTCAGCTTAACCAGCAAGTAAAGCAACCAGTAGATATTGATGAAGTTAAAAAGGGTATTTATTACGCCAAAAAATATCATGGTGTGCAGAGGCGACAATCCGGAGAGCCGTATTACTCTCACCCGATAGAAGTAGCGTACATGGTGGCACAGCACACAGCATTAGAAATACCCCCATATTTCAGGACTGATATGATCGTTACCAGTTTACTGCATGATACTATTGAAGATACAGCTCTGACTAAAACTATGATTGATAATATCTTTGGTAGTCAGATTGCTAATCAGGTAGAAGACTTAACCAGAGTGAAGGTAGACAGAAAAATTAGTGCAGCAGAAACGGTAGAATTATTATGGGTACAAAAAAAATATGATGTCTTAATCATTAAGCTATTCGATAGAATTCATAATGTAGAAACTATTGGGGTAAAATCGCCAAAAAAAATTAAGAAGATAATAGAAGAAACTCTTAGCAGATTTATGAGTCTTAGTATCTACCTTGGAAGCCCAAAAATTGAGCAAATATTAGTAAGGTTATGTTTTAAGAATATGCAGATACAGAATGATCACCAAACTTTACATGATAATTTCCTGCTTCCTTCTCTAGTTTCACAAAGTAAAATACTCCAAATCCATAACCTATTGCCATAGATACTATAATCAAGGACACTCCCCATTGCCCAAAATATTTCTCACAATAGATAATTCCAAATGATGTAGTGATATGCATGATAGCACGAGATATAGCGTATATAAAGCCACCATAAGTAAAGCGTTTAAAAATGGGAATATGAGTATAAAAGACAGGGGTCGCTGGATTAGTGCTAAGTACAAATAACATAAAAAATGATTGAAGTGCAAATAGATGTAATGGACTGTTTATATGGCTTAGCAAGTAAGGACAAAGCAAAGCAACCGGACAGAATATAAACAGTTTTGCTTTCAATATCTTTAATGGATGTATTTTATAACTTAAATACATTAATAATATATAGCCAACTAAATTCACCATTGATACGATAAAATTTTGATTAATTACTTCTTCTGGTTTATAACCAAACTGATTTTTAAGAATATTTCCACAATAAATATATGTAAAATAAAAACATAGTGGCCATCCACACTGTATTAAAAATAAAGCTATAGTTGTTTTTTTACTTACTTTCTCATGCAATATAGGGTCACCTTGTAATTTAACCATACTTACACCTGATTTAGCTAAGATATTTTTTAACCGACGTGTTGCATCTGCAAAGTCCGTTGTTTCTTTTAGTGCTGTTCTTGCAATACCACCAACCATTGCAATTAGTGCTCCGAGCAAAAATGCAATACGCCAATTAAATTGATATTTAGTTGTAATGGATGCAACACCTAAAGCTACTGTTCCTCCTAAAATAGAAAAAATTGCAATTAACATTACAGCCGGATATTGTATAGGTGGTTTTACGAATTCAGTTAAATAAATCTCTGCACCTACTATTTCTCCCATAGATGACATACCCTGTAACATGCGGCACATGGTAACTAACCATGCGGCGACTATACCTATTTGTTCATATGTTGGAAGAGTAGCAATTATAATGCATGAAATAGACATAATAAAGGTTGTGATAATCACTATTGGTTTGCGACCAATTTTATCACCGATCCTACCGAAAATAAGTGCCCCTACAGGTCTTAAAACAAAAACTGAGCAAAATGCAAAAGCAGACTGCAATGAAGAGGTAAAAGGATCGCTTTTTGGGAAAAAAAGCTCATTTAGAAGAACCGCCATATGTACATATAGCATCAGATCAAAATACTCTAAAAACGTTCCAACTGAAAGTAACCCAACAGCTTCTTTCTGTTCCTTGGTTAAGCTCCTTTGTTCTTGCTGATGTCCTATCATTTTTCTACCTTACATTTTTATTCTAGTACTAATAAACATAGTGATGGTTTGGCTAATGATAGCAAGAAAAAATAGATGTAGGAAATTGAAATAATAAATTTTTGCTTGCAACAATATCACGGTACTCAAATAAAAGCCTAATAAAAAATAGACCAAGAGTATTAATTGTCCTCTAATGTTTTGATAGCTAAGGCGTATAGTTCTTGTTCTATCCATTCTACCCGAGCTAGTTTTGCCAGCGGGATAAAGTTCTTTAAAGTATCAAAAGCGATTCGTTTCTGTTTTTCTTTTGACTTAATATAATGAAGAGTTTGCATATTATGTAACCTATCAGCAAGCTTGATATACCATGCATCCGTATCTTCCGGATACAACAATTTCTGCAAAGCATGCTCTCCTTCAATTTTTACTTTTTTTGTTGTAATATCATCAAGCTTCGTTAGTTTGTCAACTAATTCTGCTATTTTTGTGCCAAATGAAAACCGTATCTGACTAATAGTAAGTGCTGTATCCTCTACAATATCATGCAATAAGGATGCTGCTATTATTTCAGTTTTACAGGAAATTCCGGCTGCTATTAATGCAACCTGCATTGGATGATGGTAAAATGACTCGCCAGAGTGTCGTTTCTGATCTGCTTGATGTTTAATAACGTATTCTAATGCCCGTGTTACAACAGGGATATCTATTATTGTACTGTGCCTTTTACTACATGTTTTAATTTTATCTAAGAACTCCTGTTTCAAAGATTCTTGTAGTTGTTGGCTATGAGGATGTAGCAGGATAATGACTTTTTGTTCGGTCATAAACGACTCCCTATTGAATGTTTACTCTGAAACTTGCTTAGTTATTACTTCGTCTATTAGCGAGGAGGCATGAGCTGGTGAAACAATCTAAGAATAGTTAAATTGCCACGACCACTACGCGGTCTCGCAATGACGAGTTATAAATGCATACGTCATTGCGAGGAGCTACTTTTAGTAGCAACGAAGCAATCTAGAAAAATGATTAGATTTGGATTGCTTCGTAGTGCTTACGCACTTCTCACAAGAACGATATCATTCTTGCTCGTGTAATGCCCCTGTTATTGGCACTTCATCCGTAGTTTCAGATAAACAATAAAACGTTGGTTCAACAAAATTACTCCAGTATTTTATTCCAGCAGCATTAGATTCTTGAATAGTTTGATAATATGAATGATCTGATACTTTCTTAACAAAATAAGCAAATGCCTTACCTCTAGACATCATCTCATCCCATAATATGTCTTGTCTACCTTCTATGCCTAGTTTATGTTGGGCAATTTCTGGCAAACATTTTTTGGCTATATCTAATATTTGCGGTGATATTGACCTTGTTGCCATTAGTTCAATTGATTGTTGATCTCCTAACTTTGCTCCTATTAGCAGAGTTAAATCAGTAAGGAAGTCATCTTGAACAGTACCATAACCTTTTCTTAGATACTCTGATAAATATGAAGCAACCTCTTGTTTCCCTGCCACTAAATGTAAGTATAAATTCCAAGCAGTGTCTTTTCGGTCATCATTAAATAATTCTTGGTATTTTGCAAATTCAGGCTTTTTAACTTTTTCCAACTTTAGTATATCTGAGTGATAATCTTCTAAAACGCTTGCAACATTAATTTGATATTTCTTACTTAAATAGTCATGAATTTGTTCTTGAACATGCCTTGATGTATCAGACATATGTGTTATACTATATAAAAATTTCTTACCTGGCATAGTTACCTCCTATTTACTTGAGTGTTGTTTAATTGTAATTTTGATGTATTTACTGGTGGCGGTGTATTAGATGGAGAGCCTCTACTCATAAACTTTTCTATCATACTACCTACTTTTTTAGTTGTTTCAGTTTTCATTTTTAAAGACTCATCCCTCAATAAAGGTAATTGTGGCTTTACCGGAGTTAAGCCTAATTTTTCATAACCACCACATATTTTTACAAGGTTTTCTAACTCTTCCAATGCTGTACTACTTGCATCTGCTGTTTTTTCTTTTTGATATGCTACCGCATGGGTATAATAATGTCTTGCTACTGACCTAGCAGCTAAAGTGGGATCTTGCTCGACAAGCTGTTGTAATAATCCTCTTTGCTGATCTCGCAAATCAGTTGCCGGTTGTAATTCATCCAAGATTGTTTGATACTTAACAATTGCTTGCTCAGGAGACATGTCATAGATACACTGAAAATTTTCTGACATTTTTTCAAATAATTGTCGATTAGCAACATTATCACTATTTTCTGTTAGCTGCACTCCACGTGATATCATTTCCGCTTGTCGTTTTGCTAATTCATAATGCTCAGCTGTTTTCTCTAATGTTTCTTCGGCTAATTTTAGCTTATCAAGATGATATTGCTTTTTTTCTTCTTGTATTGACAAATCACTATTAACAATATTAGCAGTAACTATCATATCCTGAGCAGTAGTGATATTTTGAGAGAGGTCAATTTCTTGTCCCTTATTTTTTTCCAAAGCTAACATCATTTCTCGATATTTACCTTGGGTTACTGGCAAACTATAGACATGCCTTAAATGTTCTATATAGCCTATTGCTTCATCTCCTTCACCATTAAATCTCACTGGCTTTGGACTACTGATCTCTGATAATTTACCTTGACTATCATAATGAGCAGTAAAATATACAGCTCGATCCTTGGCAATATTTCGACCATTTTCATCTTTTACAGCTAATGACAAATGCATAGGACCGCTTTTATTTGCCAATTCTGTTGGTAGGTCTATAGTTCGATAGCTATTGATTTGTTTAAATGTGCCATCTGACAAAGAAACTATGCTATTAATTTTATGAGTTGTTTCCTTGATAGTAGCTAACTCATCACCTGAATTATTTCTTACTATTTGGCTTCTGACATTGTTTTGCTTATCACCATCTTGCCAATTTATTGTATGAAATTGATCGGCAAAATTATGATGAACATTCTTATATCCTGCTATCTCTGTTTTTTCTAATTCAGCTTTAACTTTACCATCTAGAAATGCTTGATCAATTATTACTCGGTTATTGACATTTTTCAGATATTCAGCAAGTTTCTGATCATCATAGTCAATTACTGTTATGTCATAATACTGGGCTATATATTCTCTTAAAATACCACGCTGTTTTTGTAAGATTTCATGCCTGATGGCTTCGGTAATGGGGTCTAAGTCTTCTATACCCCCAAAGCTGCTACTAGCTGAACCTGCTAAAATAAACAAGTCTTGTGATTCTTCTGTTTGTTCTATAACCTCATTACTATTCTCTTGAGGACTATTAATGGGTTGCGGGTTATCTTTCATAATTCTTCTACTATTTTGCAATGATGTATGTGCCTATAACTCGTCATTGCGAGACCATGTAAGGTCGTAGCAATCCATAAAGTAATTAGAAATGGATTGCTTCGTCGTAGCAGTGCTACTTCCTCGCAATGACGCATATATACCGTCATTGCGAGGAGCTACTTTAGTAGCGACGAAGTAATCCAAAGCTTCTTGCAATGACGTTGATATTGGTAATATTTACGTTATAAAACTGCAAAAATAATAGAGTTTGACTAGAGGGAGAGATTTGTGTATGATCATAGGTACACCTCAATAAGGGTTATAATTTAATAGCAATAGCTATTGGATTAATTTCGCTAGTAAGTACTTTTCGTCTGCAAAACTTCTGAGTACTTACCTAGTTTACGACCTAAATGTAACATTCAAATTTTAGCCTTATTAATAAGCTAAACGCTTGAGTGTTACACTGGCTCTTTTGGTTTGAGACTTATAGCTAATCCGATTAGCATTACTCCGTCATTGAGAGTAGTCACTTCGTGGTGACGAAGCAATCCAATCTAATGAAAATGGATTGCCACGACCGCTCACGTGGTCTCGCAATGACGAAAGTGCTTTTTACCCAAATGTCATTGCGAGAAGTGCGTAAGCACTACGAAGCAATCCAAATTTAATCATTTTTTGGATTGCTTCGTCACAACTAAAGTGGCTTCTCGCAATGACAGTATGTTGCAAAGTGGCTTCTTACAATGACGCCAAAGCTAAATACTAATCGGATAGTTAAAACAAAATGTGTATTTTGGTTTAAAAAATTAGTCAGTAGTTACTGAACTCTCTTTTTTTTGGTCTCATCCTATTTTAGAGAGTTTAATATAATTATTTTGGGGTGTCAAGAAAATTTACCGCGTTTCGCTGAAAATAATTATGAGCATTTCTGAAAACATTAAAAACTTTTTAAGACTAAGGCTTAAAGATAAAAAGTTAAGAAGAAAGGATCTTATACAAGGTAGTGGAATTGCTTCTTCAACATTAAGTAATATCACTAAATCTAAACATTATAGTCCTGTACTTAAAACTATTATTACTATTGCAAACTACTTTGAATGTTCTATGGATGAAGTTGTTGGCAGAAATACACATATTTCTCTAAACATAGAAAATTATAAATTCCAAATAATCGATTCAGAACGTATTGGTGTTAATTTAAAAAAATTTCTTACTAAAAAACTAAAAGAACTAAATTTGAATCCTTATAAGCTAGCTATAGAACTTGGATTTAATGAGCATATTATCCATGATTTTGTAAAGGAAGATTCTTTGCAACAAACTTTAGGTAGTGCCGTAACTATAGCCCTAGCAGATTATTTTCAAGTATCACTAGATGAAATGATTGGCAGAATTAAGGCTACTGTTTCTGACAATGATAAGCCTTCTCAGCAAAACCCCGATTGTGACAGTGATTTGAAATAATAATTTATATCTATTGTTTCCTTTACCAATTTGAGTGAGATTTAACTTAAAAATTTCTTTCTTGCTTTTCTACTTGGAAATAGTGTCTTTAGAAAAATAGTTTCTTTATTTTCTTTAATGTAAGGTACAGCATATACTTCAGTTACTACTCTTACATATAAAATCTGTTGATCAGGATATTGCTCTTGATTGTGATGTTTCGTTATATCTAGCAGATTTCCATCTGCTATAGCCTGAATTATTTCTTCAAAACCTATTCCCCTTTCAAGTAATAATTTCGAATTTTTCTCATAATTATATCTAAATTTAATCAACTTACACTACCTAACAACATCTATAATCTTGTGGCTTCTTTATGAATCAGCATATTAATATATGTTTGATATGCTAATCCAGCCTTTGAAGCTTTAATTTTTATAGCTTCAATATCCTGTTGGGCTACTCTTATGGTAATCGGGTGTTTTTGCTTTAGATGTGTTTTAGCCGCATTTTGAAATAGACCAATATCCTCATGGTTTTTAATACTAGATTGTTTTTCAAAATTAATCTCTATTTCTTGTTCATATTTATCTAATTTGTAGTGCATAATTTTACATAGTTTTTATTTAATGACTATACATAGTATGTACATACTATGTCAATATATTTTAGAATTATTATATAAAAACATTATATTGACTTTAGATGTGTATATATATTAAAATCTAAGGCGGGATTACTGTAAAGTAATTCTAGAGGTTCGAAAGCCTCTATCTAACGGCGGTATGCATCAACCGTAAAAATGATGCTTCTCGGTCTTTTATGGTCGGGGGGATGGTAGAGTTTGGCTTAAGTGTTTACATTTAAGCCAGACGGTTACCATAGCTGTCTGTTAGCAGTCTTTCGAACCCCCGATCACCAATCTAGATTCACTTCTTCTAAAAATCTTGTCTTTGGTGGTCAAAAATTTACAATTTTTTGACATTCAGGGGAAGATTATATGCACTTAAGTTGGGATTTGGATACAATCATTTTTGTCACTTTTTTAATTTTTACCTTAGCAGTAGGTCTATTTTTTAGTCGTGGTATAAAAAATATTAACGAATATGCTATAGGCAACCGCAATTTCTCCACCAGCACTATAACTGCGACAATTATTGCCACTTGTATTGGTGGTGGTTTCTTTTCTGGAGCAGTCAGTGAATCTTATAAACAAGGTTTATACTTTATCATTCCGGCAATTGGTGAACCTTTAGCTCTCATAATTGTTGGTTACTTATTAGCTCCACGTATGGCAGAGTTTTTGGGTAATCTTTCCATAGCTGAAGCCATGGGTACTCTTTATGGTAAGAAAGTTCAATTGATTACAGCTATAGTAGGCATTTTCCTTTGCACAGGAATAGTTGCATAACAATTTAAGGTTTCATCTACCATGTTACAACTTTTCTTTAATGTTTCTAGTTTTTATGCTGTTTTGGCAAGTGCTGTTATAGTAATATTATATTCAGCTTTTGGTGGTATAAAGGCTGTTACTTTTACAGATATAATACAATTTCTTACTTTTGGTACTATTATTCCTATAATTACCCTGATCATTTGGGGAACTCTGCATGATCCTCATAAAGTTTTTGTAACAATTAATGAGAATCCTTTATTTGATTATAGGCAACTATTTAATTTCAACTCTGAGTCTATAAGTTCTTTTTTGACGTTATTATTTTTTCTAATTCCAGGTTTTCAACCGGTTTTCTTTCAAAGATTGGCAATGGCTAAGAACATCATACAAGCTAGACAGTCTTTTATAACAGCAGGTTTAATATGTCTTGTGATGTTAGTAGTAATAATGTGGGTTGGAATATTATTACTGGCAGACAATCCTAATCTTAATCCCAATAACTTGTTAGCCCATATTATAGAGAATTACAGCTATCAAGGATTAAGAGGACTTACTGCTATAGGTATTATTGCGATAATCATGTCTACGGCAGACTCATATATTAACTCTGCAGCTGTATTATTTACTAATGATATTTTAAAATTATTAGATTTTGAGATTATAAAAAAGATTCGTAATCTTAGTGATCTAATTATATTACGTGTTTTTGCTATTTTTGTTGGTATTTCTGCTATTTCCCTAGCTTTAAAAGAAAGTAGTATATTTGATTTACTGTTAGAAATATTAGGTTTTTATATGCCTGTAGTTTCTGTACCTTTCCTTTTAGCAATCCTAGGCTTTCGTAGTAGCAGTAAAGCAGTATTAACAGGAATGTTTGCTGGATTTATTACAGTAGTTAGTTTTAAAGTCTTAGGTGTAAAAATGAAGCCTGTCGTACCAGCTATGGTAGCTAATTTGTTAACTTTGATGTTTATCCATTACTTTTTTAAACAAGCTGGTGGTTGGATTGGTGTAAAAGATCCCAGCCCTATAATCGCTCTTAGACTTGAACGTAAAAGAAAATTCAGAAGAATTATTAGTTTAATCAAACAATTTAATCTGATAAATTTTTGTAAAGGTAATCTACCAAAAAATGAAATTACTTATTTTCTATTTGGCTTCTTTGCAATAATATCCACTTATTCATCGTTATTTACTATTTCAGAATCTTATAGCACAAAATATGCTGATATTTATCACTTCATTTATCATTCAGTATTAATAATAGCTACCGGGCTTGCAATTTATCCGATATGGCCTCATAAATTTAGAAACGAGAGCTTTATAGCATTAGCTTGGAATCTAGGTGTTTTATATCTGTTGGTTTGTGTTGGAATTATGCTGATTATGATTAGCGAATTTCATCAACTACAATTAATGATATTTATTATTAACTTATTAGTTACGGGAATATTGCTTAGGTGGCAGATAGCTTTATTTATCACAATTTTTGGTACATTCACATCATTGCAATTTTTTAAATGTTGCATGGGTAAAGACTATTTAACTAGTAATTTAGGTAGTATTCAATTTCAAATAAATTTATTTTTGTTGCTACTGAGTAGTGTATCAATAGCATTTCTAAAACCAAAACTAAAATATGAAGAATTATATGAAACCATGAAGAGTGCATGGGAAAAGAAATCAAGAAAACTAACTCATGATTTGATAAAAGTGGCACAACATGAAGAAGAGTTTTTTAGTAGAATAGAAGGTCAGGAACAACAACAACTCCATAGCTTGCAACTCCAACTTAAAGCATTATATACAAAACTACAAAAAACAGCTAATAAAGACCAAATTTCTCGGATTACTGAAGACTTATGTGAAGTGGCAAAACGAATAGAGGCAGGAGTTTTATATCTTTCGACTATTACTCACAGAGTAAGACGTCAAGTGCATATTAAGCTTACTAAAGTTAACATTATGGATTTAGTAAATGAAGTAGTAGTAGAATGTGAAAAATTATCTGAACAACCATTACGATTTGTTAGTCAATATAAAATAAAATATCCTAACATAATATGCGACCCAGAAAAACTGAAGGAAGTAATAAAAAGCCTGTTGATTCATGCTATCAACAATAATGTCGATAGTAATCTGGTGGGTATTTTTCTAGAGGATGATATTCTAGATTTTGAACTAAATATATCAAAAACTACTAAAAGTAAAAAACCAATTGAAGCAATAAGACTAACAATAAAAAATCAAGGAGATCACCTTACTGAACAACAACTTAAATTAATTTTTACTCCAACTTTTAGGCAAACTAATGAACTAACTTTTTTTGAATGTTCTAATATTATAGATGCTCACTATGGGAATTTTAAGGTTGATAATAACCAAGATAAAGGTATAAATTATAATATCACTATTCCTGCTAATATTAAGGAGATTCGACCTAAAGTAATGGATTTGCCTGATATAAGGATTGAGAACTTTGAAAAGATTACAGAAATATTTTTACAGGAACAAAAGGATGACAGATTAAACATAGCACAAAAATTACTGAAAGCAGGAGTTGACTTTGATATTATTGAGCAAGCTACCTTAATTAAAAAAGAAGAAATTACCAATATTAAGGTTATTTGAAAAATGGTGGCTATTACCAACATCTTTTTAAACCAAAAGTATGTTGGTAATAGTAAGTTCTAACAGAGGATCGCTCCTTGATCATGTCGTACTCAGTAATTTGTTATTAACACTTCATTAGATGTTCTTCGGTAATTTGATATCGAATATTTGATTGTAATAGTACTAATGTTAAAATCTTTATATAACTCTCTAATAAAGCTGGTATCACTGTTAGAGATCATAAGCTTGGTTCCTTTGTTAGATAATTCTATAGCAAAGCTCTTAAGCCTTACTTGATCATTTTCAGCAAACGGTACTCTAGTATAAAAACATTCACCTGATTTATGATATGGCGGATCAAAGTAAACAAAATCATTAGCTTGTGGTTCTATAAAAGAAAAATCTCCTGCGTAAATTGTCGTATCTTGTAAAGTACTGCTACATTGATTAAGTGTAGTAATAAAATTATCAGAATTAGCATAGTTTCTGCTAGAGCAAGACATTAGAATTTGATTATGTTTATTCACTCGGTATATTCCCCTAAAAGAATATCGATTTAAATATAAAAATCTTGCTGTAATTTCAGTAGGGTCATTGCTATTAATATTGTTATCTCTAACTTGGTTATAATATTCTTTATTATGTTTTAGCCGATATGATTCACATAGCTCTATAATTTTTGCTGGATTCTTTTTAACAGCATTATAGCTGGTGACAAGCTCAAGATTAATGTCAGATAGAAAACATTTATTAAATATATTTTTTATTTGAAAAAACAGTGCTCCACCACCAAGAAAAGGCTCATAATAATTATTTAAACCTAACGGAATGCGTTCTATCAGTTTATCAACTATTTTTCTTTTGCCCCCTAGCCATTGGAAGAACGGTCTAATAATTGAGTTAGTAGGGTTAATGGCAGTTATTTTAGTAATTGCTATGCTTGTATTGTCATTTATAAAAGTTTGTTGTTGCATCATGTTTAGTTCATTCTTTAATTATTCTCTAGAAAATCATAAGAGATTAACTAAAAACGAATAGTTGGCATTTTCACCTATTATTCTTGCTAATAAACTTCATACCATAGTAGAAATTTAAGAAATAAAAATGATCAATTTAAAATAATTAATTTTTATATTGAGTGATGCTACTTGCAATACTAGCAGTAGCAGGGTGCTTAAATATTTGGCTAGAAAACAGAAAATCAATTAATTGTCTATGGTTATAAATACCAATTTTATTTTTAGCATTTGTTATATGTTTTTCTGCAGTTCTGTACGATATGCCTAATCTACTTGCTATGTGCTTTTTAGGAAAACCGAGAGCTGCAAGTATCAGGCATTCCATAGCTCTTTGAGTAAGAATGAAAGACTTGCCTAAATATTTTACGTTAATTTTAGTTATTTTCATAATAGGGTTATTTTAGTTAGTTGCTTAAAACCCTTTCAGGAAATAATTCTGCCAAGCTATTGGGGCTAAAAATTTTTACGTATAAGTTATTATTGTGTAAGTTTTGGCAGTATGAATTACTGCATCTTATACTACCTAGAACTAGGCTAACATAAAGACTTACAAGACTAATAAACTGTTCAAAAGATTCAAAGTTGCTAAGGTAGTAGCTAATAATTTCCGGACTATTAGTTGATGGCAAAAAGTAAAACCCTTCAATTTTATCTTTAGTTCTTTGGTAAATGGCAAAACTGTTACATGCTTGCTGACTGTAGAATTGTATTAGAGATTGGTAGCTTAGATTTTTATTTTGGATATTTTGGCTATTGTTAATATTTTTGGTGCAAAATTTTCTTGTGCAAAAGCCCATAGTTGTCCCATCGCTTAAAAATTGACGATAGCCAAATTCCTGAATATTTAAGCTAAATATAGCCGTCAATTGGTCAGTTATCTTTGCTTGTAATTCATTTTTTACTAACTCAGCAAAAACAAATTGATTGATTAAACATTTACTCATTGTATTTTCAGCTGTTTGTTTATCCCTTTGTTCATAATTACTCTCATTGCTTTGGTAAAAATCATGCTCTTGTTCAACTAAATCAAGTTGTAATCCATATTTGATAGCTTTTTTGTTCATAATTTTTACTCTAATTGCTGTTATTGTTCAGATTATGACAGGGATTTTTCTTAAAACAATAGGCTTTTCATTGCATGAAATGATCTTTTGTATTAAAAAGAAAGACTAAAGCAAAAAAATAATTTAAATTATTTCATATTGTGAAATTTATTTTATCAAATGTACCTTTAACTTCCACTTGCCACTACCCCGCCTAACAGTATCGTTTTATCTCTGCAGTGAAATAAGCAAATGACCTTGGGTGTTGAAGTTGATGCTGGCAAATGCGAACTACTACTTGCTCGATTTTTTGGTAGATAAAATCTTTGCTAATACCGCTTTCTAACCATTCTATAAGCAACGACGCATCTGTTGGTAAAGGCATATCGTGCTTATTGAACAACCTTTGTAGCTTTTGAGTTAGTTCAGCTATTTCGGTTTTTGCTAATTTGGCAATCACTGGTGACTTATCCACATGCCTATCATCATCCTCTAATCTTATATCAATATAATTATCTTTAGACGCGTGCGCGCGTAGGTAATACGATCGTATTACGGTCGTATATACGGTCGTATCATTAGAGGGGGTATCTTTTTCCCCTGCGAATTCGATAAGTTGACTGCGATGTTTCTCCCATCTCTTTGCTATATTCAAGGAATTTTGCTGTGATACTTTTATGAGTTTTTGGTATTCGTTTTTCAACTTCAAATGTGTAAAAGTTTTATCAGAAAAAATGAAAAAATTTTGCAAAATTTTTTTATAATTTTGCCATTTTTTTAGCGAAATATTTAAAAAATGTGCTAATTTTTGGTCATTATTTGGCAATTTTCCGCCACTTATCCACATATGTTCAAGTAGTCTAATGTAAATTCCTAATTCATCATGTCTAAGTAAATTAGTGCCATGAAGAAAAGATGATAGAGAAAAGGGTTTGCTCTTAGATTTTAACATAATAATCTCCTATAATTTTAGATAATTTAGCTGTAAAAACTCATAAAAAACCCTCAAGAAATGGCAAAAAAAACTATACGAGCGTATAAATCAAAAAAAAACCTAAAAAAATGCAAAAAAAATCCCAAAAAAGTTATAAAAAAATCCAAATTTTACCTCTTATCCACAGGGTAAAAAAACTTATCCACGTGATATCCACATATTACACACATATTTATCCACAAATTAATGCACGGATTTTGTGGATAACTTTTATCACTTAATGCCTAAAATTAAGAAGATTTTATTGATATTTACAACTAATAATAACCTTGTTGTTTCGCTTAACTATAAAAACATATAATCAACTTAAATGATTATAATGTAATAAAAATAAGACTATTCTCTACCACTTACTGCCTAAGTAATTGGTCGATAAAAATGGAGATTTATAACGAACTGACAGTATCAGTAGCTAAAATCTATTTCAGGTTTGGGAGGGTTCTTTTTATTTTTTAGTTCTTCTTCAAATATTTGGTCAGAAAGCTTAAAAAAAATGTTGGCATCAACTGCTCCCTTAGTAACCGTGTAAATTTTGAGCATAGCTTTAGGTCCAGGTATTGTTTCTTCGTAGACATATTTATGTACTAAACTTTGATTCTTACCTATTATTTTAGCAAATTCTCGTACGGACACTTTAGACAATTCTAACCATGTGAGTAATTTCATAGCGATTAGTATTAAGATTTAATCCTTATTAACAAAACACTATTAGTTGTCTAAATACAAAGAATTTAAAAAAAATTTCACATCATGAAATTTTTTTTACATATAAAACCAAATAAGGCAGGAGTTTATCGGTTGTAGATCATTTCACGTTATGAAATGACTATTGTAAATCAAAAAGAAGTAGTTAACAGTAATATAAAAACAGTAGGGCTGAAAGATTAACAACAGAGGAATATTATG
This sequence comes from Candidatus Tisiphia endosymbiont of Nemotelus nigrinus, assembly GCF_964026475.1. Taxonomy (NCBI): domain Bacteria; kingdom Pseudomonadati; phylum Pseudomonadota; class Alphaproteobacteria; order Rickettsiales; family Rickettsiaceae; genus Candidatus Tisiphia; species Candidatus Tisiphia endosymbiont of Nemotelus nigrinus. The sequence goes on from NZ_OZ032151.1 coordinate 880,873, forward strand.
AAAAATGCCTATATACATCAGATAACAAAGAAAATAGACAATGATAAACGAGCATCAGAGGAAATTTATCAAGCAATCATAAACAGATTAAAAATTATTGGTAAAGACAAAAAGCTCACTAACCAAGAAACTCACGCAGCAGCTAGGAATCTAATTGGCTTCTGCCAAGAAATTATAAATTACAAAATAAAAAAGCAAAGGGATAAGAAAATACCATAGGATGGACAATATGAGCTAAAAAATAGGACTTTAAATTAGCAACAGTGCAACAGAGCTGAAGGATAAAAAATTAAACCTTAGCTAGGTGTTTAGTCCCAGGGTGTAATGTTGTATATTATAAAGAATTACCATCAAGAGAGGAATTATGGGACAAATATTACACGGCTGTGCCAAAACGACAGAGGCAATACGTTTCGCAATCCAAAATAGTCAAGAGAGCTTAAAGACTTTAGCAAGAAAATATTCTATTAATCCTAAAACAGTTGCTAAGTGGAAGAAACGAACTACATTACAAGATACTTGTATGGGTCCCAAAGAACCATCTTCTACAGTATTAACTTCTGAAGAAGAAGCTATGTGTATAGCATTTCGTAAACACACTTTATTATCTTTAGATGATTGCTTATATGCTTTACAAGTTAGTATTCCCAAGCTTACTAGATCTTCTTTACATAGACTTCTTCAACGCCATAATGTTAGTAGGTTACCGGAAGTAAAAGGAAATAACAAAACCAAGAAGAAGTTTAAACTTTATCCAATTGGTTATTTCCATATAGATATTGCTGAAGTCAAAACAGAAGAAGGTAAACTCTATCTATTTGTTGCTATTGATCGCACTTCAAAGTTTGTGTATGTAGAACTTTTACCAAGATGTACCAAGACAGAAACAGCACAATTTCTTCGTAATTTAATTAAAGCTATACCTTATAAAATTCATACTATTTTGACAGATAATGGTATTCAATTTACTAACAGAACAGTAGATAAGCATGCTTGGATGCATATTTTTGATCGTATTTGCTATGAATACAATATTGAACACAGGCTAACAAAAGTTAATCATCCATGGACTAATGGACAGGTAGAACGTATGAATCGTACTATTAAAGAGGCAACTGTTAAACGTTTTTATTATGACAATCATCAGCAACTTAAACAACATTTATATGATTTTATCAATGCCTACAATTTCGCAAAAAGACTTAAAGCTCTTAAAGGTTTAACTCCTTATGAATTTATCATAAAAACATGGACATCTGATCCAAATAAATTTATTATTAACCCTAACCTCCACTCCCTGGGACTAAACACCTAGCAAAAGTAGTATTTACGGTACTGAGAAATGATTAGACATATAGTGAAACAAAAGTATGTTACTAAAAGTTTAATATTAATTATTTTTATGATGGTGGCTGATTTTTTAAAAATTTAAATAATTAAGGTTTAAATTTTAAAAAATCAGCGGTTGGAATAAAATAATTAAAGTAAGGAATTCCTACCAAGGAATATGCGAGAGATGATAATATTGATGGTGAATAAGACAAACCTTAGCTTACGAAAAAACTGATACCGTCATAGGCTCATAGAAGCCGTCGCAATGATAATGTTAAAGTTCGTAAGTTAGTAGCGAATTCCATCAGGGCTAAGGCACATTATTGGTGCGCCACGAAGTGTAAATAAGCTAGCTGTTGCAAGAGCAGCCATAGAAGTGTTGACCTAGCACACTATGTATCGAGTCTTGAGCTGAGTTTGGTAACAAAGTCAGTTAAGCGTAGACAGAAATATTATAGGCCGTAAGCCGTAAGGTTGAAGCAATTGAGCCTCGTTAATGTCTTCTTTTGAGATCGCAGACTGTGTCAATAAACAGGAATGCAACAACATACATATCATAAATAGGCAGATATGTATGGGATCTCCGGGGTCTGAGAACATGGCATGTAATAAAAGTTTATTTATAAACGTGGGATATCCTATATTTTCTCTGAATTAGGAGTATTAGCTAACAAGTGTAAAAGCGAGGAAGCTGAAAAGAAATATAGGAAGTCAGATCCAGCATAGTACTGATGAAATTGGGTAATGCCAATGGAGGGAAGGCTGGTGGGTAAAATCGATCTCTAGAGGGAAATGTTATGATAACAACAGATTATCAAGTAATAACAGAAACAAAACTAAAGAGAATAGCATGGTTATCTTCATTGGATAAAAGTAAGAGATTTAACAACCTCATGCATTTGTTTAGTGAGAACGCACTTGCTGTCTGCTATCATGAGCTGGATGTTAAGAAAGCAACTGGAGTAGATGGAGTAAACAAAACTAATTATGGCTTAAAACTTACAGAAAATATTGGAAAATTGTCTGATAAACTAAAGAGGATGGCTTACATACCGGGCAATATTCGAGAGGTAAAAATACCGAAAGAAGGAAGCAATGGCAAGACTAGAACTTTAGGTATCAGCAACTTTGAAGATAAAATATGTCAGAAGATGATGCACAAAGTGCTTGAAAGTATATATGAGCCAATATTCTTGGAATGTTCCTATGGTTTCAGAACGGGAATAGGGTGTCATGATGCAATAAGAGGATTAACGCAACATCTTTATAGCAATGAGGTAGAGAGTGTAATAGACCTAGATTTGGCTAACTTCTTTGGTACTATTGATAGAAGGATATTGATAGAAATGCTGCAAGAGAAAATTCATGACAAGAAACTAATAAGATATATAATCCGCATGTTTAAAGCTGGAATATTGTCTGAAGGAGAACTGATTGTTCAAGAAGAAGGGACGATTCAAGGAAACATTGCTAGTCCCATCCTTGCAAATATTTTTGCTCACTATGTTTTAGATGAATGGTTTGAAGAAGTGGTAAAGCAACATTGCAGAGGAACAGTAGCATTATTTCGCTACTGTGATGATGGTGTAATATGTTGTAGATACCAGGAGGACGCCAAGAGAATAAAAATAGCTTTAGCAAAACGACTTGAGAAGTACAAACTTAAACTCAACGAAGAAAAGACCAAAATGGTTAGATTTTCAAAGAGAAAATTTTCTCAGAACGAAAGGCAAGAGGCTTTTGATTTTTTGGGTTTCACCTTTTATTTTGGTAAGTCTAGGAAAGGTAAAATAATACCTAAGGTAAAGAGTTGTAGTAAACGAATAAGTGCCAAACTGAAGAAGGTCAATGACTGGTGTAAGGACATTAGAAACAAGCATAAACTGCATGTCATATGGAGAAGTTTTTGTAGCAAGTTGAGAGGGCATATACAGTATTATGGTGTGACTTTTAATATTAAAGCAGTGAATGGCTTCATAAGGCAATCAGTGAAGACATTGTTTAAGTGGTTAAATCGTCGCAGCCAAAGAGAATCATTCAGTTGGGAGAAGTTTTGTCTGTTTATCGAATGCAATCCATTACCAAAGGTAAGAATATACCACTCCTTAATGCAAGGCAGTATGTGAATGATGATATCTTGAGCCCATTGCCTTAATAGGGCACGATGAGGTTCTAACGAGGGGCGTAAGTGGCAACGCTTACGTCTACTCTATATAATTTTGCTTTTCAAAAATTTTCTTTAAAAGAGCTTGAAAAGTGTAATGATATAGAGTTTTTAAAAGGAAACGGCTTGTCTAAAACAAAAATTGGTAGTAATGAAAAATATGAATGTATTTTATATGGCGAATTGTATACATTATATAATAATCTATTTATAAAGGAAATCTACAGCAGAACCGATTTAAAAGGAAAAGTTTTATCAAAAGAAGGTGATGTATTAATACCATCAACAACAACTGCCGATGCAGATGGCATTGCAATAGCAAGAACTTTATGTAAAAGCAATGTTATTATAGGTAGTGATATTAACATTATCAGAATACATGATAAAAATAGAATAAATCCGCAGTATTTATCTTTAGTCTTAAGCTATCCATTAAAAAGTGAATTGGCTAAATATGCAAGAGGAGCTAATATATTGCACCTTAATAATACAGATATAAAAAAGATAAAAATACCAATACCAAGTTTAGAAGAGCAAGAAAATATTATTAAATTATATCAAACAAAAGAGCAGGAAATCGAAGATTTTAAAAATAAAATCAAATTATTAGAAATGGATATGAAAAATAGCATAGAGGGTGCTTTTTTTCAGTCTAAACTCCATAACTCATGTATGAACCTGCCCGATTCTGTAGTTGCTGATAAAGGTTATGATGCTGACGAACGTATGAGAAATAAGCTAAAAGAAGAAGGTATAATAGCTGTAATTCCCTCCAAAAAAGAATCGCGTAATCCAGATTGATTATGATAAAGATATGCATAAAGCTAGACATTTAATTGAGAATTTTTTTGCAAAATTTAAGCAATATAGGGCTATCGCAACACGACATGATAAAACATCTCAGAACTTTTTAGTCGCTTCGCTCAGTACATGACAAAAAGATTAATATGACATAATAATGGGCAATCTGGGAATTAATGGTTTAATAAACATGTCAATAATGCTAGTTAGTTCCTTATGCATTTTATCTTGATTTAAATATGTTCTTTGTAAATAATCAAGTCCATATCTGAAAATTGACATTGCTTTTCTACCGTGGGCTTTCATTTTATAGGTTTAACCCGGATATTGCATGATAGAAATGAACCAATTGTGCTAGCCTTTGTCTCATGAGGGCTACAGGCTAAAGTATATAAAATTTTAAATATACAATTTGTATTTTTGTGCAATTCTTCCAAACTCCTTATATTACAAGGGGTTCAGAGATAAATATTGATACCTTCATGCAATATCCGGGTTAATGGAATGTCTCCATATGCCAACAGTATAAGCAAATGTAAAAGCTATAGCTAATATTCCTAGTAATTTGCTTATTCTATCTAAATGTACCAAATGAGTATTTTCAAAATTAAAACCCCTAGGCTGTGTGAACTATAGTGACCCCAATTGTCAAACCAAAAAAAATAAGTTAATCCGTTTTTAACTATATAATGACGCCTTTTGCATTTAAATATAGTAGTTGTTATATTCTAGACTTTTGACGGGTCGACTAGCTATACTTTCTTCAAAAAGAACAAACTTTTTATCGAGCAAATTCAGTTGTTTTTTCTTTTCCTCTTCCGTTAAGAAAGAATATTTAATACTATTGTAGACGACTTGTTTTAATTGATCATAAGAAGGCTTATAACGACTAATAAATAATAAATATTCTTGAGTTAAATTATTGCGGGATACTCCTGCATCATCAGTACAAATGGCAATTGGTATCCCATAACGCATATAGAGCTTGATAGGATGGTTATCACCTGCAATGCCTAAAATAAATTCATTACTAGTTAAATTAATTTCAATAAGTGCATTCTTTTCCAGTAATGTACTTATTAGTTGGTAAGGATTAGATTCATGCATAATATCTACCCCGTGACCAATACGATCTGCATCAGCTATCAATATAGCATCACGAATATGATGGCGTAGCCCTTCTGGAGGAACTTGCCCTAATGCTAATTCACCCGCATGCAAGGATAATTTAACATTAGGAAATTTCTGTTTAAGAAAACGAAACATTTTCATATGTAATGTATAATCGTTGATAGCAACAACTAAATGTTCTGCCCCCACTATATTTACACCAACTATTTTACGATTATTTTGTGCCAAAGAGAAAGCGGAATACAAGCCAGAAAACACCAGAGAGGGTTTATTACCACGAAATACATATGGTTGAAACCTCATGGTAAACCGCTCATCATCAATATCTCTAGATTTATCTGTTACCATCGTTGAATAGTAAGTAATATCTTGCTGTATAACTTTATCCTGTTCTAACAACAACATAGCTTTTTCTAAAACCTGATTAATAGTAAGGTCATCTGTATTGCTTGTTAATTTGTTGATATCGTCTAGAGCAACATTTGTACTAATAGGGGCAAAAGGGAATATAGTTTCTATATATTGTACATTTTCTGCTTCCGCTCTTTTCTTTAAATCCATCAAACCATCTTGAATAATATAGTCTTCTAAGAAACAAAAATAGTTAAAACAATCAAAGAATCTTTCATCCGGTGCTAATTGCTCGCGAGAATGATTGCTAAAATTTGCTGTTGACCAAACTGACAAAAGCTGATTATATTTCGGTATATCAGCACGAAGTTCGTCTACAGTCATAGATGTTTTTGTAGGTTTTTTAAGAATTTGATAACTGTTAGGATCAATACAGAACCCTTCTTTTTTAACATAATCTAAGAGAGTTTCGGCATGAATAGCACCGATAAAATGATGATGAATATCACCACCCTTGGGCAATATATTTACCAACATGCCAATCTCTGCTATAGGGGGATCATTGGAAGTTATTAAATTATTGTAGTAATCACGTGTAATGAGATAATGATCATTTTCATTTGTTTTTACAGTGTCTGCGTGAGTCTGCATTATTAAATATACTACCAATTAATAAGTATTGGAGTAATAAGTCTTGGTGAAATCACGGGCTTCTTGAAGTCTAATATTAGTTATCATATAATTATTTTTGCATTACGTGTGTTTAGTAAAAGCACAAAGTGAATGTTAATGGAATGGGCCAGTTATATCGCATTCACGTAGGTTGTAATAATTACAAGCTATATACTAATAACAACAGAGTATTGGTGACCCCTACGGGACTTGAACCCGTGTTTTCACCGTGAAAGGGTAACGTCCTAACCGCTAGACGAAGGGGCCATAAACTCTTTAAGTTCGTCTATATACTCTTAAATTTGCAAGGAGTATGTTCGAATGATTTAAGAACTATCAGCGTTCATTTTATACAGTATCCATGAAATATTGCAAGCATGATTTTATCGGTTCTTTTTCTTTTTTCCCTCAGTAGTTTTATTAAACCTACCAATATTCTTTACAAATTTTTGTAGTCCGTTTAATTCTGTACCATAAGTTTTCGTATATTCCCCCATTATAGTTATATCATCTTTATGCGAATCACTAAGTACTAAAACTTCCTCAATTACATTTTTTTTATTAAAAGTAATTTTTACTATTTTTTGTTCCATTACTTTTGGTTCAAACCATGCTCTCCTAGCTAAAGAACGTTGAACATAATACCAAGTATTAGGAGTATAGTCGGGTATAATTGTTGGTGTACCAATTAAATCTTCTACTTTCGATTTGTTAAATCTTTTTTCTTTAAGTGTATCTAATAAATTATCATCAACATACTGTCCCCTTGATTCTATAGTTTGGCAACTACACAATGTGAGTAACATAGATGAAATAAGAAAAGTTCGAATTATAATAAATTTCATAAATTTTATGTTTAAAATACCTAGATTTTGTAATGGAAGTATAATATACTGCTCCATCGATTTGACAAACACTTTTTATCCTAAAGTGTAATTTTTAAGAGGCAATATGGCAGTTCCAAAAAAGAAAACATCAAAATCAAGACGTAATATGAGACGTTCTCACCTTGCGCTTGGTAAAATTAATGTAATAATAGATTCTCAGACAGGGGAATATAAACTTCCTCATCATATATCTTTAGCTGATGGCACATATAATGGTCGTCAAGTTATTGTTAAGAAGCAAGAAAAAGATGAAGAAGTAGCATAAACCACAATGGCTTGTAAAATTCTTGGATGTGGTTTCTATTTGCCGGAGCGTGTTGTTACTAACGCAGAAATATCATTATCGGTTGATACTAACAACGAGTGGATTCGTTCAAGGACTGGTATATTAGAGAGGCATATTGCGGCTGATAATGAGTATACATCACATTTAGCTGTTAAAGCCAGTCAGGATGCTATAGATGACGCTGGATTAAAGGCATCATCTATAGATTTGATAATTACTTGTACCACTACTCCGGATAATAGTTTTCCTTCTACCGCCTCTAAGTTACAAGGTTATCTAGGGCTTGGTAATGTGCCTTCATTTGACTTACAAGCAGTGTGTTCGGGTTTTGTATACGGTTTACATGTTGCTGATTCTTTAATGAAATCCAGAAAATATAAAACAATATTATTAGTTGGTGCTGAAAAAATGTCGTCTCTAATAGATTGGAGTGATAGAGCTACTTGTATTTTATTTGGTGATGGTGCTGGTGCAGTAGTCTTGCAATATAGTGATGATAGCTCTGGTATAATAGATAGTAATATTTATTCGGATGGTCGTTATCACGATATTCTTTACACTGATGGTGGTGTAAGTAGCAATGGCAAAATCGGTGCAATAAAAATGAAAGGACAGGAAGTTTTTAGACATGCAGTAGAAAAGATGAGTAAGACAGGTGAGGAAATATTGCGTAATAATAATTTTACCGTAGAGAATGTTAATCATTTTATTCCACATCAGGCAAATGTAAGAATTATAGATGCAGTTGTAGAACGACTAAAAATTGATCCTAGTAAAGTAGTAAAGACAGTGGAAAAACATGCTAATTGTTCCGCTGCTTCAATTCCTCTAGCACTTGCTTCTTTAAAATCTTATGGTAATATTAAAAAAGGTGATATATTGCTTTTCACGGCTATTGGTGCTGGAGTAAGTTGGGGATCGGCTTTAATCAGATGGTAACAACTATGGCTAACCTGAATAGTATTTGTTTATTTGTTCTAACGGAAAATATGTCATTCCTGCGTAGGCAGGAATCTATCATAGATTGTCATTATAGCCTATGCGGGGATGTGGCAATTACTATCAGACTAAACCTTTTTTGAGTTAGCTATATGGTCGATTTAGGGGAATTTTATGATGATGAGGAAAAAGAAACTAGTTCTAGTATATCTAAATCAGTTAACTATACATCTATTACTAAAGAAAAGATCGCTTGTATGTTAAAAGCTAAATTGGGGCTATCAAGTCTTATATGTGAAGAAATAGTTAATCAAATATTTAACAATATTCAGCAAATGGCAAGCAAGCAAAGATTGACGTTAGCAGGTTTTGGTATTTTCTGTACTAGAATAAAAAAGCCTAGACCTGGTATAAATTTTCATACAAAAGAAGTAGTGATAATTCCAGAAAAAGAAGTAATACGTTTTATACCAGCCAGAAAATTAAAATTATTAATTAATAAAAATGCAGGATAAAAAATATTATTCTATTGGGGAAGTAACAAAACTTCTAAATATTCACTCTTACCAGCTAAGATATCTAGAGCGTATGTTGCCAAACCTAACTATACATAAGATACGTAATAGACGATATTATACAAGTCAGGATATTGAATATTTGAAGACCCATATGACAACAAAGAGTGTCCCTATAGAATTAGAACAGCCTCTTGACCTACTGGATAATCAAGTAAATAAGATTGATTGCCTAATTAAAAATTTTTATGATTTATCGTTAACTATCCAACAAATTCTGTCTAAGGTTGGTATATAGCTAGACACTTATATCATAATTTAAAGATATAAGTGTCTAGGTTTTATTTTCGGTATAAGGAAATTTTCTATATAAACTTCAAATACCTTACTATTACAACTCTCAGTAAAGACTAGTGATACCAAATTGCGTTAACAATATAGAGTTATATTAACAGGGTCTACTGTCGTAATATTTTGTAACATAATGTAACTTGCATATGATCGGTTAAAATACTAAAATGACTTAGATTTCTTAAATTAGCAGAATTGACCAATGCAAGTATCAATACTAAATCCCGTGAGTTGTTACGGGGTAGGCGTTCATTCTGGTAACATTACTCAGTTGACTTTAAGGCCAGCCGCAGAAAATACTGGTATTGTTTTTGTCAGAACTGATGTAAGGCAAGAGATAAATTTTATTCAAGCTAGTTGTTTGAATGTATCAAAGACTTCTTTATCTACTACCATAAAAAATGAGCATAATATTTCTGTTTCAACTATAGAGCATTTAATGGCAGCTCTTTGGGGATGTGGAATCGATAACTTAATAGTTGAAATTGATGGTCCTGAAGTGCCGATAATGGATGGCAGCAGTAAAGCATTTGTTTTTATGATAGAATGTGCTGGCAGACAATTACAAAACGCTCCAAAGAAATACCTAAAAATCTTAAAAGAAATTAGAGCTATTCACAAAGATTGCGAGTTAGTATGTAGTCCTGCTCGTAGCATGACGATTGATATGACAATAGATTTTGCTAGTAAAGCTATTGGTAAGCAAAATTTACTCTTTTCAGAAAATGAATCTTTCAAAAATAATATTGCTGATGCTAGAACTTTTGGATTTGTTCATGAACTTGAATATTTAAAAAGTAAAGGTTTGGCACGTGGTGCCTCTCTCGATAATGCTATAGGTATAGATCAAGATATTATAATAAATCACGATGGCCTTAGATATAGCGATGAATTTGTGCGGCACAAACTTCTCGATCTATTCGGAGATTTATATACTACAGGAGGTCATCTAATAGCTAACATCACTGGTTATAAAACTAGCCATGCTCTAAATAATCAATTTTTACGACAAGTATTTAGCGACCCTAGCGCCTATCAATGGGTTAGTGATAGAGAAATTTAAATTTTATTCACGGAGCTTAAGTATCCAAATTTAAGTCTATAATATACTTTGTGTATGCGTCAAGATAAGGTGTATTCATTACAGCATCTTCAGCCAATTTCTCAAAAATCTTTTGCCATACACCTTTCGTACTCCATCTTGTATGACGCGTGTGAATTACCCTAAAATCCCCGAAACGTTCAGGTAAATCTCTCCATGGTATACCAGCTCTATCCTGATATAAGACAGCTTCGATAAATATCCGGTTATCTTTGGTTATTATCCCAACAGTCTCCTGTCTTCCAGGCAAAATATCTTTGATTCGTTCCCACTGTTCATCACGTAAAGCATATCTTCTCATATAGAAAAATTATTATTGCTTTCTCTATATTAAACTCTTTTTTTATCCTAGACACTTATATCATAATTTAAAGATATAAGTGTCTAGTACTTGGCTAATTGATCCCAATCAATCAAACTACAAAGCAATTAGTGCCTATAAAAAAGCTGGTTTCCAAATAGTAGATAGCTTTGCTCCATCTACAGGCTATTTTAAGGATGTACCACATTATTTAATGATTCTGAAGAATTAAAAAGCAATTATTTTTTCAGAAAACTATTAGTGTTGGTATGTTTATAGTCTATAATGTTATTATTATGGAGGAAAATAATATGCAAGAATTTGATTTAATAGTGATTGGTAGTGGTCCTGCTGGTTATACAGGAGCAATAAGAGCAGCCCAGTTAGGTATGAAGGTTGCCTGTATAGAGAAAAGGGTAACGCTTGGTGGTACTTGCCTAAATGTTGGCTGTATTCCTTCCAAGGTATTGCTAAATTTCTCTGAGAAATATCATGAAGTATTGAACCATTGTACCGATATTGGCATTATGACCTCAGCCAAACTTGATTTACAAAAAATGATGACTAAAAAAAGTCAGATAGTATCAGACTTATGCAAAGGCATAGAAAGCTTGTTTGCAAAAAATAAAATCACTAAATTTACAGGAAGCGCCAAATTTATTTCAGCCAATCTTGTCGAAATTACTAACGGTACATCAATTGAACAGATATCGGCTAAAAATATTTTAATTGCTACTGGCTCTGATATTATTGAAATGCCCAATATTGTTGTTGATGAGGAATATATAGTTTCATCAACGGGAGCTTTGAGTCTTGCTAAAGTCCCAGAAACTATGGTAGTGATTGGTGGTGGTTCTATCGGTTTAGAGCTTGGTTCGGTATGGAATAGGCTTGGTTCTAAAGTAACGGTTATTGAATATGCTGGAAGTATTGTGCCAGCTTTAGATAAAGAGATTATTGGTCAATTTACCAAAATCCTGCAAAAGCAATCTATTGAATTGCGATTAAATACTAAGGTGCTGTCTGCTGAGAAAAAAGCAGGAAAAGTTATTTTGAATATACAACAAACAGCTGATAACTTAGTGCAACAAATAACTGCTGATATAGTGCTATTGGCTGTTGGTAGAAAAGCCCATACAACAGATTTAGGTTTAGATAAATTAGCTATTGAAACGGACAAACAAAATAGAATTACGGTAAATAGCCAGTTCCAAACAATAATTCCGAATATTTATGCTGTCGGTGATGTAATTGCTGGTCCTATGCTTGCTCATAAAGCAGAAGAGGAAGCTGTTGCTGCCGCTGAAATTATGGCAGGCTTAGCAGGTCATGTTAATTATAATCTTATTCCAAGTGTTATCTACACTTATCCAGAAGTGGCAAGTATTGGTTTAACAGAAGAACAATTAAAAGAAGCTAAGATTGATTACAAAGTTGGTAAATTTCCATTTTTGGCAAATAGTCGAGCGAGAAGCACAGGTTCTACTGATGGGATGGTGAAGATATTAGCTGATAGCGTAACGGATAAAGTGCTTGGAGCACATATTATAGGTCCTTCAGCTGGTACTATGATTGCAGAGCTTGTAGCATTTATGGAATTTGGTGCTTCCTCAGAAGATATAGCCAGAACTTGCCACGCCCATCCTACCTTGAGTGAAGGCATAAAGGAAGCGGCTTTGGCTATAGATAAGAGGGCTATTAATTTTTAGGAAGCTTTACCATCTATTGAGTATCAACTCAAATAATTTTAAGAAATCTATTAGTGAGAGAATAATTTTGGTTATACTAGGAATTGACCCATCTTTAGCTGGTATGGGGTGGGGGGTAATTGATACTGATCCTCTGAAATATTTAGCTAGCGGGGTTATAAAGACTAAATCAACTGAACTGATGCATAAAAGACTAGCTTTCATTGTTGCGTCCTTGCAAAAGGTAATAATACAATATCAACCTGTTGTTGTTGCGATGGAGGAGACCTTCGTTAATATGAATAGTGTATCATCTTTAAAATTGGGATATGCTAGAGGAGCGGTCATGTCGCTTATTGGAGGATATGATGTTGCTTTTCAAGAGTTTAAACCTAATGTTATTAAGAAATCGGTAGTGGGCTATGGTCATGCTGAAAAAAATCAAGTTTTGCAAATGATTAAGCTTTTACTACCAGGGACAAGTAGCATTAGTAACTTTGATGAAGCGGATGCTCTTGCGGTGGCTTATGTTTGCTTTGCTTATACCCCAAAAGTTTAAAAAATTAATATATAAATATATGTCACGAAACCAAAAACATCCAGGATAGAAAGATTTGAGTATGCCAATTATTGTTTTAGTAGAGCCTCAAATGGGTGAGAATATTGGTGCCGTTGCCAGAGCAATGAAAAATTTTAATGCTTCAGAATTGCGAATCGTTGCTCCGAGAGATGGTTGGCCAAGCAAACGGGCGCGTAGTGTGGCAGTATCGGCGGTGGATATCCTAGATAATGCTAAGATTTATGATAGTTTGGCAGCAAGTATTGAAGATATTGAGTATTTATATGCAACAAGCGTAGCATCACGTAATATCAATAAAGATTATGTTCTGTCAGAGAATTTAAATCAAGATTATCCAGTAGGTCTTAAGGTAGGTATCATGTTTGGTCGTGAAAGTTGTGGTCTACAAAACATAGAAATTACTCATGCCCACAAGATTATTAACATTAATACTGGAGATTTTAGTTCCCTGAATATTGTCCAGTCGGTAGTTATTATATGTTATGAGCTATTTCGTAATAAACAGTCGAGAATAAATGCTAGTAATGAACAGGAGTTAGCGTCAAGAGGAGAATTAGGGTATTTTTTTGAACATTTATTTGCTGAATTAAATAACAAAACTTTCTTTAAAGTTCCTGAGAAGAAATTACATATGACGCAAAATATTATGAATATTTTTACTCGTATAGATAAATTATCTACTGCAGAACTACAAACTTTAAGGGGGATAATTACAACTTTAAGTTCATAAAAATAGTTAATATAGCCAAGTTTATTAAAAACACTTTGCTTTTATAAAAAAATTAGCTATAGTTCCACCTGTTGCCTCTTAAAGTGAAAGTGGTAAGGTATATAGTTTTTCGTAACTTTAAGGATTTGTATATATTCTTATTAGATTAAGAGTCAAAAGAAATAATTTTGGAGTATTGGATGCCAACAAATAATCAGTTAGTACGTTTTGGAAGACAGTCGAAGATTCGTAGAACAAAATCCCCGGCTTTGGAATCCAATCCATTTTTGAAAGGTGTTTGTGTAATAGTGAAGACTGTTACTCCTAAGAAGCCTAACTCTGGCCTTCGTAAGATGGCACGTGTTCGCTTAAGTAATGGACAGTATGTTAATGCTTATATACCTGGTGAAGGACATAATTTACAAGAACACTCGACAGTATTGGTCAGGGGTGGAAGGGTTCCTGATCTTCCAGGTGTTAAGTACCATATAGTACGCGGTGCTTATGATACTCAGGGTGTAAAAAATCGTAAACAAGGACGCTCACGTTATGGTACGTCAGCGAAGCAGCAAGCTGTAAAAAAATAATTTGAAATAGAGAGATAAGATGTCACGTCGTCATGCCGCAGAGAGAAGGGTTGTCTTGCCTGATATGAAGTATAATAGCCCTCTGCTTGCTAGGTTCATTAATAATATTATGAGAGAAGGGAAAAAAGCTCTAGCTGAAAAAATAGTATATTCTGCTTTTAGTAAGATAGAGAAAAAGCATAAGGTAGATCCTTATGAAACTTTTAATAATGCAATGAATAATGTTAAGCCATATCTTGAAGTTACGTCAGTACGGGTAGGTGGGGCAAATTATCAGGTCCCGTCTCCTGTTGATGAAAGAAGAGGATATGCACTTGCATCACGTTGGATTATTAATGCAGCAAATAAACGTTCTGAGAAAATGATGATTGATAAGTTGGCAGAGGAATTATTTGAAGCGTCAAATAGTAGAGGAGTCGCTATTAAAAAGAGAGAGGATACCCATAAAATGGCTGAAGCTAATAAAGCTTTTGCTCATTTTAGTCCTAAAAAATCGTAACCAAGGTAATTAAGTTATATGTCAACTACGGAATTTTCTCTTGCTAATACTCGTAATATCGGGATTTGTGCTCATATTGACGCTGGTAAAACTACTACAACCGAGCGTATTCTTTTCTATACTGGAAAATCACATAAGATTGGTGAAGTCCATGAAGGTGGTGCTACCATGGATTGGATGGAACAAGAACAAGAACGCGGTATTACCATTACTTCTGCTGCTACTACTTGTTATTGGCAAAATAAGAGAATTAATATTATTGATACACCAGGTCACGTAGATTTTACTATAGAAGTAGAGAGATCTCTGCGTGTTCTTGATGGAGCAGTAGCGGTATTTGATGGTGTGGCTGGTGTTGAGCCGCAATCAGAGATAGTATGGAGACAGGCTGATAAATATGGAGTGCCTAGAATGTGTTTTGTCAATAAGATGGACAGAATGGGTGCTAATTTTTATCAATGCGTAGAAATGATCAAAGATCGTCTTGGGGCAAAACCTCTGGTAATTCAGTTACCAGTTGGTATTGAAGAAAATTTTAAAGGAGTTATTGACCTAGTTAAGATGAAGGCAATAATTTGGAAAGATGAATCTCTTGGGGCTGAATATTCATACCAAGACATTCCTAGTGATATGCTAGAAAGGGTTGAAGAATATCGTGCCTTGCTTCTTGAAATGGTTGCTGAGATTGATGATCATTTGATGGAAAAATATTTGTCAGCTGAGGAGCTTACTGAAGAAGAAATTAAATCAGCAATAAGGAAAGGGACAATTGATAGAGCTTTTTTCCCGGTATTATGTGGTAGTGCTTTTAAAAATAAAGGTGTACAGCCTTTGTTAGATGCAGTTGTTGATTATTTACCTTCACCGGTTGATATTGGAACCGTTAGAGGGGTAGATGTTGATTCTGGAGAAGAAAAAGATTTTAAAATTTCAGCCTCTGAGCCTCTTGCTGCTTTAGCATTTAAAGTAATGACAGATCCATTTGTTGGGTCTCTTACATTTGTTAGGATTTATTCTGGTAAGATTAGTTCTGGTGTTACCGTGATTAATACGGTAAAGAACCAAAAGGAACGAGTAGGTAGAATGTTGCTTATGCATGCTAATGAAAGGGAAGATGTTAAAGAAGCTTTGGCAGGAGATATTGTTGCTTTAGCTGGTCTTAAGAATACTACTACTGGTGATACTTTGTGTGGTGCAGATAAGCAGGTTATTTTAGAGAGAATGGAATTTCCTGAACCGGTTATTGAATTAGCCGTAGAACCAAAATCAACTGCCGATCAAGAAAAAATGGGAATGGCTTTGTCTAGGTTGGCTGCTGAAGATCCATCTTTTAGAGTGTCGACTGATCAAGAAAGTGGTCAGACTGTTATTAAAGGTATGGGTGAGCTGCACCTAGAGATCATGGTTGATCGTATGAAACGTGAATTTAAAGTTGAGGTTAATGTTGGAGCACCACAAGTAGCTTATCGTGAAACAATTACTAAGAAGTGTGAGATTGATTATACACATAAAAAGCAATCTGGTGGAGCTGGGCAGTTTGCACGGGTTAAAATAATATTCGAGCCTCAAGAAGCTGGGGAAGGATTTATTTTTGAAAGCAAAATTGTTGGTGGAGCTATACCAAAGGAATTTATTCCTGGTGTTGAAAAGGGTCTAAATAATATTAAAGATACAGGGGTAGTTGCTGGCTATCCGATGATTGATTTCAAAGCAACTTTGATAGATGGAGCATTCCATGACGTGGATTCAAGTGTACTAGCATTTGAGATAGCTACCAAGGCTGCTTTTAGGGAAGGTATGCCGAAAGGTAGTCCAAAGTTACTTGAACCAATTATGAAAGTGGAAGTGATTACTCCAAATGAATATATGGGTGATATTATTGGCGACCTAAATAGTCGTAGAGGACAAATGCAAAGCATGGATCCAAGAGGTAATGCACAAGTTATAACTGCCAATGTACCTCTAGCTGAAATGTTTGGCTATGTTAGTACTTTGCGTTCTTTATCGCAAGGTAGGTCTCAATATAGTATGCTTTTCTCTCATTATGAGCAAGTACCATTACAGGTGGCTGAAACTATTAAAGCTAAGAAATAAAAATATTTTCCACGTAAAGTATTAGTGGAATATATATAATGTGCTATTGTAATTTATGGTGATTTAATAAGTTGGGTGTGGTCAAAGTCATTGCGAGAAGACCGTAGGTCGACGAAGCAATCCACAATAGACTTGCTGCATAAATCAAAGATAGTTGAGGGATTTTTAGGAGAAACGAAGCCGAGTACCGCAGCGTACACGGACGTACGTGAGGAGCGGAGGCGAGTTTCGACGACAAAATCACCAACTAGATTGACTTATGCAATAAGTCTAATAAGTAACCAAAATGGATTGCTTCGTAGGCTTACGCCTACTCACAATGACATTGGTTGTTTTTTCTATAACTTTTAAATTGCTGTGATTGTAATTTATTAAGAAATAGTTTGATTTTTTAATAAAAATATGATAGGAGTGTAGCTCAATTGGTAGAGCATCGGTCTCCAAAACCGAAGGTTGCGGGTTCGATTCCTGTCGCTCCTGCCAATATAATGAGTTCGTATAATATGTTAAAGGAAAATATAGTATATAAATTTTACGGGCAAGTAAAGCAAGAAGTTTTTAGAATTGTTTGGCTTGGTAAGAAGGAATTGATAACTTCAACTATTATAGTAGTAGTGGCTGTATTTATTTTTAGTATAATTTGTTTGGTATTAGACTACGGTATACATAGTATAATGCAGCTTTTACTTAATATTGGGAAGTAGGAATACTCAAATCAGATCAGAAGAATAAAGAATAAGTTTAAGGAAAATTGTGGTGCAGTGGTACGTTATTCATACATTATCTGGTTCAGAAAAGCGTGTAAAGCAAATGATTCTTGATCAAATTGCTAAGCAGGGTATGTCGGAGTTTTTTGAGGATATTGTTGTTCCGGTTATTGAGGTGCCTGAAGTTAAACGTGGTAAGAACATCAAGACAGAAAAGAAATTTATGCCTGGTTATATTCTGATTAAAATGAAGATGACCGATGATACTTGGCATTTGGTAAAAAGTGTAACTAAGGTTACAGGTTTCTTAGGTGGTAAAAGTACACCGCAAGCTCTTAGTGAAAAAGAAATACAAAATATTTTTAGCAAACTTGAGTCTGAAACCAAGGACGCTAGAATTTCGAAATTGTATGAGATTGGTGAAGCAATAATTGTTACTGATGGTCCATTTGAGACTTTTACAGGGGTTATAGAAGAAATTGATTATGACAAAAATAGGTTGCGTGTGTCTATATCTATTTTTGGTAAAGCGACTCCTATAGAATTAAATTTTACGCAAGTGAAAAAAAATAATTAGGCTGCTTTGTGGCGATTAACTGTCATCGCGAGGAGTGGCTTTGCGGCGGCGAAGCAATCCAATTTAATGAATAGTGGATTGCCGTGATCACACTACGTGGTCTCGCTAATAGACGTATAATGAGATTTTTGTAGTTAAACAATAGACTTGCTACATAAATCAAAGATAGTTGAGGGATTTTTAGGAGAAACGAAGCCGGCTACCTTCGCGTACACAGACGTACGTGAGGAGCGGAGGGCGAGTTTCGACGACAAAATCACCAACTAGATTGACTTATGCAGTAAGTCTAATATGCCAACTGGTAAGTTATTATTAGATAATTACCAATTGTTGTTAAATAAGTAAAGATAGGACTATAATGGCAAAAAAAATAACAGCTTATATTAAATTAACTGTGCCAGCGGGTAAGGCTAATCCATCCCCTCCTATTGGTCCTGCCCTTGGTCAGAAAAAACTTAATATTATGGAGTTTTGTAAGGCATTTAATGCTGCTACTCAAGGCGTTGAACCAGGGATGCCTATTCCAGTGGTAATTACTGCTTACGAAGATAATAGTTTTACTTTTGTAACTAAGACTTCTCCGGCATCGTATTACTTAAAACAATTTGCTAAAATTCCGAAAGGTTCTAGTGCTACTAAAAAAGAAGCATTTGTTGGTAAGGTTACCATGTCAGATTGCATTGAAATTGCAAAAATTAAGATGGTAGATCTTAATACTGATAGTTTAATAGCTGCCGCTAAAATTATTCGTGGTACTGCTGAATCTATGGGTCTTGAAGTAGTAGGAGATTAATGTATGATAGTTGATAAAAAGGATGCTGTGAATAATAGAAAACTAACTGGTGGTAAGAAGATAAGGGCAGCGAGGAAGAATATAGAGCTGGCTAACAACCGTACTTTAGCAGAAGGAATAGAAGCATTAAAGTCTGTATCCTATACTAAATTTGACTCTACTTTGGAAGTGGTGATGAAACTAGGAGTAGATCCTAAACACTCGGATCAAATGGTACGTGGTGTTGTTGCATTGCCAGCTGGTACCGGTAAAGTTAGCAGAGTCGCAGTGATTTGTAAGGATGAACAGATAGAAGAAGCCAAGGCAGCTGGAGCAGATATTGCTGGTTCTACGGAAATTATTGATGATATTAAGGCTGGGGAAATTAATTTTGACGTTTGTATTGCAACACCAAATATGATGTCAGTAATAGGTACGGTGGCAAGAATTCTTGGTCCAAAGGGTTTAATGCCCAATCCAAAACTTGGGACGGTAACTACAGATATCGTAACGGCAATTAAAAATGCTAAAAGCGGTCAAGTAGAGTATAGGGTTGAAAAGGCTGGTATTATTCATGCTGGAGTTGGTAAATTATCATTCTCCAAACAAGACTTGCTAAATAATGCATCAACCTTGATATCTGCTGTAGTTAAAGCAAAGCCTTCTGGTGCTAAAGGAAATTATTTAAAAGCAATATATCTATCTTCTACTATGGGTCCATCAGTAAAAATAGATTTAGCAAGTATATCGTAAAACACGACAAGGAGAGTTAAGGTGTTAAGATCAGAGAAACATGAGTTTGTTGTAGAACTTGAAGGAGTGTATCAGCGGTCAAACTCCGTGATAATTACTCATTATCATGGGCTTACTGTTAGTCAAGTAACTACACTACGTAGGTCTCTTAAAGCAAAAAATGTGGGGTTCAAAGTAGTTAAAAATACTTTATCAAAAATAGCAGCCAATAAGGCTGGTATTGATAATATTGCACATTTGCTTGCTGGTCCCACAGCGTTAGCATATTCTGAAGACCTTGTTGAAGCTGCAAAGCTTATCGTAGAATTTGCCAAAACTAATGAATGTTTAAAAGTAGTTGGTGGGTTAGTAAATAATCAAGTATTAGATGCACATTCTGTACAACAATTGGCAAAATTACCTTCATTAGATGAGCTTAGAGGCAAAATTATTGGGGTGCTACAAGCCCCTGCAACTAAAATTGCAGGAGTTATACAAGCTCCGGCATCTAGGCTTGCTAGAGTTTTGCAAGCTTATGCAGATAAAAGTTAATTTAATAAAAAAGTTTTAAAAGGAAGAAAATTATGACAGACCTAGTAAAAATTGTAGATCAATTGTCAACACTTACGGTAATTCAAGCTGCAGAGCTTTCAAAAATGCTGGAAGAAAAATGGGGTGTAACAGCCGCCGCTCCTGTAGCAGTGGCTGCAACTGCTGCCGCATCAGAAGCAGTTGCAGAAAAGACAGCATTTGAAGTTGTTTTAGTTAGTAGTGGTGATAAGAAAATAGAAGTTATTAAGGTAACTAGAGAGCTTACTGGTCTTGGCTTAAAAGAAGCTAAGGAGTTAGTTGATGCTGCCCCAAAAACAGTTAAGTCAGGCGTAAATAAAGAAGAAGCTGAAAGCTTTAAAGCAAAATTAGAAGCAGCTGGAGCAAAAGTTGAATTAAAATAATTTCCATAATATCAATTATTTTATGAAAATTATAGGTTGATTTGATTGGAGTTGATACAAATAACTTACCTTACACATGGCAGTTTAAAAGTCATAGAGAAAATAGCTTGGCATTTATTAGTGAAGAATTACTTTGATAGATAACGAAGCAATCTTGTTTTTTGTCATCCTTGTGTAAGTAGAGGGATATAGATTCTCGCTATTGCTAAGAATGACAACTTATAATTGCTTCACTACTATAAAATAGTTCCTCGCAATGACATTTGTGGATTTGGTGCGATGTTAATTGTGTTAGTTATACATAGATAGTTTGATGAAAGAATTTTTAGTACTAAATCTAGGTTTGTATTGTTGATAATGGGAATGAACTTGTTGTGTGATATTCTATTTTTCTTAAGAGTTATGGTGCTAAATATATTTTTGTGCCTACAAAAGCTATTGCATTTTATACAAAAATATAAACAAAAAGCTATTAAACTTCTAGGGCAGATTTTTTTTGTCATGGGAGAATTTTGTATTTGTTTATCTAAAATTCTGAATCAGGTGAGTATTTGCAACAGATTTAGTAACCCACATTATATTTTTACATTAAAAAATTTATTCATACTGTTTAGCGAAAATAAGAATAATTTAAGATTATACTCGAATAATTTAAAGAATTGGTTCCGTAAAACTACAAACTATGCAGATGCTTTTGTTCCTAGTATGCATGCTAAGCTTCTTTCTTGTTTTATATTCCAATTCTCTAAATCATTCGAGTATGGATTATTTCTAAATCGAGTTCTTTAAGTGGCTTTTTGCTTGGTTTCAAAACAAAAAATTATTAAAAGCTATAATTTTTATCAAAAATATGACAAAAACTTTGTTCACAGCAATAAGTCTATTTTTTTAAGATTACAGCCGAGTTACCAATTATATATTGGCAACTCGCGTTAAGATATAGAAATTAATCAGGAGATTATATGACAACGCAATCTTTATCAATTGGTAAACGCATAAGAAAGAATTTTGGTCACATAAATTTGGTGGCATCTATACCAAATTTGATTGAGGTTCAAAAAAATTCTTATGAAAAAGGTTTTTTACAATTTGGCGTTAAAGACCTTAAGCGAGAAAACAAAGGATTACAATCAGTATTAAGTTCAATCTTTCCGATTCATGATCCATCTAATATTGCCTATTTAGAATTTGCTAAATATGAATTTGATAATCCTAAATATGACGTTGAGGAATGTACTCAAAGAGGTCTTAGTTATGCTGCTCCCCTTAAAGTTACATTGCGATTGAGTATTTGGGACATTGATGAAGATACTGGAGCAAGAGAAATCAAAGGTATTAAAGAACAAGAAGTTTATATGGGGGATATTCCCCTAATGACCAAAAATGGTACCTTTATTATTAATGGTACAGAAAGGGTAGTAGTATCACAGATGCATAGGTCACCTGGGGTATTTTTCTATCATGATGAGGGCAAAGTTCACTCTTCAGGGAAGTTTTTGTATTCTGCTAGGGTTATACCCTATAGAGGATCATGGCTAGATTTTGAATTTGATGCTAAAGATATTATGTATTTTAGAATAGATAGGAAAAGAAAGCTTTATGCTACTACTCTTCTGAGAGCTATTGGAATGTCTACTGATGAAATTATGAAGTTCTACTATGATACAGTAACCTGTTTTACCAAGAATGGATGTTGGGCAACGAAGTTTATACCGGAATCTATAACCGCTCATAGACTTGTTACTGATTTAGTTGATGCGGATACTGGCAATATGATACTTGCATCTAGTCAGAAGATTACCCCTCGTTTGGCTAAGAAGTTTGCTCAAGATGGAGTAAAAAATATTTTAGTAGAACGTGAGTATTTAGTAGGAAAATATTTATCACGTGACCTTATTAATCCGGATAATGGTGAAGTATTAGCTGCCATTGGTGAAATGATCACAATAGATATGCTAGATTCTATTATGGCTCTTGGAATTTCGTCTGTCGACGTACTTGCTATAAATAGCCAATCAGGTCCTTACATAAGAAATACCTTATTTGCTGATAAAAATCAAAGCTATGAATCAGCGTTGATAGACATATTTAGGGTATTAAGACCAGGAGAACCTGCTAATATTGACGCTGCTAAGGTATTATTTAATAATTTGTTTTTTGAACCTGAAAGATATGATCTTTCAGAAGTTGGTCGTATTAAAATGAATTCAAGATTGGAAATGAATATACCAGAATCTACAGCTATTTTAACTCTTGAAGATATTAAACATATTATTAAAGTTTTAGTAGATCTAAAAGATGGTAAAGGTTCGATAGATGATATTGATCACCTTGGTAATAGAAGAGTTAGATCAGTTGGTGAGTTAATTGAGAATCAATTTAGGATTGGTCTTGTTCGTATGGAGAAATCTGTGCTTGAAAGAATGTCCGTGGTTGATCTTGATGCGGTTATGCCTCATGATTTAGTAAATTCAAAGGTTTTAGTTTCTGTCGTAAAAGAGTTTTTTAGCACTTCACAACTTTCTCAGTTTATGGACCAAACTAATCCATTATCAGAAATAACTCATAAGAGAAGATTATCAGCTTTAGGACCTGGTGGAATTAGTAGAGAGAGAGCTGGATTTGAAGTAAGGGACGTTCATCCTACCCACTATGGACGTATTTGTCCAATTGAAACACCAGAAGGACAGAATATAGGGTTGATTAATTCCATGGCTACTTATGCTAGGGTTAATAAACATGGTTTCATTGAAACGCCTTATCGAAAAGTTGTAGATGGTCATGTAACTGATGAAGTTGTTTACTTATCAGCTATTGAAGAAGGGAAATATAAAATTGCTCAAGCTAATGCAGTCATCGATCAAAAGGGTTTGTTACAGGAAGAGTTAATTAATTGTCGGATTGATGGTGGTAATTTTGTTATGCTTACCCCGAGCGAAATAGATTATATTGACGTTACCCCGATGCAAGTTGTTTCTGTTGCTGCATCACTTATTCCATTTTTGGAAAATGATGATGCTAATAGAGCATTGATGGGATCAAACATGCAACGTCAGGCTGTACCACTTATTAGGAGTGATGCCCCTTTAGTTGGGACTGGTATTGAAGGAATTGTTGCACAAGATTCTGGCGTTTCAGTTGTAGCCTTACATGATGGAATAGTAGAGCAAGTTGACTCAACTAGAATAGTAATAAGGACTAAGGAACAAAAAACAGATGGCTCACCTGGTGTAGATATTTATAATTTATTAAAATTTCAAAGATCTAACCATAATACTTGTATTAATCAAAAGCCGTTAATTAATGTTGGTGATTATGTAGTAAAAGGTGAAGTAATTGCTGATGGACCAAGCACAGATAATGGAGAGATAGCTCTTGGCAGAAATGTTCTGGTAGCTTTCTTACCATGGAGTGGTTATAATTTTGAAGATTCAATTTTAATATCAGAACGTATTGTAAAAGATGATGTTTATACTTCAATTCATATTGAAGAATTTGAAATAATTGCTCGAGATACTAGGCTTGGTCCTGAAGAAATTACTCGTGATATTCCAAATGTTAGTGATGAAAGTTTACGTCATCTTGACGAAGTAGGTATAGTATATGTTGGGGCAGAAGTAAAACCTGGCGATATTTTGGTGGGTAAGGTTACTCCTAAAAGTGAGTCACCTATGACTCCAGAAGAGAAATTACTTCGTGCTATTTTTGGAGAAAAGGCTTCGGATGTGCGGGATTCATCTTTACGTGTTCCTTCTGGAATCGCTGGTACAGTGGTGGAAGTACGGGTATTTTCTCGTAGGGGAGTAGAAAAAGATGAGCGTGCTATAGCTATTGAAAAACAACAAATTGAAAAATTATCAAAAGATAGAGATGATGAACTTCGCATCGTAGAGCATTTTGTTTTTATGCGTTTGGAGAAGATTTTAATAGGTCAAACGGTTGTTAGTGGCCCTAAATCCGTAAAATCCGGTCAATTAATTAGTGATCAAACCCTTAAATCATTATCTAAAGGACAGTTTTGGCAGCTGATTGTTGAAGATGCTGATGTAATGAATGAAATTGAACAAATTAAACGTCATTATGATGAAAAAAAAGATAGGCTCAATAAGCGTTTTTCTAGCAAAGTAGAAAAATTACAAAGTGGTGATGACTTACCACAAGGGGCTCTTAAAGTTGTAAAAGTATTTATTGCGACTAAACATAAGCTACAACCTGGGGATAAAATGGCAGGAAGACACGGGAATAAGGGGGTGATCTCTCGTATTATGCCAGAAGAAGATATGCCATTTTTAGAAGATGGTACAGTAGTTGATATAGTTCTTAACCCACTTGGCTTACCTTCACGGATGAATATAGGACAGGTTCTAGAGACTCATCTTGGTTGGGCGGCAGTGAATCTTGGTAAAAAAATATCTTCTATGTTGGAGCAAGTTCATAACAATAATATTGATATAGAAGAGCTTAAATCTTTTGTATCCACAGTATATGGACATAATTCAACGTCAAAAGATATAAAGAAAATGTCCACTGAAGAAATTATGGCATTTTGTAATAATATCGATAAGGGGGTATATTTTTCAACTCCGGTTTTTGATGGAGCAAAGGTTGAGAATGTAAAAGAAATGCTAACTTTGGCAGATCAAGACCCATCCGGTCAAATTAAGTTGATTGATGGTAGAACAGGAGAATATTTTGATCGTACCGTTACAGTTGGCTATAAATATTTCCTAAAACTACACCATTTGGCTGATGATAAAATCCATGCTCGTTCTATTGGTCCTTATAGTTTGGTAACTCAACAACCATTAGGCGGTAAATCGCATTTTGGTGGTCAGAGGTTCGGTGAGATGGAATGTTGGGGCTTGCAAGCTTATGGTGCTGCTTATACGTTACAAGAAATGCTAACTGTAAAATCGGATGATGTGGTTGGTAGGATTAAAATTTATGAGTCTATTGTCCGAGGTGATAATAATTTTGAATCTGGTATTCCAGAGTCATTTAACGTAATGATCAAAGAGTTCAGATCCTTATGTTTGAATGTAAAACTTGAAGATACTGCAACAGATTAGGTTTTGTGATAAGCTGAATTTAATAATAGTCATCCTGGGTTCTCTTGGGTCTTGGAGTCTTCTAGGTCATCCTGAACTCTCCTTTCCTAAGTCATCCTGAATTTATTTCAGGATCTTTTGTGTGTACAGGCTAGATCCTAAAATAAGTTCAGGATAACCTAGAAGGCTTCAAGACCCAAGAGAACTCAGGATGACGTAGGAAAGGGTGCTTAGGATGGATGGCCCAAGAGGCTTCAGTATGACGTAGGAATTTAATCTCCTAGTGTGCCTATACGGAAATTGCAATTTTATGCAAAAATAATGAAAGCAGCTATTAGTGCAACATAAAAATCTGCTATATTTATAGATATAACCTAATTTGGAATAACTTGCTATATCAAATTCAGGCTAGGAGACTGTCGGATATGACTAATTAATTAGTCATATCCGACAATCTCCTAAACTAGAGCTGATAAAATTTTTTGAGGAAAAATCTTTATGACAACAGGAATGACAAATTTTTATGGGCAATTAAGCAGTACTCAGCAATTTGATCAAATAAGAATTAATATTGCTAGTCCTGATCAAGTGCGTTCATGGTCTTTTGGTGAAGTGATGAAACCTGAGACGATAAATTACCGTACGTTTAAGCCTGAGAAAGAAGGGTTATTCTGTGCTAGGATTTTTGGGCCTGTGAAAGACTATGAGTGTCTTTGTGGCAAATACAAGCGTATGAAATATCGTGGTATTACTTGTGAGAAATGCGGTGTTGAAGTTACTACATCTAGGGTTCGTAGAGAAAGAATGGGGCATATTGAACTAGCAGCACCAGTTGCTCATATATGGTTCTTGAAATCTTTACCATCAAGGATTAGTACGTTGCTAGATATGACTATGAAAGATTTGGAGAAAATTCTGTATTTTGAAAGTTATGTTGTAGTTGATCCTGGTTTATCTGTCCTACAGAGAGGGGAACTTCTATCGGAAGATGGCTTGCAAAGAGCACAAGATGAATATGGAGAAGATAATTTTACCGCTTCTATTGGAGCAGAAGTAGTCCGTCAAATGCTTTCAGAGCTTGATTTGCCTGAATTAAAGAAGAAGTTGCAGGAGGATTTATCAAGTACCTCTTCAGAGGTTAAAAAGAAGAAGATTATCAAAAGACTTAAGTTAGTGGAAGATTTTCTTGAATCTGAGAATAAGCCGGAATGGATGATTATGACTGTCCTGCCAATTATTCCACCTGAGATTAGACCATTAGTTATGCTTGATGGAGGAAGATTTGCAACTTCTGATCTTAATGAGCTTTATAGAAGAGTTATTAATAGAAATAATAGATTAAAAAGACTATTGGAACTAAAAGCACCGGATATTATCATCCGAAATGAAAAAAGGATGTTACAAGAATCGGTCGATGCATTATTTGATAATGGTCGTCGTGGTAAAGTAGTGAAAAATACTAATAAACGTCCGTTTAAATCACTTAGTGACATGTTAAAGGGTAAACAAGGTCGTCTCCGTCAGAACTTGCTTGGTAAAAGGGTGGATTATTCTGGTCGCTCGGTTATCGTTGTTGGACCAGAGCTTAAGTTGCATCAATGTGGTTTACCAAAGACTATGGCGTTGGAATTATTCAAACCATTTATTTATTCAAAGCTTGAATTACATGGAATTGCTACCACTATAAAAGCTGCTAAAAAAATGGTTGAAGCTGAGAAACCAGAAGTATGGGATATTTTAGAAGAAGTTATACGTGAACACCCGGTATTGCTGAATAGAGCCCCAACTTTACACCGTTTAGGTATTCAGGCTTTTGAACCTTTACTGATAGAAGGTAAAGCTATCCAGTTGCATCCTTTAGTATGTGCTGCATTCAATGCTGACTTTGATGGTGATCAGATGGCAGTGCATATCCCTCTTTCAATTGAGGCTCAGCTTGAAGCAAGAGTACTAATGATGTCGACAAACAACATATTAAGCCCAGCAAATGGTCGTCCGATTATCGTGCCTGATAAGGATATAGTACTTGGTCTTTATTATTTAACCATGGTTTTTGACAATGAACCTGGTGAAGGAATGGTATTTGCCAATATATCGGAGGTTGAACATGCTTTGTATAATAAGGTAATAACTATTCACTCAAAGATAAAATTTCGCCGCGATATGCTTAATGCTGAAGGAAAAATTGTGGCAACTATGGTGGATACTACCTTTGGTAGATTAATTATCGGAGAGTTATTGCCTCGCAATTATAATGTTGGATTTAAGTTTGTAAATAAAGCCATGACTAAAAAAGATATATCTGGGGTAATTGATTTGGTGTATCGCCATTGCGGTCAAAAGGCTACGGTGATTTTTGCTGATCAGCTAATGAAACTTGGATTTAAATATGCTTGTTCCTCAGGTATTTCTTTTGGTATGGACGATATGGTTGTACCAAAATCAAAAAGTAGTCATATTAATGCAACATTGACTGAGGTAAAAGAGTTTGAACAACAATATTCTGATGGTCTGATTACTTATGGTGAAAAATACAATAAAGTAATTGATTCTTGGTCTAGATGCACTGATAAAGTAGCAAATGACATGATGAAAGAAATTGCGATGATGCCGGTTAATGATAAGCCTAATCATCAAAAAGTAAATTCTATATATATGATGGCTACTTCAGGAGCAAGAGGATCAGCAGCACAGATTAAGCAGTTAGCTGGTATGCGTGGTTTGATGGCTAAACCATCAGGTGAAATTATTGAAACTCCTATTATCTCTAATTTCCGCGAAGGTCTTACTGTTCTTGAATATTTTAATTCTACACATGGCGCACGTAAAGGTTTGGCGGATACGGCATTGAAAACAGCTAACTCTGGGTATTTGACTCGTAGATTAGTTGATGTTGCTCAAGATTGCATAATTACCGATGAAGATTGTCAAACTACAAAAGGTATAGAAGTTAGAAGTATTATTGATGGCGGCGAAGTTATTGTATCACTAGCAGAGCAAATTTTAGGCAGAACAGTGGCGATTAACGTATATCATCCAGTTACTAATAGGCTATTACTGTCAGCTGGTGAATTAATTAATGAAGCAAAATTAGAAGAAATCGAATCTTCTGGTTTAGATTCGGTGTTAGTAAGATCTGTTTTAACATGTGAGATTGCTGACGGAATATGTGTAAAATGTTATGGTAGAGATTTAGCTACTGGTTCCTTAGTTTCAGTAGGAGAAGCAATCGGAGTAATTGCTGCCCAGTCAATCGGTGAGCCAGGTACTCAGCTAACTATGAGAACTTTCCATATTGGTGGTGCTGCAACAAAAGGTGCTGAAATATCTTCAATAGAAGCCTCTCATGATGC
The DNA here is from genome assembly GCF_964026475.1 of Candidatus Tisiphia endosymbiont of Nemotelus nigrinus. NCBI lineage: Bacteria > Pseudomonadati > Pseudomonadota > Alphaproteobacteria > Rickettsiales > Rickettsiaceae > Candidatus Tisiphia > Candidatus Tisiphia endosymbiont of Nemotelus nigrinus. Next base: position 910,004 of record NZ_OZ032151.1, read on the forward strand.
AAAAGTAAAGATTCTAGGGCGTAATGTCGTTGTTGATTCCGAAGGTCGTAAGATTGTAATGGGGCGTTCATGTGAGTTATTATTATTGGATAGTAATAATAATGAGAAAGCAAGACATAAAGTACCATATGGGGCAAGATTAATAGCTGATGATTCAGATAAGGTAAAAAAAGCACAAAAATTAGTAGAGTGGGATCCGTATACTATTCCAATTATTACCGAGAAATCTGGTAAAGTTGTATTTAAGGATATGGTAGAAGGGGTATCAATTCGCGATGTTACTGATGAAGCAACTGGTATTTCTAGCAAAGTCATAGTTGAATCAAAACAATATTTACGTGGAGCAGAGTTACGTCCTCGTATCCAATTAGTTGATGAGAATGAAGAAACTGTCATGTTATCCAATGGTTTAGAGGCTAGATACTATATACCAGTAAATGCTATTTTAAGTGTTGAAGATGGTGCTAAAGTATCAGTAGGTGATATTTTGTCACGTATTCCAAGGGAATCAACTAAAACAAAAGATATTACTGGTGGTCTTCCAAGGGTAGCTGAGCTTGTTGAAGCTAGACGTCCAAAAGATCATGCCGTTATTGCAGAAATAGATGGTAGAGTTGAATTTGGTAAAGATTATAAGTCAAAAAGGCGTATTATTATTCAGCCAAGTGAAGGTGGTATGCCAATTGAGTATATGGTACCAAAAGGTAAGCATGTTGTTGTTAATGAAGGTGATCTTGTTAAAAAAGGCGATATGTTAATTGATGGCAATCCAGTGCTACAAGATATTTTAAAGGTAATGGGAGTGGAAGCTCTTACAAGTTACATGGTTGGAGAAATACAAGCAGTCTACCGTTTGCAGGGTGTGAAAATTGACGATAAACATATCGAGGTAATAATTCGTCAGATGCTACAAAAAGTAGAAGTAACTCATTCTGGTGACACGACATTGATGGTTGATGAGAAGATAGATCATCGTGAATTTGCCGAAATTAATGAAAAAGCTATCAAGAATGGTTTAAGACCGGCTGAAGCTCAACCAATCTTACAAGGTATTACTAAAGCATCGTTACAAACTAGATCATTTATTTCTGCTGCTTCTTTCCAGGAAACAACAAGAGTTCTAACGGAATCTGCTATAGCTGGAAAAGTCGATAAATTACGTGGACTGAAGGAAAATGTCATAGTTGGTAGGTTGGTACCGGCAGGGACAGGTTTCTATATGAATAGGATGCGTAAATTTGCAGCTAAGCTAGATCATGACGAGATGGACTATCAGAAAACTTTAGTTGACTATAATGGTCCTCATACTTTGGACAAAAAAATAGAAGAAGTAAGGTAGAATTCTTGAGCTAAAAAAGGAGAGCTAGAGATGAAAAAATAACCCACTTTACGCATAATCCACATGGCAATTTAGAAATTGCAAAAAAGTACAAGGTGTTGTTGTGAGCATCATATCTTTACCCATAAGTTGTAATCTACATGATTATTGCATGGAGAATTTTATTTTTAACTACGGGTAAAGATATGAGTGGTCGTGGCAATTCGCATTCATTATATGGTACCTCTGACTGGACTTGAACCAGCACGCCTTTTGAGCTGTAGATTTTGAGTCTACCGTGTCTACCATTCCACCACAGAGGCATTAATTAGATTTTTTAGACCTTGTCAACAAAATAGCTGTATCTTTGTAAGATGTAAATAATTACTTGATTAAAACTAAAAGAATATTTCAGAACTTTTTCCATGCGATTTTTAAGTTGTCCTTCGTAGGATATTTTTTCTATTGCGTAGAATTACACTTTCAGAGCTTGTCCGCAAACTATAGCTGTCGTTTTGTCAAGGATCTAGATGATTTGCTGTTAAGCATTACCCGTTCTTGAAGAAAAATGAGATTCTTTAATACCAAGATTTTGCAAAGCATTGTGCCACTTATGTTCTGGATGACCAGAAAAAATAAACTCTTTATCACAATCTGTTATTATCCACAGATTATCTTTAATCTCTGCTTCAAGTTGTCCTGCTTTCCAAGAAGTGTAACCAATAATAAATAAACTATTTTTAGGACCTTGACCAGAAGCAATATCATGAGGGATTTGGGGATTAGAACTAACTGCTAAATGATTCTGAAACTTCAATAATAAATTCTCGTTATAATCATCAGAATGCAGGAAAAATCCGCGTTCATGCTCAACTGGTCCTCCCAAATAGATAGGCATCATAATATTATCTACCTGATCATCAGATATTTTGAAGAACGATTTTATTTCTATATGATTTACTAAATTATTGAAAATTAAACCCATCGCTCCTTCTGCTGTATGAGAGAGCATATAAACAAGTGATTTATTAAATATACCATCAAGCATGTAAGGAGTAGCTATTAAAACCTTACCAGATAGATTATCAAAAATTTTGTTATTTTTATTCATAATGTTTATTGTATTATTAAATTTATTTAGTCTCTATTAAATATATACACTAGCTTTTAAATACATATAGTGTTAAATTACGTCTATTCAATAATACTCTTGAATATGAAAACAAATATATCCTACACTTATTCTAAACCTAAAGTAATTTTTAGAAAAGTCTAATGTTTACTTGGTTTGACATAATAATACTGGCAATTATTACCGCTTCATCAATGTTAGGAGTCTATGGGGGGCTAATAAAACTTACTATTAACTTACTTTGCTTTATATTTTCAATTCTTTTTGCCTATTACCTATCTCCATATATTACTGAAATTGTTACTCGATATTTTGTTAACCATGTTGCGCTAGTAATCAGTTCTGGGATTATCTCCTATATTATATCTTGGATCGTATGTTCTTTCTTAACCCATAAATTTCTTTTGATAATTTCTGTTATAAGTGGTGGGGTCATTGATAGAACTCTAGGCCTAGCCGTTGGTATGCTTAGGGGTATGATTATTTGTTTGTTTCTATTTCTAATCTTAACAATTTTATTTTCTGGTAGTTATCTGCAAGCAAAAACGCTAAAAGACATTATACAAAATACTACCATTGATAAATATCCGGAATGGCTTAAAGAATCAGCGACTACTCCCTATCTAGATAATTTAAGTAAAAACCTTATAAAGACTCTACCACAAGATAGTTTGGAATCCATTAAATTACCCATAAAATCAGAGATTATTGATACTACAAATGTGTTAAAAGAATCACAATCTAAAGAATCTTCCAATAAAGTGAAAAAACTGCCTGAAGATCTTAGGCAAGAACTTAATGAAGTATTGTTTCAAGAATTAGAGAAAAATGATTAGCTTATTTCAAGCAAAAATACAATGTCATTCCTGCGTAGGCGGGAATCTAGACACTTATATCATAATTTAAAGATATAAGTGTCTAGATACATGTTTATGCAGGTATGACAAAAAACTGGATTGCTTCGTCGACCTACGGTCTTCCTCGCAATGATGTTAACCACAGATGATTTAAAACACCATACTTAAAATACCTTTCCCCTTCTAACTTTTGACAGCTGTGGTGGGAATCTAATATCCTTGCTTTCGTAGGGATAACATTTAAGTTAAGCTGACAAACATTATAAATAGTTAATTTATGAAATCATATACATTTAAAGAACATTTTTTAGAGTTAAAAGCTAGATTTTTACGAGTGTTTGTTGCATTCGTTATTGGTTTTATTATTTGTTATTATTTTAGTAGTAATATATATGATATTTTGTTAGAACCACTGGCAGAATTAAGTCATTATAATACAAGAAGAGTGATCTATACTGGTCTTACTGAAGCATTTTTTACTTACATAAAACTTGCGGCTTTTGTTTCTTTTATCATGATTATACCAATTATTAGCATAGAATGCTTTTTATTTATAAAACCTGGATTATATTCACATGAAAAAAAATATGCGGCTTTTATTCTTTTTATGGCTCCTGTTTTGTTTTGGTGTGGGGGGATATTTGTGTTTTATTTTGTTATGCCACGTGCTTGGCAATTTTTTCTGAGCTTTGAAAATAATAATGTCATTATTCCGCTAATTCTAGAAGCTAGAGTTAGCGAATATTTAAACTTAATAATTCAGCTAATTATTGCTTTTGGTGTAGCTTTCCAATTACCAATTGTTATGTTAATATTGAATTTATTGAAAATATTAACAGCAAAAGACTTAGTGAACAAGCGAAGATGGTCTATAATAATTATTTTTATTATTGCTGGTATTTTAACTCCACCGGATGTGCTTAGCCAATTTGCTCTTGCAATACCAATGCTTTTATTATATGAAACTTCAATCATTATGTGTAAATTTGTAGAAAATCGAGGAAATTAGATGTTAGATATAAAATGGATTAGGGAGAATAAGCAGGAATTTGATGATTTACTTATTAAAAGGGGAATTGCCCCAATGTCCAATAAAATTACTAAACTAGATGAAAGCAAACGTCAACTTACTAATCTTATTCAACAATTTCAACATGCAAGAAAGAAAAAATCTAAATGTTTAGGTAACATGCCTAATAAGATTGGTAAGGAATTTGAAGAATTAAAGCGTGATGTGGAGCATATAAATGAAAAATTAGAAGAACTGAATCTAAAATTAAATAGTAATCATCAGCTAAACGATATGCTTGAGGTATTACCAAATCTTCCTGATGATGATGTGCCGTACGGTACTGATGAAAGTATGAATAAACTAATTAGAATAGTTGGAGACATTACAACAAGACCATCTCCAATATTCGCTAAGCAGCATTTTGAGCTTGGTGAAAGTTTAGGTATGATGGATTTTGTACGTACAGCTAAAATGTCTGGTAGTAGGTTTGTAACTCTAAAGGGAGATTTAGCAAAGTTAGAGAGAGCATTGATTAACTTTATGATTGATACTCATACTCAGGAATTTGATTTTACTGAATTATCCCCCCCATCTTTAGTACGACCAATGGCTATGTATAATAGTGGTCAATTGCCCAAATTTGCAGAAGAGTCATTTGAAACGGTGAATAATTACAGGTTAATTCCAACAGGCGAAGTACCTCTTGTTAATATGGTATCTGATACTATCATAGCTAGGGAAGAATTACCTATACGTTATGTCGCTTATACCCCATGTTATAGATCAGAATCTGGAAGTAGTGGTAAGGATACTAGAGGTATGATACGTATGCATCAATTTGGTAAAGTTGAATTGGTTATAATAACTACTGCAGAAGAGTCTAAGCGTGAACATGAATATATAACTAATGCTGCTGAAACCATTCTAAAAAAACTTGATCTACCATATAGAGTTATGTTGCTTTGTACTGGGGATATGGGATTTACTGCACAAAAAACCTATGATCTGGAAGTATGGTTGCCAGGCCAAAATTTATATCGTGAGATTTCAAGCTGTTCTAATTGTGGAGATTTTCAGGCGAGAAGGATGAAAGCTAGATATAAAGAATTTGGTAGCAACGAAACTACTTTTGTCCATACGTTGAATGGTTCTGGTTTACCAATTGGTAGAACAATAATTGCAATTCTAGAAAATTACCAAAATGCTGATGGTTCAATAACGGTTCCAGATGTTTTGGTAAGTTATATGGGTGGGTTAGAGCGAATTCATACTAGTAATAAATGATCCTGATAATTGATCTTACTTTCTAAAATTATCATATTTTAATATAAATTTCTTGTATTTAACAATTTGCTTTACTACAATGGAATAATATTAACTATTTAGGTAACTACCCAATGTATATTAATACACTGACTATTAGTTCTAGGGGGCAGATTGTTTTACCAAAAAAAGTTAGAGATATTTTTAAATCTAACATTGTTACTTTAGAGGTCAATGAGAATAATCAATTAATAATATCCCCTGTCTGTGACCTTGGGGGAACTCTTTCTATTTATAAGAAAGATTCAGAGATTTCATTTGATGGAATCAGACAGCAATCATGGTTTGATAGTACCTATTCTAAAGAAGCTACAGCTAATAAGGTAGTGAAGTGAAATATATTTGTGATAGCAACTTTATCCTTCGTTATCTTCTTGCGGATAATCCAGAAATGTTTAGTAAAACCAAAGAAATATTTGATCAAGCTAAAATCGGTCATATTACTCTTGTAATTGAACAAGCAGTATTTACTGAGGTGATATTTGTCTTATCCTCTTTCTATAAGATTCCCAAGGATAAAATAACTTTGACCTTATCTGAAATGTTAACTTACAAAGGGGTTCAAAGTGATAAAAACCATCTTTTATTAGCTCTGGATTATTATTTAAAATATAATTTGCATATAGTTGATTGTATTCTTCTGGCTAAAGCTGTTACTACAGATTTACCTGTTCTTTCCTTTGATCAAAAATTACTTGATTTAGTAGTAAAAAAATAATTCTTAAAAAGAGAAAAATTATTGTTTTTTGACTTAGTGGATGAGAATTTTAGAGTATACTACATAAATTCAGTATATTAAAAACAAAAGAATATAAATAATATATGTTTATTTAATAGGTATCATTGGTGTTTAAAATAGCTAGCAATTCGAGGAAAGTTGATAAGGATTTGTATAATAATTCGGCAGAGAATTTTATTCCTATAGCTTGTCACTATAATGAAAATACTCTGTTAACTAAGAATGGGGAACTACTCCAGACTATCCAAATAAATGGTATCAATGCAGAAAATATTAGTGATAAACTATTCAATTTACGAGAAGTAGTACGTAATGCTATCAAGAAAAATGTTCGTAATAAAAGTTTTGCATTTTGGATACATACTGTAAGACGTAAGACAAATTTAGATGATACAACTCCTTACAATAAATTGTTACCAGCTAATATTCACAATCTATGGAGACAAAAGAATTATTGGGATGATAAATTTGTTAATACCTTATATATCTCAATAATTTATGATTCTAATAACATTAAAGTTAAAGATATCAACTCTTTGATAACTTCTTTGTCTTTCGATAAACTTGTCAATTACCAAAATAACTATTTAGATAGTGTTTTTAAAATGCTAAATAGTACTGTTGACAAAATACTTCTGGATTTACAAGATTTTGGTGCAGTAAAGTTAGGAATAAGATTTGAAGGAGAAGAATCTTACTCTGATCTGATGTTTTTATATCGTAGAATAGTCCATCTTAATGAGGAATATTGTCTAGTACCGATTACTAATTTATCTAATGCTTTAGCCTCTAATCAATATGCAGTTGGTAACGATAAGATTGAAGTAATAAGCCAACATGGTAAAAAGTTTGCATCCATTATTTCAATAAAGGAATATCAAGAAGTATCATCAGCTGCCCTTGATGGATTCCTACAATTACCTGTAGAATTAATAGCAACAGAAATATTTTATTTCGTTGATAAAAAAGAAGTATCTAAAGCATTTGAAGAACAGGCATATATTTTACAAGTTAGTAAAGATGCTAAGCTTGCTGAAATCACCGGAATAGATAAAATAATGAATCTTGATGATTCAATCCCAAACCAATTTTGTAAACAACAAATTTCCATTGCTATTATAGGATCAGACTTGCACAAATTGGATCAATCAATTGCCCAGGCATCTAAGGAACTTGCTAAAATTGGGGTTGTCCATGTACGAGAAGATATAAATTTAGAATCGACATTCTGGGCACAACTTCCAGGTAATTTTTCCTATATTAGAAGGTTAGCTCCAACAATTATCGAAAATACAGCTGCCTTAGCTTCCTTACATAATTTTCCAACCGGAAGCCAAAATAATATATGGGGTAAAGCAGTAACCTTGCTTAGAACGGAGAAGGGAACGCCTTACTTTATGAATTTTCATGCGAAAAGTAATAATCGAGGAAATACTTGTATTTTTGGTACCGCTAATACCGGCAAGACTGTACTAACAAATTTCTTAATTTCTGAAGCAACTAAGTATAAGCCAACAATATTGTATCTTTCCAACAATAATGATTCAAAGATTTTTATTGAATCAATTGAAGGACAGTGGTTTGAAAAGGAGAAAAACCTAATAAATCCGTTTTTACTAGATAATACTCTAGAATCAAGGCATTTTATTATCGAATTGCTTAAGATAATTTGTAATAATTCTTTTTATCCCCTAAACGAGGTTGAATTAGCTTTTTTAGAAAAGTTTGCTGATAAAATTCACAGTTTAGATAATAAGAATCGTAATTTTTCATCGATTTTAAAAATAATGGATTTTTCTATAGAAGGTGGGGATTTAATCAAACTAAAATTAACTGATTATGCAGAAGGAGGATTATATGATGGTATATTTGATAGTGATAAATTTCCTTTATCCGAAGGCAATATAATAGGATTTAATTTATATTCTTTCTCTGAAAAATCCTTTACTGAACGTTTTTATCCAACAGATAGAAAACTTCAAGAAGTATTCTCAATGAATTTAACTAAGCATAATAGTTTATGTGCAGGGTTAGTATATGCATTTAACTATCATTTAACTATTACAGGGAAGAATCCAAAAATATTAGTAGTAGATAATCTTGATTCCTTGTATAGACCAGAAAACTTTGATAATATGTCACAGATGATTTCTGATAGATTGATGAAAAATAATGGGATCATGGTTAGTAATCTTAATTTCAGTTATTTGCAGTCGATAAAAACTAGAGTGTTACAAAATTGGTTGGACTTAACAGACACTAAAATTATTTTACCATCAGAAATAAAATTGCAGTATTTAGACCAAATTTTAGGATTAAATGAATCAGAAATAAAGAAATTATCGAAATTTACAATTGCTTCTAGAATGTTCTTAATAAACCAAGATGGTCAATCTATTGCTGTGGAATTAAGTATAGGAAGCTTAATTGGCATTATCAAGATTTTATCCTGTGGAATCGAAGAACTGAAAATATATCAAAAAATATTACAACAATATCCAGGGCATCCTGATAATTGGATTAATCATTTGTATATAGCATTAAATCATATTTAGTTGAAAGAGGAATTTGGTGCTAAAAAAATATTATCTAGTATTGTTCTTATTGATTTACTCGGGCAATAGCTATGCATCATTTTGGAATGAAGTTGCGCAATGTATAACTAATCCCTGTAATTGTGGTTACAGTACGATAGATGAAAAATGGAACAACACGGTTAAAAGAACAATAAAACCAAATCCTCTATGTCCACCATGGAATAGACGGGATGGACGTGATACAGATAATTGCCTGATTCAATTTGATCCGCCAGAGAATTGGATTGGGTTCTATCTGCAGCATTGTGCAGAACGTACCAGAGAAAGCTCTTACTTTGCCCCAAGAATTCGTATAAGAACTCAAAGTTGTAATGCATTTGCTTGCTGGAATCAATCCACTACTCTAAATTGGGATGGTGAATGTGTAATATGGCCTGGGGCTTATGGTTTACCTCTACTCAGAATTTGTGCTAGAGTTGCTGTTCCTGCGGTTGAACGGACGTCATTAAATAGTAAAGGAACACCCGCAGATCCTGGTTACACTCCTGGAAAACACTTGAATGATGTTGGTTTTCCAGAAGATGACGAATTATTCATTGGAGACGATGGCACAGCACTTAAATTTGATAGACCAAAATTATGTGCATATAGTGATCCTGGTTTGGTAAATCTTGTTTCAGCTACCGGAGTTCACTTAGATCCGCTGGATTGGAATCCAGTAAAACAGCCTCTTCATAAAACAGATGAATTACACCCTCTTACAAAAGTCCTAGTATTTTTAATAGACCTTAAGACTAGTCTGAGTATGTCAGCATTATTAGGTAAGTTATTAGATATGATGGGTGCTGAAAATACGCCAGGTCTTAATGTTATACGAGAAATAGTTAAATGGGTGGGGAAAATTCTTGAGCAACAATGGATGTATGATATAGCAAAAGATGTCCTTAAAACAATTGGTACACTAAATCGTTCTGTTGATGATTATCAATTTGGTTGCGTTGAATTACCATTTGGCCCTTTCCCGCCACCATATTGCCCTAAATTAGCTTCATTAATTACTACTCCCACTACAAGTTCTGTATGCAGTAAGAAGAAAGATGGTCTATTTGTTCAGTCTTCAGATGCACCATGTGTGGTGTCTAAATTAAGGAATAATCTTATTCATAATGTCGTGCGTGTTAGCTTAGACAATTTGATACCTCTTTGTAAAAATAAAGAAGAACCTCAAAAAACTGATAAATGTGTAGTAATAAAAAATCTTGCTGCATTCTCAGCTCAAAAAGTTCATACAGATAGCGCTCAACATGATGTAATAAAAAAATGTCCGACTGATAACGAAAGACCTTGTGTTGATACTAAAATTAACTTTAAATGCAGTGTTACTGAAAATGGTTGCGAAGATGGCTTTAGGATAGTATACGCACAAAGAATAGGTGAACACTCCACACCAAGTAATTACTATGTTGATGATTTACCTGATTGTAATAGCAAGGATGCAAATGGTAAAACTACCTGTCAAGAAATATGGGGAATAAATATTGGGGAATTTGTCGATGTTAAGATTGAATTTCCCAAGGTACAAAGTCAGGATGGTAACAATTTATTACAACTAAATAAAACCTTTGAACTCCAAGATAATAATGGCAATAACCGGTCTTTTGTTGCGTCAATTGCTAAAGATGCTTTTTTCGATCAAGACTTCTCTTTTCATCGTGATCCCAAATCTATTTGTGTAACGGAAGAAGAACAGTTGGTCGGTTGCGAAAAAAGAGTGACAGATGACTACCAAATCTTAACCCAAGAGTGTGGGGTAGATCCCGAAGTTATTTGCCCTAATAATAGCTATTATACCCCTCAATTTGTTACGTCAATAAGGGTATTAAATAAGGATGGGAGCATAGTTGATGCAACTAGCACTGTTGTTACACCATTATCGGTACACTCGCCTGATAACCAGAAGACAGAAGAAATAATAAATTTAGCAGGATATAATTTTACTTCCTTTATGGCATATATTTCTAATACCCCGCCAGCTATATATACTGCTATGCCATTTTCTGGAGAAAAATCTATGAATCCTTCAACGATATATGGTGAATATAAAAACGACAAGATACCCTATGATACTAAAGGAAGCCCTATTACAGATGTGGTATATTTGAAAGGTCTTGAATATATAAATGGTAAATATATTCAAGGGGCAACACATGGCTGTTTACAATCAAAAGATACAGAAAAATGTATTCCTGGAGTAAATGATACTAATTGTGTGCTAGCAAAACTACTTGAATCAGATACAGTTGACTGTTCAATGTTTAAGGAAAAAAGGACTGATCCCAAATATCTAAATCTTAGAATTCGTCAAAAGAGTGATACCAATTGTAACAAGACAGATTCTATATCAGGCTTAAATGGTGGTGCTGGTATTACGATTTATGCATGTGATAATTCTGTGTATTGTTATACAAATGATCGTAATGCAGGGGTTGAAGTATGTAAAGTTTCTATAGATGCCAAGGATAGAATTAATCCACTCCCATCACTAGGAAACCCAATAAATACCGGGCAGCATTACACTAATGCCTTTGATAAGAAAAAAGGTACTCCTAACTACAATCAGAAGACTGAGGCAATCCGAGATAAAACTCTACAGGAATTAGGTTTTTGCACCCCAATTAATGTCCCTAAATGTGAACCAATTTCTACCCCAACTGATATTAGTGGTAACGCAACATGGAAGTCTGATAACCCAAATGACTCAAAAACAGAAATAGGTCATTTGGCACTAGGAACTTGCAAGCCTGGTTGGGTATTAATTGATCCGAATAAACCACTGCAACGTTATTGTCTATCAAATGTAGCTACCAAAACCGTTGCTTTTGAAGCATTACCTGAAGGTGTTGGCTGTAAAGAAAGTCCTAGTCTTAGATTCGAATATACAAACAACTTTAAAAGTAATTTTCCTGTTGAAAATAGCTATGATTTTCCAACTAGAACTGGTACCTTTGTACTTGGTGGTCCGCATGGTTCTGCAGCAGATCTAACAGATACATTACGTTGAGCGAATTATGAGTTTGATATACCCAACACTAATATGCTAACCTCTTTTACAATAGGTGGTGCTGGTTCGTATTATGATGATTACTTAATGATTAAAGTCAATGATAAACTTGTTTATACCGGTCCCCCTAATCATGAATTTAAACGTATGGAATGTAGAGATTATGAAGCTGATAAATGTATTGTTTACATTTCTAACACTGATAAAGAAGATTTTGTGAAAGCAGATGATATATATAGACTTACTAAGTTACCACAACTTGATCTGATACCACATTTACGCAATGGTAAGAATAATATTAAGATTTATGTGGGAGTTATTGGTGGAGGGATTTTAAATCTTACTATTAGATACCAGCTGAAATCACAATAGCAAGTTTTTGAGAGTATAGCTAGCCTCCCCGTCAAAAGTCTTAGGGATTGATAAACAAATAACTATTACAGAGGCATTATGACTGGTAAACTGAGACATTCCATTAAACCTATAAAATTGAAAGCCCACGGTAGAAAAGCGATGTCAATTTTCAGATATGGACTTGATTATTTACAAAGAACATATTTAAATCAAGATAAAATGCATAAGGAACTAACTAGTATTATTGACATGTTTATTAAACCATTAATTCCCAGATTGCCCATATTATATCATGTTAATCTTTTTGTCATGTACTGAGGAATTTGCCCCAATTTTCATGAAAAATTGACCAATATTATTAATTCAAATAACTTGTAAAATTTTAATTAAAATTAGAGGAGAAAAGCTTATGAGTATTAGCCCGGATATTGCATGATAGAAATGAACCAATTGTGCTAGCCCTTGTCTCATGAGGGCTACAGGCTAAAATATATAAAATTTTAAATATACAATTTGTATTTTTGTGCAATTCTTCCAAACTCCTTATATTACAAGGGGTTCAGAGATAAATATTGATACCTTCATGCAATATCCGGGCTAGCCTAGGTTAAAACGATACTCTCAACTTCAGCGAACCTTGATGACTGGAATATTTATTACTAGAAGCTAAATAATCATATACTGCCATAATTTCTGTCATTCCACGTTTTAGAGTAATAGTTCCGCCAATTTTGTAGTTGTATTTAGCCGGTTTTTCAAGTAGCAATATTTCCTCTCTTCTGTTGGAATCTGACACTATCTGCATACGAAGCTTCTGTTGCTTATTATGCAAAAATCTCTCACACTCTATATGCAATCCAGGAATCACTTGGGTAGTATCACTAATCTTCATTGGTATAATTGTTTCAAACCCTATAATCCCAGAAGCTCTTTTGTCATTAGTAGCAGCAACCGATAGACTTTGTGTTTCAAAGCTTTCATTGTATCCAGCAATATTATATCCTCCATACTTTAGCCCAATATTTGGCGTAATTAATATTTTACCAATCTGTGACTTATGAGCTACTACTATCTTAGTACTATACGAAGTATTAGCAAATTTAGTCTTAGCCAACTGGTTTTGTACTGGTATTTTTGCTGAAACATTACCAAGAGCAAGGGAAAGAACACCTTGTAGTATTAATTTATCCGACAAATTAGTTTGACCATATATAGATATTACGTGGGCGTGGGCAGCAACTTTATCAGCACGATCCTTGTATTTAAAGTTAGAGAGAACATAGTTATAAGCTCCTCCTATAATGCTACCACCTTGCAACTCTATATCACCTCCAATAGTTAAAGCACTAGTTCTGCCGGTATATCTACTTAACACTTTGCGACCATTATACTTAGATGTCCCAATCGTGCCACTAACCCAGACATTTTTAGACACAACATTATCTTCATCACCAGAAGCAAGCACTGCAAGATCAAGTTGATGGAATCTTGATTGAACAGACTGTTCTATAAAATCAAAAACTGACGCTACTGAATTTATTGTTGCTGAAGTTACTTGTTTTTGTACTTCTATTGTTTGTTGCTCTAATGCTTTTACTTGTTCTTGCAATATTAATTCATCATTGTTGTTACAGGAAGTAATATCATTGTCATCTGATATGTTTGACTTTAATGTTGGACTTGGTGGCAGTTCTGATTTTGAATCTAAGTCTGAGCTTTCTGATTTTGAATCTGACTGTACTGATTGTTTTGGTTGTGCCTGTACTACTTGTTCTGATTGTTTTGGTTGTGCCTGTACTACTTGTTCTGATTGTTCTGGTTGTGCCTGTACTTCTTGTTCTGATTGTTTTGGTTGTGCCTGTACTACTTGTTCTGATTGTTCTGGTTGTGCCTGTACTTCTTGTTCTGATTGTTTTGGTTGTGCCTGTACTTCTTGTTCTGATTGTTCTAGTTGTGCCTGTACTTCTTGTTCTGATTGTTTTGGTTGTGCCTGTACTACTTGTTCTGATTGTTCTGGTTGTGCCTGTACTTCTTGTTCTGATTGTTCTGGTTGTGCCTGTACTTCTTGTTCTAGTTGTGTCTGTACTGCTTGTTTTGGGTGTGTCTGTACTTCTTGTTCTGCAATACTCCTCTTGTTGCGTTTTTTCCGCTTTTTACGTACCATTTCCTGTTGCTCACCTTGAACTGGCACTATGCTTTCGACTACTAATTTTTCCTGTAATTTTGTTTGTTTGGCAATATCTTTCCTAAATCTTTTCTGGGATTTACTTTCTGCTTTAATCCAGCCCTCTTCATCTGACACTATACTTGATTCCATATTGTTTTGAGTAAATGTAACATCAGGAATTTTATTAGTTGCAGGAGTTAATAGTTGTTGAGCTGTCGGCTGAGCAGCGGGTTGTTGATTAATTACTCCATGATTCTGTTCCACTACTAACTTTTCTTGTAATTTTGTTTGTTCTGCACTATTCCTCTTGTTGCGTTTTTCCCGCTTTTTATGTACCATGTCCTGTTGCTCACCTTGAACTGGCGCTATGCTTTCGACTACTAATTTTTCCTGTAATTTTGCTTGTTTGGCAATATTCTTATTGACCCTCTTCTGCTGTCTACTGAATACTTCATTCCAGTCCTCTTTATCTGACACTATGTTTGGTTCAACATTGTTCTGAGCAAATGCAACATTTGGAGTTTTATTAGTTGTAGGAGCTAATAGTTGTTGATCTGTCGGCTGAGCAGCGGGTTGTTGATTAATTGCTCCATGATTCTGTTCCACTACTAACTTCTCTTGTAATTTTGCTTGTTCTGCAATACTCCTCTTGTTGCGTTTTTTCCGCTTTTTATGTACCATTTCCTGTTGTTCACCTTGAACTGACACTATGCTTGATCTCGTATTATTTTGAACAAATGTAGTATCAGGAGCATTAATGATGGGAGCTAATAGTTGTTGAATAACTAGCTTAGAAACAATAGGCTGCTGCTCAATTGCTCCATGATTCTGTTCTACTACTAACTTTTCCTGTACTTTCCTAGCTCTTCTTTGGGCTTTATTTTCTACTTTACTCCACCCCCCCTCATCCAACACTGTACTTGATTCAATATTGTTTTTAGCCAATGCAACATCTGGAGTTTTATTAGTTGCAGGAGCTAATAGTTGCTGAGCAACAATAGGGTGCTGCTCAATTGCTCTATTATTCTGCTCAGCTTGTGTTCGCTGTCTCTGCTTCTTATTCACTTGTTCTTGTCTTTTTACTGCCTGTGTTAACTCATTATCTTTACGCTTTTGTTTTAATTCTTTCAATTGACCCCGGTGATGGATGATGGTATTAGACGTCGTTGATGTTGTTGGCAATATCAGCGGTTCTGCTCCGCTGCTTGATGTTTCTAAGTCAGGAGAATCAGTAATACTAGAACCCTCAAGTTTAGAAACCAAATATTGTACTTCATTACCTTGAGAATTTGCTCCTGAAAGTTGAGAATCTGTATTCCATAAAGTTCTAATATTGAATATTGGGCTAAATGCTTTACGAAATACTCTACTTAATGTTCCCATTATATTATATGAATTATTTTCTTTATGAGGAATACTCATTATCTCCTTAATAGGAGAGATAGGATCGCAACTATCTCTGAACATATCTGATTGGGAATTATTAGTAGGCGATAATACAAGATTTGATGAAATCTTAGTGGGTGTTGATGTAGTGGGTTTAGTAGGGATGGTAGTTGGAGAACCAGCAAGAGTAGCGCCACTATTTTGGCATGATAGTGTATATATTGATTGCATATTTTCTAATTTTGCTAATAGGTTTTCCAATGTTATTTTTTGATCTAATTGAGGGATTTGCTTTTTCGTCTTATAGTAAAGATGGTAATACAAATCTTTATTCAGTGTTTGTTGATTAGAACTATTATTAATAGAGGATGGCGATAATTGATTCGATTCTTGAAGTGGAAGCTTTGCTTTATGTGCTTGTTGAACAACTACAGGCAATTTTAGCGTTGATAATGATGGTTTTCTATTTTCATCTTCCCCAAAATATGAAGCATTACTAGATTGATTTTGACTAAAAGTATCCAGTGGAATGTTTTCTGAGTCAATTGCTCTATCAGACAATGTATTACTACTAGTAGGAACTTTCGGTGATAATCTAGATTCACCAAGTTTGGCACGTGGTGAGCTGCTACTCTCAGCTTTACATGCACTGATTAATACTAGTTGCGCTAACCCAATATTGAATAACATGCTTATTTTTGAATTCATATGTAACCCCTGTATTGTTCTGACTTTGTTTGGAATGGTATAATTTGCCCTAATTTTGACTGAATTACTCTATTTGCATAAAAACACCCTCCAAATGAATGACACTGATTAATAATATTTTAAATAATTACAGTGAAACCTATTATATTAGGTGGCAAAAAGATAGGAATAGAGCCGGGTAATTTGCTAGTTTTTGTCACCTAATTTAATGTGTTTCACGATATCTTTTCTCATTTTTAAGGTTTATTTTTTACGTAAAAAGAGCAGAATTGACGCATTTTTTAACTGCAATTTCATATTAAAAAACATATATAGGTTGATTGCACGGTGCTGACTAGCATTAACATACAGTTTATAGTAATTACCCAATTCTGGTTTACTATATATTTTACGCACAGCAATCTAGTTAATTTATATAAAACCTTTAAGTTATTATTAAGACTATAACAGTAATTTATAATTGTCTATATTAATTTTTTAATAAATTAATATATTTTTTATTATTTGAATTTAAAGCTTAGCAAGATTCTATGACAATTAACATTAAGCACTTCTGCGACTTTTCAGGTTAATCGGGTATATATCTCAAGAAAATTAGTGTCTAAACTGATGAGTAAAGAATTGGTTGATAAAGCCTACCATAATCTACATGAAGTAGAATCGAATTTTAGCAGTATGAAGACGGGATTGCTGGAAGTAAGGCCGATTTTTTTAAGGAAAAGCAATAGAACAAAGGGACATGTATTTGTCTGTATGTTGGCATTAAAAATATGACACTATATGAAAAATAAGTTGAAATATGGTTGTGGAGTAACTAGGTTCTGTGAAGTTTTGTAAAAAAATAAATTAAAAAGAAGGAGAGGTAGTGTATTTTCTATTTTAGACAATCAAAAACACTACCGGAATGAATTATCATATAAAAATCAGAGAATGGCAACAAATTATTGAAATATTAAGAAAAAGAAAAGATATAAAAACAAGAAATGAGGATAAGCTTAGACGATTTATTGAAGCAATATGGTACATAACACGTTCAGGATGCCAATGGCGGTTGTTACCGAGTGTTTATGGTTCATGGCGAGCAGTGCATATGAGGTTTAAAACTTGGTCTAATAAAGGAATATGGACCGATTTGTTTGAGCAAGTACAAGCTAATCCTGACATGGAATCAACAATGATTGACGCTACTATAGTTCGTGCCCATGCATGCTCAGCAGGTTATAAAAAAGATAGCCAAGATCAAGAAGCTTTAGGGCGTAGTAAAGGAGGTTTTACTACTAAAATCCATGCCTTAGTTGACGCTCTTGGTAATCCTTTAAAGTTTATTTTAACTGCAGGTCAAAGACATGACATTACACAAGCCAACTCATTGGTTAAAGATATTAAAAATACTATGCTCCTTGCCGATAAGGCATATGATAGCAATGCTTTTATTGAGCAGCTTGAAGAGCAAAATTGTATAGCTGTTATTCCATCAAAAAAGAACCGAAAACAGCAAAGGGAGTACGATAAACATATCTATAAAGAACGTCATTCGATCGAATGTTTTTTTGGTAAAATTAAACATTTTAGACGAATTTTTTCGAGATTTGATAAAACTGCTACTGATTTCTTGTCTTTTTTGCAATTTGTTGGAGCTTTTATATGGCTTCGTTAGAAAACTTCACAGAACCTAAGGATGGTAAATATAATGTGACCATTGAGGAAGCATTAAGAGAGTTGGATAAAATATGTTTTTTGTATTATACTATCAAAGGTTGTAAAGTAGCAAGATTATCAAAATTAAGCGAGTTTCAACAAAATTTGTTGAATTTATTTGATTTAACTATGCCCCAAATGATAAAATCTGTAAAATGATAATGTATAGCCAGTAACTAAAATGTAAACTTTTGTCCTACACACCGCATAGCAACCCTACTTTGAAGCATAATCCTTGCTCATATTTATCTCGAAGACAAGTCGCGATGACGGTTGTTTGTTCTTATAACCCTAGGCTGTGTGAACATTTCTCACCTCAACCAAATAAGAGTTGAAACGAAGTGAAGAAATGCTAAAAAAGAGTTGGCAGTTTTATCAAGTCTCGAGAAGATTCGTCTAAAATGTTTGATTTTGCCAAAAAAACATTCGATCAAATGACGTTCTTTATAGATATGTTTATCATATTCCCTTTGCTGCTTTCGGTTCTGTTTTAATGTAATAATTCATCTGTGATAGTGCTTTTTTTGTTCATAAATTACACTATCACATTTTTCAATTTTTCTCTCCTACTTAGAAATGTTCACACAGCCTAGCACTACTACACAGCCTAGCACTACTACAGTTGTAGACTGAATAAATTATGGAAAATTTGAGAGCTTTCTTTATAATATGGTTTCTAGTTTTTGAAATCTACAACTGTAGTGTTAGGTATTTCTCGCAATAATTCTTAGAGTTCAGTTTTTTTCCTTAAATCAACACATATACCAAATTACACTTTCACGATAGAATAAAAAATGTATGGTTGCTGCTATGGGCTGTTTTCCTTATAACTTTTAAAGGCGATGTGTAAGGAGGTGAGTAACTAAAAATAGACAACTTACTTTTTGACAAATAGAGGTACTTATAGTACCTCTATTGTAGAGTTATAACATAAATAAGCTACACGTTCTGTGTTACTCCAACTCAAAGAACCCCCGAGAGATCAATAGAATGATACATTTTGATTGGTCAATGAATGATGCGTTTTTCTTTATGTAATATTTTCGGTAGCACATGTTGCATCACCTCCAGCACTACTAGCTACAATCTTTATAATATCAGGAGCCTTAAACAATATTATAATACCAGTCACAATAACCAATGCAATTTCCCATTTTAATTGTCCCCTGAGAGTTTGAATCCCTAGAACAATTATACTAACAATAGCTATACCGCGAGCCGTATTGCCACTAAATACTAGAATTACGTTACACAACACTTTACCTACTGGATCAGAAGCAGTGGCATAAGCATCCGATGTAATGATTAGAGCAATGCTGCAAATAGTAAACAACAAACGCCAAATAAAGTTACTATCAAATTTCTCAGAATAGGGTCTATAAATATTCATGTTTTACCTCATTAACGAATTATTAGACATGCAGCTGATTCTATATGGTAGCTTTTTATAATTCAAGAATATAATCTAAGAGTGGTAGCAATATAGTTAAATAATTGACGAGTAGTAAAGGCCTGCGTGGTGTTTTAGTCACAATTTTTACAAACCAGTTAATTTCTAGAACTTATTTTCCAAGAACATATATGAACGTGAATAAAAACAACCATACTACATCGACAAAATGCCAGTACCAAGCAGCAAATTCAAAACCTAAATGACCATTGCCTTTAACAAAATCACCTCTCCGTACTCTATAATAACAAACGGTTAAAAATATAGTACCAATTATCACGTGAACACCGTGAAAACCGGTTGCTAAATAAAAATTAGAAGAATAGATACCATCTTTAAATTTAAAAGTTGCATGATGATATTCGTAAGCTTGCATTAAACTAAAAAACACCCCCAATATTATGGTAAAGCCAAGAGCGGTTACACAATCTTTCTGGTTATTTTCCTCAAGAGCATAATGTGCCCATGTTACTGTTGTACCGGACAATAAAAGAATCAACGTATTAATGAAAGGAATATCAAATGGATCAAATGTTTGAATAGATGGTGGAGGCCATATACCAGGTTTTACCACCCATACACCATCTAACATTCCGACAGGAAAAAGACTTGCTTTAAAAAACGAGCCAAAAAATGCAGCAAAAAACATTATCTCTGATAAGATAAATAGTGCCATACCTATTCTCAAACCAATTTTTACTGGCTCAGTATGGCACTTTTCAATTAGCCCCTCTTTAATTACATCACTCCACCATGAATATAAACAAAAAATCACCGAAAAAATACCAGCCCCAAAAACATACGCACCAAACCGATATTTATGCATAAACATTATGCCACCACTGGCTAATAGCAATAAGGCAAATGAAGTTAGAATTGGCCAAGGACTTGGATCAACAAGATGAAACGGATGTTGCTTTTCTCCTAAAGAAGCAAATTTGTTATTTTTAATGGTTTCATGTAACATAATAAACTCATAAACAATTTATTGTTTGATTATTCTATGCTATCTTCTGTAAATATCAAGAACAGTCTTCTAACTACCCAACTCTTGAAATCATAGCAGTGTAATAGTATAGTTTGGCTATCATGGCTATATTAACACTCTTTGCTGTGAATCAAACTGAGGTTAGATAACATATCCCTTATCATATCTGGTAATTTTTCTACTTTACTTACATCCGTGCCACCAGCCTGGGCTATATTAGCCTGGCCACCACCGCCACTACCGCCAAGGAATATAGAAATTTCTTTAGCCAAATTACCAGCATGAACCTTATTACTGATTTTTTTACTAACCGCAACTGTAATCGATAATTTGCTAGAATTATGCCCTGCACTACCGCCAACCTCTTTAGATTTTTCCGGTATAGCTATATATATAATCACAAGACTATCAGATTTATCAGCTATTCGTTCAGCAGATAAGCGTAATATTTTACTGTCCAAATTATGTACTACCTTACAGATGAATTGTATATCAGAGATACTGACTGATTCTTTGGCAATCTGCTCAATATTCAAGTCAAGCATCGAAACCTGAAGGTCTACTAACTTATCTTCTAATTGTTTTTTACTAGCAATTAGACTATTAACTTTATCAATAATTTCATTCTTACCTATTTTTAAGGTTGAAGATATGTTTTCAATTACCGTATCATTCTGCCTGATTAATTTTAAGACAAATTCACCGCAAACAGCTTCTATTCTTCGAACGCCAGCTGCAATAGCGTTTTCGCTGGTAATTTTAAACATACCAATGTCGCCAGTTCTAGTAACGTGGGTACCACCACAGAGTTCAAGCGAATTTAGCTCAAGCGGATTTCCCATTGCTACCACCCTTACTTCAGAATCATACTTTTCGCCAAATAAAGCCATAGCCCCTGCCTTAATAGCTTCATCTGTTGACATTAATGTTGTGGTAACTTTCGAATTGTCCGTAATAATCTGATTTACTTTATCTTCTATCAAAATAATTTCTTCTGTCGTCAATGCTGCCATATGGCTAATATCAAAACGTAGACGATCATATGCTACGAGCGATCCTTTCTGCGTTACGTGTTTACCCAGTACTTGATGTAATACTGCATGTAATATATGAGTTGCAGAATGATGAATTCTTAAATTATTACGATATTTGACATCAATAGCAAAATCGGCACTATCTCCAACCTTGATGCTAGTTCCTTCCTGCAAAATGCATATATGAGCAATTATTGAACCAAGATATTTTACAGTATCTACTACTCTAATTTTACTGTTGGTAGATTTGATATAACCTATATCCCCCATCTGTCCACCAGACTCTCCATAAAAAGGAGTTTGATTACTAATTACAATAAATTTTTCTTCACTAGTTTCTATAATATCAACTAATTTATTATCTTTAATTAGAGCTAATATCTTACCTTCCGCCTCATTCAAATAATAACCCAAAAATTCGGTACTACCAAATTCTGCTTTAAGATCAAACCATATCTTATCTGTTTTAGACTCATTCGAACCTAACCAAGATTTTCTTGCCCTTTCTTTCTGCTCTCGCATCTTATCATTAAAGCCATCAAGATCAATGGAGATTTGTTTAGCTTTTAATATATCTTCAGTTAAATCAACAGGAAAACCATATGTATCATATAATTTAAATACTATTTCTCCTGATAGTTCTGAGTGTTTACTAAGATGCTGTGTTTCATCATCCAGCAGTTTCAGACCTCGTTCAAGCGTTGCTTTAAATCTTATTTCCTCCTGTTCTAGAATATTACTGGTAAAATCCTCAGCCCTCCTTAATTCAGGATAAGTTGTTCCCATAAGTTCTACTAATTTGGGAAGTAATCTATACATCAAAGGTTCACTACTACCAAGTATATGGGCATGCCTCATACTCCGACGCATAATACGCCTAAGTACATAGCCTCTGCCTTCATTTGATGGCATGATACCATCGCTAATTAAAAAAGCACAAGCACGTAAATGATCGGCAATAACTCGGTAAGAAAACTTAGCCTCTCCTTCAACTTTAACTTTTACTATATTCTTGGTATAGGCGATTATTTCCTTAAATAAATCTGTATCGTAATTATTATACACGTTTTGCATCACAGCACTAATACGCTCTAACCCCATTCCTGTATCAATAGATTTTTTAGGCAATTCAATCCTAGTATCATTATCCAATTGTTCAAATTGCATAAAGACCATGTTCCAAATCTCAATGAAGCGATCCCCATCTTGATCCTTCGTTCCTGGCAACCCACCTTTTATCTGCTCTCCATGATCATAAAAAACTTCTGAACATGGTCCACAAGGTCCAGTATCTCCCATTGACCAAAAATTATCAGTGGTTTTTATTTTAATAATTCGGTCATCGTTTAAATTAGCAATTTTTTTCCAATATGCAGCTGCTTCTTGATCAGTATGGTAAACTGTGACATATAGTTTTTCTTTAGCTATAGCAAATTCCTTGGTTAAAAGATTCCAAGCATGATATATTGCTTCTTCCTTAAAATAATCACCAAAAGAAAAATTGCCCAACATTTCAAAGAATGTATGATGTCTTGCGGTATAGCCAACATTCTCAAGATCATTATGCTTACCACCAGCCCGTAGTGATTTCTGGCTAGTAACCGCTCTTTGATAATCTCTATTTTCCTGACCAGTAAAAACATTTTTAAATTGTACCATCCCGGAATTAACAAACATTAAACTAGGATCATTATGAGGAATAAGAGAGCTAGCTGGAACATGCAGATGATTATTGGCAACAAAATAACTTATAAATTTATTTCTAATTTCTTCAGTGGTAAGTTTAGTCATAAGTAAATAATCCTTGGAAAAATATTCTGTTTTATTTTATATCACATTAATATATCTACACTAAGTGTATTAACTCATTTAATTTGCAATAAGTGTATTTTTTTTATTTTGCGTATATAGTTAACCTGATTAGCCCGGATATTGCATGATAGAAATGAACCAATTGTGCTAGCCCTTGTCTCATGAGGGCTACAGACTAAAATATATAAAATTTTAAATATACAATTTGTATTTTTGTGCAATTCTTCCAAACTCCTTATATTACAAGGGGTTCAGAGATAAATATTGATACCTTCATGCAATATCCGGGTTAGTATTAAACTAATCTATTAGACACTTATATCATAATTTAAAGATATTAAGTGTCTAATATGCCTATCGTAATTACTTAATATCACTCCTCTTTAACTTGCACACTGCGTTATTTTATATAATAATAGCATTTTTTTACTTAGTGGCAGAAATAATTTGATGTATACTTAATTTAGGTTAAATTGGATGCCCCCTGTAGATATAAGGTGTCAGCTTAAAGACAAAATGGTGTGAAAAGATGAGGAATTTAGTCGTGGTAAAGTTATGAGTAATATAGCTGAAACAGCAATGAGATTTGAAAAATTTCTAAGCAATATAAGAGAAGGTTCTAATATTAAAGAATTATTAACAAAGCATAATGATAATCTTTTAGAATTTATTGAACGACCCGATTCTATTGAGAAGATAAGTGAACTTTCTTTGGTTAAGTCTGTTATTGACGGTAAACATACCGAGCATATACAAAAAATTAATCGAATATTAGAAAGCAAAGATAAATCATTTCGAGTAAGGTCTAATGGTCAAATTATTGGTTTTGGTAAATATGAAGTACTTGATATTGGATGGGCAGAATCCCTAATTACTTTTCTAGAGAATATGAGTGATCCCGTTCCTTTTAGAGAGTCGACGACAATAATACCAATGTCAGAAAAAGCTAGAATAAGCATTTTTGGTGATTTTGGTACAGGAGATTGGGATGGTAGTATGGTCGCTTCAACTATTTCTAAAAATATTAAAAATCTTGAACCATGTTACTCTATCCATTTAGGAGATGTTTATTACACAGGAGATGCTATAGAATCAAGAAACAAATTACTATCACTATGGCCAACTGCCACGAAAGGTAATTTCACACTTAATTCTAATCATGAAATGTTTGATGGAGCAAGAGGATATTTTAATACTACTTTGGCTGATAAAATTTTTGCACAACAACAAAGTAGTTATTTTGCTTTAGAAAATAACTATTGGGTTATTGTTGGCCTTGATTCTGCATATTTCTCTGACGTAAAGGATTTGTATATGGATGGAAGATTAAATGACAGTCAAATATCATTTTTAAAGCAGATTGCTCTCAAAAATAAGAAGACCATCGTTTTAACTCATCACTGTGTTTTTGATTATGTCAATAATAATAAAATGCCTATTTGGGATCAAGTTAAGGGTGCTTTAGGTAACAATCTAAAATATTGGTATTATGGTAATCTGCATTGTGCTGCAGTTTATCAAGATATTGACAATGTAAAAGTACGCCTGTCAGGGCATGCGGCAATCCCCTATGGTAATGCTTCAGCTTTTGCTGGTAATAGTGAAGTAATTTGGCATGAAAATACTCCGGCACAGAATGATGATATAAGAGTACAAAATGGCTTTTGTCTTTTGACGTTAGATAATGAAAATATTATTGAAGAATTTTATGGAGA
This sequence comes from Candidatus Tisiphia endosymbiont of Nemotelus nigrinus, assembly GCF_964026475.1. Lineage (NCBI taxonomy): Bacteria > Pseudomonadati > Pseudomonadota > Alphaproteobacteria > Rickettsiales > Rickettsiaceae > Candidatus Tisiphia > Candidatus Tisiphia endosymbiont of Nemotelus nigrinus. The sequence continues at coordinate 935,295 of NZ_OZ032151.1, forward strand.
GGATGGAAAAGTTCATTATTCATCAATAGAGTGAATACAGGATAGCTTTAGTTATCCTGTCGTGTATTAAACTTAAAAATTTGAGAAATTGATGTATCCAACAGTAAGATTACGAAGAAATAGAAAAACTCGGTGGCTACGAGAATTAGTGGCAGAGAATAGTCTTAGCGTCAACGATTTGGTGTTAGCATTATTTGTTGTTGAAGGTGAGAATCAGCGTCAGGAGATTGCCACCATGCCTGGTATATATAGGCTGTCTATTGACCAAGTGGTATTGAAGGCTAGGCAGGCTTATGAAAATGGTATAAATGCAATAATACTATTTCCGTGTATAGACGCAAAATTAAAAAGTGAAAATGCGGATGAAGCATATAATCTAGATAATTTAATATGTAGGACTATACGAAGTATAAAAAAGGCTAACATCGATATTGGTATAATATGTGATGTTGCACTGGATCCTTATACTACGCATGCACATGATGGTATTTTACATAATGGTGATGTAGATAATGATAAAACGGTTAAAGCTTTGTGTGACCAAGCTTTAGTTTTAGCAAAAGCTGGAGTTGATATTGTAGCCCCATCTGATATGATGGATGGTAGGATTATGGCAATACGTCAAATGCTAGATTCAGAAGGATTTATTAACGTTAATATCCTATCTTATGCCGCAAAATATGCTTCAAATTTTTATTCGCCATTCAGAGATGCGGTAAGTAGTAACAAGGCCGGTTATTTAGATAAAGCGACCTATCAGATGGATGTACGAAATGCCAGAGAGGCTATGTTAGAGATAGAACATGATCTAGCTGAAGGGGCAGATATGATTATGATTAAACCTGGTATGATGTTTTTGGACATCATAGCACAGGCGGCAAGTAGCTTTAATACTAATATATTTGCCTATCAGGTAAGTGGTGAATATGCTATGTTAAGACTTGCGGCAGATGCTAATGCATTAAATTGGCAGGCGGCTTTGATAGAATCATTATTATGTTTTAAGCGTGCTGGGGCTAGTAGCATTGTTACTTATGCGGCACTGGAAGTAGCTCAGATACTAAATAAACAGTCTATCGATATTGTAAAATAAATAACTTAAAGAAGAATACAATGCAAGAGAAACGTCAAGCTAATATTATAGTGGGGATTATTATAGCAGTGGGGCTATTGATAACTATTACGTCACTTTATCTTTGGTTATCCTTTGACACACCACAAAAACCTCTTGCCGGTAAGGGGGGAGGATATAATGATGATGTGCAAATTGGTGGAAAGTTTGAGCTAACTGATCAAGATGATAAGATTTTCAATAGCGATAATTTAAAAGGAAAGTTGAGTTTAATTTATTTTGGTTTCACTTATTGCCCTGATATTTGTCCTACTTCTTTGCAAAAAATAACGGAGGTCATTAACACTCTTGATAAATATAAAATTGATGTTGAATTTGTTTTTGTTACTGTCGATCCCAAACGTGATAGTTCGGATATTCTTAAGGAATATTTAAAGCATTTTAACCCTAAATTTATTGGTTTAACAGGTAGTGAGCAACAGATTAAAGAAGTAGCTGATAAGTTTAAAGTATATTATGCCAAAATAGACAATAATAGTGAAGATTATATGTTAGATCACTCTTCTTTTGTTTATTTAATGGATAGACAGGGAAAGTACGTAAAGCATTTCTACTTAGATAATTCAGCTCAAGAGATTGTAGAATTTATTAGAATAATGGAACAAAACCCAAAAAAATATTAAGATGAATTATTTATTAGTTGTGTATCTATTTGCCTTTTTAGCTCTTGGTTTATTATTGGCAACAAGTTGGTTAGGTTATAATAAGGTTAAAGTTAGGTTAATTAATGCAAAAAAGGGTAAGAAATAGATTAAAAATTATATTATTTTACCTATTATGCAGTACCGGGGGAATATATATGATATTATATAATCTTGAGGATAATATAGTATTTTTTTATCCTCCATCAAAAATTAACGAGTTAAAACTTGGCAAAGAATTTAGGGTAGGGGGGTTAGTTAAAATAGGTTCAATTAAAAAAATTACTGCCGATAAGGTGAATTTTGTCATTACTGATGATATTAAAGACCTGGAGATATCTTACCAAGGAGTTTTACCGGCTTTGTTTCGTGAGAAGCAAGGAATAGTAGCGGTGGGGAAGATATCAGGTAGCCTATTCATAGCTCGTGAGTTATTGACTAAACATGATGAGAATTATTCTCCAGCTAACTAGTCTTTCCGTCAAAAAAGCTAAGAATTAATAATAAATTAACAAAAATTTCTGTATAAAATTTAGCAGTTTAGGATTTTTGATGTAAATTTTTGGTATAAAAAGATGATTTTTAGAGAATTTTCGCATAAAGATTTGTTAACGATTTTGTAATCGTTTTGTCAACTATCTTTATTTGCTAGCCTGAATATTGCATGAGAAGAGATTTAAGGTATGGTTGTATGAATTTTTAATTTTCAAAATTCATACAACCATACCTTAAATCTCTTCTCATGCAATATTCAGGCTAGAGGGGTTTTGGGCTTAATGAGGTCAAATAAAACAATATTGCAGCAGTATTTGAAACATTTAGGCTTTCTACCTTACTGGAAATTGGTATTTTAACTAGGTAATCGCATGTTTCTTTAACTAGTCGTCTGATTCCTTTATCTTCAGAGCCAAGTATTATTGCCATTTTATCTGAAAATATTTTGGTATTTAAGGATTGCGTTGCGTTACCATCAAGACCTATAATCCAAAATCCATGTTTTTTTAGATATTCTATTGACCATCTTAAATTAGTGACCTTAACCATTTGTACTAGTTCTAAAGCTCCAGAAGCTGTTTTTGCTATAGTAGCATTTTCATCTGGGGCATTATCAGTAGGTAATATTATGGCTGTGATACCAAAAGAAGCCGCGCTACGAATAATAGCACCAATATTTTGTGGATCGGTTACTTGATCTAAAATAGCAACTTTACAATTAGCAGTAGTTATGTCAATATCTTCAATACGATTAGAGAAAATGTTTTTAACGTTAGCGGCTATTCCTTGATGATTATGACTTGAGCCAAGAAGACGTGTTAAGGAGTCTGTATTGGTAATCTCATATGGATAATTAGATATTAAATTTTTGTTCAAATTAAAAATATCTTTTGTACATAAAACTCTTTGAATATGACGTTTGGGGTTACTTAGTGCTGCAAATACTGGATGTTTGCCATATATGTAGTAGAAATCTTTGGAAATCTTAGATTTATTTCTCATCTTATTAGAACCTATAGTAATTTATTCTTGACACAAACTACTATTTATTATAGAAAGTTACAACTAGATAAACGTTCTAAATTGTTGTAAATATTTAATAGAAATTATTTGTATAGTGTTTAGCTATACTTTTGTTATTTATTGATTTGCGTCAAGTATATATAAGTTTAAGTATTAGCTTATTTAGAGCACTCAAGGAAAGAGCGAAGAAGATTTATTGGCACTTACACTAATTTATATTGCGTTTTACGTTTGATTAGATTATTTAATACTTGCGTAAATTCTTTGGAGGAGTGGCCGAGTGGTCAATGGCAGCAGACTGTAAATCTGCCCGCGTGAGCGTACGAAGGTTCGAATCCTTCTTCCTCCACCACAAATTGGTTAGGCGAAATACGCGGGTGTAGCTCAATGGTAGAGCTCCAGCCTTCCAAGCTGGCCACGTGGGTTCGATTCCCATCACCCGCTCCAAAACTATTGGTGATAATTGGAAATGGGATAAATTTGTTATTTTTATTGTTAAATTTGTATTAAATCTTAAATTGTGGAGAATGAATTATGGCAAAGGTAAAATTTGAGAGAGATCTGCCCCATTGTAATGTGGGTACCATAGGACACGTAGATCATGGAAAAACTTCTTTAACAGCTGCGATAACTTTAGTATTGTCAAAAGAAGGTGGTGCGAAGGCTACTAACTATGATGAAATTGATGCTGCTCCTGAGGAAAAGGAAAGGGGTATAACTATTGCTACTGCTCACGTTGAATATAGAACTAAAAGAAGGCATTATGCTCACATTGATTGTCCTGGTCACGCAGATTATATAAAGAATATGATAAGTGGTGCAGCTCAAATGGATGCTGGAATATTGGTAGTATCTGCTTGTGATGGTCCAATGCCTCAAACAAGGGAGCATATACTGTTGGCTAAGCAAGTTGGTGTGCCAACAATGGTTGTCTTTTTGAACAAAGTTGATATGGTTGATGATCCAGAGTTAGTCGACTTAGTGGAAATGGAAGTCAGAGAGCTTCTTTCAATGTACGGTTTTCCTGGAGATGAGATACCAGTGATTAGGGGTTCTGCTTTGCAGGCTTTAGAAGGAAAGCCTGAAGGAGAAGCTGCAGTTAGAAAATTAATGGATGCTATTGATGAATATGTACCGCAACCTGAGAGACATACAGATAAACCATTCTTAATGTCAATAGAAGATGTATTTTCTATTTCTGGAAGAGGTACGGTTGTTACTGGTAAGATTGAGAAAGGGATAATAAAAGTTGGTGAAGAGGTGGAAATTGTCGGTATAAGAGATACCCAAAAAACTACTTGTACTGGTGTAGAAATGTTTAAGAAGCTATTGGATCAAGGTGAAGCTGGTGACAATGTCGGTATATTGCTACGTGGAACTAAAAGAGAAGATGTGTGCAGAGGGCAAGTATTAGCTAAGCCTGGGAGTATAACTCCGCATACTGAATTTGAAGCTGAGGTTTACGTGCGTACCACCAAAGAAGGGGGGCGTCATACAGCGTTTACAGATAAATATCGTCCACAGTTTTATTTTAGAACTACTGACGTGACTGGAGAAATTACTTTGAAAGATGGTAAAACAATGATTATGCCTGGTGATAATGCGAATCTGAATATTGCATTGATTTCTCCGATAGCTATGGAAGAAGGTATGCGTTTTGCTATACGTGAGGGTGGTAAAACAGTAGGGGCTGGTGTAGTATCAAAGATTATAAAATAACATAGAAATAATCATCCTGAAATAGTTTAGGATGATTATGGCTAGGCAAAGTACTTTTAATTAGGATTATTCAAATTGTTCTTATAAAGAATCTAAGTAAATCTGTTAAAAGTGTTTTGGGTAGTCGGGCTGTTTATAAAAAGGTTTAGTTAATGAAAAATAATCAAAAAATTAAAATTCGTCTAAAGTCATTTGATCACCGTTCTCTTGAACAAGGTACTAGAGAGATAGTGGGTGCTGTTAAAAGAACTGGTGCCGATATAATTGGTCCAATTCCGCTTCCAAGGACAATTGAAAGATTTACTGTTAATAGGTCTCCACATGTCAATAAAAAATCAAGGGAGCAATTTGAGATTAGAATTCAGAAAAGGCTTTTAATAATAAGTTATCCAACTCCTCAGACTGTCGATGCTTTAAAGAAAGTTGATTTGCCTGCTGGTGTTGATGTTGAGATTAAGTTAGAGAGTATTGAGTGATGAGAACCGGTTTAATCGCTAAAAAAATTGGTATGAGTTCGATTTTTAATGAAAAGGGAGAGAGAACTACCGTTACTTTTCTACAAGTTGAAGATTGTCAAGTAGTTGGACAAAAGACCCAAGAAAAGGATGGTTATAATGCTTTGGTTGTTGGGGTGAAGGATAAGAAATTATCTAAAGTAACAAAGCCAATGAGGCAAGTATTTGCTAATGCTAATGTTGCACCAAAGGAGAAATTGAAGGAATTTAGAATTTCGGTTTCTTCTTTCCTTGATGTAGGTTATGCGTTACATGTCGATCATTTTATTGTTGGGCAGTTTATAGATGTTGTAGGTACTACTATTGGTAAAGGTTTTGCTGGTAGTATGAAGAGGCATAATTTTAGAGGGCTTGAGGCTTCGCATGGTGTGTCTGTGTCGCACCGTTCGCATGGTTCTACTGGTGGTAGACAAGATCCTGGTAAAGTATTTAAGAATAAGAAAATGGCTGGTCATATGGGGAGTACAAGAGTTACTATTCAGAACTTGAAAATAGTCGATACTGATATAGAAAAAGGTATAATCATGGTTAGTGGTAATGTTCCAGGCTCGAAAGGAGCTTATGTCTATATTAAAGATGCCATTAAGAAAACCATTACAGCTGCAGGATGAACTATATGAAAGCTAAACTATTAAATCTTGAAAATGAAGTTGTTGGTGAGGTTGATTTAGATAATGAAATATTTGCCATAGACTTTGTTAGACAAGATATTATCAAGCTTGTTGTTGATTGGCAAAGAGCAAAAGCTATGGCTGGTACACATCAAACGAAGACAGTGTCGCAAGTATCTGGTACTACAAAGAAACCTTTTAAGCAAAAAGGTACTGGTAATGCAAGGCAAGGGTCCTTAAGGTCTGTCCAAATGAGGGGGGGTGGGGTTTCTCACGGTCCAGTACCAAGGAGTCATGCTACGAAATTACCAAAAAAAGTTAGAAAACTTGGTTTAAAACATGCATTGTCAGAAAAATTGATTGAAGGAAAATTGTTAATAGTAGATTCTTTAAAATTAGATGAGTCAAAAACTTCTAATCTTGCAAAATTATTAAATAATTTTCATGGTAAGAGTTATTTTATTGTTAGTGGTAATGAAGTTGATACTAATTTTTCTTTGGCAGTACAAAATATTCCTAACACTATTTCGATGCCGCAAATTGGTACAAATGTTTATGATATAATACGCCATGATTATGTTTTGTTATCAAGAGAAGCTGTAGATGCTTTAGAAAAGAGGTTGAAGTGAAATCTTATAAACATTATGATCTTATTAGGAATCCTGTGATTACTGAGAAGAGCAATATTTTATCCGAACAAAATAAGTTTACTTTTCATGTTGCTGATGGTGCTGAGAAAAATTCTATCAAGATGGCTATTGAGAAAATTTTTGAGATTAAGGTTAAGAAAGTTAACATTATGAATGTAAAAGGTAAGAAAAAAAGATTTAAGGGTATCAATGGTAGGCAATCAGATAAAAAGAAAGCTATTGTGACGCTAGAGAAAGATTATACTATTGATTTTACTGGGGGGATAAAATAAGATGGCTTTAAAAAAGTTTAATCCAGTTACTCCGTCTCTTAGAGAATTAATACAGGTTGATAAATCTGATCTTTGGAAGGGCAAACCTCATAAACCTTTAACTAAAGGTTTATGTAAGACTGGTGGTAGAAATAATCTTGGTAGAACCACTTCTTGGCATAGAGGAGGGGGACATAAAAGGCTTTATCGTATAATTGATTTTAAAAGAAGTAAACAGGAGATATTTGCTACTGTTGAAAGAATAGAGTATGATCCTAATAGAACTTCCTTCATTGCTTTGATTAAGTTTGATGATGGTGAGTACTCTTATATTATAGCACCACAAAAGCTTGTTGTGGGAGATAGAATAGTGTCAAGTGATAGTGCTGACATAAAAGTTGGAAATTGTTTATCTTTGAAGTCCATCCCTATTGGTACTAATTTGCATAATGTAGAAATGAAAATTGGCAAAGGTGGTCAGATTGCAAGATCTGCTGGGACTTCGGTTAATTTAGTAGGTAAGGATTCGGGGTATGCACAAATCAAGCTTCGATCTGGAGAATTTAGGCTGGTGCCGTTAGATTGTAAAGCTACGGTAGGTGTTGTCTCAAATCCTGATCAAAAAAATACAAATTTAGGTAAGGCGGGAAGAAATAGATGGTTAGGTTGGAGACCGCATGTTCGTGGTGTTGCAATGAACCCAGTTGATCACCCACATGGTGGTGGAGAAGGTAAAACTTCTGGTGGTCGTCATCCTGTGACTCCATGGGGCTTCCCAACTAAGGGTAAGAAAACCCGTAAGAATAAGTCTACATCAAAGTTTATTATTAAGAGAAGAAAATAATTAGGTAGTAATTATGGCACGTTCAGTTTGGAAAGGACCTTTTGTAGATGGTTATCTGATAAAAAAAGTACAAAAATTGATTGAGTCAGGTAAATCAGAAATGATCCAGACTTGGTCTAGAAGGTCAACAATTTTACCATTTTTTGTTGGAGTAACATTTGCTGTACATAATGGAAATAAATTTATACCTGTTACTGTGAGTGAAGAAATGGTTGGTAAAAAATTAGGTGAATTTTCTCCGACTAGAACTTTCCATGGTCATGGTGCAGATAAAAAAGTTAAGAGAAAATAAATATGGTAAAGGTGAATAAAGGTTCGACTACAGCAATTGCTAAGTCTCTTAGAGTGAGTCCAAGGAAATTGAATTTGGTCGCAACTTCTATTAGGAATATGAAAGTATCGGAGGCTATGGTTCAGCTTACCTTTTCCCCGAAAAGAATTGCTGAAGATGTAAAAAAATGTTTACAGTCTGCTGTTGCTAATGCTGAGAACAACTTTGGTTTAGATATTGATACGTTGTTTGTTACTTCTGCAACGGTAGGTAAGGCATTGGTGATGAAAAGAATTATGCCAAGAGCTAAAGGAAGAGCAACAAGGATTAACAAATTTTTTAGTAATTTATATATTACAGTTACTGAAGTTGAGGGGAAGTAAAATATGGGGCAAAAAGTTAATCCGCATGGCTTTAGAGTTGGACCAACATTAATTAAAGGTTGGGACTCGGTGTTATATGCTGAAAAACACTATAAAGTTCTTTTTATCCAAGATTTAGAGGTTAGAAATCTGATTAATAGAAACTATGTGCAAGCACAAGTTAGTAGAGTGTTAATAGAGAGACCTTCTAATAAAAATGTTATAATTAATATTTTTGCTAAAAAGCCTGGAGTTATTATAGGTAAAAGTGGTAACGACATTGATAAATTAAAAAAACATGTCCAGAAAATTACCGGCTTAGAAGAAATATATATTAACATACATGAAGTAAAGAAACCTAATATAGACGCTACTATTATTGCTCAAACGATTGCCGTACAGCTTGAAAAAAGAGTATCTTTTAGAAAAGCCATGAAAACTGCTATCCAAGCTTGCTTTAAGCAAGGAGGTTTAGGTATAAAAGTGGCTTGTTCTGGACGTTTGGCTGGAGCTGAAATAGCAAGAACAGAGTGGTATAGAGAAGGTAGAGTGCCTTTGCATACTTTAAGGGCTAATATTGACTATGCGACTGCTGAAGCTATGACAACTTATGGAGTTATAGGTATAAAGATTTGGGTCTATAGGGGTGATCATGTGGAAAATAGAAAGAAACATAATTAATTTTGAAGTAAGATAATGTTAGCTCCAAAAAAACAAAAATTTAGAAAAGCACATAAGGGGCGAGTCTCCTCAAAGGCGAAATCTGGTACTATGCTGGCTTTTGGTTCCTTTGGCTTGAAATCGTTAGATGGTTTAAGGGTTACTGCAAGGCAAATAGAGGCAGCAAGAAAGGCGGCTGTTCGTTGTATGAAAAGGCAGGGTAGACTATGGATTAAGATTTTTCCTGATTTGCCTGTATCAAAAAAGCCTGCGGAAGTTAGAATGGGTAAGGGGAAAGGATCTACTGAATTTTTTGCAGTAAGGGTATCACCTGGCAGAATTATGTTTGAAATTGAAGGGGTTACAGATGATGTAGCTACTAGGGCTCTTGAACTTGCTAGTGCAAAGTTGCCTGTAAGAACAAAGATAGTGAGGCGTTATGAATAATTTGAGGTTATCTACAAAGGAATTAGTTGGACAGACTGTGGAAGAACTTCACAAAAAGAGAATTTTGTTTAAAAAAGAACTTTTTAATTTAAGATTTCAAAGAACGTTAGGTGAATTAGAAAATACTAGTAGGTTTTCTTTTGTAAAAAAAACAATAGCTCGTATTAATACAGAGTTAACCATAAGATCAAAAACTGGAGAATAGAGAAATGCCGAGAAGAGTGTTACAGGGCGTTGTTGTAAGTTCAAAAACTGATAAGACTATTACAGTTAAAGTAGAACGTAGGTTTAAGCACCCTATGTATAAAAAAATTGTGAAAGTTTCTAAAAAATACGCCGCTCATGATCCAGAGAATACATATAAAGATGGTGATAAGGTTAGTATAGTTGAAAGTCGTCCTATATCTAAGACTAAGTCGTGGGTAGTATTAGGGAATATGAAGGTATCGATTCAATGATAGATTTACCGTGCAGCTTTTTTGTGTGTTTCGGTTCTTTCTTAGTGGAAATGTTGCATTTACTTATTAAAAAAGTATACTCAAGTATAAGCTGGAGAATAGTGAGTTTTATTCTTTGACTTTGTTGTTTAGATTGTTTATTTTGTTGCGTTATTAAATTCTTAAGTGGAAGTATAGTTATGATTCAGATGCAGAGCATCTTAAATGTTGCAGATAATTCTGGTGCTAAAAAGGTTATGTGTATTAAAGTGCTTGGTGGTTCCCATCACATGATAGCAAATCTTGCGGATGTAATTGTGGTATCTATAAAAGAAGCGTTGCCAAATGGTAAAGTAAAAAAGGGTGATGTGCATAGAGCTCTACTTGTCAGAACAAAAAAAGGTGTTAGAAGAGCGGATGGTAGTACAATTAAGTTTGATTCCAATGCGGTGGTACTTTTAAACAAGCAGGGAGAGCCAATAGGTACAAGGGTTTTTGGTCCTGTAACTAGAGAATTAAGGACAAAAAGATTCGTTAAGATTATGTCGCTGGCAGAAGAGGTATTGTAATGATTAAGTTAAAGATCAAGAAAGGTGATGAAGTTATTGTTATTACCGGAAAAAATAAGGGAAAAAGGGGTAAAGTATTAAAAGTTTTCCCAGAGCAGAATAGAGCTATTGTCTCAGGTGTGAATATTGCTCGCAAGCATGTTAAGCCAAGTAAAACAAGTGAAGGTGGCATAGTGTCAAAGGAATTATCAATAGATATTTCCAATGTTGCTCATATAGATCCTAAGACAGGTAACCCTACAAAAATTGCTTTTAAATTTTTAGAAGATGGTTCTAAAGTAAGAGTAGCTAAAAAATCTGGTGAAATTATCAGTAAGGAAGGTAAATAATGTTGTTCAGGTTTAAAGATTTATATGGTAAAGAGATTGTACCAAGTTTACAGAAAAAGTTTGCCTATGATAATAAACATCAGATACCTAAGGTTATAAAAATTGTTGTTAATATGGGAGTTGGTGAAACGGTTGCTGATTCTAAGATAATTAATAATGCTGTCAATGATCTAACTTTAATTTCAGGGCAAAAGCCTTTAATAACTGAGGCCAAGAAGTCTATTGCTACTTTTAAACTTCGTGAAGGTATGAAAGTTGGTTGTAAAGTTACTTTGCGTAAAGATAGAATGTATGATTTTCTTGAGAGGTTAGTGCTTGTTGCTCTACCGCGTATAAAAGAGTTTAGAGGTTTCTCAAGTAAAAGTTTTGATGGTAGGGGTAATTTTACTTTTGGTGTAAAAGAACAGATTGTTTTCCCAGAAATTAATTACGACAAGATAGATGTAATTCGTGGTATGGATATCACGATTGTTACAAGTGCTACAAATAATGAAGAAGGTAAATTACTACTTTCAGGCTTTAATTTGCCTTTTTATAATTAATTTTAGAAGAAAAAAGATGGCTAAAGTAAGTTCTATAAAAAAGAATAATAGAAGAAGAAAGATGGCACAAAGTTTGTATAATAAGCGTGCTAAGTTAAGAGATAAGATTTATGATAAAACTTTATCTTTAGAAGAGAGGTTTTCGCTAGTTATGGTTCTAGCTAAGTTACCTAGGAATTCGGCTATGAATAGAGTTCGAAATAGGTGTGAACTGACTGGACGTTCAAGAGGGGTGTACAGTAAATTTGGTTTATCAAGAAATAAGTTGAGAGAGCTTGGTAGTAAGGGATTGGTTCCTGGTTTAATTAAAGCAAGTTGGTAAAAAGTAGGTTTATCGTATGTCAATGACAGATAATATAGCAGATATGCTGACTAGAATTAGAAATGGTCAAAATAGTAAATTGATGAGTATATCTTTACCTTCTTCAAAAATAAAATGTGCCATTTTGGATGTTTTAAAAAAGGAAGGTTATATTAAAGAATATACAGTTGTTAAGAATGGTAATATAAGTCACATTGAGGTAGATTTAAAATATTCCGTTAATGGGAAACCTGCTATATGCGAAATAAATAGGGTTTCAAAACCAGGTAAGAGGATTTATTCTTCCATTGATAAACTAAAAGGATATTATAACAATATGGGGATTTATATTCTTTCTACTTCTAGAGGAGTGTTATCTGATAGAGAAGCACATAGCCAAAAGATTGGCGGTGAAGTAATTTGTAAAGTGTTTTAAGGTATAAAAATGTCACGTGTTGGAAAATTGCCAGTCCCTGTACCTGAAGGGGTAAAAGTTGAGCTTGATGGTTTGAAAGTTAATGTTGTCGGTCCTAAGGGAGAAATGACAAAGACTTTTGCAGGGAGTATAGCAATTTCATTGCAAGATAATCAGCTTTTTGTCAAGCCATTAGCAGAGACTAAAGGTGCTAGATCCATGTGGGGTACAGCACGGAGTATAATAAATGGTATGATAAAAGGTGTTAATGAAGGTTTTACAGAAGAGCTGGAAGTTAATGGTGTTGGTTATAAGGCTTTGGTGAAAGATAAATACTTAAACTTGATGCTTGCTAAAAGTCATAATACTAAAATAGAAATACCTCAAAATATAAAAGTTACCGCTCCTAAACAAAATCAGATTATATTGCAAAGTGTTGACAAAGAAAAATTAGGTCAGTTTATATCAATTATTATAAAACAGAGACCACCTGAGCCATATAATGGCAAAGGTATTAAACGCAAAGGTCAATATGTTCAAAGAAAAGAAGGGAAGAAAAACTAAAATTTAAGAGTTAAATATGCGTAGTTCAAAGTTAAAATTTGAGACAAGAAAGGTTAGAGTAAGGTCTAAGATATCAAAGGTATCAAACAGAATAAGATTATCTGTTTTTAAGTCTGGAAAGCATATATATGCACAAGTTATAGATGATAAACAATCAATAACTATTGCTTCTGCTTCAACCTTGGATAAAGAAATTAGACAGTTAAAAAAATCCAACTGTAATGTTGGTACAGCCACAAAAGTAGGCGAGTTAATAGGGGAGAGAGCCTCGCTTAAAGGAGTACAAGAAGTTGTATTCGATAAGGGGGGGTATAAATATCATGGTGTTGTTAAGGCATTGGCTGATGCAGCAAGAAAGAAAATGAATTTTTAATCTTAGGTTTAAGAAATGGCTAAAGCTAAAAAAAATATGGGTGAAGCATTAACCGAAACTTTGGTGGATGTAAACAGAGTTACTAAAGTAGTAAAAGGTGGCAGAAAATTCTCTTTTTCTGCTTGTATTGTGGCGGGTGATAAAGCTGGTAAGGTTGGCTATGGTCATGGTAAAGCGAAAGAGGTAACAGAAGCTAGAGCTAAGGCTACCCAAGAAGCAAGGAAAGATATGATTAGAGTCCCTCTTTATCAGAGTAGGACCATTCACCATGACGTTATTGGTAAAAGCGGAGCAGCAAAAGTCATTTTGAGAAGAGCTAAGGCGGGTACTGGGGTTATTGCTGGTGGTGCTATGAGGGCTATTTTTGATTCTTTAGGAGTTCATGATATTGTGGCTAAATCTTTAGGTTCTAGTAATGTATATGCAATGATTGCTGCGACTTTTGATGCGTTATCTCAGCTTTCTTCTCCAAAGAATATTGCTGAAAGGAGAGGAAAGAACATAAATGAGATATCGACTCAATCTATAAAAGGGCAACAAGAAGTAATATCAGAATAATTTGAGTATATTCTTAGTGGTGTGATAAAAAGATGTTATAATTGTGAAAGCTTATTAGTGTTTGGAATTAGGGGTATCACACAACGTCATTGCGAGAAACCATTTTAGTAATGACGAAACAATCCAAGAGGTTAGGTGTAGGCGTCAGCAATGTTTTGGATTGATGTTGTCGCCTTTGGTTTCTCGCAATGACATTGGCTATTTTCCTGTGACTTTTAAATTGACCTGTTGTGTGGGAATGACATTGATGGTTGTAGAAGGGTTTTTTGTTAAAGTAATGTTATAAGTAATAATTGGGTTGGTAAAAATCTATGAATAGTGATAAAGAAAAAATGAATGATGCAAAGGTTAAAGTTACCCAAATTGGTAGTACTATAGGCCGTAAATATGATCAGGAAGAAACCTTGATAGGCTTAGGTTTAAATAAGATGCATAAATCTGTTATTTTAAAAGATACCAGCTCTATTAGAGGGATGATCAAGAAGGTACAACATTTGTTAAAAGTAGAAAATATAAATTAGAGTTTAGAAAATGAAGTTAAATGAGTTATCTAACAATTTTGGTGCCAAGAGAGATAAAAAAAGGGTAGGGCGCGGTATTGGTAGCGGTAAAGGTAAAACATGTGGTAGAGGTGTTAAGGGGCAAAAATCTAGATCTGGTGTAGCTATCAAAGGTTTTGAAGGTGGGCAGATGCCAATGATTAAAAGGTTACCAAAGAGAGGGTTTAATTGTCCTAATTCTAAGAAATATAATGTAGTGAATATTGCTGATATAGAGTTTTTAATATCAGAAAGTCGTTTGAGTTCAACGGAAGTTATAACAAAAGAGAAATTAGTTGAAGTAGGGTTAATTAAGAATAGTAATTTATTGGTTAAGTTATTATCTGTTAGCAGCGGTGAATTTAATAGTCCCTTATCGTTTCAGTTAGATGCTTATTCGGCATCTGCTAAAAAGATAATTGAACAGGTTGGTGGTCAAATATTGTAATTTATGAGCTTAAATTCCACACAAAAATCTAATAAAGACCTAGCTAATAGAGTTATTTTTACTATCCTAGTTCTTATAGTATGTAGATTTGGTTCATTTATCCCTATAGCGGGCATTGATTCGGTTGCGTTAAGCAGTGTAGCTGAACAAAATCAGTCTGGTATACTTGGTATGTTTAACATGTTATCTGGAGGGTCTCTAGGTAGGATGTCTATTTTTGCTTTAGCAATTATGCCATACATAACTGCATCAATTATTATTCAATTGATGTCAATAGCCTATAAACCCTTAGAAAATTTAAAAAAAGAAGGTGAGATTGGTAAAAGAAAAATCAATCAATTATCTAGGTATTTAACTGTTTTATTAGCTTCTTTTCAGGCGTATGGTGTTGCAATAAGTTTGGAACATGTTGTAACTAATGTAGGGCCTGTAGTGATTATACCTGGGATTTTTTTCAAGGTTACTACAGTTATCACTTTAGTTGTAGGTACTATGTTCTTGATGTGGCTTGGTGAGCAGATCACTGGTAGAGGTATTGGCAATGGTTCCTCATTGATTATATTTATAGGTATAGTATCTGGAGTACCAAGTGCTATTATAAGTATGTTTGAGTTATCAAGAAATGGAGGTTTGTCTCCCATAGTGGTGATGGCTATTTGTTTAGGAGTTATTTTAATTATAGCCATGATAATTTTCTTTGAGAAAGCACAAAGGAAAGTTTTGGTGCAATACCCAAAGAGGCAGGTTGGTAATAAAATTTATGGTGGTGATTCAACTCATATGCCCCTTAAACTCAATACTTCTGGGGTAATACCACCAATATTTGCTAGTTCAATTTTATTGTTTCCTGTAACAATAGCTAATTTTTCTGGCAATAATTCGGAAATTATGAGTTTATTAACTTTCCATTTAGGGCATGGAAAACCTCTGTATATTTTGTTGTATGTTGCGTTAATAATGTTTTTCAGCTTTTTTTATACAGCAATAGTCTTTAATTCAGAAGAAACAGCAAATAACTTAAGAAAATATGGGGCATATATTCCTGGAAAAAGACCTGGTAAAAATACCTCGGAATATTTTGATTATTTGTTAACTAGATTAACTGTCATAGGTGGTATATATCTTAGTTTTATATGTGTAGTTCCTGAAATGTTAATGAATAAATATGCCGTATCTTTTGCTCTAGGGGGAACAAGTTTTTTAATTGTTGTCAATGTTGTTCTAGATACATTTGCACAAATTCAAACTCATTTATTTAGTAGTAGATATGAGGGGCTAATAAAAAAAATGAAGTTAAAAAACTAGTTTGCTGTTATTAGTTGACACAAATAGGTTATTGATGTTGTTATAAGTTCCTAAATGTTATTGCGAGGAGGGTGTAATCCGATGAAGCAATTGTAAGTTATCATTTCTGTGTAAGGCGGAAATCTGATATCCTCTACGTATCACAGGGATGATACAAAACAGGATTGCTTCGTTGCTACTACAGTAGCTCCTCGCAATGACAGAGAGAGGCTATCTAGAACCTTAACGGGTTAGCATATTAGCTATAAATGATTGAGTGGGGTAATAAATAAGGGGAGAACAATGTTATATTTAGGTGAGTAGATGAATATCCTGAAATATTTTGCAGCTAATTTTAAAATAATGTATTTTATAGCTTAGTGGAAAGTATATATTATGTTATATATCTAAAGATGGGTTTAAAGTGATTATAGTGCTTATAGGAACTCCTGGCTCAGGTAAGGGAACTCAAGGGCAGTTATTGGCAAAAAAGTTAAAATTACCTCATGTGTCTACTGGTGATATATTTAGACAAATGGTAAAGGTCAATAACGAAGAGGGGTTGTTAATTCAAGAATATATGGCACAAGGAAAGCTTGTACCTTATAAATTGGTAAATAATGTAGTTAAAAAGTTTTTAACTCAAGATATGTATAAAAATGGTTATGTTCTAGATGGTTACCCCCGTAATTTAGAGCAAGCTAGTTTTCTTAGAGAATTTGCTAACCAAAAGATTAAAGTGGTATTTTTTGACATAGATGATCAAGTAATTATCAAGAGGGTTTTAGGTAGATTTAGTTGTGCAGATTGTAAACAAATTTATAATAGTTACTTTATTAAACCTAAGATTGATAATATCTGTGATGTTTGTGGATCAGATAGGTTCATTCATCGACAAGATGATGATGAACAGACTATTAGACATAGAATAGAAGAATATAAGATAGAAACTTATCCGTTGCTTAGCTATTATAGGGATAATAGTGAGTTCTATGTTGTTGATGCAAATAAGGGTAAGCAAGAAGTAGAATGTGTTTTAGATAAAATGTTAGAAATTATTTGACTTTAAGGGATATTTTTATATTATTCCCTTTTGGTTGTTATCAAAATTTTGGAGATTATTTGTGGCAAGAATAGCGAGTGTTAACATTCCAGCAAACAAAAGATTAGTAGTGAGTTTAACATATATTTATGGACTTGGTTCTTCTGCTGCAGGAAAGATTTGTCAGAAAAGTGGAATATCTGAGAGTAAAAGGGTTAAAGACTTAAATGATCAAGAACTTATTGTTTTACGTAATATTATTGAAAAAGAATATAAAGTAGAAGGTGATTTAAGAAGAGAAGTAACTCTTAACATCAAGAAGAAAAAGGATATTAGAAGTTACCAAGGTCTTAGACATATAAGAAAATTGCCTGTGCGAGGACAAAATACTCATTCTAATGCTAGAACAAGAAAAGGCAAAGCTGTTGCGATTGCCGGTAAGAAAAAAGTTACAAAGTAATATGGTATAATGATGAGTCAGACTAATACTAAGATCAAGAAAAAAAGAAAAAATATAACTCTTGGTGTTGTTCATATAAAAACAACTTTTAATAATACTATTGTTACTTTTACAGACGTGCAAGGTAATGCTATAGCGTTCTCAACAGCCGGTACACATGGTTTTAAGGGGGCTAGAAAAGCTACTCCTTATGCTGCTCAAATAACTGTTGATAAAGCTTCAGAAGCAGCAAAAGAGCATGGTCTTAAAACTGTTTCAATTAGAGTGCAAGGGGCAGGGGTACAAAGGGAATCGGCTATGCGTGCAGTGTTTAGTCAAAATTTTATCGTTACATCAATTTTGGATGTTTCAGCTGTTGCCCATAACGGTGTTAGGGCACCAAAGAGAAGAAGAGTATAGAGACATAGGTAGTAAATAATGTTATCATTAAATAAAAACTGGAACTCGTTGATCAAGCCTTCTAAGATAGTTTATGACAGTCCTGATAAAAATACTAATATAGTAAAAATTGTAGTTGAACCTTTAGAGAGGGGCTTTGGTTTAACGTTGGGTAATGCTATGAGGAGAATTCTACTTTCATCTCTTCAGGGTGCTGCTATAACCTCGATAAAGATACCAGGGGTAGTGCATGAATTTTCTGCTATAACTGGTGTTAAGGAAGATTTAGTTGATGTAGTTTTAAATCTTAAGTCTGTAGTCATTAAGATGCATTCTTCAGAAAGAAAGGTTGTAAGATTGAGTGCTACTGGTCCTTGCGTTGTAACTGCCGGTATGATTGGCACAGGTCATGACGTGGAGATACTAACTCCTAATCATGTAATTTGTACCTTGGCAAAAGGAGCGCAGCTTGAAATGGAATTAGTGTGTGAGGTAGGAAAAGGTTATGTTTCTGCGGTGAGTAATGTTGAGTCGGAATCAGCTATTGGAGTAATCCCAATAGACGCATTATTCAGTCCTGTAAGGAAGGTTACCTATAAAGTTGATAATACACGTGTTGGTCAGGTTACAGATTATGACAAATTAGTTATGACTGTTGAAACTAATGGTAGTCTCTCACCTGAGATGTCTATAGCACTTGCTGCTAGGATATTGCAAGATCAGTTACAATTATTTATTACATTTGAAGATCAAGTAGAAGATAAGCAGGATAAATTGGAAGAATTATCATTTAATCCGGCATTATTGAAGAAGGTTGAGGAATTAGAGCTATCTGTTAGGTCTCAAAATTGTTTGAAAAATGATAATATAATTTATATAGGAGATCTTGTCATCAAGACAGAAGGGGAAATGCTGAGAACTCAGAATTTTGGTAGAAAATCTCTTAATGAGATTAAGGATATATTAGCCAGTTTTGGCTTGAAATTTGGTATGGACGTAGCAGGGTGGCCTCCTGAGAATATTCAGGATCTATCTAAGCGTTACGAAGATCCATATTAATTTAAGGTAAAATAATATGCGACATAAAATTAAGGGTAGAAAACTCAATAGGACGAGTAGTCATAGACAAGCAATGTTTGCTAATATGGCTGTGGCGCTTGTAATGAATGAGCAAATAAAAACTACTTTACCTAAAGCTAAAGAGCTTAGACCTTATATTGAGGTGTTAGTAACTAAAGCTAAGAAATCTGATTTAGCGGCTAGAAGAATGGTGCTTGCTAAAATTAAAGATAAAGTGGCAACTGAAAAACTTATTAGCGTTTTAGGCAAAAGATATAGTGAGCGTTCAGGTGGATATACTAGAATAATAAAGGCTGGATATCGTCATGGGGATATGGCATCAGTGGCTTATATTGAGTTCGTTGATAGAGATGTAAATAGTAAGGGCTGTATGACCCCAAAAGTAGAAAGTCATGAGCATGAAGAACAAAATTAATGAATCTGTAGGAAAATAATAAATATGGCTAATCATTCATCAGCAAAAAAGGCAATAAGACAAACAGTCAAAAAAACTTTAATAAATAAGAATAGATCGAGTAGAATTAAAACATATTTAAAAAAAGTTTTGGAAGAAGTTACTAGTGGTTCAAAAGAATCAGCCAGATTAGCTTTGATTGTTGCACAATCTGAAATAATGAAAGGTGTAACAAAAAATATTATCAAATTAAATACAGCCTCACGTAAGATCAGTAGATTATCTCAGAAAATTAAAAACATGAATTAGTCTCTCCGTCAGAAGTCTTACTTTTACCCACAAATATAAAATTAAGTACAAAATAATATTGAATTATATAGTCGCGACTTGTCTTCGAGATAAATATGAGCAAGGATTATGCTTCAAAGTAGGGTTGCTATGCGGTGTGTAGGACAAAAGTTTACATTTTAGTTACTGGCTATACATTATCATTTTACAGATTTTATCATTTGGGGCATAGTTAAATCAAATAAATTCAACAAATTTTGTTGAAACTCGCTTAATTTTGATAATCTTGCTACTTTACAACCTTTGATAGTATAATACAAAAAACATATTTTATCCAACTCTCTTAATGCTTCCTCAATGGTCACATTATATTTACCATCCTTAGTTACTCCACAACCATGTTTCAACTTATTTTTCATATAGTGTCATATTTTTAATGCCAACATACAGACAAATACATGTCCCTTTGTTCTATTGCTTTTCCTTAAAAAAATCGGCCTTACTTCCAGCAATCCCGTCTTCATACTGCTAAAATTCGATTCTACTTCATGTAGATTATGGTAGGCTTTATCAACCAATTCTTTACTCATCAGTTTAGACACTGTTAACAAAGCTTATTCAATTGGTGAATAAGCTTTGTTAACAGTGTCGCAGGTGGTATGGATATTGGCTTTGAGCTGGGTTCAAGACAATTTGGGCAAACGAATATGACAAAACAATTGCTCCTTCTTATCAAAACTACTTTCCTGAATCAAAGTTTGATGGGCGTTCTATTCTGGATATTCCAGATAAAGATATTCCATTTGCGCAACAGGTGTTGTAGTACCTGCCTTATTCAATCAATTCTACTATAGAATCTTTTTATTCTGTAGAGCTTTACTGGCTACATCGAAGTCACTAAATGGTAGTTTTGCATTACCGATTATCTGATAATTTTCGTGACCTTTGCCGGCAATCAGCAAAATATCATCTTTTTGTAAATTATTTATCGTCTTGGTAATTGCTATTTTTCTATTTTTTATTTCTATAAAACTATTAGTGATCGCTATAATAGCTTGTATAATGTGCTGCCGTATTGATTTTGGATCTTCGTTTCTCGGATTATCATCAGTGATAATAAACTCATCGGCAATTTTCGCTGCAATTTCTCCCATTAACGGTCTTTTACTACTATCTCTATTCCCGCCACAACCAAAAACTACTTTCAATAACCCTTTATCTGATTTTATTTTTCTCAGCTCTAGTAAACTTTTTTCTAAGGCATCTGGGGTATGAGCATAGTCAATAAAAATATTACTATTACCCACTCTCTCTAAACGTCCTTTAACCGCTTTAACTTGTGGTAATTTTAGTATCACTTGTTCCAAAGGAAAGCCAGTCAAATGCACCATCATAACGGCAATCAGCAAGTTGGTTGCTTGAAAACTACCAACTATATCGGTAGTAAAATTATATTTCTGCCCGTTATAAGTACAAATTGTACTGTCGATAACTTTCAGATCACCATTCATACCAACAGTTAAAAATTTTATATTACGTTCCTGTAAATAACTTTTGATATAATCTAATTGTTCTATTTCCGAGTTTAGTACAGCAACTCCTGTTTGCGATAAATTATCTGTAAATAATTTTAGTTTGGCTAAAAGATAATTATCCATATTTTGATGATAGTCAAGATGATCTTGACTAAAGCTAGTAAAGCAGGCAGCATTTACTTTTATACCACATAATCTTTGTTGATCTAGACCATGGCTAGAAGCCTCAAAAGCTACATATCTTGTGTTAATCTCCGCTAACTTATGTAAAATATGCCTAAAAGTTACAGGGTCAAGAGTAGTAAGAGCCGGGGATTTGTCTAAAATTTCTTGGATGTTTGTTAAATCCAAACCACCCGAACATTCTACGCCAATGGTCCCGATAGAACAGCTGGGTACTCCTAGTAATGTGTATAGTTGCCTACAATAGGATACTACCGAGGTTTTACCGTTAGTACCAGTAGCAGCTACCATATATTGTGGTAATAAAGGGTAGAGAATATCAGCAGCTTGGCTCAATGCCAGCCGTGCATCACTCACAAGAGTTACATGTATATCATTGGCAATAATGCTAGGGTTGCTTAAACTCTTAGCATCATCTGTAATAATGAATTTCACTCCTTTATTTATTGCATCATCAATAAATTTATTACCATCAAAATCTACTCCTTTAATCGCAAAGAATATGTCACCAGCTTTAGCTAATCTAGAGTCAAAACATAAACTACGAGAATTCATTTGAGAGATAATTTTGTTATCAAATAATTTTTGCATACATGTATACAATTTAAATATATAGCTAATCCGTTAGAGTTCTAGATAATCTCCGTCATTGCAAGACCACGTGAGTGTAGTGGCAATCCATTTCTACTCACTTTTTGGATTGCTTCATCGCTACTAGTAAGTAGCTTCTTGCAATGACCAAGGAATTATCTAAAACTTATTCTGGTTAGCTATAACAAACAAGTAAAGAATTTACTTGTAAAACTCTTACTAGTCAATCAATCAGTGCATTAGGAATCAATAAATTTTTTACAAGCCACTCCTGTTAATAATGATTGACTCGCTGGCAAGTTGGTATAATATAAATTAAAACTTATAAAGGATATTGTTATGTTAAAAAATTACTCCTGCTTAAGAGGCATTGTATCAGAGGATTTAGAAGATCGGACAAAATACACAAGGACTCATCACAACCTTATAGTACAAGCTGATGGAGACTATCAAGTAAATATAGATACCCAGTCCGCTCCTACAGCTAATGTTAAAATATATTATGTCGAACAATTGAGCAACAATGAATTATTAACTAACTTAGATAAATTAGGAAGTGATGGATTATTCTGCTTAGACAAGCTAACTCACGCCTGTAGGCTTGATTATCTTCGTGGTGGAATCTTTCAAATAGATTATTTAAGGAACGCACCAGCAAAACCATGGCAAGAGATTTCATCTTTGTTAGACACACATATTACACGTGGTACAAAAATATGTATCTTAGGTGAGTCTTATAATAATAATGAAACAAGGTCAGTAATGCCTTATGGTTTACAACTAAGACAAAAACATAGCAATTTACCTCCTAAAGGTATACATAATATACATCTGAATCAGGGAGATGCTCCACCATACAGTCAAGATAATGGTATTTATCAAGATGGGGCTATATTTATAGAAACCCCTAATAATATAATCAAAGCTTTTTTCTTCATGTTTGCTGAACAAACCTTGCTCACTGATGATTCAGGTAATTCTATTGATAAAGATTAAGTGAACTAATATAGCTAGCCTGATTAGTCATAGCAAATTTACGTCATTGCGAAGAGGCGTAAGCCTGCGGCAATCCATTTCTGATCGCTTTTCTGGGTTGCTTTGTCGCTACCAAAGTGGCTCTTTACAATGACAATATTAGTCAAGTTATCTATATAAATACAACAAAGTTGAAAAAGAAAAACTTATATGAGTAATTATAGAATTGAAACCGATTCATTTGGAGAAATCAAAGTAGATGATCATTTTTACTGGGGAGCAGGAACTCAAAGGTCTATTGAGAATTTTAAGATAGGCAATCAAAAAATGCCTATTCAGTTGATTAAGGCACTAGCGATTTTAAAAAAATGTGCAGCAAAAGTTAATAAAGAGTTAGGTGATCTTAAGCCTGAAATAGCAGAAGCAATAGACCAAGCCACTACTAGAATATTAAATGGGGAATTTGATGATCAATTTCCTTTAGTAGTGTGGCAGACTGGTTCTGGTACTCAAACTAATATGAATATCAATGAGATAATAGCTTCTATTGGTAATGAGCAATTAGTAGGCAAGAAGGGTGGTAAGTCACCAATTCACCCAAATGACCATGTAAATATGGCTCAATCATCCAACGACTCATTCCCAACTGCTATGCATATAGCAACTGTGCTGGCTAGTAAACAACAATTAATTCCAGCATTAACCAGTCTGCATTCAGCATTAAATACCAAAGCTACAGCTTGGAATAACATAGTTAAGATAGGGCGTACTCATTTGCAGGATGCTACACCAATAACGCTCGGGCAAGAATTCTCTGGTTATGTAACGCAAATAGCATATGCCATAGAACGAGTTGAAGAATCACTCAAAAGAGTATATTTTTTGGCACAAGGTGGAACTGCAGTAGGTACTGGTATTAATTGCCGTAAGGAATTTGCGGTAAAATTCTCTGATCAAGTTGCTGCATATACTAATCATCCTTTCAAAAGTGCTACTAATAAATTTGAGGCATTAGCTACTCATGATGCATTAGTAGAATTTTCTGGTACCCTAAATACTATAGCAGGGAGTTTAATGAAAATTGCCAATGACATTAGATTGTTGGGATCAGGACCAAGATGTGGTTTTGGTGAATTACATCTACCGGAAAACGAGCCTGGTTCTTCAATTATGCCAGGTAAGGTCAATCCAACACAAATTGAGGCATTGACTATGGTTTGTGTACAGGTTATGGGAAATAATCTTACAGTAACTATAGCCGGATCAAATGGTCATCTTGAACTCAATACCTTTAAGCCAGTGATAATCTATAATATTTTGCAGTCAATAGAGTTAATTTCTTCTAGCATCAATAGTTTTGTTACGCATTGTATAGAAGGGTTAGAGCCAAATATAGAGCGTATTAATAAGCTGAGAGAGCAATCATTGATGTTAGTAACGGCATTAAATCCACATATAGGTTATGATAATGCGGCAAAAGTTGCAAAAAAAGCTTATCGAGAGGGAATAACTTTAAGAGAAGCAGCTATAAAATTAAATTTTTTATCAGGCGATGAGTTTGATAGCTTAGTGGTAGCAAAAAATATGGTATAATTAGACTGATGTCCTTTATGAAATCTATTTTATGGTAGAAATTTCTAGATTCTTCATTATACTAAAAACATATTTATATTTAACAGGTAAAATATTATTATGGCTTTACATCTCAAAGCACCAGAAAATATAATTCTTAAACCAATTATCACAGTATTTGGTGTCGGAGGAGCTGGTGGTAATGCAATAAATAATATGCTACTTGCCAAACTACAAGGAGCAAACTTCGTTGTTGCCAACACCGATGCACAATCACTCGAGCATTCTTTATGTGACAATAAAATACAGCTAGGGGAAAATACTGCCCAAGGTCTTGGGGCTGGTGCAGCTCCGGAAGTCGGAGCTTTAGCAGCTGAAGAATCAGCTGACGAGATTAGAAGGTATTTAGAGGGTAGCAATATGGTGTTTATCACTGCTGGTATGGGTGGAGGAACGGGTACAGGTGCTTCTCCAGTTGTGGCAAAGATCGCTAAGGAGCTGGGAATTCTTACTGTCGGTGTGGTTACTAAACCTTTTCATTTTGAAGGAAAACACAGGATTAAAACTGCCGAACAAGGTATACTAGAACTACAAAAATTTGTTGATACTTTGATAGTAATACCTAATCAAAATCTATTTCGTATAGCCAATGAGAGTACTACCTTTGCCGATGCATTTAAAATGGCTGATGATGTGCTACATGCTGGAGTTAGAGGAGTTACTGATTTGATGATCATGCCGGGTCTTATTAATCTGGATTTTGCTGACATTAGAACAGTGATGAGTGAAATGGGTAAAGCTATGATGGGTACAGGAGAAGCATCTGGGGAAGATAGAGCGGTGAAGGCAGCTGAAGCTGCTATCTCTAATCCACTACTAGATCATAACTCAATGCGTGGTGCTAGAGGGGTGTTGATTAACATTACTGGTGGTGCGGATATGACCTTGTTTGAGGTTGATAGTGCCGCTAATAGAATTAGAGAAGAAGTGGGAGATGGAGATAACGAAGCTAATATTATTTTTGGTTCAACGTTTAATCAAGAGTTGAATGGTATTATTCGGGTATCGGTGGTTGCTACTGGTATTGATGCTGATCAAGTAATAAGCAACAAGTCCCAACCTATTGAATCAGTAACGAGTAGCCCTACAAGTTGTGAGCAGGTAGCCAATACCCCTAATTTAACAGAAACAACAATTTTAGAAGAGATTCCAGATTTTGCTCAATATATCGCTGAGAAGGCTAATTTAGTAGATTCTGAAGTGCAACCTTTAAATTTAAGCATTCAAGCAACCTCAGTTAATATACCAAATCAGCCAACGATAAGTAGCAAGGATGCCAAATCATCTTTACTAAGTAGAATGTGGAATTCACTAAAATCCAATACTAATCAGAATCAGGAACAAATCAAAAACCATACTCCTACAATTCCTCAGAAAAATGATACAGAAGTTGATATCCATGACATCCCAGCTTTCCTAAGGAAACCAAAATAGACTTCCTGCAATAAAGGACTTTATTCACCAATTGAATAAGCTTTGTTAAGTGTCTAGGTTGCTATGAGCCAAACCAATCTATTAAAGTAAAAGTAATAGCATAATGCATAACTGAAGCAAAGATTGCTGCAGCAATATCATCTACCATAATACCAATAGCACCTTTAATATTGGCATCAAGCCAATTTATTGGCCATGGCTTGATGATATCAAAGAATCTGAATAGGGCAAAAGGTAAAGCCAATAAAAAGATAAAATTTAGTACAGATGAACTTAAATATTTTGTAACCCCTGAATAATTTATAAAAAAAACGGAAGGAAAGATTAATATTATTGTTAGCATTTGACCGACCACCTCATCAATCACCACCTCTCTT
This sequence comes from Candidatus Tisiphia endosymbiont of Nemotelus nigrinus, assembly GCF_964026475.1. Classification (NCBI taxonomy): domain Bacteria; kingdom Pseudomonadati; phylum Pseudomonadota; class Alphaproteobacteria; order Rickettsiales; family Rickettsiaceae; genus Candidatus Tisiphia; species Candidatus Tisiphia endosymbiont of Nemotelus nigrinus. The sequence continues at coordinate 961,644 of NZ_OZ032151.1, forward strand.
GGATCCTCCCGTTTACTATAGTGTATGTATATTGAGGAAAAATATGTGCCTAATATAAATAGTAATAGGCAAATTAAAAAAGCGATAATAAAGATACTAATAAGTTCTGCTTGCATGGAAAGATATAATATCCAATAGCACAAAGGGAAAGCAACCAAAGAGCCAAATGTACCAGGACAATATTTTATTTTACCTACATAGAAAAAAGTTACAATAAGTTCTGCAAATTTGTGTTTATAAAACATAATAACCCTACTTGATTAATTATTATAGCTAACCCGTTAAGGCTCTATATGGCTTCTCTGTCATTGCGAGAAACAGCTAAGCGGTGACGAAGCAATCCAAATCTAATCATTTCCTTTTTTCTTGATTGTTTCGTTGCAGCAAAGCTACCTCCTCGTAATAACATAGTAATGTTAGACCTAAAACTATTTATCTAACTCAAATAGTTGATGCAAACAACGTATAGTTTTTTCAGTGTCAAGGTCTTTTATTAGGATAGAAATTTTAATTTCTGAAATTTGTATCATTTTTACTGATATATTTTCTTTTTCCAGTTCAGTTAATACTATATCAAGTAAGTTATGATCATTTTTAATACCGTAACCAATAATCGATACTATGGAAATTTGACTGTCGATAATAAAATTATTTATCTGATTAGCATTTTTTAGTTCATCTAGTAAATGCTGTAGTTTATTTTTATCAGATAGCTGGATAATAAAACTATATTGTCTATTTTCTTCAATATTTTCCATTAATTCTAGGTGAATATTATGGTTAGCGATGAGGTTACATATCTTAGAAAAACTTAACTGAATAGAATTTATTACTAACTTTAATAAATTCTTGTTGGAAGTAATGCCGGTAATTTTTCTATGTTCCATAATCTTTTCTCTAGATGTTATTAGTGTGCCATTATTTTTATGATATAATGGTAGTGAGAACGACGATAAAACGCGTATGGGTACGTTATACCTAATAGCCGCTTCTAAGGAGCGTGGATGTAACACTTTCGCCCCACAAGATGCAAATTCCAGCATTTCCTCAAAACTAATCTGTAATAATTTCTTTGCCCCAGGGACAATACGTGGATCGGCTGTAAAAACTCCTTCTACATCTGTGTATATATCACATCTATCAGCTTGCATAGCAGCTGCAATTAACGAGGCGGTAGTATCCGATCCACCTCGACCAAGCGTCGCTAATCTATTATTATTGCTGATACCCTGAAATCCAGCAACTACCGGGATGATGTTTTGTTTAAGACATTCTGTTAATAAACTAGTAGAGATTTGCTCAACCAAAGCTTTGCTATGATTATCATTGGTTAGGATGGGTAACTGCCATGCTAGCACAGATCTTGCATCTATGCCTTGTTGTTGCAGCTCAAGGGCTAGCAAGGATGCTGTTACCATCTCTCCACTACAAAGAGCGGTATCATATTCTGCAAGCTCCAAATTAGTCTTAAGACTAGAAACTTCATTACATAAAGTAACAAGCTGATTGGTAACACCAGCCATAGCTGAAACTATGATTATTAATTGATTACCAAGTTGTTTCTCAAGTTTAATAATTGGAATGATTTCTTTTATTCTTGCAATGCTAGCAACGGAAGTCCCACCAAATTTCTGAACTATTATTGACATAAATCTGAAGAGATGTTGTTAAAAATGTTTTAGACTTCCTACATATGTTAGCAATTCCTACACTTTCTTGTCATTCCCGCGTATCGTAGGCGCTAATCTAGAACCCACGGCTGTCGAAAGTTAGAAGAGGAAGTTGATTTAGAGGTCATTAGAGCAACTTAAAAATTGTAAAAAAATAACCGAGATCATTGCGAAGAGGCATAAGCCGACGAAGTAATCCATTTTTAGTTGCTTTTGTGGATTGCTTCGTCGACCTAAGGTCTTCCTCGCAATGACATTGCCCTGCCTAAAGCCGCTCCCTCTTATAACTTTTGACACCTTTAATCTATAACCTGCACCGCAGTAGGGATAACACTCAAGTTGAGGGATGGCATTTAAGTTAGGCAGGGGCAGCACTAATAGTTAATCACACCACATTGACTATTTTATGGGTTCTCCTATTAGAGAATTCTACTTTACCTGTAATCAAGGCAAATAACGTATGATCTTTTCCAAGCCCGACATTTTTGCCTGGATAAAATTTAGTACCACGTTGTCTAACAATTATATTACCTGATATAACATATTGTCCATCATATTTTTTAATACCTAATCTACGACCGGCTGAGTCTCTACCATTTCTAGAACTACCACCAGCTTTTTTGGTTGCCATCTATAATATCCTTATAAATTCTGTTACTAATTATGTTACTATTTGTTTAGTAATGTCCAATATTTTCAGTTCAGTTAATTCCTGTCTATGACCATTCTTCCGACGATAATTCTGGCGACGTTTTTTCTTAAAGACTATAATCTTATTATCTTTAAACTGGTTAGTAATTTCAGCAGTAACAAGAGCTCCTTGAACCATTGGCGTACCGATAAAAGATGGCTTTGAATCTTCACCAATCATCAACACCTGATCAAGCTTAATCTTCGCCCCTTTTTCACCATCAATTTTTTCTACTTTGATGACAGTGTTTTTACCGACTTTATACTGTTTCCCGCCTGCTTTGACGATTGCGAACATGAAAAATATCCTATACTCAAAAAATTTAAACAAACTCAAGTCGGCATTATATTACCACCATCTATTTTAGTCAATGGGAAATCTCAAATAATTCAATAATAGCTTTTATAGCTGTAATGTTAATCGAGTTAGCTATTAAAATAAATCAGGGCGATTTAAAAGTCACAGGGAAAACAGTCCGGCATCATTGCGAGAAGCCACTTTAGTGGCGACGCAACAATCCATTTTTAATGAATAGCGGATTGCCACAACCACTACGTGGTTTCGCAATGACGCAGGTTGTTTTCCTGTGACTTTTAAACTGCCCTGAATTTAGTTCCTGAAATCAATTCAGGATGACTGTGAATAAACTACATCTTATTCAGAGGTGTTACCCCTATAACATCAAAACCAACTTTTATAATTTTTTGAATAGATTTTGCTAAAGCAAGGCGGGCAACAGTTAGCTCTATATTATCTTCAATTAAAAATCGATAATCATTATTTTCTTTGCCAAAATTCCATAAAGTATGGAATTTTGAAGATAAATTAATCAAATAAAAAGCTATTCTGTGTGGTTCAAAATATTTCGCTGATACTTCCAAAATTTTTGACCATGAAGCAAGCAGTTTAATTATTTCAATTTCCTCTTCAGTAGAAAGTAAAGACAAATCATACTCTTTTTCTAAGAATTTATTATATGCTTTTGGTATAGATTCTTTAGATTTTTCCAGTATAGACATAGTTCTAACATAAGCATATTGCACATAAAATACTGGATTATCTTTTGATTGTTCTTTTACTTTTGCTAGGTCAAAGTCAAGAGTAATATCATTCTTACGGGTTAACATTATAAATCTTATTATGTCCTTACCTACCTCATTTGTTACATCTCGCACGCTAGTAAAATTACCGCTACGTTTCGACATTTTTACAGCAATACCATTCTCAACGAAATTTACTAATTGGCAAATTTTAACATCAACTTTAACTTTTTCTCCACCAAGTGCTTTAACTATCGCCTCAATTCTTTTGACATAACCACAATGATCTGCTCCTAAAACATAAACTAGATGATTAAATCCGCGATCTATTTTATCCTTAGCATAAGCTAAATCAGAGGCAAAATATGACCAACTACCATCAGATTTTTCTATTGGTCTATCTTGATTATCGCCAAAGGCAGTAGATTTAAACAATCTCTGAGTTCTTGAGTCCCAAATTTCATCTACATTACTTTTAGGAGGGGGCAACTGTCCCTCATATATTAGCCCCATTTTAGTAAGAGATTGAACAACTTCCTCAATCTTACCACTATCATGCAGTGATTTTTCCGAGAAAAACACCTCATGTTCAATATCTAGTTCCTTTAAATCATGCCTAATCATCGCTAACATTTCTGCTATTGTAAAATCCTTAACAAGTTCATGACGCTCACTATCCGCCATCGTTAATAATTTATCTCCAAATTTCTCTGCCAACTTTTGCCCAACATCTGCTAAATACTCTCCAGGATAAAGCCCTTCTGGTATTACGATTTCTTCTTTTGTTAATGCTTGCTTATAGCGTAAAATAACTGAATTAGCTAAGTCATCCACTTGAGAACCGGCATCATTAAGGTAATATTCTTTGGTAACAATATAGCCGGTACTATCTAGAATTTTGGCTAAGGCATCACCATAAACAGCCCCTCTAGCATGACCAATATGCAAAGGACCTGTTGGATTTGCAGAGACATATTCAATATTGACCTTTTGATTATTACCAAAATTAATCTTAAAAAACTCTTCTTTATCTAGTAATATGTCATTAATAGAGTTCTGCCACATATCTGCTTTAATAGTAAAATTAATAAATCCTGGACCAGCAACTTCTATAGAGGCGATATATGGTAGAGGTGTTAATATTTCCTTAAATCTAATGGCCAAATCTTTAGGTTTAACATTTTGTTTTGCCGCAATAATCATGGCTATATTGCTTGAAAGGTCACCATTGAACTTATCTTTAGGGATTTCAATAGCTGCCAATTGTAACATATCATCATTATCGCATATTTGTCTGCCTGCACTAATGATATCGTTACGTAATTTATTAAATATATTCATAAATCAAATATTATTAGAATTGAAAGAATAAAGTTCTTGATGCTCCTGAATAGCAAAGCGGTCAGTCATGCCAGCTATATAATCTGCTACTATACTAGCTTTAGATTTTACATTCCCTGGTATAATTAATTCTTTCCAACTAAATGGTAATAAATCAATATTATCCATATATACTTTAAATAATTCTTCTACTATCCTTTGGCATTTTAAAACCATCGAAGTCAATTTATTATACTTATATACTTTATCATATAGGAATTGTTTGATTTCCATTATACGATCTTTTGCCTCATCAGTAAAATCAACAAGCTGATAATCAAGATTACGTATATCATCGGTTGTGATTATTTTTTGTTTCTGTAAATTATTATTTGTTTGTAGTAATAAATCGGCAATTAAATCGCTGATCAATTTACGTACTACTTCATAAATAAGTCGAGATGTTGTTATATTTTCAAACTGAGACTTAATTTCAAAAGCATATTGGTCAATAAATTTAATTTCCGTCAGATGATTAAAGTCAATAATCTTGGCACCAACACTATCCTCTAAATCATGGGAAATATAACTAATATCGTCAGCTAACGAGGCAATTTGGGCTTCAGCTGAAGAATAACGAGTTAAATCAAGATTATGCTGTAAATCATACTCTACTATATATTCAGGTATATTATTTATTAAAGGCCCATTATGCTTGACAACACCTTCTAGCACTTCCCATGTTAAATTTAATCCATCATAAGCCACATATCTTTTCTCTACTTTAGTAAGAATCTTTAATGAATGAGCATTATGGGAGAAGCCACCATAATCTTGCATACATTTATTCAAAGTTCTCTCTCCTGCATGCCCGAAAGGAGTATGTCCAAGATCATGAGCAAGCCCTATAGTTTCTGCTAAATCACTTGATAAATTAAGAGTTCTAGCAATAGAACGTGCTACCATAGAAACTTCAATCGAATGAGTAAGACGATTTCGATAATGATCTCCCTCATGATTAATAAAAACTTGGGTTTTATATTGCAAACGTCTGAAAGCCTTTGAATGAATTACACGATCATGATCTCGTTCAAATTCATTTCTATATGCTGTAGGATATTCGTTAAATAATCTTCCCTTACTATTGGTGGGATCTACTGCATATGAAGCAAGCATATATTAACTCCTCTGTATTTACCGCAAATTAGGGGTAGTATAGAATCACCTACCGAGCTTTTCAAGGTTTTTAAATGAAGCTCTTGCAAAATTAGGTTTTTAAGATTATTTTAAGAATATTTAACAATACAAGATCATGTCAATAACAGTTACTGATAATGCTTTCAAAAGAGTGAGTGAGTTAATCAAGCTGGAAAATAGTCCTAATTTAGTTCTTAGAGTAGTTGTTGATGGAGGGGGATGTTCTGGGTTTGTTTATAATTACGCCCTGGTTTCAAGTGATGACATAACAAAGGATGATTGTGTTATAGAACAAGATAATACTAAAGTAGTTATCGATTCGATATCACAGTCATTCATGGTTGATTGTATAATAGATTTTATCGAAGAGTTAGGCAAGTCCTATTTTGAAATTAGCAATCCTAATGCAAAAACTAAGTGTGGGTGTGGCAATTCCTTCTCTGTGTAATCATATAGCTAAATACTATTCAGGTTAGCTATAGATTATTATCCATTTTTCTATAGTTTAATGCTTCGGCAATATGTATCTTATAGACATTGCGAGAACCTTCTAAATCAGCTATAGTTCTTGCAACTCGTAAGATTCTATTATATGCCCGCATTGATATACGAAATTTGGTAGCAGCTTCATTAAGTAAATCTTTTCCATCATCTACTGGTAGTGCGTATTCGATTAGCAACTGTCCGTCCAAACGATTATTTGTTTTGATATTATACCCTTCATATCTAGTTTGTTGAATATTGCGAGCTATTTCGACCCTATTGGCTATTTGTTCAGATCCTTCTTCTGTATCATCTCCTATTAAACTATAATTATATGAATCGATAGAACCGACATTTATGTGTAGATCAAATCGATCCATGATCGGACCGGAAATACGCATCTGATAATCACTGCCACATTTTGGAGCTTTTGAACATGCTTTGTGCGGATCACTTAAATAACCGCATTTACAAGGATTCATTGCTGCTATTAACTGAAAGTTAGCCGGATATTTAATGTGCGAATTTGATCTAGCAATCAATATTTCCCCAGTTTCAATCGGTTGCCTTAAAGACTCAATAACATTGGGTGGAAATTCTGGTAATTCGTCTAAAAACAACACCCCATTATGGGCTAATGAAATCTCACCAGGTTTTACTCTTTTACCAACCCCACCACCAACCATAGCTGCTATCGAGCATGAATGATGGGGAGCGCGAAAAGGTCTGACCCTTGACAATCTGCCATTGGCTAACTTGCCTGCAACACTTGCTATAGTACTGCACTCCAATATCTCCTCGGGTCGCATCTTGGGTAATATGCCAGGTATACATTGTGCCAACATCGATTTACCAGTACCAGGTGGACCAAACATTAATAGATTATGGCCACCTGAAGCGGCTATTTCTAAAGCTCGTTTGGCTGTTTTTTGCCCTTTAATCTCTTTAAAGTCAGGATAATTTATTATGCTAGTATCAATTTCTAATTCTGGTGATGATAATATTTGCAATCCTTTAAAATGGTTAACTAACTCTATTAAATTACCTGCCACCAAAATATTATTATTACCAGACCAAGCAGCTTCCTGACCATTCTGCTTTGAACAAATTAGCCCTTTATTTCTAGCTGCAGCACCAATAGCAGCAGGCAATGCTCCACTGACTGGTAAAATAGAACCATCTAAAGATAATTCTCCTATTACCAAATATTCTTGCATTTCCTCAGCTGGTAAAATCTTCATACTGCTAAGTATGGCACAAGCAATAGCAAGATCAAAATGACTACCCTCTTTTACCAAATCAGCCGGAGCTAAATTTATCAGTATTTTCTTGGCAGGTAGAGCAAGCCCTATGGAAGACAGAGCCGCTCTAACTCTCTCTTTAGATTCGCCAATGGTTTTATCAGCTAACCCTACTATAGTAAAATTAGGTATACCTGGCGATATCTGTACTTGCACATCGACATCAATAATGTCTATACCACTAAAGGTTAAACTACCAAGATGAACTATCATTTACAAAATAAATTTTACTAAATCCAGATTTTTGATAATTTTTGATAATTGCTGGTCGACAAAATGCTCATCCATAACTACCTTCTTTTCTTTCATGTCACTTGCATTGAAACTTATCTCCTCTAATAAATTTTCTAAAATAGTATGCAATCTTCTTGCTCCAATATCTTCAATTTCTAAGTTAACTTTTGCTGCATAAGTAGCGATCTTATCTATTGCATTATCGGTAAATTTTAATTCTACCCCTTCGGTACCAATTAAGGCTGAATATTGTTTTATTAAACTTGATTCTGGTTCAACCAAGATTTTTACCATATCTTCCTTAGTGAGTGAGCTTAACTCTACTCTAATAGCCAACCTTCCCTGCAACTCAGGTAATAAATCGGATGGTTTTGATAAATGAAAAGCACCTGATGCTATAAATAATATATGGGCAGTTTCTACAGGACCATATTTGGTATTAACTGTTGTACCCTCGATGATAGGTAGCAGATCTCTTTGTACTCCCTCTCTACTAATCTCTGAACTTCTTCCCTCAGGTCTTGAAGCGATTTTATCAATCTCATCCAAAAATACTATACCATCATTTTGTACTAGCACTAATGCATCTTGAGTAATTTTTTCTTGATCAATCAATTTATCTGATTCTTCAGCTAAGATAGTTAACATAGCATCTTTAACCAGCATTTTCTTATTTTTGGTTTTACTAGTACCGATAGCTTTGCTGATCATATCAGAAACATTTAACACACCCATAGCAGTTCCCGGCATACCAGGAATTTCAAAATTACCACCAAATATGCCGCCTGAATCTGTTATACTGATCTCAATTTCACTCTCATCAAGCTCGCCTTTTTCAAGTTTAAGGCGGAATTTCTCTCTTGTTTCAACTGATGCTGACTTGCCAACTAAAGCATCCAATATTCTTTCTACAGTTTTTAAAGTTGCATTAGCAATAACTTCTTTTTTAGCATTAGCTTTTTGGGTATTAACAGCTATTTCCACTAAATCTCGTATTATCGATTCAACGTCTCGTCCAACATATCCCACTTCAGTAAATTTGGTGGCTTCTACTTTAAGAAAAGGTGAGCCGCTAAGCTTAGCAAGCCGCCTAGCTATTTCAGTTTTACCTACACCAGTTGGCCCAATCATTAAAATATTTTTTGGTACGATCTCTTGACGAAGTGGTTCGGCTACATTTCTACGCCTACAGCGATTCCGCAAAGCGATCGCAACAGCTTTTTTAGCCTTATATTGCCCAACAATGAATCTATCAAGTTCAGCTACGATTTTAGAGGGAGTTAATCCCATAGATTTAGCGGAGGTTAATCCTGCAGATTTAGAGGGAGTTACTCCCACAGATTTTTTCTTAATACTAGTACTCATATAACTTTTTCTAAAATAATATTATGATTAGAGAAAACACAGATGTCAGCTGCAATATGCATTGATTTTAAAGCAATTTCTTCAGCAGTTAAGTTATTATCAAAAGACATTAAACCCCGGCTACTCGCCAGTGCATATAATCCACCAGAACCAATGGCAGCAGCGTGACCATCAGGTTCAACCACATCGCCATTACCAGTTAAAATTAATATATTTTTTTGATCTGCAACAATCATCATTGCTTCAAGCTTACGTAAATATTTATCACTACGCCACTCTTTTGCCAATTCTACTGCACTTCTTACTAACTGGTATGAATGTTTTTCTAGTTTTAATTCCAGTTTTTCAAATAAAGTTAGAGCATCTGCCGTAGATCCAGCGAAACCAGCAACAATGCTATTATTATGCATGGTTCTTAGTTTTTTTGCTGTGGATTTTAAAATCGTATTACCAAGGGAGACCTGACCATCAGCGGCAATTACAACCTCTCCGCCCTTTCTTAAGCACAGTATAGTAGTCCCGTGTAATGAGTTATCTGACATAAATAATCTTTTAAATATTGATGTTTAGCTGTTTATTTATTATTATGGTGTTTAAGTAATCATTCAGTATCATAATTACAAGATTCCCTTATGAATATTTATTCAATATATGTTAATCCTCAAAAAAAAGATAATGATTTTATTATTATCAAACAGGGTTTTTCATTATTTGCTGCATTGTTTAATATGTTTTGGGCATTATATCACAGAATGTGGATAGCACTAATAATTACTTTAATAATAAGTATAGCTATGTCAAATTTAGGTTTTGCTCATTTTACTTTTGCCAGTCGAATAGCTATTATGTTAATATTTGGTTTTTTTGCTGCTGATATGAGAGAATATGATTTGCAACGAAAGAAATATCAGCTTACAGAAATAATATTAGCAAAATCTGAGATAGAAGCTGAATTAAAATTCCTAAAACACTTAGTGGTCGATAAGAATTAGAGTATAGTGTTATTTATAGCTATACTTCCGTCATTACGAAACCACGTGAGTGTAGCGACAATCTCCTAGACTACTCCTTTTTATTCATCCTTTTTCTTATCATCTTTCATTCCTTCCTTAAAAGCTTTAAGACCTTTAGCAATATCTGACATTACTTGAGGCAATTTACCAGCACCAAAAAGTACTAAGATGATTAATAAAATCACTAACAAGTGGCTGAAGCTCATTCCCATAATATCAATTTTATAAGTTTTAAGTTAAAGATAATAATCTACTAATCATCAAGGCGATTTAAAAATTACAACTAATGATAGAAGGCGCTAAATTACAGAAACGAATGATTGTTATCGCGAGCCACGAAGTGGCATGGCGAACCAAATAAACAGCTGGCTATTTATTTTTTGTCGCTGCAACTTCTAGATTGCCGCGTCGTCGTTTTGCGACTCCTCGCAATGACGTTTATGCATTTTCTAAAACAAATTTTTCTACCATTAATTGCGACTTTTAAATCGCCCTGACTAATCACCTTAATTTTTATTATAGCAAATATTGTTAATTTGTTCTACTATGAAAAACGCAAATCTATCAATATGAAAACATTTAAAACTAACATCATTAATATCTATGGTAATCAAGGTAAAGTTTGGTTAGATAATTTACCAAGAATTATCGATGAATTGGCTGAAGAGTATGGTTTGTCTAACTTAAAGTTAGTTGATAATTTGAGCTACCACTATGTTCTAGAAGGTTTTCAAGGTGAACAACCGATTATTTTAAAGTTGGGGCTAGATATTGATGGGCTTAAGAGAGAACTATTAGCTTTGAAAGTTTTTCTGGGATTTGGCAGTGTGAAAGTTTTGGCTGAAAGCCAAGGCTTACTACTACTTGCAAGGGCTGTTTCTGGTATATCATTAAAATCCTATTTTTTTACCAAAGATTATGAGGCTATTCAAATAGCATGCGATGTAATGACAAGATTACACCAAGATTCTTTGTTACCCATAGAATGTTTTCCTTATGTCAAAGATTGGCTGACAGTGTTAGATAAAGAATGGGATATACCAACTTATTATTTAGAAAAAGCTCGGAAATTGCGAGATAAACTACTTAACACATCGTCACGGTTAGTTTTACTGCATGGTGACTTACATCATGATAATATTCTGCAAGACGGTGATGACTGGGTGATTATTGATCCTAAAGGGGTTATTGGTGAACAATCCTATGAAGTAGCAGCATTTATTCGCAACCCTTTTCCTGAACTTCTTGGCGTAAAAAATGTTGACACTATTATTGCCAATCGCATTACTAAATTTGCAACTCTCTTGGGTTTAGATACTCAACGAATTAGCGATTGGTGTTTTGTTCAAGTTATACTCTCATGGATTTGGGCTTTGGAAGATGGTTGTGACGTGCTTATTTGGGCAGAACTTACAAAAATCTTTGATGAGTTGCTAGGGAGAAACTATAGCTAAAATAAGGAATGCACTAGCCCGGATATTGCATGAAGGTATCAATATTTATCTCTGAATCCCTTGTAATATAAGGAGTTTGGAAGAATTGCACAAAAATACAAATTGTATATTTAAAATTTTATATATTTTAGCCTGTAGCCCTCATGAGACAAGGGCTAGCACAATTGGTTCATTTCTATCATGCAATATCCGGGCTAGGCTCTTATAACTAGGAGACTGTCAGAGATGATTAACTACTCACCTTGTGCATAATTCACATGGCAATTTAAAAATTGCAGAAAAGTACAAAGCGTCATGTATGGATAAATATACTAGTCGGGTTATAACTGCTCCACATTGTTAGAAGTAGAGATTTCTTGCTGCTCAAGACCATCAATGGGGCTAGTAACCTCTTGCTTATTGATTCTTGCATAATCTTGTGCTTCAGATTCTGATCTTGCCACAATTACCGTTATATTGGTGTTAAGATCAGCGTGCAACCTTACCTCTACCACGAATGCACCTGTTGACTTTATCGGCTTCTTAAGAATGATATTTAAATGTGATATTGACTGTGAAGAACCATTAGATAAACTTTCGGCGATTTCTTTATTATTCACTGAACCAAACAATCGACCATCATCAGCAGATTGTCTAATAAATACCAATTCTTTATTACTTATAATATTATTAATAGCTTCTGCCTCAGATCTTATTTTTAGATCCTTTGCTTCAAGCTCATGTTTTTGAGCTTCTATGAACTGTTTATTAGGTTCTGTTGCCCTAATTGCTAGTTTCTTGGGGATAAGATAATTACGAGCGAATCCCCTTTTTACTTTAAGAATTTCTGCAATTTTTCCGAGCTTTCTTACGGGTTTAATTAAAATAACTTCCATTTTATTCCTCTGCTCAAACTTGAAACACAAAAGGCAATAATGCTAGAATTCTAGCAATTTTTATAGCATTTTTTAGTTTTCTTTGTTTTTTAGCACATACATTAGTGATCCTACTAGGCAACATTCTACCACCTTCCGATACAAATTTTATTAATAAGTCAGGATTCTTATAATCAATTATTGGAGCATTTTCAATAGAAAGGGGACAGCCCTTACGTTTCCTAAAAAACACCCTTTTATTAGTTCTATCAGCCATTCTAGTCATTGACTTGGAGTCAGTAGTGTCATTTTCAAACATTTTAATCTTTTCCCATTTTATTACATTGAGTCTTTATTAATTGTTACATCAACTATTTTTTCATGGTCTAAACTTTTACTTCTTAGAATCGGTGAAGGTTCAGCACTTATTGAATCAACATTTATATTAATGAACCTAATAATATTTTCACTTAGCTTCATTTTCCTTTCCATTTCAGTTATTACTGAAAAATCAGTTTTAAGTCCCATGAAAACATAATGTCCTTTTTTGTTATTACCAATCCTATAGGCTAAGCTTCTTAAACCCCAATATTCAGTTTTAATAACCTCACCATCACTATTCTCAACAATTTTAGTAAAATCATCGGTAATTTTATCTACATCAGCAGATGAAATATCTTGCCGTATGATGAAAACTGATTCGTAAAAAGCCATATATAAGAATCTCCAGCTACAAAATAAAGTCATTTATAACAATAAAAAACATTTAATTCAAGTGTTATATTTATTAATTAATAAATTACTAATAACCTTTGATTGCAGATCGGAACCGTTTTGCACGGATTGTAAACAAATAATTAAATTAATAGACTTATATTAATAAATTTAGTAGAAATTTATTAATTAATTCGATAATATTGCATTTTAAAAAGTTAAGTTAATATCACTACAATAATTTACAATAATGTAACATTAGACTCTTGCATAATTAAAGGATACTCTTTGTGCTTTTAAAAACTTCGGAGATTGGTACGCACGTTACTTACGTTTACGCTTTAATTCTTCAAATTTGGGTATACAAGAGAAGACTTTAGTCATGCCTAAAGTCTTTATTTAATTAGATATTTAAAATGTTGGATAAATTACCCCCTAGAATTCTTATTATAGAATCAACTAAAAGCATTAACGTTTCTTTATCTAATGTTATAGAGAGAGCGTGGTTTAATCTTGTTAAGGCTACTACGGTAGAAAAAGCAATAGTTTCTTCTATTGCAAATCACCCTGATATAATTATCTTAGAGTCGATGGTACAAGATAAAGTGGCTACAGAGGTAGCAACTAGAATAAGAGAAATTAACGGTTTAGCGAAAGTACCAATAATCTTTTTGTTAAATTCTGGAGAATCTCCGTCTAACTACACTTTAGAAGACAACAACTTTGTTGCTGCTCTTATTAAACCATTCACGTCAGATCAACTAATGATCTTAATAAGATCTTTATTAAGACGTTCTAATTTGATTCTACAAGATAAAGTTATAAAATATAAGGGAGTAAGCATGGACCTTACCACCTATAAAGTAACTAATAACGGTAGGGTGGTTCGTTTAGGACCAACAGAATTTAAGATTTTACAACTTTTTATAAAATCACCTAAGGTAATATTTTCTCGTCAAAATATTGTAGACAAAGTGTGGGGTAAGGATACGACTATTGACCTACGTACTATTGATGTACATATAAATAGAATAAGAGCGTCTATAAGAAATAAAGAATCTGAAGTATTTATAAGAACGGTTCGTTCCACAGGATATTGCCTTGATTTACCGGATATTCATGATTAAAGTAAAAAATTACCTATTATTAATATACCTTACGCATGGTGTTTAAAAGTCATAGAAAAAACAGCTTGGCATTATTAGCGAGGAATCACTTTAGTGGCGACGAAACAATCCTGTTTTGTGTCATCCCTACGAAATTAGTACTACAACTTTTATTTTGTAATAAAAGTGTAGGGTATGAAGAAAATATCATGCAAGGCATTATTCCTACATTGGGATCAAAAACTGTGAAAGTCAGGACAAGAGGATATTTAGCTATACAGTATAAAGTTTTTTAGGTGGATAATTCCCAGAATCTTTTGCCAATTTTTCAAAATGTAATAGCCCATAGGCAAAACCAATAATTGTAGGGATCATAACAAACCATAATCCCCAATTGCCAAAATATTCAATAAGATAGACGAAACCAAAAGAGGTAATAACAAACATTAAAGCACGAGATAAAGCAAATGTCATAGTAGCACAGGTAAAACGTTTAAATATAGGAAAGCTTTTATAACAAATGGGCATAGCAGGACCTAAACATTCATGCAATAACGCCATAACAAATTGCATCAAAAATAACTGATAAGGAGCATTAATATTATTCAATAAATATGGGCAAAATATGGTAAAAATAGAAGATATTAATAGTACGATTTTCAGGATTAATAATGGATGCACTTTTAAACTTAAATAACAAAATACTAGTATGGTTAGCAGCTCTATCATACAGATAATAAAATTATGATGAATAACCTCCGAAGTTGTATAACCAAAATTAGTTTTTAAAATATTACCACAATGTACATATATAAAATAAAAACATACCGGTGCAGCACATTGTAATAAAAAGAAAGCTATTAGTGTTTTTTTGTTAACTTTTGCTTGCCAAAGGGGATTATCTTTTAAGATAGCTGGATCTGTATTAATTCTTTCAAAAACTCTTTTTATTCGATATTTGGCATCAGCAAATTCTGGCACTTCTCTAAGTTTGGTTCTTGCAACAAAACCAAACAATGTAATTGTTGTACCAATCCAAAATGCTAGACGCCAATTAAAACCATGAGAAGTAACAAGTGTTGCAATGCCTAAAGCACCTAACCCTCCCAGGGCACATGCGCCCCACATTAATCCTGTACTTGCATATTGGATTGGAGGGTTAATCGTTTCCGTTAAATAAAGCTCCACCCCTGTCACCTCTCCTATGGCAGAGATACCTTGAACAATACGACAGGTTGTTGCTATCCATGCTGCCATGCTTCCTATCTGAGCATAAGTAGGGAGATTAGACATAATAAAACATGATGTAGCCATTAAAAAAGTTGTAATGATTACTGTTGATTTACGCCCTATATTATCACCCAACCAACCAAATATTAAGGCACCAACAGGGCGAAAAACAAATGTAGAACAAAAAACCAAAGCTTTCACTAAAGAGGCAGTATGAGGATCGGTAGGTTTAAAAAATAACTCATTAAAAAGCTCTCCCATATGGACATATAACATTAAGTCAAAATATTCTAGGAATGTGCCAACTGAAAATAATCCTACAGCTGCTTTTTGTTCTCTAGTTAGTCTTCTTTGTTCTTGTTGATGTCCCATCACCTATTCACCTTATATTTAAATTACCTCATACTTATTTTGTCTATGACTTTTCTGCTTTGAATAATTGACTCCAACATTTTCCTAGACACTAATGGGTTAGCTATAACTTGCAGGGAGATTTTTAAGGAATTAACATCCTTCAAGTAATTATTTGATGTAATATATAACTCTACAACCACATAGGAGAAAGAATTTTTGACAAAAATTCTTTATGTTTTTGCAATTCTTCCTTAGTTGGTTTGATAACTATAATATCATTTTTGTTTGCCATAGTAGTTCTAACCAATAACTTACCTGTATTTTGCACCTTTTTACTATTAATATTAAAGCTTATCTGCCTACCACCAGTAAGCTCAACATAAACTTCTGCCAGTAATGCCGCATCTTTAAGGGCTCCATGCAACTTACGCGAAGAATTGTCAATTTTATATCTTTTACATAATGAGTCAAGATTAGCCTTCATTCCAGGAAACAGTTTTCGAGCCAAAGCAAGAGTATCAATAGTATTGGAAAGCTCTAAAAATTCTGTATAAGGTCTTTTGAGCAAAGATAATTCGTAATTAATAAATTTAATATCGAATGTTGCATTATGTATAACAAGTTGGCTGCTACTAATAAACGCTAAGAACTCTTCAGCAATTTCTGCAAAGAGCGGTTTATCTTTTAAGAACTCCCCTGATATACCATGTATTCTATAAGCTTCTGTCGGCATATCTCGTTGTGGATTGATATAAAAATGGAACTGCTTACCGGTTAGAACTTTATTAACCATCTCAATAGCCCCAATCTCAACAATCCTATGACCACTTTTGGGATCTAAGCCAGTTGTCTCAGTATCTAGAATTACTTCTCTTAATTGCTGCATTTTAATTTTTGTATTAGTTGAGTTATTTATCCATCTAAATCTACTATATTAACATCAGTATTAATAACAAAATTTGCTTTTGCTATTTTAATCTGTTGTGACAATTGAATTTGTGCGATCTTGTTATAAGTTGTTAAACTAAATCCTTCTCTAGACATTGCACGTTTTAATCTAGATTTTTCTGAGCAGAATGTTGTAACATAAAAATCAAAATATTTATCAAATTCAGCTTCAAAAAGTAATGGAATTTCAGCAAATGTAATTTCTGAATCATTATTTTGTCGTTTAAAAAGAGACAAGCCTTCCACTACAAATGGATGAATAAAATTTTGCAGATCGTTTCTTGATGAATCATCAGCATAGATTAGCTCTGCAATTTTTCTTTTATCGAAAATTTTTAGCTCAGGCAGTAAGTTAAGAATTATATTTTGTATTGCCAGCTCTTTGTAGATACCCTTAATATATTCGTCAGCGGAAAAAGTCATAAATCATAAATCAGCTAAATAATTTAAGACAAAAGTTTTTCCTGAAGCATAACTACCAGTAATTCCTACACAAAGCATTCTAATAAATATTTTATTTTTCTATAATAAAAAGCCCATATTTATTAGCTAGCTCGATAGTTCTTTCTAGCTCAATAACGATCACTTTTTCTTTCTGTATGGCCACCCCTTTATAACCATAATTAGCTAAATTATTTATTGTATCTGGTCCTATTGTAGGTATATCAATTCTAGCATCTTGCCCTTTCTTCATAATTTTAACAAGTACTCCGCCTGTAGAATTTTTACGTAAATATGAACATCTTTTTATTAAATTATCTGTACCCTCTGCTGCTTCAATACCTATAATATATCCATTATCAATAATTACTGATTGTCCTACATCAAGTTGTCCTATACTATCTAATAGCTTCATACCTAGTTCGATATCTGTATTATCTATTTCTGATGGAATCATCATAGTTATAACATCCTTTTTTGCATTCAATATTTCATAACTAGAAACTACTTGAAATCCCTTCTCTTCTAAAAAATCTGTCACTATACTAAGAAGTTTATCATCTCCTAAAAACTTTTGTTTCAATATGCGAGCAAGTAACCTTGAACCCATTAAATCTACTTTAATTGCTTTAAAATTAGGGCGTTTTACACCACCAGCAAGAATTATATTTTTTACATCATACTTACGAAAATACTCAATTATTGGTCTAACCATACCGACTTTAAAAAATTGGTGAGTAAAATTCTTGTATAATGCAGTATCTGCTTCTCCTTCTAAAGCTGCGATATAACACTGTCCTCCTTGCTTAATGAAACTCTCAGCTAGTGAGATCGGCAATGAGCCATTTCCTGCTATAATTCCAAGTACACTAAAAGGATTAGAGAAACTAGAATGTAAAGCTAGAGGCAAACCTAACTCACGTACATTTTTTACAGTCAAGGGATTTGAAGAATGGGAGCGATAAACAGGGGATAAGAGAGTACAGCATGCTCTTTGTGCATGAGTACGCAAATACCACCAAATTTTGTGAATCCAATTCTTGAAATTAGAAGAGTATATTTGCAACATTCTAGCTATTTGTCTTATAGTGATCAATTTGTCTTGGCTGACAAAACACTCTGGTACTATCCTGTTTTATGAAAGTGATAATTTGTTCTACAATAGAATTGCCATTATATCGTTTTAAAACTTTCTCAATTCTATCAGTAAAAATACCTTCACCAATAAAAAGCTCATCTACAGCTTTTATAGTATCAAGTGTTTCTTGATTATCAAAGCCACGCCTTTTCATCCCAACTAAGTTTATACCTTCAAGAAATGCCCTTTCACTTGTGGCTAAACCAAATGGAATCAAATCTCTCACCACTGCAGACCCACCGCCTACCATTGCATGTTGTCCTATACGTACGAACTGCAGAACAGCAGCAAGCCCTCCTATAACAGCATAATCACCAACTGTAACGTGTCCACCTAGACTAGCATAATTTGCAAAAATTACATTATTTCCTACGATGCAATCATGTGCTATATGTACTCCAACCATAAATAAACCATTATTGCCTACAGAGGTAACCATACCACCACCTTTACTACCAGCTTGAATAGTTACATATTCTCTAATAGTATTATTACTACCTATGATAACCTCTGACTTTTCTCCCTCATACTTAATTATTTGAGGGGGCTGACCAATAGAAGCAAATGGATATATGACTGTATTAACGCCAATTCTTGTTTTTCCCTCTATAACTACGTGTGACTTTAGCTCTGTATTATCTGCTAAAACCACCTCTGATCCAATAGTACAAAAAGGACCTATTCTGACATTTTTACCAATTGAAGCCCTTGGATCTACTATGGCAGTGGCGTGTATAGCTGGTGATACCATCATTAATTCCTATTTTTAACCATTGCTGTAAATTTACTCTCTGCAACTATCTGATCATTAACTTTAGCATTACTTGAAAACTTCCAAACAGAGCTTCTATTTTGTTCTATTTTAGCATAAATATGTAATGTATCACCGGGTTCAACAATTTTACGGAATTTTGCTTCCTCAATAGACATAAAGAAAACTTCTTTATCTTTTGTTGAGTTTATTGATTTTGATACCAAAATAGCAGAAAGCTGTGCCATAGCCTCAACAATTAGAACACCAGGCATTATGGGTTCTGTAGGAAAATGACCAGTGAATTGTGGTTCATTAAAAGTAACATTTTTGATGCCAACAATTGATTCATTAATCTTAAATTCTAGCACTTTATCTATTAATAAAAATGGATAGCGATGAGGCAACAGTTCCATTATTTCTCTAATATTAATTTTCATCTATATTCCGTTTTTTACAAGTTGTTTTATAATTATTGATTGTCTATGCCAATCTCTAATCGGTACGGCAGGAAACCCACCAACTGTTACTCCTGATTCAACATCCTTTATAACACCGCCTTTTGCTGCTACTTGAACTTTATCACCTAGTACTATATGTCCGGATAGTCCAGACTGTCCTCCAAGAGCACAATATGCTCCTATTGTAGTGCTACCTGATATACCAACTTGGGCGACAATAATCGTCCCCCTTCCTATTATAGCATTATGTCCTATCTGCACTAAGTTATCTATTCTACATAAATCTCCTATCACCGTATCATTCATTGATCCTCTATCAATAGTAGTATTACTACCTATTTCAACATTATTACCTATTTTAACCATACCAGTGTGGAAAATTTTCTTATGAATCCCTTTATCTGTTGCAAAACCAAACCCATCTTGTCCAATCCTTGCTCCCGGTAATATTACCACATCATCACCTATTATACTGTAACTTATTGAAACATTTGAGTATATTAACGCTCTATTACCTATTACTACTCCATAATCTATAAAAGTTCCAGATTCTATAACACAATTATCACCTATTACAGCATGATCTTCAATAACAACATTATGTCCTATATAACAATTACTTCCTATAGTGGCAGAATCCGAAATATAGGCAGATGGCATAATTCTGTTAGGATAAGTTTTTGCTCTGCTATAAAACAAGTCCACCAATCTCGCATAAAAGAAATACGGATTTCTTACTTTTAATAACACTGTTCCATTGTCGGACTCTTGCGAAAAATTCTCTGGAACTATGCAGCATGAAGCTTTAGTGTTTTGGAATTGAGTAATATATTTGCTATTACTTAAAAAACTTATATCACCAACATCAGCCTCTTCTAACGACTTAACATCATGGATTAACAAGTCACTGGAGCATAATATCTCAGCATCTATTAACTTTATAATTTCTGATAATTTATAAGAGGTAGACTTCTTATAAAAACGTGGATTTATCATAGTTACTTATTTTTACAAAATGATAGGGGTATTATAAACGCCAGTTAGAAAATACTCAAGTTTTCTTATAATAATTTATATTACCGATATGGCATCTAAGGAGTTTTACATAAGAGTACTAACTCCTGCCACTGGTCTTCATCAATAATTTTAATTCCAAGTTCCTTAGCTTTCTTGAGCTTACTACCAGCATCGCTACCCGCCACTACTAAATTAGTAGCAGACGAAACGCTACTGGCTACTTTAGCCCCTAATTTCTCCGCTTGAGATTTGGCTTCAGCTCTTGAGAGAGTTAATAAAGAGCCAGTAAATACTACAATCTTACCAGTTAATACGGTTTCTGTTGTTTGTTGATTATAGTCTTGAATATTCAGAATTTTACTTAGTTGCTGAATAATTTGTAGATTTTCTTTAATATCAAAAAAATCGATAATATCTATCAGTATCTTATCTCCGATTCCTTCCAAATCATTTAACCTTTGGTAAATTAACTGATCACCTTTCAACAAAGATTCCATAGCTGCGATAAAATTATTATAATTCTGAAATTCTCGAGCAAGTAATTTGGCGGTTTGTTCACCAATATGCCTGATTCCTAGGGAATAAATGAATTTATTTAGGGGGACGGTTTTGGCTTTATCAATATTCGTAAACAAATTTTCTACAGATATTCGCCCCCATCCTACCATATTTTCGAGCTTGACTAAGTTTTTTTCGTTATTATTTTGTAAATAAAAAATATCCACAGGATTTTCTATTAAAGATTTTTCCAGCAAAAATTCTATTTGTTTTTTCCCCAAACCATCTATATCTAAAGCATTTTTAGATGTGAAATGACAAATTCGTTCATAATTCTGGGCAGGACAATTCAACCCATTGTCACAACGAATAATTATGGTTTCTTGATTATAATGTAACTGAGACCCACAAGATGGGCAAAGCACCGGCATATCGATTTTTGGTAATTCACTAGAACGCTTACTAAAATCTACAGCAGTAATTTGCGGTATGACGTCCCCTGCCCTCTGCAAAAATACATAATCGTTGATCCGTATATCTTTTCTGGTAATTTCCTGATAATTATGTAAGGTAGCTCGTGATACCCTAACTCCCCCAATAGAAAGCGGTTCTAACTCAGCGACCGGAGTTAATACACCCGTTCTACCTACTTGTAGAGTAATGTTAATTAGTTTAGTTTGACCAATTATTGCCGGGAATTTATGAGCAATAGCAAATCTTGGGCTTCTAGCAATAAAACCCATCCTTTGCTGCAAAGCAAAATCATTTAGCTTATAGACAATACCGTCAATTTCATAAGGTAATTCGTCTCTAGATGAATTCAAATATTCATAAAAAGATTTCAGATCATCTTCAGAATATGCTAATTTCCCTATATTATTAACGATAAACCCTAACTCTTTTAACTTATCTAATAAAGCGTCTTGATAATCAGCTATTTTGCTACTACTACTACTCCCCACAGCATAAACAAAATACCTTAGAAGTCTACTTGCTGTAACCTTTGAATCTAACTGCCTTAACGACCCAGCAGCCGCGTTACGCGGATTAGCAAATTTATCTTTTTGGGATAATTCTTGTGCTTGATTTAATAATAGGAAATCCTGTTTATTAATGTAAACCTCACCTCTTACTTCCAAAATTGCTGAAGCCAAATCTATAGAATGAGGGAAATTCTTGATGGTCTTGATATTTTCAGTTATATCTTCTCCAATAAAACCATCTCCTCTTGTTGCAGCTTTGGTGAGTACTCCATCCTCATAGGTAGCAGAAAAAGATAAACCATCTATTTTAGGTTCACAAAAAATAGGCGGAAAACTATCAAGTCGTAAAAAATTCTTTATTCTATTGATAAACTCTGACACATCTTCAGCATCAAAGGCATTACTAAGGGAAAACATTGGATTGATATGTTTTACTTTCAAAAATTTCTCTGCTGCAGAACTACCAATTTGTTTAGTAGGACTATTTGTCAGTACAAGATGGGGAAATTTTTTTTCAAGTTCAAGATTTAAACTAAATAATTGATCATACTCAGCATCGGAAATCAGAGGGGCATCTTCTTGGTGGTAGGCGTTATTATATTCTCTTATCTTATTTGCCAGTTGTTTTAGTAAATCTTTTGCCTCTAATTCAGAAAGCTGTTCAATATCAGTTGGAATATTTTGCATATATCAGTTATTAAAATTGATTTATATAAGTTTTATGGATTGTCTCATCGACCTACGGTCTTTCTCCACTAGTATCCTAGTTAAATCGGGGGATCAAATGAAGTCATTGTAAGGAACTACTTATATACTCACTTTACGCATAATCCCCATAACTGTTGAAAGTTAGTAAATACAGCTTCTTTATACGTCATTGCGAGAAGGTCGTAAGACCGACGAAGCAATCCAGTAACATCATTTATCTATAGATTGTTTCTTGGATTGCTTCGCTTACGCTCGCAATGACTTTGTGGTATAGGTATTTGCAAACTTTCAACAGTTGTGGCATAACCCCCATGACAATTTAAAAATTGCAGAAAAATACAAGACGCTATTAGCGAAACCACGTAGTGGTTGTGGCAATCCACATTCATTAGATTGCTTCGTCGCTACTAAAGTAGCTCCTAGCAATGACGCCGGACTGTTTTTCCTGTAACTTTTAAATGCCATGCGTAAGGTGAGTTATATAGTAGTGACGAAGCAATTGTAAGTTAAAAGTATGATATAATAGATATTGAAGTCAATGTAAATAATGATTTATATTGACTTATGCAGGAAGCTTAGAGCATTTCCTTATATAAATCTAAGGTTTTACTTAGCATTAAATCAAGGGAAAAATTATTTATTACTGCTTGTCTTGCTGCTTGTTGTATTTTCTTACCTTCATCGGTTTTAAGTATAGATAAGCAATGTTCAATTTTTTCTGCGAGATCGATTGGATCGTTTGGGTTGACATGAAATCCAGTATTTGTATCTGATATTGTTTCAATAGCTCCACCAATATTTGTAGCAATTACTAGCTTTTCCATTGATTGTCCTTCAGTTATAGTTCGACCAAACGCTTCTGGCTCAATCGAAGTAGATAACACTATATCTGAAATACCATAAAGACCGAGCATATCAACTTCGTTACCAAAGATTTGAACTTTACTTTGTAGTTTCAGTAAGTTTATAAGAGATTTCACTCGGTTTGTAAAATTTGGGTGCTTAGATAAATCTCCAACCATGAGACAGTAAAAATCTAGATGCTTTAATTTGCCAAGTGCTTCAACAAGGGTAAGATGCCCTTTCCAACTGGTAAGTCTTGATGGTAATAATATTATAGGAGGAGTGTTATTAGATAGGCCGTATTTTTTTCTATATTTTAGTAATTTTTCTTCTGTGACATTTTTGGGATCAAAATAGCGATAATCTACCCCTCGACGTATTACAGTAATTTGATCTTCTAGAATTTTATAATTAGATAATATATGTTGCTTTACAAAATTAGACACAGCTATGACCTTCTCCCCTTTGATCATTACACTATTATAAAAATGTTTGAACAAATTTGAGATGTTGTAAATACCATGGAATGTTGTTAGAAATTTGGTATTAGTAGCCTTTGCTGCCATATAGCAACTCCAAGCTGGAGCTCTCGATCTTGCATGTACTATATCTACGTCATATTCCTTAATTATTTCCGATAAAGTCCTTGCATTTTTCCATATTAAAAAAGGATTTTTAGTAGCACTATTCATAAAAATATGTGGTATATCTGCAGATACTAACTTTTCAACTAATGAACCACCAGAGGAGACTACAATAACATTATAATCAGCTTCTTTTAACATTTTAGCCACTTCAATTGTCCCTCGTTCTACTCCGCCAGATAATAAGGCTGGAACTACTTGCAAAACGGTTGGTTTATGGTATCGTTTGGGTGAATCTGATGAAATCATTAATTAACTAATTTAAATGAATAAAATATATAATACAGAAAATAAAAAATTTATCACTTATAATCATTATAAAAGTAATAAAAAAAGTATGCCCTCCGTAATGTTCTTACATGGCTTAATGTCACATATGAATGGTACAAAGGCTGTATTTCTTGAGAATTACTGTAAAAAACAAGAATATAATTTTATCACATTTGATAATTTTGGTCATGGAAAATCATCAGGTAATTTTCTAGATGAAACTATTGGCTCTTGGCTTATGGGAGTTGAGATGGTGTTAGATAAATCGCAGTTTTGCAAAGCCAATTCGCAGGAGCAGAAGAATATACAACCAACTATTGTAATAGGCTCCAGTATGGGTGCTTGGCTTGCCATTCTTGCTGCTATGAAATTTCCCAGTAAAATTTGTGGTGTTGTTGCTCTTGCTCCAGCAATAGATTTTACAGAAACTATTTGGAAAAATTTAACTGAAATTCAAAAAATACAGATGCAGCAACAAAAATGGCTTGAGGTTGGTGGGCGTAATTGTGACAATAAGTACCCAATAAGTTATCAATTAATACTTGAAGCTAAAAATCACTTGTTACTAAACTCAAATAGTATTAATCTTAAGCAACCTGTTCATTTAATTCATGGGATGCTAGATGTTGACGTGCCTTACAGCATTTCAAGTAAGCTGGTAGAGAAAATTACTAGTGATATAGTAGTGATGAAGTTAATAAAAGATGGACATCACAGCCTTACACGAGAATCAGATTTAGCTATAATTGCTAATTCTTTAGAAGAAATAATAAATTATTAGAGTTCATGAACAGACATACATTTACTAAAACAACTAAAGTTTCCGATTTTTTAGCAATCTCAGAAATAATAGGCAAACTAGAGCAAGATAGTTTAGTGCTTTTTGATGTGGATGACGTATTAATCATGGATCAAGATGAATATCGCTT
The DNA here is from genome assembly GCF_964026475.1 of Candidatus Tisiphia endosymbiont of Nemotelus nigrinus. Taxonomy (NCBI): domain Bacteria; kingdom Pseudomonadati; phylum Pseudomonadota; class Alphaproteobacteria; order Rickettsiales; family Rickettsiaceae; genus Candidatus Tisiphia; species Candidatus Tisiphia endosymbiont of Nemotelus nigrinus. The sequence continues at coordinate 987,301 of NZ_OZ032151.1, forward strand.
AACTCATCCTTATAGATGTGAATGGCGTGCTGAAAGTAAAAATCGTTTTACCAGAGAAGAAAGACAACTTTTTTTTAGTATTATTTTAAAAAATCGTGCTATTCGCTTAGTGAATCCCTATATAAATGATATACTTAATAAATTATGGGAGAGACAAATTCCAACTGCTGCTCTGACTAAATTATATACAGGTCGGTTCGGTGTTATTGATGATTTTACTGATTGGCGTTTAAAAGAACTGAAAGGCATAAATATAGATTTTATGAAATCTACTCCCATAAAAGAGGAAATATTAATTGATGATTTACATATTGAAAATACTATGAAAGGTATACCAATGATGAAAGAAGGGGTGATTCTTACAGCAAACGTTGATAAAGGTGTAGTATTAGAGAAGATTTTACACAAGAAGAATTACTACCCTAAAACCATAATATTCGTTGATGATGTTTTAGAAAATATTGAGGCGGTGGAAAAAATATGTGCTAAATTACAGATTAATTTTTATGGGTTTGAATTTAACGGAGCTTCTTTAGTGCCAGAAGCAGAACTTGATAAGAAAAGTGAAAAAATTCGTTTTGAGATTTTGGAAAAAGAACATCGTTGGCTAACAGATTTAAAACTTTAATATTATTTTGAACATGTTGAATAAGCTAATTATTTTTTTTAGTATATGCATTATTTCTTGCTGTACTATCGCTGAAGAACAAGAGGGCATTCCGGTTAAAGCCAGTAAAGTACAAATGACTGATCTATATAATATTTTTAGCGTTGTCGGACAATGTAAAAATGATATGAGCCGGGATTATTATGCAAATATTTCTGGTACGGTTGATGTAGTATCTAATGCTCATGGGGGTAAGGTTCATAAAGGTGATGTTTTACTTATTATTGACCAAGATTTAGCTGCGTCAACTAAGTCACAAGCAGAAGTCTCTTTAAGAACGGCTATGACTGCTTATAGCCGTGATAAGGCATTATTTGCCAAGAAATATATTAGTAGTGATGTGCTAGAAAAATCAAATAGTGCTTTAGAAGCAGCTAAGCTTGCCTTTTCCAAAGCAATGAATAGTTACAACAATATGGTTATCGTAGCACCATTTGATGGAAATATTGGTATAATAAAACTAATAATAGGGGATAAGGTAGAACAAGGAAATTATCTTTTTAGCATTATTGCTCAAAATTCTACCACTAAAAGTATTCTAATGGAGTTACCTGAAGGGCTTTATAATCAGGTATCACGAACCACTAATTTAGTGGTAACCGATAATAATGGCGATAAGATTAATGGAAAAATTGCTGAAATATCACAATATGTTTCAGATAATGGTACTATAAGTGCTAAAGTGGTTGTTGATTCTAATAGTAATATTGTACATAGAAGCTATGTACATATAGACTTAATTATTAACAAACATAGAAATTTAGCAGTACCTAGTCAATCAGTTCAGAGTAATAGTAAAGGTGAATATTTTGTATATAAACTTAATGATAACAAAGTGCAACAACTTTATGTTAAGCTAGGTACTAGTCTAAATAGTCTAACAGAGATTATTTCAGATGGAATCAAAGAGGGGGATATGGTAATAGTGGAAGGAATTACTAAGATTAATGACGGTAGCATAGTAAAATTATTATAGCTAACCCGGTATCGTCATTGCGGCCGACGAAGTAATCCATTTTTAGCTGCTTTTATGGATTGCTTCGTCGACCTACGGTCTTCCTCGCAATGACAGTGGAGATGCATAAATGTCATTGCGAGACCCCACGTGAGTGGTCGTGGCAATCCACTTCTGATTACTTTCTAGATTGCTTCGTCGCTACTAAAGTAGCTCCTCGCAATGACATTTAGGAACTTATGTAGCTGTAGATTTAAAAAAAGGAGAAAATATGGAATATATATTATTAGTTTGTAGTATCGTGGCGATTCTTGTTATTATGCAGATGGTTAAGGTTGTACCACAACAGCAAGCATGGATTGTTGAAAAATTTGGAAAATTTGATAGGGTTTTGCAGCCTGGCTTGAATATTTTGATACCAGTGATTCAGAGAGTAGCCTATAAACACACTCTGAAGGAAGAAGCGATTGATGTGACTGCTCAAACAGCCATTTCCAATGATAATGTTACGTTATTAATAGATGGTGTTTTATATGTAAAAATTGTCGATCCAGTTGCCGCATCTTATGGGGTTAATAGTCCATATTATGCCATCACCCAGCTTGCGCAAACTACCATGCGTTCAGAAATAGGTAAGTTACCATTAGATAGAACTTTTGAAGAACGAGAAACCTTAAACATCGCTATTGTCTCTGCTATTAACCAAGCTGCAGTGAATTGGGGGATACAATGTATGCGTTATGAAATTAAAGATATTCAACCACCACAAACAATACTTAAAGCGATGGAATTACAAGTTGCAGCAGAACGTCAGAAACGAGCTCAAATTTTGGAGTCAGAAGGTAATAGACAAGCAAAAATAAACCATGCTGAGGGTGAAAAAGCTCAAGTTGTATTAAATTCTGAAGCTTCCTATATTGACCAAGTAAATAGGGCTAAGGGTGAGGCTGAAGCAATAGGATTAGTTGCTATGGCTACTGCTAAAAGTATTGAGCTTATAGCTGCCTCTATTCAAAAATCCGGAGGCAATGATGCAGTATCTTTAAAAATAGCTGAACAATATATATCTGCTTTTGGCGAGTTAGCCAAAGATAGTAATACAGTAATTCTACCGGCAAATCTTTCTGAACCAGGAAGTTTTATAACTCAAGCTCTAAGTATTTTTGATCAGCTGAAATCAGTGAGTGATAAAAAATTGCCTAAGGAATCATCTATGAAGAAAAAACTTAGTGCTGGTGAATAAGCTGGTATACTCTACTTAACATGTACAAATCTAATGATTCAAAATAAGTATATTGTTAGACTGGCATTCTTTGGGTTGTTTATAAATATCATTGTTAACATGATTTACTATCGTTACTTCATTATTGAAGAAATGATTTTAAAGCAGGTTGGAGAAGCAAATATTAAAATAGCTAATGTTTATACAAAAAATGTCTGGGATAAAAATGAAATTGCTGTAAATAAATTACATGAATTTGGTTATATAAATTTATTACAAGATGCAGATTTTATTAGGTTTGCAATTATTTCTGTTGATATTTTTGTTAATCTTAATGCCTATATTTCTTTATATGATCTACAAGGTAATAAAATTATAACTAGTTCTCCAATTCAAATAACAAGTCAGGTGAATTTTCCTGAAGATAGTCTGTATCAAAGAATTGTTAGCAAAATTGATAAATATTTTTTAAAAGAGCTAGTTGTAGAACAAGCCTTTAACAAAGCTTTTAAAGGAGTAACAACTCATGTATTAATCCCTAAAGCCATATTTCATATGTCGGGGAAGACAGAGAAAGCATCTTGTATAACAAGCTACATTCCAATAATAAACCGTGACCTATCTAACTACCCTGTCGATGGTGTATTGGAGATTAATACCAATATTACTAGTTTATGGTCAAGTATTATAGAGCTAGAAGAAACAGTATTACTAACCTTTTTTATCATCTTGCTAATATTCTTAATTATTGTAATGAGCAACACAAATTATGCCCAGAAAATTATAGACCAACAATTTGAGGCTAATAAAACATTAGAGGATGCAGTAATTAAGGTTAGAAATGAAAGTTCTGCTCATACTAAATTTTTTGCTAATGTTAGTCATGAGCTGCGTACCCCTCTAAATGCTATTATAGGTTTTTCAGAAATTATGATGTCTACACCTTATAACAAAGAACATGGTAATTATATAAAAGATATTAATAGTGCAGGTAAGCATTTACTCAATATAATAACCGATATATTAGACCTGTCAAAAGCATCTGCTGACAAGTTATTAGTTGATTTTATCGAGTTAGATCTAAATAAATTAATTACTTCTACTGTACGGATAATGAAGTCAAGAGCTGATCAGGCATCAGTGCAATTAATTGAAAAATTACCAAAAGAGCATATTGTTATAAAAGCAGATCCAAAAAGGCTTAAACAAGTATTTTTTAACCTTTTATCTAATTCTATAAAATTCACTAACGCATCAGGTACTATAACAATTTATGCTGAGAAAGATGAATCTAAAGGGCTAGTTTATGTACAAGTTATAGACACTGGTATAGGAATTGATGAAAGAGATATTCCAAAAGTACTCTCAACCTTTGGACAGATTGATAGTACCGTTGGCAGAAAATATCAAGGAACTGGCCTTGGTTTACCACTTACTAGGAAGTTGATTGAACTAATGAAAGGTAAATTTGATTTACAAAGTAAAATAGGCATAGGTACTACCGTAACATTAACTTTTTCTTCTAATTAGTAGTATAGCTAACCCGATTAGTATATTATTCTGTCTATTAGCGACGAAGCAATACATAAAAGTGACTAGAAATGGATTGCTACGACCACTACGTGGTTTCACAATCACGAAAGTTTACTATGACTGAATGCCAACCCGATTAGGTTTTACCGGATAATGTTTGTCATTTCCGCTAAGGCGGGAATCTAAAATATAACCCAAAAATCTTCCTACTTCCGCATTAGAGATTACTGTAATACTTAGTTTACAAGGATTACAGATTCTTAGGCACAACAATTTGTGGCTCTATCTAGCAAAAAAGGTCTACCAGTCAAAAAACAACTATCTGATATTATTCCTCGGATTAGCTGTAAAATAGCAATTCACCATGTTTTAATTGATATACTCTATGCATTTTATGTGCCATCTCATGATTATGAGTTACTATAATGATAGAGATGTTTTTTTGATTGACAGTTTTAAGCAATAAGTTAAAAACCTTATTAGCAGTGCTAGGATCTAAATTGCCAGTAGGTTCATCAGCTAAAATAATTTGAGGATTATTAATTAAGCTACGGGCAATAGCTACCCTTTGTTGTTCACCACCAGATAATTCACCCGGCATATTATGTATTTTATTAGCTAGCCCTAACTCTACTAACAACTCTTCGGCTTCCCTAAAAGCTGATTTATGATTATTACCAGCAATCAATTTTGGTATTGCTACATTCTCTAAGGCAGTAAAATCTTTGAGTAAATGATGCTGTTGATAGACAAAACCTATATTATGCAATCTTATTATATGAGTACAGTTTTGGGAATAGTTTGTAGAAGCTATCTGTATTTCCCCACTATCCGGCGTATCGAGTAGACCAGCTATATGCAGTAAAGTTGATTTACCACTACCAGAAGAACCTATTATGCCAACTAATTCTCCTTGCATTACAGTTAAATTCACATTACTTAATACTTCAACAATAGATTTTCCCTGCTGATATTTTTTAAAAATATTTTTTAACGTTAACGCGACCTTATTCATAACGAAGGGCATCCACAGGATTCAACTTAGCAGCTTTATATGCAGGATAAATTGTTGCACAAAAACATAGAGAGATAGAAATACTTGATACTAACATCACATCTTCCATCATTACCTTTGACGGTAGATTGTATAAAAAATAAATTGCTGCTTCAAAAATTTTAGTACCAGTTATTTTTTCCAGAATATTTCTAATAGACTGGATATTATAAGCAAAGATCGTACCCAATATTACACCTAAAATAGTGCCAAGTAAACCTATAAACATACCATTACAAAGAAAAATAAGCATAATCTGCCTAGTACTTGCACCAATAGTACGAAGCACTGCAATATCCGATGTTTTATCTTTAACCAACATAAACAAGCTAGAAACGATATTAAAGCCTGCTACCATAATAATTAGAGAAAGAATAGTAAACAGTGCTACCCCTTCAACAGCTAAAGCATTTAGAAACTGTAAATTTGATTTTTGCCAACTTATCACTCTTAATTTTGATCCTAAAAGATTTTGTATCTCCCAAGCAAAAATTTCTGCTTTATTCGGTTCTATTGTTGTTACTTTGATTAGATTAATAACTTCACCGAAAGACAGAAAATTTTGTGCAGCAATAAGTGGCATTAAAATAGTTGCTGAATCATAATCATACATACCACTAGTAAAAGTAGCTACAACCATGAATTCTTTAGATCTAGGCATACTGCCAAAGGCAGTAGAAATTGAACTGGAAGAAATTAATTTTATTTTCTCTCCTACTTGAATTCCTAGGTTACGAGCAAGTTCATTACCAATTGCCAACACATCTTTGCCAGAAAAATCGGCAAAATCTCCAGAATTAACATTTTGTAAAATCTGATTGTTATATTGGAGTTCAATTAAATCTATACCTTTAATCATAACTCCACTATCCATTCTTGTACCTAATGCCAGAGCTTGCCCTATAACACTTGGGGAAATATGTTTTATATAATTCTTGCTAAGTAGCTTTTCTTTAATTTCGTTATAATTTGAGATATAGCGTGATAGGGGGGTTATAGTAATGTCACCATTGAGACCAATAATGTTTTTGGTGAATTCATAATGAAAACCGTTCATAACGGACATAATCACTATCAATGCAGCGACCCCAATTGTTACACCCATTAAAGAAAAACCGGCAATAATAGAAACAAATCTCTCATTCTTTTTGGCTCTAAAATATCGAACTGCTACTTTTAGAATAAAATTATTTTTTATCATTATTATAATTCAGATTTATTAAAAATCTTATCTTCTTGCAACAACTTATAACAGAAAATCAATGCTATGACTATAGTGATGCACATAACAATTGCTAATGACGTAAAATTACCATGATAAAAATAACAAACCAATTGCAAACATAATGCTGTAATAATCAATCTTCCTGACACCAATATAGCAGTAATCCTGCCTTTAGCATTTGGCATACTATCTAGAGCAAGAGGCCATAAAATATTACAAGGGAATATCATACCAACTGCCACTAATTGTACTACTATCGTTATTATTAATGGATCATTAATTTTAAGTATAATCATAACTATAGCAACAATTATAAAAGCTACAAGTACTGAAATACTAAAGAAAAAACATTTTTTCTGCCCAAAATTCCTCAATAAATAACTATTGCTAAAACTGATAACTGAAAATATTGCAGCCAGAGTCCCTTGATATAGACCAAATTGTTGAATAGGTACTCCTATATCTTGCATATACAAGATAGGAGAAATACCAATAAACACCCAATAAGCTTGAACCATAAAAATCAGGGTTATTAGATAATAGATAGTTTTTTTAGATTTAAAGACTACGCTATATTCTCTTAAGGATATTTTTATATTATCATTGGCCTGCCCTTTGGGAATAAATAATATGCCGATTATCAAACACAAGAACCCCAATATTAACAGTATAGCAAAATTACCTTGCCAACTAAGCAAAAAATTTACATAACTTCCTATTACCGGTGCAAAAGCCATGGCTAAGGTAATAATACCATTTATAGTTCCAGCCATTTGTTGTTGTTTGACCGAATATGCATCAGCAAGTACCACATATGCAAGCACCGCTACACCAGATATACCAGCTCCCTGCAGGAATCTACCAAATAGCATCATGTAATAATCTATAGCAAACAGACAAAATATACTGCCAACAACAAATATTACAAGACCTATAAGAATAATTACCCTTCTACCAAACCTGTCTCCTAAATTTCCAACAATTAAAGCAGTGACACAATGGGCTATGAGGTTTATCCCTAACAGGAATTCAACCTTAAAAGTAGATAGATTAAAGGTATCTTGTAAATCTGGAAAACTAGGAACAAATAAATCTACCTCAGCTCCAGCCAGAATTTCCATAATTATAATGGCAATAAACAAATTCATAAAACCACATTTTAGGATTAGAAAATGAATATATATTATATATGAAACATGTCTAGAGTCTGTGAACAAAATTTTAATTTTCTATATTTTGATTCTTTTTAGCTGCAAATTATAAGATTTTTTTGAAATAGGAACAACTATTCCGGTAAGAATCTTATTTATTTAAATAAGTAAGATTACAGTGTTCCAATTATAGCATTATCATTTATATTACTAAATAACGCCAAAGTTTGTCAGTACCTTTGCTGATACCAATTCTATGGGTAGTAATAAATTTAGGAGTATTACCTACGTCAATAATACAAAAGGATTTATTACTAGTCATATCCTGACCATTTTGGGTTTTGTTAATTCCAAGGGTACGACATAACTTACCAGGTCCATCAAGTAAAACTTGAGAAGGTCTATATTGATAGATTCCTCTAATTAATACAGCAGCTGGAAATCCTGATTTTTCTGTTACTATATTTAAACAATAATACATACAGTAAATTAAATATACATAGGCATTACCAGCAGAACCATACATAATCTTTGTACGAGGTGTTATCCCCTTGGCTGCATGACAAGCAGGATCGTCTTCTCCAATATAAGCTTCTGTTTCAATAATTCGTGCTTCTATTATTACCAAAACACAGAACCTTTCCAAGTAGTTCTTGTGATACAACAAGCGTATTTCTTTCATAAAATATTTTTGGAAGTATTGTATACATCTTAGCCTATTGCAAAAAGAGAAGAAGAATCTAACCCATATCAACCATGCAAATTTCTGGGAACGATCCCAGTACATGACAAAAAGATTAAGAGAAGGAAAAAATTAGTAGATATGGCTAGTTTTATTTTTTTGCCGCTGCAACTTTTGGATTGCACGCCACCGCTTTGTGACTCCTTGCAATGACGTTTATGCATTTTTTCAAACAAACTTTTCTATCATTAGTTGTGACTTTTAAACTGCCCTGTTCTATTACCTTATCCCTTAGATATTGACTATATGCTTTCATTATTAAAATTATATTTTTCAATATCTCGTTTCTTTATAACTTATTATATGTACCTTGTCTATTTCTGCACAACTTTTTCAGGTTAGATATATAGACTCTTTTATTTCTCAACTAAGATTAGCACTACAGTTGTAGACTGAATAAATTATAGAAAATTTAAGGGTTTTCTTTACAATATGGTTTCTAGTTTTTGAAATCTACAACTGTAGTGTTAGGCAAATTAGAAAGATATTTTCCCTTCCAAAGCTCCTGGTAAATAATAGGATCAATGTTTCCACCTGACATAAGTACTAAGACTTGCTTAGGTTTTGATTGTTTCTTTAACCAATTGACTACCCCAACCATATTTAAAGCACATGATGGTTCACAGGCAATTCGTAGCAAATGAATCAACCAAGCAGTCCAATAATATATAGAATGTTCATCAGCAAGAAAGAAATCATCAAGTTTATTTAGATAATTAAATGTACGTGGTGAAACTGCTAAAGTACGTAAACCATCTGCTACAGTGTTTGGTGAATCAGCAAACCTATATATTGAACCTTGCTTAATCGATAAGAAAGCATCATTGGCATTAAGCGGCTCTGAACCTATCAGCAAGCTGGATGGAGATAGTAATTCTTTTGCTAAATATGCTCCTGAAAGCAATCCTCCGCCTCCACAAGAAGCAAAAATGGCATCTGGACTAAATCCTAGCTGCTGCAATGCTTCATAACACATCGTACCAGCTCCAGCTATACTCGAATCGCTATCGGAAGGATGCAAATAGTAGAAACCATTTTTTATGTCACCTTTTGCTTTATCTTCTGCCATTTGTCTAGTGTCAGTCAATATAACCTCTGCTCCATAATATTTTGCTGTTTGTTGTTTAATTGGAGAAGTATTTTCTGGTAAATAAATTCTAGCATTAAGGTTAAGAGTTTTTGCTACCCAAGCAAGACCAATTCCGTGATTGCCTGTACTATATGCAACAATTTTGTTTGGTAAACGCTCTTGTTCTTGCAACTCTAATAAATGGTTTAATACCCCTCTAACCTTGAATGCTCCGGTTTTTTGTAATGAGTCTACTTTAAAAAAAATTTTATGACCAAGCATTTCATTCAAAATTTCAGACTGAACTATTGGAGTCAAACAAAGATATTGTTTTACCCTATTACTTGCTATTGATATTATATTAGAAGATTGAAGCGATGAATGCATATATAGACTAAATGTAGCTTGAAATCATAGTGAGACGATATTATATAGCTACCATCGTCTTTAGTATATAAATTTCTCAAGGTTTTTAATATGACAAATAAAGAAAAATTACCTCTACTCGCATTAAAAGATATGGTGGTATTTCCCGGTATGGTTGCTCCTATATTTATCGGTAGATCAAATTCTCTAAAAGCTTTGTTTAATACTAAAATTATAGATAATAATAGATATATATTATTAGTATTACAAAAACAACAAAATCAAGACACTCCAGATATTCAAGATCTATATTCTACAGGAGTGATTGCTAAAGTTATACAAACAGTAAGATTACAGAATAATGCCAAAATTCTAGTTGAGGCAATCTATAAGGTAAATCTGCATAACATAACTAATAAAGAAATATTTGAAGCTGAATATAGTATACTGCATGATGAAGAGGTAATTGACGTAGAAGCTTTAAAAGTTTCCACATCAAATGTTATTGAGTTATTTACAAAATATACTAAGACTCATAAAAAAATTAATCCAGAAATAATAGAAACGATAGCTGGTGAAATAGCAAAAAATCCAATGGATTTTAGTTATGTCACTAATGTTTTAGCTTCTTATTTGATTGCCCCATTATCAATAAAACAAACTTTGTTAGAGGAAACAAAACCTCAATCACGAATTAAAACTATAATAGATACATTAACATCTGATATGGCTCAAATGGATGCAGAGCAAGCTTTGCAACTGCGAGTAAAAAAACAAATTGAAAAAACCCAGCGTGATTATTACTTGCATGAACAAATGAAAGCCATTCAAAAAGAACTGGAGCATGATAAATCTGATTTCTCTGATATAGAAAAAAAGATTAAAACCTTAAAACTTTCAAAAGAAGCAAAAGAAAAGGCAGAGGCAGAACTGAAAAAGCTAAAGCTTATGAATCAAATGTCAGGTGAATCATCAGTTGTCCGTAATTATCTTGACACATTATTAGCTATGCCATGGGGAAAATTTGATAATAGTAAAACTGATATAAATAAAACTAAAGAAATTTTGGATCGTGATCACTTTGGTCTTGAGAAAGTTAAAGAGCGTGTTATTGAATATTTAGCAGTGTTACAACGTTCTAAAAAAATTAAAGGACCTATACTATGTTTAATAGGTCCACCAGGAGTTGGAAAAACCTCATTGGTCAAATCCATTGCTGAAGCAATGGGTAGGAAATATACTAAATTTGCTCTTGGTGGTATTAGAGATGAATCAGAAATTAGAGGGCATAGGAAAACATATCTTGGTTCTATGCCAGGAAAAATCATAAATTTAATTAAAAAAGTTAAAACTAATAACCCAGTTATGTTATTAGATGAAATTGATAAAATGGGTTCTGATTTTCGAGGTGATCCAGCTTCTGCTTTGCTTGAAGTATTAGACCCTGAACAAAACAGTAATTTCGTTGATCATTATTTAGAAGTAGAATATGACTTATCAGAGGTAATGTTTATTGCAACCGCTAATTCTTATAATCTGCCTAGAGCTCTACTTGATCGTATGGAAATCATTAATATTTCTGGTTATGTTGAAGAAGAAAAATTACAAATTGCTAAAAACTATTTAATACCAAAGCAATTGGAAATGCATAAAATAAAGAAAAATGAGCTAACTATTGATGATGGAGCAATTTTAGAGTTAATCAGATATTATACTAAAGAATCAGGGGTAAGATCGCTTGAAAGAGAAATTGGCTCTGTTACAAGAAAAGTATTGCAAAGAATTTTGAGTAACAAGAAAATAAAAAGCATATCAATATCATCTACCAATCTTAAAGAATATTTAGGAGTTAAAAAATATGATTTTGGTTTAGCTGAAAAAGAAGACCAAATAGGTAGTACGACAGGGCTCGCTTATACAGAAGTTGGCGGAGAATTATTGACAATTGAAGCTTTATCATTTCCTGGCAAGGGAGATATTAAAACTACTGGCAAACTTGGAGATGTAATGAAAGAATCTGCTCAAGCAGCCTATAGTTGCTTTCGTTCTAGAGCCAATAGTTTCGGATTGCAATATGAAGATTATAAAGATATTGATATCCATTTGCATGTACCGGCTGGGGCAATTCCAAAAGATGGTCCATCTGCTGGATGTGCAATATTTACTACCATCGTTTCGCTTATGACCAAAATACCGGTAAACAGAACTGTGGCGATGACTGGAGAAATCACCCTAAGGGGTACAGTGTTACCAATTGGAGGGCTAAAAGAAAAATTATTAGCTGCTAGCCGAGGTGGTATACAAACGGTGATAATACCTAAAGATAACGTTAAGGACTTAGAAGATATTCCACCTAATATAAAGAAGAGCCTAGAAATTTTATCGGTATCAACTATAGATGAGGTGCTAAAATTGGCCTTGGTTAATAACTATAATGGTCCCCATATTTTGGACACAAAAAAAGAAGAAATGAGATAGAATTCTTTAGCAAAAAAGGAGAGCTAGAGATGAAAAAACAAGTAAGGCAATATAGTGTTGAGGAGAAATCAAAAATTGTCATAGAGACAATCAAGGGCGAGCTAACAATAGCCCAAATAACTAGTAAGTATGGCGTTCATGCAACACAGATAAGTAATTGGAAAAAACAGGGACTTGAATTATTAGTACAAGGCTTTAAGAGTAAAACACAGAGTGCTGATCCAAATCAGCAGGAGTTAATCAAGAATCTATATGAACAAATTGGACAGTTAAGTGTAGAGCGTGACTGGCTCAAAAAAAATCTGCATTGTTTGGACTTAAAGGTTAGGTGTAATATGATAGAGCCTAATCATAATAAGTTAACAATTATACAACAGTGTAAGTTGTTGGGTATTAGTAGGTCAAGCTATTACTATCAACCTACTGGTATTAGTGAACAAGAGCTTAAGATCATGGCAATAATTGATGAGACCTATACTATGCATCCATATTATGGTATGCGACGGATGGCTAAATATTTACAAGCCCAAGGTTTTTCGGTAGGTCGTAAAGCTGTTAGACGTTACTACCAAATAATGGGTCTTGAAGCTGTTTATCCTAAAATGAATTTGAGTAAAAGAAATCAGGCACATAAAATATATCCTTATTTACTAAAAGATTTAGAGGTAACATACTCAAATCAAGTATGGTGTTCAGATATCACTTACATAAGGTTGCAACAAGGATTTGTTTATTTGGTAGCCATTATGGATTGGCACAGTCGTTATATACTTAGCTGGCGGGTATCTATTAGTTTAGAAAGTACTTTTTGTGTAGAGGCTCTTGAGGAAGCTATAGAACAATATGGTATACCAAAGATTTTTAACACAGACCAAGGAGTGCAATTTACGTCTGAGCAATTTATCTGTATTTTAAAAAAATATAATATTCAAATAAGTATGGATGGCAAAGGTAGAGTTTTGGACAACGTGTTTATAGAGCGATTTTGGCGTTCGTTGAAACAGGAAAAAATTTATCGAATAATTTTAACAATTGTAAAGGAGGCAAAAGCAGCTATTAAGGAATATATCGATTTTTATAACCACGAAAGAATGCACCAAGCATTGGGGTATAGGACTCCTAGCTTGATGTACTATAAACAAAAAGTTGCATAATAGTGACAATAATAATTTTATGGGAATTATATCTCTAAATTGCTAAAATTTTCTCTAGACAAACGAGACCACCATATAAATTGACTCCTCGCATTGACAGTTAGAGATCAGTTTTTTTTCTTAAATTGGTACATTATATCGAATTACACTTTCACTACAAAATAAAAATTGTAGGGTATGCCTAATATTACAATGAAGTAAAAATAGGGAAATATCGACTATAAGCATAGAAATGAGGATTCTGGAAATTCTTCTTTTGATAAACTAATTCATTGCCATCTAGATCAACAATATTCCCACCATTAGCTTTTATTAGTGCATGACCTGCTGCAATATCCCATTCCATAGTTGTGCCAAATTTAGGATAAATATCGGCTTTTTCTTCTGCTATTAAACATAATTTAATTGAGCTTAGTACACTAACTACTTCGGTAATTAAATGTTTTTCTAAAAAATTCTTAGTATCTAAATTGGAGCAACGTGAGCTAACAACAGCATTATAGTGATTTCTAGGCAAGACATCAACACTTACTTCCACATTATTGTGTTCAACCCGCAAAATATTATTAGCATCTGTATAATGTAATTTTTGTATGGATGGTTGATATATAAAGCCAATAACAGGAATACCATTTTTTATCAATGCAATATTTACTGTATATGTATCCTCGCCTTTTACATAACTTTTTGTACCATCAATCGGATCAACCAACCAAAATTGTTCTTCATTTAAAGTAACTATATCTCTCTCTTCACAAATTACCGGAATATTAGGTGTTAACTCTTTTAAGCCATCATATATAAAATCACTAATTTCTTTATCAGCATTTGTTACGGGCGAATTATCCTCTTTATACGAAATTATTAGCCCTAAATCTCTTGTCATTAGAGCAATCCTTCCAGCTTCGGTAATTAAACTTCTTAAGGACTTAATTAAATGAACTATCATTTGTTATTTTCTATAAATTGCTTAGCATCATCATCTTCTAACCACTTTCCTGTTTTTAATAAAGTCTGTTGTTGCAACTTCACTATATTATCTTGTGGAATACCCTTTAATTCTGTAACAGCTAAATATTCTATGCCATAATAATCTAGGTCAACTGTTTTGAGAAAATTATCTATATTTTTTAATTCACTTCTTCTATTCTCAAAAATTATAATATTATCAGGTAAAATATTTGTGATACGCATAAACTCATATAGTGCCTGAGCTTTATTTAAAAAATCAGTAAATATTATGCCTTTATAAAAAATTGGTGACTTTTTATCAGTCTCATCAAATTTTAATACTTCTTTATTATTAACTTTATCAGTAAATTTAATACCGAGTCTACTTAGTTGTTTATACTGCCATTCCTCATAATTTTCAATCCTTCTACATGCTGGGTTAATTTTAGTAAAGCCAAAAACCAAAGCCCCAGAACTCTTTAGCTTATCAATAAATTTCGACCAATTAGCTTCTACTAACATAGCTTGTCTTTGCAGTATCAACTTAGCAATTATTTCATCTATATTGGAATGATACTTTTTCAAAACAGCAATCTCATCAACAAACCCTGCATAAGGATTAGCATAACGAAACATATTAGACTTAGGTGTAATTATTGTATCATCAATATTGATTAGCACTAAGCTATTTGCTCCAATTTTTTCAAATAAATTTTTTACCGTAACAGAGTCTATAGAGTAAGTGGGAATAATTATTGCATAACTTGTGTATGGTAATATAACAAGAATTAATAATAATTTTGACTTATGCAGGAAGTCTAATAATTTTAATAAAAAGTTATTTTTTATTGTCATACGGATTTATACTTTTTTGATTCTTAGCTTTAATTTTAGCATTGTTTCTTTTTGCTGCATTTATCTTATTAATCAACTCCTTAAATAATTTTACAAAATCATGAGAGCTGAATATTGATTCTTTTGTGTCAGATAATCGATAATTATAACCAATAAACATCACATCATTGTCATAATTTCTCAGTTGATTTTCCATTGCAGTCAACTCACTGGAATTTTCATCAACCATTATCAGAACTTTTGGCATAAATTTCACTTGTATTAAGAAATTTAATATTAACCTAAATGAAGGATTATTATTGCTACTCAATATACCTTGATAAAATGTCGGATAAGTATTATCAAAAGGCTCCATATTATTAAAAATAAGATAGTTATGTTGAGGGAAACTATTAGACAAATCAATATTAAATTTCTTCAAATAATCAGCCTTCCATATTTCTAGTTTCTTTATATTGTTAAAGTCACCAGTTAAACTATGGTCATTAACAATTACTGGACTGCCTTTATCCATTACATCTTTTATAAATTTAGGCAGATTGCTATCTAACAACTCGTTTTTATATTCTGTAAATAATATTGTATCAATATAGGCTTCTTTTGATGGTCTAATTAATTTAAATAATTCAGATAGCTTTGATAATTCATTTTTATTCAATTGGTCGATTGATGGAAAAAATGATTTGAATATAACTTTGTCTCTTCCCAAAACCAGTAGGATATCATTGGGGGAATAATTATTGCATAATTCTTCATATTCCTTATTTATTTGCTCCAAACTATCAGTATTGAAAATCTTGCCATGTGCTATTAAGGGCAATAGTAATAGTAGACTTGCTGCATAAGTCAATCTAGTTGGTGATTCTGTCGTCGAAACTCGCCTCCGCTCCTCACGTACGTCTGTGTACGCTGCGGTACTCGGCTTCGTTTCTCCTAAAAATCCCTCAACTATCTTTGATTTATGCAGCAAGTCTAGTATGTAAGCAATAGACTTCTTGAATAATTTTATATTCTTTAAAGCAGAGGCGTATAGCTTTAATGTATTTTCTTTAGTCATCATAGCCCTATAGTTTTGTGGTAGCTTCTCTTGGAAGTAGCATAGCATATTCATTTAGAGTCCTCTTGATGCTATTAAGTATGTTAAGTTCATTTTTTTTCCTAGCAAATACATAATATATTATTTTACTTATAGTGGTGCGTTTTTTAACTTGCATAACCAATTCCTGATGAACAATTGCTTGAATTGTAGTTAAATTACCATTCATTAAAAATTGTGATAAGAGCTGAAGCTGTTCAGCACTAAAAGTTGTTAGTAATATTCTAATGATTACTGTAATATAACCTGCAGGAGTTGTTATATTAGTCCTCCTGACATATTTTTTAAAATTTAAACTAAATGTTTTATTTAAATATTTATCACTAAAAATTTCTACAAAATTTATTTCACGTAATTGTTTTATTACTATTTCCCTTTCCTGTTCAATTATCCTCATTTTAGTTGAAGTAACATTGCTATTTACCTTATAGTCAGCTGAGATTTTATAGGCTATTACTTGTTGTATAAACTCTGCATAATGCATATCTTTTTTTAACAATGAGCTAATATTGCTAAATAGCAATTGATACCTAGTTTTTAAGGCATTTTTTGTAAAACTATCTAAAGAAATATATCGTTTAATAATTTTAGTTTCAAGTTTTGAAGAAAACTTAGATTCAATAGAAGAAATCATTAAAGAAATAGTATGACCACTTTGAATATTTTGAGTTAACCTTTTTCTAATATAAGCTAGTATATAATTAAGATTAGGATCTACGGTTATATTAAACATCCTGATAGCATTTATATGCTTTATAATATTAATTAAAACTTCATGCATAAAGCTATTTCGCTGGAGTAGAAATCTTTCTACTATAGCAAACTCTGTATTTTCTATCTGATGTATCATGATATTATAATTTTCAAATAATTCTAAAAGTTCATATCCTGAATTATTAAATTTATTGGAACTCTTCCTAAATCCTGATTCCTCATATATTCTTATCAAAATGTGGTTTATAATTTTAGATTTAACACATAAATCTTTTAGTCTATTATATAAGCAAATTAACTTAGCATTGGTTAATTCCATTAATACGTTGTGATCATTTATCAAAAAATTAGTAATTCTTTCAAAAATGTACTTATAATCTACTGAATTCTCTTCTTTCAATATCAATAATATATTAGCATGGAATAACAAGGGGATAGAGTCTTTCTTTATATCAACGGTAGAATCAATCTGCCATAATTCTTTAATAAGCAACAATTGATCTAAAAGTAGATTTTGTTGTTCTGTTGATAAATTATCTAAATTCACAATAATTGCAGTTGCCTGTAGATTATTGATAACATCTTGATTCTTAATATCTTCAGTTATGAGTAGGCAACAATGTTGTACAAAATTTTCCGCTAAATCCATTACTGTTTTTAGTGCTTGATTATCTTCTTCATGATATGAATTAGAAGAATTTTCTAAATAATCCAATAATTGCTTAAGAGAGGTAGCAAAATTTGCTATTTCTTCCATTTGATATTTTTGTTGCTTTAATAGCTCAATAGAAAGGACTCCGTGTTGTTCAAGAATAGAACTTAAGTTCTTTTGACTATTCGAACTAAGATAATCAAGCAAATCACTATTTTGTTGTAGAATTTTTATAATACTAAAAATACGCAAAGACCTTTTTAAATTATTAGGATATTTACAAGACACAATATATTCAGTGCTTAAAGAGACGAAACAGTCTTTTAATCTTTTTTCATACATAACTAATAACCTGTACTGTATCATTAAAATCTTTCATGAATAAATATAGCTAATCCGATTAACATATACTATCAATTCACATGACGATTTAAAAATCGTAGGGGAAATAGACTGGAATCCAAGGCGTCATTGTGATTGGTAATTTCTCTTCTTTTATTTTTAAAATCCAGATATTTTGACCGGAACAGAAATCATGATGCTGGTAGAATGTTGAATCCTAGACACTGTTAACAAACTGCACATATTTTGGTAGTTTCTTCCATTTTGTTACGTGGTGTGTAGCACCAATGTTTAGGCTTATATCATAATTTAAAGATATAAGTGTCTAGGAACACACAAAATTAGTAAGATGTATGTTCTTGGCTTAAATGTCATTGCGACGAAGCAATCCAAATCTTAATATCTTTTTGGATTGCTTTGTTGTAGCATTCCCATTATTTATCAAATCATTCGTAGGAATAACATAGTCAGACACTCCATTATTTACACCTTTTCTACCGATAAAAGAAACCGCTCTTGCATTAAAAGGGTTGGAGTAATTCAGGTTTATTTAATCAATTTGTTTTATTGACAAAATATCAAAATATGTTACCAGTAATTCTTTAATAAGTGATTGATAATATCTATAGTTAATTATCATGTTTGTGCCGAGTATCATAATAATCTATTGGCAAGAATTTAAAATATCTATTTTGCACTAAATATGCAAAATAATTATTTACTGTATTTTGTCAGAGCAATTAACTATTATTATTTATTTATTTTAAGTTATTTTTACCTTATTCTTTACTCACCCAAATAACAACCAATTTAAGAAGAAGTAGTGTACTCTATACTTTATTATTATAATTTAAATTATAACGGTCTTGAGGCAAAATTTGATAAAGTTATTAAATTCTTGCAGGAAGGCGATTTTAAATCAGCAGAAGTTAAAAAGCTAAAACCTACTGATTATTTCAGAGCTAGACTGGATATAACTAATAGAGTATTGTTTAAACCTATAAGGCATAATAATCAATATTACTTACTTATTTTAGAAATAATTCGAAATCATGATTATAGTAAATCGAGATTTTTAAAAGGGGGAGCAATAATTGAAGAAGATGTTGAATTTAAGTCACTAGAAGTAGCTGACCTTGAATTATTGAATGGTAGCCCTACAAACACCTCACCTGTTCGTTTGTTGAATAAGTTTATTATCTTTGATAAACAGCAAGAAGATATATTACATTGTAATCTACCGTTGCTTATTATTGGATCTGCTGGTAGCGGGAAAACCTCAGTAACTTTAGAAAAGCTTAAGGAGCTTGAAGGAAGAATTCTTTATATAAGTTTATCGAGCTATCTTGTTCACAATTCACAAAAATTATATTTTTCGTATAATTATAGTAATAGTAAACAGGATCTTGATTTTTTATCTTTTCGTGAGTTTTTGGAAACTATAGAAATTCCTGAAGGGCAACCAGTTAATGAAAATATATTTTTATCATGGTTTACCAAGCAAAAATTTTCTGGATCTATAGGAGATGGGCGTAAGCTATTTGAAGAATTTATAGGTGTAATAGCTGGTTCTTCTAATGATAGGGCTTATTTAACTAAAGAAGAATACCTAAATTTAGGAATAAAACAATCTATCTTTTCCCAAGAACAACGACATGATATTTATGATCTTTTCCAAAAATATACTAAATTCTTAGAGCAAGAAAACTATTATGATAGTAATATTATTGCTTATAACTATCTTAATTTAGTTGAAGCTACTTATGATGCAATTGTTGTCGATGAAGTGCAAGATTTTACTAATAGCCAATTATCTTTAATATTAAAAAGTTTAAAAGATAAGAGACAATTTTTGTTATGTGGGGATGCTAATCAAATAGTCCATCCCAATTTTTTCTCTTGGTCTAAGCTAAAATCTTTTTTTTATAGTGATACAGAGTTAAATGCCACTAGTATCACCAGAATTCTTGTAGCAAATTATCGTAATAGCTTAGAAGTTACTGAATTGGCTAACCGGGTGCTACGCTTTAAGAATTATCGTTTTGGCTCAATTGATAAAGAAAGCCATTATCTCATAGACAGTACTTCGGAAAAACATGGTAGTGTTAGTTGTTTAGAAGCCACGCCAAGCATTATCAAAGAGGTAAATACCCGAACATCTAGATCAACAAGTTATGCTATTTTAGTATTGTATGAACATTGCAAGCAGAAGGTCAGAAAAGTCTTTAATACACCTCTGATATTTACTATCCAAGAAGCAAAGGGTTTAGAATATGAAAATATAATTCTTTATGATTTTATATCTTCTGAACAAACTTATACTGTTATTAGTAAGGATATGGATCAATCATTCCTTGATACAGATTTTAGATATTCTCGGACAAAAGAAAAAACAGATAAATCCCTAGAAATATACAAGTTTTATATAAATTCTTTGTATGTTGCAATCACTCGGTCTATTTGCAATGTTTATATGATAGAATCTAATCCAACTCATAAATTATTGAGGTTGTTAGATATTAATCAAATTAAGGAAGTAACTATTGAAGCTAAAGAGTCTTCTAGAGAAGAGTGGCAAAAGGAAGCAAGTAAGTTAATAATACAAGGTAAAGAAGAGCAGGCTAAAGCCATTGAAGATAGTATATTGCAACACAAAGTAATTCCATGGGAAATTATTGATAATCAACAATTAGTGCAATTGCAGGATGCTGTATTAGTGCAAAAGACTGCTAATAAAAAGGATATAATTAAATTGCTAAATTATGCAATAATCTATTCTGATGCTATTATAATAAAAGGACTGCAAGGTATCGGAGTGAAGGCTGCCAATAATATTGCCAAATGTATTACTTTAATGCAGGATGAATATTTCATTGATTATATCTATAAAAATGCTAATGCTGTGTTACAAAAGGTTGATCAATTTGGTATTGATTATAGAAATGAGTTCAATTTTACCCCTTTAATGTGTGCTGCATATGTTGGTAAAAAGCTACATATAGAAACCCTAATTTCTTTAGGGGCGTCAGTAGATGCAACTGACAATAACCGTCGCAATGCCTTTATGATTGGTATATCTAAGGCATTATCTGACATAAAATATTGTACCGGACTATTCCCAGATATCTATGAATATTTGAAACCAGATGCACTTATAGTAAAAATAAATAATAAGCTAGTTAAGATTGAATCATATAAATCTGAATATTTTTTGCTTTATCTTTTGTTAACAAAAATAAGGAATATCACCCACGTCAAGGACGAGCATCATGTGGTATTTAGATCTGGCACTATTGGTGATATGTTGAAGAATATGCCAGAAAATATTGTACCTAAACAACGTAAAAGTGTTGAATATATAAGGAGTATACTCGCACGCAATGAGGTAAATAGTAAGTATCCTTATAATAAGCATCTATTTACTAGAATACAAATAGGAGTGTATACTCTTAATAAGGAATTACAGATAAAACTTAATGATAATTGGCAAATGTTATATTAGATACTAATGATTGAGTGTAGCAACAGGTTGAAATATAACCCAAGTGTGCAAGTTATTTAAACAAAAAAGAGGTCATTCCCGCGCAGGTGGGAATCTATTATTTCTTATGCCTGTAGGCACTTTGATGGAGCGACCAAATAAACTTGCACACTGGGTAATATAATTAACATGTATAACTACAACTTATGAATTTTTAACAAATACCCAATCTTTATTGGAAGATTCAGTTTCACTATATTGATAGTTTTGTTTAGAGAAGTGTTTTAATTTTTCAGGTAGGTCTATAAGATTTTCTGCAATAAAATTAAACATGCTGCCCCTAGCTTTTTTGGAGTTTATTGCTATTATTTGTAATTTATTATTTCTTTTTTCTTTAAAATATATATTAATTATTGGATATTTAAGATTATTTTGATTAATGACGCAGGAATATTCATTAGATGCTAGGTTGATTAGATATTTATTTTGGTGAGTTGATAATATTTGGTTTACATAATTGGTGATATCGTCTTGCCAGAAATTTGATAATTTTCCAAAATTTGGCAATTTTGTTGCCATTTCTAGTCGATAAGGTTTTATTTTATCTAAAACTCTTAGTGCGCCGTATAAACCTGATATAATTAAGGTGTGTCCTTGCAAGAAATCCCACTGCTTTTCAGTAAAGTTCTGCCTATCAATATTATGATACACATCCCCATCATAGGCAAATATTGCTTGTTTTTGAGGCTGGTTATCAAAATCCTTAAATCTATGATAATTAAGCTCAGCCAGTTTATCACTAACCCCCATTAGCTGCTTGATCTGATTTTGCGACAAACTTTTACATATTTGTAAAAGATATTGTGTTTTAGTAAGGAAATGGGGTTGCACCGATGGTACTCCAAATATTTCAGAAGTAAAATCTTGAGTTTTAGCTGGTGAGATTATACTAAGCATACTAATTCATTATTCTTCCATAGAATTTTTATTTATTCAATAACAATAAAGCAGATTCACAATCTGACTAGAAATTTTTACGAGTCTCCAGCAATTTTGTTGCAATAACTTGTTCCATACCTACATTTTGTTGAAGGATTGCCATAATAGCTAGCTATGTAACCACTTATTTTAAACTGCCTTAGAATAATTATTTATAAAATGGTATTGACATTGCTCTAAATAATCGGTATAAACTTCACACGGGGTAACAAAACCTGTAGCTGTTTGACAAGTTGATAAAACTGAAAACTAAATACACACTGCGATAATAAAAATTCTATAATCGCGAGTGGATACTGTATAAGTGGCAGAATTAGTTCTGTACACATCGTACAATCTCAAGTTTGAAAAAATTTAAAGTAAATAAAATAAGAGCATTTGGTGGATGCCTTGGCACTAGAAGGCGATGAAGGACGTAATACGCTGCGATAAGCTTCGGGGAGCTGCGAATAAGCTTTGATCCGAAGATTTCCGAATGGGGAAACCCACCTGCTTAGCAGGTATCGTATAGTGAATACATAGCTATGCGAAGCAAACCCAGCGAATTGAAATATCTTAGTAGCTGGAGGAAAGGACATCAACCGAGACTCCGTTAGTAGTGACGAGCGAACGCGGACCAGGCCAGTGGCTTCAGAGTAAAAACTAGAACAACATGGAAAGGTTGGCCATAGAGGGTGATAGCCCCTTATAGGTAAAAAGTTTTGAAGTCCTTGAGTAAGGCGGGACACGTGAAATCCTGTTTGAACATAGGGGGACCACCCTCTAAGCCTAAGTACTCTCTAGTGACCGATAGTGAACAAGTACCGTGAGGGAAAGGTGAAAAGAACCCCGACGAGGGGAGTGAAATAGACCTGAAACCGAATGCTTACAAGCAGTCGGAGCAGACATTGAGCTTTTAAGCTCGTTTATATGTTCTGTGACGGCGTACCTTTTGTATAATGGGTCAGCGACTTAGTTTATCTAGCAAGCTTAAGCCGTTAGGTGTAGGCGTAGCGAAAGCGAGTCTGAATAGGGCGACTTTAGTTAGATGAATTAGACCCGAAACCGAGTGATCTAGCCATGGCCAGGTTGAAGGTGGAGTAATATCCGCTGAAGGACCGAACCCACTACTGTTGAAAAAGTAGGGGATGAGCTGTGGCTAGGGGTGAAAGGCTAATCAAACTCGGATATAGCTGGTTCTCCGCGAAATCTATTTAGGTAGAGCGTTATGGCGATTACCGTCGAAGGTAGAGCACTGGATGAGCTAGGGGGTCCTACAGACTTACCAAACTCAACCAAACTCCGAATGTCGACGAGTACAGCATAGCAGACAGACTGTGGGTGCTAAGGTCCATAGTCGAGAGGGAAAAAGCCCAGACCGCCATCTAAGGTCCCTAAATCATGACTAAGTGTTAAAGGATGTGGGAAAACCAAAACAACTAGGATGTTGGCTTAGAAGCAGCCATCATTTAAAGAAAGCGTAATAGCTCACTAGTCTAAATAAGTTTTCCTGCGCCAACAATGTAACGGGGCTCAAGTCATGTACCGAAGATGCGGATTTGCACTTTAATAGTGCAGATGGTAGCGGAGCGTTCCGTAAGCCTGTGAAGGTGAACTGTGAAGTTTGCTGGAGGTATCGGAAGTGAGAATGCTGACATAAGTAGCGATAAAGAATGTGAGAAACATTCTCGCCGAAAGTCCAAGGGTTCCTGCGTAAAGTTAATCTGCGCAGGCTTAGTCGGCTCCTAAGGTGAGGCTGAAAGGCGTAATCGATGGGAATCAGGTTAATATTCCTGAACCTGAGGGATGTGACGGAGATAGTAAATTGTATACGCTTATTGGATTGCGTGTGCAGTGAGTATCTTCCAGGAAATAACACCCTCGTTAAAGACCGTACCCTAAACCGACACAGGTGGACAGGTAGAGTATACCTAGGCGCTTGAGAGAACGATGCTGAAGGAACTAGGCAAATTGCATCTGTAACTTCGGGAGAAGGATGACCTATATATGGGCAACCATTTATAGGTGACACAAGCCAGGGGGTAGCGACTGTTTATTAAAAACACAGGGCTCTGCAAAGTCAATAGACGAAGTATAGGGTCTGACGCCTGCCCAGTGCTGGAAAATTAAGAGGAGGGGTGCAAGCTCTGAATTGAAGTCCCAGTGAACGGCGGCCGTAACTATGACGGTCCTAAGGTAGCGAAATTCCTTGTCGGGTAAGTTCCGACCCGCACGAATGGCGTAACGATTTCCCCGCTGTCTCCAGTATCGACTCAGCGAAATTGAATTCTCCGTGAAGATGCGGAGTTCCCGCGGTTAGACGGAAAGACCCCGTGAACCTTTACTATAGCTTTGCACTGGTATTAGGAATTAGATGTGCAGGATAGGTGGGAGACTATGAAGCGGTGGCGCAAGCCACTGTGGAGTCATCCTTGAGATACCACCCTTTTGATTCTTGATATCTAACCGCGATCCTTGAATCAGGATCCGAGACAATGCATGGTGGGTAGTTTGACTGGGGCGGTCGCCTCCCAAAGAGTAACGGAGGCGCGCGATGGTTAGCTCAGGTTGGTCGGAAATCAACTGTTAGAGTGCAATGGCATAAGCTAGCCTGACTGCGAGTCTGACAAGACGAGCAGAGACGAAAGTCGGTTATAGTGATCCGGTGGTCCCGAGTGGAAGGGCCATCGCTCAACGAATAAAAGGTACTCCGGGGATAACAGGCTGATGATTTCCAAGCGTCCATAGCGACGAAATCGTTTGGCACCTCGATGTCGGCTCATCACATCCTGGGGCTGGAGAAGGTCCCAAGGGTTCGGCTGTTCGCCGATTAAAGTGGTACGTGAGCTGGGTTTAGAACGTCGTGAGACAGTTTGGTCCCTATCTGCCGTGGGTGTAGGAAGTTTGAGAGGATCTGCCTTTAGTACGAGAGGACCGAGGTGGACGTACCTCTGGTGGACCAGTTGTCGCGCCAGCGGCATAGCTGGGTAGCTAAGTACGGAAAGGATAACCGCTGAATGCATCTAAGCAGGAAACCTACCTCAAAACTAGACTTCCCTATCAGAGCCGTGGAAGACCACCACGTTGATAGGCCAGGTGTGGAAGCACGGTAACGTGTGTAGCTAACTGGTACTAATAGCTCGATTGATTTACTTTGCTGAGGTTGTACTTTGTGTACAGCATTAATTCTGTAATAGTCATACTAAGTTTTCGGTTTTATCAATCACGTAGTATGTCATCCTTGTGCAAGCAGGTATCTAGATTCCCGTCTACACAGGGATGATATAAAAAGAAAAAATTTCTATTGCTAGCTTGGTGGTTATAGCACAAGTGAAACACCCGATCCCATACCGAACTCGAACGTGAAACCTTGTAGCGCTAATGGTACTATGCCCTGAGGCATGGGAGAGTAAGTCACTGCCAAGCTTGCAATGCAAATTTTCTTATAAGACGGTCTAACCTAGTTTATTTGTTCTGTTTAAACGACAAAGATGTCGTCCTCGTGCAGGTATAGTAGCGTTTGGTTTAAGTTGGCGATGTCATCCTGAATTTATTTCAGGATCTAGAAAATCTAAACAGTTAGAATAGGTAAGATTTATAAATCAACGTTACGTCAAATTGAAGTTATTATATTCCGGATCAATTCTCGTGTCTTTGGCATCCATTTGCCCGGGATGACCTCACCTCTTTAACCAGAACTCATTAGACTTCTTACAGAATTCGCTTCTGTTGAGGAATTTGCAGGAGGAGTGGAGTGCAGAACAGTAGCGTACTCGAGAACGTATGTTAGGATTCGAGTACTATACCGACGCCCAAATTACCAACTCATCTTACACAGGACGTTTAAAAGCCATAGGGGAAACAGCCTGGTGTCATTGCGAGGAGCTACTTTAGTAGCGGACGAAGCAATTTAAAAAGTGATTAGAAATGGGTTGCCACGACCACTCTCGTGGTCTCGCTAATAGCGTCCTGTACTTTTCTGCAATTTTTAAATTACAGTGTGGATTATGCGTAAGGTGAGTTAGTTTTATTTTTACTACTGCAATTGTTGGATTGCTTCGTCGCTGCAAAGCAGCTTCTCGCAATGACTTGGTTATTTTTTCACGACTTT
Organism: Candidatus Tisiphia endosymbiont of Nemotelus nigrinus; assembly: GCF_964026475.1. NCBI lineage: Bacteria > Pseudomonadati > Pseudomonadota > Alphaproteobacteria > Rickettsiales > Rickettsiaceae > Candidatus Tisiphia > Candidatus Tisiphia endosymbiont of Nemotelus nigrinus. The sequence continues at coordinate 1,014,097 of NZ_OZ032151.1, forward strand.
TAAATCGCCCTAGCACGTTGCCATTCAATTTCAATTCTTTAAATCACTCAACTATGTTATTATCTAAGATAGTAACATAAAATTAGACTAAAAAAAGAGGAGGAGCTTATGCACCATATTAACAATAAATTTTACATACCACTAGTGACATTGCTTTGTATATTTACTTATTTATTAAATTTCTTTAATAAAATATCTCAGTGTTCTTTAGTTTTTGTGTTTTTAGCTTTAACTATAAATATTATATCTGAGCTATATGGTAAGAAAAAAGCTATGATTGCTGTGCTGTTGAGTACAATAATAGGTTTTGGTTTGTTATGGAATTTAGATTATTATATCAATGGTCGTGTTATTAAGGGAGTTGTGTTTGCGTCTTTTGTATCTGTATTGCTGTCAACATATTGTAGTACCAGTGTATTTTTACAGCTTAAGCCAGCATATTCTTTTAATAGCAGGAATTTTATCAGTTTAATAGTGTGTGCCATTGTAGATGGCGTTGTAATGTTAGGATTTTTCATAAATATCTTTTCTACAAAGATAGTTTTGTCGATCTTTTATCAAGAAGTATTATTTAAATGTGCATATTCATTAACAGCTTATATATGTATATTTGCCGGATTATCTTTACTACACAAAGTGTATGATAACAAACATGTATTCAAATGATAAATAACCGAATTTGGGAAAAAACTACGGTAGTATTAGAAGTATTGAGAGAAGATAGTCAATTAATATTTTGTTATGCACTGGGAAATTAAAACTGACATTGATGTAACTTTTAAGGTTGATAAACCTTGTCCAGTTAGTATACTGAAAATATATACTAAAGCAAAGATTTTACTAAATTATAAGGGTAGTTGATGAAATGTAACCTTGATAGATAACAATTAAATTACCTGATAAAAGAATTTTATAAATCTATTGCAATTAGTAAAATAATATAGTATTTGTGCCTCGAGAGACTAGTTTTTTTAACAACAAAATATATTGAGTATATATATGGCAAAGTCAAAAGCAAGTTCTAAGTTGCTATCAAAAATATCTTCTACGCAAGCCGAAATAAAACCTAAGCTAGTAGAGTTGGCAAGTAAATATGATCAAGTATTAACAGACTTTGATTATGTTATAGGTAATTGGAAAGGTCAAGGTAGACTCCTAAGGTCTGATAATGAATATGTAGGAGCAGTAAAAAGAGCATTTAAAGCTATAAGCACAGGAACGGAATGTGAAGATGTAGAAGTACATGGACACGGAACTCATTTAGCCCATCTGCCTGATCCTTATAAAATGCTGCATACTACATTTTGTGGTAAACAAGGTAAACATTTTATGGATATGTTAGAATCATTACTGTGCTAATAATATAGGGTTAAAAAGTGCATTAACGACTTTTGTGAAAGATCTAAGCGAAGCATTACAGCCCTTTTGTATCAGAATTACATACGTGTAAAGTTTCTCATACGAGAGAGGGGTTAAATATGGAGTTTTCCTCTAATAGGGTAGCATATAATATGATTAAGTACTATAAAATAATGGCCGGAGAGAAAGATCCACTTAAGATTGTCTTTGATAGTGAAACTGACCCTCTAAAACAAAAAGGATCGAGTATTGTAATACGTCATAGTAAAGGGCAAGGTGATGTTGGTGTTTTTAAAGGTGGGGATAAGGAAATAGCAGTTTGTTTGCCGACTCAGCATGAAAGAGATGCTTTCCAGCATCTTTTTGATGGTAGTAGTGACATAGTACGTACGTATTCGAATCCAAAATCTTTGTATTTTAGTACCTCAAAGTCCTATCCTACTTTGCATTATGATCAATATTATAATGAGATTGTTAAGTTTATCGGTGACACAGAGGTTTGTGATGGTTTCGATTTCTTAACTCAGTAAACAGAGTAATATAAAAATCAGGCTGTAATCCTTACGTTATAGTAGTGACAGCCTAGCATGCTTTGTACTTTTAAGCGAAACCCCCCTACAACACTTGACTGTTCAGGGATTTTCAAGAGAATTGATTAGTTAATTCCTGACAAGGGTTTAAGCTTTGGAGTTTCGACGATGCAAAAAGGGATTTGATGCGTTCTAAAAACCTGTCTCCTCTTATTGACCGCGTAAAAAACGAATTCTTCCCTGTATAAATTATCCTGAATGGCTGGGGCGGATGGATTCGAACCACCGAATGGACGATACCAAAAACCGTTGCCTTACCACTTGGCTACGCCCCATCGCCTGTAGAACTTATATCAACAAACACTTCTTTAGTCAAATAATTTATACGATCCCTTTACCACGTGGTACAATTTATAATTACTTCGTTGCCACTTAAGTAACCATTAGCAATGACTTTTTTATCAATTCATCTATTAAAGTATCAAAACCACTATTACTGAGAATATTCATGAATTCCGACTGTTGAGAATTGAGCATACTAACACCTTCTGTAATAACATCTGAGACTTTAAAGCTAGTTTTATCGCTTGCATCCTTTTGACGTACCAAGTAATTCACTTTGACAGTTCCTATTAACATTTCTACCATAAATTCACCTTGATCAAGAGTACGTACTTGTTCAACTTTAGGCTGTTGACCATGATAATTTTTTACCAAATCAGCATAGACTTTACTGACATAATTGCTATAAACTTCTGTAAATTGTTTAATTTGTTCAGGGGTTAGAGTTCTTCTATAGACACCAAGGGTAAATTTAGCCATCCAATCCGAATCTAGATTAGCTAAAATTAGCTTTTTGCTTTTAGCAATTTTATCATCTTGTGCTAAATTTTGATCAGTAAATATCTCCAACCCATCTTTTATTAGTTGATTAACATAATTATCAACCCCCCCGCTATTATCGGCAACAGTTGCATGGGCTGATAAAGAAAGAAAATTTAAAATTAAGCAAACAATAAATTTTTTCATAATTCCTCATAATTTTGCATATAGCTAACCCAACTAACATTATACTCATTGTGAGAAGCTACTTTACTAGCGACGAAGCAATCCAGGAAAGTTATTAGAAATGGATTGCTTCGTAGGCTTGCAAGTCCTCGCAATGACGTTAGTTTGCAATCGGGATAGCCGTTTTTAGTTAGGTTTAGGGCATCTAAATTGCTTAGGATAGGCAATTACAGACTCACGATTTTGATGTGTAGCTGATCTTACAGCTATGTAAGGATCGACAGAACTACGTGTTATATAATCAGTAAATGGCAATAATCTTAATCTAGTATCCATAATTTGTACGCCAGTGACTGCCATTTCAAAATCCCTATGTACCACATACATTATAGGATTTAAATAACTATTTGTAAATACTGGATCTGTGAAATCTCTTACATTAGTACCACCAATAAATGGTAGGACTAAGTATGGTCCTGGACCAACTCCATAATGAGCTAAAGTACTACCCAAAGTTTGTTTGGTAACTTTTAAGCCAATTTTACTGGCTACGTCAAATAATCCACCTATGCCAAATGTGCTATTGATAAGAAATCTCCATAGACTTTTCATAGTTTGATCATAATTCATCTGTAAAGCATAATTGACAGTAGTCAAAGGCATATTAATGTTATCTAGAAAACTACTTACTCTAGCCTTGGTATAATCATTAGTAACTTGTTTATAGCCTATAGTAATAGGTCGTAAGAACAGATAGTCTAAAACGGAGTTAAAGACAAAAATTTTACGATTTAGTTTCTCATAAGGGTCATAGACTTGTATGCAACCATTTCTGTCATTATAAACATATTGGAAATCCTCACTATCTTGAGTACCCTTAGCATCTGCTATTGCAGTAAAGTTAAAAAAGTTAACTAGTATTAGTACTATAAATCTCTTCATTATTATTAACTTCTTTAATAGACTTACTTAAATAAGTCAAAGATAGTTGAGGAATTTTTAGGAGAAATGAAGCCGAATACCACAACGTACGTGAGGCACTAGGGCGAGTTTCGACGACAAAATTACCAACTAGATTGACTTATTTAGGAAGTCTAATGGTTTTTCTTACAAACCACCATATAGTATTTATCATTTTTTTCTATAACTAATTCCTTGCTACTTAATATAGTGAACTTAGTTTTACTTAAAGCCTCATTGATATCTATTATAGCAAAAACAAATTCTTTTCTTTTTAATGAAAGATTAGTAACGTTATTTATTGGCAAACAAAATGCAAAATACCCTAATGTATTGACTATTGAATAAATATTATTAAAATAATCTGATAGATCCTTAGTAAAAGAAAGAGAGTTAAAGCTCAATATTACATCATATTTATTAGCATTTTGTTTAATAAAATCTGGTATAGAAAGTTCTAGTACATGATCGTAGATGTTCATATTTAGGGCAACAATATTCATCATTTCTGAATTTTCAATACCGGTAAAAGTAAAACTATCAGGAAAACGCTTTTTAATTTCACCGCCCACTAAGCCTATATTACTACCCAGCTCTAAAATATGGTAATTATCAGGCAAATCTGTTATATCATTCATAACTCTGCTGACAAAACTGTAAGGCAAATCAACTTTATTCTTACCAAAAAATCGCTTAGTATAGTCTCCACCAACATCAAAATTTCTACATTGATACCAAATTGCCGATGGAATCTCTGATAAATTATTATAAGTTTGTAAGAAATTTCCTAACTTTACTTGATCAGCTTCAAAAGATTTTTTTAGATGATACAAAGCTTTCTCATAATTATTTTTCAAGAAATATGTCCAACCAAGCCAATAATTAGCTTGGTGATCTGAAGTAGAAAAAAACTTATCAACCAACTTAAACCTTAATATAGCGTCGTTTAAGTTATTGTTATATAAATGTACTAAACCAAGATTAAAATTAGTTTCTTTTAAGTGTGTTACCTTGTATTTTACATCGGTAAAATAATTGATGAATGTAAAGATTTTTCCCATATACCAAGATGGGAAATTTTTGCAAGAATGATAGCATGATTTTATCTTGTCTTTTATTGAACCGTAACCGTTACGAATAATTTTGCTGCCAAACATAAATTCTATGAAATTTGATTTTGTGAACTACCCACTACATAATAGCACATATATTAACTAGCACTAATGACTTTGTCTATAATTACATAAAATAAATTGTAATATAGCTGCCTGATTAGTATTTGTCATAGCAAATTGACGTCTATTAGACTAGGCATAAATCCCGAGTGAAGCAATCTTGTTTTTGTGTCATTCCCGCGAAAGTTTTGGCGTAATGTCAGTAGGATTAGCTACATAATTATAAATTGCTCGTTTGTTATGGAGTTCTTTACGCAATATTACATACTTTGAATATCGTTATAAATATTTTTGGTAAAATACACAAACTTTTCATGGTATTTTGTAGGGGTAAAATCAATTATTTCATAATCAGCAACATTATTAATATAAAAAGGGTCTTCTTTTATTATACTATCAACTTGCTTTTTTTCTTTAATATTCGCAAGAATAATACTTCCTGTTCTAGGGTTTTTACGACCCGATACAATAAAGCAACCTTTAGAGTAATAATCATCTAAAAATCTTATGTGACTTGCCATAAATTTTTCAACAACAGCAAGATTATATGATATTGTTAGTAGTAATCATAAAAACAAGTTGGAATAAAACAATATAATAATTTAACTCGTTCAAGAATTGTTTTTTGAAAAGAAAATAGTATACTCGATAAAAATTTATATAGGTTCTACCATGTCACTTATTGCTAAACGTTTAGATTTAATAAAACCATCCCCAACTTTAGCCTTAGTCAAAAAAACATTTGAACTACAAAAGCTAGGTAGAGATATAATATCTCTTGGGGCTGGTGAGCCTGACTTTGATACGCCAGATAACATCAAAGAGGCTGCCATTAAAGCGGTGCGAGATGGTTTTACAAAATATACTAATGTTGATGGTATGCCGGAACTTAAACAAGCGGTACAAAACAAATTCAAGTATGAGAATAATATAGATTATAATTTAGACGAAATAATCGTGTCCAGCGGTGGAAAGCAAGTAATCTATAATTTGTTTATGGCATCTCTTAACCCAGGTGATGAGGTGATTATTCCTAGTCCCTATTGGGTTTCATACCCAGATATGGTGGCATTAGCTGATGGTGTTCCGGTATTTGTCAATTGTAACATTGAGAATAATTTTAAACTTACTGTTAATGTTTTAGAACGAGTGATTAGCAAAAAAACTAAATGGTTGATTATTAATTCGCCTAGTAATCCAACAGGGGTTGCATATTCCTATCAAGAATTAGCTGATATTGCTGAATTGCTACGCAAATATCCCAACGTAAATATTATGTCTGATGACATTTATGAGCATATTATTTTTGATAATTTTAAATTTTATACTTTTGCCCAAGTTGCACCGGATTTAAAAGATCGAATATTTACGATGAATGGTGTATCAAAAGCTTATTCTATGACAGGATGGCGTATAGGATATGGAGCTGGTACTAAATCGTTAATTAAGGCAATGGCTATTATTCAGTCACAAAGCACTTCTAACCCTTGCTCTATAAGCCAAATGGCAGCCATTGAAGCTTTAACTGGTCCCCAGGATTTTATTAAGTCTAATGCAAAAAATTTCCAGGAAAAACGGGATCTAACCTTATCAATCCTAAATAGTATCAAAGGTATTAGTTGTTATAAGCCAACAGGAGCATTCTATTTATTTCCTAAATGTAATGAATTATTTGGTCTTAAAACCCCCTCTAATAAAATTATTAAAGATAGTAATGATTTTGGAGAATATTTGCTTGAAGAAGGTGGGGTGACAGTTGTCCCTGGTATTGCATTTGGCCTAGAAGATTATTTCAGAATTTCTTACGCAACTTCGATAGAAAATTTGGAGCAAGCATGTTTGCGTATAAAAAATGCTTGTAATCAATTAAAATGATCAAGAAACTTCTGAAAAAAAACAATTTTGTCCTTAGTGTCGTTACTAAATTACTGTATAATTATTTGAGAGTAGTGTATTTTACTTGTCGCTGGCAATTTGTTTTTCCCGATAATTACACTAAACAGCAATTTTTAGCAGAAAAAGGGGTGATTTTTGCCTTTTGGCATAACAGACTTGCTTTGGGTCCAGGAATATTTACCGGTCATAAAGACATTCATGCCCTTATTTCTACTCATTCTGATGGTAAAATAATTAGTAAGATTGTTCATAAATTTGGCTTTGGGGTAATAAATGGTTCTACTAATAGAAATTCTGTGACGGCTTTAAAAACGATTATCAAAAAATTACATAGCGGTAGTAATGTAGTGATTACCCCGGATGGTCCACGTGGACCTATTTATAAGATAAATAGTAATATTAACAAAATAGCTCAAAAATATAATATAAAATTAATACCGGTTTCTTGTCAGGCTTCTAGATATTTTTTACTTAAGAGTTGGGATAAGCTAATTATGCCGCTACCTTTTGGTAAAATAACAGCTTTTATAGGTTCACCACTAGTTTTTATAGGCAATGAAAATCAAGATGATATTAATTTGGCACAAGCATTAAACATCAGCGAAATAAACTTATGATTTATTTATATCATGTCTTAAGTTTTTTGTTCCTTCCACTGTATGTTCTCTTACTACTATGGAGAGTTATTGTTGGTAAAGAAGAGATAAAAAATATTGGTGAACGTTTTGCTATTGGGCATACACATACTAAACGAAACGAAACTTTAGTTTGGATACATGCCGCCAGTGTAGGAGAATCTATGATAGCTCTTACCTTAGTTGAAAATATCAATAATCTTTGGTTAAAAAGAACGATGCCAAAAACCACCTTAAAATTTTTGGTTACTTCAGGAACTAAATCTTCTGCAAAAATATTACAACAAAAGCTACCTATAAATGCCATTCATCAACTAATTCCTATAGACAATATTATTTTTGTTAAGAAGTTTCTTAGAAATTGGCAACCGAGTTTAGGAATCTTTATTGAATCAGAATTATGGCCATGCCTAATTAGCGAAGGGAAAAAACATTGTAAACTATTATTACTGAATGCCCGTATTTCTGATAAATCATTTGCATCATGGAAAAAAATCAGTACATTTTTTAGGTCAATTACCTGTAACTTTAGTAAAATTATTGTTCAAAGTAACACCGATTTTCAGAAATTTACGCAACTTGGTGAGACCAATATAGAAAATTTAGGCAACATCAAATTTGCCAACAAAAAATTGCCTGTAAATGAACAAGAATTAACAATTTTAGCACAACATATAAGTACTAAAAGAATCATCGTATTTGCCAGCACCCATCTGGAAGATGAAACAGTATTACTTAATGTTATAAAACCAATAAAACAACGATATCCAAATTGCTATTTTATTCTAATTCCACGCCATCCTGAACGTAAAAATGATATAGGAAAAGCGTGTACTCAATTAAATTTAACCTATAGTATTAAGTCTGAACAAAATATACCTATTTTAACTGATGATCTTTACATCGTTGATAAATTTGGAGAACTAGGGCTATTTTTTAGCGTAGCTTATATCTCATTTGTTGGCGGCTCATTTAAACAAGGTGGACATAACGCACTTGAACCAGCATATTTTGCCAATTATATTATATTTGGACCAGATATGAGCAATTCTGCTAATATTGCTAATGAAATGCTTGTTAATAAAGCTGCTATTCAAATTCAAAACGAAAAAGATTTGTTGAATAAAATGGAATATCTTCTATCTGAAGCTGCTATCGAGGAAGCTAAAATTTATCAGACTAATGCCCTAGAATTTGTTAATAAAAACCAACAAATTTTAGGTAATTATTTAGCTGTTATAGAAAAATATTTATTAGTGGAGTAACTAATTGATGTTATACTCAAATGATTTGAAGCGACAACATATGAATTCAACTCATGTTGTATTGGTTGACGAACAAGATAATACCCTTGGAATAGAGAATAAATTAAAGGCTCATAATTCTAATACACCATTGCATAGAGGGGTTTCTGTGTTTCTTTTTAATAGCCAAAAAGAAATTGTCATACAAAAAAGAAGCTTACTCAAAAAAACTTGGGGTGGATTTTGGTCAAATAGTTTTTGTGGACATCCACAAATTAACGAAACTTATGAACATGCTGTTTACAGGCATGCAGAATTTGAATTAGGCTTAGTAAATCTGCAGAAAGTATATTTTGTTGCTAATTATCGTTATAAATTTGCTATAAATAATATTGTGGAAAATGAAATATGCCCGATATATTTAGCTTTATCAGATGATATTATTAAAATAAATGAACAAGAAGTAGCCGAAGTAAAATTATTTAAATGGCAAGATTTTAAGTTATACACAGAACAATATTCAGTAAACTTTACTCCTTGGTGTAAAGAAGAACTCAAAATATTAGAAAATAACGAAATATTCAAAAAATTTATGGATTCATCTTTATAACTATAGTATAAAACTGAACTATGGCTAACCCGACTAATATTTAGCCAAATTCACAAACGTCATTGCGAGGAGCTACTTTAGTAGCGACGAAGCAATCCTTTTTGTGTCATCCCTGCGAAAGCAGGGATATAAATTCCCGCCTACGCGGGAATGACAATTTACAATGGTTTCGTCGGCTTATGTCTTCTTACAATGACACCAGTTTACTATGGCTAAATGCTAAGCGGGTTAGCTATAATGAGTATACTCACCGTGAAAGAATATGTAAGGTATTTAGGGGTCATAGCTCAGTTGGTAGAGCGTTTGAATGGCATTCAAAAGGTCGGGGGTTCAATTCCCCCTGGCTCCACCAAATACCTCCAAGCTTCTCATCATTTCCCATTCTTTCCGTAAATATCCTTATGCTGCTTATATGCTGCTAATTATTTTTAAAATAGCATTATAATTGTTCCAATATCCCTTCTAAACCTGATGTTTAAGTTGAGGTATTATGCACACTATATGCTGCTCTTTTTTTTCTGCCTGCTCTACTACTGGTAGTGATATTGATAATAATATTAATATTCAGTTGGAAGATTTTAAAAAAATCTTTCTAGACACTGTTAATAAAGCTTATTTGATTGATGAATTAATGGATTTTTTAGCAAAAATTAATAAGATTTTTGCCGGAATAGTATACCTATTTCAAAAAAATCTTATAATTTGCAGCAAAAAAGACTTTATTCACCAATTAAATAAGCTTTGTTAAAAGTGTCTAAACATGAAACTAATAATACCTAGTTGTGTACAAAGTGGCGTGGCGATCCAAATAAGCAGCTGGCTAGTTTTATTTTTACCGCTGCAACTTTTCGATTACCACGTCGCCTAAAGTAACTCCTCGCAATGGCAGTTAGAGAACAGCTTTTTCCTTAAAAAAGATTTGTTTGTTCTTGAAAAAATAAGCTATATACTCAAATGATTTGAAGAATTGGATTTGAAAATGAATGGTGAGCAAGCGGAGCGTACATATAGTATAGTTACGCATGCGAATCCATGATATTTTCAAAAAACAATTCTTCAAATCATTTGAGTATACCAACAAAAATAATGAAAATTGCTATTAGTGGAGAATAAAAATCTGCTATATTTATAGATATAACTGAATTTAGCATAACTTGTTATATTGAATTCAGGTTAGTTTAGTATAATGCGAGTAAAGGAGATATTATGAAATCACATAGTTTTACATCTGATGATGCTAAACAAAACCCGGACCAAGCCTTACAATATATAGCAGAATGCTTTGATCCTAAATATGACAAAGATTATAAAAATGAAACTGAAGTACAACGTAGATTTAACAAAGATATAAGACGTCAAGCAGTCTTTTATATTGAAACTCCAGATAAGGAGCTAGTAGACCTAGTAGCTCAGTGTAAGTTAGGTAAAGATGATGAGTATGATCCAACCTATGAGGATATGCATAAGATATTAACCAATGATTATAAATTATCAACACAACAAACAGAATATATTTTAGCCGCAAGTTATCAAGCTGGTATAGCTGGTGGTGTGGCTGGATTTGCTAAGCTGAAAGCAAAAATATACGATGATTGCTACTATAAGGATGGTACGAATGTTATAGAGAATGAGAGGATAAGAAATGCTGTTGTATCCAAGATCGTTATAGATAAAGACAATAATGTATCATATGTCAGTAATCAAAAACTCATGTTTGATTGTAGTATGCATGTTTTGCGTCCACATTCAGATATTAGAGAGATGGCTGGTACAAAATTTAACAGCCAAGATTTTGTGGCAATAAATTTTGCAGCTACGCTAGGAAAAGTAGGAGATACTGAACCAACACAGCCAGTATTAATTGATATAGCTGGTACTGGAAAGATAGCTAGTCTATTTATTGATGAGTTAAAAACAATCAAAACAAACTGTCCTACCAAAGACCCTGCATCAATTATTGCAAGTAATGCCACTTTATCGAAGGAATTACTAACTGATGCTCTTACTGACGAGCAATATAAAGCAGCTGTAACAGAAAAAATTTCAGCAGTTATATTTTCTGATGAAGACCAAACTCGAGCCATAACAACATTAAAAAAACTAGATGGTGTTCAAGAGATTTTAGCTGATTTATTAGTAACACGAATTGATCAAGCAATCGAAGCTAAAAAAGATAAACAAACAGATAAATTAAGTGCAGAGTCAATTCAGGATATTGCTAAAGAAACCGCTGCACAGTTAAGTAAGTTTATTGATCAGCCAAACAAATATGCGATAAGGAAATTTTCTGAAGATTTAGTAAAAGATCGAGCCACTTCATCGGATGTGGTAATTCCAAAGAAAAATTTTGTTGAGAGAATTTGTGATTTCTTAAAAGATAAATGGCATGGTTATTCTTACGACAAAAGCAAGCTATCAACACTTGAACAATTGCATGATAAAGCAAAAATTGTAGGACAGGAAGCAAAAGCACATATGTCATCTAAAATATCAATATCGCCACTGCCACATAATAAAAAAGAGGGAGCTAGAACAATTTAGGAGGATAATAAATTAGTTATACACCTTACATATGGCATTTAAACGTCATAGGAAAATACAGTCTGGTGTCTATTAACGAGGAAGCAGGAGGTCAACGAAGTAATCTATAAAACTTATAAAATGACATCTTGTACTTTTCAGCAATTTAAAAATTGCTATGGGTTATGCGTAAGGTAAGTTAATATTTTTCCTATGACTACTTGTAATCGGTAAAGCCCATGTATATAATTGCTATATTTTATATATAGCAATTATAATCGCTTTAAGCAGAGCCACAAAACCATAATAGAATTGCTGAGTATATGCCGTTTCCAAATATCAATCCTGTTATTTTCTCTATTGGACCATTTAGCGTTTATTGGTACTCCATGGCCTATGTTTTTGGTGTAATATTTGGGTGGTTTTATGCTTATAAAATTATAAAAAAATTCGAAATTGGCATTACCGCAGCAAATTTAGAAAACTTTGTTACTTGGGCTATTCTTGGTATCGTAATAGGTGGAAGATTTGGCTATGCGTTACTATATGATCCAATTAAATATTTTTCTGATCCTCTTAGCCTTCTTAAAATTTATGAAGGCGGTATGTCATTTCATGGCGGTATGATTGGCTTAATCATATCTAGTTATTTTTTCTGCCATAAGTACAAAATTAACTTATTATTACTATGTGATATATTAGCTACAGTTGGTTCTATAGGTGTATTTTTAGGCAGAATAACCAATTTTATTAATGGTGAATTATATGGCAGAGTAACTAAAATGCCTTGGGGAATGATTTTTCCAAATAGTGATCTACAAACAAGACATCCCAGTCAGATATATGAAGCATTATTTGAAGGAGTTATATTATTCTTAATTCTATCCTACACCACTTTTAAATACAAAACTATAAAGATACATGGTTTGAATTTAGCTATATCTTTAATATTCTATTCGGTATTTCGAATTATTATAGAAATGTTTCGTGAGCCAGATATCCACATAGGCTTTATTTTTAATAATTTAACTATGGGACAAATTTTATCATTACCGATGCTAATAGTAGGAATCTATTTAATAATACGAATTAAATGCCGATCGACTCCAAAATAAGAAAACTTATTGAGCAGAATGGTAGTATTAAGCTTGATGAAATGATGCTTCAAGTAACGTCTATATCCCCTTCTTCCTATTATCAAAAACAAAACAAATTAGGTTGTTTAGGAGATTTTACAACAGCTCCAGAAATTTCCCAGCTTTTTGGTGAAATGATAGCTTTATGGGCTATTGACCAATGGTATAAAATGGGTTGTCCTCAAAAAACTAATTTAGTTGAACTAGGCCCTGGGCAGGGAGTACTAATGCGGGATTTGCTCAATGTTGCTAAATTAGTTCCAGAGTTTTACCAATCTCTCTCAATAGAATTAATTGATATTAATCCCCATTTTATCAAGAAACAACAAACAAACCTAAAGTTGGTGGGTTTACCTATCAAACACCATACAGCAGTACAATATATCTCTGAAATACCTTCTATTATAATAGCTAACGAATTTTTTGATGCTATGCCAATTAAGCAATATGTTAAAGCCAAAGAACTTTGGTATGAATCAACACTTATTATTGACCCAGCTGATGGTAAAATTAAATTCGATAAAATAGAAGTTAGTAAGGAGTTGCAATGCTATTTGCTTCAAGAACACTCAAACGCCCATGATGGAGCAGTAATAGAAGAATCGCCTAAATCATTAGAAATCATAAAATTTATCAGCCAGCATATCGTGAAATTTGGCGGGGCAAGCTTAGTTATCGATTATGGTTATGATATAGACCCAATAAAAAGGACGCGTAACCAATATAATCCTACTTTACAAGCGATAAAAAATCATAAATATTACCCTTTGCTTGAAACTTTAGGAGAAGCAGATTTATCAGCTCATGTTGACTTTTATGCCTTAAAAACAGTATGCAGCAATATGGGAGTGAATGTACATGGATCAATAACTCAACGTGATTTTTTAATTAGTAATGGTATATTATTACGAAGTCAACTCTTACAAAGTAAATTACCTACTATAGAGGCAAATATCATAGCAGAACAAGTTGATAGATTAATTGCTCCCAATAAAATGGGACTATTGTTTAAAGTATTATACCTTGTAATGGGCAAGCTATAGCAAGTATACTACTATGATTTCAAGAATTGGGTAAGGACCCCCGAAGGTCAACTTCAAGAAGAGCTAGGAGTGTCAAAGTCGAGCCGCTAGGCGTACATTAGTACGTGAGCAGCACAGATCTTTGACAACAACGACGCCAATTCTTGAAGTTCACCTAGACACTTATATCTTTAAATTATGATATAAGTAATTGTAAGAGGGTACTTATTCTGTTTACGACTATTTCAGTCCAGTGTCTATCAAGTCACCCTCTTACAATTACTTATATCATAATTTAAAGATATAAGTGTCTAGTATATAGCTTACCCATGACCCTGGTTAGCGTAGCGTCTAGAAACCCTTATGCTTATCATATTTGAATCTAATTCAATATTGGTAGTATAGTCTGGTGTAAAATTACTCGCAAATTCACTTAAGGTTTGTTCGAGAATAAATTGACTGTGCTGCTGGACTATTAGCATAAAATCTGGTTCACCAATAATTTCTAGAAAGATTCTGTCGCTTATAGCAAAATTGGCATCTTTTCTTGCTTGTTGAATAAAGCGTACCAAATCTCTTGCTATACCTTCTTCGTATAATTCTTTTGTTATGTCTAAATCTAGCAATATTAGTCCATGATTATTGGCTAAAGATTTTGTACCTTTAGCATTTTTAGGTTGTAAAACTAAAGAAAACTCGTCTTTATTCAGTTGCTCTCCCGCTATTATTAGATGCTCAGAGGTAAGCTGCCATTGATGATTTTTAGAAGCTATTATGATATCTTTGACTTTATGAGGTAGACGCTTGCCTAAATTAGGAAAGTTAATCGATAATTTATGATCGGCATAATTTTCTACATCATCTCTATAAATTACCTTTTTAACATTAATTTCATCTTTAATTAACTCTTCAAATTTTATTAATAGTTCATTATTGTTACTAATGATTGTTAAACTACTCAATGGTTGTCGAGTCCGAATATTTTCACTACTTCTAGTGAATAAAGCATTACTACAAATATCTAATACTTGATCCATGATGCTGACTAAATCATAATCGACTTCTATCATATCAAGTTTAGGAAAATCTGCTAAATGAACACTGCCTACTTGCTTTTCTAGTCCTGTGAGTCCCAAATAAATTTCCTCAGAAATTAATGGAAGTAAACTGGATTGAGCGGAAGACATTACTTTAATACAGCTATATAAGGTATTATAAGCGTTTTTCTTATCTTGATCTTTTTCACTTTTCCAGAAACGATTCCTACTTCTTCTAATATACCAATTATTTAATACTTCAAAAAAATCGGCAATGCTACTATAAGCTATTTGGCTGTCAAAATTATCTAATCCATGCTGAATTTTTTGTACTGATATTTTTAGCTTTGATAAAATATAACGATCTAGCACATTTTGAGAATTAAACTCTAGCTCAGCTTTGATCTGATCAGCATTAGCATACATAGTAAAGAAGTGGTAGGCATTCCAAATAGGCTTGATAAATAAACGTAGGCTTTCAAAAACCATTTTTCCATCTTTATCGATCAATAATTCCTGACCTTTAACTACATTGGTAGAGAGCATGGTGACTCTTAAAGCGTCAGAACCATATTTATCAAATAATTCTAGTGGATCAGCATAATTATTAAGACGCTTTGATAATTTTTGTCCGGTGCTATCTAATATAACTCCATGACAAATACAATTTAAAAAAGGTGGTTGGTCAAATAATGCAGTTGACAATACCATCAGAGTATAGAACCAACCACGTGTTTGTGCTGAATATTCTACTATAAAGTCAGCAGGAAAATGTCCCTCAAACCACTCTTTATTTTCAAATGGATAATGTGCTTGTCCATAAGGCATGGAGCCGCTTTCAAACCAACAATCAAAGACATCTTCTATTCGACGCATCATTGATTTGCCTGTTGGATCATCAGGATTTTTTCTAGTTAGCTGGTCGATAAAAGGCCTATGTAAATCAACGATTGTCACTCCAAAATCTTTCTCTAGCTCCTCTATTGACCCATATACATCAATTCGCGGATAAGCCGGATCATCCGATTTCCACACTGGTAGAGGTGTTCCCCAAAATCTATTACGACTAATTGACCAATCTCTAGCATTTTCTAACCATTTGCCAAATAGATTATCTCTGATATGCAAGGGTATCCAGTTAATCTGTTGGTTTAATTCAACCATTCTGTCTTTAAATTCGGTAACTTTCACATACCAAGAAGGGACTGCTTTGTATATAAGAGGGGTATCAGTACGCCAGCAATGCGGATAATTATGGATATATTGCTCGGTTTTAAGCCAATAGCCCTGATTTTTTAGCTTAATAATAATTTGATCATTAGCATCAAATACTTGTAAACCAACAAAATCATAAATTTCTTTGGTGTATTTTCCAGCATTATCTACAGGACAAACGAGTTCTATTCCTTGAGATTGACAAAGAATCTGATCTTCTTCACCAAAGCCGGGAGCCATATGGACGATACCGGTGCCATCTCCTTCAACTACAAAATCTCCGGAAAGAACTTTGAAACTACCAGGATGGTTGGAAAAATAATCGAATAATGGTCGGTAAGTAAGATTCAGGTTTAATAGGCACTTACCTTCAATTATATCATAATTTGTGTCAGCACTAAGCCCTAATTCTTTGGAATATTTTTCCAAAGCAAATTTAGCCAAAATATAACAAACCTGCCCATTTGGCACTAAAGCATATTCAATATTTTCTCCAATGGCTAATGCTAAATTAGCCGGCAAAGTCCATGGCGTCGTAGTCCATGCCAGCATTCTATATTCATTATATGGCACAGTACTTGGCAATTTCTCATTAAGTACAAAACTTACCGTAACCGCCTTATCAGTTCTTTCTCTATATGAATTATCTAGCCTAGTTTCAAAATTGGATAAAGGCGTCTCGCATGCCCAAGAATAAGGCATTACTCTCATTGATTCATAGAGAAGGCCTTTTTTGTACAATTCTTTAAAAGCCCACAAAACAGATTCCATAAAGGCTTTATCCATGGTTTTATAGGAATTATTGAAATCTACCCATCTTGCTTGCCTGTTAACATATTCCTGCCACTGATCAGCATATTTCATCACCGATGATTGACAATGTTCGTTAAATTTATCAATACCAAAATTGATGATTGAAGTTCTACCAGAAATACCTAACTCTTTCTCTGCTTGCATCTCGGCAGGCAATCCATGACAATCCCAACCGAAGCGTCGCTCAACTCTCTTGCCTTTACTGGTTTGATAACGTGCATACACATCTTTGACAAAGCCAGTTAGCAAATGTCCATAATGTGGCAATCCATTAGCAAAGGGTGGGCCATCATAAAAGATGAATTCGTTATTTTGTCCATTTTTTACTGATGGTCTAGCATCTATGGTTTTTTGGAAAATATTATGCTTCTGCCAATAAGCTAGAATCTTTTTTTCAATTGTTGGAAAATCAACATTAGATTGAATATCTGGGTAGCATTTTTTAGTCATGTTTATAATATTGATTATTATGAAAATAGTCGAATAATTGGTATGTCGACAGGATTGGGTAGCTTTAACATATTCTTACATTTAGAGGTCATAGTTATAATATTGGATAAGGACTTAGTAATATATTGATCAGTATTTACATTATTTTCTGACTCATCTTGAATGTAATAAAGTATTGAAGTTATATAAACACTGAGTAACAGACCTCTCTTAGTATAATAATTGTAATCTATAGACTTATCACCTGCATAACGCCAAATTAAGTCACAAGTACGAAAAGCTATTTTTGTTGCAAATATACTGTTTGATGGTGTGGTAAAATAACTGCGATTTCTTAAATGCACAAGCTTTGAGTATAAATTGTCGTCATTGCGAGGAGACGTAAGCCTACGAGGCAATCCATTTATAGTCATTTCTTTGGTTTGCTTCGTCGCTACTAAAGTAGCTTCTCGCAATGACGTTTGTGAATTTGGTGTAATGTTAGTAGGGTCAGATATACAATCTTTTATTCTAATTCTTAAAGCTAAATCAATTTTAGCTCTTATTTTAATTGGAGTTTCTTGTTGAGATAGTAAATCAAGCATGTTCTGGTCTTGCCAATTTTCAAAAAAATCAACTATTTCCCTTATGCCACCCGGAAAGATTATATGACAATATCCTTTAACAAAACCACATTCTGCTTCGGCATCTGCTAATAATTTATTATTCCATTGATTAAAAGCTAGCAATTTGGGTAAAGTCTGTACAAATTGTACTTTTAAACTATGATATTTCTCTTCAATAGTCATAATATTTATTTAAAAACAAAATTTTACTATCATCCTGAACTTGTTTCAGGATATACATTATACACAATTAATATCCTGAAACAAGTTCAGGATGACTCCTAGGCTATAGATTTAGGATGACTCTTAAGCTGCAATTAGAGCAATATCATCATTTATATTTTGAATTGATAATTGCTGATATAGCTTGACATATATATTTAGTATATAGATAATGCTCACATCATTCAACAGTCTAATTTGTGTTAAAAGGGGGTAATTAAAAGTGATACTAGTAAATGTTCATGCTGGGAATGGGGAGCAAGCAATTAAAAATTTAAAAAGAAAAATGCAAAGAGAGCTTGTTTTTCGTTCAATGAAAATGTCTCGTTTCTATGAACCTCCTTCAGTAAAACGTGTCCGTAAGGATCAAGAAACAGAAAGAAGGAAAAGAAAAGTTGCTCGTAAACAATTGATAGAAGGTTAATTGTGTGTATAATACACCGTCATTGCGAGGAGCTACTTTAGTAGCGACGAAGCAATCCAATGAATATGGATTGCCACGACCACTATGCGTGGCCTCGCAATGACGTATATGTATACTACTCGTAAATGAAGAAGGAAATGTCATTGCGAGAAGGCGTAAGGCCGACGAAGCGATCCAAAACATTAGCTTGCCTATGCCTAATCTAGTGGATTGCTTCGTCACCGCTAAAGTGGTTTCTCGCAATAACGCTAATTCTGCTAACTCATCGACGGCTATGGGGATGGTACAATTCTAAATTTGAGGCATTATGATTATTAGAACATATTTTTGGTATATTCTCTTTACAATTTTAATAATATTATCTTGTGCCATGCATACCTACGCAACTGAGACAAAAAGCACTAACTTGTACATCATAAGTGATAAAGCTTTTGTTGGAGATCGTAGTCAATTGTTAGGAGTAGCAAGAGAAAGTGAAAAATACTTCAAAGGTAAATCTGTTAAGCTAAATGTTGAAGAATATGATAAATCTCAATTGGAAACCATTAAAAATCAAATTAGCAATAACAAAAATCCTACCATTATAGTTTCAGTTGGTTATTACGGTATAGAATCAATAAGCAACTTAAAATCAGATCCAGAGCTAGCAAAAAAGATTATAGCGGTGCATCTTTCTCACCAATTATTAGATAATGGGACTTTATCACATCAGCAACTTATTCAAGAAAAACACAATAACTTTTCCGGTGCCGATATGATAGTTTTACCTAGTCATGCATTAGACAAGCAATCTACACAACTTACTGGTGCAAATACTATATTGCTTACTACTAATGGGGTGGCACATAATATGCAAATTTCGGATATTGAGTCAGAATATAATACGTATAAATCAGTATTTTCTTCGTCCGATAAATATTTAGCAGTGATTCTAGCAGGGGATGTGCCAGAAAATGGTACATATCACTGCTATTCAAATAAGGAAGCAGAGAAACTAGCCAATTATGTTAGTGATCTTGCACTAAAAAATAATTATTTTGTTTTACTCTCCAATGGGCCTCGTACAGGGAAATATGATTGTCAAAACAAAAAAGAACTTAGTGTACATGAAAAAGATAGTATAATTGACGCGGTGACCTCAAGTTTCCAAAAGGTTTTACAAGAAAATAAAGTACCTTTCAAACTATTCGACTTTAAGAAAGGACAACCCAGCATGTATAGAGCTATTTTAGGGGCTGTTTTATATAACAAGCATAGTTTAATTATAGTACCAGGCAAATCCACTTCCATGGTCTCGGAAACCGTAGACATGTTGCCTGCTAAGAGTGTCACGGTATATTATAATTCAACAATGAATGAAACCCATAAAAGACATATAAAAAATGAGTTTGATAAAGGAAGGGTGTCAGTTATTGATGAGAATATGCATCTTCATTTGCCTAATAATACACGGGCTAAATATCTTTCTGCTAGTGAAAATATAGCTAAGAGCATATACAGCTTATGGCATAAAATATAAAAATCCTTTGTGCATCAAATTATTGTGACATAATTTAACCTCAGTTCGACATAAGCAAGAGATTAAGATTGTTTAATTTTTTAAAAGGTATAGAAATTTTATTAGGTTTAAAAACATACATCAGCAGACCAGCTAATAAATTAGTTTGAAAATTCATCACGGCTCTATGTCTTGTATGGTTTATATGAAAAAGGTTTTTCAATTGATCATTAATGGTTTCGATAATGCCTCTGTTATTTAGTCTCTCCGTCAAAAAGGTTATAAATATAAGAGGTAATACATGTCTAGGGTCAAAAATCATACCATAATCCATAAGATTTTTACCTTATTTTGCCAAAAACCTTATGGGTTTTCAGAACTTTATAGTTTAACCAAAGAACAATGTGTCATCCCTGCGAACGCAGGGATATAAAACAACACCTAAAAAAACCCTAGACATTGTTAACAAAGCTTATTTAGTTGGTGAATAAAGTTTTTTTTGCTGCAAATTATAAGATTTTTTTGAAATAGGTACACTATTCCAGCAAAAATCTTATTAATTTTCGCTAAAAAATCCATTAATTCATCAATTAAATAAGCTTTGTTAACAGCAATTATCTTTTATCTAAATTTTCAAAAAAATAAAAATATTTATCTAAATAACAAAACAACGTTTTTGTTGAATAAGTTTATGGCATACTTCAAGTAGTTTACGTATGCATGCAACTATAGCAACCTTTTTAGGTTTAAAATTGTTAACAAGCCTATCATATAAAGCTTTCAAATTTAGCTACGCATTTACCAATACCAGGCACACTCTCTAATATTTTTACCTTCTCTTTCAACTCTTCTGACTCATCTATTACTTCACTTAATTTTTTATCAAGCTCAGCTATTTCATTCTGTAAAAATTTAATGAGCTTTTCTATACTCTTTTTATCAATACCATCAATACTATGATGTAGCCTCTTCTTTTCATTGCTAAGCATTAATACTAAATCTTCTCGCCTTTGCTGATATCTCTTCAAAGTATCGGATTCAACTTGATATAAATAATTAGCTGAAAGCTGCATCTTATCGCCATAATATGCCAATTTAAATGCGTCCTTCTTATCAGTTTTACACAAATTCACCGATTTACTAAATGAATTAAAGCTATATGTATTGACTTTATGTACCTGTTGTTTATTATTATACAATTTTTGGCAAATATCCGCTTCATAACCTCCAGTAGGTTCACATACTATTAGCTTAATTTCTTGTTCTTTTGTTAATTTTATCAGTTCTTCATGCCCTAACTTATCGTTGGAAAAACGATTATATATCGGTTTATTGTTAGACTCATATAAACATATATCTAACCATTTTTTACTTACATCTAGACCTATTATTTTACTCATGATATAATCTCCTTCATCTTATTGTGCAAGGCTGCTGTTTCCAGCACCTTCTGCAATTTGTTCAAAGCAAACTTTGTAAGAGGGTACTTATTCTGTTTACGACTATTTCAGTCCAGTGTCTATCAAGTCACCCTCTTACAATTACTTATATCATAATTTAAAGATATAAGTGTCTACAACGGCAAGTAACGAAACAAGCGTACTGTCTGACGCAGATTATTTTTGTTTCGGTGTTTTAACAGTAGCATCTTTTATTAACATTTCCTTTCATCCTTATTCACACCACGATATTTACTATTTTCGAGGGTATTATGATAATTTTCTTAGGCTCATTACCGCTTAAATGCTTTTGTATCTCGGGTAATTGCATTACCACATTCTGAATCTCAATATCACTCGTTACATTAGTAAATTCGTGCGTAGCCCTTAGTTTACCATTAATTTGGATAGCCATGATATAAGATTTTAGCTCCAACAATGATTCATCGAAAGAAGGCCAGGAAGTTTGATATAATCTTTCCTTATTGCCTAATTTTTGCCAAATTTCCTCTGTAATATGTGGAATGAATGGGTTAAGTAACTTGATCAATATATTAAACCCCTCTTTAACACTATCAATATTGGCTTCCTTGCCCTTAGATATTTCATCTGATAAAGCATTAAATAGTTCCCGCATCCTTGCTATAGCTTTATTTAGCTTAAAATCCTTTAGTTCTTCGGTAACGTGTTTGATAGTGTAATGGGTAATCCTTGTTAGTTTATTATTAGCACTCTCCGTTATTTTACTATTAATTAGTATTTTTGCCATATTTTCTAACTTGCCAATAAAACGAGAACAACCTTCAAGACCATTTGCCGACCATTCAAAATCTTTCTCTGGCGGACTATCGGAGAGGACAAATAACCTAATAGCATCAGCACTATGGTTGGTCAATATTGACTCTAAATCCACGACATTCTTTTTGGATTTACTCATTTTTTCTATTCGCCCTTGAAATACTTCTTCTCCATTATTCTTATTAACCCACTTGTCAGATTGTTTTATTACCTCATCTGGATAAAGCCAATTATTATTCGTATCTCTATAGGTAGCATGTAGAACCATACCTTGAGTTAGTAAATTAGTAAAAGGCTCGCGAATGCTAAGATAGCCTTGTTCGTTCATTACTTTCGTAAAAAACCTAGAATAAAGAAGGTGCATTACTGCATGTTCAATTCCACCAATATACTGATCAACAGGTAGCCAATAATCGCAGGCTTGTTTGTCAGTGATATCTTTTGCTGCCACACTACAATAACGGGTAAAATACCAAGAAGACTCAAAGAATGTATCTAATGTGTCGGTCTCACGAGTAGCTTGTTTTTGACATTTTGGGCAATTAGTATGTTTCCAAGTAGGATGCAAATCAAGAGGGTTGCCATGCCCAGAAAATGCAACATCGCTTGGTAAAGTTATTGGCAAGTCTTTTTCAGCTACTGGCACAGTTCCACAATTTGAGCAATAGATTATTGGAATAGGGCAACCCCAGTATCTTTGTCTTGATACCCCCCAGTCTTTCAGGCGGTAGTTAATAGTACGTTTGCCCAAACCACGCTTCTCAAGCTCTTCTATAGATTTTTGTTTAGCCTCATGAATAGTCAGATCATTTAGAAAATCTGAGTTGATCATGATACCATCACATGTGTAAGATTCTGAGTGCGCATCTATTGGAATATCCTTATTAATTACCACTTGTTTTATTGGTAATCCCATTTTCTTTGCTAATTCATGATCTCTTTCATCATGTGTTGGGCATCCAAAGATCGCTCCAGTACCATAATCCATTAATACAAAATTTGTTATTATCACAGGAATAATAATTGTCGGATCAAATGGGTGAATAGCAAAAAGGTCAGTAAACACCCCTTCTTTCTCGGCTTTATCTATTGCAGCATTAGTGTGTAATTGTGAACATTTTTCAATAAAAGATACTATATCTTTATTATTATCAACTAACTGCTCTATTATTGGATGGTTATAGGCTATTGCAAGAAAACTTGCGCCAAAGATAGTTTCTGGTCGAGTAGAAAATACTTCAATACTAGCTTGACGATCTTTAATTCTAAAACTAAAATTTACTCCTTCCGATTTGCCTATCCATTTTTCCTGCATAGATTTAACAGAATCAGGCCAGAAATCCAGTTTCGAAATTTCATTTAATAGTTCCTCAGCATAATTAGTGATTTTTAAAAACCATTGTTTTAAATATTTTTTCTCAACTAAGGCACCTGAACGCCATCCACGACCATCTACTACTTGCTCGTTAGCTAAAACAGTATTATCCACAGGATCCCAATTGACTAAAGACTCTTTTTGATAGGCTAAACCTCTCTCATAGAGTTCTAAAAAGAATTTTTGTTCATGCTTATAATAATCTGGATCACAAGTTGTTATTTCTCTTGACCAATCATATGAAAAGCCAATTGATTTTAGCTGATCTTGCATAGTTGCGATGTTTGAATAAGTCCAATCTTTAGGATTAGAGTTATTATTAATGGCAGCATTCTCTGCTGGCAAGCCAAAAGCATCCCAACCCATAGGATGTAATACGTTATATCCCTGTGATTTCATAAAACGAGCTATGCAATCTCCAATAGAATAGTTACGTATATGTCCAACATGAATTTTCCCGGAAGGATATGGTAACATTTCAAGTACATAATATTTAGGCTTGATACTGTCATTTTCTGCTGCAAAAGCTTTTTCCTCAAGCCAAATTTCTTGCCATTTTTTCTCAATATTTTTCATAATTCATACGTTACTTATTGGTATTTTGTAGCTAACCATATTAGCATTTAGCCATAGTAACCTAATGTTATTACGAGAAGGCGTAAGCCGATGAAGCAATCCATTTCTAATCACTTTTCTGGATTGCTTCATCGCTACTAAAGTAGCTCCTTTCAATGACGGGAAAGCTATCTAAATATTTTCTGGTTAGCTATATAGCGAGTATATCATTATTTTCTTTCTGCACTAATATATAATTCTCTAGCTTTTCGTAAAATTTTATCTTCTATGTTATTAGCTAGCTCTGGGGTAGTATGATTGTCTAGCCAGTGACCATTTTTAAGTGTTTGTTCAAATATTCTTACTTGAATTGCATCTGGACTAATAACGTTATCCTTAATAAAAATATTTATTTTAAATCGAAAATCTGTTTTTCCTTTTGGACTATACCATTCAGTAATAATAACTCCACCGATTGAATCGCTTGAAGCAAGAGGAACAAAACTTAAGGTTTCTATAGAAGCTTGCCATAAATATTTATTGATATTACCTACCTCCGTTTTTGTAGATTCATTCTTTATTCTACCTGGTCTAAATATCAAACCTTCTCCTCCAACTATCGATCCCATTTCCTCCATCTGTCTTTCTTGTTCGCTTTCTGGATATTTTGAATCTCTAGCAATTGCCGAAATTGGGGAGAAGAATAGGCTTGACATTAAGCCAATAATGATTTTTTTGGAGTGTTCTTTCATAAATATTCTATTTTTATAGTGTTAATTTGATATAGTTAACTCGATTAGCATTATGCCGTTATTGTGGGCAATAGCGGAGTACGATGAAGTAATCCATAAAGTAACTATAAATTGTTTCGTTCGGACTTCTCGCCTTCTCGCAATGACGCTAGACACTGTTAACAAAGCTTATTTGATTGATGAATTAATGGATTTTTTAGCGAAAATTAATAAGATTTTTGCCGGAATAGTATACCTATTTCAAAAAAATCTTATAATTTGCAGCAAAAAAAAACTTTATTCACCAACTAAATAAGCTTTGTTAACAGTGTCTAGTTATTTTCCTGCAACTTTTAAACTGCTATGATGACCTATAAAACTCCTTCCTCTTCTAATTTTCGATAATTGTAGCGTAAGATCGACTCAAAATATAGAATTTAAATTTTGTTCACAGCAACCTAAAATCATGGCTTTGAATGAATGGATGTACAAACGTTACTTTCATCATGATTACGATTTAATGCTGTTATACCGTATAGTAAGCCCTTATCATTATTTTTCATTGAATTATCAAGGCAAATTTGCTGCTTACCAATCTTGCGACGAACTGTAGATATCAAACATTCAACACATTTACCTCTCTTATCCCTTTTTTTATACTCGAATTATCTGAATACATGATGGACACCTCATAGGAAGATTTTGTATTAAACCAATGATATAAAGCTATACCTATAGTAAGCATTATAATAAAAATACCGAAATAACACAAAGAATGGTAGGTTTTTTGCGTTTTTAGGAAAAAAACTTTATACATATTTTACTACTTACAATCTTTAAGTTGTTTAATATCCGCCCCTACTATGACTTCGATATTTCTAGTAATTTTATCATAATTCCAATCCCACCATTTTATTTGTACTAACTCATTGATTATATCATCTGAGAATCTTTTCCTAATAATTCGACTAGGATTACCTGCAACGATAGAGTAGGGTGGTACATCCTTGGTGACCACTGCATATGCTCCGATAATTGCTCCATCCCCTATTGTTACTCCCGGCATAATGACTGCATTGATACCAAACCACACATCATTGCCAACTATTGTACTTCTAACCTTGTTGCAAGTTGGAGTATAAGTATTCCAACCTTCAAAAATAAAAAATGGATAAGTAGAAAAACCATCCATAAGATGGTTTACATCATCCATGATGAAAGTAGTTCCCTTGGCAATAGCACAAAACTTACCGATAATTAACTTACACTGGTGACAGCCTATAATATTATTACGTTCAAACTGTTCTGGATAGTGGTTATCATGATAGTAACTATAATCACCTACCATTATGTTAGGATTATGAATAAAATGTTTTAAAAATATAGTTTCTTTAACCTGTTTTGGGTAAATATGTGGATAATTATTGCTAGACTGTACCATAAAACCTCGTTCATTTAGTGAATATTAACTTTTATTTTGAGTATATACTAAAAATATCTAGCACTAAGCTTTTCACTTAATTTAACTTAAAAAATATTTATTATTTATAGTGTCTGAGTAAAATCGCTGATGTCATCCTAGGCCAAAGGCATGAACAACAGACCGTCCACGGTCATCCTGAACTTGTTTCAGGCTCTATATACATTTAACAAGATCCTGAAATAAATTCAGGATGACTATAAAATTGATTCTCTAAAAAGGGTTGCTTCGTCGACCTCATGATCTCTTCGCAATAACGTTTGTTTTTGCTTTCATAGAGAATTTACTTTTTGTTGCAATCAGCCAATTTTGGAAGTCTTCCTTGCTTACCACTTCAATGGCAATCGGCATAAAACCGTGATTAACACCACAAAGCTCTGAACACTGACCGTAATATACACCTTTCTTGTTAATTTTAGTCCAAGTTTCGTTGATTTTCCCAGGAACTGCATCCATCTTTATGCCTAATGCTGGTACTGCAAAACTATGTATAACATCTCCTGCGGTAATTAAAAATTTTACAGTAGTATTTTCTGGTATAATAATACGGTTGTCAACTTCTAATAGTCTTTTTTGACCAAGTTTTAAGTTTTCATCAGTAATTAAATAACTATCAAACTCAATATTATCATGATCAGGGTAGATATAGTGCCAGTACCATTGATATCCTACAACTTTAACCGTCATATCTACTTCAGGAATTTTTTCAGCAAACCGTAAAATACGGAACGATGGTACAGCAATAATAATCAAAATTATTATCGGAATTATTGTCCAAATAACTTCAATCAATATATTATGAGAGAATTTTGCTGGAATGGGATTTGCTTTAGCATTGAATCTGATACAAACATACATTAGTAGAACAAAAATAAAGAGAACTATTTCCCCTGATATGAGTAGCAAGAAATTATGAAACCCCTGTAGCTCCTCCATAAGAGGGCTTGCTGGAGTTTGCAGCAGCATTTGCCACGCCTGAGGTTCTGATGCTAGGCAATCGTGAGCAAATAAAAGATATAAAATTACAAATTTTTTCATAAATAATACTTAGTGGGCTTAACTCTATATGCTATAGTCGGACAATATAGCTAAATTGTTATTAGTTCCTAAATGTCATTGCGAGGAAGAGGATTGCTGCTACGAAGCAATCCTCTTCTGGTCTTTTGGATTGTGCTTCGTCGCTACTAAAGTAGTTCCTCGCAATGACGGAGAGGCTATCTAGAACCTTAACGAATTAGCTAATAATAAGATGATATGTAGTTTTATTAAAGTAAAAAATAAGGGATGCTAAAAAAACTTGAAGAATTTATTATTAAATTATTGGAGATTCAATTATGGAAAGTGTGGTGCGAGGGTTTAACAGACGAATAAGTATCAGCAAAGAATTGATAGAAGCCTCAGGAGGGGTTCTAGTATTAGGAGTTATTACAGCAAAGGTGCAAGTAAGTTCATTAAACCAAAACTTATGGGATTTATTGCAAGATAGTAGCAAAAGTCAAAGAAAACATGATCCTAAAACAATTAGTGAATTGATTCCTATTAAAGCTTTACGCGATGCTTACAAGAACTTAGGAGTAAAAGTTTCTAGTTATCTAGGATCTAATGAAGCTTTATTAAAAAGAATTCTTTCAGATAAGGGATTATATCAAATTAATACGGTTGTAGACATAAATAATTATGTTTCTATTACTTCGTTACGGTCTGTAGGATCTTATGATTTATCTAAGTTATCAGGAGATATTGAATTTCGACCAGGAAAATCAGGGGAAACTTATATTGGCACTACAAATAGGGCAATTAATCTTGAGCATTTACCCGTATTATGTGATCGGGATGGACCATTTGGCAGCCCTACATCTGATTCAAGTAAGGCTTTAATTCAGGACTCAACGACTGATATTATTACAGTAATTTTTAGTTTTGATGGAGATCGGTTGTTAAAAGAGCAAATGCATGAAATGACAAGGTTATTGATACAATATGCTGGTGCTACTAATGTGCATACTTATTCGATCAAAGATGGGTTTCAAGAATTACTTCTGTAACTTGAAGAATTTATTATTGACTTTAAGTAGCCTTCTGATACGATCCGGCTTACTATAGTTAACCTGATTAGCTTTACTCCAACGTCATTGCGAGGAGGCGCGAAGCCCGAACGAAGCAATCTATAAAAGAAATTAGAATGGATTGCTTCGTCGGTTTACGCCTCCTCGCAATGACGCCAGTTTGCTGTGGATAAATACTAACCGGATTAGCTATAATGAGTAGATTTTTTAAAATGATTTAAGATTACAATATGGCAGGTCATTCAAAATTTAAAAATATTCAGCATCGAAAAGGTGCACAAGATAAAAAAAGGGCAAAGATTTTTACTAAGTTAGTTAGAGAAATTATTACTGCTGCTAAACTAGGAGTTGATATAAGCAATAATCCACGGTTGCGGAGTAGTATAGCGGCAGCTCGGAGTCAAAATTTGCCAAAAGAGCGAATAGATAAGGCGATAAGTGCAGCCAGTGATTCGAGTAATAACGAAAATTATACAGAAATTAGATATGAGGGCTTTGCTCCTGGTGGGATTGCGATAATAATAGAAGCTTTAACTGATAATAAAAATCGTACGGCTGCGGAGATTAGGGCAGCTTTTAGTAAATTTGGTGGTAATTTAGGTGAGACTGGCAGTGTCAGTTATATGTTTGATCATCTTGGAGTAATACAATATCCAGCAAATTTAGCAACAACAGAAGATATGTTTGACAGTAGCCTAGAGGCGGGAGCAAAAGATATGATTTCTGAAGAAGATACATATTTAATCTACACAGATATTGAGAACTTTGTACAAGCTCTTGAATTTCTAACCAATAAATATGGGCATCCTGAAGAATCTTACATAGGTTGGATGCCTAAGAATGTCACGATCATAGAGGACAAAGATAAGGCGGAGAAGCTACTAAAATTAGTGGATATTTTAGAAGAAAGTGATGATGTGCAGAAAGTTTTTGGTAATTATGAATTATCTGATGCAATTTATGAAACTATGAAGGATGTTTAATATGGAGTGCCAAATTATTGTTTTAGCTGCAGGTAATGGTAAAAGAATGGATTCTACTTTGCCAAAAGTAATGCATAAAGTTGGTGGTAAACCGATGCTTGATAGGGTGATAACCAATGCAAAGCAAGTGAGCAATGAAGTTATTTTGGTTCATTCATGGCAATTAGAAGAACATATTGCTTGTTATAAAGATATTTGTAAATTTGTCTTGCAGCCAGAACCTCTTGGTACTGCTCATGCGGTGTATAGTGCTATGGATTTAATTGATGAGAACAAAATTGTGGCAGTACTTTATGGAGATAATCCTTTAATTACCGTAGATATTATTAATGATTTACTAGAGCATCTAGTGTCAACAAATTCTGCCATAACAACATTGTGCTTTAAGCGAGATAATCCTGGACAATATGGACGAATAGTTACTGATGAATTAGGGAATTTTTTAAGGATTGTCGAATTTAAACAAGCAACGAGCGAGGAGCTAGATATAACAATTTGTAATTCTGGTATTATGGCTTTTGCCAGCGGTATATTAAAAAAATATTTACCTACTATTTTTTTAGAGAAACCTGATAAATTAAAAGAGTTGTATTTAACGGAACTGGTAAAAATCGTTAAGGATGCTGGAGAAGAAGTATCATATCTTCTATCTTCTGACCATGACATAGTGGTTGGAGTAAATACTAAACAAGAACTGGAGGAAGCTAATAGAACTATTGCTAGGTTAACTGGGGTGTCATCTTGAGGCAAAAGTCATCCTGAAACAAGTTCAGGATGACCTTTACTAGGCGAACTATAAAATTAAGAGCTTAAAAAATGACTAAAAATGAAATATTATCTTATCCGGAAGTAAAAAGTTTGAACAGCGAATGTAAAAAGCTAGTTGTATTATTACATGGACTTGGTTCAGATGGAAATGATTTAATAGGATTAGTTCCTTTTATGTCTAAAGAATTACCTGATTGTCATTTTATTGCCCCGCATGGTGTTGAAAAATTTGATAATGCTCCTTATGGCAGACAGTGGTTTAGTTTAAATAACCGTACCCCTGACATAGTCAAGGAATTAGCTGCTAAAAATAGCGGTTTAGTTACTAGTATAATTCAAAAGAAACAGCTAGAGCTAAATTTAACCAATAAAGATACCATCATAATTGGGTTTTCACAGGGAACCATGATGGGACTATATTTAAATTTTATACAAAAAGAACCTTTTAATTGTGTGGTAGGGTTTTCTGGCAGATTAATTTCGCCACAAGAATGTATCAATAAAACTACACCAGTTTGTGTAATACATGGTGAATCAGATGATGTAGTTGATGTAAGTAGCATGGACGAAATAATAGAATATTTACAGAAACATAATATTGCTTATAGTAACTGCAAAATACCAAATCTTGTGCATTCTATTGATGATAGGGGGATACAATTTGCCGTTAAGTTTATAAAAACCCTTAAAATAGGTCACGGCAGTTAAAAATTATAGGGGAAAACAGCTGGTGTAATTGCGAGAAGCTACTTTAGCGGCAACAAAGCAATCTAGAAAGTAATCAGAAGTGAATTGCCACGACCGCTCACGTGGTCTTGCATTATGCATCCACATCGTCATTGCGAGGGGAAGGTCGTAGGTCGAGGAAGCAATCCATAAAAGCAGCTAAAAATTGCTTCCTTGGCTTATGCCTCCTCGCAATGACCTTGGTTATTAAATAGTAGGTTAAATCAATGAATATCTTTACCAATAAATTGTCTGAAACAGATAACGAAATACACCAAATTATTAATGGTGAAAAAAAACGACAGCATGATTTTATTGAATTGATTGCCTCTGAGAACTTTGTAAGCCCAGCAATATTAGAAGCACAAGGCTCAATTCTGACCAATAAATATGCTGAAGGATATCCGGGGAAACGCTATTATAATGGTTGCATAGAGGTTGATAAAGCTGAGGATTTAGCTATAGAGCGGGTTAAAAAACTATTTAATTGTAAATATGCTAATGTTCAGCCTCATTCCGGCTCTCAGGCTAATCAGGCAGTATTTTTAACTCTATTAAAACCACATGATACTATACTTGGTATGTCGCTAGATACTGGGGGGCATTTGACTCATGGTGCTTCGCCTAACTTGTCTGGCAAATGGTTTAACTCTGTGTTCTATTCGGTAAATAAGGAGACTTATCTAATTGATTATCAGCAAATAGAGCAATTAGCAGTGCAGCATAAACCAAAATTAATTATAGCTGGCTATTCCGCCCACTCACGCCAATTAGATTTTGCTAAATTTAGGGAGATTGCTGATAGAGTAGGGGCATATTTGCTAGCGGATATTGCTCATATTGCTGGATTAGTTGCGGTAGGTGAGCATCCAAGTCCTTTGCCTTATGCTCATGTCGTGACTTCTACTACTCATAAAACTCTGCGTGGTCCACGTGGTGGTCTTATTCTGTCAAATGATGAGGAATTGGGTAAAAAGATAAATTCTGCTTTATTTCCTGGGCTGCAAGGTGGACCATTAATGCATATTGTTGCAGCAAAAGCAGTAGCGTTTTTGGAAGCCTTAACACAAAATTATCATCTTTATATAAAACAGGTTATGAGTAATGCAAAAGCTCTTGCTAACAGTTTAATGGCAAGAGGCTATGATATTTTAACTAACGGTACTGATAATCATATAGTATTAGTGGACTTACGAAAATATGGTATAACTGGTAAGATGGCAGCAGATTCACTTGAAAGAGCAGGGATAACCTGTAATAAAAATGCTATACCATTTGATGCCACTTCACCATTTATTACTTCTGGTATTAGGCTTGGTACTCCCGCATGCACCACTAGAGGATTTAAAGAAAAAGAATTTGTCGAAGTTGGTAATATGATTAGCGATGTATTAGATGGCTTGAAAACTGCTGAAGATAATAGTGATTGTGAGCAAAAAATTTTCCAACAGGTTGAAAAGTTGCTAGATAATTTCCCAGTTTATGTTTAAACTATATCGTTATTGCAGAAAAGTACAAGACGCTATTAGCGAGAAGCCACCTTGGTGTGGCAACGAAGCAATTGTAACGAATGTGGATTGCCACAACCACTACGTGGTTTCGCTAATAGCGTCTTGTACTTTTCTGCAATTTTTAAATTGTCATGGGGGTTATGCGTAAGGTGAGTTATTTTATAGATATTTCAACCATCTCTGATCGCTTGAAATTGAAGGTTTTATAAATCTTCCTTGCCTCATGTTGCCTAACACTTAACAAAGCTTATTTAGTTGGTGAATAAAGTCTTTTTTGCTGCAAATTATAAGATTTTTTTGAAATAGGTATACTATTCCGGCAAAAATCTTATTAATTTTCGCTAAAAAATCGATTAATTCATCAATCAAACAAGCTTTGTTAAGTGTCTAGTATACTCAAATGATTTGGAGAATTGGAATGTAAAACAAGGAGGGAGTGAGAGGAGGATAGACTCTTACCAACTTAAAATCAACATATCCCGATCTATTCTGAAACTTTTAAAACGCTCTAATACTGACATGCCTAGTAGTGATATATCAAGACCACCAGTACCTATGTGAGCTTCGACATTTCTAAAAAAAGCCCTGTTATCAATCTCTATACTATTTAATCTCACGGGAGCATCCTTACTCGTACCGTTAGCTGTCGAGTAAGTTCTAGTGTAATTTAGTTTTGATAAGTCAAATCCTAACATTTTAGCATCGCTAGTAGTAAGGGCAACATCACTTGCTCCGGTATCAATCATAAATTTAATTTTTATTCCATTTACTAATGCATTAATATAAAAATGTCCATCACTACTACGACTAATCACTAGTTCCCCTTGTTTATTAACCCAATTATGTGATGGTATTAGTACGGATATGACTCTTTGTGTTGTATAATTTAATTCAAATCTGAAAGCATAACCAATAATTACGATTAAGAAAATTGCCCCCCAAGTTAATAATTGAATAAAAACTATCTTTATTCCCTTCTGACTAAGGGAATTATAAACGATACTGATAATAATCAAAATCATTATAAAGCAAGATATACTATTCTGATTACTCCAAGAAAATTCAGGAAATTGTGTATCTATCAATTTACGTATCAAGAAGGTAATGACAGTACTAATACATAGAAGCATTGTTAATTTTATAAGACTTTTATTGCTCACATTAAGTCACCTATATTCTCTAAAAATAATCTTGCTCTATGAGATTTTGGTTTTTCAAAAAATTCTGCTGCTGGTTGATCACCTAAAACTTGTCCGTGATTCATAAAAATTATCCTATCTGCTATCGCTTTGGCAAATTTAATATGGTGAGTAACAACGATCATCATCATTTGACTTCTTAATAAAGAGATAATATCAATAATATCTTTAATATTTTCAGGGTCTAGAGCTGAAGTAGGCTCGTCAAATAACATTATTTCTGGATTCATCATCAAGGCTCGACAAATTGCTATTCGCTGCTTTTGCCCCCCAGATAGATTGATAGGGAAAGCAGTAATTTTCTGTTTTAAACCAAATTGTTCTAATAATTTTTCCGCATTAGAAATGGCAGTCACTGGTTTCATTCCTAAAATATTAACAGGAGCATATATTAAATTGTCTTGAACATTTAAATGCGGGAAAAGATTAAAGGCTTGAAAAACCATACCAATTTTAAGACAAAGTTTCCTTTTATTCTTTTGAGTCAACTTTTTGTTATCGATGAATACTTGCCCGGTAGTAGGTATTTCTAAAGCATTGATAATCCGCAATAAAGTGGATTTACCACTACCAGAAGAACCTATAATTGCTATAGTTTCCTTTTTTTTGAACTCGAGACTAACATCTTTGACTGCATAGGTTTTACTATACTTTTTTGAAACCTTATCAACTATTATCATACTAAACTATAAATTTATAACCATCATATAGAGGTTTTATATTGTTTGGCAATATTTTTGATATTTCGTGATAATCAATAAAATGATTCATATTAGTTAATAATATTTGTTGTGGCTTGTATTCATCGTTCCATTGTAAAATTTTATCTAATCCTGCATGGCAATCATTAGATTCATACGCCATACAATCTAATATCCACACTTTGATGTTTCTTAAGAATGGTTTGGATTCTACCGGGAAAGCTGCCACATCACTAGAATATACAAAATCACCCACTCTAATACCCAAACTATCTATAGGACCGTGATGCTGTCTAAGAAATTGTACATCTATGGTCTTAATTTTAAATTTTGCAAACAAATCTACCGGTCTTACAATCAGCCTATCAGGAGCAAACAAATGTTGGTGATGATTCTCAGTTTTTAATGCTGTAGCATTATCAGTAAAAATTTCTAAAGGTCTCTTCTGAAAGAATGGGAATACCCGTAAATCATCAATACCATTAACGTGATCTGCATGATAGTGGGTTAATATAGCACCATCCACTTTTTTAATCTTTTCTCGTAGTAATTGTCCTTTAATGTCGAAACCAAAATCAACAAGAATTTGACTATTACCATCATCCATATATATTGATGATCTAGTTCTTTTATTGTAACTTGAAGTCGAGCTACATGTACTGCAATCACAATTAATTATTGGTAAACCAAGAGATGAGCCACATCCTAGTACTGTTATCTGTAGCATAATATTATTTTACTTAAACTAAATAAAATTAAAAATGTTTGAACTTTTATATAATTTCCAAGGTCTTAATCAAGAAATATTCTTGTGGATCAATAGAATAACTAACCATTTTAGCATAATAGCTCATGTTCTACAAATTATCTCTTATTGTTTTAATATTGCCAACTTTGCTATCGCCTATTTGATATATTGTGTATATTTTTACATTCAGCTAAAAAAGATGCAAGATTTTAATCAACGTCATATCAAATTTTGGTCTATCTATAATAAAATGGTATTGATTGGTATAATTTATACGATATTCGGTTGTACTTATGCTCTACTTAAGTTTTCAGTTAATCTACCTAGACCATTCTGCTCATTGCCTATTAACAGTTTTGTAACAATTGCTAATATTGAACTTGAAAGATGTTTATCCAGCTTTCCAAGCAGTCATTCTGGGTTAGCATTATTAACTACCTACTTTATTTGGTCATATATAACAATGGGACAAAAAATTATAGCCCTTTTGATTGTTTTGTTAGTGGCAATCTCACGTATTACTCTTGCTATGCACTATCCAGCTGATATTATTTATAGTTTCCTTATCACCATAATAATTATAATAGTTGGCAGAATAGTTTTTAGAATCTTTGCCAACAATTTAATAAAATGTTTAGGTAATAGTATTTTCAAGATTTTATAGCTAACCCGATTAGCATTACCCAGTCTATTAGACACTGTTAACAAAGCTTATTTGATTGATGAATTAATGGATTTTTTAGCGAAAATTAATAAGATTTTTGCCGGAATAGTATACCTATTTCAAAAAAATCTTATAATTTGCAGCAAAAAAGACTTTATTCACCAATTAAATAAGCTTTGTTAACAGTGTCTAAAGTTTCTGTTTCGGCTTTGCGTAATGATGAAGGAGAGTTAGTAATTATAGCAACCAATGATAATCCTTATCATGCTTTGGATATTTACAAAAGACGCTGGGAAATTGAAAGTCTTTTTGCTTGCCTTAAAACTAGGGGTTTTAATTTTGAAAATACTCATTTGGTACATTTAGATAGAATAAGCAAATTACTAGGAATATTAGCTATAGCTTTTACATTTGCTTATACTGTTGGCATATGGAGACATTCCATTAAACCTATAAAATTGAAAGCCCACGGTAGAAAAGCAATGTCAATTTTCAGATATGGACTTGATTATTTACAAAGAACATATTTAAATCAAGATAAAATGCATAAGGAACTAACTGGCATTATTGACATGTTTATTAAACCATTAATTCCCAGATTGCCCATTATTATATCATGTTAATCTTTTTATCATGTACTGAGGATTTCTCTATATTTTCTATCGGCATAAATCAACTAATCCATAAGGTTTATGCCCTTATTATAGCATTTTCTTATGGATTTTCTATCTTTTTTTACTCGCTACACATATTAGATATTATATCTCTAGACTTTTGACGGGGAGACTAATTAAAAGATGTGAAAATTACGTCTTAAAATTTGGTTTATAGAAGCAAAATCATCTTTTAGTTGCTCCATCGCCAAATCTCAGCTAATCCCTTGAACAGATACGCTTATTTAACAATTTCCCACTGACCATCAGGTTTACGACAAGCTTTACCATAAACTTTCTCCTGCTTACCACCCACAACAGCTGTTTGAGTATATTCACGACAATATTGACCTTGATCATTTTTAAAAGCTCTTTCTGGTGTTACATATCCGTAATTACCACTATCCGGATTACGCCACTCTACGCTTTGACCGCTAGCGCCAGTTTCTAGTGCTTTCTGAGAGCTTAATTGTGCCAACTGCCTATCATGTTCATCCATAGTCTGACCAATTTGACCACCAATAAGGGCTCCAGCTAAAGCCCCTATACCAGTTGCTGCAAGTCGCCCTGTGCCTTTACCAAATTGCGATCCTAAAAGTCCACCAGCTACACCACCAATTAATGTTCCACCACCTTGTTTATTCATACCGGTACAACCATGCAACATTGTTGCTGCCAAAATAATTGCCGTAATTTTGAATGTTAAATTCATAAAAACCATATAATTTTAAGTTAAAGATATACAAGAAACCTTATTAAGAGTTGTTAAATTTGACACATCTCTTGATTAGAGTATACTAAGCCGGATAATAATGTATTTTATATTATAAAACAATTGAAATTTTATATGGCTACTTTAGAGCATCAAAATTTAATTAAATCTGCATCTTACGTATCTTTTATTGTAGCTACATGTATTTTACTTATTAAATATTATGGATGGCTTGTGACTGATTCTCAGTCTATTTTAGCATCTTTAATTGATGCTATGCTTGATATTTCATCGTCTTTTATTAATTTAATTGCTATTCGTTTTGCACTGCAACCTCCTGATTATCACCATAGATTTGGGCATGAGAAAATCCAAGATTTAGCAATTTTTTCACAATCAGTATTCTTTTGTGTTTCTAGTTTATTTATTTGTTCTTCTTCAGTAAAATCTCTTGTAGATGGATCAGTTCCAAACAATATAGAGTCTGGCATCAATGTAATGTATTTATGTATTATCCTAACTTTTATTTTGGTGGCTTATCAAAGTTATGTAATAAAAAAGACTGGTTCGGAAATAATAAAAGTAGACAAATTACATTATTTTACAGATTTATTAACAAATATTGCGGTAATTGTTTCCATAAACTTAACTACTAGTTTTTGGTTTATAGATTCATTATTTGGTATAGGTATTTCAGTATATATAATGTATACTTCTTATGTTTTATTCAGAAAGGCTTTTAAGAATCTTATTGATGAAGAGCTGCCGGAAAAAGATAGAGCAAAAATTCTATCAATAATTACTCAATTTAAAGAAGTAAAAGGCATCCATGAAATGAAAACTAGATATGCTGCAAGTAAACCATTTATACAATGTCACATAGAAATGGATGGAGATATGTCATTATATAGTTCTCATTATCATAGTGATCAAATTTCTAGTGCATTGCTATTAGAGTTTCCAGGGGCAGAAATAATTATTCATCTAGATCCATATGGTTATGAAGAAAAAGTTAATTACCGTGAAAACATCAAGCCAGTTTAACAATTTTTTCATGGAGGAGGCTCTAAAGCAAGCACAACTTGCTTTAGATAACAATGAAATTCCAGTAGGTGCTGTTATAGTCAATAGAGTAAGTAACAAAGTTATTGCAAAGACTCATAATATTGTTGAACAAGTAAATAATCCGATATTGCATGCTGAAATTGTAGCAATAAATCAGTCTTGTCAGATTTTGGCTAGTAAGAATTTATCAGACTGTGATATGTATGTTACTTTAGAACCATGTGCAATGTGTTCTGCTGCAATATCTTTTGCCAGAATGGGTAGATTATTTTATGCTGCAAACGATCCAAAACAGGGGGCAGTTGAGAATGGGGGACGTTTCTTCAATAGTAAATCTTGTTTCTACCGTCCTGAAATATATAGTGGCTTTTCAGCAAAATTTTCTGAAAATCTAATCAGAAAATTCTTTAAAAAAATAAGATATAAAAAATGTCATTCCTAGGTGTTCCTCTCTTGATGGTAATTCTTCATAATACACACCACCACTCTTTGGGACTAAACCCCTAGACACTTATATCATAATTTAAAGATATAAGTGTCTAGAACATTATCGGGTTAGCTATATAATCTGTTTCGAATTATTGAACTTTAATTTTAATTCATCAAGGCTAAATGTTATGTTGATAATAGCGCCACCTTCTGACCGGTTTGCTAATTCTAATGTTGCACAATGATCTTGTGCTATTTTTTTGATAATAGCTAACCCTAAACCAGTTCCTTTAGATCTAGTTGTTATATAAGCTTCTGTTACCCTATCAATTAAATTTGCTTGGAAACCCACCCCATTGTCATCTACTGTAATAGTAACTTGATGATTAGATTTAGTTATAGAAACAGTAATAATACCCTGTTGAAATCTAGTAAGCCTTATAGATTCTTCGGCATTTTTTAATAAATTAACCATGATTTGATTAATTTGAGTTGTGTCGCAAATAAAATCTATATACTGATCAGTTGTGATAAATTTATATAATATTTTATCATTAATTAATTTTCGTGATTCAACCATATTTTTTATAAGAATTACTAGATCACAATCCATAAATACTGGGGCTGGTAATCTTGCAAAATTAACAAATTCAGAGACAATCTTCTTAATATCATCAGTGTGACGTACTATCATTTGTATGTATTTGTTAAATTCCGCTTTATCTTCAACTTGATTACTAAATTTTCTCAACAATCTTTCGGAGGCAAGGTGAATGGGTGTCAAAGGGTTCTTAATCTCATGTGCTACTTTCCTTGCAACATCAGACCAAGCAAGTGCACGCTGAGCTATAACTAAATCTCTTTGTTGACGATCAATTTGTTTAATCATCCTATTAAAAGCTGAGGATAAAACACTTATCTCATCTTTATTAATAACGTCTTCTGGCACTTGGATGGTTAAGTCACCATTTTTAACTTTTTCAGCAGCACTCACTAATTTTCTAATAGGCGTTACTATCTTTGTAGCAAAGATCATACCCCAACTTATTGCAGCTAACAACAGTAATAATGCAATAAAAATAAATACTATAAAAAATTTAATCTGCATACTGGATATATGTTTTTTAAGACGATAATATTCCTCAGCTGCACCGTTAGTTTTATCAATATGATCGGTAATTTTAGCATCAATCAATCTACCTACCAATAAATATATATCATTCTGCTCTTTAAGTTTTATAAGCATTCGAATCTTTGTTGGATCAGATTTTATCTCAACAATCTCTCCTATTTCAGCTCTTTTCATTAAATGAGCTGGAATAGTAGCGAATGAAATTGCAAAACTTAGGAAGGTGTTAGCAATAACAGTATTAGTAGGTTTATGTAAAACTATAACTTCATCAAGAGAACGCATTTCAGCTTCAGAATTTAATGTTTCATTAAATAAAATGGGGTTATGTATTAAGTCATAATACATTTCACTTAAATCATAAGCGACAGATAACGCTGTTTCTCGCAATTGCAGTTTATGCTCATTGATATAAGATTCTGCTACTATTATCGATTGATCAAGCACCGCAGAAATCTTTTTATCGAACCAAGACTGAATGCCAAAATTAAAAAAATATGCTGAAAATACTGAAACAACAATAGTTGGGATTGTAGCAACCAAACTAAAGGCAATGATGATACGATTTTGTAATTTCGAAGACTTATCGATTTCTTCTTTATCAACAAAAGCTCGTAAAAATTTACGAGCTAATAAAATACCTAAAAGTAAGAATATAGTAAGATCTACTAATATGAGTCCGATAACTCTAATTGGGTCTGGTCCAAGAGACTTTGACTCAATTGAAATTACATAATAGGTTGAGCAAGCCAATAAGATGGCTATAATTATTAGGACAAATAGTAATTTACTGCTATCACAATATTTTCTAAGATATCGATAAAAGTGATTCAACATTTTTTTACCTAAGCAAATTCTAGTAATACCTGACCACTAACCACCTGATCCTTTTCATTAACTAGGATTTTAACAATTTTTCCATTACGTTCAGCAACAAGTATATTTTCCATTTTCATAGCAGTTAAAACCATAA
Source organism: Candidatus Tisiphia endosymbiont of Nemotelus nigrinus (assembly GCF_964026475.1). Taxonomy (NCBI): domain Bacteria; kingdom Pseudomonadati; phylum Pseudomonadota; class Alphaproteobacteria; order Rickettsiales; family Rickettsiaceae; genus Candidatus Tisiphia; species Candidatus Tisiphia endosymbiont of Nemotelus nigrinus. The sequence continues at coordinate 1,055,161 of NZ_OZ032151.1, forward strand.
TCTCTTGACCAACAATTACTTCACTACCTTCTTGCACTTTAATTGCAATAATTTGCCCTGCAAGCGGAGCTTTCATCTCTGTTTGCTCTTCTTGGATATTTTTGGTAATCATTAACGCTTCTAGTTCGGACATTCTTGGAGAACGAACATAAGCTTTCACAGTAATGCCTGAATGTGATAACATATAGCCTGTTACGATATTTTCAATTTTTACATTGGCTTTTCTACCATTTACAATACAGGGAAAAAGCCTACTACCTAAAGTCCAATTACTGCGTATGTAGATTCTATCATTTTCTTGTCTTATGTTATAACCATAATCTACGGATTTAATTAACACTGAAAATAGCTTGTCATCAATTGATACAACCCATCTAGTACCAATTTTATTGGTTTGATCGATTATTTGACCAGAAATTAACGATGCCCGTTTCTGCTCAGCCATATAAATAAAAATGGTTGTAGCAAGGAATATTTTAGTAATTTCAGATGTTAAGCTTGCCCCAGAGAAACCATCTGGATATTCTTCTTCTATAAACGCGGTATTTATATCACCTACTATAAAGCGAGGATGTGATATTACTGCTTCTAGAAAACTAATATTATGGGAAATACCTTGTATTATATAGGAGCTTAAAGCAGAACGCATAACTTCAATAGCTTGCTCTCTAGTTTCTCCATAAGTACAAAGTTTTGCAATCATTGAATCATAAAACATACTGACTTCCCCTCCAAGTCCGAAACCAGTATCCACACGGATATTAGCATTCTTTGGGGGCTCTGAATATTCAGTAATTCTACCACCAGACGGCAAAAATCCACGTATTGGATTTTCTGCACAAATTCTAGATTCAAATGCGTGACCCTTTAACTTTATATCTTCTTGGGAAAATGATAATTTCTCACCAGCAGCAATTTTTATCATCTCTTCTACTATATCAATACCAGTAATTAGCTCCGTCACTGGATGCTCAACTTGTAGTCTAGTATTCATTTCAAGAAAATAAAAATTCTTATTTAAATCAACTATAAATTCAACTGTACCAGCAGAATAATAACCTACTTTACTAGATAAAGCCACGGTCTCTTGATACATTTTTTGTCGTATTTCCTCGGTAATAAAGGAGCTTGGGGCTTCTTCGAGCACTTTTTGATGATAGCGTTGAATTGAACATTCTCTCTCACCTAGACACACACTATTACCATACTGGTCAGCTAATAATTGTATTTCAATATGCCTTGGGGACTTAATTAATTTTTCAATGAATAATCTACCATCACTAAAATTATTTACTGCCTCAAGCTTAGCTGATTCAAAGGCATTAGCCATTTCCTCAGAGTTCCTCACCACTCTCATTCCTCGTCCACCGCCACCAGCTGTTGCTTTAACTATAACAGGGAAACCTATTCCCTCTGCAATTTCTATTGCCTGATTTATAGTACTGATAGTACCCATATAACCAGGAACTGTGCTGACTCCTGCTTCCAAAGCGATCTTCTTTGCTTCAATTTTATCGCCCATTTTCTTAATGGCAGAAGCATTTGGACCTATTAAGGTTACTCCTTCCCTTTTTAGAATATTTGCGAAATTTGAATTTTCTGATAGAAACCCATATCCTGGATGTACCGCCCCAGCACCACTCGCTCTAATAGCATTTATAATATTTTTAATTGACAAATAACTTTCAGTGGCAGGAGAATTGCCGATATAATAAGCTTCATCAGCATATTGTACATGCATTGAATGTGTATCAGTTTCCGAATATACTGCAACTGATGTAATACCCATCTTTTTTAGTGTTCGCATTATTCTCAAAGCTATTTCACCACGATTGGCGATTAGAATTTTATCAAATAACGGTTTAGTCATAAAATCTCGTGCTTAAATATAATATTAGGTATTATACCAGATGTTCTGCTCCCCACTAATAGGTAATTAGAAATAATTTCACTAATTTTTGTGTGTATCTTCTTCACAGCTATGAGATACACACAGAATTAGTAAGATGGTGTGTACCTAAGTGTTATTGTGAGGAGCAATAACACTGCTTGTTACTAATAGACGAAGTATACACTTTACTAATTTTTGCGTATATCTCTTTGATTAGTGCCTATAGTGGCAAGTTATCATGTTTCTTCCATGGTAACTGTACTTTCTTGTTTTGAAGAAAGTTTAGTGCTTTGCATATACGCCATCTAGTGTTTTGAGGTTTGATAATATCATCTAGATAGCCCCTAGACGCTGCAACAAAAGGAGAGGTAACAGTATCTTTATACTCCTGAATCTTCTGTTTTTTTGATTCTGGATATTTACATTCTTCTTTAAATATTATTTCAGCAGCCCCTTCAGCCCCAAGTACCGCAATTTCTGAATTAAACCAAGCGTAATTGACATCACCACGAAGATGCTTTGAGTTCATTACTATATAAGCTCCACCATAAGCTTTCCTAGTAATTATGGTAATTTTTGGTACAGTTGCTTCAGCATACGCATATAATAATTTTGCTCCATGTTTAATAATCCCATTATACTCTTGAGCAGTACCAGGTAAAAAACCTGGTACATCAACTAGAGTCACTATCGGAATATTAAATGCATCACAAAAACGTACAAATCTTGCTGCCTTTCTTGATGCGTTAATATCCAAACAACCAGCTAAATGTAATGGTTGATTCGCAACAAATCCTACAGATTTTCCTTCCATATAACCAAAGCCGATTATAACGTTTTTAGCAAAATCTGGTTGCAACTCAAAAAAGTCTCCTTCATCCACAATACGCTCAATTAATTCTTTCATATCATAAGCTTTGTTTGGAATGTTTGGGACTAAGGTGTTTAGAGACATATCAACTCGATCAGCTGGATCTTCGGTACGACGACATGGTAGTGGATTACGGTTTGATAGAGGTAAAAAATTAAAAAATCTTCTAGTTTCTAGAAGTAGCTCTATATCATTTTTAAAAGCAAGGTCAGCAACGCCACTCTTTGTAGTATGCATTTTTGCACCACCAAGCTGTTCTTGGCTTACCTCTTCACCTGTAACAGTTTTAACTACCTCCGGTCCTGTTACAAACATATAAGAAGTATTTTTAACCATGAAGATAAAATCTGTTAAGGCAGGAGAATAAACAGCCCCTCCAGCACAAGGTCCCATAATTAAGGTGATTTGTGGAATAATACCGGAAGCAATTACATTGCGTTGGAATAATTCGCCATAACCAGCGAGAGCATCGACTCCCTCTTGGATTCTTGCTCCTCCCGAATCATTTATTCCAATAACTGGGGCTCCTACCGCCAGAGCAGAATCAAGTATAGAACATATCTTTTTAGCATGATACTCACCAAGGGAACCACCGAATACCGTAAAATCTTGACTATATACAAAAACTAACCTACCATTTATGGTGCCATGTCCAGTTATTACAGCATCACCTAGGAATTTTTTATCGTTCATTCCAAAATTACTACATCTATGTTCAACAAACATTCCTGTTTCTTCAAAACTCTCAGGATCTAGCAATAGTTCTATTCTTTCCCTAGCAGTAAGCTTACCTTTCTTATGTTGTACGGCAATTCTTTCTTCCCCTCCCCCTTGACGGGCATTATTACTCTTTTCATCAAGTGAATCAGAAAAATTTGCAATATGTTGATTCATATATGGCTATTATAGTTCATTATAATCATAACTCGTAGTATAATAACAAAATGATGAAAAGATAGTAGAAATTTATTTGAATAGTTATAGAATTTAACTTATTACTGAATTTGTCAGTTCTTTACTTGACAGATGAAATGGTTTAGATATAGACATTGTTCAGGAATAATATTTACTAAATAACTAAATAATACTAAAGGAAAAAAATGAATTATGCCGAAATCTCTAAGAACACAATGTCATGTATATATAAATCTTATGAAAGTCTTAATGAATCTCCTCTTGATAATGGACTAAGATCCTTAATTGAACTGAGGGTATCACAAATAAATAGCTGCTTTTATTGTTGCAATTTACATCTTACAGATGCTAGAAAGAATAATGTGCCTCAAAAGAAATTAGATTTATTACCAATTTGGTCCTCTAGTAAAGAGGTATTTAGTGAAAAAGAAGTTATAGCTCTAAGATGGTGTGAATTAATAACGCGGGGTTTCTTCGAGGAAGTTGACGCAATGAAAGGTGAAATATTACAGTATTTTTCTGAGAGAGAAATTGTAGATATTACTATTTGTATTTCAATTATGAATGCCTTAAACAGAATAGCTATAAGCTTAAAAACACTTTAACTGTAGGTATATATCTATAGTTTTTGGGTGGTATAACATAAGTGATATGTATTTTATAGAATGCAGTGAAAAACTTAAAAAAGTTTATAGGAAGGGTTTTATAACAAAGGAAAAGTAGCAGAAATTATAAAATAGTGACAGTAAATTTCAAGAACTGTCTCGTGCTTTAAAACAGAATATAGTAAGAAGGCAAAATAGCCAAAAAGTTCATATTGAGGATAAAAACAAAAGTGAAAATAATTAAGATCGCACCTTCTTTACTATCAGCAGATTTTGCTAATTTACAACAAGAAATTAGTTCTTTGGAAAAGGCTGGTGCTGATATGATCCATATAGACGTTATGGATGGACATTTTGTACCTAATTTAACATTTGGACCTCCTATAATAAAAGCCTTGAGACCTCATACTATATTACCATTTGATATCCATTTAATGATTAATAACCCAGAATATTCGGTTAAAGATTATGCTAATAGCGGAGCGGATCTTATCACTATTCACCCCGAAACAACTACCCATCTTGACAAAACTTTAAGCATTATGCAAAATTTAGGGGTAAAAGTAGGAGTGGCACTACTTCCTTCCACTAATCCAAATTCTATAGATTATATCATTGATAAATTGGACATAATTTTAGTAATGACCGTAAATCCTGGCTTTTCTGGTCAAAAATTTATCGAGAATCAGTTAGAGAAAATCGAAATTATTTCAAAAAAAATCAAAAATTCCGGCAAGAGCATATTGCTGTCTGTTGATGGGGGAATAAATGATGTTACAGGCAAGAATTGTATCAAAGCCGGAACAGATATTTTGGTATCAGGTAACTTTATTCTTCAATCAAAAAATTATCAAAAACAAATAAATTTACTAAGACGTTAATCTATTTGTCCAGCTTTTAAATTTCCCTACTTGTCTTTATTGTTAAAAATGAAATTTAACTCTTAGTTGATGTTATATGTTTGTCTTTTAATAATGAAACAAGATCACCATTTTCATACATTTCACGTACTATGTCGCAACCACCTATAAATTCTCCTTTTATATAAAGCTGTGGTATGGTAGGCCAATCACTGAAAGATTTGATATCCTCACGTAAGCTAAGACTGGTCAAAATATTAATATCACGAAATTCTATGCCAAGTTTTTTTAAGATAAAAACGACAGTAGCAGAAAAATTACATTGAGGAAAATTGCTAGTGCCTTTCATAAACAACACAACATCATTATCAGCAATTTCATTTCTTATAAAATCAAAATTTTTATTCTCTAACATCCTCAAACCTGATACAAATTATAATTTCTTTTTACTCTTAAATGTTGTATTATGCAAGCTCAAATAATAGATAAAATTTTTGAAATTTTAAGCCAGAATAATGCTAGCCCTCGAACAGAATTGGAATATGTTAATAATTTCACACTATTAGTATCAGTCGTATTATCCGCACAAGCAACTGATATTTCAGTTAACAAAGCAACAAGGTTGTTGTTTGGGGAATATAATACACCGAAAAAAATATTAGAACTTGGGGAGGAAAGATTAAAAAATTATATAAGATCAATAGGTTTATTTATAACCAAAGCAAAGAATATTGTTGCGCTTTCTCGTATTTTGATAGATAAGTATGATAGCAAGGTGCCAAATAATTTTGACGAATTAATTAAATTACCTGGCGTTGGAAGAAAAACTGCTAATGTAGTATTAAATTGTCTATTTGATAAACCAACTATAGCAGTTGATACACATGTATTCAGAGTTTCTAGAAGATTAGGGTTAGCAAGTAGTAATACTCCCAAAAAAGTGGAATTTGAATTACTTGAAATTATCGATACAAAATGGTTACAACACGCTCATCACTGGTTAATATTGCTTGGTAGGTATATTTGCAAAGCACGAGTACCAAATTGTCCTGCTTGCCCAGTGAAAGAATATTGTGAATATTATGCTAATAATTTTCTGAAGTAGCAAATTATTAGTTTTATAGCTAACACGATTAGTATTTAGCCATAGTAAATTGACATCATTGCGAGCGAACGTATGTGAGCGTGGTAATCCATGAAGGTGGTTATAGTGACCCCAATTGTCAAACCAAAAAAAATAAGTTAATCCATTAATTCATCAATCAAATAAGCTTTGTTAACAGTGTCTAATAACCTTGCTTGTTGCCTAATTGACAGATTATCGTGAATATCTAACATACTGACTCTACTATTATAATCTACAGTTTTAATTTTTTTTTAAGAAAATTATTTTCAACTGTAATTTCTCCAATCAGCTTATGTAAAATATTTATCTCTTGCTCTAATATTTTCAACTGCTTATTTCTTTCTGATTCGGGCAGAAAAATATCTTTAGCAGAGTCAAGTAATTTTGCTTTCCACTCATGTAAATTAGTTTGAGGCACCTTATGTTCACTACTAATCTCCACTACACTCTTTTTATCACTAATTAATTCTATAGCTAACTTCGCCTTAAATCCTGGTGCATATTGTTTCTTAATACTCATTTTCTTTCCTTTCAATTTACTTGTTTTTAATAAATTTACTCGGATTAATATATTTTTTTGGTCCTATTTTAGGGGGCATTATAGTTCAATTTATCAAAAAGGTTTAGCAGGAAATTGCCCTAATTTTTATGATAAATTGACAAATATATTAAGTTTAGATAGTGTTTAAATATTAATGCAAATTATAGGAGAAAAGCTTATTAGTACTAAGGCTTTAAGGGTTGCAACTAATAAAAATCTGGGGCGAAAGACGGGACTTGAACCCGCGACCCTCAGATCCACAATCTGATGCTCTAACCAACTGAGCTACATCCGCCATATAATCTGTGCTAAAGTAAATTATTATCACTTGTAAGTCAAGTATATTTAAGGAAAAATATTTCTAGGACGGTGTAAAAGTTGCAGGAAAAACAGTCTAGAGACCCAAAACGTTATTGCAAGGAATACCAATAAACCAAAGAAAAACCTAGGAAGAATTTATACAAAGGATGTAACTTAAATAGAACAAAGTATAAAAATTACTTATTTTTTTAATCAATATATAATAAACTATTGCAAGAAATTTTATTTCTAGTTATTATATACTTTATAATTAAAATAATGTAGTGGATAGTTATATGGAAGATTCTAATACTTTAGAGTATGCTTGGGAAGAAAGATATACAAATTGTCAATATGCTGAAAAATTACTCAATAGGCTATCTGAGCTTAACAAGCAAGTAACGCATCCAGTAGATATTAATGAGATTCAAAAAGGTATCTATTATGCTAAAAAATATCATGGTAGCCAAATACGACAATCCGGCGATCCCTATTATTCTCATCCGATAGAGGTGGCATACATGGTTGCAGAATATACTACATTAGAAATGTCACAATATTTCAGGACTGATATGATTATTACTAGCTTACTGCATGATACTCTTGAAGATACGGATTTGAGTGAAAAGATGATTTTCATGGTTTTTGGTGAACAAATTGCTAGCCAAGTAGTAGATTTAACCAGAGTTAAAACCTATGGCAAGATTAGTGCGGCAGAAACATTGAATATACTATTTCAACAAAAGAAATATGATATTTTATTGATTAAGCTATTTGACCGACTTCATAATATGCAAACTATTAGTGCTAAATCTCCAGATAAGATTCAGAAGATAATAAGAGAGACTTTAAGAGAGTTTATAGTGGTGGCTATGTACCTTGGAATGCCAAAAGTAGAACAAGAATTTAAAAGAATTTGTTTACAGAAGAAAGTTATACTTCCTAATTTCATGTCGGTTGAACAAATATTTAATTATGAGCATAACAGCCAGCTTGCTTCTCCAATTTTATAAAATGTCTTAGGCCAAATGCATAGCCTGCACAAGTTGGTATCATTACAATTAATAGTCCCCAGTGACCAAAATATTCTGTTAAGTATACCATGCCAAAGACGGTGATAATAGACATTATCATACGTGCAAAAGCATATGCAAGGCTACCAGCAGTAAAGCGTTTGAAAACAGGTAAGTGTTTAAAAAAGATTGGCATAGCAGTTGTAACGCTTGGTCCTAATGCAACAACAAAGGATTGAATTAAAAATAATTCAAATGTACTGTGGATATTATACAAAAAATACGGACATAATAAAATAAAGGTAAAAATTATTATTATCATTACTTTAAGAATCTTTAATGGATATATTCTGTAACTTAAGTAAGTTAATACTATAGAAGCAGCTAACTCTATTATTGATATGATAAAGTTCTGATGAATTACTTCTGCAGTCGTATAATCAAAAGAATTTTTTAGGATATTGCCACAATGAATATATGAGAAATAAAGCCAAACTGGCCAAGAACATTGTAATAAAAACAAAGAAAAGAGTGTCTTTTTACTGATTTTTTCTTGTACAATAGGATTATCATTTAATATATTCACATCTTCTTGAGCTTCCTCTAAAGTCTTTTTTATTCGACGTTTTGCATCTGCGAAATCTGGTGTTTCCCTTAGGGTTGTCCTAGCAACTGAGCCTATTACGGCAATCACCATGCCGAAAGCAAAGGCATAACGCCAATTAACTCCATATAATGTTACCAGCGATGCTATACCTAAAGCAAATGTTGTACCTATACTGCCACAAACCGAAATTGATGTTACAGCTGGATATTGTATAGGAGGTTTTATTGTCTCAGTTAAATAAAGTTCTGCCCCTATTCTTTCTCCCATGGAGGTTATACCTTGTATCACACGACATATTGTAATAATCCAAGAAGCAGTAACACCTATCTGGGCGTATGTCGGGAGAATAGCTACTATAAAACAAGAGAAAGCCATCAGTAACGTTGTAATAATCACTGTTTCTCTACGACCTATATTATCACCTATCCAGCCAAATAACAAGGCGCCAAATGGTCTAAGAACATAAGTAGAACAAAAAGCAAACGCAGTAAGCAAAGAAGTGCTAAGGGGACTAGCTGGTTCAAAAAATAGTTCATTCAACAATGCTGCCATGTGAATATAAAGCATTAGATCAAAATACTCCAAGAATGTTCCTACTGAGAGTAATCCGATAGCAGATTTTTGTTCTCTAGTGAGACTAATGCAATCATGAGTAACCCTAGCATTTAGTTGAATATGTTCACTCATAGCTGATTTAATGTTACTGTTAACCTCGGATAGTTCATATTTCTCCAATTACTATAAAATGTTATCCTGAATTTATTGCAGGATTTAAGCTACACTTAACATATCCCTCGCCCCTTTCATGATAACCTTTTCTGTTCCGATTTCGCAAGGTTAACGCAAAACAGGATTGCTTTGTTGGCTTATGCTTTTCGCAATGATAGTTTTTTCTAAACTCTTGCATAACCAAACAATATACCAATGGGAATGGTAAGAATTCTTCCCACCAAGCTTAATATCTATTGCCCTAGCTAAAGAAGCTAAATCATCAGTCATTGTTACATTTTTATCATCTTTAAAGTTTAGTCGAAATAGCTACTAATTATGATTAAATATAACCTAGATTAAATAGTCAACTAATTTTATATTAGAATATTATTTTTCGTTAATAAAAATAATATTCAATAATTCACAGCATTGGATATGGTTTTAATGGTTAATATCTCCTTAATTTCATGTGGTATTTTAGCAATATCTCTTTTATTACCTTTTGAGATGAGTACTTAGACACTTATATCTTTAAATTATGATACAAGTGTCTAGACACTGTTAACGAAGCTTATTTAATCGGTGAATAAAGTCTTTTTTGTTGCAAATTATAAGATTTTTTTGAAATAGGTATACTTTCCGGCAAAAATCTTATTAATTTTCGCTAAAAAATCCATTAATTCATCAATCAAATAAGCTTTGTTAACAGTGTCTAATAAATTCATCAATTTAAGCATCTTGCCTCTATTTATCCTTTATCTACCATAGAATAAGGCATAGTGTACTCTAAAATTTGGGGTTGAATGATTTCATTTTTGGTTTGTTAGGTGGTTTGAATCAGATTATTTGACATAATGCAAGGAATTGCATACTATACCGCAATTATAATGTCTTTGGAGAAAGCATGCCATCAAATCGATTATATTTATTTCGAGATACGCGTTTTTTGCCTATCTTTATAGTGCAATTTTGTGGTTGTCTGAATGATAGTATACTAAAAAATGCTTTAATTATATTAATTATCTATAAACTATCTAGTCAATTGATAGGATCAACCCAATTGCTTGTACTCGCTGCTAATACTATTTTTGTATTGCCTTTCGTCATATTTGCAAGTATTGCAGGACAAATAGCTGATAGGTATGAGCGATCAGCTTTAGTTAAAATTATTAAATTATTTGAACTCGCCATAGTGCTTCTTGCTACTTATGGATTTTTTAATAATAATTTAGTAATACTTTTTTTATCTATATTTCTTATGGGTATACATTCGACATTTTTTGGGCCAATTAAATACAGTGTTCTACCAGACCATTTATACCGGAATGAATTATTGGGAGCTAATGGATTCGTTGAGGCAGGAACATTTATTTCTATTTTAGTTGGTACTATTATTGGAGGATATTACACCATAAGTGGCAATTTAATAATCACTATTCTGATAATAATTGCTATAGTTGGCGTTGTTGCTAGTTATTTTATGCCAAAATCGAATAATTCTAACTGTGAAATCAAAATAAATTTAAATTTATTTCGTGAAAGTATAGAGATGATTAAATATGCTAAAGCTAAAAAGCAAGTATATCTGGCAATTCTTGGTATATCTTGGTTTTGGTTTATTAGTGCAGCAATACTTGCTCAAATTCCATCTCTTGCTAAAGATACTTTTGGAGCTGATGAAAATGTTGCTAATTTGTTCCTTGCAACATTTTCAATTGGAGTAGGGGTTGGTTCTTTTTGGTGTAGTAAGATTCTTGGAAATGAAATTACCACGAAATATGTTTTTGTCTCGGCGATTGGCATCAGTATATTTGGTATTGATTTATTCTTCGCCAGTCGAATTAGTGCGGTTCATTATGAACCGGAACAGTTAAAGAGTATATTTGTCTTTTTATCTAAAAAGCATAATTGGCGGATCATTATCGATTTATTTTTTATAGCTGCTATTGCGGGGCTATATATTGTTCCACTTTTTGCAGTATTACAATATTTGAGTTCTTCAGCTCATCGTAGTAGAATAATTGCTATAAATAATTTTGTTAATGCTATATTTATGGCTGGGTCTACTGTAATACTATCACTGTTATTCTATTGGGAATATTCAATACCATCTGTTATATTATTCATTAGCCTGCTTAACATAGTGGTCGCTTATTATATTTATCAATTAATTCCTGAAGTAAAAATAGTACCTTTTGCTGTCAATCGAGCTATTTTAAAATTTCTTTTTGATTGTATGTACAGAGTGGAAGTGAAAGGTATTGAAAATTTTTATAAAGCTGGCAAAAGATCAGTAGTTACCGCCAATCATATTTCATATCTTGATCCTGCATTACTTGCAACTTATCTACCTGAAGAGATGACTTTTGCCATTAATACAACTATGGCTAAAGTGTGGTGGGTAAAACCATTCTTAACAATGGCAAAAACTTTACCAATTGATCCTACTAATGCAATGGCTATAAAGAGCTTGATTAGGGAAGTACAAAAAGATAAAAAAGTTGCTATATTCCCTGAGGGAAGAATAAGTATTACTGGCTCCTTAATGAAGATATATGAAGGACCTGGCATGATTGCTGAGAAAGCTGATGCAACAATTTTACCTGTAAGAATAGATGGTACACAATTTACTCATTTTTCTAAACTTAAGAATATATTAAAAACACGGATATTTCCTAAGGTTACTATCACTGTTTTACCACCAGTAAATTCTCCTACTAATCAGAATATGGATAATAGGGAAAAACGTAAATATATAGGTCAAGCTCTCTATGATATCATGGTTGATATGATATTTGAAAGCTCCGATTACCAGAATACCATATTTCAGTCTCTCATTGATACAGCAAAAGCTTATGGTTTTAACAAAAAAATAATCCAAGATATTGATGATAAGTATGTTACCTATCGTCAATTAATATTACAATCTTTTACTTTAGCAAATTTAATAAAACAGGATACAGAAGTAGCTGACTATCTAGGTATTATGCTACCTAATATGGTTGAAACTATTATTATTTTTTATGCTATGCAAGCCTGCTGCCGTCGACCAGTGATGATTGATTATATGAGTGAGGTTAGCAATATAGTAGCTTCGTGTGAAACAACTTCAGTAAAAACAATATATACTTCAAAACAATTTGTTGAAAAAGCTGGTTTACAAGAAGCGGTGGTAAAGATTTTGGAAGTTAATATAAAAGTTATTTACCTTGAAGATTTAATATCAAAAATTAGTTTATATTTAAAAATTAAGGCGGTGATTGGTAGCTTCTTTCCACAGAGTTATTATAGCAGTATGTGTAATAGTTATGATGACAGTGATCCAGCAGTTGTAGTATTTACTTCAGGTACTTCGGCAACTCCTAAAGCTGTAGTCTTATCACATAGAAACCTGCAAGCTAATAGATGCCAGGTTTTAGCTAAGTTACATTTTAGTCTAGATGATTTTGCCTTTATGGCTTTACCATTATTTCACTGTTTTGGTTTATCTGGTACAATAATGATGACACTTAACGGTATACCAGCATTTTTATATCCTTCTCCTTTGCATTATCGGAGTGTTCCTGAGGTAATATATGATATCGGAGCAACGATTATGTTTGGTACGGATGTATTTTTACATGGTTATGCCACCTATGCTCACCCTTATGATTTTTATTCTATAAGATATGTGTTTGCTAGTAGTGAGAAACTGAGAAAAGAAACAACGCAATTATGGCTTGATAAGTTTGGTATAAGAATTTTTGAAGGGTATGGTGCGTCTGAAACATCTCCAATAATAGCGTGTAATACTCCAATGCATTATCGTGGTGGAAGTGTAGGCCGCTTGATGCCCAAAATAGAATATTATATTAAACCAATTAACGGAATAGAAGAAGGGGGGCAGCTATTTATCAAGGGACCAAATATTATGCTTGGCTATATGTACTCTAATAATCCTGGGGTTATTCATCCTACATCATCAGAAGATTTGGGTCTAGGTTGGTATGATACTGGGGATATTGTAAAAATTGATAAAGATGGTTATCTTACCTTATTGGGTCGTACACAACAATTTATTACAATAGAAGAAGTAAACTCATTGCTATTAATAGAGGATTTAGCTAATATGGTTGATGTTGATAGTAGGCATGTAGCTGTTTGTCCTGATGATGGTAATAAAGACAGGCAAATTTTTCTCTTTACCACCAGTCAGACTATGAATAGAGAAAATTTTATAGAAATGATGGCTAAAAATGCAGTATATTTGAAACAAAATACTGCATCAAAAAGCTATTTACCAGTAGTTATTTCTGTTAAAGAAATACCAATTCTACCAATAGGTAAAGTAAATTATAGGCAAATAACTAAAATGCTTGAAAATTATAGAAAAGTCACTACAATGCTAGAATGAGGTAGGAAACTTATATTTTATAGAAAAATTGATGTAGCTAACGTTACGCCAAATTCACATATGTCATTGTAAGAAGGCGCTTTAGTGGCGACGAAACAATCCAAGAAAGTGATTATATTTGGGTTGCTTACACACTTCTAGCAATGATGGAGTAATGCTAATCAAATTAGCTATATAAACCTTTTTTCGTAATCTAAAATTGAATATATTTAATAGAAAAGATATTATGCATAATGTTATTAGTAAAGTATTATTGATTATTGTCGTTGTCCTAATAGCATTATTTGCTTATAAAACTATTAAGACTCCTAATGCTGTTTCTGCTACGGTTTCGATTAACACTGCCGATCAGCAATTATTAGAAAAAAAAGAAGCAGTAGAAAAAATTGAGCAGATTGTAAAAGAATATTTACTAAAAAATCCTGAAGTAATAATTCAGTCAATAGAAGGTCTTCAGCGGCGTAAAATGCAGGAAATGGAAATAAAAACTGCTGAATATATCAGAAACAATAAATCTGAAATAGAAAATTCTCCTACATCTCCAGTGCTTGGTAATACTAATGGCGATATAACCATCGTTGCTTTTTATGATTATAGTTGTGGTTATTGTAAAAAAGGTAGTCATTTTATTAATCAGTTAATTAAATCAGATGCGAACGTTAAAGTTGTTTTGCAACTATACCCACTTCTTGGTGATGCATCTAATTATGCTGCAACTATTGCTTTGGCTGTTTATAAGACAACTCCTGATAAGTTTCAGGATATTCATAATGGTTTAATGGAGCTAAAACCTATTACCAAAGAATCTGTAGAAGAATTGCTACTAGCAAATGATTTAAATCTTGAAGTAATCACAGAAGAAATTAATAAAGGGGAGGTAAAAAATCTTCTTGACAAAAATGTTAAATTAGCAAAAGGCTTAAAGATACAGGGAGTTCCTGCCTATATTGTTAATGGTAAATTAATAGCGGGCATGATGGATATAGAACAATTACAAAAAATAATTGCCGATATAAGAAGTCAAAATAAATAATAATTATATACTGGTATATTTCAAATAGATTTGGAGAATTGGATTTGAAGGTGTGGGGCAAGCCCACTCAGCGTATATGGGTATGCGAATCTCTAATATTTTCAAAAATAATGCTTTAAAGCAGCATGGTATATTTGCTATTGATTGTGACCTTTTAATTACTTTGGTACGGTTGTTTTGTATAAATTGTTTGACAAATGTGAAATAATTTGATAAATACTAGGTTCTGTGAAGTTTTGTAAAAAAATAAATTAAAAAGAAGGAGAGGTAGTGTATTTTCTATTTTAGACAATCAAAAACACTACCGGAATGAATTATCATATAAAAATCAGAGAATGGCAACAAATTATTGAAATATTAAGAAAAAGAAAAGATATAAAAACAAGAAATGAGGATAAGCTTAGACGATTTATTGAAGCAATATGGTACATAACACGTTCAGGATGCCAATGGCGGTTGTTACCGAGTGTTTATGGTTCATGGCGAGCAGTGCATATGAGGTTTAAAACTTGGTCTAATAAAGGAATATGGACCGATTTGTTTGAGCAAGTACAAGCTAATCCTGACATGGAATCAACAATGATTGACGCTACTATAGTTCGTGCCCATGCATGCTCAGCAGGTTATAAAAAAGATAGCCAAGATCAAGAAGCTTTAGGGCGTAGTAAAGGAGGTTTTACTACTAAAATCCATGCCTTAGTTGACGCTCTTGGTAATCCTTTAAAGTTTATTTTAACTGCAGGTCAAAGACATGACATTACACAAGCCAACTCATTGGTTAAAGATATTAAAAATACTATGCTCCTTGCCGATAAGGCATATGATAGCAATGCTTTTATTGAGCAGCTTGAAGAGCAAAATTGTATAGCTGTTATTCCATCAAAAAAGAACCGAAAACAGCAAAGGGAGTACGATAAACATATCTATAAAGAACGTCATTCGATCGAATGTTTTTTTGGTAAAATTAAACATTTTAGACGAATTTTTTCGAGATTTGATAAAACTGCTACTGCTTTCTTGTCTTTTTTGCAATTTGTTGGAGCTTTTATATGGCTTCGTTAGAAAACTTCACAGAACCTAATATAATTGGTGCTAGTGTTAATATCCCAAAGTTAAGTTAGTTACCCGAAAATATAAATGCTCTCTATGTTTTACTTAAACCTAGCTGGGTTGTTGGAATTTTGTGATGCTAATTTCTTAGAATCATTCTAGTAGTAGTCTAAACCTCAATCTTTAAGTAACTTAATCTTTCATAGGTTTCATGATTTTTCCGGTTTTTAAGCAATAAACCTCTTGCAAAACTAGCTATGAGAGAAGAATTTTTAATAAAAATTAATCAAAAATCGTAACTAGTACTTAAAATAAATGTACGCGAATATCCACTCGATTGATTTTGACAACAAAATGACCTGAAAGAATAAAATTTCTATAGCAGTCTCATCTTAACTAATCTAAAGAAAATAAAATATGGCAAGAAATACAGTAGCTGACAATAAGGAATCATCTGATAATCATTACAATAATGGTATCAAGTATGATAGTTCTAATAATGATGGTATTATTACCGTCAATCTTAAACAATTAAAGCGGAAATCACCTGAAGAGTTACAAGTACAAGCAGAAAATCTTAATATTGAAAACTCTAGTGCTTTGCTAAAACAAGAGCTAGTCTTTGCTATACTCAAGAAATCTGTTGAGCAGGGCGATTTGATTTCAGGAGAAGGGGTGCTGGAAATTCTACCTGATGGATTTGGTTTCCTTAGATCCCCAGAGGTAAATTACTCCGCCGGTCCTGATGATATTTATATTTCCCCAAGCCAGATTCGTCGTTTTGGATTACGTACAGGGGATACGGTAGAAGGGCAAATTAGAGCCCCAAAACCGGGAGAACGTTATTTTGCATTATTAAAAGTAAATAAAGTTAACTTTGAAGACCCTTCTAAGGCATATCATAGAGTACATTTTGACAATTTAACGCCACTTTATCCTGAAGAGAAATTATCACTAGAGCTAGAAGATAATAGCAAGGATTTTAGTACAAGAATAATTGAATTGGTTGCTCCCATGGGTAAAGGACAGCGGGCGTTGATTGTTGCTCCCCCAAGAACTGGCAAAACTGTTCTATTGCAAAATATCGCACATGCTATTACCACCAATAATCCAGAAGTATTTTTAATTGTTTTGTTAATAGACGAACGTCCAGAAGAAGTTACTGATATGCAGCGTTCAGTGCGTGGTGAAGTAGTTAGCTCAACTTTTGATGAACCAGCTATTAGACACGTTCAGCTTGCAGAAATGGTTATTGAGAAAGCTAAACGGTTAGTAGAGCATAAAAGAGATGTGGTAATATTGGTTGATGCGATAACGAGACTTGCACGAGCTTATAATACTGTTGTCCCATCGTCTGGTAAGGTTTTGACAGGAGGGGTTGATGCCAATGCATTACAACGACCAAAAAGATTCTTTGGGGCGGCAAGAAATATTGAGAATGGTGGTTCATTAACTATAATAGGAACGGCTTTAATTGATACCGGTTCACGTATGGACGAGGTGATCTTTGAAGAATTTAAAGGTACCGGTAATTCCGAGATAGTTCTTGATCGCAAAATAGCTGATAAACGTATTTATCCTGCAATTGATATTACTAAATCTGGTACACGTAAAGAGGAGTTGTTGGTTGATAAAGCCATTTTAACCAAAATGTGGGTTCTTCGTAGAATCATTAACCCAATGGGAACTATAGATGCAGCAGAATTTTTAATTGATAAACTTAAAAACACTAAAACTAATACAGAATTCTTTGATTCAATGAATTCATAGAATGCTTTTCAGGAGGAAGTATGGCTAAAAAAACAAAAATTACCTTAATTGGTGGTGGCAATATTGGTGGAACACTAGCACATTTGATAGCCTTTAGAGAACTTGGTGACGTAGTTATGTTTGATATATCTAACGGTTTCCCACAGGGTAAGACTTTAGATATATCACAAGCTGGAGCTATTACCGGTTCAGATGTAGTTACCATAGGTACTAATGATTATAAAGACATGGAAGGTTCAGATGCAATAATTGTTACAGCCGGAGTGCCACGTTTGCCTGGAATGAGTCGTGATGACTTAATTAATGTTAATAGCACTGTTATAAAAACTGTGGCTAGCAATATTAAGCAATATGCACCGAATGCTTTTGTCATTGTTGTAACCAACCCGCTTGATGCGATGGTTTATGTAATGTTAAAGGAAAGTGGACTGCCTAGCAATAGGGTAGTTGGTATGGCCGGGGTACTTGACTCCGCAAGATTTAACCTTTTCTTAGCCCATGAGTTTAATGTTTCTGTAGAAAATGTTAGTAGTTTTGTCCTTGGAGGGCATGGTGACTCGATGGTTCCTTTGGTTAGATATTCGACAATTAATGGGATACCAGTTTTAGATTTAGTAGAAATGGGATGGTCAACGAAGGAGCGTATTGATGCAATAATAGATCGTACAAGAAATGGTGGTGGAGAAATTGTTTCACTACTTAAAAGTGGTTCTGCCTATTATGCTCCAGCAACATCTGCTATTGAAATGTTAGAGAGTTATCTAAAAGATAAACGCAAAATATTAAGTTGTGCGGCTTATCTTCAAGGGGAATATGGAGTAAAAAATATGTATGTTGGTGTACCGGTTATTATTGGTAAAAATGGTGTAGAAAAAATAGTAGAAATAAAATTAAATGATGAAGAACAAAATTTATTTAACAAATCAGTAGATGGAGTTAGGAAGTTGATTGAGTCAGTAAAATTGTAAACTTATGGTTAACCAAAATAGTATTTATCCATAGCAAACTGACGTCATTGAGAAGCTATGTGATGCACGAAAATTAGTAATATTGATACATCTTTTAGTTAAACATCATTGTAAGGAATCACTTTAGTGACGACGTGGCAATCCAAATTACTTATTGTATTTTTTGTGTATTGCTTTGTCACAACAAAGCTATTGTTCGTAATGACGTTGAAGAATTTTATGTGTATCGCCCAGATTGATAGAGACCGATTTAACTGTAACGAAGCAGTCTAGATTTATATAAGCCTAAACATTGGTGATACGCTACGCACCACGTAACAAAATGGAAGAAACTACCAAAATATGTGCAGTTTCTTAGAAGAAGTTTTTAGCTATATGACAGAAAAGAATCTAAATAATCCTTAAAATTTAAGGTCTTAGCAACAGAAGTGTAATTTTTAAACTGTCATGAGTTATAAAAATACTTGCTTTTTGATATTTTTTTTATTAATCTGTGTAATCTTTACATAATCTGCAATAGCCAAGTTATTTCAAATGTAGCTGTGTGAGCCATCAGGATTAACTTACCTTGCCCGCGTGATGGAATGGTAGACATAACGGACTTAAAATCCGTGGGGTGCAAGCCCTTGCCAGTTCAAGTCTGGCCGCGGGTACCATTTATTTTTTATCAAGGAAGATGTGTATGTTTATTCAAACTGAAATTACTCCTAATCCTAATGCGATAAAATTTTTCCCTAATATATCAATTAGCCCTAATCAACCGATGCATTTTAGTAATCTTGATGAGGCAAAAGGTAAAAGCAGCTTAGTAGTTCAATTGTTCAGTATAAATAACATAAAATCGGTATTTCTTGGTAGTGACTTTATTACTATTACTAAGGAAGAAGAGAGTGATTGGTTGGTTTTAAAACCTGAAATTTTGATGATTATTATGGATCATTTTACTTCTGGTTTTACTGTTTTTGATGGACAAAATTTTGAAGAGCAAAATGCTAAATCTAGCGTAAATAATTTTGACGAGATGTCTGAAATCGAACAACAGATTGTGGAAATTATTGAAACACGTTTACGTCCTTCTGTTGCCATGGATGGAGGCGATATAATATATCGAGGGTTTGAGAATGGAGTGGTAAAATTACAGTTGCGTGGATCTTGTAAGGGATGCCCTAGTTCTAGTATTACTCTAAAAAATGGTATTGAATCAATGCTTAAACACTTCATTCCTGAGGTAGAATCTGTTGAAGCTGTAGAAGATTAGATACTGTTAACAAAGGTGTATAGTGACCCGAATTGTCAAACCAAAAAAAATAAGTTAATCCGTTTTTAACTATGTAGAAATTAATTATTTTTTATAATTAAAAATACAGATAATACAAAATTTCAACATAGTTAATTCTCTTTTATTGGCCGATAAACATCAGCTGGTCTTTTATAATTGAGAGATTGTTTTAGTAAATAAAGACATAAAATTTTTGGAAGTAGCATTTGCTATTGTTTCTATATTTGTTTCTTTTATTTCAGCTATTTTCTCTGCT
Organism: Candidatus Tisiphia endosymbiont of Nemotelus nigrinus; assembly: GCF_964026475.1. Taxonomy (NCBI): domain Bacteria; kingdom Pseudomonadati; phylum Pseudomonadota; class Alphaproteobacteria; order Rickettsiales; family Rickettsiaceae; genus Candidatus Tisiphia; species Candidatus Tisiphia endosymbiont of Nemotelus nigrinus. Next base: position 1,075,350 of record NZ_OZ032151.1, read on the forward strand.
ACATATTTAACAAAAGCCGGTTCATTTTGTTTGCCTCGCATCGGAACAGGGGCAAGATAAGGAGAATCTGTTTCAATTAATAATCGGTCTAGTGGAATATAACGTACTATACCCTGCAAAGCGGTGGCATTTTTAAAAGTTACAATTCCAGCAATTGATATATACATACCAAGGTCAAGCATTTTCTTTGCCAAATGCTTTGAAGCGGTAAAGCAATGAATAAGACCGCGAAACGCGGTATTTTGCATTTCGCTACTTATAATATCAATAGTATCTTCTTCTGCTTCTCTTGTATGGACTATAATTGGCAATCCCGTGCTTTGAGATGCTTTTATATGTTCTTGAAAAGAACATATTTGTTTATTTTTGTCGAATGTCTGGTAATAATAATCAAGACCAGTTTCACCAATTCCAATAATTTTCGGGTGATTACAATATTCCATTATAGTTTCACACGAGATAATTTCCTTGACCTCATTAGGGTGAATACCGCACGAAGCAAATATGTTACTGTATTTTTTGATTATTTCTAGAATATCCGGGAATTCCTCAAGAGTAGTACATATAGTCTGCATGTACTTAACATTATTATTTTCAGCCCTGCTTATTATTGCTGATAAATCTTCTCTTAACATGTTAAGGTGACAATGAGAGTCAATTAATATACCATTCTGAATCATGATTTTACCCAATTTTTTGCAACTATTATATTAGCTATTTTTTCTACTTCATTAAGTGGAGTATAATTATATTGTTCAAGTTGAGTTACAGATTGGTCTAATATTTTAGCTATTCCTAACTCTAGCAAATTTTGAGTAAATGATAGATGTTTAGGTGATTTAAAATTACTAGGACAGAATATATAAAGAGGTTTGCCAGTGGAAGCTGCCTCACTACACATAGAAATCGAATCAGCAGTAGAAATTATGTAATCTGCCTGTGCCAACATACCAAAATAAGGGTTAGGTTTAGATTCTCCCTCTGTTGGATCATAAATAATAGCAGACGAAGGTACCTTATTTTTGATAATTTGTTTTGCTGAATTAGGAGTACGTCTACTAAAGCTAATAAACAGGGTATATTCTGCATCTTGATTTTTACTAATATTAGATAATATTGCAGCAAATTCACGAGCATTCTCGTCGGTAAACTGATAATTTTTGCTATTACCACCAATAATTACCGATATAAATTGCTTAAGATTTGGATAATTTTTATGTAATTCGATACCACCAGCCTGTATTTTTGCTTGGACATTATTAAGAGCCCCAGTAATTCTTAGTATATTCTTTTCATTTGTACATAGCTCTTCTCTGCTAACCTTATCGTGATGTGGTAAAATAATTAGGTCAAATTGCTCAAATGGTAGGTTAGGGTGCATAATTTGCACAATTTTTACTTTACCAGCAGACTTGTGTTTTAAATAACTTGCTAAAGAAGCAGTTCTTCTCCCAGCAGAAATTATTAAATTAGGAAACCCCTCCATTTCCCACGATTGTAACAGCTGCTTTTTTACATGGATAGGGCTGAAGGCTAATAAAAAATTTGGTAATTTACCCCAAAAATTATAGTCAACAGGTTTTAATTGGTAACCAAAACCGATTTTCTCTGCTAGAGCTATGGCTTGATTTACATTACCTACCCTGCTATCAGCTAATACCCAAATTTTAGCTTTAATAGTATACATGTTTAATAATTCTCATTTTTCTGGGTTGTTTAGTCGCAGCGAAGTTGCTTCCTATAAGTTTTATAACACTCTCCGCACTATACCTATTGCCACGAGATTTTTTTAAATCTTTGACTTTTTCTAGAGATAAAGATATGCTCATCATGATCTATTATTTATAGTTGAAAAATCTTTAACGGAATACTTACACTATTATCATTTATTATATTCTAGATTTTTTTACTTTTATTCAATTTTTTAAAATTTTCAATCATTTTACATATTAGCTAAAAGTAATTAATATTCAACTTATAACCTTTGCCGTATAATGGTTACAACGATAGAACCTCCTACAAACTTTTAATATTTATAGTACTATTCTTAATACAATTGTCTCACCCATCCTCCCAAATTAAGCTAATATTAGCTTAATTGATTATGACTTTTAAACTGTCATGTTATTCTGGCTAGCTATAAAGGTGTTGCATTACAAAACTTTTTATGTTTAGATTATACTGCTGGATACATAGTTTTTTCGGAAAAAAGAGATTCTCCGTTACATCCCGAAACTTTTTATTTATACGTGTTACAAATCTTTGAACGTTCACCAATAAAGTTGCTGATACAGAAAATCTTATTCATTTTCCCACTCAGGCAAGTATTATGATGCTTATTACAAGCAATAAATTCAGCGATATCTTTTTTGTTTTATGTACCAGTTCACAGGATCATTGTATACCAAGAAAGTGTAAAAAATCTCGCAATTCTTGACGAGCAGCTACATGTGATATACTAAGCGTTTTGCCATGATTAGCTGTTGTTAAGTCAAGTAATGTTAGTCCTTGTAAAAATAATTCTCGAAAAATTACTCTTTCACTAAAGCCTGGAGCAATCTTAAAACTAATTCTTTTGGCTAATTGTTCAAGAGCAGTACCAACCTTCCTTTTATTTACAGCATCTAAGTTGCTTAATCGATTACGCATAACAATCCAATTAATTGTTTCACCATTACGATTAGCTTTCTGCATTTTTTGCTCCCAAATCATTTGGCTATAGATTGATGGGGAAATAATTGACAAATTGTCAGCGTTAACTTTGGCTAGTACGTCAAAATCAAGGAAACTATCATTAATTGGGGTGATTACCGTATCAGCATAAGAGTGAGCTAATCTTGATAAGAAAGAGTAACTTCCTGGTGTATCAATTACTACATAATCAGCATTTTTGGTCTGTTCAATTATTTGTTCAAACCTAGTTTTTTCGTCCTCTTCTTTAGCCCCAACAACTTGTTCTTGACTTTCAGTCAAATGAAAATGTTGAGGAATTTTAACCGTATTATCCGGATTTTTTGAATTGTAATCCCCTCTGTTCTTTAAATAATTTGTTAAAGAACCTTGGCGTGAATCAGTATCAATACTAGCTACCGTATGACCATTATACAATAAGCCAGTAATTAGATGCATGGAGCAAGTAGTTTTACCCGCTCCACCTTTTTCATTACCAACTACAAAAATACGATTTGTTTGATTTGCTTGATTATTTTTCATAGTGATCTTGGATAAATTGGTTAAGAAGCCTTACACCATAACCTACTGCTCCTTTGGGACCAAGAGGATTACCTGTTTTATTATAGGCAACACCGGCAATGTCAAGATGAGCCCAAACCATACCTTCCTTAATAAAATTTCCTATAAATTGAGCTGCCGTACAACTACCAGCCGCTCCAGGGACATTAGCAATATTGGCAAGATCAGCAATGTCAGACTTTATCATCTCATCAAAATCTTTATGCATAGGCATACGCCATAATTTTTCATTAACTTTATTACCAACCTCTATTAGTTTATTAGCTAATTCATCATTATTGGCAAAGCAACCAGCATAAGTTTTGCCGAGAGCTACAACAATAGCTCCAGTAAGGGTAGCAAGATCGATTACGCATTGGGGCTTAAATTTTTCTTGAGTATACCAAATTGCATCAGCCAGAACTAACCTACCTTCTGCATCAGTGTTATCTACCACCACTGTTTTTTTAGACATAGTGGTTACCACATCTCCTGGTCGTTGGGCATTGCCTGACGGCATATTTTCCACAAGACCAACTACCCCGACCACATTAACTTGGGCGTTACGACTAGCCAAAGCCATTATTGCTCCAACTACTGCAGCTGAACCAGCCATATCATATTTCATATCTCCCATGTTGGCTGCTGGCTTAAGAGAAATCCCCCCACTATCAAAAGTAACTCCTTTACCAACGAAAGCTACAGGCGGGGTGTCATCATCCAAACCATTATATTGCATTACTACAAGTTTAGATTCATTTTGCGAACCTTGTCCTACACCGAGTAAAGCACCCATGCCAAGATTCTTCATTTCTCTTTCACCGATAATAATAATCTCAACTCCCAATGGTTCAAGATGTGCTAATATTTTTTCGGAGTAAGATTGAGGGTTTTTGATGTTGGATGGTTCATTTATCATATCTCTAGCAAAGAATACTGCCTCAGCCAATGATTTTTTATCATTAAATAATTCTTCTGCTTTAGACTTGTCATCTATAGAAATCTCCAAAGAATCTACAACAAATTTCTCTCCTTCACTTTGGGTAGTTCTGTATTTATCAAATCTATATGAAGCAAGCAAACAGCCGCTAGCTATAAGAGAAGCTACAATAGCTGGTTGATATTGTCCAATATTATGAGAAATTTTTATACCAATACTGCTAATTTTACGGCAAGTACTACAGGACAAGATTTTAGCTCCAAGCTCTTCAATATAAGAGGTTGTTAATTTTGTTTCATCACCAATGCCAACTATGATTAAATATTTTATTTCCCCATCCTTAGCAACAGAGTTAACAATTTTAATTTGCCCAAATTTCCCAGCAAATAGTAATTTATTTTGAATAGTTTTAGAAATTAAACCATGATGTTGTTGGTCAAGTAGTAATAAATTACTGTCTAATTTCAGCTGTTCGTTAATCAATACTATAGTTGCTTGATTATTTGATAATTCCTTACTGATAAAGTTAATGTTATTGAGCATAAATTCCTCTTGTAATTTAATGTTCTAATTCTATTGATGTATATTTACTTTGCAAGTATAAAAAATTCTAGTTAAGATTGATTCTTGTTATAACCCAAAATGTTCTGCAAAATTAAAAGGTTATTTTGTTACAGTGCCATAAAACACCCTAGGAAATGATGAATTTTAAATTATAGGTAATTTTTAATATGACTCCAGACAGACCAAAACATGATAAAATATTTCGTAAATCTATGGAGAATCCAATAGTTGCCAAGGAGTTTCTGGCAACTCACTTACCTAAAGATGTACTGGCTTTAATTGATAGCCCAACTTTAAAATTAGAAAAAGATAGTTTTATTGAACCAGACCTTTCTGAAACTATCTCGGACGTATTATTTTCTGTTAAGTTCAATGATACGGATGGTTATATTTTTTTGTTATTGGAGCATCAAAGTACTGTTGATCAGCTAATTGCGTTCAGGTTATTTAAATATATGGTGAATATTTGTGATAGATATTTAACTATTAATCCTAAATCTAAAAGCCTTCCATTAATCTATCCGTTAGTGTTGTACAATGGCAAGAAAAAATATGATGCCCCGCTTAACATATGGGATTTATTTACCTACTCAGACTTAGCAAGATCCTTCTGGACAAATGATTGTCAGCTTATTAACGTGCATGATATCCCAGATGAAGAGCTTAAGAAAAAGCTGTGGTCTGGTATTCTGCTATTTTTTCTTAAACATATCCACGAGCGTCAGTTACTGAAAAGATGGCAAGAAATCTCTGATCTCTTACCTGAATTAACTAAAGTGAGCATAGGTTATGACCATATAAGAAATCTATTACACTATACTTTGACCTTTATTGAGCAAAGTGATAAAATAGAATTAGAAAAAATGTTAATTACCAGTTTAACTAAAGAAAAAGGAGGGGAACTTATGCCTAGTATAGCTCAAGTATGGAAAGAAGAAGGGATAGAGATTGGTAAAAGAAAAGGTATTCAAATTGGAGAAGCCAGAGGGGAAGCCAAAGGGGAAGCCAGAGGGGAGGCTAAATTAATAAAAATGATGATAAGTAATGGTAGCTCTATTGAAGAAGTAGCTAGAATGACTGGACTATCTATTACTAAAATCAATGACCTGCTGAAAGTACAGTAAATGGCGGATTATTAAACTAAAAATTATGTCATCATTTCTTTCACAAAAGCATAAGAATATAGGTATCGTTGGCTTAGGTAAGACTGGTATGGCTGCTTATCAATCATTAAATAAAGTAGCTAGAATAATTTGTTATGATCAAGTAAGTAGCAGTAGGGATGCTTTCAGTAAAATTTATGGAAATGATAACTTGGTTGCCTTGTCTGATCCACGGTGGTATGATCTTGATAAGATACTACTGAGTCCAGGGGTTCCCTTGTCGCATGACATTGTTACAATGGCTAATTCCCGTAATATACCAATAACCTCAGATATAGACCTATTATTTGAGGAAGTTAAGTTTAGAAGAGGGAATAAAGCTAATTTTATCGGTATAACTGGTACTAATGGCAAGAGTACTACAACTGCTTTAACTGGTCATATTTTACAATCTTGTGGTTTTGATTACTCAGTTGGCGGAAATATTGGTTTCCCTGCTTTAAGTATGGGATTGGATTGTCAAGGGTATGTATTAGAGTTATCTTCGTTTCAGTTAGACTTATTGAGCAGTTTTAAAGCTAAAATTGCTGTGTTACTTAATATCACCGAGGATCATTTAGATCGGCATAATAATATGCAAGGCTATATTGCGGCTAAAAAGAAAATTTTTGATCGAATGGATAAAGATTCATTTGCCATAATTAGTGTTGATAATGAAATTACCAATAATGTTCTTCTAGAATTACAAAAGGAAAATAAAACAAATGTAATACCAATCTCTGTTGGTAGAATTCTTGATAAAGGAGTGTCAATTTGTAATAATGTCGTTTATGACCATGTTTTTGAACCGATTACTATTAATCTCCCAAATAATAACTATCTACAAGGTATGCATAATCAAGAGAATATTGCTGCCAGTTATGCGGTTTGTCGAGTTATAGGGGGAAGACCAGAACAAATAGTTGCTGCCATTGAGTTGTTTAAGGGATTGCCGCACAGGATGCAATATGTTGGCACAATATACTCAAATCATTCGAGTAAGATAAATTTTTATAACGATAGTAAGGCTACTAATAGTATCGCTGCTTCTAAATCCATTGCAGCACTTGATAATATTTATTGGTTAGCTGGAGGGGTAGCAAAAGAAGGGGGAATAACGAATTTAGAGCCATGGTTTGATAGAATTCGCAAGGCTTATCTTTTTGGTCAAGATAAAGAGCTTTTTGCACTATCACTTAAGGGTAAGGTAGATTTCCAAATTTGTCAAGATTTACAGGAGGCCTTTAAAGCTGCTGTTGCTGATGCAATGCAGGATACAGGGAAGTTAAAAAATATTTTGCTAGCACCTGCTTGTGCTTCTTACGATCAATTCAAAAATTTTGAGGAACGCGGAAATCTGTTTATAGAGTTATATAATGTTATTATTAACCATGATTAAAAATAATCATAATAATGAGTTATCTAACAATTATCTAAAATGGTGGTGGCGTAGTATCGACCAGCAAATGATTATTGCTTTAGTAATCCTGTTTATTTTTAGTGTAATGTTGGTTACCACAGCAGGGTCAGCAGTAGCAAATAGAATTGGACTTAATGAGCATTATTTTGCCTCTAGACAATTAATTTATCTTGCTAGTGCCTCGTTCCTTATCATTATTTTTGCTTCTTTTTCAAGAAAATGGTTAAAGAGATTATCAATTCTAGGATTTATTGCTAGTATAGTATTATTAATTTTAGTTAGATTTTATGGTTATGAGGTTAAGGGTGCTATTCGTTGGATTAATATTCTAGGTCTTTCGATGCAGCCTTCAGAATTTATAAAACCATTTTTTGCGGTAGTGGCTGGTTGGATATTATCATTGAAATTTGAGGGAGAGTTCCCTAGTTTTTCTATCTGTATAGGTCTGTATGCTATCATTGCTTTATTATTAATTATCCAGCCAGACTTTGGTATGTTAGTGATGGTTACTGCGGTTTTTGGTATTCAACTTTTTATCGCTGGTATGCCGATATTTTGGATTATACTTGCTGCTTTTATGTTACTATTTGGCGTTACAGCAGCCTATTTTTGGCTACCTCATGTAGCACAGAGGATTAATAGTTTTTTCGATCCAGAGAGTATTAGTAATTATCAAGTTAGTAAGTCAATTAGAGCATTTGAGCATGGCGGTTTGTATGGTTGCGGTCCTGGTGAAGGAGCGGTAAAACAAGTATTGCCGGATTCGCATACTGATTTTATCTTTGCCGTTGCTGGTGAGGAATTTGGGGCAATTATCTGCTTGATAATTGTAGGAATATTTGCTTTTATAGTGATTCGTAGTTTACTAAAACTCATTAATGAAGAAGATAAATTTGCCCAATTTGCAGCAAGTGGTATTATTGCCCAGATAGGTTTACAGGCGATAATTAATATAGGCGTTACCTTGAATTTATTACCAACCAAAGGTATGACCTTACCCTTTATCAGTTATGGTGGTTCTTCAACTTTTGCCATAGCTATTGCTACTGGGATGTTGCTTGGTTTTACTAAATATAAAACTTCCCTTACTAACTATAAGATTCAAGATATTGACGTATGAAGAATATAATTGTTGTTGGTGGTGGTACGGCAGGTCATCTGTTTCCAGCTATTGCTTTGGCTGAAGAATTAGTGAAACGCGGGTATAAGCTACACCTTATTACTGATGTTAGATGTCAAAAATATTTAACTGAAGATTTACCGTTCATTCCACATATAATAAATTTTAGATTACCACCTAAAGGGTTAATTAATAAGTTTAAATTATTGATTTCTTTATTATTTGTGACTTTTAAGATGCTATTGCTATTAGTGCAGACTAAACCTTGTGTTATAATTGGGTTTGGTGGCTATCCAACAGCTGCTCCTTTGATGGCGGCTGTATTGTTACGCATTCCTATCGTAATTTATGAACAAAACTGCTTTATTGGTAAAGTTAATAAATTTTTCCTAAAATATGCCAAGAAAGTTGCTCTTACCTATGAGGAAACTAAAAATTATAATATTGTTGATAATAATAAGAAATTAGTTATAGGAAATATAGTACGGGAGAATGTTAAAAAGCTGAAAGTTAAGAATGATTTTAGCAATGATACTTTTCGAATATTCATTTTTGGTGGAAGTCAAGGAGCAAAGATTTTTTCTACTTTAGTACCGGAAGCGATTAAAATATTAGTGCAATCAAATCCTGATATTAAACTACATATTACCCAACAAGCTCTTCTAGAAGATCATGATAATATTGTTAAAATTTATAGTGAATTAAACATCCCACATAAAGTATCCGATTTTTTTTATGATATGGATCAGCAATATGCCAATCAAGAACTAGTAATATCAAGAGCTGGGGCGTCAACTATTTCTGAGCTTAGTTATATTGGGTTGCCGGCAATTTTTATTCCGCTACCTGCGGCAGCTGAAAATCATCAATTCTATAATGCCAAGGCTCTGGAAGATAGTAGGGCAGGGTGGTGTTTCGAGCAAAATAAAGTCACTCCCAAAAAATTAGCCGATAAACTCTTAGTGCTAATAAAGAATCGTGATATACTAGGGTGGGCGTCTCGTGAATTATTAAAGCGAAGAAATGACGGTAGTATAGTTTTAGCTGATACCGTAGAAGAAATGGTAAGTTGATGATGGTAACTTGCATCACCCTACAGGGGGCTATTCCACTGTTCCCAGTAGAGGAGCATCAACATGATCGCTAAGAAATAACTTTGACCAATCCTCTTGTATAAATAAATCTATTTTTTGGTAATCTAAACCCCCATTATTTTGCTTAGCAAATAAAGCTATTAATTCTTTATCCGTCCTTTCATGAGATATTAAACATGCTTTATCATTAGGCGTAATTGTAATTGTTTTATCAATTGCAAGAAAAGAGAGAGTTCTTGCTAATTCATAAGTATTTATAAATGAATTTAAATCTGTTATGGATAGTGGTTTTGAAGTTGTATTTTCAAAATGATAGCTAATATCTTTTTGAGTAAAACTGACTTTTGTACTTATAGGTAGTAAAAGTGAGGTAATAGAATCCTCGTTTAATACAAGTATTTGTTTAGACCGATCGTAAGAATCTCTAAAAGAATCTATAGCACTTTGATTCTGAAAGCTACAAGAATTGCTATTTTGAGGTAACTTAACTGTCCCTCCAGGTCTTAAGGCAATTTTTATATCAATTGGATGTATTACAGTTAGAGTTACGTCTTTAGGTATTTCAACGTGATAATGTTCCGGTTTAGCGCAATCTAATATCGTCCTGTGGTCGTAGGTTGTGTCCTCATTAAGAATTGAATAAACTGTACTAAATCTCAACATATATACCCCTACACCAATCCACTCAGAAAAGTGTATAATATTTATAAAAAAATACAAGATAAATTATTATTAATTACGACTTTTAAATTGCCCTGAAATTGTTCGGGTTAATTGAGTCTTGCAACTTTAGTGATTTTGTGCCATTAATTATGTTACTAGAAAATTATCGGACTGATTTATGTTAAAAAAATTTATTATTATAGTTTTGGGGTTATCCTTACTTTCGGGTTGTACTGATGGTTTTAGAGGATATTTCAAAAAATCTGCTAATAATAAAATTATAGATAGCAAAGGTTTTGCCGGTGGCAAGCGTCCACCGCTTTATAATAAAAAATATATAGCAACGGCAAAAAGAAACGTCATGGAAGAAAATTTTGATGATGACGAGGGAGATTTGCTTAGTGAGTATGATACTGAAACAATCAATCCAACTTTAAGAAATCGTCAGATGTATCTTAAGATGGTAAAACAAGATGCGGAACTTAGTGAAAGGTACAAGCAGAATCAAGAAAAAGAATATCCTTCATTGAATTTGGCAAATGATAAGGTGAATAGACAAAATAATGATAAGAATAATAAGGCAAATATTGAATTGTATAAAGAGCTAGAGCAGATTAAATATATGCTGCGTGAGACTAAGAAAGATTTAGAGAAATATAAATGTCCTGCACGACAAAACACTAACCAACAAAATGTTGATAGAATGTTACCAAATAAACCTAAAACAGATAGTAGTAAAAAAATTAAGGGGGTAGAAACTAACAAAAATAACAAAACTAAGAATGTACTAGGTAAGTCAGAGATGCAAAGAAAATTTCTCAGTGAAGATCATGATGATATAAAGGCAACAGGTACTAATAAGTAATTTATAGCTAACCCGTTAAAGTTCTAGATAGCTTCTCCGTCATTGTGAGGAGCTACTTTAGTGAAGACGAAGCAATCCAAAACATATGCTAAAACAATATATTCATGTATACTCAAATGATTTGAAGAATAAAAAATATGTAGAACTAAGCTATTTTTATATTATTTTTAGTCGGAGAGGCAATGAAACTAATTATATTAATTTGTTCTATAAAAGTGGATGTAGCATTACTTAGAATAGAAAGCATTTGCTTCGATATTAGGTTGTGAGGGTTTGGAAGTAATGCCCCAGATTCTCCAATATTCTTTAATTCTCTAATGAAATCTAAAGGACTTTTATAGCTTAGCTGAATATTTTCATAATCAATGATAACTTCTGTGAACCCTGCTTGTTGCAACAAAGGGGTTACGTGATCAAAATGTATAAAAGGGGAAACATGTTGGAAGTGAGGACGGTTTGTTGCTATTTCAGCTTCAATAAATTTCATTCGTAGTTCCTTTAGACTGTTACCACCGATAAAATTACCAATAAATAGACCATTTGGTTTTAAAATACGTTTTATTTGTAATAGGAAATTTTGTACATCATTGATCCAATGTAGTCCTAGGGAGAAAGTTATTAAGTCAAAACTAGCTGTTTCAAGAGATAAGTTTTCTTCATCCATTAGCAATTTTGGATTATGCTCAAAAGATTGTAACATACTATTAGATGCACTAGCCACTACAATTATAGCATAGTTATAGTTCTGCACTAATAGTTTTGTTAGTTGACCAGTACGACATCCTAAATCTAAAATATTGGGGAATTTTTTATCAATAATGTTCAGTCGTTCAATAATATCTTCTGCTGCACGTTGAAAAAACGAACAGTCAGCAATATTATGTATCACTTTGTCACGGTTAGATTTTAACTTATCACGATCAAATATAATTGTTACCTAAAATTTTAACCTAGCTAGCTTTTGGTAATGCTACCATAATACCACTCTTATATTTCCTGATATTGCTTGCAAATGAACTGCTACGTTTGCTTACTGGGTTCGTTAATAATTTGTTGTTTGTTGGCAGAGTAGAGGCATCGTTATAGTAATCCCCACTATACATATTAACAGAATTTTTATACAAGTCCATATTGTTAGCAATCTTGAGAACATCTTGTTTATATCTAGAACCAAGCTCGTGGGTAGCCGAATGGTAGTAAGCGATAGCTTTATGCCAACTGCCTAACTGGTTATATTTCTCTTTTAGAAATTTAGCTCCATATGCAACGTTTTGCTCAGGATCAAAAGCTTGATTTAAGGAGTTAAAAGCGTTAAAATGATGCTTTAGGTTAATTTGCATGCACCCTACATCAATATTTTCTTTGCCGTAAATAATTTGTTTTTTTACAAAAAATATTGCCTCTTTCTTAGTATTAAAATAATATCCCTTCCCTTCAACATTGACAGTCCAAGGCCAGACCACCCTGATATTATATCCAGTATGTTTCTTACCAGATTCTTTTAAAGCTATTGAGTGTAGGGTATCAGGAGGAATCTGGTGTGTTTTTTCAAAGTAAGGAAACATCCTTGAGCATTTATGTGATTCAGCAATTTCTGCATCCATATTAGCATATGAATATAACGGAAAAAGACAAAATAAATATAGGACTAATATGAACCTAATAGACATAGTATAAACGTAATTTTGACTTAAACAGGAAGTTTTTTGTCTTTGTATTATATTAAAATTTTCTCTATAAGACAAGTTATGGTTCTAAACTATTAAAACTTTTATCATAATGAAAAAATTTTACTAGACTTAGAAAGCTAATAATTATATAAACTTTAATAATCGTTATATAGCTAAATGTATACGTCTTTTAGTTAAACGTCATTGTAAGCGTAATCGGGATTTTCTAGGAGACTGTTATAGATGACTAACTCACCTTACGCATGGCATTTAAAACTCATAGGGAAAGTAGCTTGGCATCATTGTGAGAAGCCGCTTTGGTGGCTGAAGCAATCTAATGAATTTGGATTGCCACTACACTTACGTGGTCTCGCTAATAGCGCCTTGTACTTATTCTGCAATTTTTAAATTGCCGTGTAGAGTATGCGTAAGGTGAGTGACTAATTATTATTTTGAGCTATTTTTCGGCTAGAATAAATAGGATTTTTGAAGGAATAATATACATATTTAAAGAAAATCCTGTTTATTAGCAGCCAAAAAGAGCCAAATATAGAATTACTTTAGTTATTTCCGACGGTCTCCTAGATACAGCTTTGAAGTATGGATGACACAAAACAGGATTGCTTTGTTGTAGTAAATACTTTCCTTGCAATGATGGAAAAGCTATCTAGAACCTTTTTGAGTTAGCTATAAAAGGGCCTGTAGTTCAGTTGGTTAGAACCCACCGCTCATAACGGTGTTGTCGCAGGTTCAAGTCCTGCCGGGCCCACCAAAAATTAACAGGTGAACATTTTATTTTAAAATGATTAATTTCAGAATACTTTCAATTTACCTGTTTAGGCTATATTGTGGTTATTTTATCACTATATTGCTTCTGGTTATTGGGGTTTTAATTCTTTCAAATATCTTTGATTTTTTACATAAATTTAAAGATGTCTATGTCCCAACTCATTCTTTTTGGAAACTGGTGTTATATAAAATACCTTACTTGGTTAATGAAGTAGCTTCTTTGCTCAGCTTTATTGCGATGTTATTTTTTCTAAGAAGACTAACTAAACATAACGAATTAATAACTATTTTATGCAATGGTATCCATATTTGGCGGGTTATTGCTGTTCCATTTTTTGCAGCGATCATTCTTGGTATAATATTAATAACTATATGTAACCCTATTGGTACATTTGGTTTACACAAATACGAATCTTTACAAGCAAAATTGTTTAAAAAGCCAGCTAGTAACCTTAGCATATCAAAATCTGGGCTACTATTTCTTGAAAATTACCAAGGTAATAAAAGAATTATTCAGGCTGGATATATTGATGTAGTGAATAATAAGTTGAATAAGATTATTATATTATTTTTGGATAATGAAAATAATTTTATAAAAAGAATTGATGCACAATATGGCATTTTAATAGATAATAATTTTATACTAACTTCTGTAAAATTTTCAGATTCTAATAGCTTCAAAAAATATGAGAATCTTACTGTTCCAACAAACTTGTCAATAAGTAACTTACTAAATAGTTTTATAAGCCCTGAGATGATTGCTATTTGGGATTTACCAGAAACAATTAGCCAATTAGTACGATTTGGCTTACCAATAACTAACTATCAGATTTATTTCTATAAGCAATTATTTAAACCTATAATTATGGCAACTACCGTAATTTTGGCAGCCTGCTTTTTTAGTCTCAGGCAACGTGATAGTTCTCAAGAAAAAATATTAATAATTGGTTTATTTCTAGGAGTTATTATTTATTCTCTATTAGAAATTTTATTTAAAATATTTGCATATAATGCAACTCCCCCCTTTTTAGCTATTTTATTACCAAATATATGTATATTATTTTTTAGTAATTTTGTTATTATGCATTCTCAGGAAGTGTGATATATTCAAATGATTTAAATAACTCACCTTACGCATGGAGTTTGAAAGTCATAGGTAAAACAGCACAACGCTATTAGCGATAAGCTACCTTGGTGTGGTGACAAAGCAATTGTAAGTTATCATCATTCTTAGTAATTGCGGGAATCTATATTTCGTACCGAGACATGGATGATACAAAACAGGATTACTTTGTCGACCTACGGCCTTCCTTGCAATGATGGTTTGGGTTTTTAGTATATTTTGTTTGCGATTTTTAAATCGTCCTGTAAATGGGAAATAATGTTGGTCTGGTTAGCTATGAGATGGTTAGAACTTAAGATTTTGGAGAAATAAAAATGCTAACAAAATTTTTTAGTAAATTTGCAAGTGATATGGCGATAGATCTTGGTACGGCTAATACTTTAGTGTATGTCAAAGGCAAAGGAATCGTACTTAACGAACCTTCTGTAGTTGCGTTGATTAAAGTGGATGGAGCATTTAAACCATATGCATTTGGTCATGAAGCAAAAAATATGTTAGGGCGTACCCCAACAGACATTGAAGCTAAGAGACCACTAAAAGATGGGGTTATAGCTGACTTTAAAGGGGCTGAAGAAATGATAAAACATTTTATCAGAACAGTACATAATCGTCGCTCATTTACTGGTCCAATGATTATAATTTGTGTTCCCTCAGGTTCTACACCAGTTGAGCGTAGGGCTATCCAAGAAGCAGCAGAGAGTGCAGGGGGTAGAGATGTGTATCTTATAGAAGAACCTATGGCAGCAGCAATCGGTGCTGGCTTACCAGTCACAGAGGCAACTGGTTCAATGATTGTTGATGTAGGTGGCGGAACAACAGAAGTAGCTGTCTTATCATTAGGCGGTATTGTATATGCTAGATCAGTACGAGTTGGTGGTGATAAAATGGATGAGTCTATTATTTCTTATATTAGAAGACATTATAATTTGTTAATCGGTGAAGCTACAGCAGAGAAAATCAAAAAACAGATTGGGGCTGCTTATGTAGATGATAGTCTAGAGCCAAGAGTAATGGAAATTAAAGGGCGGGATTTAATTCATGGCATCCCTAAAGAAATGCTACTAAACGAGAAACAAATTGCTGATAGTCTAATTGAACCAGTTAGCCAAATTGTCGAAGCAGTAAAGGTAGCGTTGGAATGCACTCCCCCTGAACTTTCATCGGATATTGTAGATAAGGGAATTGTTATGACTGGTGGTGGTGCATTACTTCGAAACCTAGACCATGTCCTCAAAGAAGCAACTAAATTACCGGTAATTATTGCTGAGCAAGCCCTATCATGCGTAGCTCTGGGTACTGGGAAAGTACTGGAAGATTTTCAAAAATTAAAACATGTGTTATTTAAACAAGATTAACAAATGGCATTACTGGCAAATAGAATAAAGAGCTCTAGTAGAATATTAGGGCTATCTAAATTTATACTTGTTACCGCGAAACGCGGTTTAGCTTTATTTTTTATCATAGCTTCACTTTACTTATTTATCGTTACTCCAAAAAGATTTTCTTCTATGTCTCTTGAAGTCTTTGGACATGTTATGTTTAGTAGCTTGCTAATTCATGAAAATATATTTAAGCAAATTAACTTAATAACCCAAAATTTCATTTATTTACGGGACTTAGCAAGAGAAAATATCGAACTACAATTAGAGGTAGCAAGATTAAGAAGCTTGCAGAGTGATATATATTTAATCCAATCTGAAAACAAAGAACTAAAACAGCTGCTATCAGTTATAGAAGAAGAGCAATATAGCTATGTTAGTGCTAAATTACTAAGTGTTTCATTAAATCCTTTCAGTAAAACTGCTTTACTATCAGCTGGGGCAAAACATGGTGTGGCAATTGATCAAATAGTTACCAACAGTGAAGGATTAGTTGGACGAGTAATACAAGTAAGCAACAATTACTCTAAAATAATTTTAGTTAATGACATAAATTCTAGAATCCCGATCACTACAGCCTCTTCAAAAGAGAAAGGTATCATGAGTGGCTATGGTAGCGGTAGTAAAATATTATATTTATCCAAAACCCACTTAGTACAAGAAGGTGAAAAAGTTATAACCTCTGGTCATGGAAATATTTATCCTTATGGCATAACAGTTGGCTATGTAAACAAAGCAAATTCAGAAAACGTTCTTGTAAAACCTGTAGTTGACTTATCTAAAACCAAGTTCGTCACCATATTGCTCCCACAATGAATCTAATAACAGATTACTAATACTTTATGCACGGACAAAATCCCAAAAGAGCAGCAATATTTAATGATGGAATCACCCTAGAAATTAAGAGTATTTTTAGGACTATCCAGGGTGAAGGGCCTTTTGTCGGTATGCCTGCTGTCTTTATTAGGCTTGGTGGATGCAATCTGGCTTGTAATTTTTGTGACACCGACTTTGAAGATTTTAATATATTAACTATTAATAATATTATCGAAGAAGTCAAAAGACTTACAATTAATATCAAATTAGTGGTTATAACTGGTGGCGAACCTTTTCGCCAACCTATAGAGTTGTTATGTCATAAATTAATAGATTTGGATTATTTGGTGCAAATAGAAACTAATGGCACATTATATCGTGATCTTCCGGATAAAGTGCATATAGTTTGCTCCCCAAAAGCTGCAAAAAATGGGGGTACAAAAAATAGTTATTCCCTATTACGAGATGATTTACTATCTCGTATTAATGCCATAAAATTCCTAGTAGCTAAAAATATACCAGAATATTCTAGCATACCTGAAGTCGGGCAAAGTAAATATAATATACCAGTATTTATTCAGCCTATGGATCAAAACAACCCATTGCTAAATAAAGAAAATGCAAAACTGGCTATTGATTTGGCACTTAAGTACGGTTATCGCCTTTCTATACAAATCCATAAAATTTTGGATATCGAGTAAACATTTATTTATCTCCCTCCTCTAATTCCTTATGATATAATTTATAATATTCTGCTTTATTTTCTATAAGCTGCGAATGAGTCCCTTGTTCAAATATCATGCCAGATTTCATAACAACTATGTGATCAACATCTTTAATACTCGATAAACGATGGGTTATAATTAAGGTAGTCTTGCCTTTGCGAAGATTTACTAAAGAATTTAAAATTAATCGCTCAGAATTTTGATCTAACGAACTTGTTGCCTCATCCCAAACTAAAATTGCTGCCGGCTTCAAAAATGCTCTAGCTATCGCTAAACGTTGACGCTGCCCACCTGAAAGTGTTGTACCTTGATTGCCAATCATCGTATCATAGCCAAATGGAAGGTGCGAAATAAATTCATCAGCATCAGCATATTTTGCCGCGGTAATAATTTCACTGTGAGTAGCATTTGGATTACCATAAGCAATATTTTCTGCAACGCTAGTGTCAAATAATGTAGTATCTTGCGTTACTAAAGAGATTTGCCGTCTTAAAGAGTCAATTTTTATGTCTTTAATATCGTAATCATCAATTAAAATTTGTCCACTAGTTGGATTATAAAATCTTACTAATAAATTAGATAATGAAGTTTTGCCGCTACCAGAACGTCCTACAACCGCTGTAGTTTTCCCTTGCATTAATTGTAAATTAATCAGTTTTAAAGCTACCTTATTATTAAATTTTAGTTCTACATTGTTAAAGACTATTGATGGATTAACTAACTGAACAGTTTGAGCATTGATGCTGTCTTTAACGATAGGCTCAGTATCTAGAATATTAAATACTCTTCTTGCCGCAGCAATACCCTCTTGCAAATTGACATTTAAAGATACCAAACTTTTAAAAGGTCTATAAGCTGCAAGAAAAGCAGTAATAAAAGCAAAAAGTGCCCCTGGAGTAGTTTCCCCTTCTATGACTAACAATCCACCATACCAAATAAGCCCCCCAACGGTTATACCACTTAATATTTCCATAATTGGTGAGATCAGTGCATCCAATTTTGCAGTTTTTTTTAAAAAACACAAAATATTGCTAGCAATCAATAAAGCTCGATTGCTTTCAATCTTCTCTCCTAAGAAAGATTTAACAATTTTAATCGATTGAAAAGTTTCATCTAACCTTACAGTATAATTAGCCAATTCCTCTTGAGCTTGACCAGATATTTTACGAATTTTTCGTCCTAATTTTTGTATTGGATAAATTGCTACTGGAAATGCCATAAATACAATACAAGATAGTTTGGGCTCTAGCTTAAACATCACTACGATCAAACCTAGTACTGTTAAAAAATATTTGGCACAACCTACCAGTAAATTCGATACAGCTCCGCGCATCATCGAGATATCGTTAGTAAGACGCGATATTAAACGTCCCGATGATTGAGACTGAATAAATAGAATATCGGCAAATAATAGATGTTCATACATTTTAATTTGCAAATCAGTTAAAATCTTCTGACCGATAAATTTAATTAAATAACTTGAATAATATTCAGCAATACCTTTAATAGTAAATGTTAGTACTACCATTAACGGTAAGAATAATAACATTTGACGATTATGCGTTAAGAATATTTGGTCAATGGTCGGTTGGACTAATTTAACAATATAAGAAGTACACCCAGCCGAAATTACCATAAACAATACTGCTACCCCGATCTGTTTTAGATAGGGTCTTACATGTTCAACTATTAGCCTTCTTAAAGTATTATAGGCACTATAGTCATAATTTATTAGATTATGTTTTTTTTGCAAAATTCTCTCCTTCAGTTTGATAATTTGTTATATAGCCAGCTATGGTTAGTATTTATCCATAGCAAATTGGCGTCATTGCGAGACCACATAGTGGTCGTGGCAATCCATATTCATTGCTTCGTCGTGCTTACGCACCCCTCGCAATGACGGAGTAATACTATTCGTGTTAGCTATAATTTGTTATAACGTTTGTACTATACAGAAAAATTACTGTACTGAACAATATTAGTAATAATAGCATAAAAAATCCTAGCACTAAGTATATTGAATTAAAATATTGCCATAATAACATACAAAAAAATGGTGTTGTCGATGAAAGTATCATACCGCCAAGTGAATGAGATAAACTACACATTCTTGCCCTAATATTAGTTATAAACATAGATTGGACAATAATTTGTAATGGCACTACGTAAAATGGAGCAAGTCCGATAAGCATTACTGGAAAGTAAATTACCAAAATTTCTTTATATAGTAAAAATTGGACAATAATTATCACTAACAAACTTAACGATAATGAAATGATAATTTGTTTTTTAGGGTAAAATCTATCAGCTAAAAAACCAGACAATACTGACATAATAGCATAAATACTTATTAAAGCTATATTGATAATTTGAGCTTGATTGCTATTCATAATTAATGCACTTTTTACAGCAAATACTCCCCAAAAATAAATTAGAAAATGGTAAATACCTCCTATGCAACCACTCATTAATATTGCTAGAATAAATTTTTTAAATGAATCTTTTATAATCTTTGCTAAATAAAAAAAGTGATAATCTGAAGATTTATGATCCTTTTTAGATTTTAAGAACTCCTCGCTTTCATGAAAATAGTGTCTCAGAAATATGATAAATAAGCCAAAAATTCCACCAATAATAAAATTTGCCCGCCATAAATAAGCAATTGATTCAAACTCTGTAGAAAAATGATAAATTGTTGCAGCAAGCAATGCCCCAACCTGACTACAAAATGATACAATACCACTAGCACAATTTTTGCTAGCCTTGCCTACTTTTTCTACAACATAAATTTTTATAGCATCACTTTCTCCTGCTAAGCTCATTAAAAAGGTCATACGGCAAAATATTAAAATTATTGTAGCCACCATGCCAATTCTATCAAAATCAGGAGTTAAGCCTATAAGAATTGTTGAAATAGTAGCTAAAAATACCGAGATTCTAACTGATACAATTCTGCCATATTTATCGCTAATAAAACCAAAAATAATAGAACCAACAGGGCGAGCTATTACAGCTATACTAAATATAGCAAAAAATAATAATATTTGTTTATCACTTGATCCTAGTGGTAAAAAATTCTTGGATAAAACCGTTGCTGATAGACCAAAAAGAGCATAATCATAATAACGGACAATTGTTGTAAAAAAAGCAATTAGGAATGCCGGTCTTGTCATAGATCTAGACCTATTATTTTTTCATGCTATAATTTCTTTTTTCTTATTGTACACTTAATTTTATAAAATAGCTTGTGTATCGTTGATTTTTTACTGTTGAGTATATACATTTAATGCAGAAAAATAAAATATTAATTATATGTGGACCTACAGCTAGTGGCAAGTCTTATTTGGCTCATTATTTAGCTAAAATATATGGTGGTGAAATAATTAACAGTGACTCTATGCAGATATATAAGCAGATTCCTATTATCACTGCCTCACCATCGCAAATATACCGAAACGAGATACCTTATCATCTTTATAATTTTTTATCTATAGATCAAGAGTTTTCAGTAATACAATATGTAAATCATGCTCTTGAGAAAATTACAGACATTCGTAATAGAGGTAAGCTACCCATAATTGTTGGTGGTACGGGGTTATATATTAATTCACTGCTTTTTGGTTATAATGAAATACCAACAATATCTCCTAAAATTAGGCAATATGTTAGAGAGTTGCACTCTAAGATTGGCTCATGTCAGTTCTTTAATAAACTAAAAGAGCTTGATGTATTAGCTAGCCAAAAATTAAATAAGCACGATAGTCAGAGAATTATAAGAGCCTATGAAGTATTTATGCAAACCGGACAATCTATATTTACTTTCCAAGCCACGCAAAATATATCCATTCTTCCAAAATCTGATTTTAAAGTAATTTTTCTACATCCGGGGCGAGAATTTCTTTATCAAACATGTAGTACTAGGCTAGAAAAAATATTTAATGAAGGAGCAATTGAAGAAGTAGCTCTAATTAAAGAAAACTTTCCTGACATACGTTCTTCTGCCATAAAAGCCATTGGTCTACAAGAAATATTATCTTATCTAAATAATGAAATTACTTTACAGACTGCCTTAAATCTAACGCAAATGAAAACCAGACAATATGCAAAAAGACAAATCACCTGGTTCAAAAACCAAATAAAAGACAAAATCACTCTAGAATATGTCAGTAATCAACAATTTGAAGAATTAATTATTGATTTGGGGAGATACTTTATCAATAACCAACTTGCTATTCATTGATTTTATATTTACAGTATCACCACTGCCTATACTACTAGAAAGAATCATTTTGGCAAAATGGTTCTGTAGCTCTCGTTGTATAACTCTTTTCAGTGGTCTAGCACCAAACATTGAATCATAGCCCTTATCAGCTAGGTAATTTATAGTCGATTCATCAAATTGCAATGTAATATTTTGTTGCAAAAGAATTTTTCTTAAATTATCTAGTTGTATTTTGACAATATAATGGATGTTGGCACGAGTTAGTTTATGGAATAAAATAATCTCATCTAGCCTATTTAAGAATTCAGGTTTAAATACGGCTCGTACATATTGCATTACTTGTTCTTTAATTTTATCTTGGTCATCGCCTTGCTGTTGATTAATAAGCGTTTCAGCTCCAAGGTTGGAAGTAAGAACAATAATGGTATTTTTAAAATCAACGACTATCCCTTGACTATCAGTTAAACGCCCTTCATCTAGAATTTGTAACATGATGTTGAAAATATCCGAATGGGCCTTCTCTACTTCATCAAATAAAATGACTTGATAAGGTCTCCTACGTACTGCCTCGGTTAAGATACCTCCCTGCTCATAACCAACATACCCTGGGGGAGCTCCAATCAAACGTGATATAGAGTGTTTTTCCATATATTCAGACATATCAATTCTGAGTATAGCATTACGATCGTCAAATAAAAAAAGTGCCAAAGCCTTGGTTAGTTCGGTTTTACCAACACCAGTGGGACCTAAGAATAAGAACGATCCAAGTGGTCTATTATGATCCTGTATTCCAGCACGAGAACGACGTACAGCATCACTGACTCCTTTTATAGCTTCATCTTGACCAATCACCGATTGACGCAGTTTATCTTCCATAGATAGTAGCTTTTCACGCTCGCTGGATAGCATTGTATCAATCGGTATGCCAGTAATTTTGGAGATGATTATAGCTATATCGTTTTCTGATACAGCTTCTTTTGATAGTTGGTTATTTCCCCCTTCTATTGCTTGTTGTAGTTTCTTAGTTAAATCAGGGATAATACCATATTTCAGCTCACTAGCTCGGGCAAGTTCGCCACTTCTTTCTGCTCTCTCAAGTTCTGATCGAGCTTTTTCTAGTTCCTCTTTTAATTTTTGCTCAATATGTATCCTAGATTTTTCAGCTTGCCAACTAGCAGTCATATCATAAGAAAGAGATTCAAGCTTTGTTAACTCATCTGTTAATTGGATAATTTTCTTTTTTGAATATTCATCGTCTTCTTTTTTTAGAGCTGCTAGTTCAATTTTTATTTGAATGATACGCCGATCAAGTTCATCTAGTTCTTCTGGTTTACTAGATAATTCTATTTTTAGCCTACTACATGCTTCGTCGATTAAATCAATAGCTTTATCTGGTAAATAACGATCAGTAATATATCTGTTAGATAAAGTGCTGGCAGCAATTATAGCACTATCAGCAATTCTTACACCATGGTGTAATTCATATTTGTCCTTAATACCACGTAGAATTGAAATAGTATCTTCTACTGTTGGCTGGCTAACGTAAACTGGTTGAAATCTTCTAGCAAGAGCTGCATCTTTTTCAATATATTTACGATATTCATCTAAAGTGGTAGCTCCAATACAATGGAGTTCTCCTCTAGCAAGCATTGGTTTTAGTAAATTTGATGCATCCATAGCTCCGTCTGTCTTACCAGTTCCTACTAAAAGATGTAGTTCATCAATAAATAAAATAATTTCCCCACTAGAGTTTTTAATTTCACTTAATACAGCTTTTAGTCGCTCTTCGAATTCCCCGCGATATTTAGCCCCAGCAATTAAAGCTCCCATATCAAGCTCAATGATACGACAATTTGCTAGAGTTTCTGGAATATCTTGGCTAAAGATTCTTTGAGCTAGCCCCTCTATTATGGCTGTTTTACCAACTCCTGGTTCTCCTATCAGCACTGGGTTATTTTTCATTCTTCTCGACAAAACTTGCACTGTCCTTCTAATTTCCTCATCTCTACCAATTATTGGATCAAGTTTACCAAGCTCTGCCAACTCAGTTACATCTCTACCGTATTTTTTTAGGGCATCATAACTATTTTCAGAAGAGCTGCTATCAGCCGTCCTGCCTTTTCTTAACTGCAGAATTGCTGCGTTTATTTTCTTATTCGTTATCGAATTATCTGATAAAATTTTACCAGCAGGGGTTTTATCATACGATAAACCTTCAAAAATTCGCTCAATAGTCACAAAACTATCAGCATTATTCTTGGCAAGCTCAGACGCTTTATCAAGTAATTTTAGTGCTTCTGATGATAGGTAAAGCTGTCCCCCTCCCTCTATTTGTACTTTCGGGATTTTATTTAATTCTATAGTTAAAGATTTATTTAAATCATCTAAACTAATGCCTAAAATATT
The DNA here is from genome assembly GCF_964026475.1 of Candidatus Tisiphia endosymbiont of Nemotelus nigrinus. NCBI lineage: Bacteria > Pseudomonadati > Pseudomonadota > Alphaproteobacteria > Rickettsiales > Rickettsiaceae > Candidatus Tisiphia > Candidatus Tisiphia endosymbiont of Nemotelus nigrinus. The sequence goes on from NZ_OZ032151.1 coordinate 1,099,519, forward strand.
AATGAGATTATCAATAACACCGCTATCATCATTTAACAAGCTTGCCAATAGATGTAATGGCAATATTTGCTGATGATCACTTTTTGCTGCTATGCTCTGGGCGTTAGACAGTACAGATTTTGCATGGGTAGTAAATTTTTCTATGTTCATTGCAGTAACCTCACAAATTTTAGATTATCTCAAAGTTTATTATTTAATATATCATAATATTTTCTTCCACTAAGTCTTTATATAAATAATAATTAATAATAATCAAGGGGGTGTACGCACAACTGTTGAAAGTTAAAAACTATAACATATTACAGCCTTAAATTACGCATAATCAATAGTTTAACATTCATAATTTTAAATTTACAAGATTAGTACTACAGTTGTAGATTGAGTAAATTCTCTAACCGTCATGTATGGAACTACCCAAAAATGCACGAAAAAAAAATAATACTTGACAGAAAAAAAGCAAATGCACTCATGTATTCGACTTAAGGCTATAGAGTAGACGTAAGCGTTGCCACTTACGCCCCTCGTTAGAACCTCATCGTGCCCTATTAAGGCAATGGGCTCAAGATATCATCATTCACATACTGCCTTGCATTAAGGAGTGGTATATTCTTACCTTTGGTAATGGATTGCATTCGATAAACAGACAAAACTTCTCCCAACTGAATGATTCTCTTTGGCTGCGACGATTTAACCACTTAAACAATGTCTTCACTGATTGCCTTATGAAGCCATTCACTGCTTTAATATTAAAAGTCACACCATAATACTGTATATGCCCTCTCAACTTGCTACAAAAACTTCTCCATATGACATGCAGTTTATGCTTGTTTCTAATGTCCTTACACCAGTCATTGACCTTCTTCAGTTTGGCACTTATTCGTTTACTACAACTCTTTACCTTAGGTATTATTTTACCTTTCCTAGACTTACCAAAATAAAAGGTGAAACCCAAAAAATCAAAAGCCTCTTGCCTTTCGTTCTGAGAAAATTTTCTCTTTGAAAATCTAACCATTTTGGTCTTTTCTTCGTTGAGTTTAAGTTTGTACTTCTCAAGTCGTTTTGCTAAAGCTATTTTTATTCTCTTGGCGTCCTCCTCGTATCTACAACATATTACACCATCATCACAGTAGCGAAATAATGCTACTGTTCCTCTGCAATGTTGCTTTACCACTTCTTCAAACCATTCATCTAAAACATAGTGAGCAAAAATATTTGCAAGGATGGGACTAGCAATGTTTCCTTGAATCGTCCCTTCTTCTTGAACAATCAGTTCTCCTTCAGACAATATTCCAGCTTTAAACATGCGGATTATATATCTTATTAGCTTCTTGTCATGAATTTTCTCTTGCAGCATTTCTATCAATATCCTTCTATCAATAGTACCAAAGAAGTTAGCCAAATCTAGGTCTATTACGCTCTCTACCTCATTGCTATAAAGATGTTGCGTTAATCCTCTTATTGCATCATGACACCCTATTCCCGTTCTGAAACCATAGGAACATTCCAAGAATATTGGCTCATATATACTTTCAAGCACTTTGTGCATCATCTTCTGACATATTTTATCTTCAAAGTTGCTGATACCTAAAGTTCTAGTCTTGCCATTGCTTCCTTCTTTCGGTATTTTTACCTCTCGAATATTGCCCGGTATGTAAGCCATCCTCTTTAGTTTATCAGACAATTTTCCAATATTTTCTGTAAGTTTTAAGCCATAATTAGTTTTGTTTACTCCATCTACTCCAGTTGCTTTCTTAACATCCAGCTCATGATAGCAGACAGCAAGTGCGTTCTCACTAAACAAATGCATGAGGTTGTTAAATCTCTTACTTTTATCCAATGAAGATAACCATGCTATTCTCTTTAGTTTTGTTTCTGTTATTACTTGATAATCTGTTGTTATCATAACATTTCCCTCTAGAGATCGATTTTACCCACCAGCCTTCCCTCCATTGGCATTACCCAATTTCATCAGTACTATGCTGGATCTGACTTCCTATATTTCTTTTCAGCTTCCTCGCTTTTACACTTGTTAGCTAATACTCCTAATTCAGAGAAAATATAGGATATCCCACGTTTATAAATAAACTTTTATTACATGCCATGTTCTCAGACCCCGGAGATCCCATACATATCTGCCTATTTATGATATGTATGTTGTTGCATTCCTGTTTATTGACACAGTCTGCGATCTCAAAAGAAGACATTAACGAGGCTCAATTGCTTCAACCTTACGGCTTACGGCCTATAATATTTCTGTCTACGCTTAACTGACTTTGTTACCAAACTCAGCTCAAGACTCGATACATAGTGTGCTAGGTCAACACTTCTATGGCTGCTCTTGCAACAGCTAGCTTATTTACACTTCGTGGCGCACCAATAATGTGCCTTAGCCCTGATGGAATTCGCTACTAACTTACGAACTTTAACATTATCATTGCGACGGCTTCTATGAGCTATATCCCATTCTGGGACTCCCTATTGTTGTTTTAATACATTAAACATTAAATCTAGAAGAATAACATCTGCTATTCATTCTGTATATAGGGTAGTTCCATACCATTATTGCGAGAAGCCACTTTAGGCGACGAAGCAAAAGTTGCAACAGCACAATGTTTATTTGGATCGCCACGCCACTTCGTGGCTCGCGATGACAATCATTCGTTTCTGTAGTTTAGCTCTTCCTACCATTAATTGTGACTTTTAAATCGCCCTGTAAATTGACTATATTTTTAAATATTGACAAATATTCTCAACTCTACTACAGTAAAACCTTAATTTTAGGTAACAAAGAAAAGACCAGAAATACTAGTGTTGTAAGCAAGGGTATGAGTTTATGAGAATGGGGTGGTAAGTAGGGGGATATAGAGCATTACAATGGCATTCAAAAGGTAGTGGGTTCGATTCCCCCTGGCTCCACCAGATTCTCCAACTTTTTCATGGTTTTTATAATTTCTTAAAAGCATTTTTATTTTGGTTTCCCGCCAAAAATCCCCAAAACTGACCTGCAAAACAGTCTGTTTCTAATCGTTTTTCACGGGGGTATGACAGGATCATTAACTTTTCCTGATGGTTCAGTTGAAAATCATAATGCTATCTTCTATGACTTAGTTGGTAATTTCATCCCACCTGAATGGCAAAACCTTACCAATAATTGTGGTAAATGATTAAGCACAATATAAGAACCTAAATATGCTAACTAGTCGCAAGTACTCTTATTTTATTTGTTTCTTCTTGCTAGGGATAGTGGCGGGAGGAAATTTCTCTTTGGTCTCATTCACTATTCACTACCAATTATCACAAGCAGGATATGCAACTGATATTATTGGTCTAATGTTTCTAACCTCTCTGCCATACTGCCTAAAACCAATATTGGCCCCCTTTATTGATAAATATTCTATACCTATTATATGTAAGAGATTTGGTCAACGTCGTGGATGGGCACTGGCTACACAAGGATGTTTATTAGTTGCTACTAGTGGATTCTTAATTATACACCCCACTGTTAATATAGTTATTACTGCAATTTTAAATTTTACTATTTCCTGTTGTGCAGCAACTCAAGATATTATTTTAGATGCTTATCGTATAGAACACTCCGGAACAAAGGAAGAACTCTCAATTGCCACAACTTTTAGTAATACGGGATTTCGTATAGGAATGCTTATTAATAGTACAGGGGCATTATATGTATCTTGCATCTTTAATTGGCATTTAGTATATCTATGTACCTTTTTTATAACAATGGTAGCCCCGGTAATAATCTTGTACATGCAAGAGCCTGCTACAAAAAAAACGGACCACATTTTTACTAATTTCATTTCATTTACCCAATATTCTCAAGTTATTGGTAAGAGCTTACTATTATTAAAACAAAACCATCCAAATTGGATGTTTATTATGTTGTTTATTTTTCTATATAAAGCAAGTGACTCAATTCCTATGGCAATGAGTTCTCCATTATTTATTGACTTATCCTTTACCTCTCAAGAAATTGCCTCTATTTCCAAAACCTATGGATTCATACTAATGACCTTTGGGGGGATTGTTAGCGGTATTTTAACTGCAAGAATAGGAATATCTCGAAGCCTCTTAATATGCGGTAGTCTACAATTACTATCTCCCTTGATGCTGATGTTTTTATCTATAATAGGTCATGATATAGTTACATTTACTATGACTATTACTGTACAAAATTTCTGTTGTGGGCTTGGTAATACCGCTCTGGTTATTTATTTTTCCAGCTTATGCAATAGCGAATTGATTGCCACGCAATACTCAATTATTTCCTCTTTTAGTTCTTTCATACGTATCATTTTATCCTGTTTGTCTGGTATTTGTGCAAATTATATGGAATGGTCCAATCTTTTTTTATTTACTACGTTATTTAGCATGTTATTTGTATTAGCTTTTTTCAGAATACATAAAATTTAATGATTTTGCTTCTATAAACCAAATTTTAAGACGCAATTCTCATATCTTTTAATTATAATTCTTAATATAAAATATACTAAAAAGAGAATTATTGCTAAGTCTCAGCCAACCCCTTGAACAGATACGATACATGTTCGTGGTCAAAAATTACATCAAAATCCATAAGATTTTTATCTTATTTTGTCAAAAACCTTATGGATTTTCAGAACTTTATAGTCTAACCAAAGAATAATGTTTGTCATCCCTGCAAAAGCAGGGAACTAAAACAACACCTAAAAAGCCCTAAGGTATTATAGATTTCTGTCTACGCAGGAATGACATATTTTGCATTTAAATATAGTATATGTTATATTCTAGGCTTTTGACAGAGCAACTATTTAAAGGACACTCTCCAACAACAATCTGCTATTACCGAGATACTTTTTTATTAGAATTAATAGATGTATCAAATACCATAGAGACTAAATTCGCTAACTTTTCCTCTTGATCTAAAATCTCAGGTAATACTTTCCAATATGATATAGTTATCAACTTATTTGAACTATTATATGTAAATGGTTCAGAGATAAAAGATTTTAAAGACACAACCATGTTGTTATCTATTTTAAAATATAACTCGTTTCTTGCAACTATTCCTATTATTACTCCATCTTTATATATACCATAACTACCAAACATTGCACGAGCAGTGATTTGACCAAAAGGGGCTAGTATATCTTTAATATATTCAACAAATTCATTACTTTTCATAATTAACTACTGATTGATCTGCACAAAAAATCATCATAAGATGTTATACGAGCCTTACTACACTGCCTTCGCTTATCCCTTGTTTTATATTCCAATGCGTAGTATTATTTTAGTATAATTGGTAATTAAGATTAAAACAATGCAACTTTTCAATTTAACAGGCAAAACAGCCCTCATTACAGGAGCAAGTAGCGGTCTAGGAGAGCAATTTTCTCGCCTTCTTTCTACTATGGGGGTACGAACCATATTGGCTAGTAGAAGACTAGATAAACTGCAAACTTTAGCTTCTGAGCTTAGAAACGCTATCGCCCTGGAAATGGATGTAGCAGATAAGATATCTGTTCAAAGAGCCTTTAATATATTAAAAGAACAAGGAGAACTCATAGATATCTGCATTAATAATGCCGGAATTGCAAAACCTACCCCCGTATTTGCATCATGTGAACTAGATGATTTCGAGTCTATTATGCAAACCAATATACTGGGAGTTTGGTATGTTACCAAGAAAGTTGCTAATCATATGAGAAACCATGGAATACATGGAAGTATTATCAATATTAGTAGTGTTAATGGAGCCAACCGGTTACGTGAAAATATCGCTGGTTACTGCGCCTCTAAAGCATCTGTTATCCAAATGACAAAGGCATTAGTCGGAGAGTTGGCAAAAGCACATATTCGAATTAATTGTATTATACCTGGTATATTTCATACACCACTTACAGATTACCGATTAAATACAGAAGAAAAACGTAAAGCAATAGAAGAGCTTACCCCTCTAAATTTTATAGCAGAACCTAGTGACCTTGATGGTGCAATTTTATATCTTGCTTCAAACAAAGCATCTCGCTATGTTACAGGCTCATGTATTACCGTTGATGGTGGTGCTTCCTGGGGAGGTAAGTAAGAAGGGCAATTTAAAAGCCGCGGAAGAAACCGTCTGAAAATCCCAAACGTCAGTGCGAGAAACCACTTTAGTCGCTTAAAGTAACTACTCGTTATGACAGTTAGAGAACAGCTTTTTTCCTTAAATTGGTATATTATGTCAAATTACATTTTCACTACAAAATAAAAAATGTAGGGTGAGATTCTTTGTTATTTCAACAAATATTTTTTCGTACAAAACCTATAGTTTTCAGACGATCACACACTTTTTCAAACACCATTTTTGGTAGGATATTTAATGTAGCAATTTCAATATATCCATTATCTTTTAAATCAAGAGAAAAAGATGGTGACTGAAATTCTGGTCCATCAATTTCTCTAGCAATTTTTATAAAATTACCTATTATATGGCTGTTACAATAATCATACGAATTAATCATTCTTTTTGTCAATCTATTAATATATGTATCGCTTCTTGATGTATAGGTAAGTGCAAGAGCGTTACTCAGCATCAATCTTTGACGGTGATTAAAAGGAATATCTGAAGCTAAAATAAATTCAACAATAAAACTAGAACGCAGTGTTCTATCAATATTCTTATTATATTGTGCAAGCATCATGACCAAAGCAATTATACTAATTGTCATAGCATCTGGTTGAATTAAGATAGGTTTGATAACTTCTGTATAATTTTTGATATTACAAGTAGTCTCGTCAAAATTTACCAATGTCTTGATTCGTTCATAAATAATATCTTTTTGCTGTTCTTCTTCAGGAAGACAAGAAAATCTAACACCTTCTTTTAAACCATAATTTGAAATTATCACCTTTTCCGGTAAAAAGACATTGAGCATAGATTTTGCCACTAAGATTGCATTACCATGAATTCTTGACTTGTGTTGTGTTCTCAGCATATTAACATGGGCCAATCTTTCAAGATATAGCTCAAATTCCTTACGGTTTATTTCAAGGTTATGTAAATTTTTAAGAGGATAATGAACAAACTTCATATAAGAACGTCCAATTAATCTTAAAGCCCCTCCTATTAAATATAAGTTTGGGCAATGTAATCCTTCAAACTCTTTCTTGATCATTTGATTAATTATATTAATATCGTCAAAATGATTATTAGTGATTAGACCAGTACCTAAAGGTAGAGACTTTAAGATACCCACCTTTTTATCTTTGATGTGTGCAAGCTCAAGACTGCCACCCCCTAAGTCTGCTGCGATGCCACAAGCATCATTAATACCAGAAATTAATCCGGCAGCTGTAAGATAAGCCTCACGATCACCCGAAATAACTTCAATATTAATATTAAATTTTCTCTTAACTATCTCTCTAAATTCTTCTGCTCTTGGATGCCCTCTAAGTATAGCAGTAGCAACACATTTAACATCTGTTACTGATAACCTATCAAAAATATGTACAAAATATTGTAACGACAAATATGCTTGATGCTTCACTTCTAAATTATCTAGATTAAGTAAATTAATAATATCACTTTTAAATTTATCATTAAAAATTTCTGGAGCTCCAAGTCTATCACATTCATAAACTACAGCTCTTACGGCATTATAGCCAATGTCAATAATAGCTGAGCGCATAGATACTTATCTTACTTCTTACTTAAAAAAATTAATCTTCTTTAGTGGTAGAATCTGCAGTGCTAGAACTTACATTTTCTTGCTCTTCGCCTATATTATTTTTGTTTGGATCATAAGGTTTTTGAGTTGGAATAAATGTAGGGGGTAATAGCCTATTTGTAAAGAACTTATCTTCATAATACTTAATTTTTAAAGATTTTATAGGCGGGAAAGATTCAATTAAAACAATTTGTTCATCTTTTGGCAGTTGAATTACTTCCTGAGGTAAAAGCAGAGCCCTTGAAACTTGCGATACATTCTGAGTTCTTGTTGAAATATTAAGATCAAAAAATATTGGTTTACTATAAGATCGTTGTTCAACTGTTTTATTACCAACTAGCTGAGATATTAAGTTAGCTGTTTCATAATTATTAGCTGCAAAAGTAATACGATATGTAGAATTTGACAGAAACGAATTCATGCCAGCATCCTCATAAGTTCCTTTGAGCTGTTGGGTATCTTGGATAATCAAGAATAGGCGAACTCTATATCCCCTGAAGAATGCGATACCAGCCTTAAACGTTTCCATTTTGCCTAAAGTAGGGAATTCATCAAGCAAGAACATCACCCCATAAGGTTCTTCTTTTAGATCGGGCATTTTACGACTTAAAAATTCTGTAGCTTGCTGGTAAAAAACCTGCATCAATTTTTGCAAACGTTGTATATTATCAGGAGTTAGACCAACATACACTGTTGTTTTAATCTTCTTAAACTCAAGTATATTAAAGTCAGATGAGGCAGTAGCAGCATCAATAAGGGGATTTGCCCATAGTTCTAAAGAGGAGTTCATTGTCGAGATAACACCTGAACGTTCTTTATCTGCTTTTTGTAAAAATGCCGCTATATTCATATAAGCAACAGGATGTATCACTTTGCCTAAAGTATCTAGAACTACTGCTAAATTATACACTACATCATCACTACGCATGGTTCTAACCACTTCGCCAAAAGATTTAGTTTTTGTCGGATCAGCAATCAAGTATAGCACCACACCAAGAAATAAACTGCGGGCCTCATTATTCCAAAAATCTTTTTCAGGCATAATAAGATTTGAGATTTTTTGTACGTCATCCACCATTTGACCTGGTTTGGTACTTACCCAATCTATCGGATTATAACAATGAGTTATCCCATCAGGATTTGATGGTTCCCAAACAAATACACGTTGCCCTTGTTTTTGCCGCCAACCACTTGTAAAACCATGATTCTCTAGCTTAATATCATGCACTATTATAGAGTGTTCCCAAAATAATAAATTAGGAATAACAAATCCTACGCCTTTACCTGAACCGGTTGGAGCAAAAAGCAAAGCATGCTGAAACCCTTCAGCAACAAAATATCCACCACTATTAGTACCAAGTAACATACCATGTTTTGTACGTAAACCAGCTCTACTTATATCATCTTCAGTAGCCCAACTAGCATCACCATAGACTTTTTCCGGCTGAGTAAAAAATTGCAAACTTTTTATTCTTTTAAAATTCTTCCAGTAGAATATGATAACTATAATTGTTGGCATAGTTAGGGCTAATATTAACTTAATTTTTAAGTAATTATACGCTTGGAGAGTTAATTGCGACCACACACTAATTAACCAATAAGACCACTTATAAGCTATATCTATGGCTACTAAGTCAACATTTAGGACTTTAGTTTCGTTGGTAATGAATGCAACTATTGCTCCACTGATCCATATCGTGCAAAATATTACTAATGGGTGTATTATAGCGTGTCCAAAGATGTTACGAACAAGTTTTTGTATTTTATGCCATTCCATCGTTATCCTTGCCTATTCTTACTATAGTATATTTCCGAGACATATCTTTTACCACCACTACCTCGCTTCAATTGTACCACAATATCGACGACCGCTAATATATATTTTTTTACTTTATCTGGTGGCATACCTAAACTAGCTTGCATCACCATTAACTTAAGCTGTTCTATAGCCATGGTTGGTGCATCAGCATGTAAAGTAGATATAGAACCAGGATGCCCTGTATTAATGGCTCGTAAGAAACTAAATGCCTCAGCCCCCCTAAGTTCACCGACAATAATTCTATCAGGTCTTAGGCGTAAACATGCTTCAATCAAATCCTGAGTAGTAACTTTTGCACGACCTTGTCCCCCTTTTGAAGCTAGGAGGTGTAATTTATTAGGATGGTTTGTTAAGATTACCTCTCGTGCATCTTCCACAGTGATTAATCGTTCGCTATTTGGAATTTCTGCTAATGCAGCGTTAGTAAAGGTTGTTTTACCAGTTGATGTACCACCACTAATAATAATATTTTTCTTAGAAATTACCGCATGCCGAATAAATTCTTTTATTTTATTTTCTTTTAGATAGTTGTTTAATACTGCTTCATTCTCGTCAATCAGTTCCCCAGTAGATGTTGAATCAAAAGCTCCCATCTTGTCATATTGATCTAATGTAAGATTCATTGTACTACCTTTCCTGATAGCATAACCAACATATCCCGGCTCACAAGCAGGAGGAAACACTATTTGGATACGATAACCATTAGGTAGTGAGGCGGAAAGTAAAGGCCTTTCTTCGGAAATCATCTGATCAGTTGACTGAGCTACCAACCTACCAAGCGATATAAGATGTTCGAAATCAAGTTCAGGTACTGATTTGCAAAATTGGTCTCCTTTTTTCTCAACCCATACTTCTCCTGGTTTGTTTACCATGATCTCATTAACACCATCCTCTGCGAACAGTTCTTTAAATGGTAATAGGAAAGTCTCTAACGCAGCAAAATTATCACTCATTTTATCAATCTTGATTTTCTTAATACAGCTTGAGGAAATTTATAATCTTTATTGACATAAATCCTTATTAACGTACCTTGATCTATGGTAATAGTTGATTTAAGTGCCTGTTGCTGCATCATATCTTTCATAGTATTGCTGACGTCAGTAAAAGCTTGTTTTGAGGCTGTTTGTGCCTGGGTTGGAGTGGCAGCATTTGCTGTACTAGATAACAAACTAGCTGCTGCACTAGTTACTGCACTCATTAATGCAATAAGTCTTTGACCAGGTTGCGATCCAGTTGGATTGTGAGCAGTACTACAAGCCTGCATCATGGAAGTATATGCTGTTGAGGTTTTATCAGTAATGGCATTCATCACACTAGTACAGATCTGTGAAATTTTAACATCCTCAGTACCAGGACCATTATTAATACTTTGTGCTAAATTTTGTATATTAGCAGCGATAGCAGCATTAGCAGCAACAACTTGCGAATTAACTGGTGGAGCTACCACTTTGTCAAGAGCATTGGCAAGTGCAATATTAAATGCTGATGATAATACAGCGTTGGTTAATCGTTCTTTAAATTTATTATCTACTCTTCCCTGCTCGCCTTTTCTTCCAAGATTATCAACAGCTAAAGCATCTAAATTAATGGTATAACCACTTGATAGATCAATACGATTCCATATTATGGAAATCCGACCATATGCTCCATCAGTACCAGTTGCATAAACACCAAAAATCTTTGATCCTTTAGGAATTAAAATAATTTTCTCCTTTTCAGAGAATACATCTCTGCTAATTATTGCCCTTATTTCTCCACCTAAATCACTGTTAATAGCAGTCTCTAATACTGCTTCCATTATCTTGCCACGAGCAAGAACAAATGCCATATCTCCCCGATCTTGAAAATTTGCTTCTTCGGCAATTTGACTCGGTGTTTTTTTCTCTGGAACTCCTGCAATTAATACTATAGCAGATTTTCTCTTTGCTTCACGACGGTTCTTTTCTTCTTCACTTTCAGTTAACTTCCCAGGAAGAGGTGATGGCGTAACAGCAGGAAGAGTAGCATTACTATCTCCTGAAGGAAGTGGTAAAGGAACTGTTGGTATATCAGTAACTTTAGGGGGAATAGGTTGTGGAGGAGGTGGTGGCGGTGGACGCTCCACAGGCACTTCAAGCTTAGGAGCTTCTGGTAATTTTGGAATTTCTGGTATATTTTTAGAGTTATCTTGTGTTGCTTTAGTAATATCAGTAGGCACTGACGGAGCCACTACCACCTCAGATGGTTTATTATCACTAATAAAAAGTTTAAAAAAAATAAATATAAAAACAGCAGAAATGACAAGCAAAATCGCAATACTTTGCTTAGGATTAGTGGCAACTTTTGATAGCTCATTTTGAACTTCTGGTATATCTTGTTCCTCTGTACCAGGTACACTGATTTGAGAAGTGGTATTATCTTGTTCTGCCATGTTAAATTAATATCAATTTATAAAAAAATCATCTATAGCTAACCCGATTAGCATTTAGTCATAATAAATTGATGTTATTGCGAAACCAAGTAGTGGTTGTGGCAATCCATTTCTGAACACTTTTATGGATTGCTTCGTTGACTTACGTTTTCTCGCAATGACATCTAGAACCTATAAGGGTTACTGTGAGGTAGTAAAGGCTTTCTTAGGGTAATAAAATCTAACTACATACACCAAGTCCTTTTCACGTCCTTCTTCCAATTCTTTGGATACAACATCGAATTGGTAAGTCCTTTTATTAGTTATTATAGTCATATTTGTTCTAATATTTTTCTCCAATGGCTTAATGAATAATCTGTTTGCCAACGGAGTCATTTTCCAAGCATACGATTCTCCTAGAACAATATTTTGTATCTCCTCATTTTTGGCAAATTCTATACTTGACTGAAAGCCAAAATGTAGAACTAATAAATAAACCTCATTAGGATTATGTATATAAGTTTTAATTCTGTTATCAGTAGTTATGGTTAGGTCATCTAAATCATTATCTATATGCATATCACTTGTATAAGCATTGGCAATAACCGAATACAATAATATTACCGTTGTGAAAAGAAGTCTAGCTATTATCATCATCTACCCTGTAATCATTAATTTGGAAACCTACCGGATTAATATCTCGCTCTGCATCTGTTAATTCCATTGGAACATACGCAAAACTTACCACAGCTATTCTATTATAAACCTTTTTATCACCTGTTGTTTCATTAATAGAGAACCTAACTATATATTTATTCTTATTTTCTTTCAAATTTTCTTGCAACTTTGACCAAGATTTAATTATTAAGAAAGTTGTGTTATTTTGAGCATACCTTAAAACTGGGTCTATATCTTTATTTTTTATGTAGCCGAGATAGTTATAATATACCGAGCTTGAAGATAATAATCTAATACTTCTTCGTGCTTCAGTATCAAAATCAACAGGATTATAGGTTTCTCTAGCTATTAGGTATTTTTTTATAAAATATCTTGAAAGTGCATCATTGCCACTTAATATCTCCGAAGATATTGGATTAACAATCGTTGCTGCTCCGGTGCTATTATCAATTTGGATAACAAAAGGGCTAAACTCTCTTGAATTTATTACTATAGTTATCGCTGCTATAAATGCCATTATCAGGAAGAGCAACAATATAGATATTACCAACAAGATATTACGTTGGACAACTAGCTTATCAGATTTTTCTTCGTACCAATTCTTGGTAACCTTAACAAAATTACCAGACTGAACATTTTGAGGTTCTATCATAGAATTGGTAGGTGATTTTAGTGTATTTAATATATTAGCCAACTTAAACATTGTGATTATAACTTATTTCATTTGTAATATAATAACCCTTATCACTACAATTATACACTAATTTGCAATGTACACTAATAGGATTTTAATATTATTTATTTTTACTACCAAAGGAATAAATTAACTTACCTATCAGGGATTCAATATTAACCGCCGACTGGGTGTGTTTTATTTGTTCGCCTATTGCCAAATTTTCCTCAGATGAACCAGGGGTTACTGATATATATCTACTACCAAATATTCCGCTTGTAACTATTGCTACACTAGTGTCTTTAGGCAATTTTATATCATTATTGATGCAAATTGTTAATAAAGCAAAGAAACTAGTTTTATCTAGAGTTATGTTGGTTACTGATCCTATTTTTACACCAGCTAACATCACGTCACTTCCCTTAACTACCCCCTCAGCATTTTGGAAATTTGCTTTAAGCGTATACCCAGATTCGATTCTTGATGAGTTACCAATTTTATAAGCAAAAATAAAAAAGCCTATAGCAACTAATATTACTATAAAGCCAACTAAAGTTTCTATAATATTCTGTTTCATTATTTTGATTTACCTAAAGGTTGCCACCTATTATATTCAGTTTTGGTTGTAGTATTTTTTACTCGCTTATGTGACAAACTAGTACCAGTAATATTAGGAAGATAATCTTGTTGCCAATCGAATTTACCATTATTGATTGGCACTTCATTGATCATATAATGTAGCCAAGCATGCCACATAGGCGGAACTTTTGATGCTTCTACTTTACCTTTATAAACCACCTGTCTTCTAGCCTGCCCTAAATAATCCAGCTTTTTACTTTCGTAATATTTGTTGCCAAATTGATCTTTTCCAATTCTTCTGGAGAAAATAGGTATAAAAAAATTATCTATGAATGACATTTGAGTATTTTTATAGCAGTTTCTTTTCCCTTTGCAGCTAGTCTATCAGCTATCTCATTACCTTCATTATTACCATGACCTTTAATCCAACTCCAAATAATAGAGTGTTTACCTAGCTCGTCGTACAATTTTTTCCATAAATCAACATTCTTGATAGGATCATTGTTGTTTTTATGCCAGTTATTTTTTATCCATGTGTTAATCCACTGAGTTATTCCAAGCTGTAAATATTTACTATCTGTATAAAGTTCTACACAGCATGATTTTTTAAGAATTTTTAACGCTTCAATTGCTGCTGTCATTTCCATGCGGTTATTAGTGGTGTGTAGTTCATGACCAAATATCTCCTTACAAACTCCATTAAACTGTAACAATGCTCCCCAACCACCCGGTCCAGGGTTACCTGAACAAGCTCCATCAGTGTATATAATAACTTTTGGTAGAGAAGCTTGACTCTTTAGAATATTGAAGTTTTGTAGATTCATCGATATTACTGTACTTATTGCGAATCATTTTGCTCATCCTGAACTTGTTTCAGGATATACTTACACACCAAAAGATCCTGAAATAAATTCAGGATGACTACATATTTTTAATTCAGGAGCAGTACATTGTCATCTAGAATTCATAAGTTTTACACGGGCTTACGGGGTTTTCGAAATTTATCCAAAACTATTATATTATCTGCTGAATTAGATTTACTTCTAGAATCAACATCCCCCTTAATTGTTTCTCTTTTTTTTGTGTCTGATAATTGATTAGATTTAATTATTTTTGGTTTAAATTTTAGGCTATAACCACTATTAGGATCAACAAAACTGATCAGAGAATCAAATGGTACGTTGATCGTTTCTTTGATGCCATCAAAACTAACCGTTACAGAGAATCCATTACTCCCTACAGTTAAATCTTCAAATTGATATTGCATTACTATAGTTATTTCTTTTGGATAGCGTTCTTTTATCCTAGAAGATAAGATTACAGCAGGGTTATCAGTTCTATAAGAAATATACAAAAGTTGATTCATCTGCAACTTATCCACATGAACTCTTGCAAGAATCTTTTTTACAAATTCTAACATACATTCATTAAGAAATTGTTGATATGAGTTGTTCATAGTTATAAAATAAATAAAATAATACTCTATAGCTAACCTGATTAGTATTTAGTCATAGTAAATTGGCGTTTATTAGCAAGGAGCTACTTACAGTAGTGACGAAGCAATCCTATTTTATGTTAACCTTGCGAAAGTAGGTATATTAGATTCCCGTTGTTGCTAAGAATGACAATTTACCAGTAGTTAATCCAATCTAATTATTATAGTGGGGCTTTTTCTGTTGCCCGGTTAAGCCCCTTAACCGCGTAGGATTAAGCAGCTGCTAGAGCTTCATTTCCTACGAAACGTTTATTATCATTTGCGTTTCTTTTTTTTAACCCAACGACACAAGGTCCGGCGGAATTATACCGAGTAAAGATAATTTTTTTATTAAGCACGTCGATCCTATTTCGCCCCCATAAAGTTTTTATTACAAAATATATCTCAACTTTCTTGGTGGAAGCGCCGGGTACCGCCCCCGGGTCCGCAACCTCTATTCTAAATCACGTTTATTACAATAGCTACAAAAGTAGCATTCATATGATACATCAATTATAATAGGATGTAAAGACCAATTTCAACCAAAACTATTTAGACACTGTTAACAAAGCTTATTTAATTGGTGAATAAAGTCTTTTTTGCTGCAAATTATAAGATTTTTTTGAAATAGGTATACTATTCCGGCAAAAATCTTATTAATTTTCGCTAAAAAATCCATTAATTCACCAATTAAATAAGCTTTGTTAACAGTGTCTAAAACAAAGTCTCTAACCGTTATTGCGAGAAGCCACTTTAGACGACGAAGCAATCCAAAAGTTGCAACAGCACGTTGTTTATTTGGATCGCCACGCCACTTCGTGGCTCGCGATGACGGTTGTTCGTTCTTATAACCTAGCACTACAGTTGTAAACTGAATAAATTATAGAAAATTTGAGGGTTTTCTTTACAATATGGTTTCTAGTTTTTGAAATCTACAACTGTAGTGTTAGGACGCTCTGCTACTTCTAGGACGACCAGCATAAAGCTTTCTATCGTTATTATTACGAGGAAAATAACTTTTTCTAGCACTATTGTTGCTATTATTACCATTAAATGGTCTTCTACGGTTCTTACGTCCTGTCATTTCTTCTCTTGAAGTACTTTCACCTTGATTCATTAGACGATCAATAGCTTTCCACCTGATATTATCTTCTGGCGAAATGAAGGATAATGCACAGCCTGAAAGCCCCGCTCTACCAGTTCTACCTATTCTATGCAAGTAATCTTCTGGAGACATTGGTAAGTCATAATTGATAACATGCTGTGTATGGGGTATGTCTAAGCCACGAGCGGCAACGTCTGTTGCCACCATAATTCTATGACGAGAAGAGCGAAACGATGCAATTACACGATCCCTTCTACCTTGCGTCAAATCACCATGGATAGCTTCAGCCTTATGGTCTTCAAACTTTAACATTTTTGCCAACTGATCAGCCCCACGCTTAGTTTTTACAAAAATAATTATAGAACCATCTCGTTGATTTAGTTGTTTGATAAGCTCAGGAAACTTTTCTTTATCAGAAACACGCAAAGTTTCTTGTTTTATTTGAGAGGCAGCCTGAGTATTTGATCCGATAGTAATACGTTTAGGATTGCTCACATATTTTTGCGATAGTGCAATAATATGTTTTGGCATAGTTGCTGAAAACATTAAAACCTGCCGTTTTTCAGGTATATATTTATTTATTTCTTCCAACTGCTCTTTCATACCCATGTCAAGCATTCTGTCCATCTCATCAAGTACAACTAATTGAACTGTATTTAATTTTAAGCTACCACGCAGTAAGTGATCTATAATACGACCAGGTGTTCCAATTACAACTTTAGGATTTGCCTTTAGCTGCATAAATTGTTTATGCATTGGTTCACCTCCTATTAAGACCGCACTGGGAAGCTTAATTTGAGTAGTCACATTAGTTAAAGTAGTGCGTACTTGACTAGCTAATTCCCGAGTTGGTACAAGTACCAATGCCATTGATTTAGTCTGTATAAAAGAATTGACGATTGGTAGTAAATAGGCAAGGGTCTTACCCGAACCAGTTTGACTAGAAGCAAGAATATCACTACCTTGCATCGCGATCGGTATAGCCTCTCTTTGAATTTCCGTAGGAGAGGTGATGTTCATCTGTTCAAGTGATATAATCACTTCGTTTGGTAAATTAAAATTTTTCATTATTAAATCCAATATTATAAATATTATTTATCTTAAATTAAAAACACTCAAATGCTTTTGGCGCTTATATCTTTAAATTATGATATAAGCCTAAACATTGGTGCTACGCACCACGTAACAAAATGGAAGAAACTACCAAAATATGTGCAGTTTCTTAGAAGTGTCTAAAGAATTGGAAGGTAAAACGTAATTATATATTCCAACTCTTCAAAGCATCTGAGTAAACAATATTCTATACCTTTAAAAAAAGAATAAGTTTATGATTAAGTTCTTATGTTATAAAGCGGGTTATTAATTAATTTGCATAGTAAAAGCGGCTGTAATTATAAATACAACAGAAAATGCATACTCTTTTGCTTTGAAAAATTATTTTTCAAATCCATTTCCCCAAATCATTCGAGTATACTTAAATAGTCCAATAAAGTTACAGCTTTACTTACAGTGAACACTGAATTACAAAAGATAATGCACAAAGTGTATAAAAAGATGATACTACCCAAAATTCACTAGTTTAATAACCACTCATAAATTTTGAGTAGTTGCTTGTAGTTTTAAATAAATATTACTTTATTTGCAGATTAACAGCGGAAATTTTCCCCTTATTGTCTTCTAGATCAAATCCTATACTTTGACCCCCATTAAGATTACGAATCCCGGCACGCTCTACAGCTGAGATGTGGACAAAAACGTCACTCCCACCATCATCTGGTTGAATAAAACCAAAGCCCTTGGTTGTATTAAACCATTTGACCTTACCTACTTTAGTAGTCATAAAAACCTTTTAGTATAGAGTTACTTCATCTGAACTTAATTCGCAACTCTTCCATAGAAATTAAACCAAATAATCTACTAGTATAAGGTTTTTATGCTATTAAAGAGTTAATTATTAAACTCAATGAGCATAGTACTCTTTTTCTTAATAATTGTCAACAATGGATAAGAAAATATACATAGATTTTATATTTTTCTTTAAAATAACAGACATTTTAGCACAGTGCCTCTATTCATTCAATAATGTGGGAGATAAAAGTTTGTGAATAGGGAGTAATGTTAGTCGGGTTAGCTATACAAAGTCGTCTTTATTTAATTTTTATCTTGCTAAACTTTGTGATTTTTGCTACTAATCATCCTTGATATTTGGAATTTGATTTATCGATTTTTTTACAACTAGCAGCTAGCTTCCTATAAAATTATTACAATGAGTTATTTTAAATTTTTCCTTCACCTAGTATTATTAGTATTTTTAATAAACCACTCCGCTCAAGCTAGATGGAGTAGCTATGAAGATGCCCCTATTGAGATTAAATTTTATAATGACGATATTAATATTAACCAAGATGGCACTTCTGAAAACATAACGGAAATGCATGCAAAAATACTAAAAGAATCAGGTCGCGATGCTTTCTCCCAATATCGCTTAACTTATAATGAGAATAGTTCTTCAATTTCTATATTAGAAGCTAAAACTATTTATCAAGGACAAGAATATATAGTTACTAAAGATATGATTGAAGATAAACCACTAGCTTGCCCTGGCAAAGGTTTTGATCAATTAAAACAAATAACCATATCATTTCCTAAAGCAGAGCTTGGAGCTGAAATATATTTAAAATATAAATATGTTGAAACAAAAGTGCCTGTAGATAACTTTTATGGTGCTACTATATCTTACGGTATGAACAGTTATTTTAAGGCAAGTCACACTAAGATTAATTCCAAATTACCTTTAAATATTAAAGTAAACGATCCAAAGGGCGTATTAAAAGTTATTAAAGACGCTGAAAGTGATTTTCATTCGGCAGAAATTATCTTAGAAAAACCTGTTTACAACGCCCTAACAAATGAACCAAATAATGGCATATTAAATATCAAACATTCTACTTGGGTATCCTTATCAAGTTTAACCAAATGGCAAGATTTGGCTAAACAACTTGCTCCTGGGTATTCCAGTGTAATTAATCAACCACTTCCTGCAATTTTTATGAATATAGCGGAATCTGCCATAGATAAGAATACTGACGAAGAAAAAATTAATTTTGTCACTTCTTCGTTGAATGAAAAAATTCAATATATGGGAGATTGGCGGACAGTATCGGGTCGTTATTTCCCTAGAGACTTAGAAAAAATAGCTAGTTCACAAATTGGCGATTGTAAAGATTTTTCTGCAAGTACCGCTGCTATCTTGCAGAAACTTGATTATAAAGTTCAACCTATTTTGGTAATGAGAGGTGTTACTAATTTTTCTAACCCAAATTCCTTACCTAACATAGGGAATTTTAATCATGTGATGCTTAAAGTAACTAATAAAAATGGTAAAGCATATTGGATTGATCCAACAAATCTTGTTAGTATGGCACAAGGGGTGTTCCCAGATATTGCTAATAAGATAGCACTGGTATTAGATATTCAAGAAGCCGGTTATACCAAGATTGCCTCTATACAGCCTGAA
The DNA here is from genome assembly GCF_964026475.1 of Candidatus Tisiphia endosymbiont of Nemotelus nigrinus. NCBI lineage: Bacteria > Pseudomonadati > Pseudomonadota > Alphaproteobacteria > Rickettsiales > Rickettsiaceae > Candidatus Tisiphia > Candidatus Tisiphia endosymbiont of Nemotelus nigrinus. The sequence goes on from NZ_OZ032151.1 coordinate 1,119,462, forward strand.
AATTCACAAACTATATTACGCAATGAATTAGTTATACAAAATAATATTGTAAAGGTATCTGGTCAGCTTGATTTCAAGGGAGAAACATCACTAAATCTAAGCGGTCAGGGGTTATATGCTTCAACTGAACAGTTGAAGGATTCTGCTTTCCGCATGTTGAGTGGAGAATATCTGAATGAAGAAGATAAAAAATTCTTAGAATTACCTGATCTTACTTCTCGTATTGTCAAGGATCTTACAATCAAATATGCATTACAGCAAAGAAATAGAATTTCCAAAACAAATATGGGAGCTGCTTTAAGTTTAAGGTCTAGTAGTAGAATGGAGGATATCACTGATATAGCTTTTGACCAAATATCAGATATCTTTATAGGGATACCTGAAACTAATAAGAAATGTATGACTATAAAAAATATTATAGTTAAAGACTGTAAAAAATTAAACTTTGAGATTGATACTCCTTGGATATATGTAAATAGATCATGTAAATATCAGAATAAAGATACTATATTCACAGATATAATAACCATAAAACAGAGCTTGATTACCCAAGAAGAATTAAAAACTTCTCAATATAAAAATCTTAAAACTAAGTTAGAAAATGAATTTGCTCGAGTTGCCATAATATTACCCTAATATACTACGTATTCTTGCAATGACAAAGGAGTTATCTAGGAGGCTGTCGGAGATAACTAATTAATTATATTTTGAGCTATTTTTAGGCGAAAATAAATAGGATTTTTGATAGGATGTGTACCTATTTCAAGAAAATCCTGTTTATTAGCAGCCAAAAAGAGCCAAATATAGAATTACTTTAGTTATTGCAGGCAGCCTCCTAGGTTCTTATATCATAATTTAAAGATATAAGAACCTAGGGCCTCAAAGGGTTAGCTATCTTTTATCATAAGGCATAAATTCTCTTTGTACATACCCAGTATATAATTGCCGGGGTCTGCTAATTTTTTGTTCTGGATCCTCATGCATCTCTTTCCATTGCCCCATCCAACCGACAGTTCTTGCCATAGCAAATAGTACTGTAAACATCTGTGATGGTATACCCATAGCTTGATAAATAATACCGGAATAAAAATCGACATTCGGATAAAGTTTGCGATCGATAAAATATTGGTCACTGAGAGCAATTTTTTCAAGCTCAGTAGCGATTTGTAGTAAGGGGTTATTACGGTTTCCTAACTCATCCAATACTTCTTTGCAAGTCTCTCTAAGTACAATTGCTCTTGGATCATAACTTTTATAAACTCGGTGACCAAAACCCATTAATCGGAACGGATCATTTTTATCTTTTGCCCTTGCGATATATTCTGGAATACGGTTTATGGTACCAATTTCTTTCAGCATATTAATTACTGCCTCATTAGCTCCACCATGTGCTGGACCCCATAAAGAAGCTATGCCAGTACTGATACAAGCAAATGGATTAGCTCCGGATGATCCGGCTAAACGTACTGTCGAAGTAGAAGCATTCTGCTCGTGGTCAGCATGGAGGATAAATATTTTATCTAAGGCATTTTTTACCACCTGACTTACCTTGTATTTCTCACAAGGTGTTGAAAACATCATATAGAGAAAATTTTCAGTAAAATCCAAACTATTATCAGGATAGATAAAGGGTTGTCCTATTGAATATTTATATGCCATTGCTGCAATAGTTGGCATTTTGGCAATCATTCTAATAGCAATCAATTCACGTTCATTTTCTTCTATATTAAAAAAATCTGGATAAAATGCAGATAAAGATCCTACTACAGCTAGCATAATTGCCATGGGATGAGCCGAGGGGCAAAAAGCCATAAATAAATTTCTAAGCCGCTCATTAATCAAAGAATGATGCGTAATCTTCTGGGAAAAAGATTTATATTGATTGATAGTTGGTAATTCACCATTTAGCAGCAAATAGGCTACCTCTAAGAAATTACTTTTTTCCGCTAATGTTTTAATATCATATCCCCGATATCTCAATATCCCCTGATCACCATCTATATAAGTCATAGCTGATTTACAAGCTGCTGTAGACATAAAGCCAGGATCGTAAGTGAAATAGCCTGTTAATGAATATATACTGCTAACATCAATAACATCTTGACCAAACGAGGCTCTTTTTATTGGTAAATTAAAAATTTTATCACCTATTTTTAACTCAACATTTTCTATAGTCATACATCCTCAATTTTATCATACTACTTTATCATATTTTTTGTTGCCCACTAATACTAAAATTCTAATATTTTACACCGAATTATATGTATCTTTATCCAGAGTACCTTCGCTATTATCGATAATCAAGGTAATTGTTGCATCACCTGTAATATTAATAGTCGTACGTAACATATCTAATATCCTATCAATTCCAGCAATTATAGCAACCCCTTCAATCGGTAAATTAATTGAAGACAGCACCATAGGTAGCATTATTAAAGAAGCCCCTGGAATACCAGCTCCACCTATAGAGCCAAGAGTTGAGGTAATGATAATGACTAAATAATCATGTAATGCTAAATCTACACCCATCATTTGAGCAAAAAATATGGTAGTAAGAGCTAAATTTATTGCAAAACCATCCATATTTATCGATGCACCAAGAGGTAGTACAAAAGAAGTACTAGATTCAGATATACCTAGTCGTTCGCGACAAACTTGCATAGTGGTGGCAAGCGTTGCCTTACTACTAGAAGTAGAAAAGGCAAGCACCTGATATTCTAGACTTTTTCTATAAAAAGGTAGTGGTGATATTCGACAGAACAGATAAATTAGCATACCAAAAATACCATATTGACATATCATGGCAATAACTACCGCAGCAACTAATCTGGACAAGCTAATCATTACATCAAAGCCCTGCGTGCCAACTATCCAAGCCGTTAAAGCAAATGCACCATATGGCGAAAGTTGAATGATCATGGAGATCATTTTTAACACTATTTTTGATAATATGTGAAATAAATTCTTAATCGGTGTAGCACTAACATCCATTTTATTTAGTACAAGTCCAAAAAATATTGCAAAGAATACAATTTGCAAAACATTAGAATTGGCAAAGGAACCCACTACATTTTCAGGTACAATATTTACAAAGAAATTAAATATATTAAAGGATTTATCTTGTGAAATATTCTGTGCAACATCAAAATTAATGTGTACACCATGTCCCGGTTTTAATATAAGTGCAACTGTAATACCAAAAACTACGGCAAAGAAGGTAGTGCCTAAAAAAGCTACAACCGCCTTTAGCCCTACTCTACCAAGAGAAGCAGGGTCACTCATACTAGTTATACCAGATACTAAACTAAAAAATATTAAAGGAGCAATAATCATTTTGATCAAACGCAGGAAAATATCTCCTACCGGTTTTATGTAAGATACATATTCAGGAAAATATATACCAAACAATATACCCAAGATTAATCCCAATGTAACTTTTTTCCATAATTTCATTATTATACTTAATTAAATTAAAGAGTGTTTTGATTAAACTTATTTTGCTGATTTCATATGACTGTTTATAGTAAAAAGCAGCTGTATTATAGCTAACTCAACTAACATTACTCCATCGTTGCGAGGAGAACTAAGGTTGACTAAGCAATTGTACGATGTCATTCCCGCGTAGGCGGGAATCTAGACACTGTTAACAAAGCTTATTCAACTGGTGAATAAAGTCTTTTTTGCTACAAATTATAAGATTTTTTTGAAATAGCTATATTATTCCGGCAAAAATCTTATTAATTTTCACTAAAAAATCCATTAATTCATCAATCAAATAAGCTTTGTTAACAGTGTCTAGCTCCCTACATTCGTAGGGATGACACAAAAATTGCTTCGTCGCTACTATTAAGTAGCTCCTCGCAATGACGGAGTAATGTTAGTTGGGTTAGCTATACAATAATACAACTCATTTTTACTATAACTGAGTAAATTTTAGCTCTAATAAACACTCTCTTAAAATTAGATACTTTGAGTTACCCAGTTTAAATACGCCGGTAGCCCATCTTGAATATCGAGCTTTATTATTTGTGGAAGATCATAATTGTGCATATCAATAATCATCTTTTCTATTGCATTGTAGTTATCAGACTTGGCTTTTACTACAATACGATATTCTGGTACAGAAGATATCTTGCCTTCCCATTTAAAATAGCTGACTATATTGTCTACTTGTATGCAAGCAGATAGATTTGCTTCCAACAAACTAATGGTTAGCTTGTCTACTACCTGTTGGTTATCGGTCGTAGTTAAAATTACACAACATCTTTGTACCACTTATACCTCAACAAAGCAATTAGGTGTTTCAAATAATTTGACTTTTGTAATAAAAAAAGAACTATTAGTAAATAATTTTGGCAAGATATCCAATTTTAAGTGTAATGCTATATTCTCTGCTGTTGGATTTTGTGGCATATAATATATTTTTTGACCAGTCCAACTACATATTCTATCACCTATCTCTCTATCATCTTGATGTAATATAAGATTATGATCAAAATTATCATCTGTCCAATTTTTTATTACCGATTTTATGTAACTAAAATCTACCACCATGCCAAGATTATCGACCACATCAGATCCAGCTGTAACTTCAAGGACATAACGATGACCGTGTAGAAATTGACACTTATTTTCATGCCCGATCACCCTATGACCTGCATCAAATTCAATTTTGCGAGTACATTTTATCATGTTTTAGAGCCTATTATTACCTATAAATATTTTATCAGCTCACCTTACGCATAACCCCCACGACAATTTAAAAATTGCAGAAAAGTACAAGACGCTATTAGAAACTGTTAACAAAGCTTACTTAATCGGTGAATAAAGTCTTTTTTGCTGCAAATTATAAGGTTTTTTTGAAATAGGTATACTATTTCGGCAAAAATCTTATTAATTTTCGCTAAAAAATCCATTAATTCATCAATCAAATAAGCTTTGTTAACAGTGTCTAGCGAAACCACGTAGTGGTTGTGGCAATCCACATTTATTCAATTGCTAATAAATAATAAAAATTACTTACATTATTAAACTAATAATAGGATATAGTCAAGGCATACTCAAATGATTTAAAGAATTGTTTTTTGAAAATATCAGGGACTCGCATACTCACGTGCTTATAATACGCTGCGTGTACTCGCCCCTCATTTTCAAATCCAATTCTTCAAATCATTTGAGTATATGCAAAAATTTTTCCAAGCAAACACCACGAATAAACGCCTATTTTTTACTTGAATACAATAAATTAGGTGTTATTTTTCCATTGCTACAATCATTGAATTTAATTATATCAGCTTGCAATGACGTATGCGTCTATTATAACTCATAATTGCGATAAGTGCATAAGCACCACGAAGCAATTGTAAGTTATAAGTATAATATAATATATATTGAAGTTAATGTAAACAATGATTTATATTGACTTATAAGGGCAGGGCGATTTAAAAGTCGCAATTAATGGTAGAAAAATTTGTTTTAGAAAATGCATAAACGTCATTGCGAGGAGTCGCAAAGCGACGACGTGGCAATCCAAAAGTTGCAGCGGCAAAAAATAAAACTAGACACTTATATCTTTAAATTATGATATAAGTGTCTAGTGTCACTTAATTGAAAATTAGTAAAATATTTCAAGAGACATTAATAGGTTATTGCTATAGAATGCCAAATTATGCAAATTTAGCTCTTATATTGGCATTATACCACCTTACTTCAAAAATTATCTTAAATGCGAATTTTCTGCAATTTATTGAGTCTCATTATTTTGTTACCGGTTTGTGGTTTTGCACAAGTTGATCAGCAAGGAATAGACAAGCGATTTAGCTTTTTGTCAACAGATTATATTGAATATAACCAAAAGGAACAATTTATTTATGCTAAAGGTAATGTTCAAATTATATTAGATAGTTATTTTCTAACAGCTAATTCCTTGATTTATGATATAAGACAAGATCAGCTCTGGGCTGAGGGAAATGTTAGAATTACAGAACAACAAAATAGAGTTCAAAATAAAGTTATTTTGGGAGAATTCGTCATATTAAAAGATAAGCTAAAGGCAGGAATAATTTCAGACTTTGTTTTACACTTTGGTGATAATACGCTTTTAGCGTCAAAAGTAGCGGAAAGAGTAAATGAAGATGTTTTTCGGTTGCATAATAGTACCTTTACTCCATGTAAAATACTATGCAACCAAAAACCTATTTGGCAAATTTCTGCAAAAAATACAGAGATAGATTTACATGAGAATAAAATGGTTTATAAGCATCTATTTTTTGAGGTATATGGTATCCCAATCTTTTTTACTCCCTATTTTTCTTATCCAACACCTAAGGCGTCTGCAAAATCGGGAATATTGATACCTGGAGTGCATGATAGTGCTTTAGGGATACCACTATATTATAGAGCTAAATCTAATCTAGATTTTACTCTAACTCCTAGGGTTTTCTGGAAAAAACATAATAACACATATACAATTTTTGAACTAGAAGCTCGTTACAAACCAAATGAAAGTGATTATATATCTTTAGATGCTAACTATGGTAAAGTACCATATTCCTTAAAGAATGGTGCTATAACGGTAAAAAATACTAAGGTAAACTCATATTATCTATTGAGCAATGGTAACTTCACCAAAAATGATTATCGATATGGATTTAAGTTACAACGTACTTCTGATAAAGCCTATTTAAAAAACTATTATAATAATTATACTCCATATTTGACTTCTAAGTTATATTTAGAACATGTCAATAATTACAATTATTTATTGATGGAAGGGATGTATTTTGAAGGGTTGGGAACAAATGATTCTAGTAACACCAATCCATTAATTTTCCCTAGGATTAGAACCAAGAATGTTATACCTTTAAATGACAATGAAACTACTAACCTAGTCGTTGAGAATAATGCATTAATTTATAAAGAAAGAAGCGGAAGAGAACTGGGGCAAGTTGCACTACAACTAGCAGTGGATAATAATTTTTTAACTTCATCTGGTCATTTATTTAATATTACCTTACGGAATAGATCAGACATATATTTTATTAATCACCTATATTCAAATAATTCTAGGCATAACAAGGTTCTTGCGAGGAATATACCAGAAATTCAAAATACTTGGCGTTATCCATTAGCTGGATCAATCTTTGATAAAGCTAGCCTGTTTATTGAACCAATTATATCGGCGACTATTGGACGCAAACATAATTCTAATAAGAAATTTTCTTTTATTGATCCATCAAAATATGAATTATCGGAAAATAATATATTTAGTTCGAATCGCTATAGTGGTATAGATCATCATGAATTTGACAATAGATTAAGTTATGGAATTAATTCTTCTATACTTTCAGAGCAAAATTATTCAAGTTTATTCCTAGGACAGACCTACAATAATAATCTTATTAATAACAAATCTATTGATAATATTGAAAATGTTGGCAGAATTTCTAGTAGTTTCTCTGATAAAATAGAACTGTTCTATAGATTTAGAAAAAGTAAGGATTTTAAGCCAATTAGAGATGAATTAGGTGGAAGTCTTAATTTTAAGACAATTCAGTTAACTGCTGGATTGGTTCAAATTTCTAATTTACAGAAATATTATTTTACCAATGAACTAACTGGTAATAAGATAAGACAACTTTACTATAATTTCACTTATCAATTAGCGGAGAATTGGTCAGTTGCTTATGATATGAGAGTAGATTGGTCAAAAAACAAAATAAATATTCTTTCTAAGAGTATCCAGGTGACATACTTGAACGATTGTGTTAGAATAGCTGGGAGACTTTCAGACACTTATATGGGAGATAATAGTAGAGGGATAAAAAAGGCTTCTGCTGTCCCCACTATTTCTGTGGGTTTAAAAATATTAAATATGTGAGTCTAAAATTATGAAGAAGTTATTTTGTTTAGTTACCATCATTTTTAACCTAACTATAGCAAAAGCAGAATTATCCAATATAGTTGCATTTGTTAATAATGAACCAATTACCTTACATGAATTTCTAGCTAGGAAACACATGATCATGGCGCTTAACAATATTTCTAATCCTGATCCTAAAACAAATAAGCAGCTTGATAAGGTGGCAATTAACAGCATGATTGATGATGTATTACTTTATCAGTCTGTAAAAGGCAAAAAAAGCTCTGATAGTGAGTTAAATGAATATATAGAGAGTATTGAGCAGCGTAACAAAATGGCAAAAGGGCAATTATTACAGTTTTTGAAGAGTAAATCTGTAGATATTAATAATTTTAAATATCAAATTGGTGCCGAAATTATCAAAATGAATATTTTATCTGGTATTTCGAGATCAGTTGCTATTAGTGTAAAAGAAATTGATGCTATAATATTAGCGACGAATTCTAAAGATGCAGAAATATCAGCACAGATTTTTACTTCAAAAGATAAAGATGATAAAACTTTGCAGAAGATGTGTGATTTACAAAAACGTCTTATAAATTGTTCTGATATTAAAGAATCTTTATATAAAGATTTTTCTACATTAGAGGTAATTAATCAAAATCTAAGTGCTCTAGATTCTACGCTGCAGACAATTATCAAAGATTTAAATACAGGAGCAAAAAGTAGTGTTTTCGAAATGCAAGATGGGTTTAAATTAATCTTAATGTGTGACAAGAAACTAATTAATGTTACTAGCGAGGAAAATAACTACATAGTGAATCTGCTAACCAATAGAAAAATGTCGCAAAAAGCACAAAAATACTTTGAAGATATGCGTAAGAAAGCATATATCAAAATAATGCTTCCTTTGTGATCTCAAATAATTTGAGTACCTTGTCTTCAATTGCAAAGCATGCTAGCAAACATGGTATTACTCCTATTAGGAAATATGGTCAGAATTTCATTTTTGATAGTAGTCTATGTGATAAAATAGTTCGAGTAAGTGGGCTGAAAGAACATGATTCTGTCTTAGAAGTTGGTCCCGGTACAGCCGGGCTTACTAGAGCTATTCTTGCCTGCCGCCCTAAATCTTTAACGGTCATTGAAACTGACGTTAGATGCATACCTTTACTTATGGAAATAAGGGAATTGTCTCCTAATCTGCATATTATTCATTCGGATGCTGTTAAATTTGAGCTATCAACCTTAAATCATAACAAAATAACTATCATTTCAAACTTACCTTACCAAATAGGTACAGAGTTAGTCATAAAATGGTTAAAAAAGTCGTCATTAATAAGTAATATGACTTTAATGCTGCAAAGAGAGGTTGTAGACCGAATATGCGGTAAAGTTGGCACAAAATCTTACGGAAGATTATCAATAATATCTCAGTTACTTTGTTCAGTTGAAAAATGCTTTGATGTTAATCCACAAGCCTTCTACCCTGCACCAAAAGTCCATTCTGCTATAGTTAAACTCATACCTTGTAACAACAATATGTTAACATCTGAATTAATAGAGAAAGTTGAGCTAATCACTAGACTAGCATTTGGCAAGCGACGTAAAATGATTAAATCATCTTTGAAAAAACTAACGCCACATATAGAGGATTTGTTAGCAGAATTAAAAATTGATAATTCTTGTCGGGCTGAAAATTTATCACCACAAGATTATTTATCTTTAGCAAGATTATATTCAAATTATTTTTAGTATACCCCTTCCTAAAATTAGTTTAAAGTAGATAATTTGAAAAATGAGGATTTGACTTTAATGCCTTAAATATGTATACTACAATTATATACTAAAATTATGAGATATAGAGCGTGACAAAAATTATTAGTTCTAAATATAAGGCGAGTAGAAGACTTGGTGTAAGCCTATGGGGTGATAGCAAGGATGCCTTCAATACAAGAAATTACCGTCCTGGTCAACATGGCCAGAATAGTATGATTAAAACTTCTGATTATGGCGTACACTTGAAGGCTAAACAAAAGCTTAAATGCCATTATGGTCGGATTAATGAAAAACAATTTAGAAATACTTTTGCTCTTGCACAAAAAATGAAAGGCAATACTGGTGAGAACTTCATAGGCTTATTAGAAAGAAGGCTTGATGCTGTTATATACAGAATGAATATTGCTCCAACGATTTTTGCTGCAAGACAGTTTGTTACGCATGGTCACATTAAGGTAAATGGTAAAAAGGTTGATATACCAAGCATGAGACTAAAAGAAGGAGATGTCATCGAGCTAAGGGAATCAGCAAAACAAATTCCTGTAATACTTGAAACAGCTACCAAACAGGAAAATACCGTGCCAGGTTATTTAAATTTTGATGCCCATTCATTGTCTGGTAAGTTTGTTAGAGTTCCAGTAATTTCTGATGTTCCGTACCCATTTGAACCAGAAGTACATTTAGTAATTGAATTGTATTCAAGATAGTTGGTCCAAATTACTTATTATATTTTTTGTGGACTGCTTTTTGTCATGCTTGCTAATAGACGACATAATGCTAATCGGGCTAGCTATAAGATTATGAATAATTTAATTATTTTCTTTACTTGGTATCTTGAACATTATTGATAGTCGATTGTTGTTGATCCATTAGTTTGTTCTTTTTATCTATTGAGTTAAGAAAAAATAAGTAGATGTTAGAAATCCAATTAGCATAGAAAGTTGATCCGCTAGAAGTGCCAAAAATTAAGAATAAATTAACAAAAATTTCTGTATAAAACTTAGCAATTTAGGATTTTTGATGTAAATTTTTGGTATAAAAAGGTGATTTTTAGAGAATTTTTGCATGAAGATTTGTTAACTAGTCGCTCCGTCAAAAAGGCTGTAGACATAAGAGATGATATATGTTCGTGGTCAAAAATTACATCAAAATCCATAAGATTTTCACCTTATTTTGTCAAAAACCTTATGGATTTTCAGAGCTTTATAGTTTAACAAAAGAATAATGTTTGTCATCCCTGCAAAAGCAGGGAACTAAAACAACATCTAAAAAGCCCTAAGGTATTACAGACTCCTGCCTATGCAGGAATTACACCTTTTGCATTTAAATATAGTAGTTGTTATATTCTAGACTTCTGACGGGGAGACTAGGAGTCTGTCGGAGAATAGCAAATTTACTCTAATTAATGATCAATTTTATAAAACAAGCCGTAGGGGGTACGGTCAATTTTTTTATTTTTCAAGATATTTGATATTCTTCGACAGACTCCTAGCTACCTAAATTTGATATATATCCAAACTGGCAAATTCTGCCCCTAACGGTTCTACCATTACCTCACGACAATACCAGTCACTATATTCCTCGAGTAATTCTTGACACTTCTCTAGATCATTTTTTAGTTTAGTATCAACGGTCTTCTTCATTATTGAGTTTAGGCAGTCTTGAACAGTAGCACCTTGCATCTCCAAAAATGGATCAAAAGGAGGCTCGTTGTTGCTATCTAACAAAAGCTTTAACGTTGGTAATTTTTCTTTAGTAGAGTTCATCTTACTTGCATTTAACAATAAAGCATGTGGTGCAGTTTCACCATTGTCAGCTTGTGTATTTACATTTGCTTTAGACTTTAACAGCTCTGTTACTATTGAAGGAATATTATAGTCAGAATACCAATTTAGTGTAGGACGTCCATTAACATCACCAGCATCTATATTAGCACCACGCTCTTTTAACTTTTGTAAAAGAGTAGGAGCTTCCTTACCTAACTCACACACCCAGTGTACAGCTGAAAAGCCAGTAGCAGTATCTTTAGCAGCGGGAATAAACTTTTCGCTTTGTATTATTTTTTCTATTATCTTTGTTACTATAGGTGTATATTTTTTAATATCTTCCACATATTTTTTCTTTGTATAAGCATTATCAGTATCTAAATATCCTTTCCTAAGTCTCCACATATGCTCACACAGTGCAGATAGCACAAGTTTTCCATAGCATGGTATATTAGGATTAGCCCCATCCTTTAGCAGCTCATCAACCAGGTTCGTATTTGGATTAAGCTTCAAATCATTACCTAGTGCTAATGCAGCCTGAAATAAAACAGTAATTTCTTGAGAATCCTGTAAATCTACATTTATCTTTACATCGTTAATTAAATATTCAATAATTCCTTTTTCTACATTATTTTGCACCGCTACATGTAGAGCAGTACGACCACCGTAATCTTGCTGATTAAAATCGTAATTATTATTACATTTTTTTATAACATCATGGGCTTTTTTAATCAAATCAAGGTTTTTTGTCCACACAGCCCACATAAACTCTGTGCAACCCTGTGAATCTACAAGGTCAGCATATGTATTCTTTGAAGAAAAAATATCAGATATTTGCTTTAACGCTTCTAATGTTTCTATAGATTTATCTGGATAGCATCTATACAATACGCATAGTGCAGAGAAAGGTGTAAGTTTTGTATTGGACATTACTTGCTGTCCAGTAATACATAACGGAGCAGTGGTCTGTACTGTTAAATCAATGTTAGGGTTAGACAATAATTGTTTTATCAACGGTATATTAGCTGATTGTATTGCATCAAATATTGAGTGCTGGGTAGTAGTAAGGCTGTGAATGTTTTTTTTTGACATATTTATATTCCTTTAGTGAATAATTATGGTTTTATGGAATTGTTGAACAATCAATCCCCAAAATTATACTCTTTTTCTTGAAGAAAAACTATAGTAAAATCCTGAGTATTATCAGTTGGAAAAGCTGCTTAACTATACACCTAGTACATTTCCTAACTTGCCAACTGTTATTTTATATGAATCTCAACATAAATAAACAGCCGAAAATCTGAAATTGACTCAGTATCAGATTCCGACGTATAACAGATGCGACTGAAACGTTTATAGAAGAGGAAGCACGCTGGTATCTAATGATATATCTCCAGCATAATCTACTTTGTCGTAGATATCACTAGTATTATAGCCATCAACAAAAGAGCTTTTTTCAGGTGAACTGTCATTATAATTTTCTGATTTTACAATTGATGTTGTATCTTTAGTTTTTTCATGATGAATGCTAGCATGAATGTTATTAATAATGTTATCAAAGAAAGAGACAAGTTTCTTAACAGATACTGATGATTCTCCATTATTACTTAATAAATTTGCATCTACGTTTGCTGCAGAAATAACAACTTCAGTATCAGCAATACAAGTATCAGAAGGTTTCAATATGACTTTTTCCTTATCACTTGCTGGTTCTGTAACTATAGTTGCTTCAGTTGCAGTAATGCCAGTTTCTTTATTGGTGTCTTTAATGATGGTATCAGAAGAAATTTTAGATTCAATAACAACGGGTGAAGAGATTGTTTCGTCAGAATATTTTCTACCAGGATGTTTTCTTAAATAATTATCTGAATAAACTGTTATGACAAAATTTATCTTCTCTTCTTCTCGTGTCCAAGAAGGAGTCCAAGAATCAAATCCTAATTTATTTAATGAATCCTTATACCAACCTAATGCAATAAGTTTCTTTGCTTCCTCTCTAGATATTTTTTCCAACATAACTTTTCTCCTAATAAATTAATTTGTTAATTAATACATGACAATGTTTTGTCCGTGTGCTACGGTATATACAACATTCTTATAAACTTGCAAGTACTATTTTCATTTATTTCAAAATTAGCTGAATGAGTATTATCTCTAGTATTTTTTAGCTTAGATTTTATTCAAATTCCTGTACGTAGCTTACAACTGCCGAAAGTTGGAAGAGGAAGATATTTTAAGTAGGGTAACGTCATTGTAAGAAAGACCTCAGGTCGATGAAATAATCCATAAAAGTAATAATAATATCAATAGTGCTTCGTCGGCCTTACGCTTTCTCGCAATAATGGTATGGAACTACCCTATATACAGAATGAATAGCAGTTATTATTCTTCTAGATTTAATTTTGAATTTATAATTGTTGTTTCGTATCAATGACGATTGACAAATGTGTTAAATTAAGATATACTTTATTTTAAGTTCAAGTAAGTAAAAATCTTATAAATTAGGATTTTAAGGAGTGGAAAAGGATGGATTAAGTGTCAAGTACAATAAAGGCAATTAATCATCAAAATATAACTTTCTTGGTTTACGCAAAGGGGAGGGGCAGTTTGAGTCTGTCATCGCCCACCGTGATAATATAAACAATTAAATAGTGGAAATTTATGACAAGTTATGTTAAAAAATCATTATTTGTTACACTTGGTCTTGCTGTAATAGGCTTAGGGTTATTTTTTGGTAATCCTATTAGAGTTGATGCGGCAATTAAAGAGGGACAAAAGTTTTCGGATTGGGTAGTTAACTGCAATACGGGCGCTGACAAAAAGAAGGTTTGTTTTTTAACTTATACTCTTAATTCTGCTAAGGATGGTAAACAACAAGTGGTAGCTATATATCAAGTAGGCTATTTGGGTAGTAGTGATAAGAGAAGTTTGAAAATGATACAAATAGTTCCTACTGATGTTTCTGTTGGTCCAGGTACGTCGATTATTAGTGCCAAAAAATTAGTTGCTCCAGGTAAGTACGTTAGTTGTACCAAAGATTCTTGTAACGCTCTTGCTGATATATCAGACAACGATCTTAAAACCATTTTAGTAAGTGATGGTAATCCTCGTGTGAGTTTTATGAATTCGGCTGGTCAACAGATAGATTTGCCATTTCCTACGAAAGGTCTTGAAGAAGGCTTGAAAGCTTTAAGGTAGCAATGTGAAAAGCGAATAGGAGATATTAGACTTCCTGCATAAGTACAATCTATCTAGCCGCTCCGTCAAAAAGGCTGTAGATATAAGAGATGATACATGTTCGTGGTCAAAAATTACATCAAAATCCATAAGATTTTTACCTTATTTTGTCAAAAACCTTATGGATTTTCAGAACTTTATAGTTTAACCAAAGAATAATGTTTGTCATCCCTGCGAAAGTAGATATCTAAAACAACGCCTAAAAAGCCCTAAGGTATATAGATTATTGTCTACGCAGGAATGATACCTTTTGCATTTAAATATAGTAGATGTTCATATTCTAGATTTTTGACGGAGCGACCAAATAATGTTGTGCCTAAAAATTTGCACCCCTTATATCTATAGCCCTTCCGGCCTTATGCTTTATTAAAAACTGCGTAAGTTGGGATTTGAATGCATATGTTAGGTGCTATAATTAATGACAATTTCCAAACCATTATTCCTGACCATTTTGCCAACTCTTCGCAGTAATTTACACTCCAATCATTGAATAATAAAAAACCTCTACAAAATTATCCGCCAAAGGCAGAATCTGAAGAATTGTTTTGCTTTCTCCCACTACCCCGGAAGCTACTAAGTTTTTTAGACCTAGTTGGATGTTTCAATTTGCGTAGTGCTTTGGACTCTATTTGTCTAATACGTTCCCTAGTGACGTTAAATTGCTGTCCTACTTCTTCCAGTGTATGATCAGTATTCATCCCTATACCAAATCTCATTCTTAAAACCCTTTCTTCACGAGGAGTAAGGGTTGCTAATACTCTAGTTGTAACCTCTCGTAAATTCGATTGAATCGCCGCATCAAGTGGTAATATAGCATTTTTGTCTTCAATAAAGTCTCCCAAATAACTACCATCATCATCGCCTACTGGATTTTCCAAGCTAATTGGCTCTTTAGCTATCTTCATCACTTTACGTACTTTATCAACTGGCATAGAAAGGCGAGTGGCAATTTCTGCTGGAGTTGGTTCATAACCTAGTTCATTTAGCATCTGCCTAGAAGTACGGATAATTTTATTAATTGTCTCAATCATATGTACAGGAATACGTATAGTTCTGGCTTGATCTGCGATAGCTCTAGTAATAGCTTGCCTAATCCACCAAGTAGCATAAGTAGAAAATTTATACCCCCGACGATATTCAAATTTATCAACAGCCTTCATTAATCCTATATTTCCTTCCTGAATTAAATCTAAAAACTGTAGTCCACGATTTGCATACTTTTTAGCAATAGAAATAACTAGACGAAGATTAGCTTCTATCATAGCTTTTTTAGCTCTAAGGACCTGTCTTTCTCCCTTTTGTATTGTATGTACTAATTTTTTAAATTCAATAATTGGCAAACCAATAATCATTTCCATAGCCTTTAATTCGCTAATCATTTGATCAGTGCTATCAGATTCTTTAGCAAGGAAACTTTTCCAATTAGACTTCTTATTTTTTTGCATTTGCCTTTTCCAGTTCTCATCAATTACTGCTCCCATATATTCACTTATGAAACATTGACGAGTTATGCCATATTTTTCAGCTAACTTAAGAAAACTCCCTTCTTTGTACACTAATTCTTTATTCAGACTATATATTCTATTAAGAATCTCCTCCGTTCTTTTAGAGTGAAAATGAATACCAGAAATTTCAACAATTATTAATTGTAGATTTTTGGCATATTTTTTGTTATCTTGTAACCCCTTAGGTTGAGGATAACGGGCATAATGTTTTTTTGCTTCAACTAACAGCTCTTCAGAAAGTTTAGCAATTTTTTCCATACGCTTGACAACAGCAGGTAATAATTGTAATTCAATAGTAGCTATTGATAAATTACTAGCTTCTTCATGTTCTTCATGTTCTGATTCCAAATCATTATTGTGATTATCTTCAGCATTACCACAATATTCGTGAACCATATTAGCTTCTAGATCAATCAAATCCCGAAGTAGAATTTTTTCATTAGCTAAATCTTCATGCCATTTAATAAAGAACTTCATCGATATTGGATTTTCACAAAGTGACTTAACCATTATCTCCTTGCCTTCCTCAATATCTTGAGCTACTTCTATTTCAGCCTCACGAGAGAAAAGCCCAACCCCTCCCATATCTCGTAAATATAATCTTACTGGGTCGTCGGTTGAACCTAGATTTTCCTCTTCGCTGTCATCTTCAGACTCATTATCAACATTATTAGACAGTTTAAATTCTTCATCTACATTAATATCAAGTTTAATCTCGTCCTCATCCCCTTCTATAATATCAACTCCAGCCTCAGAAAACTTTGATATTACCTTTTCCACATCATTTACTGATATATTATTAGTGATTGGAATAACTTTGTTTATATCATAATAAGTAACTGCCTTGCCTTTTGCTTTGGCTGATTTAACTAAGTTATCAACTGCTTCGCCTTTTTCGTCCACATTCTTTTTTACATCCGTCATAATTTATAAACCTTAGGTCAATTAGTAAAAGATTCGTTTAGATTATAAAGCTCTTTAGAAACCTTCATAATCTCTTCTCGGTATAACATAGCTTTTTTCAACTCTTCATCTGATCCATTTTGAATAATGGTTCTATATTCTTGTTTTAGTAGTACTAGGTGATATTTTTTATGTAACCATTGCCAAAGCAAGTCAGAATCTATATCATTCTTATTAAATGATATATCTAGAAATAGATTATTAGGTTTTGACAATACCGAAAAAGTGTTGTAAAATCCATCTTTTTCTGCCAAATCAATAATATTTTCCTGATCTAATATATCATTGTTAATAATCTCTGCAAAATACCAGTCACGAAAATCGTCAAGCATTTTATTTTGAAAATTTAACGTTAATAAAAAATCCTTTATTTCTTGCTTTTTAACTATTTCTGGAAACTTTATGAACATTATACAAAAAACTTGTTCTAACATCTCAATCTCTGAATAGTCCGGAGCTGAAAATATTACATTTGAATTTTTTCTTCCCCCCTTACTTTGACGTTTAATTAAATTTTGCCATATTTGATCTTTAAAATATCTATAGTAATTATGGCTCAAGGTCCTATCTTTTATTTGCTTACAATAATCTCCAAGATTTTTTTCTAAAATAGCTTTGTCTTCTGGAGTTACAAAAGTCTTGCCTTCGTATTCGGAACGCCAAATCATTTCGGATAGATTAATCCTTTTATCAAAAATTGTGGCAAAGCCCTTTGCCCCATCTTTATTGATAATATCATTAGGATCACTACCACTAGGTAACATGACAAAGGAAATTTTCTTATTACCATTTATCAACGGTAATACTAGGTTAATTACTCGCTGAGTAGCTTTTATTCCTGCCATATCGCCATCTAAGCAAAGTGCTATTTCATCGCCCGCCCGCCATAATTTCTGCAGATGATTTTCTGTAACTGCAGTACCAAGACTTGCTACGGTTTCTTTAAAACCAGCCTGGTGCAAGGCAATAACATCTAAGTATCCCTCAACCAAAATTGAATGGTTTTTCTTATAAGCAACACTAATCGCATTATTCTCTCCATATAATGTTTCATTTTTCTGAAATAATATGGTTTCCGGAGAATTTAAATATTTAGGCAATCCATCACCAATTACTCGTCCCCCGAAACCAATTACCTTATTATAGATATTTCTAATCGGAAAAATTACCCGGTTATAAAATATTTCATACATTGTACCATCATTTCTCTTGCCCACTAAGCCTGCTTTTTGAAGTTTTTTCAAAGATATTGATTTTTTTTCAAAAAATTTCTGCAATTCCTTAGCTGGAGGGGCAAAACCAATGGAGAATTCCTTAATTGCTTCTTTACTAATACCACGATCATCTAAATAACTACATACTTCTTGTGACAATTGTGATGCAAAAAACCTTTCTGCCATCTCTAAGATATCAAGTAGTTCATCTGATTCTTCATGCAGTTTTTGTTGTTCTACGGTTAATTTAGGCAATTCAATGCCATAATCATTAGCAAGTTTAATAGCCGCTTCTTTGTAAGATAAACCACTAAGGCTAGCAACAAATCTTATAACATCTCCGTGAACAGTGCAGCCAAAGCAATAATAAAATCTCTTGGCATCATTTACCGTAAATGATGGAGACTTTTCAACATGAAAAGGACATAGCCCCAAGTAATTCCCAGATTTCTTAGTTAAAACTACTTTTTGCCTAACAATATCTGATAAATTAATCTTGGTTCTGAGAAGTTCATAAAATTCTAATGGAATTCTCATAAACCTAAAATGAAGGTGAATATGGTGGTAGAAACGCAGTAAGTAAGCGGTATTAATAAATTATCGTTGATCAATAATTCTTTTGCATAAAATTCACCAATAGTAGCAACTATAGAACTAATTATGATAACAGTAAAACTAGTATGATAACCGACGAAAAAATACACTAGCATGCTAATAAAAATTGCAGAAATTAGAAAGGCAATAGAACCCTCCAATGATTTACCATTTTCTAGAGGCTTACCTATTTTGATACCAACTAATGCAGCAAGACAATCAGCTATTATTAATATAAACCAAGATGAAATAGCCAAACCTTTTGAGAATAAAAGAGCTGTCAAGAAAAATCCAATCACCATAAAACTACTGCCACTTAACCTGAATGAACCGCTCTCTTCCTCAGGTCTCATAAACTTTGTAAGAAATCTATCCGTAAATTTTTTAACGTATAAATTGTAGTGCCTAGCAATATCTATATATAATACACAGGTGGTAAGTAAAAATAATAATGTAGTAACAACTAATTTAGATGAAAATAAATAAAAAAGCGGTATAATAAGGCTGTACAAATGGAAAGTTTTGCGTTGTATCTCAAATTTAAAGATTTTAGTTTGCATAATATCTAAAAGGGTCGTTTGACAAAGTTTAACACAACAAATATACTAGAAAACTTAACTTAGACAAGACATTATTATGACAAAATTTCCTATTACACATAAAGGGTTCGATAGTTTAGAGAAAGAAATCAAACACCTTAAACATATAGAAAGACCAAAAGTAATTGAGGCTATAGCGACAGCTAGAGATTTTGGAGATTTATCTGAGAATGCGGAATATCATGCAGCAAGGGAGAAGCAAAGTTTTATTGAAGGTCGTATTTTAGATCTTGAAGATAAAATGGCAAGAGCTGAAATTATTGATACTTCAAAACTCTCAGGTGACAACATAAAATTTGGTGCTACAGTTAAGTTGATCGATGATGAAACGGAGGAAGTAGTTGTCTACCATATTGTTGGAGAATATGAAGCAGATATAACTAAAAAAAGAGTATCGATCGTATCGCCAATTGCTAAGGCTCTCATTGGTAAAATGGTTGGAGATATAGTAGAAGTTACAACTCCCAAAGGTTCAAAATCTTATGAGGTTTTGGAAGTAGCCTATCAAGAATTAGTAGATATTTGAGCATATACTCTGCTGCTTTAAAAATTGGTTTCGTAACACTTCATGATATAATAGTTCCCATATTTTAGATACGAAAATAAGAGGAATGAGATAGAATCCTCTAGGTTGCTGTGAACAAAATTTAAATTTTCTATATTTTGAATATTTTAAAGCGAAAATTAATAAGATTTTTGCTGGAATCAGTTAATCATATTTCAAAAAAATCTCATAATTTGCAGCTAAAAAGAGTCAAAATAGAGTAATTTAAATTTTGTTCACACAGCCTAGTACCAGCCATGATTAGGTAATATAAAAAATTAACTTGCAATAACCTATAAAAAATATTATACTTCCCTTATAGCAATGTGGCTTTGGTATGCCTAGTTTTTGCTATACAGTCTTAAAATACCAGATATAAGGAACTATAATGCCTAAATTAAAAACAAAATCAGCTGTAAAAAAGCGCTTCAACCTTACCGCTACTGGTAAGGTTTGTGCCACTCAAGCTGGTAAAAAACACTTCATGAGACGTCGTACAAAAGCTCAACTTCGTAACCTTAGGGGAACAACGATTCTTTGTACTCAAGATGCAAAGAATTTAAAAAAATTCTTCCTCCCATATGGAATTTAACAACTTAACTAAGGAAATAGGTGAGATATGTCACGTGTAAAATCAGGAAAAGTTTCAAAAAATCGTCATAAAAAAATTCTCAAACTTGCTAAAGGTTACAGAGGACGGTCTAATAATTGCTTTAAGATAGCAATTGAGAAGGTTGAGAAAGCTCTACAATATGCTTATAGGGATCGTAGAAATCGCAAACGTGATTTTAGAGGACTTTGGATACAAAGAGTTAATGCTGCAGTGCGTGAGCATGGTTTAGTATATTCACAATTTATGGGTGGACTTAAAAAAGCTGCAATAGGTATCGATCGGAAGGTGTTAGCTGAATTGGCAGTTAACAACCCACAAGGTTTTGCAGATATAGTGGCTCAAGCCAAGGCGCAGTTGCAATAGATTTTTTTAGACTTACCTAGGCTGTGTGAACATTTCTAAGTAGGAGAGAAAAATTGAAAAATGTGATAGTGTAATTTATGAGCAAAAAAAGCACTATCAGAGATGAATTATTTATTATGGTTCATGGAGGGCTGTTCATAAACGATTCAAGCACTGGAGTGATAAAGGAATATGGGGTATTTTATTTGAGAATAGCAAGGAACAACCAGATATGGAATCAACAATGATTGACGCTACTATAGTTCGTGCACATGCCTGTTCATTTGGCTATAAAAAAGTATAGTGCCCCCAATTGTCAAACCAAAAAAAATAAGTTAATCCGTTTTTAACTATTAAAAAATACAGATAATACAAAATTTCAACATAGTTAATTCTCTTTTATTGGCCGATAAACATCAGCTGGTCTTTTATAATTGAGAGATTGATTTCGTCTCTCATTGTTATACCACTTAATAAATTCATTCAGTATTTTCTCTAAATCAGCTATACTTTCAGGCCTATAATAATATATTGCTTCTTGTTTTATTGTTCTCCACAATCTCTCAATATTTATATTATCAAAGCACCTACCTTTATGATCTATACTGATTTTAATATTATGCTCAATTAGACACTGTTAACAAAGCTTATTTAATTGATGAATAAAGTCTTTTTTGCTGCAAATTATAAGATTTTTTTGAAATAGCTATACTATTGCGGCAAAAATCTTATTAATTTTCGCTAAAAAATCCATTAATTCATCAATCAAATAAGCTTTGTTAAAAGTGTCTAATAACCTTGCTTGTTGCCTAATTGACAGATTATCGTGAATATCTAACATACTGACTCTACTATTATAATCTACAGTTTTAATTTTTTTAAGAAAATTATTTTCAACTGTAATTTCTCCAATCAGTTTATGTAAAATATTTATCTCTTGCTCTAATATTTTCAACTGCTTATTTCTTTCTGATTCGGGCAGAAAAATATCTTTAGCAGAGTCAAGTAATTTTGCTTTCCACTCATGTAAATTAGTTTGAGGCATCTTATGTTCACTACTAATCTCACTACACTCTTTTTATCACTAATTAATTCTATAGCTAACTTCGCCTTAAATCCTGGTGCATATTGTTTCTTAATACTCATTTTCTTTCCTTTCAATTTACTTGTTTTTAATAAATTTACTCGGATTAATCTATTTTTTTGGTCCTATTTTAGGGGGGCATTATAACTTATATTGGTCAACAGATGGTTGGCTAAATGGATCGATTTTTAGATAATTAGCAATTAGTATAGTACTCAACATTGTGTGAATAATTTGATCTACAATTATATCCTCATCGATATGTACAAAATTCTCTAGCAGCACTGGTCGCTTGACTTGCACTAATGCATTATATATATTGTTAGCATGAGCAGCTAGACTCATGTCGATATCTGAGTTTGCTTTGTTGTTAGTAATAATTTTATAAAATTTATCATCTGGACCTTCTAAATAAAGTTGCAATTGACTGTGTTGATCAAATGTTCCTTTTGCTATTATAGGAGTTATACCAAACCCATTCTTACCAAGTGATTCAGCTATAATCTGTTGTTGCCACCTACATAAATCATCTAATTGATAACTATAATTAAACATAACTAACATATGTCTATTTAAAGAATATTGATTAAGGTAATACTCAGCTATCTGACAAATACTAGAACCATCAAGAATAGACCTCTTTCGAAACTCTACTCCTGCTGGTGGTTTGTACGTCGAGCAGGTACTCGAATCCTCACGTACATTTGAGTACGCTGCGGTTCTGCGCTCCGTGCCTCCTTCAAACTCCTCAGCACAAGCGAGTTTCGAAAGAGGTCTAATGATATCTGATATTTTTTGAAAAGCAGCTGCAACGACTTTATCTACATCAACTCCTGCAGTTGTTGCTGGTATCAAAGAGGCATTAGAAATTATGCCAAATCTTCCGCTGCTTACATTATCATACTCTAAACAATTCGCCCCAAAAGATTTCGCTAAATTATATAACAAGCTATTACTAAACGGTACTATTACATAAACATTTTGAGGGAAAACACGTAAAACTTCCAAAACATACTTAGTTAATAAATAGGTTTCATTGGTATTCCCAGACCTACTCAATGAAAAAAACACTGCTTTATCTAAATTAACCAGTGCCAATTTTTTATCAATTGCCAACTGATCTAAATTATCAAGATATATTAGCCTTTTAGTAGCTACTGCCTTCATACTTAATAATGCTCTAACATTTAAGCAAGATGCACCAAAACCTATAATAATCACCGTATCATATTTTGCAGTGAGCTGATTTGCAAGAGCCTTTATTTCATCTTTCTTGATCAGCTCAAACCTTAAGAAATCATATTTATTGGCTTTAATCTGTAAAATAAGGTCATTATATAGTTTGCTCAGCATTTAATCTCCGCTTAATGTTTTTAAACCTGAGTAGGTTTTTGATATTTTTATAAGTCTCTAAATGTCATTACGAGCAGACGTAAGCTAACGAAGCAATTATGTTTCGTGTCATCCATGCGAAAGAAGCGATATAGATATACTCTTCTGCTTTAAAGAATTGTTTTTTGAAAATATCAGGGACTCGTATACTCACGTACTATAGTACGCTGCGTGTACTCGCCCATCATTTTCAAATCCAATTCTTCAAATCATTTGAGTATACTTATATCACATTTTTAAGACGTTATTTGATATGCTAATTTAATCCGGACTTTCTAGGAGTCTGTGGGAATAACATCTTTCTATTAAGTCTTTTTAAGTTTAGATTCTTCCTAATAATTCAAACATAGTTTTCCCGATATCAGCTGGCGATCTAGTGATAGTGACTCCCGCGCTCTGTAGTGCCTCTAACTTGTGTTCAGCTGATCCTTGTCCATTAGAAATAATCGCACCAGCATGCCCCATTCTTTTTCCTTCAGGGGCAGTAATACCAGCAATGAAACTAACTATTGGTTTTTTAATCTTTGAACTTTTTATTAATTCAGCAGCCTTTTCCTCAGCGTCTCCCCCTATTTCGCCAATCATAATAAGCGATTCTGTTTCATCATCTTGTAAAAACATTTCAATACAATCAACAAAATCAGTACCGTTAACTGGATCCCCACCAATACCAATACAGCTGGATTGACCAAGGCCAATAGCTGTAGTCTGGGCTACCGCTTCATATGTTAAAGTACCGGAGCGAGATATAATTCCAACTTTTCCTCTTCTGTGAATATAGCCAGGCATTATACCAATTTTACATTCATCTGGGGTAATAATGCCTGGACAGTTAGGACCAATTAATCTAGTTTTTGATCCAACTAATGCCCTTTTGACCTTTATCATATCAAGTACTGGTATACCCTCTGTAATACACACTACCAATCTAATTCCTGCATCTATAGCTTCCAAAATTGAGTCAGCAGCAAATGGTGGTGGAACATAAATAACACTGGCTGTAGCCCCGGTTTTTTCAACTGCTTCATGTACTGTATTATATACAGGTAAACCTAAATGAATACTCCCTCCTTTTCCAGGAGTTACCCCTCCTACCATTTTAGTACCATAATTTATGGCTTGTTCAGAATGGAAAGTCCCTTGAGAACCAGTAAAACCCTGACAAATTACTTTTGTATTTTTATCAACTAATATTGACATATATGCATTTTCCGTATTTTTTGAAATAGTGATTGAAATAGACCTATTTTAAGACTAAAATATTGTAACAAAATAACCTTTTAATTCTGCAGAACATCTTGGAGTATAACAATAACCAATCTTAATCTGTGTTTAAAAATTATTTACAATGCCTAATCTAATAATTCGTCATTTACTGTACTTTCAGTAATTCATTGATTTTAGTAATAGATAGTCCAGTCATTCTAGCTACTTCTTCAATAGATCTACCATTACTTATCATCATTTTTATTAATTTAGCCTCCCCTCTGGCTTCTCCAATTTGAATACTTTTTCTTTTACCAATCTCTATCCCTTCTTCTTTCCATACTTGAGCTATACTAGGCATAAGTTCCTCTCCTTTTTCTTTAGTTAAACTGGTGATTAACATTTTTTCTAATTCTATTTTATCACTTTGCTCAATAAAGGTCAAAGTATAGTGTAATAGATTTCTTATATGGTCATAACCTATGCTCACTTTAGTTAATTCAGGTAAGAGATCAGAGATTTCTTGCCATCTTTTCAGTAACTGACGCTCGTGGATATGTTTAAGAAAAAATAGCAGAATACCAGACCACAGCTTTTTCTTAAGCTCTTCATTTGGGATATCATGCACGTTAATAAGCTGACAACCATTTGTCCAGAAGTATCTTGCTAAGTCTGAGTAGGTAAATAAATCCCATATGTTAAGCGGGGCATCATATTTTTTCTTGCCATTGTACAACACTAACGGATAGATTAATGGAAGGCTTTTAGATTTAGGATTAATAGTTAAATATCTATCACAAATATTCACCATATATTTAAATAACCTGAACGCCATTAGCTGATCAACAGTACTTTGATGCTCCAATAACAAAAAAATATAACCATCCGTATCATTGAACTTAACAGAAAATAATACATCTGATATCCTTTCAGAAAGGTCTGGCTCAATAAAACTATCTTTTTCTAATTTTAAAGTTGTGCTATCAATTAAAGCCAGTACATCTTTAGGTAAGTGAGTTGCCAAAAACTCCTTGGCAACTATTGGATTCTCCATAGATTTACGAAATATTTTATCATGTTTTGGTCTGTCTGGAGTCATATTAAAAGAAAAAGCTATTTTGTAACAATGTCTAAGTTCATACAATTACTTTACCGCAGCAACAATTTTAACGGCAGCATCACCTAAATCATTTGCGGCGATTATTTTTAAACCAGAATTTGCTAAAATATTTTTACCTAACTCAAAATTGGTGCCAGCTAAACGTACAACTAGAGGAACCTTGATACCAATCTCTTTTACTGCAGCAATAATCCCCTCAGCTATTATATCACAACGCATTATTCCGCCAAAAATATTCACTAGAACTCCTTGTACTTGCGAGTCTGATAGAATTATTTTTAGTGCTTCCGTTACTTTCTCACGATCAGCTCCACCACCAACGTCTAAAAAATTTGCTGGTTCAGCACCATAAAGCTTGATAATATCCATTGTCGCCATAGCTAATCCAGCCCCATTCACCATACAACCAATAGTACCATCCATCTTGACATAACTAAGACCAAGGCTATTTGCTTGCATTTCAAGAGCATTCTCCTCATCATTATCTCGCATATTTAAAATATCAGAATGTTTAAATAGTGCGTTATCATCAAAGTTAATCTTGGCATCAAGTGCCAATAAACTACCATCAGACTTTGTTATTAATGGATTAATTTCAATTTGGTTAGCATCAGTTGCTATAAAAGCCTGATAGGTTGATTCAACAATTTTCATCATTTGTTTTGCTTGTTCGTTTTTAAAGCCAAGCTTGTACGCTATTTGGCGACAATGAAATGGTTGTATACCTGTTGCAGGATCAACTGATATTTTGATAATTTTCTGTGGAGTATTATGAGCAACTTCTTCAATATCTACCCCACCTTCAGTAGAGGCTATAAAGGTTACCTTGCTATTACTACGATCAAAAACAGCACTAAAATAATATTCTTTTAAAATATCACAGCCAGATTCAACATATATACGACGCACCTTTTGCCCAGCAGGTGATGTCTGATGAGTTACTAGGTTAATTCCAAACATCGTGTGAGCTGCCTTCTTTGCCTCTTCTTTACTTCTTACAACTTTTACACCACCAGCTTTACCTCTACCACCTGCGTGGATTTGAGCTTTAACCACATATAGTTCTGCCTCTAGACCGTCAATTAGTTTATCAATATCTTCTTTTTGCAATATCACAACCCCTGTTGAGGTAGGTATGCCATATTGCCTCAAGATCATCTTTGCTTGGTATTCATGAATATTCATTTTTATAATTTTTTAAATAATTTAAGCCTAGGTTCTTGTATATATAATATATATTTGAATGACCTGAAGAGTGGAAGCAACAAACAAAAGGTGAGTGTGCTAGTTATATGTACACAAACAAATATACCCCAACATTCGTAGCCAATATCTTCAAAGTACTTGATTATACTACAAATGTTGTTCATCTGTAAAGCCTCATTTAATATTACACTCTTCAATTTTAAGACATACAACAATAGGTGATCTGTATAGGCTACTAGACAACATGAAAAACGAGGTAAGAAGAATTTACAAAACCTTTAATCTCAAGCGAGCAGACCAAGTTGAAATATATCTAAAATAAGCAAATAATGTTGTGCCTAAAAATTTGCACCCCTTACATCTATAGCCCTTCCGGCCTTATGCTTTATTAAAAACTGCGGAATCCGGGAGCTTTACAACACTTGTTACCTCATGCTGCATCAATTTTGGTTCTACGCTGTTGGCTATTCTTTACGTAGACTGGATTCTCACCAGCTATTACTTACGCACTTTGCTTGGCACACTGACGGAGCAGCTTACTATATAAATATAAAAAACTTCTTAATAAAAATCTGTATAAAATAAAATAATATGATACAACATGAACATATAATTAAGCTAACCATCATGGAATTGGGCAATTTATGTTCTAAAACCATTTTAGAACTATTAGCTATAGTTGGCTTATAAATAAATATCACAAGCTTTGCTAAATAAAGGGCAGAGAATAACGTACTTAAAGCCAGTACCCCCATAACTAATATTTGATTCTGTTCGGCAGCTGCCAACATAATATAAAACTTACTAATAAAACCACCAAAAGGAGGAATACCGATTAAGGATAAACTGGCAATAAATACCATAAAGCTGGTTTTTGGCATTTCTTTACCAGCATTGATCAGGTCAGAGACTTGGTTAGTTTTCTTTAAGCTATAAATACTTCCCATCCCATAAAACAAACAGATTTTAGTGAATGAATGTGAGGATAAATGTAGGATAGCTGCTCCTATAGATTTTGAGGTAAACATGAAGCTACTCAATAAAGCTATCCCTAACTGGTTAATCGTAGAATAGGCTAGAATCTTCTTAATATTATCACTAGTTAAGGCTTTAAAGGAACTATAAAATATGGTAATAATAGGGAAGAAAATAACCCAATTAAATTCTACAAAAATAGATTGTAAATATTTAAGACCAAAAATATATATTAGAATTTTATAAATACAAAAAAGCCCCGTTTTAACAACTACCACCGCATGTAGTAAGGCACTTACTGGGTAATGTGCTACCATTGCTGCTGGTAACCATTGATGCAAAGGGTATAAGGCTGCCTTCGATATGCCAAAAATAAACATTAATAATAAAATTATTATTTGACTCCTAGAAAAATAATGTTCGATAAAACCTTGTGATGTAAAATCACCATGCCCTGCTTTAGCATAAATAATTATTAGGGCTGGCAAGAATAGTAATATCCCCGAGATCATCAATATTTTTAAATATTTATAGACCCCGACCATAACTTTGTCTCCACCACTATGACCAATTAATGGAGCAGTTGATAATGTTAATATTTCATAAAAAATAAACATAGTAAAAAGATTTGAAGATAATGCTACCAGCCCACCAGATAATACACTTAGATTAATGAAGAATAAAAAGCGACTAGAATTATCAATATTATTAATTGTCAAATATTTTGTGGTGTAAATTAACGCACAAATCCATAAGAAACTCAGTAAGGTTAAGAAAATGAGGCTTAACGCTTCTAAATGCAATCCAATAGCAAAATTACTGAATATATTTATTGATAGATTGGCTCTTACTCCTTTCAGGAATAACCAATCAATAATTAAAATATTGACAGAAAAGAAGCTACTAATGGTAATTAATAAGGAGTTACGCGTATTATTATCACTATTACTAATAAAGGGAGTAACTAAATTTAGCATAGCTAGAAGTAAAGTTGATAAAATCAAAAAACTAGGAGTAACAGAAGGGTACATTACTGTCCCCCTAATATTTGTAGTTGGTTTAAGAATATTGGCAGGAGAAATTGCATTATACTAACAAAAATTAGCCCACTATATTTATACTTAGTGCTAGACTGTAATAGTGTATAATTAGAGTGATGCCAACATAGTTTTTTGGCAATTTTATAATGATAAAGTAACGACATAGCCGAACTTATAACAATAATCACCAACTCTAGCCACATATCTTCCACAACCAGCAACTCAAAAATACTAAGCTTAATGAAAAACATACTACTTATTGGCAAACCACAGCTGCAAATTAGGCTAAAAACTACCAAGACCCGCCACAACATATTAAACGGTTTCGAAATATCAGAATAAGCAATGATCAGAAATAAAGCAATCTTGTTAATGCTATCAGCAAACAAAAAGGGAAATAACAGTGATTCACCTCTAGGAATAACTAAAAGCAAAAACATATAACCAATCTGTACTGCCGAAGAATAGATAACAATATTTCTGACTTTCTCTTGGCTACGACAAGCAAAATATGTACATAACATAATAGTTACCAAAGAAATCGGTTTGATAAAACTTGCTAGATCATTAATGATTACGCTATAGTTAATGGTAAAATGAATGAACCTCAATATTATATAAAGACCCATTATACTGGAGATACTAGCGAGATATGTCAAAATGATCGGAGCAACTGAGGAATATGCTCTAACCATCCAAAAATGCATAGGGAAAAAAGCCGTTTTTAATATAGCACCAATTAGAAAAAAACTAATAGCTAGTTTAACTATTTTACAGTCATAATTGGTTTGAAGCAGCATCGAAACATCTGACATATTAAGGCTGCCAGTAATGCTCAATAAAAACCCAATGGCTATTAATATTAAAGTTGCCCCAACCGTACCGAGCATCAGATAATCAAAAGCACCGATGACAGATTTGGGGTTATTGCCCTGTGCCATTAGTGCATAGGTACTTAATGAAGATATTTCAATAAATACATAAAGATTAAAAAGATCGTTAGTACTTAATATACCAAGATACCCACTATGGGCAAATAATAAAAGTGAGTAAAATAACGATTGCCTTTTGTTATCAATAAATTTAAGTACGGTAGTTGTAAGCAACTTGTTACAAAAAATTAGAAAAAATAATAATACACCATTAATATAAATGATTATAGGTTGGTTCAGATAATCTAGCTTATATTCAATACCTATAGGTGCATGCCAATTACCAAAATCATACGACACGACACCTTTATTAATTGCTGATAAACCACAAATACTTAAAAATAAACTTAGTGCAATCGAAATAACTGCTATAATTCGAGTGGCAAGCACATAACGAAAGGTTAATATTGAAAATAATGCTCCAAAAAATGGCAGCAATACTTGCAGAGCGGGAAAATGTTTAATTAATATCATTTATTCCAATCATTCGTAGTCGCTTCGCTAAAATTAATTTCATGCTCCGATATAGTATTAAATTGCTTAGAAATACGATAAATCAAGCTAAGCCCTAATGATAATGTAGCAAAACCAACAACAATAGCTGTGAGCATCAATACCTGGGGTAACGGGCTTACATAAAGCTGAGAGTCCTGCGGCAAACTACGCTCAATTGGTACAATACCGCCATTCACCTTACCAAGCATCAGGTAAAAAATTAGTACCGAACTTTGCATGACACTTAGCCCAATAATCTTACGAACATAATTATCACTGGTTAACATTATAAACAAACCACTAGTTAATACCAGTAATATTAAAAAATATAAAATTTTTGAGATATATATAATTTCTAGAAACATTGCTACTTAACTTAATTAATACACTTCCTGCATATGGTTAACTCCAAAGTCATTGTGAGTAGGCGTAAGCCCCACAGCTGCCAAAAATTATAAGAGGAAACGTTCTTAGAAGGACAATGTCATTGCGAGGAAGACCGTAGGTCAACGAAGCAATCCATAAAGTAATTAGAAATGGATTGCTTCGTCGGCTTATGCCTCCTCGCAATGACCTCGTTATTTTTTCGCAACTTTTAAGTTGTCCTAATGACCTCTAAAACAGCTTCCTCTTCTAACTTTCGTTGCCACTAAAGTAGCCTCTCGCAATGACGCAGGAGCTATAAAGTCTAATATGGCTTAAATGCTTCATTAAATACGCACACTATTTTCTTACCATGACGTATTGATAGTTTGTGAAATACCTGTTCGATAATCACCATATTAGCATTATCTTGGGCAAGTCGATAATTTACCATAGATTCTCTAAGAGCTTCATCAACTGCAAAAATAGCTGGTAACTCAGCATTCTTATCTCTGAATTGTAAGTAAGTATACACTCCATCATCAAAAATTTTAATTGGGGCGATTGATTCATTGCCACTTATCGAATAATTAAAATTATATTTCTCAGGATGAGATAAATCAATGTTAGCTGAGGATGTAACATAATTTTGCAAATAATCTCCAGAATTCTCATCATCAGGATAGATAAACCTTAAATTAAAAACCATTTCTGGATCCCTCATATCTGAGGTTTCTGCAGCATATAGTTCAAAAAAGTAAGTCCGCTTGTTAGTAATAATCGTCATATTAGTTGTAGCATCTTGTTCCATTGGTTTAATAAAAATTCGATGACCAGCTGGTACTATTTGCCAAGAAGTAGTATCCCCCATAGAAATACTAACTATTTCTTCCTCTTTTGCTAACTCTATACTAGCTTGATAACCGTAATATCCGGTGAACTTAAATACATCATCAGGGCTATATACCATTATCCTAATTCTACTGTCGATTGATAATGGTCTAGATTCTCTAACAGCTAACGTAGTATTGACAAAAAATACTACCATAAAAAATATTATTAATTGCTTCATCTTATTTCTTACTTTTATCTTCTATTAACTTAAGTTTGTAACCAGTGACAACAAAATTAAATTTTGAGTTAGGGGCTAAATGGATGTTAATTGCATCTATTTCAAAATTTATTGTAGCTTGCCACACCATATTTTCCAAAATATCATTAACGGAGTTTTTTGCCACCGATGTAAACATAACCTCAGCCTTATTATTTTTATGATAAATCACTGATAATATATTAACAGAACGCCTTAAAGCCCTTTGGTAACGCATAACTGGTGACAATGAATTATCAATATTCATAAAATTGGCAAATTGTCTAAATATTATACGTGTAGAACTATTCTGAATAAACATAAATTGAGGACGAAGAAAATCATAATCATAAGATTCTCTGTGTATCACATAATTTCTAATCATAATATCTGCAATAGAATTGATTGCATCATTTTTTATATGATTAGCATTAATTATTGTTGCACTTTTAAGAGATTCAGCACTAATTGCGTATCTTATCTGACGAACTGCTGGTAATAAACTGTTAAAACTAACCACCATACCTAGAAATAATGTAAGGAAAACTATAACAAATATCAACAAAAATGATCTTTGCACAAGCGGATATATATACTCAAAATTATACCATCTTCTAGCATCAACAAAATACTCCCCAGACTTAATATATTCTTGAACGGAACTTAATACCTTATCCATTAACCTAAAATAATTGATTACCTTAACTTAGGATTCTAACACATATTAGCAAAGAAGTTATTATTTTTTTGTAAAAATTATTCTTTTAGCCTATCTAAAAAGCTAATTTTGTAACTATATAGCTGACACTAATAAGCCTTAAATGTCATTACGAGAAGTTACTTTACTCATTACTTTACGCATGGCATTTAAAAGTCACAGGGAAAACAGCACGGCGTCATTGCGAGAAGCCACTTTAGACACTGTTAACAAAGCTTATTTAATCGGTGAATAAAGTCTTTTTTGCTGCAAATTATAAGATTTTTTTGAAATAGGTATACTATTCCGGTAAAAATCTTATTAATTTTCGCTAAAAAATCCATTAATTCATCAATCAAATAAGCTTTGTTAACAGTGTCTAGGCGACTAAGCAATCCAAAAATTGCAACAGTATGCTGTTTTTATAGCTACGTCACTTCGTGGCTCGCGATTACGGTTGTTCGTTCTTATAACCTAGCACTACAGTTGTAGACTAAATAAATTATGGAAAATTTGAGAGCTTTCTTTATAATATGGTTTCTAGTTTTTGAAATCTACAATTGTAGTGTTAGCGATACACCGTAAGTTCAATCCTACAGCGGAAATTAACGGATTAACGATACCCCTATTACTCCTTTTAAGCAGTTTCTGCCAACTCTACCATAACTTTTAAGATGCCCTATTATCTATCGGCTCTATGGCATTCCGTTTCTTCCCAACTTCCGCAACTTTTTATAAAGCATAAGGCTGGAAAGAGCATAGATATAAGGGGCGCAGATTTTTAGGCACAACATTATTTGCTTATTTTGGATATATTTCAACCTGGTCTGCTCGCTTGAGATTGAAGGTTTTGTAAATTCTTCTTGCCTCGTTTTTCATGTTGCTTGGTAGCCTATAAAGATCACCTGTTGTTGTATGTCTTAAAATTGAAGATTGTACTCCCATTAATAACTCAACTATATTAGTTACACTGATTTTTTGCGTCAGGGCTACTTTATATTCTATTTGTTTTAGTACAGCAAAACTCATATAGCACATAGCAATATGTGCTTCAATTCGCTTGCTTGTCCAATGGAAAATTGGTCGCATTTGCAAATTATGTTTATTGATTCTAAATTGCGCTTCAATTACCCACAATCTGGCATATTTACCAATGGCTTCTTTGGCACTTATCGTTTTATCGTTGGTAATCACTCCATGCAACCCATCCCACTGTGCATCTTGCTGGATTTTATCTTCATCAAGATAACTTTTATTATTCTCACTTGAAGTATATTTTTTAACTCCACTATTTGAAATAAGCTTTTTTGTACTTCTAGATTCACCAATAGTTTTTTTGATTTTCTCCTGACTAGCTGATTTTTAAAAAATTTAAACCTTAATTATTTAAATTTTTTAAAAATCAGCCTCCATCATAAAAATAATTAATATTAAACTTTTAGTAACATACTTTTGTTTCACTATATTTCTCATCACTTCTCAGTACCGCAAATACTACTCTTGCTAATTTATTTTCCACCGCCACTACACTGGTATTATAACTTCGTCTCTCTTGTAGTTTGAACATTTAATCAGTGAATTTGCTCTTATCATCTGTTACTTTATCCAATTTCTTAGTTCTTAACACCCTAGCTGTAAAAATTGCTCGGACTCCATGGGTTAATAAATTACGTAAATATACATCGCCTCTTTTACTAATTCCTAGAAACCTTTCTTTTCCACCAGTTGAGTGCTGTTTTGGCAATAAGCCGAGCCATGCTGGTATTTCTACCATTTTCAAAATTTGCTGCCAATTGAGGCTGTTAATGCCGTTGCAGTTATTAAACCTACCCCTGGTATTGCCATTAATTTGGCATGGTTCTCATTATTTTTAGCAATCTTTCTCGAATCCGGTGAATAGACAAAACATCTCGTTCTCACAATAACATTTAGAACTTATAGCAATATTAAGAGCTTAATCAGGTTTAACTACATCCCAATTAGCATGCATCAACATAAGATACCAACTCTATTCCATCGCACCTTACTTCATCATTATGGCATTCTTGATTATATTGTTGAGTACAGCTAAGGGCATCATTAATAATATTATCTTCATGTTCAAACATTGAGCTGAAGAATTTTAGGAACTTATTCTGAAAATTACTAAATTCAGATATATTGGTATTTTTAAAATTGCCATCAGCAATTAAAGGAAGGTTCTTGGACAAAGCTACAAGCTGCGCATCATTTAATCCTTGTAAGAATACTTGTAGAAGCTCATATTCCTTAGGCGTTAATTTCATCAAACCTTCTTTTAAAGCATCAACTTGCTGTTCATTTAAGTTTATCGCTAGTTTTGCCTCAAATTCTTCTGATATTAAGCGGTTACTAACAACGCTAGAACTATCTTTACTGTTTTCAATATCACTAGTCAATGACTCACTAGAAACATCAGACTGATCAACATTAACTTCTTCTTCATGAGCTTTTAAAGCATTTTCCCTAATGGCAATATTCTCAACTAATTTTGTACATAATTTTTCAAGTGATTCTTTGTTATTTTCTATATATTTCCTACCAACCTCTTTTAATTTAGCTATATTAGACGGGGCAACATTATCTAATTTTGTACATTCTTTTGGTAGATTAAGTATAATTTCTGTAAATTGATCTTTTTCCGGCAAGTCTCGCCTAACCTCATCCGTGGCATCCTTTTCATTAGCTCTTAAAATTTTATTTACCAGATTTCCCTTAGTTAGCCAACCTATCTGACCGTCAAGTTTTTTTGATGGTATCTCTCGTACATTCGGGGATTCAAAATTAAGAGCACAAATCGTCGTATTTTTTAGCACTTCGCTTTGCTGTTCAGTATTTAACCCTTCCTTAAGCTTTTTTAGGGCTGAAGCGGCTGGGCGATTACCCCATAAACCTCCATCAACAAAACCATCAACAGCTTTAAAATAGGTAGGAGCAGCTGAGGTCCAAAGAGCGGCCAATTTCATAAAAATATCTTTGTCAACAGGATCAAAACTATCAAAAACTTTATTAGGATCATCCGCTTCACCACTTACGTCAAAAGCAGTAATAAAAAGACGAGATAAACTATCACCTAATTTATTATCACCTGCATATTTTTCTAGCATGGCTTTAAGAGGTTTTTGACTATATTGATGCTTAAATATTTTAAGGAGTCCTCCTCCAAACTTTTGTGGGAAAATATCAGCAGCACTATTTTCGAATAACTCTAAAGCTTCTGCTGCCGAAAACATCGGTTCTGTTGACCCTTTTTCTTTAGGGAGTGTCAATAAAATTGCGAGTATTCCACCGACACTAGTACCAGCAATACCACCGTTAAATAATTTGTATATAGGTTGCCCTGTAATTCTTTCAATTTCTGCAAGCACAACCAATTGAGCGATCCCTTTGACTCCACCTCCTGAGAGAGAGAGAACTGTATTTTGTGGTGTTGCCATGATAATAACTCCATAAACTTTAAATATAAGTTAACAACAAATACTATATTAAACCATTATAGCATAATACAATCTCGCTGAAAGATATCAAGTAATAACGATATATAATTGCTAATTATCAGCTACAAATGATTGTATAATAATCACTAATATTTACAAAACTTACGCTATGAGAAAAGATGTTAAATTATGTTGAGTATAATTTACAAAAGCCAAGAGGATAAAATTGCAAGCAATACCAATTAACAGGACAGATTACTGTCAATTTTTATTTGCCCGCAACTTTTAAACTGCCATTATAGCCTCTAAACCCCCTTCCTCTTCTAACCTTCGACAGTTGTGGGCTAAAACCTTCCAAAGCTGCATGTGTAGTTTTAAAGATGACTTTCAGCAAATTGCCAATTAATCATATGTTCTATATAAACTGAAACATAGTCTGGACGTTTGTTGCGGTAATCTATATAATACGCATGCTCCCAAACGTCACAGTTAAGCAAAGGTTTCATAGACTTAGTAATAGGAGTTTCAGCATTACTGGTCTTTACTATTTGTAATTTACCATTATTAGATACTAGCCATGCCCAACCGCTAGCAAATTGACTTATTGCCGCTTGCTTAAATTCAGTAGCAAAATTTTCATAACTACCAAAATCTTTATTTAATTGATCTAACATTATACCAGCAGGCTTTCCTCCACCTGAAGGCTTAATAGAATGCCAAAAGAAACTATGATTCCATATTTGTGCTGCATTATTAAATATGGCAGCTTCATCTGGCTTTATACTTGCGTAAATTATTAGCTCTTCCAAACTTTTTTTTTGTAATTCCTGATTATTTTGTAACAAATTGTTCAAGTTATTTACGTATGTTTGATGGTGTTTCTCATAATGATAGTCAAAAGTTTCAGAGGAAAAATGTGGCACAAGATTACCTTTACCATAGGGCAAATCCGGTAGAACAAAAGGATAGGATTTTTGGTTAGATTGGTTGCAATATATCATAATTTCCTCATATTAATTTTTTTATTTTATTAACAGATAACCCCGTCATTTTAGATATTGTTTCGATAGAATTACCATTAGTTAGCATCTTTTTTATTAATCCAGCTTCGCCAATTTGGATACCTTCTTCTCTATATTTTTGTTCATATTTTTTGAGAGCACTAAATTCCATACGAAACCATTTGATTTGGCCTTCATATGTTTCCCTTTCTTCCTCAGTAAAATTCATCACCTCTAACACTGTCAGAGCTTTTTTAAGACTCGCATCATTTAACTCTTTCGATAAATTGTCTTTGTTCAGCAAATCGTTTCTAGTTAAAAAAGCACTCCATCTGTCAAGGGAGGTTTTCACCTTCTTTACTAAGTCACTTAGCTGTTCTTTTAGATTATTGGTAAACTTATTTAGTTCAATAGTATGCAACTCTAAATCTTTGAAATATAATAAACCACTATTTTTTTCTACGATGTGAAAGACATTGTGATACTTCTCTTCATTTAAAATAGAAGTAAAGTTTAATATATGAATGCCAATCGCTTTTGATAAAGTAGCATAGTCCTCAGCGGTTTTTAATTGCTCAGTATATAATTTAGCCCAATAATACAGGGCTCTTTTATTATAATCAGCTTCATCAGTAATTTGGATTTTGATATTAAATTTTTTTCCATCTTCTCCTTGTGCTTTAATATCTAAAATTGACAATTTATCGCTCTTGAAGTTTTTTGGGTTATATGGATTGAGAAGTTTTACTTCTGTTACTTGATCTTCCTTGGAAACAACTGAATTGATCAGAGAAATAAGCAAATCCTTATTCTCTTCAACACCGAAGATTTTTTTGAAGGCTATATCAACTCTAGGACTGATATTTGACATAAATCTAAATAATATTATTTATTGTAATTAATAATTATAACCTAATTATACAATTTATTAAAGGACATTTTCCTTTTTATAAACGTATATATACACTCAAAATATTTTAAAATATCATCGTAATATTCCATGATAATTCTCTCATCCATAAGAATACATCATTAAGCAATAAAGGCATTCATTACTTATTAAGTATTAAGTTCATTAATACTGACTGAGACTATATCACAAAACTAGCAAAAACACTAGGTTGTATATAGTGACCCCAATTGTCAAACCAAAAAAATAAGTTAATCCGTTTTTAACTATTTAGAAATTAACTATTTTTTATAATTAAAAAATACAGATAATACAAAATTTCAACATAGTTAATTCTCTTTTATTGGCCGATAAACATCAGCTGGTCTTTTATAATTGAGAGATTGATGTCGTCTCTCATTGTTATACCACTTAATAAATTCAGTATTTTCTCTAAATCAGCTATACTTTCAGGCTTATAATAATATATTGCTTCTTGTTTTATTGTTCTCCACAATCTCTCAATATGTATATTATCAAAGCACCTACCTTTATGATCCATACTGATTTTAATATTATGCTCAATTAGACACTGTTAACAAAGCTTATTTAGTTGGTGAATAAAGTCTTTTTTGCTGCAAATTATAAGATTTTTTTGAAATAGGTACACTATTCCAGCAAAAATCTTATTAATTTTCGCTAAAAAATCCATTAATTCATCAATTAAATAAGCTTTGTTAACAGTGTCTAATCTCCACTACACTCTTTTTATCACTAATTAATTCTATAGCTAACTTCGCCTTAAATCCTGGTGCATATTGTTTCTTAATACTCATTTTCTTTCCTTTCAATTTACTTGTTTTTAATAAATTTACTCGGATTAATCTATTTTTTTTGGTCCTATTTTAGGGGGCATTATAGTTTTTTATGGATAAATATTAAACGGGTTAGCTTATAATATTTTTTACAATTTTTCTCTAATAACGCTTAGTGTACAGTATAATTGTTGTATACTCAAATCATTAGAGCTTGACCTTTAGTTAAAAACTGATTATGCAAGAGATTAACAACTAATTATTATACACCATGTTTCTATTAGAGCTAAAAAAAATAAATGGAACTCTTGACACTATGCATTTTATAGGAATCGGGGGAATCGGTATGAGCGGCATTGCCGAAATACTACATAATCTCGGATATAAAGTGCAGGGTTCTGACGTAGCAGAAAATTATAATACTAAAAGGCTAGAAAATAATGGTATTAAGGTTTTCCTTGGTCATCATGCCCAAAATATCACTGATGTTTCATATGTAGTGATCTCGTCGGCGATCAATAAAGATAACCCTGAAGTTCAGGAAGCCTTACGTAGAAAGATACCAATAATTAGGCGATCTGAAATGCTTGCTGAATTAATGAGGCTAAAATGCTCCGTAGCAGTTTCCGGTTCTCATGGTAAGACTACTACCACATCACTTGTTACCTGTTTATTTGAAGCAGCTGGGCTTTGCCCAACGTTAATTAATGGTGGTATTATTAATAATAGATCTACCAATGCATATCTTGGGTCTGGGGATTACCTAATAGCCGAAGCTGATGAGTCTGACGCAACTTTCATTCACATACCATCGACAATTGCAGTGATAACTAATATCGATCCTGAGCATCTAGATTTCTACCATGATTTTGATAGTTTAATTAAGGCTTTTAGGAGTTTTATAACTAATCTACCATTTTATGGTTTTGCAATTGTTTGTATTGATCATCAAGTTGTTAGAAAACTAGTAAATGACATAGTTGAGCGTAGAGTCATAACTTATGGAATAGATTCGGATGATGCTAACATACAAGCCTTTAATTTAGATTCTGATATTGAATCATCAACTTTTGATGTGCGAATTAGTTTACCTAATGTACATGGCGTAACAACTATCGAGAGAATTACTTTACCTACCCCAGGAAGACATAATATCCTTAATGCTCTTGCTGCTATTGCGATAGCTGTAGAGCTTGATTTTGGTATCAAAATTATTAAAAATGGATTTAATAGCTTTAAGGGGATAAAACGCCGATTCACTAAAGTGGCAGAATATAACAATGCTACGATAATTGATGACTATGCTCACCATCCGGAGGAAGTAAAAGCTACACTTGCTACGGCAAGAAATATTGCTAATAAGCGAAATAGTAAGGTTATAGCAATCTTTCAACCACATAGATATTCAAGAGTTAAATATTTATTTGATGATTTTGTAACTTGTTTTTCTGACGCTGACCAGTTGTATATTACAGATATATATGCTGCCGGTGAACAGCCAATAGATGGTATAACGGGAAGAAACTTAGTAAACAAAATCAAAAATACTAAATCCCATGTAATGGTATCATTTATTGAGAATCACGAGGATATAGCTGGCATTATTGCCAAGGAGGCTATGCCAAATGATATAATAATTATGATGGGTGCTGGGAGTATTTCTGCTTGGGCAAATAATTTACATCAGCAATTTGCTAACCTCAACAAATCTGTTAAGTAGATGTTTTATAATTATGGAATTACTTGGTGAATATAGGAATAATTACAATCTAGGTCATCTAACTTGGTTTAAAGTTGGTGGACCTGCGGAGATATTTTTTAAACCATTAGACTCAATGGCTTTAGCAGATTTTGTAGCACAAAACCAACAACAACGACCTATAACTGTTTTAGGGGCGGGATCAAATATTATTATTAGAGATGGTGGTATAGAGGGGATTGTAATAAAACTTGGTCGAAATTTTACCAATATAGAATTAATGCCGGATAATCAAATATCGGTAGGAAGTAGTTGCCTTAATTTTAATCTCGCTAAATTTTGTCAGATACATTCAATTACTGGCTTCGAGTTTCTAAGTGGTATACCAGGTACTATAGGTGGTGGAGTGGTGATGAATGCTGGTGCCTATAACTCGGAATTTAAAGATATTATTTTAGCAATTGAAGCAATAGACTCTAGAGGGAATTTTATCACCATCCATAATAAGGAGATAGGTTTTAAATATCGTGGCAATAATTTACCACAAGATTTGATTATAACTAAGGCGATCTTTAAGACAACTATAGGAGATAGTAATACGATCTTAGAAAAAATGAATGAAATAAATAAAAATAGACTAGCAAGCCAACCGATTAAAGAACGTACTGGTGGTAGTACATTTGCTAATCCAGAAAATCATAAAGCATGGCAATTAATTGACAAAGCTGGTATGAGGGGATACAAAATTGGTGGGGCTTCTATTTCGCAGTTACATTGTAATTTTATGATAAATCACGGTAATGCTTCTGCTCGTGATTTGGAAGATTTGGGTGATCTAGTTAAAAAGAAGGTATTTGAAGATAGTGGAATTAGTCTAAAATGGGAAATTAAACGAATAGGGAAATATGCATAAATATCAAACAAGCTTTATTGCCAATTCTAAGGTTACAATATTAAGCGATAAAGGAAAAAAACATGTGGCAGTAGTAGGTGGCGGTATGTCGGCTGAGCGAGAAGTGTCTTTAGTATCGTCTTCGGGAGTTAACCAAGCTTTGGTAGATAGTGGGTATAAAGTTACTTTTATAGATATGGGAGTAGATATTGCTTCAGTATTGTTGCAGATAAAGCCTGATATAGTTTATAATTGTTTGCATGGCACTTATGGTGAAGATGGTTGTCTGCCTGGATTACTCAATATCCTACGGATTTCTTATACTCATAGTGGTGTTCTTGCTTCTTCTTTAGCATTTAGTAAAACACATGCAAAAGCATGGTTTGTTGCTAATGGTATTAAGATAGCCAAGAGTATTGTAGTTAATAAATCTGATAATATCAGGGACGATCCTATGCCAAGACCATATGTGATAAAACCTATTGCTCAAGGATCAAGTATAGGCGTTGAAGTAATATTTGTTGAAGATGATTTTAATTTTGCTGATTATGATTTTCCTTATGGTGATCAGGTAATGATTGAAAAATATATTAAGGGGCGAGAAATGCAGGTAGCCGTTCTAAATGGCAAGGCTTTAGGGGTATTGGAAATAAAACTCCTGAAACAACGTTTTTATGCTTATGATACTAAATACACAGATGGATTTGCTGAGCATTTATGTCCAGCTCCACTACCACAGAATATGTATAATAAGTTATTAGAAGAGTCGGAAAAAATATATCAAACCATGAATTGCAGAGGTGTAGTTAGAGCGGAGTTTATTTTTGATGAAAGCAAGAATGAATTTTTTACTCTAGAAGTTAATACTCACCCTGGTATGACCCCCTTATCGATTATACCAGAAATAGCTGCCTTACAGGGGATGGATTTCCGTACACTAGTTGAAAGAATTTTAGAAACAGCATGTATTGACACATGAAGAGGAATAAAGCGTCTAATAAGAAGAAAAAAGCCAATATACCGCTGCGACGAAAGTTGGCAGTGTTGTATATTAGAGTGGTATTTTTTATTAAAATTGCCCTAGTGGTTTTGCTGTCTGCATTGTTCTTTACTAGCTATTTTGCTCCTATAAGACAAGAAATTATCCAAAATACTTACGAATTTACTTCTGATATTGGCTTTAAACTTGAAAATGTTTTAATAGAAGGGCAATATAATACCAAGGAAGAAGATATATTGGCTACTTTAAATGCTGATAAGGGTACACCTATTCTTTCTCTAGATATGGGGGCAATAAAGGGTAATTTAGAACGCAATCCTTGGATTAAAAATGTTGCAATTATCGAGAGAAGGTTACCTAACACTATTTACATAAGATTAGTTGAGAGAGTGCCTATTGCTATCTGGCAGTTTAATGGGAAAGTTTTCCTTATTGATGAGGAAGGGTATAAAATTACCAATGATATAGGTATGTTCTCTAATCTTCTACATGTTGTGGGATCGGATGCTAATATTTATACTAGCAAATTAATTAAAGATTTAGCTAGACACCCTGAATTAGCTAAGAAAATCATCTCCTCCGTACGTTACGGAGAGAGGCGGTGGGATTTAAATTTAGAGCAAGGTATAAATGTTAAAATGCCAAGTTTAGGATTTGACCATGCTTTAGATTACCTTGCAGGATTGGATATGAAAAATTTATTATTTAATCAGAATTATAAAACTATAGATTTACGAGATTCTAGTAAGTCTTATATAGAAAAATATTAGAAATTATGAAAGCCCTATTGTCTAATTTTGTGACTCTTGACCTTGGTAGTAGTAAAATAGCTGGTATTGCAGCATATATTGACAAAAGAGAGGATGCAAAAATAGTAAGCCAGATTTTGCATCACTCGAAAGGTATTAAATCAGGAGTCATATTAGATTTAAAAGATGCAGAAAATAGCATAGTTGGAGCGATTTATGCATTAGAAAAAGATTGCGGTAAAAACATAAAAAAAATAACTATATCACTAACAGGCTATGGCACTAAGTCTTATTATGCAAATAGTAAAATAAAACTTTCTAATCAACCAATTTCACAACAAGATATCAAAAAACTTATCAAAAAAGCCTTATTGGAGTTCAAGATTAAAGACCAAGAAATTATTCATTATTTTCCTATAGAATTTACTCTTGATGATAATAATGCTATTGAAGATCCAATCGGGATGTTTGGTAGAGAATTAGGATGTGAATTACATATTATTACAGCAAGTTCTAATATGCTGATGAATATTACCAATTGTTTTGCAAAATGTCATGTTGAAATAAATAATATTATACTAGCAATTTATGCATCAGGAATTGCTTGTCTTTCAGAAGATGAAAAAAATCTTGGCTCTATTATAATTGATATGGGAGCAAGAACTACCTCTTTCGGGGTGTTTGTCTCAGGCAAGTTAATATATACAAGCTACATAGATATAGGTAGTTTTCATGTTACATCTGATATAGCAAAAGTCTTTTCAGTAAGCCTGAACGTTGCAGAAAAACTCAAGATCCTACATGGTAATGCAATGCCATCTTCTCTTGATAAAGATAATATTATTAATTTAGAAGATTTCGAAATGGAAATTCCTGATAGTGGCAGACCGCCAATTACCTCAAAATATCTTGCACAGGTCATCAGCCCAAGAGTAGAAGAAATATTATTGATGGTTCAAGCAGAGCATGATAGAGTTTTAGCAGGCAATATGATCGCGTATCGCATTGTCATTACCGGAGGAGGGGCAATGCTTCGAGGAGTAAAAGAACTAGCAAGCAAAATTTTTGAGAAACAAGTACGAATTGGTAAACCAGAGATATTACCGGGTTTCGCTGAAGATTATAATCCCCATATATACTCCACTGCTATAGGTATGGTAAAAAACCAATCTTTAAAAATACAAAAGAATAATTTTAATGTTACGGATACTAATGATGCTAGTTGGTTTAAAAAATTCCTAATTTGGCTAAAAGAAAATATTTGAAAAGACAAAGCCTATAAACCTGTTTACTAAGAAAACATTAAGATAAGTAATGCGTTTTCGTCAATCATGGCCTGAGGTTGAGATTGTTTTTCGTGGTGATAGTGGATTTTGCCGTCATCAGATGCTGGATTGGTGCGATGAAAATAATGTACAATATATAGTCGGAATAGCCCAAAATACTAGACTTAACAAGCTGCTTGAGCCTACTATGAAACAATCTAACGAAGCCTTTACAATTACTAGGTGTTTAGTCCCAGGGTGTAATGGTGTATATTATAAAGAATTACCATCAAGAGAGGAATTATGGGACAAATATTACACGGCTGTGCCAAAACGACAGAGGCAATACGTTTCGCAATCC
This sequence comes from Candidatus Tisiphia endosymbiont of Nemotelus nigrinus, assembly GCF_964026475.1. Taxonomy (NCBI): domain Bacteria; kingdom Pseudomonadati; phylum Pseudomonadota; class Alphaproteobacteria; order Rickettsiales; family Rickettsiaceae; genus Candidatus Tisiphia; species Candidatus Tisiphia endosymbiont of Nemotelus nigrinus. Next base: position 1,164,205 of record NZ_OZ032151.1, read on the forward strand.
AAAATAGTCAAGAGAGCTTAAAGACTTTAGCAAGAAAATATTCTATTAATCCTAAAACAGTTGCTAAGTGGAAGAAACGAACTACATTACAAGATACTTGTATGGGTCCCAAAGAACCATCTTCTACAGTATTAACTTCTGAAGAAGAAGCTATGTGTATAGCATTTCGTAAACACACTTTATTATCTTTAGATGATTGCTTATATGCTTTACAAGTCAGTATTCCCAAGCTTACTAGATCTTCTTTACATAGACTTCTTCAACGCCATAATGTTAGTAGGTTACCGGAAGTAAAAGGAAATAACAAAACCAAGAAGAAGTTTAAACTTTATCCAATTGGTTATTTCCATATAGATATTGCTGAAGTCAAAACAGAAGAAGGTAAACTCTATCTATTTGTTGCTATTGATCGCACTTCAAAGTTTGTGTATGTAGAACTTTTACCAAGATGTACCAAGACAGAAACAGCACAATTTCTTCGTAATTTAATTAAAGCTATACCTTATAAAATTCATACTATTTTGACAGATAATGGTATTCAATTTACTAACAGAACAGTAGATAAGCATGCTTGGATGCATATTTTTGATCGTATTTGCTATGAATACAATATTGAACACAGGCTAACAAAAGTTAATCATCCATGGACTAATGGACAGGTAGAACGTATGAATCGTACTATTAAAGAGGCAACTGTTAAACGTTTTTATTATGACAATCATCAGCAACTTAAACAACATTTATATGATTTTATCAATGCCTACAATTTCGCAAAAAGACTTAAAGCTCTTAAAGGTTTAACTCCTTATGAATTTATCATAAAAACATGGACATCTGATCCAAATAAATTTATTATTAACCCTAACCACCACATCCTGGGACTAAACAATTAGGTTCTGTGAAGTTTTGTAAAAAAATAAATTAAAAAGAAGGAGAGGTAGTGTATTTTCTATTTTAGACAATCAAAAACACTACCGGAATGAATTATCATATAAAAATCAGAGAATGGCAACAAATTATTGAAATATTAAGAAAAAGAAAAGATATAAAAACAAGAAATGAGGATAAGCTTAGACGATTTATTGAAGCAATATGGTACATAACACGTTCAGGATGCCAATGGCGGTTGTTACCGAGTGTTTATGGTTCATGGCGAGCAGTGCATATGAGGTTTAAAACTTGGTCTAATAAAGGAATATGGACCGATTTGTTTGAGCAAGTACAAGCTAATCCTGACATGGAATCAACAATGATTGACGCTACTATAGTTCGTGCCCATGCATGCTCAGCAGGTTATAAAAAAGATAGCCAAGATCAAGAAGCTTTAGGGCGTAGTAAAGGAGGTTTTACTACTAAAATCCATGCCTTAGTTGACGCTCTTGGTAATCCTTTAAAGTTTATTTTAACTGCAGGTCAAAGACATGACATTACACAAGCCAACTCATTGGTTAAAGATATTAAAAATACTATGCTCCTTGCCGATAAGGCATATGATAGCAATGCTTTTATTGAGCAGCTTGAAGAGCAAAATTGTATAGCTGTTATTCCATCAAAAAAGAACCGAAAACAGCAAAGGGAGTACGATAAACATATCTATAAAGAACGTCATTCGATCGAATGTTTTTTTGGTAAAATTAAACATTTTAGACGAATTTTTTCGAGATTTGATAAAACTGCTACTGATTTCTTGTCTTTTTTGCAATTTGTTGGAGCTTTTATATGGCTTCGTTAGAAAACTTCACAGAACCTAAAAGAAGCAACGCTTTTTTAGTGAATTTAAATATCAGGCCGATAGTTGGAGTCGTCAGCGCACGATAGTTGGAAAAGCAGAAGTAACTAGCCTTGGCGAGAATCCAAGATATATAGTAACTAGACACTGTTAACAAAGCTTATTTAGTTGGTGAATAAAGTCTTTTTTGCTGCAAATTATAAGATTTTTTTGAAATAGGTACACTATTCCAGCAAAAATCTTATTAATTTTCGCTAAAAAATCCATTAATTCATCAATTAAATAAGCTTTGTTAACAGTGTCTAATCTATCAGGTAAGCCAGAAGATTTATATGATAAAATTTACTGTATGCGTGGAGATATGGAAAATCGTATAAAAGAGCAACAGTTAGAGCTATTTGCCGATCGCACTTCATGCCATAAATGGTCGGCTAATCAACTCAAACTAATTTTATCGAGTCTTGCCTATACATTAGTAGAATATATACGTGACAAGTTTTTGCAGGGTACTGAATTAGCTAAAGCACAGGTAGGAACGATACGTTTGAAATTGTTCAAAATCGGAGCAGTAATTATTCGCAATAGCAGACGTATCAAGTTTCTGCTATCTTCTTCATATCCTTATCAGCATATATGGAATAATATATTGCAGGTTTTAGCTCTAGAATGAGCTAAATTAGCACTGTTCCCGGTGCTTAGATAAAATGGGGTAAGGGGGGATTTTATCTAAAATCAGAAAATTATCGATTTTAGAGCATTTTTACCCCCTTTTCTCTACTTTGCTAATTTTTAATTTTCAAAATTCATACAACCATACCATAAACCTCTTCTCATGCAATATTCAGGTTAGATTTAGATTACAAAATTCTAGAGTGTGTATATTTCGAAAAGAATATTGCATAAAAACAACAATTTAATTTTTGAGAATTATATCTCAAATTATCTAGTTTTTTGTCTAGACAAAGGGAAAGCTTAAAGAGTACGTTTAATTTATAATTATAATTTTTTATAAAATATAGTAGCTTCTTTTCTAAAAATAAAACGATAAATATACTTTTTACTTTGTATCGCTATGACAATTGAATTAATATTAATTAATTTTTAGTAAATAGATTAATTAGTGGTAATAGATATGATGTTATTTCATATAGTAAAAAATAGATATCTTAATAGATATTTAGTGGAAATATGTATAGTTTTTGTCTCCCTATTTCTTTTATTGCAAGAATTTTATACATCTAATGTTTTAGCGGCAGGACTTAATGAAGAAACAGGACAGTCAACTAATTTATATCTAAATTACTCTTATAATGAAGAAGTAGAAGCAATATGGAGTGCTATTGATAATGCGAATGGCAAATTGAAAAAATTAAAACAAGAACGGTTACAAATAATAAACCCATTTAAAGATATAAACGAGTTAAAAGAGCATATTAATTCATTAACAGCTGATTGTTCAGTGTTGCTTCATCTCAAAAGAAACAGTGATTTCAAGAAACAAAATATCATGGATGAGATATTATCTAGAGAAGAAACAAAGCAAAATATTTCTGTTGAATTTATAAACAATTACTCATTACTACCTAACGAAGAGGAATATATTTACAATCCAGTTCCAAACCCACTATTAGTAAAACCTATCAATACAACAGGACTAGAATATGCTATTGAGCTTCCAAGCAACTTTGACTTGGAGGAACGGAAACAAGCGATTGTTAAACAGTCCTCATCTAGTGTAACCCCTAGTCCTTATGTTAGACTTGAAAGAGTAAACACAGAGTCAGAGAATTTAATAGAAAGTATAAGTATGATAGAAAGTTATGAGTTACAACTTCAAGAAAAAGAAGATATGTACTATCAAAAATCAAATGCTATCCAGCAAAAAGAAACTGAAATCTATGAATTAGAAAAAAAAAGAAAAGCCCTCATTGAATCTGAACATCAGTTAGCAAATATGCCTTCAACTCATCATATTACCCAACCGGTTACAAAAGAAGAGGTGGATACATGCGTTGATCCATATCAAGCGCTAGGAAATAATTTTGGGTTGGAAAGATTGTTTACAGAAAATACTATACCAATAGTAGATAGATACCAATCAGAAAGTTACACGCAAACAAAAGTTAACGATAGAAAGTTGATGGATTCTGAAGATGAGTTATTATCTCTAAGAGGTGCAAATAAAGAAACTCCTGTAACAATAAATTTATTATCATTGCAAGACGAGTTAGAGCTATCTGATCCAAACTATCGAAAAAAAAGGAGTATAGGTAAACATGATAATGCAGATGTTGCTTCAGATGAAATAGTTGAAGAAAGCTTTGGGCTGGAAAGATTGTTTGAGGAAACGACTGTACCAATAATAGTGGAATCTCAAGATTTAATAGTAGAGACAGGTACAGTAACAGAGATACCTCCAATAACAGAGATAGCCTTAGAAACAGCCTTAGTAACAGAGGCAGCTTCAATAACAGAGATAGCTTCGGCAACAGAGATACTCCCAATAACAGAAATAGTCTCAGAAACAGCCTTAGTAACAGAGACAGCTTCAATAACAGAGATAGCTACGGCAACAGAGATACCCCCAATAACAGAAATAGCTCCACTATATGATCCCCCCTCTCTAATAGCAGGACCAGTAGAGCGTCTATCTACTGGTCCAACTACAACAGCTTCTACATCTTCTTTAATTAACCTCAACAACACAGACAATACAAGCAATAATTTATCAGCTATATCATCACCAACAGAATTAAAACTAAATTCTGAAAATCCACTAGATGATTCAAACTTTCCTCAATCCAATTTATTAGATCAAATATTAGATGAAAAAAAGAACTATATCACACCTAATAATTTTAATATTGAGAACAATATAGTAAGACATACTACACTTATAGCATTTGATTACTTGAATTTAATTTCTAATGCTTTAAGTATTAGAAATAATATATTACAACATAATTCTACAGTAAATGTGGTGGAAGCAGGAGATAATGATTATTATATTGGAAAAAGAGGGTGGATTCAATTTGTAAGGTCTATTAGCAAACAAAGGGGAAGTATTTTAGCCTTTAAAAATAATCAGCAAGGTTTCATTTTAGGTTTTGATGTACAACCTCTTGATAAGCTTATTATAGGAATCGCGTATGCTACTGCAAGTTCGTATACTAAATTTCAAAGCATCTTTAATGATCAACAAAATACTATTTTACATGTAGCTGCAATTTACAGCAAATATACACTATTACCAAATATACATCTAAATTCTTATATCAAATATGGTAAAGCCTTCATTCAGAATCTAGGAAGAAGAGAAGGGGCTGCAGTTCATAGCAAGACTAAAGGTGATATAACACGTGCGAAACTTGAAACTTACTATGAACTTAAATTAGATAAATTGTTGTTCAAACCAATAGTAGGAATAGTATTTGATCATTTTTTAATCGGAAATTTTACAGAATATAGGAAAGAGTTTAATATTAATATCCCAGCTAAAAGAGGAAAAAGAATATTACTTGAAACTGGTATAGGTTTAAGTAAAAGCATTTTGGTAAAAAATATTTCAATTATTCCTGAGATTCACTTAAAATTAGACAGTACTCTTTTACTAAAAAATTCAACTGGCATAATTAGCTTTACTAATATAGCACATCAGACCCAAGCAATACCCCCCTCCACACAACCTACAGGATTATCTCCAAAGAATTTTATGTACACTTTAGGAGGCTACGTAAATATGCAATCTGTTTTAGCGCTTGAACTAGCTGCTGGCTATGATTATAGTTTTAAAAAAAACTTTACTACCCACTCTTTCTACGTTAATGGACTAGTTAAATTTTAAATATAGCTAATCAAACTAACATTACTCCCAATTTACAGAACGATTTAAAGATCGTAGGAAAAATTATAATGCCCTCTAGACACTTATATCTTTAAATTATGATATAAGTGTCTAAAAATATATTAATCCGAGTAAATTTGTAAAAAAATAAGTAAATTGCAAGGAAAAAAAGATGAGTGTTAAGAAACAATATAAGTTGTTGTCAAAGATTTTAGTAATTTATTTACACAAAATAAATGATTGACTCTATTTAATTATTATCATTGCTACTTGCTTCTTGTTTTTTACTCAGCTGATTCTGCTCCTTAAATTCCCTGATCTCAATAAGTAACATGTTGATGCATATTTTTATCTCTTCTGAAAAGAATACACTCTGCAATATTTTTTCTTCTTCCTTAGCAGTTATATTAATAAGTTCTTTTAATTTTTGGCGTAATAGTTTTACTTCTTCTATATCGTTTGTAAAAGTATGGGGAAAGTCTTCACTCCTCTTAGCAACATGGTCGATATTGAACCAAATATTGTAAAGCCATTTGATAGAAATCATGATTAAGAGTATCACCACAATGATTATGCCAATTACTGAGAGCAGTAATAGTTGTATTGTGTTATCCATTTAGTTACCTTTACTTTTTATTAATTTCGTTTATTGCTAATTGTTTTCAGGATCATAGATAAACAGAGAAGGTTTTGGATAAAGCTTAAAGACTATGCTCTATATCTATCTTAAAGAATAGTAATTGATGCTAGACGCTGTTAACAAAGCTTATTTGATTGATGAATTAATGGATTTTTTAGTGAAAATTAATAAGATTTTTGCCGGAATAATATAGCTATTTCAAAAAAATCTTATAATTTGTAGCAAAAAAGACTTTATTCACCAACTAAATAAGCTTTGTTAACAGTGTCTAGTAAGGGTGGGTCATCATCCATAATTCTACTCTACTATCTTTGTGTATGGAGTTTGACTCAAGGCAATTTAAAAGTCGCAATTAATAGTAGGAAAATATGTAAAAAAATTTATAAACGTCGTTGTGAGAAACCGTAAAGCGGCTACGTGGCAATCCAAAAGTTGCAGTGGTAAAAATAAATAGCAAGCTGTTTATTTGGATCGCTACGCCACTCCGTGGCTCGCGATGACAATTATAATTTAGTATTTTATATCATTAGTTGTGACTTTTAAATTGTCCTAGAGTTTGACTAGTTGAATAATGGGTTTGACTAGTTGAAGGAATTTGTGTATAATCATGGTTAACACCTCAATAATAGGTTGTAATTTAATAACAATGTTATTGGATTAATTTCACTGGTAAGTACTTCGAGCCGCAAAACTTTTGGGTACTTACCTAGTTTATACCCAGATATAATACTTTTAGTTTTAGCTCATTAATAAGCTTAATACTTGAATATTATACTGGCTTTTTTAGTTTGAGATTTACCAAAATATATTTTTGGTTTTAAAAAAAGTCAGTAATTACTGATGTTTTTTTTACGATCTCATTCTATTTTTGAGAGTTTAGTATAGTTATTTTGAGGTGTCAAGAAAAAATACCCCCAATTTTGGGGTGAGTATTGTTTTTATAAAAATAACTGATTATGAGAATACATGGCTCTTGTTCACCAAATACAAATATTTTTAAAGAAAAAATTAGAGGAAACAAAGTTAAAAAAGAAGGATTTAGCATATAAAATTGATATTCCGTGTTCTACTCTATCTAAGATTATTAATGCTGTAAGAGATAATCCAAAGTTAATAACTATATTAAAAATTGCAAATTATTTCAAATGTTCCATAGATGAAGTTGTAGGTAGGAGTGATTATACACTGCCTTATCAAAAAATACAGGAATTTCTCAATGTATCTCCTAAGGATATTAGTACCAACTTAAGAGAATTTGTCAAAAGAAAATTGAAGCAGCAAGAACTTAGTATATACGTATTATCTAAAAATATTGGGTCTAGTGAAGAAACTCTACCTCAGTTTATGAAAGATAATGGTAAACAAAAAATTTTAGGTAGTGCAGTCATCGTATCCCTAGCAGATTATTTCCAAGTATCACTAGATGAAATGGTTGGTAGAATTAAGCCTACTACTTCTGATAATAGCGAACCTTCTCAACAAAGCTCCAGTAGTGATACAGAGGTGAAATAATATTTATATCACAATACCTCTGTCTTAACTAGGTTCTTAAGACATAAGAACCTAGTTAATTGTTCAATCTTTTGAATATAAGAAATTTTTTCTTGCTGCAAAATTTGATTCTGCTGGTTTGTCTCTAAATAATTATTTGATAGAAAGCCTAATTCTGCATGTAGTTTGATGGTTTTATGATAAAACCAAGCAAATAAACTAAATGAAACAACAGGTCTAGTAAGCAATAATATAGTATAAAACATTTGAAAAATTACTATTTAATTAACGATTTTTGGAATTACTCGATTTTCTAAAGGACCAGTTGGTTTAGCTGGTTCTAATAATTTCGGGGTTAAAGTGAATTTAGTCTTTTTTTCAATAGGTGAAAGGGTAACATGGAAATTATGTGGTTGTTGAATTACAGCATATTTATCCCATTCCGGATAAGCTCTATCTAGATTTCCTTTAAACTCATTAGGGCCATAAACTTCAATCTCACCAAATTGATATTTTCTTAGTGGAAATAATTCATTAACATAAAAAAAATCATTAGGAAATCTATTTAATGTTCTTAAATTACTATGTAGAAATTTGTTGCCTTTTTGTCGGAAGATAAAGATATCTATACATCTTTTATCGCATATTGTATAAAAGTTCTGATGACGAATTTTATAACCTAACTCTATAAAATCTGGTAATATATCTTGTAAGTTGATTTCATCAGCATGCATTATGCCAATATCCAAGTCATCGTCAAAAGGTATAATACCATTATGTCTTACCGCTCCAAGAAGCGTGCCACCCTCAATCCAATAATTTATGTTATGTTTGGTTAATATTTCATGAGTATCTTTCATTAATTGGTATAAATGTAGGGCGTGTTCTGCACTAATTGTATATTTCTGTACTTGTTGGTCGGTAGGAGTCAAATATCTCCATTGGTGATCATAAAACTCTACATAGCCTTGATATAAACCATAAATGATTATAATTATTCCAGCTATTTTAAAGAGATAATTATTTTTCTTAAGTGGTTTGGGCATAGACATTTCTCCTATTTATTTTTAGTGGACTTCTTTCATATTTTATACTATAAGTTGATTTAGTTTAACCATTAAACAATCAAAATATATGAAAGTAAAACCAGTAATTATGGCTGGTGGTCTAGGAACAAGATTATGGCCATTATCGCGGCAAATGCAACCTAAACAATTCATCAAAATATTTGAGAATTTTAGTTTAATCCAAAAAACCTTGATTACCAATAGAACTTTAGGTAAACCAACTCTAATAATTGCTAAGGATTATGAAGTAATAGCCCAAGAGCAACTTAGAGAGCTAGATATAGAAGCAGACTTAATAATAGAGCCTGTGGCTAAAAATACAGCGTCATGTGCAATTATATCAGCTATTCAAGCAAAGAATAATGGTTACGATACGATTATATTACTGCCTTCTGACCATTATATACACGATGTTGATAATTACTTAGATACTATTAATAAATCTTTGAATTATCTCACAAAATTTGGTATTTGTACTATTGGTATTAGACCTAGTTTTGCAAATAGTGAATATGGTTATATTAAAATAGACAAGTTATTAGCAGATGGAATTTACAAAACTGAGCAATTTGTTGAGAAACCTAATATTCAACAGGCACAAAATTATTTAGAAGAAAACGACAAATATAAAAATGGCAAATATTTTTGGAATTCAGGAATTTTTATTTTTAATATAGATTTTATTCTAAAACAGGCTAAATTATGGCAAAGGAAACTTCTTAAACAAGCATATGAAGCATATTATTCTGCAACTAAAAATTATAATAATATAACTCTTGCTTTAGAACCATACATCCATATTACGCCAATTTCTTTAGACTATGCTATAATTGAAAATATTAGTCAAATGATCATGATGGAAGCCAATTTTAGTTGGAATGATATTGGCAGTTGGTATTCTTTATGGCAAATGCAAAAGAAAGATATAACCAATAATTACTGTGAAGGTGATGTTATTAGCATTGATAGTACTAATTCATACATTAGCTCTAATAATAAGCTTACCGCTGTAATAGGAATTGATAATATAATAATTATTAATACTAAAGATGCGTTATTAATCGCAAATAAGTCAGAAATCGGAAAAATAAAGCGGCTGGTGATAGAAATGACAGAAATTGGACGAAAAGAAATATTATGAATTTGCGTGATAATATAAAAAATTATATCAGTAATTTTCAAGAAGAAAATGAATATAAAGAAAGGATGTTAGGTTTTTTAGATAATTGTAAAAATCCGTTTAGTAGAGAAACAAAAGAAGGGCATTTTACCAGTTCAGGATTTTTACTTAATTCTAATAAAACAAAATTCTTATTGATGCATCACCGTAAGTTAGGTAAATGGTTGCAGCCAGGAGGGCATTGTGATGGTAATAGTGACCTTTTAGCTGTGGCAATTAAAGAGGCTCAGGAAGAATCTGGAATTTTAGATATTGAACCAATTTCTAGGCAAATTTATGATATAGATGTTCATTTTATTCCCGGTAATACTAAAGAGCAGGAACATTATCATTATGATGTGAGATTTTTGTTGAAAACCGTTTGCAACGACTGTTTTGTAAAAAATGCCGAATCACATGATTTAAGATGGATAGACTTTGCTTGTAATCATCAAGAGCTTATGCTGGATAATTCAGTGAAAAGGATGATAAAGAAATATATTCAAACCTAGTCATGTATATACGGTAAAGGCAAAAATTTTCCTAACCAAAGCCCAAGTGAAGTAAATAAAATGGATCAAACACAAATAGTAGATAATAAGAAATTAATTATAGACAGCACATTGGTGAGTAAATTGATCGCCAATCAATTTACTCAATGGAAAGATTTGCCTGTGCAACCAGTTGCAGTTGGGGGGTGGGATAACCGAACATTTCACTTAGGTAAACAGATGCTTGTACGCATGCCAAGTGCAGCAAAGTATGCAATGAAGGTAGAAATAGAACAAAAGTGGTTGCCTAAATTAGCACCTTTGCTGCCTCTTTCAATTCCAGAGCCGTTGGCAATGGGAGAACCTGGTGAGGGTTACCCATGGCGATGGTCAATTTACCGCTGGATTGAGGGCGACACTGCTGCATCTTCACATATAGCTAATCAGTGTGACTTTGCAACCAGTCTCGCACAGTTTCTCATCGCTCTGCAACGTATCGATACGACGGATGGACCTTTGCCCGGATCGCATAATTTTTATCGTGGGGGGACGTTAATGACCTATGATGTTGAAACACGGCAAGCAATTGACATCCTGAAGGACAAGATTGAGGCTAGTGTTGCTATTGAGGTTTGGGAAGCGGCACTTGCAACCATCTGGCAGGGTTTACCGGTGTGGGTTCACGGTGACATCAGTGCAGGTAACCTGTTAGTGCAAGAAGGAAAGTTGAGTGCTGTCATTGATTTTGGAGGGTTGGGGATCGGTGATCCCGCTTGCGATCTAGCAATCGCTTGGAATATGTTTGGAAAAAAAAGCAGGGAAGTCTTTCGTGCAATGCTTTTGTTGGATGCCGATACCTGGACTCGCGGTCGTGCCTGGAGCTTGTGGAAAGCCTTGATAATCGTTGCTGGTTTTGAAGGAACAAACGCTGTTGAAGTTCCACAATCTTGGCGTGTTATTAATGAAGTCCTTATAGATTACAAGAATAAGTTAAATTAATGGCAACAAAAAAGTTTTATAGAAATAAAGAAGATTTTCTTTGTGAAATGTGTAGTGAATTCATCCAAGGTAATGGTTATACTAATCATTGCCCAGTATGTTTCTACAGTAAGCATGTAGATGTTAAGCCTGGGGATAGGGCTTCCGGATGTAATGGACTAATGCAGCCAATTTCCTATAAAGTAGATGGTAAAAAAGGTTTGGTCTTAACCCACAAATGTCTTAAATGCCGGGAATATAAGAATAATAAACTTGCTGATACAGATAATGTAGAAAATTTGTTAAATATTTTTAGTTATAGCTAACCTGATTAGCATTTAGCCATAATAAATTGACGTCATTGTGATCTGATATACTCGAATGATTTGGAGAATTGGATTTGAAAATAAGGAACGAGTACACGCATCGTACATGGGGTACGTGAATATGCGAGTCCCTGATATTCTCAAAAACCAATTCTTCAAATCATTTGAGTATATATTTACGTAATTTGTTAATCCATGAAACCCGGGCTATTTTTCCTATAACTTTTAAATGCCATGTGTAAAGTATACCGCATTATATAAAGTATAATACAAAACTAAGATGACACTAAGTGTTTATTATATATTTCTTAACAAAAAGATGAATATTTTTATTTTTGATATATTCTTAAATTTTGTCTAGCAGATAGTCAATTATTTTAAAGAGGAGTCGATCATGAGCAAGAGATAAGACAACTTCTATAGTAATCAATATTATAATAATCCACTCAAGTCTAGTGGAGTGTTTATAGTTTAAGTCGTTTGATAGAATATTGTATAGCTCATGGATCATGTTCAGTCGATGGTTAAGAATATTTTGACGAATTTGGATATCTTGGAACTCTGCAGTCATTAAGTATAAAGGTTCGTAACTAGGGCGACGCCAGAAGAATTCAGGAGTATCTAGTATATCGCTGTGTAAATTAATCGAATATCGTTCGTTAAATAATATGCCAATTTGTTGGGATATTTCTTTTTTTGACAGAGATACACTACCAGTACTGGCTAATTCTTGTTGAATTGGAGTTGTTTTTACAATTAAATTACTTACCGATTTTTCTAGCACACTAAGTTTAACTGACTGAGCTAAAGCATGGGAGATAGATAATTTTATGAAAGTTGATTTATCGGAGAGAATGATTTGATTTTTTTCTTCGTCGATAAATGTTTTATCGGTAATTTCATTGTAGTCAAAATAAATAAAGTCGGAAATTAGCTCATCATTTTGATTAGTTTTAAGAACTGCTATTTCTGCAAGGATCATTTTTTCTTGGCTTTCTTCAGCCCCCCATATAGTAACACAGCCGAAAGGGAAAAAGAAAACATCTATAGGGTTTGAATTTTCTCTTTGTTCTTTTTGAATATATAGTACATCATCGAAATGTTTAGGCTCAAGACCTATCTTATTGAGATTTATTACTAAATCGTTCATCTTATATTCAGAAGTTGTACAATAGGAAGTGCATCTCATATAATAAATAATTTATAGCAAACAATTGTTGCGTCAGTGTAGTATAGTAGTTATAAAAGCTGTAAAGTCAATTAAAATGTGGTAGTTAGTGGTTATGTATGAAATATTAACAAATAGAGCAATCATTGAGGTTACAGGTAGTGATGCGATGAATTTTTTGCATAATTTGACAACTAATGATATAAAAAATAGTGATTATTGTTACACTTATGCTCTAAATAATCAAGGAAGATATTTATTTGATTTTTTTGTATTGAAACTATCGGCAACAAGGTTTTTTATTGATATAAATATTAATCAGTCTGATTTATTTAAAAATCACTTAGTGCAGTACAAGTTACGTGCTAAAATTGAAGTGAATGACCTAACTCACGGCTATCAGGTTATTTACTCAAAGCAACAATTGCAACTTAATAGCTACCAAGACCCCCGTTATAACCAGCTTGGTTTTCGTTCCATTGTTAATAAAGATGATTTTTTAACAACCACCGAAATAAAAGGCTTATATCAGCATGATAAATATAATTTTGCCATAGTTGACGGCTATGATGATTTAATTGCCAGCAGATCTATTCCGATCGAATATGGTGCTGAGGAGTTAAATGCTATAAGTTACACCAAGGGTTGTTATATTGGACAGGAAGTTATTTCTAGAACAAAATACCAAGGAGTTGTAAGAAAAAAAATATTTAAATTATACTCTCCTTCCCCTTCGAATTGGCTCCGTAAAACTGTGGGGGATTCGCGTGCTCACGTACTAGATGTACGCTCCGCTCACTCACCCCTTGTTTTACGTTCCAATTCGAAGGGGAAGGAGAGTATATCTGCTACTACAGGCAGTTCAGATATAGCAAAAGATGATGAGATTATTGCCAATAATGTAAAAATTGGCGTAGTATGTTCAGCTTATCAAAATATGGCGATAGCTTTAATTAGGGTGGACGACGATTATTCATTACAAAATACAGTTGTTACTGTAAAAAACTTATCCGTTTCTTTGTGCGTTCCACCTTGGCGTTATAGTTAACTCTTCCCGATTTCCACAAGGAAGTGTAGAGAGATAGAAAGAGAAGATATTAAAGGTATGATAAAAACATTCCTTGGTTAGCTATACATACGTCTTGATTTGCAATAAAACTCTGATATTATGCAAAATGAAAAATTTAATTGTAATGCATAATTTACAGTTGCATGACAATTAGCAATTTGGATAATCGTAGACTGATGAATGACATTTTCTCTAGTACATTACCTATTCTTTTGATTCCCTTGCTTGGTAGTATTATCAAAAGAAAATGGCTGACTTCTGAAGAGTTTTGGAGAGGAATAGAAAAATTATCATATTTTTTTCTTTTTCCTGTTATGCTTTTCAATAATATATCTGTAGCTGATTTAAATGCATCTTCTATAATAAGACTGGTATTAGGATTAATCATCTCTTCTTCTATTATTGCTATTGCTTTAATCCTTTATCAGAAGAAAACCAACTTTGACAAGATTCAGTTTACCTCAACTTTTCAGGGAGCGGTACGCTATAATAGTTATATCTTTTTTGGTGTTAGTAGTCCTCTTTTGGGGCAGGAGGGGCTTGCGATAGTATCGGTGATTTCATCTTATATGATCATTTTTACTAATATCATATCAGTAATGATTTTTGCACGTTATATCCCTGATAGTTCAGTAGCTAAGTCGCCTAAAGCTAGCTTTATATTAATGCTTAAATTGATACTACAAAACCCCTTGATTATCGCTAGTATCATTGGATTCCTTTTTAATTACTCTAATTTAGAATTACATCTTAGCATTAAGAAAACCTTATCTACCCTATCTGATTCTGCTTTAGCTATAGGTATGCTAAATGTTGGAGCAAGTCTTAAATTCTTCATGCGTGGTACGATTGTGTATAATGTATTATTTACTAGTTTTGTTAAGTTAGTGGCTTTTCCTATTGTTACAATAATTGTATTGTCACTAATGTCAATCACTGGTACTGCTAAATCAGTTGGGGTTCTATATAGTTGTCTACCATGTGCCAGCACTGCTTATGTTTTATCACGTCAGCTTGGTGGGGATCCAGAATCTATGGCATCAATTATTACCTTCACAACACTTTTTTCAATAGTGTCGTTGTCGGTTTTGATGTGGATGAATATCTAACAGTATACGCAAGTAATCAAGGAGTAATATCTATGAGTGAAATGAATAAAATGAATTATCTTAAAGCCTTAGAATATCATAGCCATGGTAAGCCAGGCAAGATTGCCATTGCTGCAACTAAGCCTTTGGATACTCAACAGGACTTGGCTTTGGCTTATACCCCAGGGGTAGCAGCACCATGTCTTGAGATTGCTAAAAATATAGATGATGTTTATAAATATACGGCTAGAGGTAACTTAGTTGCTGTAATAACTAACGGTACAGCCATTCTTGGGCTTGGTGATTTGGGGGCAGCTGCGTCAAAACCGGTAATGGAAGGCAAAGCTGTTTTATTCAAAAAATTTGCTGACATTGATTCTATTGATCTTGAAATAGATACTACTGATCCAGATGAGTTTGTTAATGCCGTAAAACATCTTGGCTATAGTTTTGGCGGTATTAATTTAGAAGATATTAAATCTCCCGAATGTTTTATAATTGAGGAAAAATTAAAAAGCTGTATGCAGATACCGGTTTTTCATGATGATCAGCATGGAACGGCTATTATTGCTGCGGCAGGTCTTATTAATGCGGCTTATATTACAAATCGTTCATTGGATAGTCTGAAAATAGTAGTAAGTGGGGCAGGGGCGGCAGCGATTGCCTGCATTGAATTACTAATTGCTCTTAGTGTCGACAAAAAAAATGTTATACTATGTGATAAAATGGGGGTTGTTTACAAAGGTCGGCAAGAAGGTATGAATGAATGGAAGGAATTATACGCGGCTGAAACTGATTTGCGCACCATGAGCGATGCTATGAAATCAGCTGATGTATTCCTTGGCTTATCTGCTAAAGGGGCGGTATCGAAAGAAATGGTAGCTAGCATGGCTAAAAATCCCATAATTTTTCCTATGGCTAATCCGGACCCAGAAATTACTCCAGAAGATATACAGCTAGTCAGAAGTGATGCGATTATTGCTACAGGACGCTCTGATTACAATAACCAGCTTAATAATGTTATGGGCTTTCCGTATATTTTCCGTGGAGCTTTGGATGTTAGAGCTACTACTATCAATCAGGAAATGAAAATAGCTGCAGCATTTTCTTTAGCTGAATTAGCAAGACAAGCTGTGCCTGATGAAGTTTATAAAGCATATCCTGGTAGGAAAATGGTTTTTGGTCTAGATTACATAATTCCTGTACCGTTTGACCCGAGATTAATTACTACTGTTTCAATGGCAGTAGCTAAAGCAGCTATAGATAGTGGGGTTGCTAAAATTACAGATTTTGATTTCAAAAGCTATGCAAAGGAATTGGAGAGCAGACTAAATCCTACCTCGCATTATATGAATTTGTTATTTGAAAGAATTCAACAATCAGTACCTAAAAGAGTAGTTCTTGCTGAAGGTGAAGAAGAAGAAGTCATTATGGCTGCTATTACTATGCGGGATGCTGGTCATGCTCACCCTATCCTAGTTGGTAGATATGATAAGATATCAGCTGTTTTAAATAAAATAGGCATGAATTATGATTTAGAGGGTATTACCATAATGAATGCGGCTATTAACCAAAATCTTAATAAATATATAGATACTCTTTATAGTCGATTACAGCGTAAAGGCTATTTATATCGTGACTGTGCTAGACTAGTTAAAAGTGATAGAAATATATTCTCAGCTATTATGATAGCTTGTGGCGATGCAGATTGTATGGTTACTGGTGTAACAAAGAGCTATTATAATAGCTTAGATGATATTATGAAGGTAATGGAACCTAAAGAAAATAATAGAATATTAGGATATTCTATTATGATTGCCAAGGATCATAATATAATTATTGCTGATAATAGCGTAACTGAACTGCCTAGTGAGCAAGAACTTGTAGAAATAACCTTGCAGACTGCCAGTATAGCAAGAAATATAGGGATGACGCCAAAGATTGCGCTACTTTCTTTCTCAACTTTTGGTAATCCAATGAGAGAAAAGGCAAATCGAGTAAGAGAGGCTGTTAGAATCTTAGATAGTATGAATTTGGATTTTGAATATGATGGTGAAATGTCAGCTGATGTTGCTCTGAACCCCAATTTACGTAATTCCTATAAATTTTGTCGGTTATCAGGCCCTGCTAACGTCTTGATTATGCCTGGTCTGCATTCGGCTGCAATCTCAACGCAACTATTGAAAGAATTAGCTAGGGGGGTTTTTATCGGACCAATAATTAATGGTTTTGAATATCCGGTGCAAATAGTACGAATGGGGGCATCAGCAAGTGAGATAACAAAAATTGCCACATTCGCTTGTATAGATGCAATAAATCTTCATAGACCTTAGCCCGGATATTGCATGATAGAAATGAACCAATTGTGCTAGCCCTTGTCTCATGAGGGCTACAGGCTAAAATATATAAAATTTTAAATATACAATTTGTATTTTTGCGCAATTCTTCCAAACTCCTTATATTACAAGGGGTTCAGAGATAAATATTGATACCTTCATGCAATATCCGGGTTAGACACTTAATATCTTTAAATTATGATATAAGTGTCTAGTTA
This sequence comes from Candidatus Tisiphia endosymbiont of Nemotelus nigrinus, assembly GCF_964026475.1. Classification (NCBI taxonomy): domain Bacteria; kingdom Pseudomonadati; phylum Pseudomonadota; class Alphaproteobacteria; order Rickettsiales; family Rickettsiaceae; genus Candidatus Tisiphia; species Candidatus Tisiphia endosymbiont of Nemotelus nigrinus. The sequence goes on from NZ_OZ032151.1 coordinate 1,181,809, forward strand.
GAACGATAATTTTAATTTTAGTGAACCTTGATGGCTAGAATATTTATTATTAGAAGCTAAATAATCATATACTGCCATAATTTCTATTGCTCCACGTTTTATAATAATAATTCCACCAATTTTGTAGTTGTATTTAGCCGGTTTTTCAAGCAACAATACTTCTTCTCTATTGTTAGATATAGCTAACAATATTTGTATATGCAGATTTTTTTGCTTATTATGTAAAAGTCTCTCGGCTTCCATATGAATCCCAGGAATCAACTTAGTAGTATCATTAATCTTCATTGGTATAATTGCTTCAATCCCCATAATCCCGGAAGCCTTTTGGTTATTAGTAGTAGCAACCGATATATTTTGTTTTTCAAAATTTTCATTATATCCAGCAATATTATACCACCCACATTTAAACCCAATATATGGGGTAATTAATATTGTACCAAACCTTGACTTGCGAGCAATTATTACTTTGCTACTATATAAAGTATTAGCAAATTTAGTTCTAGCTAGGTGATTTTGTGAAGGCAATTTTACAGAAATATTACCCGAAGCAAGAGAAAAAAATCCCTGTAGTATCAGTTTATCAGACAAATTAGTTTGGCCATATATAGATATTACGTGAGTATGAGCAACAACTTTGTCAATACGATTATTGTATTTGAAATTAGAGAGAACATAGTTATAAGCTCCTCCAATAATGTTACCACTTGGCAGTTCTATATCACCGCCAATAGCGGTGGCACTGGTTCTACCACTATACCTATTTAACATATTTTCTCCATTATATTTGGCTATACCCATTATTCCACTAATCCACAAATTTTTAGGAACAATATTATCCTCATCACCGCCAGCAAGGATGGTAAGATTGCTTAAATGTCTTAGGTTGGTTAATCTTAAATCAATAGTTGAGTTTGCAAATTCATAAGACAATATAACTATTTCATTCATAGCTAAGGCAATATTTTTTATTATTTCTTTTTGTTTTTGTAATAGTGCTATGTCTTCGGTGTTAGTTGGTATAATAATTGGAATTAGTGTTATAACTTCTGCAGCTGCTACTGGCGGCGGTGCTGACACCTCTTCTTTTACAATTTTTTTCCGCTCTTTCTCTTGCAGTTCTTCACCTGCAACTTCTCTTGATGTTGGCACTATAGCTGCAGTTTCTCCTGATACTTCTACAACTTTTATAGGTGATGCTATTACTACATCTGCTCGTGGCACTTCTTCTGGTATTAGTGCTTCTTCTACGTCTACTGCTACTGGTGCTGATAAAGGAAGTCGCGCCTGTTCTTCTTCTAATAATGGTTCTTCTACTATCTGGTGTTGCAATTCTTGCTGCTCTTGGATAGGATTATTCACTACATCTGCTCGTGGTTCTTCTTTTTCTATTGCAACACCTGATCTTGGCGCTTTTGGAGGTGGTAGTATTAATTCTGATTCTTCTGTCACCTGACGTTTCTGGCGTAGCAACTCTTGTTGTTGGATATGAATAGGTTCAGTGTCTTGGTTGGTTGCTGACCCGTTTGGGATATTGGTAGAATCTAATGATTCAAACAAATTATCGAGACTATCATTAATATCAACAAGAGAATCTGTATCATGATCACTTAAGTCTAATACCTTATAATTGTTATGATCATGTAAGTTTATTTCTTTATAAATATGGAGTCTATCATTCCTATCAACGAGAGAATCTGTGTCATGATCACTTAAGTCTATTTCCCAATTATTACAATTTACATCATTATCACTAGAGTCTCTTAATAAATTATTTGTAGATGCATCTGCTACTGCTGCTGGAGGGGTCGTATCAACATTAGATGGCTGTGATATTGGCTTTATAGGCTCAGTGTCTTGGTTACTCACTAACTCGCTTGAAATATTGGTAGAACCTAATTGTGCTAACAAATTATCGGAGCTATCATTAATCTTAACAGGAGAGTTTCTTTTACCATAGTCTATTAGTAATATAGAGCTACCGGGAATTAGTATTCTAGGATTCTTTTCAAAATCTTTATAAATATTTAATAAATATTTAAGTGGTTGCTTACCAGTATTTTTATCGGGCGAAGGATATCCTAAGGCTACAAAAACATAGAGTATAATAATATGAGCATAGATTAATGTGGAACATTTTATTATCTTATTCTTTCCTGTAGAGAATTTATATAATATTCGCATATTGACCTTGTCTCCAATTTATGCTCTTAGTTAATAAAAACCCCCATTTAATAAGTGGGTACTCAAATGTAACTAATAAGCAACAATTTAAAGGGTAACAAAGGCAATCTCTATTGTCTAGAAAAAATATTATGTTATTGACAATTTTAGCGCTTGTTCTAGGAGACTTATCAAAGATGACTAATTAATTACTTTAGTCATCTCTGATGGTCTCCTAGGTTGGTAAATTAAAATCAATTGACTGTAGATACTACAAGTTTTTTTGCAGGAAAAGTACAGCTAAAAACCATATAGTAATCAAACAAACCCAAAGACCGCCTCTAATGTCATATGTACGTCTAACTAGAATTTTTAGAGCTTCTTCAGTCTTTTTAGCTTCTTTTATACAATCTGACCTCATAGCAATTATGTAACCCGATATAGTCATAATCTTACTATATAATTGTTTTATATCTTTATCATCTTTTCCATTGGATGTTTTCTTATCAAGATCATTTTGCACAAAACCCCCTAACCATAATTATAAATAAAATATTCCTATCAATTATGGGATAGAATAGTTTAGGTTGCATTTTTAATAAAAAAGTTACCATATAAGCAAAAATATATTTGATTATCAGATAAATATTGTATATATTCATTGAAGTATTTCCTTGTGTAACGGGGATTTATGGATAATTAACATTATGTATGTTCAACTTATATATGTGAGTAAGGGTTGAATTTATATATTAATTATGTTGTTTTTTAAAAATTTATCTTACTAAAAGAATTCTTTAAGTTCATTTGGTAAGATAAATAATTTTACTATGGCAGTTTTTGCTTGTCAAAAAAAACCGTTTTTCACGGATTAATTTTTTAAAAAATTATGTTTAATGGGCTGGTCTGAAAATATAAAAGATTTCCTTGCGGAAGAACTAAAGAAGAGAGGACTAAAAGTAAGTGAACTAGCTGAACACGCAGGCATTCCCCAAACTACCATGAGAGGAATGTTAGAAAATCGACGCCCTGAAATAAAAAACATAATCAAGCTTGCCAATTATTTTGACTGCTCTATTGATAAAATGTTAGGTAGAGAGGAATTTGTCTCTAGCGAAAAGCAACAATATGCTCAACTATCTCCTGAAGAATTAAGTGCTAATTTGAAAAGTTTCATCAACAAAGAACTAGTCAAGAACAATTTAACTCAATATGAATTAGGATCGAAAATTGGTCGTAGTGATGACGCGGTCCGACCTTTCCTAAGAGAAGGTGATAATAATCAAAAAATGCTAACTACTGAAACAGTGGTAGCTGTTGCTGATTATTTCAAAGTGTCTATTGATGGGGTGCTAGGCAGAGTTCCACAACTTGCAAAAGAGCAACAGCTAGCAAAACCCTTAGATAACAGCTTAAAAAACTTAACTCCTGAAGCTCTAAAAGCCGCTCAACTTATTGGCAAATCTATTGAAAATAAGGTTTCTGCTGATGGAAAAGCTGCTTCTACCCATGTTAGATCTGTAAATAAGATGCCATCTAATGACAGAAGCAGGTAAACCCTTTTCTAAATAGTAATTTAATGCAAGAACGTATCAGCAGTATTAGAGAACTGTTTGCTAAGTATAAAATAGATGGCTATATAGTACCGTGTAATGATCAATATCTTAGCGAATATGTCCACGAAAGTGCTAGGCGACTGCAATATATAACCAACTTTAGCGGATCCAATGGTATTGCGGTGATCTGCAAAGATAAGGCGGTATTTTTTACAGATGGTCGTTACCTAGAACAAAGTAAACATGAGCTAGATCAAGAAATTTTTAAGATTTTTGATATTAAAGATTTACCATATTTCTCTTGGGATGATTATTTAGGTAATGATGGTGTATTGGGGTATGATTCAAAACTCTTTACTAATGTTAAATTACAAATATTTTCTAAAATAAAATCCCGTCTACATAAAATATCTGATAATTTAATAGATCAAATTTGGCATGATAGACCAGCAGAACCATCATCAAAAATATATATTCATGATGATAAATTTTCTGGTCAATCATATAGTAACAAAATTACCATATGTCGCAATCTGCTAACCAAATATTTTGCAGATACAATGATTATTACTTCAGCAGATTCAATATGCTGGTTATTAAATCTCAGAGCAAGTGACATTCCACATTCACCATTGATGCTTGCTATAGTTCTGATCACTCAAGACCAGCTATATTTATTCACTAATCCAAATAGAGCTAGTCAAGATATTGTGATTGCTCGCCCTGATGTAACTATCTTACCGGAAGAAAAATTTGCTGGTATATTGGATCAGGCTAATAAGGTTCTCGTTGATGAAAATTTTGCATCAAGTTACATTATGGATTTGTTAAATAATAAGCTAGTAGAAAAAATTAACGATCCTTGTCAATTATCTAAAGCACTTAAGAATGATATTGAGATTAAGCACGCAATTAATTTTCATATCAAGGATGCAGTGGCACTATGCGAGTTCTTTGCGTATTTGTTTGAACTAGAAAATTTACAAGAGCGAACGGAATATGATCTAGGAGAAATATTAGCAGAATTTAGGTCTAAGCAGGATCAATATGTTATGGATAGTTTCCCGACTATATGTGGCTTTAAGGAAAATAGTGCCATAATTCATTACCATGCGACAAGTCATCAAGCAAAAAAAATCTTAGGTAAAGGTATATTACTAATTGACTCTGGTGGGCAATATAAAGGTTGTACTACTGATGTAACCAGAACCTTGGCTATAGACAACCCTACCGAGGAACAAAAATTACGCTATACTCAAGTTCTTAAGGGGCATATTGCTTTATCGACAATTAAATTTCCGGTTAATATTACTACAGGAAGCCATTTAGATGTTCTAGCTCGACAGTTTTTGTGGAGAGATGGACAAGATTACCCACACGGTACGGGTCATGGTGTTGGTAGCTTTTTAAATGTTCATGAAGGACCACAAAATATTAGTTTACGCAGTAACGTTATTCTACAACTGGGTATGATTGTGTCAAATGAACCGGGTTACTATAAAGTCAATGAATTTGGCATTAGAATAGAAAATTTGATGTATGTCAGAAACAGCTTACAGGATGTAAATTATCTAGAATTTGACACTCTTACTATTGTTCCTTATGCAAAGGAGCTAATAGATTGCAAAATGCTAAACGAAGATGAAATAAATTATATAAAACAATATTATCAAAAAATAAAACAACAAATTTATCCCCTACTGTCAATTAGAGGACAGAAATGGTTAAACAATCAGTTACTCTTCTATAGCTAATACTACAGTTGTAGATTTAAAATTATGAATGTTAAACTATTGATTATGTGTAATTTAAGGTTGAGCTATGTTATAGTTTTTAACTTTTGACAGTTGTGACGCGAATACCCCAAAGTTTTGGGGAGTCAATTCTTCAAATCATTTGAGTATATATAGAAATTTATTCAAGGTCTAAGGCACTAATCCCATGTTGAGTTTTATCCCATTTGAAAGGCGTAAAAATAATCTGCCAAATAGCCTTGTAACTTGCTATAGTATGCAGTAAAAAATACAAAGGCCATACCAACAAGACAGTAATATCTAATACTCGAAAATTAGTTATTTTTCCTTTTTTGCTCAGTAAGATAAAAAAAGCACTACCATAAAGATATGAGAAAGCAAAAAAACTATTAACTATCCACAAATAATCAATTATAGGCAATCTATTAATTTTAATAGTTAGTATTAGAAATGGTAAACAACAAAAACCATAAGAAGAAAGACCAATAAAAATGAAAATAGTAATTATTTGATAAAATTTAAATCTTTTATATTTGTCTTTTTGGGCAAGGAATACCAAAAATGTTTGGATAAATCCTTTGATCCAACGAGATCGTTGATTTATCCAACTTATAATATTTATAGGTGATTCCTCTAAAGTATAAGAATCAATCATATGAACTTTATAACCAAATGAATATAATCTAATTCCTAAATCAGCATCCTCAGTAACATTATAAGCGTCCCATAAACCTACTTGTTGTAAGGCGTCAACCTTAAAATGATTGCTAGTTCCCCCAAGAGTTACCGGTAAGTTCATCAAACTTAAAGCTTTCAGAAGATATTTAAACCACAAACAATATTCTATACTAAAAAGCTTAGTTAGTAAATTCTCATTTTCGTTATAAAAATTAAGTTTAGCTTGCAAACACCCATATTCTTCCGGTAAGTCATCAAAGGCTACTACTGCTTTCAGGAGTTGATCGGGGTCAGGTCTATCTTCCGCATCATATATTACTACATATTTTCCTTTACAATATTGCATGGCATAATTAAGAGCTTTGGGCTTAGTTCTAGGTAGACTGAATGGCACTTTAATTAAATGTATATAACAAGGCAATTCATATAGAATTCTTTCCTTGTTCATCAAATAATCATCTGCTTCAACAATGATTTTGACATCTAATTTATGTTTAGGGTAATTAATATTAGTGATACAACTAATTATCGACTTTAGTTTGCCTGATTCTTTATATAACGGCAGTAAGATAGTATAAATAGGTAGGGAATCATTGGAGTATATATAACTATTTTTAAAAGCTATATTTGGCGTAATTACCACTTGGTTAAATAGTATAATTTTCAAAATATTTTGTGAAAAATAACAGATAATATTAATTGTATGAAAAAGATGTTTAAAATTAAGTAATATAGCAAAATATACCAAAAAAAATATGACAATTGACTTAGTGTAGCTGATATTTTTTGCTATCATGTATAATGAGATAAATTCAAGAAAATATTTAGATTTAATGATGTTCAAATGGCTGAAATTTCGTTCAAGTAGCTGATAAAACTCATTCTTTCTAATCAACTTAATTGGTACGTTATAATATATTGCTGATAACTTCCTTAAATAAGCTAGGTCATTTATAGCAAGTACCTGATTGCTTTCATCATTCTCATAAATGAAATAACCATTCTGAACATATTGATCAATTTTTGAGTAATCGTAAATCTTAACCTGAGTTTCTTGTGTACTTAATCGTGGCAATAGATTATAGTTATACAGAATATCTATAATTATCTCATTACTAACAATTCCTTCTCCGATTATCATATTAAGAAAATCATTCTCAGCAGTGGTCTCAGCTAATTTAAACTTAATATAGGATATTTGTAAATCAGTAATTAGCTGTTCTTTTACTAAGATATCTAATAACTTATCTAAAAATTCTATATTTAGGTTCTTTATATATCCAGCCATATTGAAAATATTACTCCTGATATTTTATAACGCTGCTTAATCAGGCTTTTATCGACAAAATATCCTATTTGTGTTGTTACACTATTCTTCTTTAGATTACCAAATTTAATCTTTTTTGCAATCGAAAGTTGCTTATATAAAGTTTTATTATAAATATTACCGTAATTTGTTCTATTGTAATATTTAGCAAAGCTTACTAACATGATACCATTTTGAAATTCAACGCCCTTAGATATTGAAAAGCTATAATGGCTTCTTTTGCCATATGGATTATTTAGGTCTTGTCCAAAGCTCAAAATACCTTCAGCAAATACTGAAGTTTCACCTAAAATTGTCTTAATTTTTTTGGATATTGCTGATAACAATAATAATTCATAAGAAAATAGCTGCTCGCAACCATCTTGAGCCATATATATTCTTGGCTGCACAGAGACTACCCGACTAACATCCTGAAAGAGCCTAATTTTATAAAATATACCAATTTCTTTATTGTCAGATAGGTAGTGCATATCATTACTTCCCTGAAATTTATTTTCTTTATAAAGCAATTGAATACCTAAATTTTGGTTGTTATTAACACCATATTCGATAGCAAAAATTCTCATTAATTGGTCTTGGTATGAAGATATTTCTCTTGAAGTGCGTTCTAAGGATTGAATTTGGTAAAATAACTTATTATACAGAGCGGATGAATTATTAACTAACTTGATACGTTCTTTTAAATCTGCTAATTTACACTGAATTTGTATAAAAAGATCAGCTCTTATTTGCTTAATATTCTCAGAATTTTTGTTACTATTAGCAATAGTAGCCATATATCTGTACTTACCTGCATCAATTAACCAAGCTGATCCATAAGCATTATTTACTATGGAAATTATACACAATAATATAAAGATGATAGTTGTTCTCACCTAAATAGCAACTAATAATTTAAATTTACTAGAATACAACCTATTATAAATTTAGTAAAATTAAATAAAGTTAATAAGCAGATATTTTAGTAGCTCACCTTATGCATAATCCACACGGCAATTTAAAAATTGCAGAAAAGTACAAGGCGCTATTGCTGTTAACAAAGCTTATTTAACTGATGAATTAATGGATTTTTTAGCGAAAATTAATAAGATTTTTGCCGGAATAGTATACCTATTTCAAAAAAATCTTATTAATTTTCGCTAAAAAATCCATTAATTCATCAATCAAATAAGCTTTGTTAACAGCAATTATCTTTTATCTAAATTTTCAAAAAAATAAAAATATTTATCTAAATAACAAAACAACGTTTTTGTTGAATAAGTTTATGGCATACTTCAAGTAGTTTACGCATGCATGCAACTATAGCAACCTTTTTAGGTTTAAAATTGTTAACAAGCCTATCATATAAAGCTTTCAAATATTGAAAACCATTTTTGACACCGTTTTTACCAGCCAATACCGCCATATATAAAGCATATCGTGGTATTTTTCTGCCACCTCTAATAAATCTTCGTCCTTGCTTATTACCACTATCACGGGCATAAGGAGCTATCCCTACAATTGCTGACAATTCATTACTACTATAATTTTTATTCCCTAATTCAGGTAAAAAACTAATTAGTTTTTTAGCTACGCATTTACCAATACCAGGCACACTCTCTAATATTTTTACCTTCTCTTTCAACTCTTCTGACTCATCTATTACTTCACTTAATTTTTTATCAAGCTCAGCTATTTCATTCTGTAAAAATTTAATGAGCTTTTCTATACTCTTTTTATCAATACCATCAATACTATGATGTAGCCTCTTCTTTTCATTGCTAAGCATTAATACTAAATCTTCTCGCCTTTGCTGATATCTCTTCAAAGTATCGGATTCAACTTGATATAAATAATTAGCTGAAAGCTGCATCTTATCGCCATAATATGCTAATTTAAATGCGTCCTTCTTATCAGTTTTACACAAATTCACCGATTTACTAATGAATTAAAGCTATATGTATTGACTTTATGTACCTGTTGTTTATTATTATACAATTTTTGGCAAATATCCGCTTCATAACCTCCAGTAGGTTCACATACTATTAGCTTAATTTCTTGTTCTTTTGTTAATTTTATCAGTTCTTCATGCCCTAACTTATCGTTGGAAAAACGATTATATATCGGTTTATTGTTAGACTCATATAAACATATATCTAACCATTTTTTACTTACATCTAGACCTATTATTTTACTCATGATATAATCTCCTTCATCTTATTGTGCAAGGCTGCTGTTTCCAGCACCTTCTGCAATTTGTTCAAAGCAAACTTTGTAAGAGGGTACTTATTCTGTTTACGACTATTTCAGTCCAGTGTCTATCAAGTCACCCTCTTACAATTACTTATATCATAATTTAAAGATATAAGTGTCTAGCAACAAATTGTAAATAAAACACTCAAATTTCCTATAATTTATTCAATCTACCACTGTAGTACTAGATGTATCATTAAAATTAAAACTCACTGTTTGCTTTGTCGTTGCTAAAGTAGCTCCGCTTCCAATGATAATATTCTTTCTTGACAAAATATTTGTGGGTAAAAGTAAGGCTAATAGATTGGAGATAAGGATATACTTCTTATCTCCAATCTATTAGGAATTAGCTTTAACATAAATTTGTTGATATATATCAAAACCAGCTGGATTTAGCTTATAATCAATTTCTGCTTGCTGCAAATGTTTCAGCGTTGTAATGCAATCATCTAATTTAAGCTTATTTACAGCTTTTTTAAAATTTGGCACATATTTGTAGAAAATTGGTGGAGATAGCGATTTTATAGCCATATCTATAGCAACACCAGTTTCTAATTTACTCAATACGGTGTATAAATTCAGATAATATCTGATTAATGCTCTGATAATTAGCACTTCATTAATATTTTGTTGTTTTAACTTATTGAATTCTTGTAAAAAGTTATCAGTATCCCTTGAGGAAAAATAAGCACATAAATTATCCCCATTTCCCATAAAATCATCACTAACTACCTGCCGCGCATTATCTAAGGTAATTTGCTCTTTATCAAATGTAAAATTTATTAATTTATCAATTTTACTAACTATTGTTTGGTGATCACCTTTTAGACAAGATATTAAATAGTCCATAGCATCTTGTCTTATAACCTTACCCACAATATTACATTTATGTAATATTATCTTAGTAACTTTTTGTTCATCATCATGATAACAAGCTAGAGACGCTAAATAAGTTTCAGTTTCAAAGAATTTACGTATGCTAGAAGCAGTTGATAATTCATCAGCAATAAACACTAAGAAATGTAATGAATCTTTACTAAGAGCCAATTTTAAAGATTTATCTATAGATTCACCAACTGACCTTACTAGAATCAATTGTTTCTGCATAAAGAAATTTTGGGTATTAACTAAAGTATCAAGCGCTTGAGATTTAACATCTGAATATTCTATAGAGGTTTTTAATAAATCAAATTTCTTCAACAAAGTCTTACAAACTTTATCTATATACCCCTTATCTGGCCCATAAAGTAACAGAGCTTTAATTTGCCTGTTATCTATCTTATCAAGTAGCTGAATAATTTGTGATAGGTAGAACTTCATTTTTAATGCTATTTTGTTTAAAATACAAAATTAATCTTTCCAGTATCTCAACCGCCCCTTGCTTTGCAAGTTCTTCCAATGCTTTCTCATTATCTATATAGCTATGATAAGGCGAAGAAGCTGTACTATAAGAGGTTATATGGCGAAATGTACCTGAAGTAACTGGTTGATTAGTTATAATATCAATTAACCTATATTGAATAGTTTGACTTACTGCTTCTCTTAACACATCAGAATTCTTCTGAATAATAAGCGGTAAACTTTTGTTGGTAAATTTTACCTTCAATAAATACTTTGTTGTTGATATTGTAGATTTTGGTAAAATACTAGATAAATAGTAACAAAATTCTGCACCTCCAATAGAGTCTATTGGCTCAATTTCAATAGCACTTAATTGGTTTAATTCCTGTGGACTGTAATTATTACTATACACAGGTCTTAAAGTACAAGAGGTACATAAAAATAAGCAGACAATTAATAATAAATTCAAGCCGCTATTTATCAACTATTAGCTCCTTCTTGTTTAGTTCCCTCCTGGGATTGTCCTCTATCATTTTCATCCACTTTGTTTTTATTATAATTACGTCTTCTAGCAGGACGAGTATAATTTGATTTCTTATCAAGATATTTACGATTTGACTTAATGGTATCAATACCATTTGTTCCATTATCTAACTCATTGTCTACTACTTTATTGTCTAGTACAACATTATTAACTTGTTGACTAACGACAACTTCCCCTTTATCAATTTTTACCGTTATATTTTTATTTAACTCACTGCTAGTTTCTAACTTATCAGATGTTTTCCATTTCTGCTTCTTCCTATTAGTATTTAAATTAGTAGGTGGCTCTTTACTAATCTTTTCTTCTTGATAATTAGAGGACTGATTTTGAATTAATGGTTTACTAGCAGTCCCGGCATGGCTAGATTTTTTTGGCAATTTTATTTTTTCAATTGAATAATTATCAGAAGTAGCAGACGAATCAACGTGAAAATTTAACTTTAAATTATATTTTTCTTCAATTAAAGCTATTTCTGAACGCTTATTATTCAGTAAATAAATAACTGAATGAATATTAGCAAAAATATTTACTAAATCGATATTTTCATTAAAAATTTCATTCTCTACCGTACGTAAAATTAACATAGCATTTGACTCATCAGCCCTAACAAGTCCTTTGCCGTTACAATAGGAACAAATCGATGAATTTGATTCCAAAAATGATGGTCTTAATCTTTGACGAGACATTTCAAGCAAACCAAATTGGCTAATATTAGCAGTTTGAATTCTTGCCCGATCCCTACTTAGAAACTCTTTAAAAGATCTTTCAATAATCCTACGATTTCTAGTATCATACATATCGATAAAATCAATAACCACTAAGCCTGATAAATCTCTTAATTTAATTTGTCTAGCAATTTCTCTGGCAGCTTCTAAGTTGGTCTTTAATGCCGTTTCTTCAATATTTCTTTCAGCAATTGCTCTGCCTGAGTTAACATCAATTGAAATAAGTGCTTCTGTTGGGTTTATTACTATATACCCACCAGAAGGTAACGCAAAAACTGGTTGATATAGCTTTGCTAGCTGTTCCTCAACAACAAATTTTGTAAAAATTGGTATTTTATTTCTGTATTCTTTGAGCTTACCGAGATCTGTAGGTAATATATCCCTCATGAATTTCACAGCATTTTGATATGACTCATTACCTTGTATGATTAACTCTTTAACAGTATGATCACACATATCACGTATGACCTTTTGAATTAACCCATCTTCTTCATGTATAAAACAAGGGGCTATAGATTTAAGGGTACTCTCTCTAATTGTATTCCATAATCTTACTAAATAATCATAATCTCTTTTTATGTCTAAAGTAGTACAGCCAGCACCAGCAGTACGAATTATGATACTTGATGCAGTACTGCTATTGCCTGAAGTTATTTTACTAACTATATTCTTAAGCCTTTTTCGTTCATCAGCATTGGATATCTTACGTGATACACCATTCTGCAAGGGAGTATTAGGCATTAAAACACAATATTTCCCAGCAAGAGACATAAACGTCGTAAACGACGCCCCTTTATTACCTCTTTCCTCCTTAGTAACTTGTACAAGCAGAACCTGACCTTTCTTTATTACTTCTTGAATTTTATATTGCTTTTGTTTATTAGCTTCCTCTTTATCACTTTTTTCTACACTTATTGTTTCAATGTCATTATCCAAAACATCTAAATTAAATTCTACCTGAATTTTTTCGTCCACTAATCTTTCTATAGCATTTAAATCAATTTCTTCACTGTCTATTATTGGATTATAATCTCTCTTTGTTTCAGATTCTACAAGATCATCTTGGGTAATATCTGAAAGAGAAATTTCTTGTAGCTTATTTATAGAAGGCAAAGATTTAAGATCAGATGCTGGTATATTATAATAATATGGGCTAATTTCAGTGAAAGGTAGAAACCCACTCTTGTCCGGACCGTAGTCAATAAAGGCCGCCTGCAAAGCAGGCTCAACCCTTATAACTCTTGCAAGATATATATTACCCTTGTTTTGTTGTTTTGTCGCAGTTTCATATTCAATATCTTCAATATTGTTATTCTGATTTAGTAATACTACCCTTGTTTCATTAGGAAAGTTAGCATCAACTATAATTTTCTTACTCATTAATTTTTTACTCGCAAATTTCCAGGTAATATTGCTAGGATATGTAAACTTAGCAATATTAAAAAATATCTATTTATTATAACAATATTTAATATTAAGTTTTAAATTGAGAAAACATTTATACTTAAAGTACACTAACCTAAACAAATAACTATAACTTAGAAATTTCTTAACTATTTTACGCAAATCCGCTGTTCTATAAATCTAAATTTTATTCATGGTTATAATAAAATTAATTAGACAAATTTTAATGAATAAGCTAATGTACTCTTGGTTACACAAACTTCTTAAACGTCTCTCTATTAAGAAATTTATATACGATGTAATCTAGTTTAGCAAACAATTATTTATGACCAAAAATAATCATTTAAAAACAGCTTTGCTATTGTTTGTTAGTGTATTTCTTTTTGCATGTATTACTTACATCAATGCACTAGTAATACCAGATTTTTTAGTAAGTAAAGGTCTATCTGGAGAGCAACTAGACCATATCGAATCAATCGAAATGTTAGGTTATATAATAGCTGGTTTATTCTTAACTCCATTAATTAATAAAATCAGTGATAACAAAACTACCATTGTTAGTCTAGTCTTACTGATAATAGGTATATTAAACCTAATTATGATTAAGGATTACACCCTCCTTAAAATCAATTTCATTGTAATGGCATCTGCCTACTACACCTACATAACCACAACTATCATCAAAATAGTGGAGTTAACCAATAACTATAAATACTATAAATATTTTGCTCTTATTGTCTTTTCCTTGTTATGGATAGCTGGACAGTTTACCGTTGATTTACTAGCTGGATTTCTAGAATCAGCGATAAATGGGCTATTATTATGTACATTACTTTATAGCTTCATTATTATAACTTGCTTACAAAGAGAGAATATTAACAAAAATACAACTTTAGTTTCTAGATTTTCATTCTTAATTGAGAATATAGAATTACAGGTTCTAACAGGCTTTATGGTATCTTACATTACTTTTGATATATTGTGGTATTATGAAGAATTTGCTTTAGAGAAACACTTTCCTGTATCAAAAATAGACACTATTACCCATTATACTCTTATAAGTATATTTTTCTTGATATCGCCTGTCGTTTTATCATTAAAAATAATCAACAAATATCTTGCTAATTTAATATTGATAGTTATCCTCTTAGCCAGTTTTATTCTTTTACCAAATTATGGAGTAACTTTAATAGGCAACATCTATATCCTTTCTACAATTGGCGTATGTTTATGTGCTATTTTTATTTGTAATATATTAATATTATCCGGTAAATTTGAAGCCCAAGATTTGAGAACCGCACTGGCAATATATTTTACTATGTGTGCTATTGGTATGTATTCTGGAGCTTTATCTTCTTATATATCTCATGGGCTTTATGATGGACAAGGTTTTCTATTCTCTACATATAGTGTTGTTGGAACTTTTGTACTTTATTATTCTTGGTATTTTTTTAGACGAAAATTATATAGATTGCACGTCAATTAGAGATGATTATAATATCCTGAATTGAGGTAAATCATAATTATTATGAAAAAAATTACACTTGGCTTAATAGCTGAATATGTAGCTATTGTTATTTATAAAATTAAATTTTATCAGATTCTCTATCATCGTAAAAGATATTATGTTGGCGAGATTGATATTATTGCCCTGCGTGGCAAACAACTTGTTTTTATAGAAGTAAAAGCAAGGCGTTCTGATATTGATGATAGAATATTATCAACCCATCAACAGATGAGAATAAAAAGATCTGCAAGTATATTTTTAAGCACTAACCCAAAATATCAAAATTATCATATTAGATTTGATCTAATAATTATTAAACCTTACAGTATACCAATTATTATTGAGAATGCGTGGTAATAGTCATACCCTATGTTTTTTATTCTATCATGAAACTAGACACTGTTAACAAAGCTTATTTAATTGATGAATTAATGGATTTTTTAGCGAAAATTAATAAGATTTTTGCTGGAATAGTGTACCTATTTCAAAAAAAATCTTATAATTTGCAGCAAAAAAGACTTTATTCACCAACTAAATAAGCTTTGTTAACAGTGTCTAGACACTTATATCATAATTTAAAGATATAAGTGTCTAGCAGCTTTTGCTGCCTTAGGGGGGCAGCTGCTTTAGATGTTGCGTCACTTGTTAGTTTTCGTGGTTTTAATTGACGCCTAGCATTTTGGCTTAGTTCAGCAGTAGCATTGGTCGGTTCTGTAGCTAGAACAATATTGAGAGAAACGCCAGAATTTGTTGATACCAAACGTCGAGTAAAAAATTTTTTTCCTTTCAATTTATTTATTTTTTAACAAATTTACTCGGATTAATCTATTTTTTGAGTCCATATTTTATGGGGGCATTATATTTGGGAGTATGGGTTATTATGATTCCGATAATTATTTGTTTCGCACACGGATTATTTCATTTTGAAAAGTTGACAAAAGAGTCTGGGAATTATTTCCAAAGTCACGAGAAGCAGGTTGGTTAGCCGAGAAATTTTGGTAACATAGCGTTATTAACTTTTGTTCTGCTGCTGGTACTTCCAAGTATGCACAAAGAATTATAAAATATTCTATTGTTTCCTTAATGATTTTTTTAGCTTTTTCTGGTGATTTAACACTTATAGTTTGCAAGTTGTGAATTCGATCGAAGATTTTAATAAATGCTACATCAAATTTTTTCTGTTGAAATAATAAATCCAAAACCTCTTGGGAGCTGATCTTCCCATATGGTTTGATTCTGGTTAAATCTACCACTTGCCTGGCAATTTGCTCACCAAATACCATAGAAATCAGCTTTTCACTCAAATCCGTATCTTCAAGAGTATCATGCAGTAAACTGGTGATGATCATATCGTTCCTGAAATATTTGGGCAATTCTAATGCAGTGTATTCGGCAACCATATACGCCACCTCTATCGGATGGGAATAATAAGGTTCGCCGGATTGTCGTATTTGGCTGCCATGATATTTTTTGGCATAATAGATACCTTTTTTAACCATATCAATATCTATAGTTCTAGGTTCTGTGAAGTTTTCTAACGAAGCCATATAAAAGCTCCAACAAATTGCAAAAAAGACAAGAAATCAGTAGCAGTTTTATCAAATCTCGAAAAAATTCGTCTAAAATGTTTAATTTTACCAAAAAAACATTCGATCGAATGACGTTCTTTATAGATATGTTTATCGTACTCCCTTTGCTGTTTTCGGTTCTTTTTTGATGGAATAACAGCTATACAATTTTGCTCTTCAAGCTGCTCAATAAAAGCATTGCTATCATATGCCTTATCGGCAAGGAGCATAGTATTTTTAATATCTTTAACCAATGAGTTGGCTTGTGTAATGTCATGTCTTTGACCTGCAGTTAAAATAAACTTTAAAGGATTACCAAGAGCGTCAACTAAGGCATGGATTTTAGTAGTAAAACCTCCTTTACTACGCCCTAAAGCTTCTTGATCTTGGCTATCTTTTTTATAACCTGCTGAGCATGCATGGGCACGAACTATAGTAGCGTCAATCATTGTTGATTCCATGTCAGGATTAGCTTGTACTTGCTCAAACAAATCGGTCCATATTCCTTTATTAGACCAAGTTTTAAACCTCATATGCACTGCTCGCCATGAACCATAAACACTCGGTAACAACCGCCATTGGCATCCTGAACGTGTTATGTACCATATTGCTTCAATAAATCGTCTAAGCTTATCCTCATTTCTTGTTTTTATATCTTTTCTTTTTCTTAATATTTCAATAATTTGTTGCCATTCTCTGATTTTTATATGATAATTCATTCCGGTAGTGTTTTTGATTGTCTAAAATAGAAAATACACTACCTCTCCTTCTTTTTAATTTATTTTTTTACAAAACTTCACAGAACCTAGTCACTTGCTGGTTTAGCTCAGATAGTTTGCTCAGTAACTTCTCCGCATATTTACAATTTGCATATTTTTTTTGCCAACTATACTTTCGATTATCAAGCACTTTCATAAAATAACCTATAATAACCTGAGTTCGATGTAACTTGTTACATCGAACTCAGGGGTGTATATAGAAACAATCAGGCTTAAAGCGGTTTGACACCTAATTGTTAAACATTAGTTTGATAATAATCTTATTTTTATACTATATAAAAATAAGATTATTATCGTAAATCAGTTAAAATATATTCGAAGAATCGCTTCAAGAATGCATTTTTCCTTATAACAAAGCCAATTCGATATAAGAATTATTAATTCTTCCAACAAACTGCTACACAACATATTGATTTTCAGGATTTTCTGCTGTTAAAGTAAATCCTAATTCTTTTGCACGTTTTTCAAGAGACTGTACTAATTTGGTCTTGTATTTTTGTTCATAATTACTTATACCTTGCTTCTTCTTCTAAGAAACTGCACATATTTTGGTAGTTTCTTCCATTTTGTTACGTGGTGCGTAGCACCAATGTTTAGGCTTATATCGAATTGAGGTTACAATATTAATTATATCATCAATTAGTTTAAATCAAGAATTACAATACTTCTACTATTTTATTAGATTATTTACAAAAATATTTATCTTTTTGTAAATAATCTATAATAAAGACTTAGTGCTAGCTTATTTTTGAGATATAATTTATTTAATCAATAGCTCTTTAAAAGTATAAATCATCAGGGCAGTTTTTAATGCTTTGGAGAGGGAAGGAAGTGATATGAAGAGAAGGAGTATAAACAGCTATAATATGGATGAGATAGTATAATGTCATTTTGGATTAAACCAAGGAAAGCAATTAAAGGTTTTGTTAATAAGTGAATTCATGGTGGCATATATCTTTCTAGTGATGATAAAAGAAGGCACGTGTGTAAGTACTAGGACTCACAGAATCACCATAATAAATTATGCTCGTGAAGCACAAAATACTATCAATAATCTATCGCGTAAAGGATCGGTTGGTTCAAAAAATAGCTCATTAAGAAGTACTGTCATATGAACATACAGCATTAGATCAAAATTTTCTAAAAAGATACCTATAGAAAGTAACCCGATAGCAGATTTTTGTTCTTTTGTCATGCTAGTCTGCTGGTTAGAGATAATTCTGGTATTTTCTTGAACAAGTTCACTCATAATTAACTCAAGTAATTGTTTTTTTTTCGGCTAACCAACCAATAGGATAATCCCCACACTCTTTTGCCAGTTTTTCAAAATGACGTAGCCCATAGGTAAAACCGATAATTAGAGGAATCATAATAACCCATAATCCCCAATGACCAAAATAATTAGTAATGTAGATAAAACCAAAAGAAGTAATAATATGTATTAAAGCTCGAGATATAGCAAATGTCATGCTAATACAGGTAAACCGTTTAAATACTGGAAATCTTTTATAAAGAATGGGACCGGCAGGACCTAAACATTCATATAATAAAACCATAACCAATTGCATCAAAAATAATTGATAAGGAGAATTAACATAATTCAATAAATATGGACAAAATATCATAAAAATAGAACATATGACCAGTATAATTTTTATGGTTAGTAATGGGTATATTTTTAAACTTAAATAAGATAATATTGATATGGTTAAAAATGCCATTAGACAAACAATAAAATTATGCTGAATAATCTCAGCCGTTGTATAACCAAAACTAGTTTTTAAAATATTAGCACAATATATATAAAGAAAATAAAAACATACCGGTGAAGCACTTTTTAATAAAAAGAAAGCTATTATTGTTTTTTTATTAACTTTTTCTTGCCACATCGGGTTATATGCTAGGCTAGCCATATCAGTATTAGTTTTTTCAAAAACTTTTTTGATTCGACGTTTGGCATCAGCAAATTCTGGTGTTTCTCGCAAGGTTGTTCTTGCTACAGAACCAATCAATGCCACCGCGGCACCAATCCAAAATGCTAGACGCCAATTAAAACCATGTGAAGTAACAAGTGAGGCAATACCTAAAGCAGCTAACCCCCCTAAGTCACAACAAACCCCCATTAATCCAACACTTGCATATTGTACTGGTGGCTTAAGCGTTTCGGTTAAATAAAGTTGCACCCCGGTCATTTCTCCCATAGAAGATATACCTTGTACAGCTCGACAGATGGTTACTATCCAAGTAGCTGTTACCCCTATCTGGGCATAAGTAGGTAGATTAGCCATCACTAGACATGTCACAGCCATCATAAAAGTTGTGATGATCACCGTAAATTTACGTCCTATATTATCGCCCAACCAACCAAATATTACTGCCCCAATAGGTCGAAAACAAAGGTAGTGCAAAAAGCAAATGACACCATTAAAGAGGTCGTATGAGGATCAGTTGGTTCAAAAAATAACTCATTAAGAAACGCTGCCATATGGACATATAACATTAAGTCAAAATATTCTAGGAATGTTCCTATGGACAGCAAGCCAACAGTTTCCCTTTGTTCTTTTGTCAGGCTAGTCTGATGATTGGGGATAATTCGGGTATTTTCTTGAATAAGCTTACTCATAATTAACTCAATGTTGTTGACTTTGAATAGTTTATATTTCTCCAGTGATTGTAGGATGTAATCCTTAATTTATTGATTCCCTAACGCAATCACTATCCCATTAATATAACTCTTAAAAAAAATGTAGGCAAGAGTAATATATTAAGGAATAAAAAAAATAAGCAATCCTGCAAAAATAATGAAAATTGCTATTAGTGGAGCATAAAAATCTGTTATATTTGTTATATATTAGTTAACCCTAGGAAGATACAGTATTAGTAGCAACGAGAAAGAACAGCAAGGCATCATATGAGTAAGATTATATTTTTAAATGGATGCGGCTCTGCCGGCAAAACATCTATCGCAAAATCAATACAATATTTAAGTAAGGAGTCTTGGCTTACTTTTGGTGTAGATAGTTTTATCAACATGATACCATACTCCTCTGATGATAAGATGTCTACCGAATATTTTACCTTTGTGCCAGGAAGAAACGAACGTGGTCCAACCATTCGAGTTGAGAGTGGTATAAAAGCTGAGCAACTCTTTGGGGTAATGCCAGATTTTGCCAATCTGCTTGCAAGCCGAGGGAATAATATTATTATTGATGAAGTCTTATTTGATGATTCCTGCCTTAAATCTTATATAAAAACCTTGAGTAGCTACATTGTCTATTTTGTTGGAGTTTTCTGTGATCTTTCAGTGATGCAGGAGCGAGAAATTCTACGCGGTGATCGGGATATAGGTTTATCGAATGATCAAATAGACAGAGTACACGCAAGTAGTTTGCGAGAATATGATTTAACAGTTGACACTACCTCAAGAACAGCTTTTGAAACTGCCAAACAAATTCTAGAGTTTATCGATAACAATCTTGCTCCCCAAGGTTTTATGACTATGCGTAAGAGGTTATAATAGCCAACCTGAATAAGTTCTTGATATTGCCATGAGTTTTCCTAAATTATTGCGAGGAGCTACTTTACTAGCGAAGAAGCAATTCAGAAAAGTGATTTGAAAGACTATAAATGATTACAGAATGTTAATATATAAACGTTATATAATAAGAAAGATAATACCATCCTTGATAATAATTATTTTCTTGGTTACTAGCCTTGTGTGGATTACTCAGATATTAAAAATGTTGTACTTAATTGATAAGGGAATAAAAGCTCAGGATTTCTTAAATTTAATTATTTTAGTTATACCATCTTTATTGTTTATTTTGTTACCTTTTGCAACTGTTGTTGCTATTATCTATACTTATAAAATTTTGAGTGAGAGACGACAGATAATTATTTTGCAAAATTTGGGATTAAGTAATATCCAACTAGCTAGTCCGGCATTGATTGTATCTCTAGTGGTTACGTTATTTTCTTATTATATTTCGACTAGTTTATTGCCATTATCTTATAGTACGCTTAAATCAGAGCTTACTTTCATGAAGAATAATTATGCATCCAATGTGCTAGATGAGAAGACATTTAATACAATTTCTAAAGATATAACAGTTTATTTTGATAAAAAATTACCTGATGGTACTATGAAAAGTTTGATCATTTTTGATAATCGCAAGCGGGATAATCATGCAATCTTGTTTTCTAAATTAGGGATGTTTAAAATATATAATAACAGTTCGTCTTTTCAGTTAAAAAATGGAATTAGGCAGGCATATGATCATAATGGTAATTTAAATAATTTATCATTTGATGTTCTAACCGTAGAATTAGTTAGTAATGATGGTAAAAAATTGGCAAGGGATGAATATAATCGAGAAATCAATGAGTATTATATTGATGAATTGTTTAAACCCAACAATATTTTATCAGAACAGAGGAAGATTAAATTAATTGCTGAGGGGCATCAAAGATTGATTTGGCCTATGTATAATTTTGTACTGGTTTTTCTAACATTATCTGTTTTTTTACAGCAGCCTTATAATAAAAAGTCTAGTTTAAGACAGATTTTAATTACCGCACTTTCTGCCATAATTATCACATACTTACATTTTTTATTACAAAATCTTGCTTCGAAAGATTTAAATTTTATCTTTGCTTGTTATGCGAATATTATTATTGCTATTATTTTAAGTCTATATTTATATTTTCGTAGAACTATATGAGTTTCCAAGATTTACCGCAATTCCTAGACACTTATATCTTAAAAATGTGATATAAGTGTCTAGAGCATATAACACATTTATTTTTATTAATTTGACTATATTAATAACTTATGCTTTAAATATATTATTAATCAAAATAATTATTGTTATGGAATAATTAAATTTAGTAGAAGAAAAAATGGTAAGCCTATAACTGTAATAGTTTCTGATAAAGGATTTCATGAATTGGAAGCCTTTTAAAATAACAACTATTAAAACTTGCTATTGCTGAAGGATTAGACGACATAACAAAAAATATAATACACAAGTTATAAGGGTGTTTTTAACAACCTAGATAATGAAGAACAATGATTCAATGTAAATTTACTGAGTGCTAAACGTGTTCTTGAATATATTATAAATTATACCCTAAAACATTGGGGAAAACAGCAAACCATAAAATATTTAGGTTAAGTTAATGGTTAATTCATTTTACACTAGAGAGGAAATATTATTTAAATATAATAATCATCATTTATTTACAAGACTTGGAGATATAGAAGCCCAAGTTTTCTTTACAAAAACATCTTGGACATTTAGATGGGAAAGGTTTTGTACAAGAAACAAATGTGAAGTAAATTATTGGTGTGAAAATAATCACTGCTCTTTAGATGATCTTGACACTACGGAATATTGTAATACATGTCCACAATATGTAGTGGAAGATATTGAAGAACAAGCATTCACAGAAAATCAACATACTCTGATACTACAACCAACAGATATTGAGGAAGTAAGACAAAATATTTTACACGATTATCAATCTCTTTCACACAATGGACTGAATAACCAATACCTTTATAGAATACTGCATGGCAAGTGGAACGAATCCAAAGACTAATACTCAAACTATTTAGGAGATTTAATATAGATGACAACTCATGAGTTCTAATAATTGTAGCATCAATCATTACAGTTTCCATATCTGGAAAATCTTGTATCTTTTCAAATAAATATTGCCAAATTCCTTTATCACTCCAGCTTTTAAATCTCATGTGAATACCACGGCAACCACCATATATTGAAGGCAATAAACGTCACTGATAATCAGTACGCATTATATACCAAATCGCCTCTATAAACTTTCATATTTTGCTTTAATATTATTTTTTCTGTAACATTATATTTTCTTCTGTAATATTAAAAAAATCTGTTCCCAAGTTCTTGGTTTTATATGATAATTCATTCCAGTAGTATTGTTATTTTTTCAAAATCAAACATATACTACCTTTCTATTCCTTCAATATTTAGTTGAAACCTTCACACAGCCTAGATATAGAAGATATAGAGATTCCCGTCTATGCGGAAATAACATCTTTTTCGTTCTAATATGAAAATGGATATGCTCAAATGATTTGGAAATGAGAGGCAAGTAACATAATATCAAAACGCTACACAACAAAACCCATTAATTTTTTAATTGTAATAAGAGTTTTAGTAGCGGTAATCCTAGCTTTATCTGCTCCTTTATGTAGTGTAGTTATCAGATAATCTTGGTTTTTCATTAGTTCTACATATTTACTATGAATGGGAACTAGAGTTGTAATGATAATATCAGCTAGATCATCCTTAAATTTGGCAAAACCGGTATTTTGGTACTGTTCAACTACTGTGTCAACATTAGTACAAGATAAACTGCAGTAAATGTTAATTAAATTGCTGATTTCTGGTCTATTCTGAGGATCGTAACTGATTTCAGCTAAATGATCTGTTTTAGCCTTTTTAATTTTTTGGTAAATTTGATCCTGACTATCATTTAAATTAATACGAGATAAATCAGATGGATCAGATTTACTCATTTTCTTACGACCATCTTTTAAGCTCATTATTCTTGATGAACCTTGAATTAATTGTTCAGGTAATTTTAGTATCTCACAATCAAACTTTCTATTGATAATAGCCGCAATATCTCTTGTAAGTTCTAAATGCTGTTTTTGATCATCACCAACAGGAACTATATCAGCTTCATATAATAATATATCAGCTGCCATCAATACTGGGTAAGACAATAATCCTAAACCAGCACTTTCCTGGTCTTTTCCAGCTTTGTCTTTAAATTGAGTCATGCGTTTTAACCAACCAAGTGGGGTAACACAATTTAATATCCAAGCAAGTTCAACATGTTCCTTTACCATACTTTGGGCAAATATGGTAGTTTTCTCTGGCACAAGCCCTGTTGCTATATATATAGCAACAGTTTGCAATATAGAAGAGTTTAGTTCTATAGGTGAACGATTTATAGTAATAGCATGCAAATCGGCTAAAAAGAACAAACAATTATACTCATCCTGCATCTTTGACCAATTGACAATTGCCCCGAGATAGTTTCCTAAATGCAGAGCTCCGGTCACTTGACATCCGGATAGAGCTGTTTTTTTCATTTAATTTCTCCAAATAAAATTAAAATATGTGAGATAAACATTATAATTCTTATCTATCGCATGTAAGATAGTATACTCCAAAATTTTTATCCACTAAGTAAAAAAGCAATTAAATATAGGATAATTTAATTAATATTTCTAGATTTTTGATGGATCGGTTAGCTATACATCGAATTCGGGTTAATATATCTCCTGAGAATTATCTTTTTCTGGTGGGATACTATGGAAAACATCATTATCTTGGTTTTCTTGTTGATAATCTAATGTTTGTATATCATGAATTTTAAATGCTTCCATAACACTGCCAGAAGAAGTAATTTTACCGGTTTGCGGATTTACTGGTAATAATTTAATTGATTCTGGTATTTTGAACGTAAGTGAAGGAATATCAGAATATGCTCTTTCCATAAAATCAATAAATATCGGCAAGGCAACAGTTGAGCCTGTTGCAGTTTTTCCGAGTGTTTTTGGTGTATCGTAGCCAATATATGTTCCTACAACTATTTTGGGAGTAAAACCAATAAACCAAGTATCCATACTCTCATTGGTGGTACCACTTTTACCAGCTATAACCTTACCAAGTTTTTTTGCAGCTATTGCCGTACCTCTTTCAACTGCTCCAGTAAGAAAGGAGATAATCTGGTAATCACTTGCCTCATCGGTAATCATTTGACAATCTGGTTGAGATAGGATAGGTGGTGATAAGTTATCAGTAAGCTGGGAGTCAGATACATTACAATTCTCACATTCTCTACTGTCTCTACGATAAATTATTTTACCGTTACGATCTTTAATGAGTTCTACAAAATGAGGGGTAACTTTTTTCCCTGAATTAGCAATGATCGCATAAGCAGTGGTCATTCTTTGCAAAGTGGTTTCGAGTGAACCAAGTACCATAGAATAAAATTTCTTTGGCTCATTATTAATGCCGAATCGCTTAATTATTTCAGCAACTTTATTTAATCCTATAGCTTCTGCTACCCTGACAGTAATAAGGTTTCGTGATTTCTCAAGACCGGTACGCATAGTAATTGAACCCAAAAAATCTCCTCTATAATTTCTAGGTTTCCAAACTGGCATGCCAGAGCCTTGTGAAATCTCTGTTGGACCATCTTCAAAAATTCTATTTGGTTGGATGGCATTTTCTAAAGCAGCAAGATAAACAAAAGTTTTACTCAGTGATCCTGGTTGTCGTAGTGCCTGAGTAGCACGATCAAATTTACTAACCGTAAAATCATATCCACCAACGCTGGCAAGTACCTGGCCTGTTGCAGGATTCATCACCATAATAGCTCCATTAACAGTCGGAATCTGCCGCAAATAGTAATTAGCATTTACTTTTTCGACTACTATAACATCACCTTTTTTCAAGAGAGTTTTTACTGATTTAAGATCATTTTTTGCCCACTTCATTTCTGATAGCACTATTTTTGACTGACTCAAGTCGCAAAGACCAATTTCGGCTTGATTATCCAAAACATTTAACACAACAGCTAATTGATATTCTAAAATGGCTGGTGGCTTTGTTAGTTTATTTAAATTATCTTGCCAGTTATTTATATCTATATTAGTTATAACCCCTCTAAAACCATGTTTTCTGTCATATTCCCTTATGCCTTTCCTAAGAGCATTTTCCGCAGCTTGCTGCATATTAGCATCAAGTGAGGTAATGACTGTTAACCCTCCGGTATAAAAATATTCTTTACTGCCAATTCTGCTAATGACTTCTTCCCGTACTTGCTCAGCATAATAACCAGCTGTAACGGTTTCGTTGCGATCCCGCTTTTGTAAAGTAATTGCAGTATCTATTGCCTCTTTAGCTGTTTCTTGCGTTATATAACCATCTTCCAACATTCTCATAATGACATAATCTCTACGCTCTTTTACCCTGGCATAATTTTTCTCCGGGTTAAAATTTGATGGAGCCTTTGGTAACCCAGCGATAAAAGCTGATTCAGCAAGGGTTAAATCGTCAATAGATTTATTAAAATAGTTTTGAGCAGCCATGGCAACTCCGTACGATCCCCTACCAAAAAACGTTTGATTAAGATATAGCTCCAAAATTTGATCTTTAGTAAAGGTTTTTGAGACCATATATGATAAAATCGCCTCTTTAATCTTACGTTCTATCGATACCTCAGAGCTTAATAAAAAATTCTTAACTACTTGTTGGGTAATAGTTGACCCTCCTTCCACTCTACGACGGTGTACGATATTAGAGATATTTAATATTGCTGCCCTGATTATACTTATAACATCAACTCCTGGATGTTCAAAAAAATTCTTATCTTCTGCTGAAATAAACGCCTCTATAAGAGAGCGTGGTACACTACTAATAGGTACAAAAACTCTACGTTCCAAAGCATATTCCTCCATTAATTTTCCATTTTGGGCATATACTCTTGTTACCGATGGTGGATGATAATCGGCAAGTTGAGAATAGTCCGGTAAATCTTTAGAGTAATGATACAACAAATATATACAAGCACTAAGTGCTATCAGCCCTAATATTATAAATAATTTACAAAATACATAAAAAACTTTGAACATTGTTATATCAATTTTATTACAGGGCTTTGGGAGATAACGTTTTTTGTTTTAGAATATAATTCTCCAAATCATATAGTACAACAACATATTCTTTAATTTTACTTGAGTTTTTACGTATATAGATAACCCGTGTGACAATAATAGATCATTGCTTCTTTATTCATATAATAAATATTCAGCAATAAACTTGGATGGATTTTCTATTGGATCTAATATTTTCTTAAATTCTTCTCTGTTACAGGTTAATTCAAATAACTTGCATTTTATTTTCTTAAAATAACTATTATTTTCTTCTCTTTTAGAGAAAGCCGAATAATTATTTTGCCTGATATAATCTATATATCCTGTTATATCATTTGGATCATATGCTAAATAAACATATTTTTTTAATTCACGTGATAATTTATTACTATTAAACTCATTATTCCAGCCATTACTTAAGTAAATTATAGGCTTATCCGCTACAACCACTTCTGCAAGAGCAGAAGTTCCATCACTTATTACAATATCTGCAGAAATTATATCACTTACTAAAGGAACATTGGTACTATCAGAAATAGTAACATTTTGTACGCTTCTAAACTTTATAAAAATTTGATTAATTTCTTCTTGGGTTAAAAATCTTGGGTTAGAGGTAGAAAAAAATAAACTTTGATGAGGTCTTATAATAAAATTTATATTTGGATTTTGTAGTGCATAATTATAAAAAAAATAATGATAATTCAAGAAAGTTGAGCCACATTCAAATAGATATCTATATTTAAAGGATAGCTGCCATCTTGGTAACCATAAAATGGTTTCTGGAGACTTTTTGAGGTTAAGGATAGTACTATCTCTAACTTCTTTATAAGTTTGATACCCTGAAACAACAACACGTTCTTTTGGAAAACCATATTTTTCAATGTAAATATCTTTTGTACTTTCCGAATCAACAAATACTAAATCCATAATATTTGGTAAACTTTTATCATTTATGTGATCTTGATGAAAAATATGAGGACCATAAGGAATATATACTATTTTTTTTGCGATTTTTTTAAGAGTTGAATCAATAAAGTGAGGATCTAAAATTGAATTATTATAAACATTATAGGGATTCTGAATAAAAATATAATCTGGTTGATATGATTCAATAGTTTCACATTTTGTATAAGGTGCTATCTGTCCGCAAGGATATAGTACATCATTATTATCAAATTTTGCTGTAAACTTCATATCTATGTTTAAATTATACCATCCATTATATAATGGAATAGCAACAATTTTTACATCATGTCCTGTTTCTTTCATTGCTTTATACAGGGCATACACTCCTTTCCCACCATTAGTTTCTGTATGTACTATAAACATTATTTTTTTAGGAGTTGGAAGCTTATTTTGTTTAAATAATACAAAAAATATTATTGAAATTAGGCAAAAAAAGACAATAGGTATTAAGAATTTTATTTTCATACAAGACTAAGTAATTATTTATAATATTGCATCCTACAATACACAAGGTGGTTTAAATTCCTACTAAAATAAGTATTTTAACATATTTTATAATCCTGCTTAAGTTTTTAATTTTATGTATATTCAAAATTAATTTTGAGTTCCCTTTTTAAAATATCAACCAAATCATCAGATGATTTTGATTTCCATCTACCAGCAGCATAATAAAAATGGTAAGGTCCACTAATCGGTGAAGACAACCAAATTTCCTTGGCAGCAGAGTGTTTATTAATAACAAATATACCTTGGTTGGTGGTTAGAGTTAGAATGTCATCCTGGAAATCAATATCGATAAGGCAATCTTTATCCTCTGTCTCAATTATCTCTGCAATTAAAGATATTGTTTGTTCAGCTAATTTAGCAAATTCAGTATCATTCATGCTTAATGTTCCTTCGAATTTTTGCGATAATCCTTAACATGTTTAAGATGTTCATTAAAATTATTAGAGAAATTATGCCTACCTGCACCGTCACCCACAAAATATAATGAATCAATTTTAGCGGGATTTACTACAGCCTCTAGAGATTTTACTCCAGGACAAGAAATAGCTCCAGCTGGTAAATTAGCAACATAATATGTATTATAAGGAGATTCTATTGCAAAATCTTTTTTAGTCAATGGTTGTGTTAGTCTACCTTTCCCAAGTGTTATAGCATAAATTGTTGTTGCATCTGATTGTAGTTTCATATGTTTTTTTAGGCGATTTAGAAATACAGCAGCCACCAAAGGTTTCTCAGCATTTAAGTTAGCTTCTTTTTCTACAATGGATGCTAAAATTAACACATCAAGGCGGGTTTTTAATGGAGAATTAGGTGATAATTTTTCCATAATTTTGTCGAGCTGTAAAGACATTAATTTCCGCATTTTATCAATGATTTGTTCCTTCTGATCGCCATATGAAAAAAAATAGGTAGATGGCATTAAAAATCCTTCAGGAATTATTCCTATAATCTCTCCAATTAATCGTTCTTCGCTATTAATTTTTTTTATTATTTCATGCACAAGCGTACCTTCAGGTATAACCATTTTATGAATAATTGATTTGCCACTGGATAATATCCTTAAAGTTTGCATAGGAGAAATATTTTGAGTAAAAATATATTCCCCACTTTTTATAGAATGTTTTAATGAATATATCTTTGCAAGAAAGGCAAATAAAGCGGGATATTTAATGATGTTATGATCATTTAATATCCTAGCGATTTGCTCAGTCGATAATTTAGGTTTGATTATTACAGCCTTATTTTCTACAAGCGCCCCAGGTGCAAATAAGTAAAATATACAGAAATTGATTCCACTGACTAGTAGAATCAATGTAATAGTTACACAAATAAATTTTATTTTTAGTATTTTCTTAAACAAGGTATACCTAATTGGAATTAAAGAAATTCATAAGATTATAATTTATTGTCACCCCATACTTATTGTTATTATAGTTTTAATATATCATCAAATGTGTTATACCAAACATATTATGTTTATACATGCATAAGTTCTTTTTGCAAAGAGTATAAACAACTACTTTTTTATTATATCAGATATAATTTATGACAAAAACAAAACCGGAAATTTACAATAATAGACCAACTTCTCCTCATTTAATGATATATAAAATACAGATAAGTTCTGTTTTGTCTATTTTCCATCGTATGACGGGGATAGGTCTATTTTTTGGACTATCAGTATTATCTTGGTGTTTTATTTTATTGGCTTTTAGCAAATTTAACCCTGAATATTTACAGTTCTTTACATGTAGATTATTTAAAATCCCTCCAATATTCATAAGTTTCGCTTGGTTTTATCATCTATGCAATGGGGTGCGTCACTTAATTTGGGATAGTGGGCATTGTTTTTCAATAAGGGCTATTAACTTTACTGGCTGGTTTGTTGTAATAGCCTCCATAATGATGACATTAGCTTTTTGGTTGTTATAGTAATTTAACTTAAGGTCTCTATATGAATAATAATTTAAGGACAGATTTGGCAAAAGCTAAAGGAGCTGGTTCGGCAAAGAGCGGTTCTGGTCATTGGTTACATCAAAGAATTACGGCTATTATTTTGGTAATTTGCTCTATTTGGCTAATATTTTTTATTAAATATAATATGGGCAAGGATTTAATTCATGTTGTTGGTACTTTACAGAAACCTTACAATATTGCTCCTTTGGGAATATTGATTATTACCAGCCTCTATCATGCAATGCTTGGTATGCGGATAATAATTGAAGATTATATTAGTTGTATTAAGCTTCGTATTGGATTAATTATATTTTTACAAATATTTTGTATTATAACGATTGTGTTCTTAGTGGTAGCATTATTTTATGCTATAACTGTTTAAGTGATTAAATAGCAAATGGAATTTATGAATGTCTACACCTTATAATATTGTGCATCATCAATTTGATGTAGTGGTAGTTGGAGCCGGAGGGGCTGGTCTTAGGGCAACTTTTGGCATGGCACAAAAGGGGCTAAGTACAGCCTGTGTTACCAAGCTTTTCCCAACTAGAAGCCATACTGTAGCAGCACAAGGTGGTATCAGCGCCTCTCTTGGTAATATGGGGGAAGATGATTGGCGTTGGCATATGTACGATACCGTAAAAGGCTCGGACTGGCTGGGCGATCAAGATGCGATTGAGTATATGTGTAAACATGCAGCTGAGGCGGTACTGGAACTTGAACATTATGGGGTACCTTTTTCGCGAACAGAAGAAGGCAAAATTTATCAGCGTCCCTTTGGTGGTATGACAACAAATTATGGCAAGGGACAAGCAGCCCAAAGGACTTGTGCTGCAGCAGATCGTACTGGTCATGCCATCTTACATACTTTATATCAACAGGCTTTAAAAAATAAAGCCCAATTTTTTGTTGAATATTTTGCCATTGATTTGTTGATGAATAATGGAGAATGTGTAGGAGTAGTTGCTTGGAATCTTGATGATGGGACCATACATTGCTTTCATTCTCATTTAGTAGTATTAGCTACTGGTGGATATGGTAGAGCTTACTTTTCTGCTACAAGTGCTCATACTTGTACCGGTGATGGTGGTGGGATGGTAGCAAGAAGTTCTATTGCTTTGCAAGATATGGAATTTGTCCAATTTCATCCAACAGGTATATATGGGTCTGGCTGCTTAATTACAGAAGGTGCTAGAGGAGAAGGAGGCTATTTGGTAAATTCTAATGGTGAAAGATTTATGGAGCGATACGCTCCAGCTGCTAAAGACCTTGCATCAAGAGATGTGGTCTCGAGAGCAATTACCATGGAAATCAGAGAAAATAGAGGGGTAGGTGAGCATAAAGACCATGTCTTCCTACATTTAGATCATTTATCGCCGGAAATTCTGCACGAACGTTTACCGGGTATTTCTGAAACAGCCAAAATCTTTGCTGGTGTTAATGTTAATACTCAACCAATACCGGTGCTACCAACAGTACATTACAATATGGGGGGAATACCAACAAATTACCACGGGCAAGTTATTGATAAAGATCAGGATGGTCA
This sequence comes from Candidatus Tisiphia endosymbiont of Nemotelus nigrinus, assembly GCF_964026475.1. Lineage (NCBI taxonomy): Bacteria > Pseudomonadati > Pseudomonadota > Alphaproteobacteria > Rickettsiales > Rickettsiaceae > Candidatus Tisiphia > Candidatus Tisiphia endosymbiont of Nemotelus nigrinus. The sequence goes on from NZ_OZ032151.1 coordinate 1,214,071, forward strand.
TAACAAGATTATTCCTGGGTTAATGTCAATTGGTGAGGCTGCTTGCGTTTCAGTACATGGAGCTAATCGATTAGGCTCAAACTCCTTGCTTGATTTAGTGGTATTTGGTAGGGCGGCAGCAAAGAAAGCGGCTGAAATTGTTAAAGTTGGTCAACCGCATAAGGTTCTACCTCAATCGATATTGGATAAAATAATTAGCAGATTTGATGGCATACGTCATGCTAAAGGAGAGATACCAGTAGCTAATCTAAGGCTTAAAATGCAAAAAATTATGCAAAATCATGCAGCAGTATTCAGAACTCAAGAGGTTCTCGATCAAGGGATAGAACTGATTGACCAAGCACGAAAAGAATATGCTGATATTCAGGTTAATGATAAATCATTAATATGGAATAGCGACTTGTTTGAAGCATTAGAACTGTCTAATTTATTAGATCAAGCGGTGATTACTATGCACTCTGCCGCCAATAGAAAAGAAAGTAGAGGAGCCCATTCTAGGGAAGATTATTCAGAGCGTAACGATGAGGAGTGGATGAAACATACACTCGCTTGGATTGACGAACAAGGTAAGGTCAAACTGGATTACAAACCGGTAACTCTTACAACTTTAACAGATGAAGTAGCGGCAATTCCACCAACTAAACGAGTTTATTAGAATATACATTATGCTGAATTCAATAAGACTATGCCAAGCTTTAAATGAAAAAATATGTCATGATTTTGCCGGAACAATAGGTGTTATAGATAATAGTATTGGCTTAATAAAAACTGTAGCCTATCAAGAAAAAGCTACTAAACTGATTCAGGATAGTACCAATAGACTTATAAACTATTTACAGTTTTATCGTTATGTGTACTCTCTGCCTTCTAAGGATAACAAAATTTCTATTGCAGAAATTAATAGATTAGCTACTGATTTTTTAAAATCAAAAAATCATAATATTGAATTATTGTTTACAAGGTTACCAAGCACAGCTATCAATGAGCATATAGCACAGATTATTATCTGTTTAATTATTGTAGCGTCTAATAATTCATCCAAAAATGCTGTTATTAAAATTGAGCTAGAGATACAACTTGATAAATTTATTGGTATGAAAATTATAGTAATAGACACAAATCTCAAGCTAAATCCGGATAAAACGGATATTTTGCTTGGAAAAAGAATTATTAAGGATGTATACTCAGATGATTTGAGTATAACTATAGAAAATGTTCATGAATATTACACTTACTACTTAATGACAGAATATGGTTATAAGTTATTGGTTACTCCATTAACCGATTCAGCAGAGTATACGCTTTGTCTTGGTTCTTAGATAGTCTCTCTTTTAAAACTTTGGTATAAAACTGGAATAACAAATATAGTAAACAGAGTACCAATACTCATCCCACCCACTATTACCAAACCAATAGATTTTTGTGCTTCTGCTCCTGCTCCCGAGGCAATGACTAATGATAACGCCCCAAAAATAGTTGCTAGAGTGGTCATTAAAATTGGTCTAAGTCTTAAGTTAGAGGCTTTAGTTACAGCTTCTCTAATATTTAATCCTTGGCTTCTCAAGTTATTAGTAAATTCTACGATCATAATAGAATTTTTTGTAATCAAACCAATTAAAGTGATCAAACCAATAAAGCTATATAGATTAAGCGTATTACCAAATATCCAGAGCGTTAATACTCCACCAGTAATCGAGAATGGTACAGCAATAAGTATTAATATCGGATCAGTAAAACTCTCAAATTGTGCTGAAAGCACTAAGTAAATAAACAACAAAGCAAATAAGAACGTAACAGTCATAGTACCTTCTGATTCAGCCTTTCGCTTAATCTCGCCAATATATTCTAGGATAGTGGTATTACGATCCAATAATTCATTAGCTATATTATTAATTTGTTTTATTGCGTCGGTAATTTTTTGGTTTGGTGCCAAATCTGCCGAGATGGTTACTGATCTAGCATTATTATAGTGATTATAATAATTGATAGATACTTTCTCAACCATATTAGCCACAACACTTAATGGCAACAAATTATCAGTTGGGTTATTAGTGGGTATCAAAATCTTACTAAAATGATCGATATTACTACGATGTTTTAAATTATACTGCATAGTTATATCGTACAGTTCGTTGCCCATTCTGAAATCACCAATTTGCTTTCCTGCTAGCAAATATTGCAATGTTAATCCTATATTTTCTAAACTCACGCCATAAAGATAAGCTTTATCTCGGTTAACAATTACATCAATCGTTGGCATAGAGGAATTTAAATCACTAGAAACATTCATATTCATAAAAACTGGGTTTTTCTTCATAGCCTCAACGAATTTCTGCGATATTTGATCTAGCTGTTCATATTCAAGCGAGGATTGCAAAGTAAATTCCACAGGACTTCCAGCATTACCGCTAACTTGTGAACGTTGTGCCATTGCAAAAATCGGTATTCCAGTTATTTGTTGAAATTGCTGATTAAGTAAATTTATTATAGTTTTTTGTGACATTGTCCTTGCCTTCCAGTCTTTAAGAGGTATGTAACCGTAACCACCCCCCTGATAAATTATCGTCAAATATCCTACTATATCTTTGTAAGAATTAAGTATTTTTTCAACTTCTACTATTGATTTTTCTGATTGTTCCATATTAGAACCTTGAGAACTGGAGAATCCAAGCACTACAACACCATTATCTTCCTGAGGAACAAAAACCTTTGGGACAAAGATAAAACTAACAACCAGCAGCACTAAAGATAGGACAATAATAAGTGAGAATTGCTTTTTATGATCAAAAGCAAGATTTAAATAAGCCAAATATTTGCTTTGGACTAATTTAATAAACTGATCAAATTTAACTAAAAACCCTAAGGGAGGCTGATCATTTTTGCCAATCATACGACTTGCCATCATCGGTGTTAAGGTTAAAGCAACAAAACCAGAAACTAACACACAAAATGCCAAGGTCCAAGCAAATTCAAGGAATAACTTACCAATAAGTCCATCAATAAAACCTATAGGCAGGAATACTGAGGCAAGTGTTATAGTCATTGCTATAACGGCAAAACCTATTTCCTTAGATGCAAGGATAGCAGATTCCATAGCAGAATGCCCCATCTCATTGTACCTAAAAATATTTTCTAGCATTACTATTGCATCATCTACCACCAGACCAATAGCCAATATCATTGCTAAAAGGGTAAATGTGTTAATAGAAAACCCTAAATAATACATGACAATAAATGTACCAATCAGCGATACCGGAATGGTTACCAGTGGTATCAGAGTGATTCTTACTGATGCTAGGAATAAATATACTACTATTATAACTAAAATTAATGCTTCAAAGATCGTAAGGAACACTGATTTGATTGAAGCATTAATTGGAATTGACTCATCATAGGCTGTATCAATTGTTATACCATTAGGTAGATTCTTTTTAATTTTATCTAGTGATGATCTAACTTCTTTAGATAAATCAAGCATGTTTGTCTTTGATTGTTTTATCAGTGCAAGTGCTACCGAACTTTTACCATTATATCTAAAAATTACATCATCTTCGGGGGGAGCTAAATATACTTTAGCAATATCTCGTAATCTTAATATACTAGCATCTTTTACTTTTAGTATGATTTGTTCAAACTGTTCCGGTTTATTTAAAGAACCGTCTAATCTTACGGTAAAATCACGAGTGGCTGTTTTAATAGTCCCAGCCGGATAAGAGGTAGTTTGTTTTGTTATAGCATTTGCAATTTCCAACACTGACATTTTATGCTGATATAATTTTACCGGATCAGGTTCTATCCGCATAGAATAATATTTACCACCTTGCATTTTAACCTGACCTATTGTTTCAAGTTTCTCTAAAATGCCTGTTACACTCTCTTGAACAATTTGGGTCAATTGCAAATCACTATATACGTCACTACTAATACTTAAGAACATACTAGGATGTTTATTGCCATCTTGCTTACTAACTCGAGGAGCTTGCATATCTTTAGGAAATATATGGCTTATCCCAGCAATTTTAGATCGAACATCGTTTAAAGATACTTCGATATTAGCCGATGATGAAAATATTAAAGTGATGTAGCTATTACTTGTTGAGCTTTGGGAAGTGATAGAATCAAGATTCTTTATAGTTTTCAGGGCTTTCTCAATACGAGTGGTGATCTCTTTTTCCATATAAAGAGCATCTGCTCCAGGATAATATGCATGCACTGTTATTATAGGAGAAGAAATATCAGGAGTACCTCTAATTTGTAATTTAGTAAAAAATACAACTCCTAAAATAACAATTACTAGACTCATAACTGTTGCAAATACTGGACGCTTGATGCATATTTCACTTAGGTACATATAAAAAAATCCTACTCAGCTCCAATTGCTAGTTTTTTCTCAAGAATTTTGGCTAAATTACTGATAATTATTACCATAACATAATAACAAAGCCCTGCTATTAATAGAGGCGTAAAATAAGTAAAATGTTCAGCCGATACTAGCTGGGCTCTCCGCATTAAATCCATTTCACCGATAATTGATATAATCGATGATTCTTTGATTAGATTAATAAGCTCATTAACCAATGAAGGTAAAATATTTCTTATAGCTTGCGGCAAGATGATATCTTTGATCATTAATCTCTCAGGTATGCCTAATGCCTTAGACGCTTCAATCTGCCCCTTATCAACAGCATTAATTCCAGCTCTAATTATTTCCGAAACATATGCCCCTGAATTTAATGAGAAAGCTATAGTGCCTGCAGCGAAGGCCCCAAGCTTAATACCAATTAAACTAGGCAAACCAAAATAAATTATGCTAAGTTGGATAAGCAAAGGGGTGCCACGAAAAACCGATGTATAAAAATTAGCAAAAATCCTTAAGGCACAACTTTTGCTTACCTTGCAAATTGCTAGTAAAGTACCGATAATCAATCCTAACAACACCGACACTACACTATATTTCAGTGTTACTACCATCCCTTGCATAATAAAATATATGGAAGAGAAACCAAGTAATTGCTCAAACATCTAACGCTCTTAAATTTCCTGTTATTTTTTGACTATACACTAAAAATATCTAACACTAAGTGTTTCATTCCATTTAATTTAAAAATATTTGCGGCTAATCCAAATTATTTACTCATCTTACGCAGAGTAAAGAAAAACTGGATAAAAATAATAGTTAAAATATAGTTAGTTGTATCAAATAAAGATGCATGAGACCTTAGTTAGATATCTATAGTGATTATTTAACTTACCTTACGCATGGCATTTAAAAGCCATAGGGGAAACAACACAACGTCATTGCGAGGAGCTACTTTAGTAGCGACGAAGCAATCTAATGAATGTGGATTGCCGCAACCACTACGTGGTTTCGCAATGACTGAGACTATCTAAAACTCTAACGGATTAGCTATAAATGTACAACCGTAGTGCTAGAGGTTATAAGAACAAACAACCGTCATCGCGAGCCACGAAGTGGCGTGGCGATCCAAATAAACAGCGTGCTGTTACAACTTTTGGATTGCTTCGTCGCTCCTAAAGTAGCTCCTCGCAATGACAAAGGAATTATGTAGAACTCACTCGGGTTAGCTATAGCGGCAATTGTAAGAAAAATACTCAAATTTCTTATAATTTATTTAATCTGCAACTGTAGTTCTTATTAATTTTCGCTAAAAAATCCATTAATTCATCAATTGAATAAGCTTTGTTAACAGTCTAGCATTATTGACGAATATGTCTTAAATTGCTAATTTTTGTAATATCCAGCTTGCTACTAGACCGTATAGGGTTAATATCTATGCCGCCACGTCTTGTGTATCTGGCATAAACAGTTAATTCATCGGGAGTACAAAACTTACTAATATCACAAAAAATACGCTCAACACATTGTTCATGAAACTCATTATGATTACGAAATGATACCAAATATTTCAATAACGAACTATGGTCAATTCTTCTACCTCGATAACTAATCTGTACTGATGCCCAATCTGGTTGGTTGGTAACCAAACAATTCGATTTTAGCAAGTTAGAATATAGCACCTCATCCACTATCTCCGTATTATCTTTCAACAATTTTGGCAAATTTTGGCTAACTTCAAAACTAGTAATTGTTACCTCTAACCTATCGATATTTATGCCTGAAAAAGATTGCAGCCTAATACCATCATATGACTCTAAATATTTTAAGAAAACCATTACAGCTGATTCAAATACTAGACTTAAATCCCTAGTAATTAATTCTTTTACTTGGTCTGAATTTTCAAATTTAGTGTTATTAAAAGAATTTAAGTAAAGCTTTAGTGATTTTGATTCTACAATATTAGGCGAATCGCTATTCACCATAAATTCCAATATCCTTACCTCAGGTTTACCAGTTTTGCTTAGCCAAGAGACCTCATAACAATTCCAAATGTCAAAGCCATGGAAAGGCAAAGCACCTACTATCTGTAATTGCTCTCTAGCAAAATTACGACTAATTGGGTATAATAAAGTATTGTCATACAAATCTTTATAGGTAGTTTGCTTGCCAAGCATAGTTCCCAAATCCATTCTATTTGATCCAGTAAGTCATATAGTTCGGATGTTCTATACTATTTAATAAATATTTGAAACCGATAGCAATCCTTAATATAAACCACACCAATAAGCATAGATACAATACAGGACCAATTAGTATTATGGTAGTTATCATAGATATCATAATACCCACAAATCCCATCCAGAAAGTACGCCATATAAAAATATAATGACTGGCTAAATATTTATTTTTAACATCCTTATTAATATAGGAAAAAATTGTTCCAATAATAGGTAATAATGGAGCAACTATTCCACACAAAAATAATATATAAATTACGATAAGATTCGTTCTTCCTGCTTTTATATATTTCTTAATTTCCTTATCCATTTTTATCTCTTTAAATTATGATCTAGCAAGTTAAAGTCTCCCTGAGAGCATTTGTCATCCTGAACTTGTTTCAGGATCTAGATTATGTACGATTAAGATCCTGAAATAAATTCAGGATGACAAATGCCCTCAGGATGACATGCCAAGCTCAGGATGACAAACACGTTCAGGATACCGTACCAAGTCCAATACAACTAAACAGAACAACTAAAATTCTTAACCACTAAGTGCATTATACTGCCATATTTTATATAATCTAGCTCATTATCTGTAAAAACTTGTAATATTACTTCGATAGTTTCAACTATACCATTTTTTCTCCTGATAATACAACTAAGTTGTTGATAAGGCTGTATACTCTTCTGCTTTGAAGAATTGGCTCCATAAAACTGCGGGGCATTCGCGTACTCACGTACGCTTTGTACGTTCCGTTCGCTCACCCCTTGTTTTACATTCCAATTCTCCAAATCATTTGAGTATATTTTTTCACCTAAACCCGTAATTGTAATATATTCAGAACCATCAAGTTTTAAATCACTTACCGTACAAGAAGCAAGCACCAGCGGTAACACACCCATACCAACTAAATTTGACCGGTGAATTCTTTCAAAACTTTCAGCAATTACTGCTTTTACTCCCAATAAACTAGTACCTTTTGCTGCCCAATCTCTCGATGAACCAGAGCCATATTCTTTACCTGCGAAAATCACCAAAGGGATAGAATGAGCCTTATAATCCTGAGCTGCATCATAAATACTCATTTGTTGACCATCTAGTTGATTGATCGTTATCCCCCCGTCAATTCCAAGACACATAGCATTTTTAATCCTATTATTGGCGAAAGTACCGCGTACCATTACTTGATGATTGCCACGCCGTGATCCATAGGAATTAAAATCTGCCGGTAAAATACCCTGCTCAGTTAAATATTTAGCAGCAGGGCTTGTTTTACTAATATTTCCGGCTGGCGATATATGATCAGTAGTAATAGAATTGCCAAAAATGGCTAATATTCTAGCAGATTCTATATCACACAATCCACTTGATATATGCTCGATACCTTCAAAATAAGGAGGATTATTGATATAAGTACTATGTTTATTCCAATTATAAGTATCACTTTTAGTTACCTTGATATTCTGCCATTCCTTATCACCTAAAAATATATCACTATATTTGTCCTTGAACATTTTAGAGTTAATAGATTCCTCAATTAATTTCTTTATCTCCTGTTGAGTCGGCCAAATATCCTTAAGATAGACATCTTTACCATCGTGACTTTTGCCTATCGGATCAGTATCAAGATTAATATTGATAGTACCTGTGATAGCATAAGCAATGACTAGAGGAGGGGAGGCAAGATAACTAGCGATGGTTAGAGGGTGTACCCTGCCTTCAAAATTTCTGTTACCAGATAATACCGAAGCAACAACCAGATTGTTTCTAGAAATAGTCTCTTCTATTTCCGGCAGAAGCGAGCCAGAATTGCCGATACAGGTAGTACAGCCATAACCGACAAGATTAAAACCTAAATCGTTGAGATACTGGTCAAGCCCACTTTTCTTCAAATATTCCGTTACTACTTTTGAACCAGGAGCCAATGAGGTTTTAACCCATGGTTTTTTCACCAATCCAAGTTCTATTGCTTTTTTAGCTAGCAAACCTGCACCAATCATTACATTAGGATTGGAAGTATTGGTGCAGCTGGTAATCGCTGCTATTACCACGTAGCCATGACCTATACTATATTGCTCAGCAATATGGTATTTCTTGTCAATATTAACGTCCCCTTTGCTTAAAGAAGCCAGTTCAGTGTTAAAATTGCTGGCGACATTTTTTAGGTTAACCCGATCTTGCGGGCGTCTTGGTCCTGCTAAGGAAGCTTCGATAGTAGATAAATCCAGCTCTAATGTATCAGTATATTCTGGAGTAATTGTCGATTCATACCATAATGACTGTAGCTTAGCATATTGCTCTACTAATTTTATATGATTTGCATCTCTAGCCGTCAAATTAAGATATTTTATAGTCTCATTATCAATAGGGAAGAAGCCACAAGTAGCACCATATTCAGGTGCCATATTTGATATGGTTGCCCTATCTGCCAATGTCAGCGAATCTAGCCCATCTCCATAAAATTCAACAAATTTGCCAACGACATTTTTCTTTCTGAGCATTTGAGTAACGGTTAGCACCAAATCTGTAGCCGTAATCATCCCATTTAAAGAGCCGCTTAACTTAAAGCCAATTACCTCGGGTAAAATCATTGATAGAGGTTGACCAAGCATTGCCGCCTCAGCCTCAATTCCCCCGACTCCCCAGCCAAGAACTGCCAAACCATTAATCATCGTAGTATGACTATCTGTACCAACCAATGTATCCGGATAAGCATAAGTCACACCTTCTTGTTGTTTAGTCCACACAACATTAGCCAAATACTCCAAATTAACCTGATGACAAATGCCTGTTCCCGGCGGCACCACTTTAAAATTATCAAATACTTCTTGCCCCCATTTTAAAAATTGATAACGCTCTATATTCCTAGTTACTTCCATTGTAACATTTTTATCAAAAGAATCACTTGTACCATAATAATCAACTTGTACAGAATGATCTATTACCAAGTCAACGGGAATCAAAGGATTAATTTTTAATGGGTCACCACCTAGTTTTTTTATCGCATCACGCATAGCAGCCAAATCAACAATAGCCGGGACGCCAGTAAAATCTTGCATTAACACCCTAGCTGGCATAAACGATATTTCGGCCTCGGATTTCTTCGCCTTAAGCCATTCTTTAAATGGTAATAACTTCTCTTGGCTACTAGTTAGACGCAGGACATTCTCAAATAATATCCTTAAACTATAAGGTAGACGCTTTAATTCAAGCCCAATATCATTTGCCGCCTTATTTATGTCAAAAATTTTATAAATATCATTTCCTATAGATATTTCTTTTAGATAATTAGAATTCATGCTACTACTCTCCATTTGTTTTATAGCTAATTCGGTTAATTATTACTCCTTTATTGTGAGAAGACCATAGGCTAACAAAGCAATCTACAAAGGTAACTAGGAATGGATTGCCACGACCATTCACGTGGTCTCGCAATGACGACGACGTAATACTAACCGAATTAGCTATAATCATTAACTTTTATTTTGAGTATACACTAAAAATACCTAGCACTAAGCATTTCATTTAATTTAACTTAAAAAATATTTATGGTTAATCCAACTATGAAGAAGCAACTGTAAGCTGTCATTCCTGCGTAGGCAGGAATCTAGATACCTGCTTTCGCAGGTATGACACAAAACGGGATTGCTTCGTTGCTACTAAAGTAGCTCCTCGCAATGACGGAAAGGCTTTTACCCAAGCGTCATTGCGAGAAGGCGTAAGCCGACGAAGCAATCCATTTCTAGCCACTGTTGTGATTAGACAATTTTGAAATTAAATCTTGACATCTATACAAAAAACCTATTTTATCAATTTCAATAGTTTATGTTAACTATCTTGTTAAATTAAATATTAATCAATATTACTAAATAGGAAACAATTTTTATGATACAGTTCTCTCCTTCTTACCTGTTTACTACGCTCGTATGGGGTTTAGGTTTATCGAATGCATTGCCTAAAGGACAAAAGACAAACAATCACGGCATAACAAAGGGTGATAATAGCCTTTCCAACTTCACTATACCATCAGCATTAGTTCAAGACCCATCTGTTACTTCTAAATATTCTAAGGAACAGATAAAAGCAATTTTAGAAGCTGCTTTACCTGCACATAGTGACTATGTAATTAGGAAGCTTAAGTCAGATGCAGGATACCCATATACTGAAGATATAGAGCATGAAACTCCAGTAAACGAAGCTGACCTAGTAAACGAAGATGACCTAGTAAACGGAGCTGACCTAGTAGATGAAGAGGACCTTAAATATTTATTTAAAGAACCTGAGGCAAATAACCCCGATACGGTTCATCATAGAAGTGCTCGTGCTGCTAAGGAAAAGTTTAAAATAGTAGAATATGTAGATTTGCCGAATGAAAACTGCGTTTCACTTGTACTAAAGACATATTTATATCGTATAGCACAACTATATTATCACTGTTTTCAGGAGCCTTGTAAGGAACAAGAAAATACAGTTTCAGGAGCTTGGCTTAATGAGTGGGTTGCTAAAAAACATTTATGCTTAATATCAGCATATAGTGAAACCGAAATAGTTAGAGTTGAACAAGAATCAGTAGTAATTAAGCCTGCATTTCGCTTATATGTACACTATACCAAGAATAAAGAAATTAAAAAATATATGCGACATTCTTCTGATTCGGAACTTAACGTTCCATGTCCTTCGGAGGCTTATCAGCATGTACTAACGGGTAATAAATTGTTTGATGCAAAAGAATATCCACAAGCTCTAGATGCATACAATAAAGCTCTCGAGACACGCCCTAAATATCCTCCTGCACTATACGCCATTAAAGAATTAGAAAAATTAGCAAAAACTACTAGGGGTGTTTAGTCCCAGGATGTAGTGGTTAGGGTTAATAATAAATTTATTTGGATCAGATGTCCATGTTTTTATGATAAATTCATAAGGAGTTAAACCTTTAAGAGCTTTAAGTCTTTTTGCGAAATTGTAGGCATTGATAAAATCATATAAATGTTGTTTAAGTTGCTGATGATTGTCATAATAAAAACGTTTAACAGTTGCCTCTTTAATAGTACGATTCATACGTTCTACCTGTCCATTAGTCCATGGATGATTAACTTTTGTTAGCCTGTGTTCAATATTGTATTCATAGCAAATACGATCAAAAATATGCATCCAAGCATTCTTATCTACTGTTCTGTTAGTAAATTGAATACCATTATCTGTCAAAATAGTATGAATTTTATAAGGTATAGCTTTAATTAAATTACGAAGAAATTGTGCTGTTTCTGTCTTGGTACATCTTGGTAAAAGTTCTACATACACAAACTTTGAAGTGCGATCAATAGCAACAAATAGATAGAGTTTACCTTCTTCTGTTTTGACTTCAGCAATATCTATATGGAAATAACCAATTGGATAAAGTTTAAACTTCTTCTTGGTTTTGTTATTTCCTTTTACTTCCGGTAACCTACTAACATTATGGCGTTGAAGAAGTCTATGTAAAGAAGATCTAGTAAGCTTGGGAATACTGACTTGTAAAGCATATAAGCAATCATCTAAAGATAATAAAGTGTGTTTACGAAATGCTATACACATAGCTTCTTCTTCAGAAGTTAATACTGTAGAAGATGGTTCTTTGGGACCCATACAAGTATCTTGTAATGTAGTTCGTTTCTTCCACTTAGCAACTGTTTTAGGATTAATAGAATATTTTCTTGCTAAAGTCTTTAAGCTCTCTTGACTATTTTGGATTGCGAAACGTATTGCCTCTGTCGTTTTGGCACAGCCGTGTAATATTTGTCCCATAATTCCTCTCTTGATGGTAATTCTTTATAATATACAACATTACACCCTGGGACTAAACATCTAGGTTCTGTGAAGTTTTCTAACGAAGCCATATAAAAGCTCCAACAAATTGCAAAAAAGACAAGAAATCAGTAGCAGTTTTATCAAATCTCGAAAAAATTCGTCTAAAATGTTTAATTTTACCAAAAAAACATTCGATCGAATGACGTTCTTTATAGATATGTTTATCGTACTCCCTTTGCTGTTTTCGGTTCTTTTTTGATGGAATAACAGCTATACAATTTTGCTCTTCAAGCTGCTCAATAAAAGCATTGCTATCATATGCCTTATCGGCAAGGAGCATAGTATTTTTAATATCTTTAACCAATGAGTTGGCTTGTGTAATGTCATGTCTTTGACCTGCAGTTAAAATAAACTTTAAAGGATTACCAAGAGCGTCAACTAAGGCATGGATTTTAGTAGTAAAACCTCCTTTACTACGCCCTAAAGCTTCTTGATCTTGGCTATCTTTTTTATAACCTGCTGAGCATGCATGGGCACGAACTATAGTAGCGTCAATCATTGTTGATTCCATGTCAGGATTAGCTTGTACTTGCTCAAACAAATCGGTCCATATTCCTTTATTAGACCAAGTTTTAAACCTCATATGCACTGCTCGCCATGAACCATAAACACTCGGTAACAACCGCCATTGGCATCCTGAACGTGTTATGTACCATATTGCTTCAATAAATCGTCTAAGCTTATCCTCATTTCTTGTTTTTATATCTTTTCTTTTTCTTAATATTTCAATAATTTGTTGCCATTCTCTGATTTTTATATGATAATTCATTCCGGTAGTGTTTTTGATTGTCTAAAATAGAAAATACACTACCTCTCCTTCTTTTTAATTTATTTTTTTACAAAACTTCACAGAACCTACTATTAAGCCATCTTCTAGCACTTTAACTGCAACAAATTCTACTTCCACAGAGACTTCTACTTCTATGGCGGAAGCAAACACAACTCAAATGGAAACTAATCCTGCTCCATTTAAGGAGGAGGCTGTTCCTACATCAACGCCACAAAACCAAAGCTCCTACTCAAGCCAAGGATGGATGAACACTAAATTGGGACAAACTATAGTTGGAAGTCTATCAGTATTGGTACTTGGGAGTACACTTAAAGGCATTCATCATTGTTGGATGAAGACTCATCCTGAATCTCAAGGCGTTTTGAGTTATTTTAGAAGTAAGTGTTTTAGTAAACCAACAGAAGACTTAGAACAGAAAGATGAAAAGAGTTATCTTCCACTACTAACAATAACTGATAATGTTTTAAAGAATGATGATAGCGCAGTAGCCCCTATAGGGGAGAATCCAACAAATGTAGATACTAACACGTTAGAGCTTTAGATGGTCTCCGTCTATTAGCGAGAATACGAGAGTGGTCGTGACAATCCATTTTTAATAACTATTTGGATTGCTTCGTCATGCTTACGCACTCCTCGCAATGACTTTTGGGTAAAAGCCTTTCCGTCATTGCGAGACCACGTGAGTGGTTGTGGCAATCCAAGAAAGATCATATTTGGATTGCTTCGTCGACCTACGGTCTCCCTCGCAATGACATAGTAATTAGTTATAAACCATCACTATGTTATTTTTTACCATTTTGAAATTAAATCTTGACTTCCATATAAAAAGCCTATTTTATCAATTTAGATAGTTTATGTTAACTATCTTGTTTAACTAAAAATTAATCAATACTTTAAAATAGGAAACAATTTTTATGGCAAAAAATCGTAGACATGATAAACAAAAAGATTTACAGATAAACCCTTATCTTGACGAATTTGGTTTTTTTACCTCTTTGTATGATCTTCATAAAGAAGAATTATTAGATTTAGATAAAAATCATCAACGGCTTTTCGTAGAAGCAACTCTAAAAGTATACGACAAAGATTTGCTTAATGATACAGAACGCATTGTAGCTAAAGATCTTGAACTAATCAATGAGGAATCTTCTCATACAAATGGTGCTAATATTTTTTCATATATTCCTAAGACGGTTGTTTTCCTTACTGTTTTAGGTGCAGCAATGGAAGTTGCTAATGCACACTCTGTGCCTAATGCTCAGGGAAATTCTGTAGGTAACTCTGAAAAAGGGTGGGTGCGTTCGGGCTTTAAGCCTTATCCTTATGGAGATAAAGATAAAGCTAATCCTACTACTACCAGTACATCTTCTACTACTGTAATTGATGGAACTTCTACTACTGCAAAAAATTCTACTCCTACGGTAGAAAAAACTGCTACCAATGCATCTTCTACTACTGGAATTGACGATACCACTGTTCATACAGAAGATTCTACCATTTCTACAACGGACGCTAGTATTATGCTGAAAGATGAAGATATTGCTAATTACTCAGGAGTTCATGAGCAAGATGATCCTACATCAACGCCACAAAACCAAAGCTCCTCCTCAAACCAAGGATGGATGGACACTAAACCTGGACAAGGTATAGTTGGAACCTTAGCTTCTGTATTGGGATTTGGGGTTATGCTTAAACTCATTCATCATTGTTGGATGAAGACTCATCCTGAAGCTCAAGGCATTGTGAATTATTTTAAGAATAAGTGTTTTAGTAAACCAACAGAAGACTTAAAACAGAAAGATGCAATGAGTTGTTTTCCACTATCAACAGTAACTGCTGTGGTGCAAGAGGGTCATGATAACACAGTATGCATTATGGGAGATGATTTAAATGATGTAACAAATGTATAAGTTGCAAAGAAATAGAAATACTGTAAAGTAAGCAAAGATATAGCTAATCTAATAAACGTGGATTGCCACGGCCACTACGCGATCTCGCTAATTATAGACGAATAAGTCATTGCGAAAAGACGTAGACGACGTAGCAATCCATAAACAACCCAAAATTGGTAGGCTAAAATTTGGGGTTAGCTATCAATTATTTAGATCATTCAAATATATAAATGCTGTCATTTGAACATGTCACTCTTATTATAGACCAAAAAAGTATCTTCACTAATATCAGCGTGACTTTTTTACCATCATCTATAATTTATTTGCAAGGAGCCAATGGTTGCGGAAAAACTTCATTACTCAGAATTGTTGCTAATATCCAGAACCCAACGAGTGGCAATGTTTTTTATAGGTCATTGAACTGCAAATATTTTAAAAAACCTTATTGTAATTATATTGGGCATAATCTTGGGTTAAAATCTCAAATAACTGTATTAGAACATTTAAAATTCTGGTCTACAATTTATGACTCCCCTGAAACACTAGAATCTTCAATATACTATTTCAAGTTATATAATATTTTGCATGAAAAATGTTACAGGCTTTCTGCTGGCAACCAAAAAAAGGTTGCCTTAGCCAAGCTCATTGCTTGCCAATCAAACTTATGGTTATTAGATGAAGTAGAAGCAAACCTAGATCAAGAAAACAAAGAGTTACTATATAATTTGATTATTTCAAAAGCAAATAACGGTGGGATTATTTTGCTTACCTCTCACTCCAATATAGATATTAAGTCAGCACAAATAATCAATCTTGAGGATTATAGATAGGTGAGTCACTCATTACTTCCATGACAATATTTATATTTCTTATCGGAACCACAAGGGCATAATTCGTTTCTAGCCACTTTTCCCCAACTTGATGGATCTGATTGTATTCTATCTTGTGGATTAACTTGAGTTTTAATGGGTTTGAGCTGAGTTTCAATACTAACCCCAGCATTATATTTACTAAAAGCGGGGTCTTCCCTAGTTTCTCGCATGGTCTTTTGCAGTGTTTTATTTGCCAAAGACATCGATTCTTTTCTAATGTGGCTAGTATCCATATGAAGATGACAAACTTTCTGAATAAATAGCTCCTTCAAATTATTAAGCATTTGTTCAAATAAATTGAATGCCTCTCTTTTATACTCGTTAAGTGGATCCTTTTGAGCATAAGCCCTTAGTGATATACCTTGTCGCAAATGATCTAAATTATGTAAATGATCTTTCCATACTTGATCTAAAGTTGTTAGTAAAATATACTTAATTGCATCATTCATCAAGTCAACGCTATATGCTTCATTTTTCGCACGGTATAGGTCATTTACCATTTGAACAACATTAGATGTCACCTCTATCTCGGTAACATTAGCCTTTGTTATAGATTCTTGATCTAGTTTTACAGCAAAAATACGCTGCAATTCTCCTGTTAGAGCGTTTACATCCCAGTCTTCCCTATAAGAACCAGGTGGAATGAAAGTCAATACCACTTTTTCTACCAATTCTTTTGTCATGTTATCTAAAAAATCATGGACAGATTTTGATTCAATGATATCAGTACGTTGCTCATAAAATATCTTACGTTGATCATTCATAACATCATCAAAACGTAATAAATTTTTACGTATCTCGTAATTATGGCCTTCAACTTTCTGCTGAGCTTTTTCAAGCGAACGACTAATCATAGGGTGATGAATTGCTTCACCATCTTTTAGCCCTAGCGTTCTTAGGACTCCAGAAATACGATCTGAAGCAAAAATACGCATAAGATCATCTTCTAGAGATAAGAAAAATTTTGTATTACCTGGATCACCTTGTCTACCAGCCCTTCCTCGCAACTGGTTGTCTATTCTACGACTCTCATGTCTTTCGGTACCTATAACAAATAACCCCCCAGCCTCTATTACCCGTTGCTTCTCTTCGGATATTTGTTCCTTTATTTTGACCACTTCTAATTGATACTGTTCTTCAGGTAGATTTTGCAGAGAAAGTTGTTCTATTAGCATTTCCGGGTTACCACCAAGCATAATATCTGTACCACGACCTGCCATATTTGTGGCAATAGTCACAGCTTTAAATCGTCCAGCCTGAGCTATAATAAATGCTTCCTGCTGATGAAATTTTGCGTTTAAAACATTATGTGTTATTTTATTTTTGGTAAGTAACTTAGAAATTTCTTCAGACTTCTCTATACTAACCGTTCCAACCAAAACAGGTTGACCACGATCATAACATTCTTGTATTAATTTTATAATAGCTTGATATTTATCGTGTTTATTGCCGTAAATCTCATCATCATAATCAACCCTAGTGATTGGATTATGAGTAGGAACAGCCAGCACATCAAGATTATATATGTCCTTTAACTCTGTAGCTTCAGTCATTGCTGTACCAGTCATGCCGGATAATTTGGGATAATTCCTGAAATAATTTTGAAAGGTAATAGAAGCTAAAGTTTGATTCTCATTTTGAATTTGAACATGCTCTTTTGCTTCTAGCGCTTGGTGTAACCCTTCAGAATATCGCCTACCTTCCATAACACGTCCAGTAAATTCATCAATAATCATCACCTTTCCATCACGCACTAAATAATCAACATCACGATTGAATAGAATATGTGCTCTTAATGATTGATTGACATAATGAACCAAACTTAAATTCTCAAAATCATAAAGGCTTGAACCTTTCTCAATAAGACTATTGGTCACAAGCATTGATTCTACATGAGTTATACCATCCTCAGTAAGATTAACCGTTCGCAATTTCTCATCTTTTTCGTAATCTTCATCTTTAAACTGACGAACTAATTTATCAATTTTAGCGTATAAATCCGAGCGATCATCTACTGGACCTGATATAATTAGTGGTGTTCTTGCTTCATCAATTAAAATTGAGTCAACTTCATCAA
This sequence comes from Candidatus Tisiphia endosymbiont of Nemotelus nigrinus, assembly GCF_964026475.1. Classification (NCBI taxonomy): domain Bacteria; kingdom Pseudomonadati; phylum Pseudomonadota; class Alphaproteobacteria; order Rickettsiales; family Rickettsiaceae; genus Candidatus Tisiphia; species Candidatus Tisiphia endosymbiont of Nemotelus nigrinus. The sequence goes on from NZ_OZ032151.1 coordinate 1,232,135, forward strand.
TAATAGCGAATTTAAAGGGACGAAGTACCTTAGCATCTTCACTATATTTCATGTTATCTCTAAGAAAATCAAATCCAAGCTCGTTATTAGTTGCATGAGTAATATCTGCTCTATAGGCATTATGTCTTTCTTTGTCACTAATATTAGCAAAGATACATCCAACAGATAATCCTAAAAAATTATAGATTTTTCCCATCCACTCAGCATCACGTTTTGCTAAATAATCATTTACCGTAACAACATGTACTCCCTCACCAGTAAGAGCATTCAAATATGCAGGTAATGTGGCAACTAAAGTTTTTCCTTCTCCTGTACGCATTTCAGTAATCATACCACGGTGCAATATCAATCCACCAATTAGCTGAACATCAAAATGCCTCATCCCATAGACTCTTTTTGCAGCTTCCCGTACAACAGCAAAAGCTTCATAAGTTAAGTCATCTAATGATTCACCATCTTTTAATCTTTGCCTAAATTGCTCTGTTTTATTTCTCAACTCATCATCAGAAAGCTTTTGTACTGATGGTTCAAGCAAATTAATTTTTTCAATTTCTAATAATAGTTTTTTGATATTTCTATCGTTTGCTGTGCCGAATAATTTTTTAAGTAAAGAAAACATTTATATCCTAGATTCTGTAAATAACTTTGTAAAAATGATACCTGTATAAAAATGGTATCTTATAAAAGAATATATTGTAAAATATGATATTTTATAATATTTATCAAACAAATTTGTAAATAGCTGTTGACGTCAGGTGGTTATCATTATAAAATCTAACAATCAATAATAAATATAAATGGATAACAAATGAAAAGAATATCTATAGCTTTTTTATCTGCTAGCTTACTTGCGAGTAGTGCCTTTGCTGACGAAGATAAAATTGTTGCTACCTATAAAGGTGGTGAAGTAAGAGAATCGCAGGTTATGCAACAATTTCAACCTTCTTTAGATACCCAACCAAGTGCTAAAGGTAAGAAGTTTGGTGATCTCAATGCAAATATACAAGAAATGTTAGTTCGTGGTTATATCGATACAAAATTGCTTGAGCAAGCCGCTAAAGACTCTAATATTGAATCTTCAAAAGAATTCCAAGATAAGTTGAATATAGCGAAAAACCAAATGATTCAGCAAGAATTGATGGAGCGTTATGTAAAATCTCATGTTGATGAGAAAATGATTAATGCTGAATATGATAAATTAGTTGCTAGCTTAAAAGGAAAAGAAGAGGTAAAAGTAAGCCATATTTTGGTTGCAACTGAAAAAGAAGCAGCAGATATACAAAATAGGCTTAAAAAAGGGGGGAAATTTGCTAAGCTTGCTAAAGATTTCTCACAAGATGAAGGATCTAAGGGAAATGGTGGAGAGATAGGCTATATCACTTCTGGGCAGTTAGTGCCTGAATTTGAAAATAAAGCATTATCAATGAAAGTAAATGAAATCTCTTCTCCGGTTAAAACCCAGTTTGGTTGGCATATAATTACTGTACTTGATAAAAGACCTGCACAGATACCTCCTAAAGAAGAAGCAATTGCCAATATCACCAATAAGCTTAGTAGGGAGGTTATACTAAAGTATGTTGCTGATCTTGAGAGTAAAGCTGATGTCAAAATAATGTTACCACAGATAACAGATGAGACTAATAAGGAAGTTAGTAAAAAAGAACCTAGTAGGAAACCTGGACAATAATAGGGAGCTATATTTAAGATTATAAGGACAAAGTTGTTTTATTTATAGAAACCTTTACAAAGCCTAAAATAAGACGTCATTGCGAGGAAGATAGTAGGTCGAGAGGCGATTCATAGATTAGCATAATCTTGGATGGATTGCTTCGTCGCTGCCTAAATAGTTCCTCGCTAGTAGACGTTATAGCTTGTTATGGGTAAATATATTCTTCTGCTTTGGAGAATTAGTTCCGCAAAACTTCGGGGCATTTGTGTGTTCACGTACTTCATGTACGTTTCGCTTACTCACCCCTTGTTTTACACTCCAACTCTCCAAATCATTTGAGTATATTAGTCGGATTAGCTATAGACTCGTATGGCCAGATAGCTCAGTTGGTAGAGCAAAGGATTGAAGATCCTTGTGTCGCTGGTTCGATTCCAGCTCTGGCCACCATTTCTACAATACAATATTTCATAATATTATCTTGTGTTGAAAAATTGTATTGATAACTACTTATTAGGTATTCATGTACATACCCAGGCCTAACCTGAACGCTCTGTACGTTCACATGGATGATATAAAATAGGAGTGCTTTATCAGCACTAAAGCGTATCCTTGCAATGGATGCCAGGCTATTTTTCCTATAACTTTTAAACGCAATGCGTAAGGTGTGTTAATTATGAAACTGCATGTTTGTTATAATGAAAAAAATAATGCTGCTACATTAACAGTAAATGATAAGGTTTATAAATGTAATATAGGCAAGAAGGGAGTAATAAATAGTCAATATAAAGTAGAAGGGGATTGTAAGACGCCTACTGGGACCTATAAAATACTCGAAGCATATTATAGAGAAGATCGACTACCTAAAAATATTGTAGAACAAATTAATACACCTAAAAAAATCATACAAGAAGGCAGTGTATGGGCTGATGATCCTAATTATCCTGACACATATAATACATATAGAGAAAAAAATGATTATCCTAATGGACAGCCTCCTTTTAGTGTCGAATCTTTAATGCGTGAAGATAACTTATACGATTTACTATATGAGATAAATCATAATGCAGATAGGACTCCAGGCTTAGGAAGCGCTATATTTCTCCATATTGGTGAAAAACCTACAGCTGGATGTATTGCCCTAAATGAGAGAGACTTATTCGAACTTGTTCCTCAAATTACAACTGATACAGAAATGTCTGTCGATATTATAGGATATCAAGCTATGGTTTAAGAGATGTAAGCCATAGCAATTATCTTTTGTCTAAATTTTCAAAAAAATAAAAATTATTTCTTCGAGAGGAAACTAGGAGTTTGTCAAAGACGTGTTAGACAATGTTTACTAGAGAAAACTTACGCTATGTTATCTCAAATATTATTAAAAACCTTGACCAGAAGCCGTACTATCAAAGTGAATAATTTTATAATATCCCAGTACTAAGCTACTTGTTGTAAAACATAGCGTAAGTTTTATAGAATTACAAACAAGTGGTTCATTTATCATGCTTTAATTACTTATGTATGGAACTATCCAAAAATGCTGTAATATTTTATCTATCAAAATCCTTAAGAAATTTATAAATTTTCATAAAGCTATTGATGATTCTCAACCGTGATTGATTTCGTGGGGGTATATCAGCTCGCAATGACATAATGCACCCCACTCGTCATTGCGAGAAGCCACTTTAGACGACGAAGCAATCCTTGAGATGAGTTAACAACTCATTGCTAGCCTGGCTGTCATCACCCACTAAATCCATCTCATTATTTACTGATGGATCGGATATATTACTTATCAACTCCTGATCCGTTGATATCCTCAATACCGTATCTATGTTATTACAATTTGTTTGCAAGGTTGATAACGGCAAAGTACCCGTGTCACAAGATGCGTTTGTATTATCATCCTGAGATTCGCTACCGCTTGCCTTCTTGCCACATAGTTTGTATAAACCAAAAGCACTCCCAAGAACACCTGCTAAAAACACAACACCAGCAATTGAACTTCCTGTGACTTTTGCTAAAAACCAGTCTATTAACTTTTTTTCCTCAGGAATAACAAACCCACTCTGATGAACCGGCTCTTCATTAATAATAAACTGTTGCTCAGTAGTAGCTTCTTTCTTAGCAGTTGCGAAAGCTACAGAAGCAGCTGTTGAAGCTACTCCTGTAACTTTTGCTAAGAGTAAGTCCACTAATTTGTTTCCTTCAGTGGTAACATCTTTCTTGGTAGTACCAGCCCCCTTAGTGGTAGCTTCTTCAGCAGTAGACTTCATGCTAGTAGCAGTTTCCTGAGTAGTAATACCTTTCTTAGTAGTAGCAACTTTCTCAGTAGTAGTCGGCTTCACGGTACTATCTTTCTCAGTAGTATCCAACTTCATGGTGGTAGTAGCTTTCTGAGTAGCGTCTTCGGCAACTCTCTTAACAACTACCTGAGCAACTCCCTTAGCAACTTCCTTAACAGTATCTTCTTTGGTTCCTTCCTTAGTGTTAGTTTTTTCAGTAGTAGTCAGCTTCACGGTACTATCTTTCTTAGCGGTAGCTTTTTTCCAGTTATTGTATATTTGTATTTTAAGAGCTTTTAGTCGTGATAATTCTTCATTATCTCTTAATAGCTTGTCTAGACTTGCTTGCACAGCTTTAGTCTTTGTATAGTCCATATATCCTAGATCCACTATAATCTTGGTACCTCTAAGAAAGTATTTAATCTCTGCTATATCTTTAATACTTATATCGTTCCCTTCTATATTAAAATCAGTAACTTTAGTATATATACTAAGATATATTGCAATAGCTGGCATATGGTCCACTATATTATTCATTGATAGGTTCAACTTATGTATCCTATGTCCAAGTGATTTTATAGCCTCTACTGCTCCCTTAAACCCTAAATCGTTGTCTGCTAGATTCAAATCCTCAACCTTAGTCGGTTTAAGTGCATTTACAATTGTGTCTACTTTGTTGGCTCCAATCTTGTTGCCTGCTAGATTCAAATTTTTAACCTTAGTATATCTAAGACCCTTTACAAGAGCTAATGCTCCTTCTTGCCCTAGCTCAGCTCCACGAAGTGTCAACTTCTTAACATTAGTATCTTCAAATGCTTTTCCAACCTCTTTTGCGATTTTGGGGCTTATAATACAGCCTATTACATCAAACGTATTAATATTAGGATTTGCCGAGAGTGTCTCTTTAAGAACTTGTGGATCTAAATAGGCACCTCTGAAAGTTAATGTTTTACCTTCTATTGTAAATTGTTGAGGAAGAGTGTCTTGTGTGACTAACTTCGGGATAACTTGGTTACCTAGAGTATTTACATGAGCAATAGTGTTAAACAAATTAGGCTGGTGATTCATCTTAGCTGAAGATAAGCTATTGTGATCATTGTCTGAAATACCCGGCATAATTGGAGTAGTACCAATAGGTTTCAAAAAACTGCCAAGCAACAGGAGAGCCTTTCCCCAATGAGTATGTGCTTCCCCTCCATCAATATGCTCTACCCCAAAATCTGTCTTATGTTTTGCAGTAGGAATCTCGGTACTAAGAATCTCATTAAGATGCTCCTGTTGAGCTTTGTTAAGAGGCTTCTTATTACGGTAGAAATTAGCCGCTTGCTTAGCCTTTTGTTTGTTATGTTTTATCTGTCCCATTATTTTATCTCCTTTATTTTTATTACAAGTTGTTAAAATTGAACACTATTAACTAATGTCGGATAGAACAATACCATTATATTAATATTTAACAACCTTTATGTAATAAATTATCTTGTAATAATTAAGATTAATTTACGTATTGTTTAAAATAGCAGAACTATAGATTGATAATGATTTTCAACATGTGAATTATATAGGGTCATTTGCCTCACACAATAACCCTTCTACAATTAAATATTTATGGTGCCGATAAAGGGAATCGAACCCCCGACCTACGCGTTACGAATGCGTCGCTCTGCCAACTGAGCTATATCGGCAATGACGTTAATTTAACATTTTTGACCATTCTGGATCAGAAGCATCTTGAGGAGTGAGAATTTCTCTTTCATTATAACCGGTTAAGTCAATGGAATATATACGATTTCTTCCTGCTGTTTTGTTCCTAGGAGGCCAACCTTTAGCAAACATAATTATCCTACCATTGGCTGACCAACATGGGCTTTCAACTAGATACCCACTGGTTATAATTCTTTCACTATTCTCTTCAGCATTGCCAATAGCTTTCATCACCCCAATGGTAAAACCCTCTCTAGAAATTTTAGTAAAGGCTATATAATCTCCTCTAGGTGACCAGCTTGGTGCCGCGTAAACTCCTCTGCCAAAACTGATACGCTCCACATTTGAACCATCAGAATTCATAATATATAATTGCCTTGATCCATTTCGATCAGAATTAAAAACTATTTTACTGCCATCTGGTGAATAGCTAGGAGAAGTATTAATACCAATACCAGTGGTCAACTGCTTAGTTGCCATGCTATTCAAGTCAATTTCAAAAATATGGGTAGCACCATTTCTTGCTATTGACATTATAGCCTTATTCCCCTGAGGGGAAAACCTTGGGGCAAAGGACATACCAGGGAAATTACCAACCAATCTCTCTTTACCTGTTTTAAGATCACGAATATACACATGCGGTTTCTGCTTTCGTGCATACGATAAATACATAATCCTATCTGCTTGCGGCGAAAATCTTGGAGTAAGGACTAGATTTTTACCATCTGACAGATATTTATGATTAGCACCATCATGATCCATCATAGCTATTTTCTTTACCCGTTTTAGATAAGGTCCACTTTCTGACACATATACTATTTTTGTATCAAAATAACCTGAGTCCCCGGTAATTTTCTCGTAAATCTTATCAGCTATTTTATGAGCTACCCTACGCCATAAATGGGGCGATACTTCAAAAACCTCGTATACAAGATCTTTTTCTAAACTTACATCCCATAATATAAAACTAACCTTTATCTTGCCAGAAGATAGCTTAGTAACCTCACCATTAATTAGCAGATTAGCATTAATTTGTCGCCAAGCAGCAAAAAGAGGCTTATGTTTTACTCCTAAAGCTTGTTCTATAAAAGAGGCAGTAGAAATCGGGCGAAACATACCAGAACTCTTTAGGTCATTAGATACTACACTAATTATATCAACACCAATTACATTATTCGCACTATTATCTGCATCAAATTTATTAATGGCTATCGGCATTGGATCAACATGTCCACGCTCTATAACTATAGTTTCTATTGCATAGCTATTAAAATTAATAGCTAATAACATTATAACAAATAAATACTTGACCACTAATCCCACCTATATCAATTTCTTTATTGGCTATACTATAACAGACAAATTATAAAACACTAAGTATTAGAATGTGAAAAATAATAAATTTTTAAAAAAAATCCAATGTTAAAAAAATACTAAAAAGATAAAATATTGAATAGGCAAATAATTTTTTAGCTTGTGTATTATCCTTATCGCTAAATAAAGAGAATGCATAATATAAAAAAATTAGACCTAGTATAAATGCAGTAATTAAATATACATGATTGGTTATTCCTAAGAAAAATGGCATAAATGTAGTAATAACCATAATTATACTATAGGCAAGAATTTGTTTCTTAGTATAATAGTCCCCTTTTACTACTGGCATCATTGGAATGCCACAATCCTTGTAATCTTCTGAGCGAAAAATTGCCAATGCCCAAGAATGTGGTGGTGTCCAAGTTAAAATAATCATAAATAAAGAAAAAGAACCAAGTGAAATCTCATTAGTTACTGTTGCCCAACCGATCATAGGTGGTAGCGCACCTGCTACCCCACCAATAACTATATTTTGCATAGTTGAACGTTTTAACCACATAGTATAAATGAAAACATAATATAATATGGTTATTAGTAACAATAAAGCAGATAGTAGATTAACACAAAGTCCCATCAAGAATACTGAGAAGAAGGCAACAACCACGCCAAAAGCTAAAGCATCCTTCGGTTCTATCATCCCGATAACTAGAGGTCTGTTTTGTGTACGTTTCATTATGGCATCAATATCTCTATCATACCACATGTTAATAGCTGCACTACTACCAGCTCCAAGAGTAATACAGAGCATAGCAACACAACCTATAAACGGATGGATTATGCCTGGAGCAAGCCATAGACCAGAAAAGCTGGTAAATACCACAAGTGCCATAACTCTCGGTTTCATCAGTAGAATATAGTCCATAATCGAGCTATTATTAGGTTTTTTTTGCATAGTATTAACATCTAGCTTGGCAAAATATCCATTAGCTTTTCTCTTTCCTAACTTTAAATTAAAACTCTTGGTTAATATTCTACTCATAACAACCTTAATTTACACGCATATACTACTATGATTTCAAGAATTGGGTAGACGAAGGTCAACTTCAATAAGAGCTAGACACTGTTAACAAAGCTTATTTAATTGGTGAATAAAGTCTTTTTTGCTGCAAATTATAAGATTTTTTTGAAATAGGTATACTATTCCGGCAAAATCTTATTAATTTTTGCTAAAAAATCCATTAATTCATCAATCAAATAAGCTTTGTTAACAGTGTCTAGACCATGTAGTAGTCGTGACAACTCGCAATGACAGTTTTAGCAAAATCTGTTATATCTACAATATAGCAGACTTTTATACTCCACTAATAGCTGTTTTCATTATTTTTGTGATATTTTAAATTTTTTCTATACGAGAAACCACGTAGTGGCAACGAAACAATGAATGTGGATTGCCACAACCACTACGTGGTCTTGCAATGACGCCTTTGTACTTTGAGTAATTAAACTCAAATAAAAGCACTTGACACGGGTTTTATAATGGTTTAGGTTGCTTGAAAATGAGTACGAGTATAAAATGAATGTAGTAGGTTCTTCTGTCAATATGTGGAATAAAGCTAGAAATAGTAAATTTAGACACGTTGTTTGGCCTATTAGATCTAACGAGTTAGTAAAGTTTGTGCCTATGGCTTTACTAATATTCTTTATTCTCCTTAATCAGAATCTAGTACGTAGTATCAAAGATAGCTTAGTAATAACATTAATTAGCTCAGAAGTTTTATGCTTTATAAAGCTTTGGGGCGATATGCCTATGGGCATCTTATTTGTCATCATTTATTCTAAACTTTGTAATATTATGACAACTGAGCAAGCGTTCAGGATCATATTATCTTTTTTTTTGGGATTTTTCCTATTATTTACCTTTGTTTTGTTTCCATACCGGGAGTATTTTCATCCAGATCCTCAAGTAATAGAATATTATGTTACTACCCTTCCACACTTAAAGTGGTTTATCATCATTTGGGGAAAATGGAGCATAGTGTTATTTTATATAATGGGGGAATTATGGCCAATGATTGTATGCACGCTATTATACTGGCAACTTGCTAATAAGATTACCACTACTGAAGAAGCCCCAAGATTCTATTCGTTTTTCTCTTTATTTGGTCAAACTAATTTGCTAATATCTGGCAGTGTAATTGTCTATTTTGCTAAAGGTCAGCACTTCTTGATACCTCTATTTTCCCAGCTTAATGACCAAACAGAAATACTCCTGAAATCATTTATGGTGATTATTATAATATCTGGGCTGATCTGTTTGGGTTTGCATAGATTCGTTGAATTAAAAATTATAGAGACTACTAAAAATATTAGATATAAAAATAAAAGAACTGACATACTAAAACTAGGATTAATTGAGAGTAGCAAAATAATTCTTACATCGAAATATTTAGGAATTATTTGTGTGTTAATGGTTTCGTATTCTATGTCAATCAACTTAATTGAAGGATTATGGATGTCTAAAACCAAGGAATTATACCCCACTACCCAGGAATTTATATCTTACAGTGGAGAGGTGTTTTTTTGGACAGGAGTATTTACTTTAATTTGTGCTTTTCTAGGTAGTAGTTTAGTTAGAAGTTGTGGTTGGTTTTGGGGAGCTATACTTACTCCTGTTGTAACATTAATATCAGGAGCAATATTTTTTACCTTCGTTATATTGGAAAAACCATTAATGACAATTATGACTGGTCTTAGTCATATTTCTCCATTAATGATAATTCTTTTCGTAGGGGGGTTGTGGCATGTTTTAGGGAAAGGAGTAAAATATTCGCTTTTTGATTTTACTAAAGAAATGGCCTATATCCCTCTTGATAGCGAAATGAAAACTAAGGGCAAAGCTGCTGTAGATGTACTTGGTGGCAAAATAGGAAAATCTGCTGGAGCAATTATTCAGTTTGTTTCTTTTAGTATTTTTCCAAACGCTGTACATAATGACCTAGCAGGTTTTCTCATGGTAGTTTTTCTTATTGTTTGCGTAGCTTGGATTTTTGGTGTAAAAGCCTTAAATCGATATTATAAGAACTTGCTAGCACAGCAATAGGTTGGTTACCCTGCCAAATTTTTTATTAATAAATTTAGGAAAAAATAGAATGACATATGTACCAATGGTAATTGAGCAAACCTCTAGAGGAGAAAGAGCCTATGATATATATTCTAGGTTATTAAAGGAACGTATCGTTTTTGTTTGTGGTCAAATTGAAGATTATATGGCAAATGTAGTGGTTGCACAATTACTATTCCTTGAAGCAGAAAATCCAGAAAAAGATATTTCCATGTATATTAATTCTCCTGGTGGTGTTGTAACTTCCGGTTTGGCAATTTACGATACTATGCAATATATTAAGCCTAAAGTTTCCACTCTTTGTATAGGTCAAGCTTGCTCTGCAGGGTCTCTATTGCTCACTGCTGGGGAGAAAGGCATGCGTTATTCCTTGCCGCATAGTCGTATAATGATCCATCAACTGTCAGGTGGTTACCAAGGGCAAGCTACAGATATAGAAATTCATGCCAAAGAAACCATGAAACTAAAGAAAATGCTTAATATCTTGTATGTCAAGCATACAGGACAAGAACTAGAGACTATCGAAAAAAGCATGGAACGCGATAATTTCATGAATCCTGAAGTAGCCAAATCATTTGGGCTTGTTGATAAAATTATCACCGATAGAGCAAAAATTCTAGTAAAAAATAAATTATGATGGTATGGGTTAGATTAAAAAATGTTGTTACAATTAAACACATTCTTTATTGAATTTAGTATTCATGATATTATATACTAGTATATAACTGATTATATTAACATAATACATGGTAGCAGATATGATAAATAATTATTGTCAACCTAAGAATGGTAATACTCAATTCAATAATACCAATAATCTATTATCAATAAATAGATTTGAGAAAAGACTAACCCTTGCCACCTTGCTAATGGGTATAACTATAACAAGTGGAGTAAGCGGGTTGTGGTACGATTTTAATGCTTATGCAGCCTTGCCAAAACCACAAGAAGCATCTACTGCTGCAGTGCTAAAACAACAGAATAACAGCAAAATTGATAATTATTCTGAAATCTATGATAATCCATTTGTTCACTTATCTCAAGAAATGGATAAATTATGGCATAGGTTTACTATCCGCAATAATGGCTTTGTTTTCGACTCCCCTATTGTTATGGCTAGCAGCTTAAATAGTTATTTAGATGTTAACGACAAGCAATATACTCTGAATATTGAGATACCAGGCTTTGATAAAGAGCAGATAAAAATTGAATTACAGAGAGATTATTTAATTATTACTGCTCAAAAAACTCAGAATGATCAAGCTAAGGATGCTAATAAATACTCCGATCAACAAACTCGTAATGCATTTTATCAAAAATTATTTCTACCAAAAGACATAGACAAAAATAATATTTCATCAAATCTAAAAAATGGTATACTAACTGTTATTGTACCAAGAGTTCCTATTAAAAAAGAAGACGTAAAATTTATCCCTATTAATTAGGTTTCATTTTAATACTTCACTGGTGATGGTAGAGATTTGCATTTTATAAAAATGTTTACCATATAAATTCATTGTAGCAATAATCTCTTTCCATCCCTTATTATTATGCATGCAATGTTCTCTAATATATTTATCAAAAAGTCCTTTAAAGGTTATCTTGATTGATCCATCTGATTTTTTAAGGGAAAGAATACCTTTACGAATACAAAGGCTTAGTTCAATGGCTATGCTTCTTGCTTCTTCTACAGAGGTCTCAGGAAAATTGCCTAGAGGAACTATTGTGTTAAAACAAAAAGCCTTAGTGCCTTCGGACGATGCTATAAGAATCAAGTTGCTTTCTTCGGTATCAATATATATATATCTTCATCTCCTTTAGTTCTAGAATAAATAATTTTTTCTACAGTTTTGTCAGTAAAACGAAATAAGGGGGTTGTCATATGCTAGCCTCATTAAATTACATTGTTAATTTCACTGGTAGTGTTAATTATAGTTAATTTCTAAATAGTTAAAAACGGATTAACTTATTTTTTTTGGTTTGACAATTCGGGTCACTATAGTTTAATGTTAGAAACTTTAGAGAAAATGTTTAGTTAAATCGTAGCATTCTCTTCGCCACCCTCAGGCTCATCTTTAAGATTTTTAATCTTTTCTGGTAAATCTAAATAAGCAGCTATGGCTAAAAATAATTCTAAATATTGTTTAGTATCTACTGAATTTGCTAGATCATCATAAATTTCTAAAGGAGTATTAGCAGAAAATTTCTTATATAATTCTACAATTTCAAAAGAAGGGTTTTCTGTAAAGGCAGTTTTTAGTATCTCGATGTTTTTATTATGTCCTTTAGAAGAGTTTAAAGGTAGGTATAGATCTAGTGCTTCAATATGTGAAGGTATGAGTTTAATAGCTGATTCTAAATAATATATCGCTTCTTTCGTTTCGTTAATTTCTAGCATATTTTTAGCGGCTATAGCATAGTAATCAGCTATTTTGTTTTTAAGAGACTCTAGTTTCTGTGTATCAATTCTGCTAAGTTTAGATACCACAAAAACAAATTTTGCCCACAGAGCGAGCTTGGCATAGCAATTAAGTAAAATTTCTAGAATTTCGCTATCAGACTCATTTAAGTTAAACGATCTAACAGCATAATTCTCAGCCATTTCATACATGTTATTTTGATAATATATTTGTGCGAGTTTTTTGGTAACAAAGGGACTATAATGTTTAGATTGTTCTAATTCCTGAAAATATTTTATTTTTACTGACAGATCAGTTTCTGCTTCTGCTAAAAGTAAAGTATGAAACACCTTATTTTCTTGGCTTAAACGGTAAGATATTTTTTGGCTCGTTACTGCTGATTTTGATTTTTCACCAGAAACATATTCTGCCATAGCTTTCATTAGTAAGTAATTATCGTTACTGGCTCTTTTAGAAAAGAAAAAATACTTTAAATTAGAAGGTAGATTAATAATTAACAATAATATTTTAAAAAAAATAGCAGTGGAAAGTGTAAGTAATATATATAAAATAACGAAAGTAAAAGATGTTGTTTCTATATAATAGTCATATAAGTTTAAAGTTAACCTTGAGTCCAGTTGACTTAACATGGAAAAACTAAAATATAGCAACAAAAATGTAATACAAATTATTAATAATCTTATCATTAGTTTACTCTACGAATTCTTGTTATAATTTTCTTGTTGTAATTCTTCTGAATAAAAGAAATTAATAAAATAATCTAGATTTCCTATTATTTTTAATTTCAAATTTTCTTTATCTTTAAGGTTACTGGATTTTTTCTCAATTTTAATAAATTGTTTAATCCAACAATCGGTTGTTGGAAAAATCTTTACCAAACCTAAATTATTATCAAGTAAATAATTTTTATTATAATTATCCAGGTCTAGCAAAATATTTTTTATTTTTACAGGTAACTCTATAGTTTTAACTTGGTAGAGTTGTTGGGTATAATCTTTGTCTTGTAGGAAATTCATTATTAGAAGGTTGATATTAAGCAAGTAATTACTGTAAACATTAGAGGGGGTTTTAGACTGTTCTTTAGATTGTTCTAGTTGTTGGTTCAATGAGGTGTTCGCAAAGGAATCTTCTTGATGCAAACTATTATCTCCCTGGGATACGTTGTTTTCTAAATTAGTGGTATTTGCAGTGCTTGCTTCTTGTATAGTTGCTTTATTAGATAACTCAGAATCTGTCTTTCTATTATTTAAAAAAGTCATATAAGTTACCGATATGGCAAATAACACAACTAAAATAATTGTAAAAATAATAGGGTTATTCCTGCGAACTTTTATTATATTAGTTTCTGACTTGTGCATTATTTTGGGCATGATAAATTAATAATTCTAACATTTGCTGTGGTTGTCCATTATCACAATAAACCACATTTTTGCTAAAAGAGCTAATAATATTTGCCACTTTTTTACTTATAGTAATAACTAAACTATTAGCTAGGAGTTTTAGCAGATTATTTTTTATTAATAATTCAAGAAAAGTCTTAGTGCTGTTCTGTGAATATAGTAGAATAAAATTGATGCCCTTTTCAATTTCTGCCATTTGCTGCAGCTTAGTTGCATATTTTACCTGATAAATAATGTGCCTTTTAATTGCCTGGGGTAAATCTTGGGTGATTTCATTTGACGATAAATATATGGTTTGGTCGTATATTGCTGGCGGAATGTTTTCTAATAGATTTTGTATGTTGCTAGCAACATATTGTACTATGAGGTTATTTTGCTCTAGAATTATCCTTGATGAATTGCCTACTATCCACATGTTCTTCTTTGCAAGATTTTGATGTCCAGCTAGGATTTTAGCAGCAAATTTACTAGTGATAATTATATTGGGATAGTCGTGCAAAAGGGTGGCATCTAATGGTAGAGTTTGATATTCCACTAAAGGACAACATATATAGTTAAACCTACATTCATAATTACGCTCCAATTCTCTAATAATATCATAATTATCTTCTAAGCTTCTAGTTAATAGCACCGACTTCATAGAGCCAGATCATCGGATAATTTTTGGTAATCTATGGCAAGTGGGTTAGGACCAATAATAGATAAAGTAGGTTTGCTAACAAATATTTTGTTAGCAATATTTATGATATCTCGGCTTGTTATATTCATAATATGTTCAATAGTTTCCTCAACAGGTAAATATTTGCCGAAAACAGCAAAATTCTTACCAATCTCTTCTGATTTATAAGAGGAATCCTCTTGGGCTATATAGATGCTAGTTTTTAATTGTATTTTAGCTCGATCAATTTCTGAATCTTTGATATCTACAGAAATATTATTAATTTCACTGGCTAATTGTTCTGCAAGGAATGGTAGTTTATCATGACCAGTGGAAACGTATATGCCAAAAATCCCACTATCATAGTGTGAACTATTATAACTACCAATTGAGTAGGCAAGTCCAAGCTTTTCTCTGATATGTTGAAATAATCTTGATGACATACCGTTACCAAGTATTAGTGACAGAGCTTGAGTATGATATAATTGCTGTATGTTAAAATAGGGTACACTTTCGAAGCCCAAAACTAAGGTAGTTTGCTCAAGATCTTTAGTAATAACACTATGCCCCCCAGTATATCTAGCTTTCTCAAAATGACTATTTGGTTGATCTTTTAATGAACAAAATAATTTTTCAGCAAACTCTACAACTTGTTGATGTTCAATATTTCCTGCCACTGATAAGTAAATATTTCCGGCATTATAATGTTTATCAATATAATTGCTAAAATGTTCTTTATCAAATTTTGCCAAACTATCATAAGTTCCCAAAATTGACCTACCAAGTGCTTGGTTTTCATAAGCACTACTATAAAATTTCTCATGAATAAGTTCATCAGGATTATCCTGCACACAAGCCATTTCTTGCAAAATTACCTGATATTCTTTAGCTATCTCTTCTTCTGAAAAAACTGAATTTTGTACAATATCTGCCAGTATCTCTAAAGCGGTATAGCAATTCTCACTCAATATTTTTGAGTAATAAACAGTCTGTTCATGACCAGTATATGCATTAAATTGTCCTCCTATCGAGTCAAATTCTTCGGCAATTTGCTTAGCAGTTCTAGTTGTTGTTCCTTTAAATGCCATATGTTCAAGAAAATGGGATATGCCTATTTCTGAAGATTGTTCATAACGGCTACCTACATTGACAATAAGATTAATAGCCACAGAATTTATATTAGGCATATGGTAAGTAACAACAGTTAGCCCATTGTTAAGTTTGCTTGAGTTGAAAGTCATTTTATTACTTGGTTTATTTGTTTTAAAGAGCCTTATGCAAAATGTTTACAGTTTCCTGAATGCGTACTATTGCATAACATTGGTAAAGTATGAGTATCAAGTAAATAACTCACTCTAGTTCTTTCTTAAAGCTTGATAATAAATTTTGTGGTAATTTATCAAAATCTTCAGCAATTTTAACTTGCCCTTTCCAAGTTCCAGCTCTACGGGGAGATGATGGAGTTCTATATTTACTAATTTAACTGCTGGTCTAGCTGCTTTACAAATAATAATATCTTCTCCTTCTTGTGCTTTTTTTATTAAATCCGAAAGATTAGTTTTTGCTTCATATATACTTGCTATTTGCATTTCTTCCTCTAATAAAACTTAGTCTAGTCTAGATTAAGTTTTATTATATGTCAATATAGGGAGCGTATTTTCATCCTGAATTCTGCCGTCATCCTAAATCCTAGCGTCATTCTGAACTCGTTTTAGGATATATATACACTTAGCAAGATCCTGAAATAAATTCAGGATGACGCCTAACTCTACCCCATTTAGGATGATTCTTAGACTGCAATTAGTACAATATTACTACAATTTGCATTTTGAATTTATAATTGCTGTAAGTCTATTTATTTACTACATATTTTTACATATATTTGCTATAATAATTATAGTTAACCCGATCAGTATTTAGCCATAACAAACTGACGTCATTGCGAGGAAGTGCGGGTCGACGCAATCCATCTAATCACTTTTCTGGATGGCTTCGTTGCTAATGGACGTTTATGAAGTGTGGCTTAATGTTAGTCGGTTTAGATGTAAGTTCAAAAACTAGAAATATTCTCGTGTTAAAAAAAATCAATTTTGCTAAAATGCATGGTTTAGGTAATGATTTTGTGATTATCAATCAGCGTGATTTACCTAAAAATTATGATTTACAGCAATTATCACTAAATATCTCCAATCGTCGTACAGGTATTGGTTGTGATCAGTTTATTATTTATGATCAAAAAACCAATTACTATGAAATGACTGTATATAACCAAAATGGCTCAAGTGCTAAATTGTGTGGCAACGCATCGAGATGTCTTGCCAAACTGATATATCTTGATTCTGGTATCAGAGAAATCACTTTAAGAATATATGGAAAAGAATTGTCTTGTAAGATACTAAGTGATAACGAAATCAAGGTGGATACTGGAATAGTTAGTTTCGAAGAAGATTGGATGCCTCCAGCCGAAAGGATTTGGCCAATTATGGAACGTTATATGATTGACATCAAGGAAGTTATTTGTGCTGATATTGGTAATCCACATTTTGTTATTTTTAGTGATTTAGCTACTAAAGATAAAGAAATAATTGGAGAAAAATTACAAGGAAAAGAATTATTTGTTGATGGAGTTAATGTTAATTTTGCTTCAATCAAGGGTAACAAAATTTATTTATCGGTTTGGGAAAGAGGAGCAGGCTTAACTCTTGCTTGTGGCAGCGGGGCATGTGCTAGTTTTGCTTCGGCAGTAAAGCTAGGCTTTATTAGCTCTCCTTGTGAAGTGGTATTTCAGTTAGGTAGTCTACAAATGTCAAAACAAGGTGAGAATATAATGATGGTTGGTTCTGCTGCTTTAGTGGCACGTGGAGAGTTTCTTTATGGCTAAATCACAAGAAGTTGTAACTTTTGGCTGCCGATTAAATATTTATGAAAGTGAAGTGATTAGAACTAACCTAGCTCTTTCTGGCTTAGAAAATGTTATGGTATTTAATACTTGTTGTGTCACTAAGGAAGCTGAGAAACAATCACGTCAAGCAATTCGTAAAGCTAAGAAAAATAATCCTGATGTGAAAATTATTGTTACTGGTTGTGCTGCTCAGAATAACCCAGCTATTTTTGCTAATATGGTTGAGGTTGATAAAGTAATTGGTAATGAGGAAAAATTGATTGCTAGCAATTATCAATTTACCGAAGAAAAAGTGGCAGTAAACGATATAATGTCTGTTGCTGAAACTGCTAATCATCTGGTGGCTAGTTTTGATGGCAAATCTCGTGCCTTTATTCAGGTGCAGAATGGTTGTAATCATCGTTGTACCTTCTGTATTATACCTTATGCTAGAGGAAATAGCCGGTCAGTACCGATGGGGGTGATCGTACAGCAGTTAAGGACATTAGTAGCCAATGGTTATAATGAAGTAGTATTTACTGGAGTTGACGTTACGGCATATGGGCCAGATCTGCCAGGAACTCCAACTTTTGCTCAGATGATTAGAAGGATTATCGGGCTGATTCCAGAGCTAAGAAGACTTAGATTATCTTCTATTGATGTAGCTGAAATCGATGATGATTTGTTCGATCTGATGGCTTATGCTCCGCAAATTATGCCGCATTTTCATATTAGTCTACAAGCGGGGGATGACATGATACTTAAACGTATGAAACGCCGCCATAATCGTCAGAATGTTATTGATTTCTGTCATAAATTACGTAATTTAAGAGCAAATGTATCATTTGGGGCAGATATCATAGCCGGTTTTCCGACGGAAAATGAGACAATGTTTGAGAATACAAGAAAACTTATCTCTGAGGCGGATTTGCAATATTTACATGTTTTCCCTTATTCTGAACGCGATGAAACTCCAGCTGCCAGAATGCCGCAAGTAGCAAAATCCGTTAGAAAAGCCAGAGCAGAAATTTTAAGGGTAACAGGGGAGCAACAATTACAGCAATTTTTCCAAAGGAATGTAGGACACGAAGTAGAATTACTTGTAGAACAAAATAACATGGCTCATACAGAAAATTTTATTCCAGTAAAATTGCAAGGTAGTTTTGATGTTGGGCAAATTATTAAAGCTCGGTTAGTTGCTATAGAAGGTAATCACATGATTTCAGAAATTTTGGTATGAAAATTGCTATAGCTAACCCGAGAAGGTTTTAGCCACTAGTATACTTCCGTCATTGCGAGGAGCTACTTTAGTAGCAACGAAGCAATCTATTTCTAATCACTTTTTGGATTGCTTCGTTGCTACTAAAGTAGCTCCTCGCAATGACGGAAGTATACTAGTGGCTAAAACCTTCTCGGGTTAGCTATATAATACCTCATGGCTTTCTGAACACTATTTTAGCTCTCCGTTTACGAGGAGATGACAAACATTGCCTTAGATCAACTATGGCTAAACACTAATTGAGTTAGTTATATGAAAAAATTTAAAAATATTGCTGTCTATGGTGGTGGTAGTTGGGGAACTGCACTAGCTTGCCAGGTGGCAAGATGTTATGAGGATGTCTCGATATTGGTGCGTGAGAATAATATTATTGAGGAAATATTAAATAATCGAACTAATAGCAAATATCTTGGTTCTGATATTATCCTTCCTAGTAATATAACTCCTTGTAGTAATTTATCAGACATCTTAGATAAAGAAGTAATAATTATTGCAGTACCATCTTTTGTTTTCCAGGAAACTTTGAAGATATTAAAAGATGCTGGGATATCTGACAACGTGGTGTTATTAGTTGCAACTAAGGGATTTGGTAGAAACCCTACGGAGTTATTATCTGATAAAGTAAAAGCCATATTGCCAGCTAATCCTTTAGCCTTTATAGCTGGACCTAACCTAGCTAAAGAAGTTGCTCAAGATTTATTAACTTCAGTTACCATTGCCTCTTTAGATGTTAATCTTGCTAGACGACTAGCAATTAGTTTAGCATCGCAACAATTTAAGGTTACCATAACTGACTATGTGGTAGTGATGCAAGTAGCATCGGCTGTTAAGAATATTATAGCAATAAAGAGTGGTTGGTATGATGCAAAAGGTTATGGACAGAATGCGAAAGCTGGTCTTATAACCCAAGGGCTTCAAGAAATAAAAATGTTGTCTGAGGCAATTGATGGAGAGTTTGGGGATGCTTCTATTTTATGTGCTCCAGGTATATTAGGGGATTTGGTGTTAACTTGTTATTCTAAAGAGTCGCGAAATACTAGATTTGGTTATGAACTTGGTAAGAATTTGGATGTTATAAATTTTTTAAACCAAAATTTATACTTAGTGGAAGGGCTAGAATCTGCTAGACTGGTATTGGATCTCATAAGAAAATATGACCTAGTATTGCCAGTTATTGAGTCAGTAATCAAAGAACTGAAAATAGCATGAGATTCTTTAGCAAATTATTACAAATAGTCAGTAAAATAATATTATTAGAATTTTGTTTATTATTGGTGATATTTCCGCTAGAAAATTTTAGAATTAATGCAAAAACTGTTATTTTCCCAGCTTTTGAAGTTAGTTTACTTTACTATTTTTCTACATTTTATCATATTGGTTTTTGGCTAATATTTTTAGTAGGAATAATTTTTGACCAATTATATTCTATGCCAATTGGTACAAATTCCTTGGTTCTCATAACTGCTCACATAATTTTACAATTTGCCGGAAAATTTTTTATAGTTAGAAGTTATTTAACCAATTTTCTAATTTTTTGGTTCTATTATTTTTTTATATTACATTTTAGATATTTGCTAATTTTAACTAAAGGCTTAGCTTCCCAAGGGTATCTTGCGATGTTAATGCATTATCTCACCACGATATTCTCTTATAATTTACTACGAATTCCACTTGATAAGGCCTTGTCCCTCAAGCCTCAAAGAATTGTTGTCAAAGATAAGTATGCTAAATAATAAAATATTACATAACCAATTAATATCAAGACGAGCTTTTCTCGTAGGTTCAGGAAAACTGACATTATTTTCATTATTGGCTGGAAAAATGTTTTACATGCAGTTATTTGAAAGTGATAAATATCGTACTCTATCTGACAAAAATCGTATAAGTTTTATTCTAGTTCCGCCCTTCAGGGGGCAAGTTTATGATGTTAATGGTAATGTTCTAGCTACAAATAAAACTTGTTTCAGGTTATTGCTTGATATGCATAATGGCAATGATTACAAGCAGGAATTAACTTTAGTAGCAAATATCTTACAACTAACTGAGGAAAAACAAAATTACATTAATCAAAAAATAAAAAAAGCCAATAGACGTATTCCTTTACCTATACTAGACAATCTCACTTGGCAACAAATGTCACTCATTGAAGAGCAAAAGTTAAATTTAACTTCTATTTTTGTAGATGTTGGATATGTAAGATTTTACCGTTTTTCAGAAGCAGCTTGTCATGTGATAGGGTACACTGGGCAGATTAATGAGCAAGAAAAACAAGAATTAGAAATTAATAATTTAGGGGATTTTAATATTGGCAAATCTGGTGTAGAAAAATATTATGAAGAAAAATTACGTGGAAAATTTGGTTATAAGCAGATAGAAGTAAATGCTTTAGGCAAACAAGTTAGAGAAATCACCAGTCTTCCAAGTCAGCCAGGAGATGACTTGCATCTAAATATTGATATAGAGTTGCAACAAAAAGTGCAGTCTTATTTAAATAAACAAGGTTGTTCCGCTATAGTTATCGATACCACTACTGGTAATGTGTTGGTGTTGGCTATGTCGCCGGTATTTGAGGCCAATAATTTTATAAAATTGTCTCAAGATTATTGGCAAAGTTTAATTAATGATCCTTATAAACCGTTGATTAATAAGGCAATACAAAGTACTTATCCCCCTGGCTCTATTTTTAAAATTATCACAATTTTAGCTGGGTTAGAAAGTGGAATTAAGCCGGATAAAACGGTTAATTGTACTGGAGAATCAGTATTAGGTAATAATAGTTTCCGGTGCTGGAGTCGTCATGGTCATGGTACAGTTGATATGTATAATTCCATTAAACATTCTTGTAATTCTTATATGTATGAAATATCTCGCTTAACAGGTCATAAAAGAATATTAGATATGGCGAGAAATTTTGGTTTCGGCACAAAAACTGGTATTGATTTGACTGGAGAAGCATCAGGTTTTCTTCCTTCAGAAGAATGGAAAATGAAAAAGTTTAACTCTAAATGGACGATTGGTGATACTTTTAATTTATCGATAGGGCAGGGGTTCTTATCAGCTACTCCAATCCAGTTAGCTAGGTTTGTAACAGCAATTGCTAGTAATGGGAAATTGTATAACCCGAGAATTGCTAAAGATATATCAGTGTTTGACCAAGTCAATATCAATCAGAAATATTTAGATATTTTAAAAGAAGGTATGTATAAAGCAGTTAATACCGAAGGAGGGACTGCCTATTATAGTAGAATTTTGACAGAAGGGCGTCAATTAGCTGGTAAAACAGGTACGGCCCAAGTACAAGCAAAAGCTAATATAGATGATGATTTAAGTAGTAAATCAGTTATTTGGCAAAGGCGTAACCATGCTATATTTGCCGGGTTCGCTCCCTATCAACAACCTCGTTACTCTATTCTAGTCTTTGTCGATCATGGTGGAGGCGGAGGCAGGGCAGCAGCTCCTATAGCCAGTAAAATTATGACTATGGTGCTTGATAAATATAGCTAACGAGATTAGCAGAGGCAAGTAATTTTGCTTTCCAGTTTGAGATACCTTATATTCACTACTAATCTCCACTACACTTTTTGTTATCACTGATTAATTCTATAGCTAACTCAGCCTTAAATCCTGGTTCATATTATTTCTTCCCGACTTCCGCAGTTTTTGATAAGGTCAAAGGTTGGAAGGGGCATGGATATAAGGGTTACAGATTTTTAGGCACAGCATTATTTGCTCATCTGCTTATTCTTCTTTCAACTGTTCTATTTCTTCAATAGTTAACCCGGTAAATTCAATGATTTCATCCATTGGCTTTCTTTTAGTCAACATTTTTTTTGCCACAACTATAGCATTTTCTTTAATACCTTCAGCTTTACCTCTAGCTTCAGCATCTTCAATTTTTTGCTGTTCTACCGCTAAATTATCAAGACGAGCTTTGGTCATTTGTTCATAGGTGTTAAGCTCTGCCTCTGACCAGCTAGCTTGGTCTACCGCTTCAAAGGCTCTTCTAATAATTTCATCTTTACCTATTAAATGCTCTATTTCTGTTAATGTTAATTTACTATCTCCGGCATGCTTAAAAAAGTACACCCACTTTTCTTCTATAGTCTTCAACTCATCTACAGCTTTGTTGAATTTTGCTAACTCTAAAAATACAAAGTAAAAATCTTTTAAATCATGGGCATAGCTCTCCGTATCTAAAAGACGATGTTCTGATTTCCAATGTTTTTTATCTTCAAACATCACAAAATCTGCTATTGCTAAAAATATTACTCCTTTTAATTTGGCGTATACTGCCAATTTCTTATGCTTCTCATCTTCCTCAACTCTTTGCTGAGAATATGCTTTAGCAGCATAAAATTGAGCTCTTTTTTCAAACCCTGGGTGTTTGCTTACCTGCATCTCCACTATGAATTGATTACCGTGTTGATCTTTACATAACACATCAACAATAGACTTTCTATAAATAGCAATATCAGGGTCTTGGATAGTGGGTAAAAACGTCACCTCAATTATTTTCTCATTTCCTTCACACTTAAGAACATCATTTAAAAAATGCACAAGTATATCTTTGTTCTTTTCCGTACCAAAGATTTTACGAAAACAAAAATCATTTTTAGGATCAAGAAACTTTGATAAAAACATGTAATCCAACCTCTTAATTATTATTAAATGTTATCTTTATTTATCTGGTTCATTAGCCCATTTGAGCTGAACCCTTTATGCTTATTTTACCATCTTCTTTACTAAAAAGCTTGCAATAAATTGATTTTAATGGCTCTTTTGTTAGTAAATTTGGTAGGGATGAGTTAATTGATAGTTTCATTTGCTCCTTACCATTGGGCTTATTAGACTTGCTGCATAAATCAAAGATAGTTGAGGGATTTTTAGGAGAAACGAAGCCGGCTACCTTCGCGTACACAGACGTACGTGAGGAGCGGAGGCGAGTTTCGACGACAAAATCACCAACTAGATTGACTTATGCAGTAAGTCTATTGTGCCTAGTAATACATAACCCTTATATCCATGCCCCTTCCAATTTCGGGCTTTCTCAAAATTGCGGAAGTCGGGAAGAAGCAATCTAATGAATTTGGATTGCCGCAACTACTACGTGGTTTCGCAATGATATATGTACTATACTCGTCATTGCGAGAAAGACCGTAGGTCGACGAAGCAATCCCATAAAGTAACTAAGAATGGATTGCCACGACCACTCACGTGGTCTTGCTAATAGCGCTGTGCTATTTTCCCTATGGCTTTCAAACTTCATGCGTAAGGTTAATACTTATTTTTTCCTTTCAATTTATTTGTTTTTTAACAAATTTACTCGGATTAATCTATTTTTTTTGTTCCTATTTTATGGGGGCATTATATTAATGGATTTTTTAGCGAAAATTAATAAGATTTTTTCCGGAATAGTATACCTATTTTAAAAAAATCTTATAATTTGCAGCAAAAAAGACTTTATTCACCAATTGAATAAGCTTTATTAAGTGTCTAGGAAGTTAATCCATTTGTTTATACGGTAAAAATCCTCTATATTGTGCATCCCAAAGAGTTTTATATAGCCCTCCTTTAGCGATTAATATAGCATGAGTACCGTCTTCCACAATTTTGCCACGCTTGAATACTAAAATACGATCCATATGCAGCAATGTTGATAAACGGTGGGCAATGACTATAGTTGTAGCATTACTGGTTTCCAAAACTTCATCAATAGATTTTTGAATTAGAGCCTCGGTTGGTGAATCAAGTGCCGATGTTGCTTCATCTAAAATAAGGATTGGTGCATTTTTTAAAATAGCTCTAGCAATTGCAATCCTTTGCCGTTGCCCGCCACTTACTTTTACCCCTCGTTCACCAACTATTGAATGGTAACCATTGGGCATTCGTAGAATATCATCATGTATTCTAGCTTTTTTACATGCTTCTTCAATCTCTGGTAAAGTAGCATCATATTTAGCTAGCTGCAAATTTTCTAGAATAGAACGATGAAACATCGTAATATCTTGCGGGATTACTGAAATATTGCTTCTTAGCGACTCTTCCGTTACCTGTGAGATATCATATCCATCAACTAAAATAGCTCCGCTTTGCAAATTGAAATATCGGAGTAAACATTTGATCAAGGTAGTTTTTCCAGCCCCTGATGTACCAACTATTCCGATCCTTTCTCCAGCTTTGATATGCAATGTAAGATTGTCAAATATATTATCTCCACCACTACCATAGTTGAAGGTGACATCTTGATATTTAATATCCCCTTTGATAGGAGGAAGCAGCTTAGCATTTTCTGCATCGGTAACATCTGAGATAGTATTAATAAAGTTATATGAAGATTTGATGGCAGCAATTTTGGGGTTGATGGAAAATATTATATTGTCTAATAACTGATCAATCGCCCATTCAATGTTAAAAGTAATTATTATACTAACGGCAGAATCACCAGCAGTGATTTGTCCAGTTTTGTATAAATATGCTGTCACAAATATTTGGGCTGCTGCCAATAGAGTAATTAATATGCTATCGGTTAAATCTACATAATAAGCATCATATACCCGAGTTTTTCGATCCCAACCTTTCCACTTATCAATGGCAGGTAGGAGCTTTAATTTCATCTCTGTCCAAACATTGCCAATAATTTTAATACCAAAAATGTTGGCAATAGAGTCGTTGATAATGCCTACTGCTTCTTGTCGTGCCTTAACATATTCTTCTTGCAGCTGCATTTGTTTTTGGAGCAAAACTGACAATATTGGTACATATACTGCAATAAAAACAATTAACACTCCAGCGATCTTATAATTTATTGTACACAAAAATATTATGCCAATTATAACAGCTGTAAGTTGTGCCAAAGAACGATAAAGAATAGTAGTAACAGTTATAATAGCATCTTGGAAATCAGCAATTTTACTGGCAATTTCTCCTGATAAATGGGAATCAAACCAATGCAAAGAATGTTTCATAGTCTTGTTGTAAGTATCTTCAACAATTTCAGCCAGCATCACTGGCTTATATTTAATATCAAAAAGCCTGCCAATAAAATACATTCCGTGGTACGTCATTTTATATAATACGAACAAGATAAGAAGTAGGGTAACATTATCACTTGGATTCTTGGCAATAATATCAATAATTTCTCTAACTTGATAATTAACAAAAGTGCTAAATAGAGCAACCGAAAGAGCTATAAAGATACGGCTAGCTAGGTATATGCGGTATTTGTAAGCCAAGCAGTATAAATATGATTTTAGTTGGTAGTTTGAGCCCATAAAAATATTTCTTCTAGATTATGCAAAAATGCACTTTATTATAGCAGGTTATACTCCCCCACTAAGTGTTTTTTTAGGATTTTTTAATTATGACTGCATTTGCTAACAAAGTAATTGTCTGTAAATAGAATATAAATGTCTTTAATTATAACAGACCTATGTTGCATCAGGACGTTGCTAAGAAAGACCTCTTTTTGTTATGGCAAATGGGTAAATGTATACGGGTTATCTATACATAAATATGTTACTTTTTCCATTATCAATAACATTATGGTATTTTTAAAGTCATTTGATTGTAGCTGATTTAAGCGGATGATGATCTAAGGCAAGTTTTAAATGCTTTGTTTGGATATGAGTGTATATTTGGGTAGTGCTAATATCAGCATGTCCAAGTAGTTCTTGAATTACCCTAAGATCTGCACCACCTTCTAACAAATGGCTAGCAAAACTATGACGCAAAGTGTGTGGGGAGATATTATCCGCACTTAGCCCAGCCTTAATAGCTGCTTGTTTTAACAGGATTGCAAAATTCTGTCTAGTCATATGCCCGCTAGCGGCAGAAGAGCAAAATAAATAAATTTGACTTTTTATGTCTTTCTTGCTGATAAAGTTACTGCGAATAGTTAAATAATCTAGCAAACTAAGGGCAGCTTGTTCATTGATGATTACCATTCTTTCTTTATTGCCCTTACCAGTTATAGAAAATATTCTTTTGATATTTTGGGACATTTTATCTTGTAACATTTGATTTGCTGAAATATCAGTGAGTCTGATACTGACAAGCTCAGAAACACGTAACCCACTTGCATATAACAAATGAATCATTGCTTTTAGGCGTATGGAATCAGGATATTTATCTTGATCACAATATAAAAATAAAGTTTTGATTTGATCAATTGATAATGTAGAAGGAAGTTTAGTTTGATATCTTGGTAGGTCTACCATCAAAGTAGGATTATAATTGGTATATTTTTCGCTAATTAAAAATTCATAATAGTTTTTTATAGTTGATATTTTCCGGTTAATTGATCTTGCTTGCAAGCCATTTTCTGCTAAATATTCTACCCAATCTCTAATATTTTCAGCTTTAATATTCAGCTCTGATAACTTACTGTGTAGTAAAAAATTCTGAAAATCTAATAGATCGCATTGGTAACTGAGTTTCGAATTGTTGGCCACTCCACGCTCAGCTATCATCATTTCCAGGAATTGCTCAATAAACTCCATCATATTAGTATATTTTTTGTGGAGGCCAGGGTCGGAATCGAACCGACGCATTGAGGATTTGCAGTCCACGGCATTACCACTTTGCTACCTAGCCTAAAGATGTTAAATCCTAATCAATATTAGAGAAAAAGGCAACTTATTTTTCTTTTGTTTTACGAAATATGGACTATTCTAAATGTTAAACTTGCTAAAACTGATAAGTAAACGTAAGAATAATCTTACCAATTCATATAGAAATGTATGATAAAAAGTGTTAATATTTGATGTTATAAGATTAATATGTTAGACTATTCTTTATAGTTAACTCGGTTAGTATTAACTCCGTCATTGCGAGGAAGACCGTAGGTCAACGAAGCAATCCATAAAAATAACCAAAAATGGATTGCTTCGTCGGTTTACGCCTCTTAGTAATGACGACAATTTACTAATTAAACATCAAAATTTGAAAATCCAATGAAGTTTCAAAAAGAGTTTGTTATTTTAAATAATGAACAAGACTCTATATCGTTTGCACAGACTATCGCTAAAAATTTAGAATCTAATAAAATTATAACTTTTTCAGGTGATTTAGGTTGTGGGAAAACATTTATTTGTCGGGAGATTATAAAACATTTTTGTGGAGCTGATACTAATATAAGCAGCCCTACTTTTAATTTGCTACAAATTTACAAGACATCAAAATTCACGATTTATCATTTTGATCTGTATCGTTTAAACTATTTAGAAGAAATTTATGAACTAGGTATAGAAGAAGCCTTACATGGCAATATTTGTCTAATTGAATGGCCAGAAATAATTGAAGAAATATTACCGCTACCTATAACTAAAATTCACCTACAAATACTCGAAGATAATAAACGTTCTTGTAGTATTTTTCATTTTTCATAGCATAAATACTGCGTTAGATTGTATAGCTAACCCGAGAAAGTTTTAGCCATAGTAAACTGACGTCATTGCGAGAAGCGGCTTTGCTGCGATGAAGCAATCCAAATATAATCACTTTCCTGGATTGCTTGGTCTCTACTAAAGTAGCTCCTCGCAATGATGTATAAGTATAATGGTTTTAAAAGAGATGGGTAATAGTAATGAGTCAGATTAGCTATACGAAGTATGTTTGGATTCGAATTCAACAAAAAAATAATTAGTGATGACCATTGATAATGTTATTATATTACTATATCTGATATCGATACTTGTTATTGGTATATACCACAGATCTAGACTTAAAGGCTTTGCCAATTATGCAACCGTTCAAGATAAGATTAAAAATAGTAAGATATTGTTGGTTGCAACTATTTTTACTTCATCGGTTGGTGGAGCTACTACTTTAGGTATTGCTGAAAAAGCTTTTTCTGGTGACTTATCGTATAGCTATGGACTGATACTCTCTCTCCCAATTGACATACTAATAGCTATTTATCTTGTACCACAAATAGCTAAACATCATGGAGCAGAAAGTGTCGGTGATATAATGGCAAAATATTATGGGAGAGCAGGACGTTTTATAGCTGGTATCACAACTGTTTTTGTATCTATAGGATTTGTTGCTGCTCAAATCAGTGTTAGTGGATATATTTTTCAATATATTTTAAAAATTAACTACTTAGAAGGAACTCTATTAAGTTATGGGATTGTTATTATCTACACCACTATTGGTGGATTACAATCAATTATGTTTACTAATTTACTACAATTCTTTGCGATGATAATTGCTCTTCCAATTATTGCCATATGTGGTCTTAATAAAATTGGTATCAGTGACTTTATCAACCAATTACCTATTGAAAAAGTATATTTTATGCATCATAATAACTTTGCCAGTGAGCTATTTATTAATACGATAACCGCCATGCTAGGCTTTTATGTAATGAACTTATATCCTATTTTTATTCAAAGGGCTTTAATTAACAATAATGCCAAAAAGACTAGTAATGCTATATATATAAAATCAGGGATATATGCTATATTTTTAATATTTATAACTTTAAATGGATTAATCGCCTATAATCTTTACCCTAACTACTCTTCTAATCTAGCATTGCCACATCTAATTGATCAAATAGTCCCTTCAGGATTACAAGGTTTTGTTATAATTGGTTTACTTGCATCAGTCATGTCTACTGCTGATTCTGATTTAAATGTTACTTCAATCGCTCTAGTAAAAGACTTGTTAAGCCCTATTTTTAAAGTACAAAATCAAAAAAAATTATTGTTAATTGCTAGAATGGCTAATGTTATAATCGGAAGTTTTGCTATAATCATTGCTTTAAAATTCAATAATGTAATTGATCTAGTAGTGTTTATTACCGGGTTTTGGGGACCAATAATATTAGTGCCTCTAATATTTGCCCTGTTCAACGTTATTATCACACCAAGAATGATGATTTTATGTGGATTAAGTGGAGCTACATCTTTCCTCATTTGGACATATTTTCTTGCTAATAATTTTAGACTAAAGGGGGTCTTTGTTGGTACTATGTGCAGTTTGCTAGTCTTTTGTATAGGATTACTCGGGAAAAAGCTAAGTTATGTTACAAAACTCTAAACTTATCGGCAGTGATTTAATAAAATCTCATCTGGAGAGTGTACCCAACCTTCCTGGAGTCTATAAAATGCTGAAAGCTGATCGGCAAGTTATATATATCGGCAAAGCTAAGAATCTAAAAAAACGTCTTACTAACTATATTAAAACTGATCTCGATAATAAAACAATACGGATGATCTCTCTAACCCATTATTTAGAGTATAATGTTACTAATTCCGAGATTGAAGCCTTATTACTTGAAGCCCAATTAATTAAAAAATTCCAACCTAAGTTTAATATATTACTTAAAGATGACAAATCTTTTCCCTATATAAAATTACGTTTAGATGTTGATTACCCGCAATTAATTAAATATAGAGGAAAGAACTTATCTGGTGGCGAGTTTTTTGGTCCGTTTGTTTCCTCAGAGCAAGTAGATACTACCTTAAAAGAATTACAGAAAATTTTTAAACTACGTTCTTGTAGTGATAATTATTTTAACAATCGTAAACGCCCTTGTTTACAATACCAAATTGGTAGATGTTCTGCCCCATGTGTTAGCAAAATCAGTAAAGAAGATTATAGCGAACTAGTATACCAAGTAAAAAATTTCTTAAATGGTAAAACTAAGGAACTACAAAAAACTTTATCACAAAAAATGGAAGAATTAAGTATACAATTACGTTTTGAAGAAGCTGCCGAAATACGAGACCGAATAAAGGCACTGAGTTATATCCAATTAAAATCAACCTTATCCAGTAGTTCTATAAAAAATGCTGATGTTATAGCTATTGTTGAAAAAAATAATTATTACTGTATCCAACTATTTGTATATAGATTCGGTCAATCTTACGGGAATATACCTTATTTCCCAATTCACACTGAAGAAAGCAATAAAGCAGAAATACTAACACAATTTATCAATCAATTTTATCAAACTGCTCAGATTCCTGATGAGATAATTATAAATCATCCTATCATTGATCTAGAATTGGTAACCAAAGCTATTAGACAATTGAGTGGAAATAGTAAATTATCTATTACGTTTCCCACCCATGGTAATAAGGTTAATTTGTTAGAAAATGCTGAATTCAATGCCCAATTATCAGTTAACCAACATTTAAAACAATTTGCTAAAAATCAAATAATCTTTCAACAAATACAACAATTATTCGACCTACCTGCTATACCAGACAGAATTGAAGTTTATGATAATAGTCATATTATGGGAACATTTGCCGTAGGTAGTATGGTTGTTGCTAACCAATCGGGATTTGATAAAAAAGAATATAGAATTTTTAATATATCTATTCCCCAAGGCGATGATTATGAGATGTTAAGAATCGTTCTAACAAGAAGATTAACCAAGTTAAAATATGACACCAATTCTTCAAAGCATTTGAGTATACCTAGTTTAATGATTATAGACGGAGGTAAGGGACACTTATCAGTAGTACAAAAAATAATGAAAGAATTTGATCTTAAAATTCCATTTGTTTGTATGTCAAAAGGACCTGACAGAAATGCTGGATGCGAACAGTTCCATATACCAAGTAAAGAGACTTTTACAATCGATAAGAATCTTCCAATAATGAAATATTTACAGATTTTACGGGATGAAGCACATAATTTTGCTATAAGAAATCATAGGCTACGCCGTTCCAAAGCCATTAAAGTTTCTAGTTTAGATGCCATAAGTTCAATTGGTGTCATCCGGAAAAAAGCCTTGTTACATTATTTTGGCTCATATAAAGCAATATGTGACGCCACTATTGATGAATTATCTAAAGTAAATGGTATAAGCCAAACTCTTGCAAAAAATATTTTTACCTCATTACATAATAACCTTTTATGATACTTGCAAATTGTGTTTATTGATTCTAAATTGTGCTTCAATTACCCACAATTTGCCATATTTGCCAATAGAATATAAAGTAGTCCTGACGCAAAAAATCAGTGTAACTAATATATTTGAGTTATTAATGGGAGTGCAATCTTCAATTTTAAGACATACAACAACAGGTGATCTGTATAGGCTACTAGGCAACATGAAAAACGAGGCCAAATGCAAGGAAAAAATAATACTTGACGTTCATGAATTGGGAGTAATGTTAGCTATATCCCCTTTCCCATAGGGCGGGTATTGTTCTTGAACACAGGAGATATAGAAGGGCGACAAGATGTAGCGGGGAGAACTGTACTAGTACTAGCAATCGCTTTTCTTAGACCATTAGTTTTTTCCTTGATTTGTTCGACAATATTCATTGTTTTTGCATGTTCCGCACGTAATTTTGCTCCCATATCGTTAGAACTCTCAGTAGGAAAAATCCTCTCACCCTTTGCCATTTTTGTTAAATTATCTACAATAAAAGGTCCACAATCTTTATCATTTTTTTGTTGTTCAATCTTTAAATCAACGATTTTAGCGTTATTAGGACAAACTTCTTTAATCATTGCTAGTAATTCTGGTCTGTTATCTATCTCCGTTCCCTTAGGATCATTATAGGTAAATACTATTTTATTATCCTGATCCTTAGTGATTGCTAAACTAACCCAGTGTTCATGCCCAGTGTTAAGAGGTATAATGACGACCTCCTTACCACCTGCAGTTAAATCACTAACAGCATACTTAAAAGTCTCCTTTAATAACTCCTTCTCTTGCAAGGAAGCATGAGTAATAACAGAAACTTTTGTTTGATCTACCGATGCTTTTAACAAATTGCCAATATCATCTTCATTATATAAATAATCTGATCTAGTTAAGTCGCTGCCCTTTGGTGTTGCATGTACTGTCCTATCCTGTTTCGTTGATATCGTATTACTCCCTTTACTTGTCATCTGCTTAAAAGTATTGATAACTCTCTTAATAACATTCTCTAGTTTATATTCGTTTAGACGCTCTTGCATATCCTGAACAGTTACGCTGTTAATGCCACGAACAGCCTCCCTCTGCTTAACTTCAGCGGCAATATCGTAACTTTTCCCCTGACCTTGACCTAATGGAATACAGCCATTAGTAAGGCTCTCGATTGCATATCCTTGTTGCACAGTATATTTAGCTTGTTTGGTAATATTTTGCAGTTTCTGCGAATTAGATAGGTCAAAATATATATCAACAGGATTTATTTCTATTTTACCAATATCTTTTTGAAATTGTTGAGATAATTGGGATATATAATTCTCTAGTTTTTTAGCCCCACCAACTTTATCTTGTAAAATTTCTTCAACTTCTAGACGAATACCTGATTGTTGATCTTCATTACTAATCCCAAATTTGCTTGCAATAATATTGGTTACATCATCAATAGATGCAGGATTGCTAGCTATAATTACCCTAGTATTACCTAATTCTTTTGCCGCATCCACTACCTCATTCAATTTTTCTTTATTAGGCAGTTTTCCTGACAACAATATATTAGGGGGTCTTTTTAGAATCTCCGACTCTATTAAATTACTAACTTGCATAGATTGGATGTGCGAAGTTTTTTCTTTTAGCACATGATTTTTATCCACAGCACTAACTTGGTCATTAGCATTGGCAAAAAACACATGGTTAACATTGCTAAGAAGAGGTTTCCAGTTAGTTTGGACATCTTGATTTTGTGCATTGTAATTACTAAAGGTTAAACAAACATTAATACCCAAGTTTTTTAACTCCGTTAAATCATTCTCATCAAACAACGGTTTTTCCATGTTTGAATTAAATTGTATATTAAGTAGGGGGGTTTTTTTCATTCGTTCAGCTTGATCCAATATTTCACTTACTATAAGGTTCTTATCTAGTTTACCATCTTGCATGTGGGGTTTAAGCTCAATAGTTGATATTGCTGAGCTAAGTTTAGACATGTTAGTATTCTGATGAATCTCTTGGCTTTCATTGCTACCACCAATATTAAATAACACTATATTATTTTCTCCTTCCTTGGCTAATGTCATATGTATCTCTAATTAACTATAATATCTAATATTGCTAGTTTAAACTAAAAAACTAGTAAGGTCAATTCTTCAGAGCAAAACAGTGTATTAGTTGTATAATAATCTCACTCACTTCAATAATATACTATTATAAACATGCACTAATATATTATTTATTGGTAGAGTTGATTAAATGGTAATAGTAATTGGCTATAAAAAATAATATAGGTGAAAATAATGCATTGGAATGATGTTGACGAAATTGCTATGAGTTTAGAAGAAAATTATCCGGATGAAGATATATCTGAATTAACACTAAAAGATATTGAGGACTTGATAAAATCATTGAGTGATTTTGATGACCATGAAATTGAAACAAATAAAGAAGTGTTAAAAGAAATTCTTGAAGCTTGGAAAGAAATTAAAGATAGTAATTTTAAGAATTAGTAGCATAGTATGGCATTTATAAAGTCATAGAAAAACAGCCTAGCACTATTAGCGAGAAGCCACTTTGGTGGTGACGAAGCAATCTAGAAAACTTATAATTAGATTGCTTCGTCGAGCTTTATGCACTCCTTGCATTTTTTAGTAGTTCCATACATGTGTTAATATGTTGTAGTTACGCTTATTTTTATAAAGATTTTATCTAGTAATGTTAAGAAAATGTCATACATTACTATATTGACCTGTTAGAGAACTATTAATAATATTTAATAATATAAGATTTACTAAAAATTATTTTTATTTTTTCTCATTATTTAAATATACTTAGTTTATAATTTAAAAGATTGATAAACTGATAAAATGAATAAATTTGAAAAATAAACAACTAACTTTGGTGTATCTATGGATAAAATTCTTCAATCAAGCAGAAAGGTATTACATACTCAAACTCACCTAACAAGCAAGCAAAAATCCTCTGTTAGCTTACTTTTGGTAGGTACATGTCTAGAGTATTTTGACCTTATGCTCTATATACATTTAGCAATCCTCTTAAATGATCTATTTTTCCCTAAAACTGATCCACAAGCCGCCTCACTCCTAGCGGCTTTGACTTTCTGTTTAACATATATATTCAGACCTGTTGGTGCCCTTATATTTGGTTATATAGGGGATCATATTGGTTATAAAACTACGATTGTTATAACAACTTTTATGATGGCTACTTCATGTTTTACTATAGCGGTTTTACCTACTTACGAACAAATAGGTATTATATCTACTTGGGTGATTATAATATGTCGAATTATTCAAGGAGTGTCTTCCGTAGGAGAAATAATAGGATCAGAACTTTATCTAAATGAACTTACAAAGCCCCCCATCCAATACCCGGTCATATCGCTAGTTTCAATTTCTACTATCATAGGAGGAGTAGTAGCGCTTGGTATATCATCTCTTAGCACTTCATTTGGCTTCAGTTGGAGGATGGCTTTTTGGATAGGTACAATAATTGCCGTTATTGGTATAATAGCTAGGACACATCTTAAAGAAACAGCAAGCTTGATAAAGAAAAAGGCATTATTAACAAACTCTATTCAACCAACAAGAGCTAATATAAAAACAATGTTAGCCTATTTCTTTATACAGTGTGGATGGCCCATATGCTTCTATTTTGCCTATATCCATTGTAGTAATATTTTAAAAAACTCTTATGGTTACACAGCAGTGTCAGTAATTCATCATAATTTTATTCTTTCAGTGATAACTCTGGGGGGCTATTTAATCTTTGTTTATTTAAGCTACAAAGTATATCCGTTACTAATTCTTAAGATAAGATTAGCAATATTCTGTATTTTTGTTATTAGTTGTCCTTGGTTATTAGACCATTATAACACACCCTCTGCTATACTTATGATACAATTAATTACTGTAGTGTTTGGTTGCTATACCATGCCAGCTGATGCAATTTTTTTCCGGCATATTCCTATTTTTAAACGATGTACTCATGTTAGTTTATCTTTTACTTTATCTCGTACTTTAATGCATCTTATTGCTGCTTTCGGTCTTGTACACCTAATAAAGTATTTTGGTAATTATGGGTTATTATTTCTCATGATTCCAATAAGTTTAGGGTTTACTTTTGGAATTTATCACTTTGAAAAGTTAGAAAAACAAGCCGGTTATTATTAATCTAGTAAGTTATGTAGTTGCTCTACCAACTAAAGTCTAGAAAAACATAGAATATGTTATATTTCTAGACTTTTGACGGGGAAGCTACCTCATGGTATCCTACAATTTTGAGATAGTGGAGAAGAAAGGTTGATTTAGAGCGGTGTGAAGTAGTATAAGGTAGGTATTTTGGAAATAAAATGCATCATATACTACACTTCAAGAATTTATTTTATATATAGAGGGAAATAAATCAAGATTAAAATGTTTGGTTGGTATGGTAATTAGTTTGTTAACAGGCAGTTCAATTTATCAAAAAGGTTTAGCACTTGGTATTTTAGGTGATGCTAAAGCAACGTCAAAAACTCATAGAATTTATCGTTTTTTAAAAGATTTTAATTTTGATTATATGAATGTTGATTCCTTGCTATTAAGCTTTGTTAACAGCAATTATCTTTTATCTAAATTTTCAAAAAAATAAAAATATTTATCTAAATAACAAAACAACGTTTTTGTTGAATAAGTTTATGGCATACTTCAAGTAGTTTACGCATGCATGCAACTATAGCAACCTTTTTAGGTTTAAAATTGTTAACAAGCCTATCATATAAAGCTTTCAAATATTGAAAACCATTTTTGACACCGTTTTTACCAGCCAATACCGCCATATATAAAGCATATCGTGGTATTTTTCTGCCACCTCTAATAAATCTTCGTCCTTGCTTATTACCACTATCACGGGCATAAGGAGCTATCCCTACAATTGCTGACAATTCATTACTACTATAATTTTTATTCCCTAATTCAGGTAAAAAACTAATTAGTTTTTTAGCTACGCATTTACCAATACCAGGCACACTCTCTAATATTTTTACCTTCTCTTTCAACTCTTCTGACTCATCTATTACTTCACTTAATTTTTTATCAAGCTCAGCTATTTCATTCTGTAAAAATTTAATGAGCTTTTCTATACTCTTTTTATCAATACCATCAATACTATGATGTAGCCTCTTCTTTTCATTGCTAAGCATTAATACTAAATCTTCTCGCCTTTGCTGATATCTCTTCAAAGTATCGGATTCAACTTGATATAAATAATTAGCTGAAAGCTGCATCTTATCGCCATAATATGCTAATTTAAATGCGTCCTTCTTATCAGTTTTACACAAATTCACCGATTTACTAATGAATTAAAGCTATATGTATTGACTTTATGTACCTGTTGTTTATTATTATACAATTTTTGGCAAATATCCGCTTCATAACCTCCAGTAGGTTCACATACTATTAGCTTAATTTCTTGTTCTTTTGTTAATTTTATCAGTTCTTCATGCCCTAACTTATCGTTGGAAAAACGATTATATATCGGTTTATTGTTAGACTCATATAAACATATATCTAACCATTTTTTACTTACATCTAGACCTATTATTTTACTCATGATATAATCTCCTTCATCTTATTGTGCAAGGCTGCTGTTTCCAGCACCTTCTGCAATTTGTTCAAAGCAAACTTTGTAAGAGGGTACTTATTCTGTTTACGACTATTTCAGTCCAGTGTCTATCAAGTCACCCTCTTACAATTACTTATATCATAATTTAAAGATATAAGTGTCTAATAATAGAAAGCAATAAATTATAAAAATGAATGGTTGTCATCGCGAGCCACGAAGTGGCGTGGCGATCCAAATAAACAGCTAGTACTACAGTTGTAGATTGAGTAAATTCTCTAACCGTCATTACGAGAAGCCACTTTAGGCGACGAAGCAATCCAAAAGTTGCAACAGCACACTGTTTATTTGGATCGCCACGCCACTTCGTGGCTCGCGATGACGGTTGTTCATTCTTATAACCTAGCGCTACAGTTGTAAACTGAATAAATTATGGAAAATTTGAGGGCTTTTTTTATAATATGGTTTCTAGTTTTTGAAATCTACAACTGTAGTACTAGCTAGTTTTATTTTTTGCCGCTGCAACTTCTGGATTGCCACGTCACAGCTTTGCTGCTCCTCGCAATGACGTTTATGCATTTTCTAAAACAAATTCTTCTATCATTAGTTGCGACTTTTAAATCTCCCTGAGTCTAATATTAAGATAAATTATAATTGGCAAATTAATCAGTAAAATAGATAAATATTTTACTGATTAGGTCATTATTGCTATTAGTGATATGGAATATTTAGTGTATTATTGAACTATTAGAACTGCTGGATTATAGGACTAGTTTAGCCTATCATTTATCCAAATATTCTATTATTGTTATTGGATTATGTTTAAGTAGAGGAGAAAACTATGATGAAAGATATCTGTAAAAAAGTTAAATGTATCATATGCTTGCTTATATATGTTATGGTCACTTGGGTTATCGCAAAATTTATACTTATATCAACATTCCCGGATGATGGTCAATGTCACTGCTCCGAGACTCCAACGTTGTTGCATTATATTTTGGCTTTGATCGTAACTACAGCACCAGTGATAACGTATGTATGCACAAGAAATCGTAAGACAAAAGCAAAATCTGATAGTAAAAAATTATGATTGGTAAATTAAAAGGTAAAATAGATGCATGTTTTAATGATTATGTCATTATTGATGTTAGTGGTGTGGGATATTTAGTGTATTGTAGTAGTAAAACGCTGAATAAATTAGTCGTTAATGAGTTTTGTCAATTATTTATTGAAACGCATGTGAGAGAAGATCATATCAATCTTTATGGATTTTTATCTCTAGAAGAGAAATTTATTTTTAATTTATTACAATCAGTAAACGGCATTGGGACAAAGATGGCATTAGCTATTTTATCAAATTTATCACCTGAGCAAATCCAATCAGCGATAGCCAGGCGGGATAAAGAAGCTTTTAAAGTCGTTTCCGGTGTTGGACTAAAATTGGCTGAACGAATTATTATAGAGCTAAAAGATAAAGCCGTAACTAACCTTGCTAACAATCTTTCCATCAATAAGGATGATAGTGACTTAGCTAATGATGCTACATTAGCTTTAACCTCACTTGGGGTTAATAAAACTGAAGCATATAACTTAGTACAGGAAATTATTGCAAATAATCCTGAACTCTCTATTAACGAGCTAATTAAACTTGCATTAAAGGCGCGTAGTTCCAATGTCTAAAAATATTTTATCAGCTGATATACTTCCAAGCGATCAAGAGTTCTCTCTACGCCCTAGCTACTTAAAAGAATTCGTTGGACAGCAACAAATTAAAGAGAATTTATCTATTTTCATCCAAGCAGCTAAAAATAGGGCTGAACATTTAGATCATACCTTATTTTATGGTCCTCCGGGACTTGGTAAAACCACTCTTGCCCAAATTATTTCTAAAGAAATGGGAGTAAATTTTAAATCTACCTCAGGTCCTGCTATATCCAAAGCAGCTGACCTAGCTGCTATACTCACTAACTTACAAGATAATGATGTGTTATTTATTGATGAAATTCACCGTCTTAGCACAAATATTGAAGAAGTATTGTACCAAGCAATGGAAGATTTCGCTTTAGATATAGTTATTGGTGAAGGACCAGCAGCAAGATCAGTAAAAATCAATCTACCTAATTTTACTTTAGTTGGAGCAACTACTAGACTAGGTCTATTAAGCAACCCTTTAAGAGATAGATTCGGTATACCCTTGCGTCTACATTTTTATAATGTGGATGAATTAAAGCTTGTTTTAAGTAGAGCTAGTAAATTGCTGGAAATTAATGTAACCGATGGTGCGTTAGAAGAAATAGCAGGGCGTAGTAGAGGAACTCCAAGAATTGCCCTTAGGCTAATTAGACGGGTGAGAGATTTCGCTTCCGTCGAAGATCAGCTAGAAATTGATAGAAATATTGCCAATATCTCACTAAATCGATTAGAAGTTGACAAAATAGGTTTAGACAGTAATGATTATAGATACTTAAAATTTATAGCGGATAATTATGGCGGAGGACCGGTTGGTATAGAGACCATTGCAGCAGCTTTATCAGAACAACGCGATGCTGTTGAAGAAACTATCGAACCCTATCTAATACAAATAGGGTTATTACAACGCACCCCAAGAGGTAGGGTTATTACTAAAAATGCTTTTGACCATCTTGGAATAGACTTCCTGCATAAGTCAATCTAGTTGGTGATTTTGTCGTCGAAACTCGCCCTAGTGCCTCACGTACGTTTATGTACGCTACGGTACTCGGCTTCGTTTCTTCTAAAAACCCCGAGGGCTTTTTTGACTTATGCAAGAAGTCTAATATATAACTAACTCGAGAAGGTTTTAGCCATAGCAAACTGGCGTCGTTGCGAGGAGGCGTAAGGCTACGAAGCAATCCATTTCTAATCACTTTTTTGGATTGCTTCGTCGACCTACGGTCTTTCTCGCAATGACAATGGGTGAAAATACTTCTGTCATTGCGAGACCACGTAAGTGGTCGTGGCAATCTACTTCATTTGGATTGCTTCGTCGCCACTAAAGCAGCTCCTCGCAATGACGTTTGGCTCTTGTGTACTCCTCACTAATAAACAGAGTAGTGATAGTCGGGGTTAGCTATATGTTTTTAACCAAACTAAAAGATACTTAAGAGAGAAATATTATATGCAAAAAGCTTTAACTTTTATAATTGCTGCAGCAATTATTTACTCTATTGTACAAATGAAAATGCAATCTCCACCTGAGGAGAACGCCCCTAAGGTTCAGACAACTAACGAAGCAGAAAGTGCTAACAATACTAGTACTGGCACTCCTGAACAACCAAATATACCATTAACTGGTAATTTCCTTGAAAAAACTGTTTCAAAAGTTTTGATCAATTCTCTTAAAACAGAAGAAGGTCGATTATTCTTTGAAAATTTACTACAACCAACAAACAAACCTATTACTGATGGTAAATATACTATAGAGGTTAATAGAGATTTAATTCAGCCAATGTTTAAGATTAACAGCTTTGGTAATGGGACTGCTGGTCCAGCCACTTGTGGTCATGTAGTCACATTGCGTTATCAATTATTGGATATTAATAATAATTTACTTAGCGAAAATACTAAAACCTTTACACTTGGTTCTCGAACAATTATGCCAGGAATTGATTCTGTAGTAGTAGGGATGATGGTTGGACAAACTAGACAAGCTATACTTCCCGCAAAATATGTATATTCTAATGAAAAGAATAAAGAGTATGATTCAGCTTACAGGGTTAATATTGTCTTAAATTCGATATTACCTAATAATTTTGTTAATAGTCATGAAGTAAAGATATTTGATGATGAAGTAGCTTATAGAATGCCGTTACTATGTGGAGATAAAGTAGGAGTTGATGCAAAGATTACTAAATTATCGAATGGGCAGGTGCTTTTTGATTCAGTACAAGAAGGTAAAAAACTAGATATAAAAATTGGTGATATTAGTTATCCATTAATTATGTCATATGTTCTGCATGGTAAAGTACCAGTTGGCACTAGGACGGTAATTGCCAAAGGTAAGTTATTTAAAGCACTTGGTTCTAATATCAATAGAATGCTTAATCAAAGTAAGATTCCTATGGATGAATATTTGATGCTGGAATTAACAAATTTTCAAACAGAATAATTGAGGAAGAAAAATGCACGATACTAATTACCATACTAAAAGAGCAACTGTACCAGCTCTTGAAGAATTATTATTTAAACCCATAAAAGTACTAGACCATGGTTTTATCAGGGTTATTGATTATATGGGTGATGATGGTAGCATAGTACAAGCAGCACGAGTATCGTATGGCAAAGGGACAAAACAACTAAGCCAAGATAAAGGCTTAATTAATTACCTAATGCGTCATAAACATACCACGCCATTTGAAATGTGTGATATCAAATTTCATATTAAACTACCTATTTTCGTTGCAAGACAATGGATACGTCATAGAACTGCTAGTGTTAATGAATATTCAGCTAGATATTCTATATTAGGAAATGAATTTTATTTACCGGAAAAACAGAATCTTGCTGCTCAATCTACAACAAATAAGCAAGGAAGAAGTGATGAAGAAATTCCAGAAAAAATTGCAGATAAAGTATTAGTGCTACTGGAAAAAGATGCTAAAATATGCTATCAGCATTATACTGAAATGATGAACCAGGATGAACATGGGAATATTATCGATGAAGATACCATAGGTATTACTAGGGAACTTGCAAGAATGAATTTAACCTTAAACTATTATACAGAATGGTATTGGAAAATTAATTTGCATAACCTATTAAATTTCCTACTACTCCGAGCCGATTCTCATGCCCAATATGAAATCAGAGTATATGCAGAAAAGATGCTAGAAATAGTGAAAGATTGGGTACCTTTTACTTATGATGCTTTTAAGGAATATAGGCTAGAAGGTAATAATATTTCTAAAAAGGGACTGGAGGTTATAAAAAGACTAATTAATAAGGAAGATGTCACACTAGAGTCTAGTGGTATGACCAAAAGAGAATGGGATGAATTAATGCAAGTTATTGGAAAGTAAAATAAAGAAGGGAAAAGCTAACACAAATAGTACTTTGCGGCTCTGTGCAAAAAAGTGTGTGTGAGCCAAGAAAAGCATAGTACCCTACAATTTTGAGATAGTGGAGAAGATGGTAAGATAGTATTAGAGGATTTAGCTCAAATGAGTGGTATATATCGGAGCAACTTTGTTCGGCAAGAAAGTGATTACACTGCCTTTCTTGAAGGGCACCTAAGCTTTGTTCCTATATATCTGCTCACAAGCTTCAGAAGACGATGGTATTAATAATATCGATGGTGCTAAAAATGAGTAGTATTTTAAAATAATAAAAGATATTTTTAAAAAAGACAAAGATTCTTTACAATGAGGTTAACTTATGAGTGACAAAACACTAGTATCGTTGGACTATGCGATTAAATATCTACTCAAGAATAAAGGTGACTACGAGATAGTCGAGGGCTTTATCTCTGCAATACTTCAAGATGCTGGCTATCCAGCAGTAAAAGTTACTAACTTGCTTGATGGTGAAAGTAATAAAGAAAGTGAGGAGCTAAAGCAAAGTGTTGCTGACGTTATTGTTGAAGACCAACAAGGTCATAAGTATATTGTTGAAATAGATAGCTACTATGCTGGTTACTTTTTGCATAAAGCTTGCTTTAATACTAGCCGGTTGATTGTCGATACTATTCGTGCTAGTCAGGATTATACTAGTATCAAGAAAATATTTCATATCAACTTAATATATTTTGCTTATGCAAATATGAAATCGCCTATATATCACGGTCAGACTATTTTTAAAGAAATAGAACACGAGTCATCTAGAAAATTACGCAGTATTGATAAATATAATAAGCTAGTTGACGTTCATAATTTATTTCCAGAATATTTTATTATTTCTGTACCAATGTTTAATGATGTCATAAAAAATGAAATGGATGAATGGTTATATTTGGCTAAATATTCTGAGGTTAGGGATGATTTTAAATCACCTTATATGAGGAAAGTGGCCGAGCGTCTTAATCTTCTCAAAATGACTACTAAAGAACGTATAGCTTATAATAAATATGTCAATGAATCTTTAAAACAACGTGATTATCTACTTTCAGCTGAGGAAAAAGGTAGGGAAGAAGGTATTGAAAAAGGTAGGGAAGAAGGGTTTGAGAAAGGTGAAGAAAAAAAAGCTATAGCCATGGCAAAGAAAATGTTGGCTAAAAGAAAGCCAATAGATGAAATTATTGAATTTACCGAACTAACCCTTGAGGAAATAAATAAGTTAAGAGAAGAATAACTTCTTCTTCCTATCCTACTACCATCTTTACAAAAATTGTAGGGTATGGAGCTACCTACGCAGAACATAGTGTAAATTGATTGAGAAATTCAAAATCTTC
The DNA here is from genome assembly GCF_964026475.1 of Candidatus Tisiphia endosymbiont of Nemotelus nigrinus. Lineage (NCBI taxonomy): Bacteria > Pseudomonadati > Pseudomonadota > Alphaproteobacteria > Rickettsiales > Rickettsiaceae > Candidatus Tisiphia > Candidatus Tisiphia endosymbiont of Nemotelus nigrinus. The sequence goes on from NZ_OZ032151.1 coordinate 1,275,762, forward strand.
AGTTTCTAGAGCCAAAATCTCTGGTAAACATATTTTGGCTGTAAACTTATCATCTATACTAACTTTAAGTAGTAAAATTATTCTGATATTATTACGTTCAGGGTTAATACGTTTTTTAAGCAAATCGACTATTTGACATAATTCAGAATGATTTTGTGGGTAAAGTTTTATTTCTAATCGTTCTTCATTTATTACATCGTCAATAGTTGCAAAACTTCTAGCGATTAATCTTGTTCCTCCAGCATCTTTAAACAAATCACAATTCACTACTACCAGACTTTGAATATCAAGCAAATGAACGAAATTCTTTAATATTTCTTCACTATAAATAGTCAATTCAAAAATACCAAATTGATCAGATAATTGTAAAGTGATAAACCTGCCGCGAGCTGACATACGCGAATCTTTTTTTTGTATTACACCAGCAATCCTTATTTGACTAGTACCATTTGGAAAGTCATTTTGTAAGTTAGTTGAAGTCGAAATATTAAGCCTAGCTAACAAATCTTGATATCTTGATAATGGATGTAATGTAATAAACAGCCCTAATACCTCAAACTCATAACAAGACGCAGTATTATTATCCAATGGTTCTGCGTCAATTAAGACTTGCTGATTTGTTGAGCTTACCTTAATCAGACTGAATTGATCGGAAACTCTTTCAACATGGTAGGAAGAAGCATAAGCTAGAAGCTTAGATACACTTAACAATAACTGATTACGATTAGAATGTAACGTATCAAAGCATCCAGCTTTAATAAGATTTTCTAATAATTTTCGATTAATTGATTTAGGTGGTAGCCTTTCAATAACATCTATAATACTTTTAAAGTTACCATTTTTGACCCTTTCTGCTACTAATATTTTACCAAAATCAACCGTAACACTTTTAATAGCGGCTAAAGCATAAATTATAGATTTCTGACCCTCAACTTCCTGGGGGTCATGCAATTCCTCTTGTGTGCCATCCCTGCAATCCTTTATGTCATCCCTGCGAAGGCAGGGATCTAGATTCCCGCCTTCGCGGGAATGACATAGGATTGGGGAAATACTAATCTGATTAGTTACAGTACTAAAATAACCAGTAGAAAGATTGATATTAGGCGGGATAATAGCAATATTATTATTTCTGGCTTCTTGAATAAATAAATTGATTTTATCATGGTTATTTAATTCAAGATTTAAGCATGCTACCAAAAATTCAGCTGGGAAATTGGCTTTTAGATAAGCTGTTTGATAAGATATTACCCCATAGGCTGATGCGTGTGCTTTATTAAAACCATAGCTGGCAAATTTAGCCACCGTTGCAAAAATAGATTGGGCTTGCTGACGTGAGACGTTGTTAGCCATTGCCCCTTTAACAAAAATTTCTTCTTGTTCTGCCATTTCGGATTTTATTTTTTTCCCCATAGCTTTACGAAGTATATCTGCTCCACCTAAACTATAGCCTGCCATTTCTTTGGCAATTTCTAATACCTGTTCCTGATATATAATAACTCCATAAGTTTCTTCTAGAATTGGTTTAAGCATCTCATGTAAGTAATCAGGTTGCTGCAAACCATGCTTACAAGCAATATAAGTTGGGATGTTCTCCATCGGACCAGGACGGTATAATGCTCCTAATGCTATTATATCTTGGATAGAGTCAGGTTTAAGACGTCTTAAACTATCTTGCATTCCGCTACTTTCAAACTGGAAAACACCAATAGCTCTACCACTACATAACATTTCATACGTTTTCCGATCATCAAATAGCATATTACTAAAATCAATATTTATACCCTGCTGTTTTAGTAATTCTAGACATTTAGTGATAACAGTTAGAGTTTGTAGACCTAAAAAATCAAATTTAATTAAACCAGCAATCTCAGCATATTTCATCGAATATTGTACTACCAACATATCCGAATTTAGGTCTTTATAAACTGGTAATATTTCCACTAAATCTTTGCCAGCTATCACGATCCCTGCCGCATGGGTGGAAGCATGTCTGTGAAGGCCTTCAAGTACTAAAGAAGTATCAATAACTTGTTTAATCAACTCCTCTTGACCGTCTAAATTGTACAAGCCTTCACCACGTGCTGCTATATTTAACTCTTTTACTTCCTTGATGGCTTGATTTAATGTAACGGGAGAAACGGCATTAAATGGTACAAGCTCAGTTAAATATTCGGCATATTTATAGGGTAAGCCAAGAACTCGTGATACATCTTTGATCACCGCCTTTGCTTGCATCTTACCAAAAGTAATAATTTGACCAACTTTATTATCCCCATATTTGGAGCGTACATAATTTATAACTTCCCCTCGTCGTTCTTGACAAAAATCGATATCAAAATCTGGCATTGATATACGTTCAGGGTTCAGAAAACGCTCAAATAATAGACCGAATTTAATAGGGTCAAGATCAGTGATTAGAAGACTCCATGCAACTACTGACCCCACTCCAGAACCTCTACCAGGTCCTACCATAATATTTTGTTGCTTGCTCCATTTTATAAAATCAGACACTATCAAAAAATAACCAGAAAACTCCATTCGACAAATAATATCCAGTTCGTAATTAAGACGAATTAGATACTGTTGTTTAATATCTTCCTGCTTATCTATGGCAATATTTTCTCGTTTAAATTTTGTATCAAGTCTTGATAGTAATCCAGCTGTTGATTCTTTCCTAATTATATCTACTTCATTAATATTCAGACTAGAGAAATTTGGTAACATTAGTGGGTTAGCATGTGCCATAAAATGGCATCTTTGAGCTAAATGTACTGTATTTTGTCTGGCATTAGGCAAATCACTAAAAAGTTCTAGCATTTCTTTTGGTGATTTAAAATAACATCCATTACTTACCTTTTTACGCTCCTCCACTTCTTTACTAACCCCAGTAGATATACATAATAATACATCATGGGCATCATGCATATCAACATCGCTAAACAATACTTTGTTGGTAGCAACTAGTGGGATACCAAGGTTACTGGCTATTTTTATATAATTTTCTTCTATAGATTGTTCTACTGCCAGATGATGCCGCATAATCTCAAAATAGAAGCGATCACCAAAAATGCTTTGCAGTTTAGTTGCCCAAAAAATGGCTAATTCTTCGTCTCTAGCAATCAGACTTTTGCCAATTATACCGTCAGTATAACCAGATAAAATAATCAACCCCTCCTGGTATTTAACTAAATCATCAAAAGTAATATGATTACAAATTTTACGATCATTTTTAGTAAAGCTATCACTAACAGCCTTCAGTAAATTCTTGTAACCAATTTCATCCTTGGCAATAAGTACGATTTCACAAAAACTATTTTCGGTAAAAGCAATATTTACAATTGCAGCATTTATAGGCTGTACACCTGCTTTACAGCTAGCTAGAGCAAATTCTAATGAGCCAAATAAATTCCCCTTATCTGCTAAACAAATTGCTGGCATTTTATGCAATTGTGCTAATTCCACTATACGATCAATTGTTAAAGCACTTTCAAGAAATGAATATGAGCTTTGTACTCTTAAGTGAATAAAATCAAACTGCATCTTTTGTACCAATAAGATAATATTTAAATCCAAGGGCTTTTAGCATATTTCCATCAAGAATGTGCCTGAGATCGAGAATTATAGGAGATTTAACTTGGTTATAAATAAGTGACCAATCTGAATCTCTAAACTCCAACCATTCAGTTGCCACTATAATTATATCACTATTTTGGCATGCACTAAGTGCTGAATCAACAAAAAATATATTTTTTATTTCTTTTTTAGCATTATTCATACCTACCGGATCAAAGGCTCTAATATTTGCTCCTTTATCAACTAGGATTTCAATGATTTTAATAGCCGGACTATTTCTAATATCATCAGTACCAGCCTTAAAAGTCAAACCCAATACACTAATAATTTTATCACGCAAATCGTTGCCTATAATATAATGGATTTTATCCACTATATTATAGGGTCTCTGATAATTGCTATTTATAACAGAATTAACTATTTGGAAGTTACATTGATAATGTTCAGCTATTTGTACAAGTGCTAACATGTCCTTAGGAAAACATGAACCACCAAATCCAGGACCAACACTTAAAAATTCTTTACCTATTCTCTTATCCAATCCAACAGCACAAGATAGATCTTTGGTATTTGCCCCAATTTTCTCACATAAATTTGCCATCTCATTAATAAAAGAAATTTTTGTTGCTAAAAAAGCGTTTGAGACGTATTTAGTAAGTTCTGAAGTAACCAAATCAGTGCTTATAAGAGGTATATTTTTGGTAGTTAAAGGGCGATAAATCTCTTTTAGTAAATCTTCCGCTTGTTTATTACTGCTGCCAATCAATATTCTATCAGGGTTTAGAAAATCATCTACCGCACTACCTTCTCTAAGAAATTCAGGATTTGAAGCAACAGAGAATGTAAAATTCTTGTTATTTAAATAATCAATGATTTGGTTACATGTTGTAGGAGGTACAGTAGATTTTATCACAATCAAACAATCATCTCTAATCCATGCACATAAATTATCAATAGCAGTAAATACATATTGCAAATCTGCCTCTCCCGAAGGTAAAGACGGCGTTCCTACCGTAATAAATACCGCCTGTGTGTTTTGTAATTCAGCCGAATAGCTAGCTGTAAATTGCAATTTACCAGATTTTACTAATGGAGGTAGATATTCAGCTAGTTTTGGTTCATAAATTGGTAAAATATTTTTTTTTAATTGGTTGATCTTAGAAATATCAGTATCTAAACAAGTCACATCGTGTCCTAGGTAACTCATCATTACGCCAGATACTAGCCCAACGTAACCAGTGCCTATAACATGAAGTTTAATATTCATTAATTATCCTTATATACTTAGTGCAACAACTTTGTTATGCTATGATGCTATTATAACCTGACTAGTATTTGTCCTATTTAAACATTATCGGGATAAATACTAATCTGATTAGCTATATGAAGTATATATTAATTGACCAAATACTAAATAATAAAATGATGCTCATTAAAAGATTTTTTATCAACCTAAGCATAATAGTTTGCACAATTGTAGTAATTTTAAGTTTATTAATATTCAGCGGTAGTAAAGGGTATTTAGATAAGCCCATTAAGAAAATAATAGAATTCTACCTCGATAAAAAAAATATGAAAATACGGGTTGGTAATTTACAAATAAGACATAATATTTTGTCAATCGATAAAATCTTTATGGATTTCGCAAATAACACCCAAGGTAAAATTAGCGATTTCAAGATTAGTTTTTTTATTGATAATATAATAAGCAAACCATTAATTCATAGTATTATTGATATAGATAGTTTTTCCTTAATTGCTAAAGATAATCAACCCATAATAGATACTAAAATATCTGCTAAATACATTGTAGATTTCTTTGAAAATAAGATTGAAACAGAGTTAAACTTACGTCCTATAAACAATATTACTCTACTCGATAGTTATGGTAAGAAATTACCGGAAGGGGAAGGAGTTTGTTCTTATGAAAGTAAAATTTCTATAACTTCGAAGAAATCAATCAATTGTAAGTTAGCATTTGGTGATAAAGCCTATCTATCATTCAATAGTATCTTAGATGGTAGCATAATTCAAGCTAGTGGAAATATTGAGAATATTCCTATAATGATTTATCAAATTGCAGAAAAAATTATCCCTAATAACCCAGTAATTTTATTTTTACAGGAATATATTAAAGATGGTTATATTAGAAATGGAGAGTTTGATTTTAATTTTGATAAGAATAATTTAGAAAAAAATATTGTTTTAGTAGAAGCTAAGCTGCGGGTTATAGATCTTGAGTGTAAATATGATGCAGACTTTCCATCTTTAAGAAAAATTGATACAGATATTACTATATCTGGAACCTCGGTTAAGTTTATATTAAATGAGGCATATAGTAGTAACAGTCTTATTTCCGATGGGGTAATAACCTTTGATTGGCAAGGGATGGATAAATCAAATGTTATCTTTAGTGCCATAGCTAAAGGACAGGTTATCGATCTAATTGATTTTATGTCAAATGATGATTATAATAAAGTAAAGAAACAGGGAATCGACCTTAAAAAAATTACTGGAATAGCTAATTCAAAAATTAGCATAATAGTACCGCTTAACCCAGTTATGAAAAATATTTATGATATCTCTACGATAATAACTGGAGTGAATACCAAAGCATTTAGTGACAATGTCATATTAAAAAATGCCAAAATAACCGGAACATTTAATGGTGATAAGCTAAACTTAATGGGTACAGGTAAAATTAATGACTATGACAGTAATTTTACTTATCAATATAATATTGAGGATAATAACCATGATGATTATCAGCATCTATTAAAAGTAAAAACTACCATTGTTGGTAATAACCAGAAACTTGGTATGTTCAAGTTAATTTCAGGTAGTAGTGTCCTAGATTTTGAGTATAAAGAGCAACAAGATAAGAAAAGTAAATCTAATACTGGCTTCATCAAAGCCAATGCTAATCTCAAGAACTTGGAATTTTATATTGATAAAATATCTATACATAAAAAGCTTTCTAATGAAGCTAAACTTGTGTTAACTGGCAAGTTATATGATGATCTAAAGGGTGATATTAATTTTAATCTTTCGGGAGAAGATAACTTAAAAATAGTTGGTAAGGTTAAAGTACAAGATACTAAGTATGATGTTACTTTACCTGTTATTACTTACGATACGACCGATCTAATAGGAAAGTTGGTTTTAGGTAAAGACAGCTTGAGTGCCGAAATTCAAGGGAAACAACTAGATTTGTCTAGGTCTAATATGATGCAATTCTTAGAGAAAGAAGGGGAGTCAAAAAATATTCATTTAAAAGTTGATGTAAATAGGGTGCGGTTAAAAAATAATATAATGCTTGATAAGGTTAATTTACAAATTGATTGTGATAAAATAAAATGCTTTTCTGGTTCTTTAGATTCAAAAATTGGCACTAAATCTTTTAAAATGCTACTTACAGAAAAAAAAGATATGGAGCAATGGATAGTGACCTGTGATAATGCTGGAGCTTTATTTAGAGGTATTGGCATGTATAATAACATGAAATCTGGTATTATCAATCTAACACTTGATACAAAAAGACATGAGGTTAAGACGGGGGAAATGATACCAATCCTAGATGGTACATTTGACATAAAACGTTTTGTTACTACTGATATGTCTTTTCTAACTAGAATGATATCATTTGTTTCGTTCCCAGGTTTTATGAGTTTTATATTAAATAATAAGGATATCTTGTTTAATAGCATGACTGGTAACTTTAGTTATATAGGTAATACCATAAATATTACTGATACATCAGCTGCTGGACCATTTTTTGATTTTACCATGAAAGGTACAATAGATACTAATAAACACCAAATAAGACTTAAAGGTAATGTGATACCTTCTTTCTTTTTTGCTAGTACTATTATCACTAAAATACCAATAGTTGGGAAAATATTTTCAAAGGTTGCTCCTTACTCTGTGGAGTTAAAATATAAGGACTAAAATGATAATATCCTTTCTTGACAAAATATTTGTGGGTAAAAGTAAGGATTTAAATCTGGTGAATATGATGTAAAAAGATAAGCTTGCAGCTAACTGATTTTATCAATTCCTTCTCTTCCTTACGTTTCAACGACTAATTGTATTTTTATGTATATCAAATATCTTAGCAGCAAATCTTTGATTGTTGCCTTTTTATCATATTTTATCACCTAATTCAGGAAGGAATCTAATTAACATATGCTTCTTCTTACCCGCAGAAACCTTAATAACTTGGTTGTCCTGCATAAAAGTCAAGTCAACCATCATATTTTCATCTGCGATTAGTTGATTATTGATTTTAGCTCCAGCTCCTCTAATGAGCCTACGCCCCTCAGATTTTGACTCAACAAGACCTAGCTCGTGAAGTAATTCATATGCCGGAATACCTATAGTTAACCTACTATGTTTGATATCGATAGTTGGTAAATTTATGTCTATTTCTCCTTGTTCAAAAACCTTTCTAGCTGTTTCTAATGCTGCTATAGCTGCTTGTTCACCATGACACAGTTTTGTTAAGTTAAAGGCTAATTGTTTCTTGGCACCATTAATATCAGAGCCAGCAAGTAAGGTAAATTCTTGCATTTTATTTTCCTCTAACTCACTATATAATTTAGCGAACTTGACTACATCTTGATCTTCACAATTTCGCCAATATTGATAATAATCATACGGGCTTAGCATATCTTCATTTAACCACACTGCTCCACCAATAGACTTACCCATCTTATTGCCAGAAGCGGTCGTTAATAATGGTGTAGTCATACCAAAAACTTCATTACCAGTTAGTTTTCTGGTAAAATCAACGCCCATTATTATATTACCCCATTGGTCGCTACCACCTATTTGTAACGAACAACTATATACTTTGTTTAAGTGATAAAAATCGTAAGCTTGTAACAACATATAATTAAATTCTAAGAAACTCATATGCTGTTCTCGCTCTAAACGTAATTTCACCGAATCCATAGATAACATACGATTCACAGAAAAAAAACTACCAAAATTGCCAAGAAAATCTAAGTAATTTAATGATTCTAGCCAATCTGAGTTATCAACTAATATTGCATCATTTGCCCCTGTACCGAACTTGATAAATTTTGATAATGATTTTTTTATACCTTCAGCATTCTTGGCAATTTCTTCTTTTGTCAAAGATTTTCTTGCCTCATCTTTACCAGTAGGATCACCAATCTTACTAGTTGCTCCTCCTAGGAGTACTATTGGTTTATGCCCATATTGTTGCAATAGACGCAATATCATGATTTGCATCAGATTACCAACATGTAAAGATTGAGCTGTACAATCAAAACCAATATAAGCAGAGATTTTATTGTTACTCATTAGTGTTGTTAGTCTTTCTAAATCAGTACATTGATATAAAAAACCTTTATCCTCAAAATCTTTAATAAACATAATTTACAAAATAATAAAATTAAACAAAAAACTATCTAGGCACTGTTAACAAAGCTTATTTAACTCTTAATTACAATAGTAGATAATATTGTGTGATCATATAATTCTCCGGTATGGCAGCAACGTCGGTAACTTTGGTACTTCTCTGGATTGCTATAGGTATCCTCTAATATTTTAATTATATCTTTAACGCCTGCTTCTTGCAATTGCAGTTCTACATAAGCTGGTAAATCAAACATATAATATCCTATTTTCGTGGAATTAATAAAAAATCTTGAGTAATCAGCTCGTTGCTGTACAAAATTATCGTAATATTCCTGATCAACCTCATAGGAACATTGTTGAATAGCAGGACAAATAATAGCCTTAATATTCTGGGCTCCTTTGGTTTGCATTAATTCTACCGCATTGTTAATAATGCCATCTTTAGCCCCACGCCAACCGCAATGAGCAGCCCCTATAACCATACCATCTTCGCTACTTAATAAAACAGGAACGCAATCAGCAGTCTGTATTGCTAGTACTAGATTTTTTTTGGTAGTAACAATTCCGTCAGCTTCCGGATCAGTGTCGCTATTAGTAATTAAATCAGCATCAATAATTTTGGTACTATGTACTTGCTGCAAAATAACAATATTACCGGCATTATAGTGCCTAACTACTGCTAACCTATTATTTTGAACAATCTCCAAGTTATTAGGAACACCAGATTTATTTTTTTTAGTATAAATATGACTAGACTGCTTGAAGCTTTTATCAAAAATTTTATAATAAACTTTATTTTTTATAAACTCATCCACATGTCAACCCCGCAAAAATTCATCTATAAATTATCAGATCACTTACAAAAAAGCAATGCATTACAAAAAATCATCAATAAGTTCCAAACAGATTACTCGTTAATACCTTGCATTGGAGTAGAAATAGAATTTTATTTAAGTAAAAATATTGATCCACTCGAATTGCAAACTCTGCTTGGCATAGTAGTTAAGAAAGAAAAAGGTGATAATCAATTTGAAATAGATTTGCCACCTTCTACTAACATAATGGAGTATATAGGAAAAATTAGTAGCACTAAGTCTAAAATACAAATTATTGCAAAAAAATTGCGAGGTAATGTAAATTTTTCTGCCAAACCATTTCCAAACGATTATGGTAGTAGTATGCATTTTCATGTAAATTTTATGGACTCTTCAACGTTATTGCGAGAAGATACTTTACTCCCAAACGTCATTGCAAGACCACGTGAGTGTAGTGGCAATCCACATTCATTAGATTGCTTCGTTGCCGCTAAAGCGGCTCCTTGCAATGATGTCAGTTTACTATGGGCAAATACTGATATGCTTGATCTAATGGGGCAGAGTATCTGCCATTATATGCTCGATAGTTTTCTGATATTTATGCCGAATGAAGATGATTATCTTCGTTTAGATGAAAATTTTATGGCACCAACTAATGTATCTTTTGGTAATAATAACAGAACTGTTGCCGTACGCATTCCTGACTCATCTCCTAGAAGACTAGAACATAGAATATCAAACCCACTAACCGATCCTTATTTGGCAATTTTTACTATTTTAAACTCTATATTATTAGGTCTAGAATTTCCTAACAAAATCAATAATATCAACAAAATATATGGTAATGCTTTTGATCAACAATATAATTTAGTACCATTGCCAAAAGCATTAGCAGAAGCATTAGAATTGTTTAATTTGCAGTTTTTTTTAACCAACTCATCTAAGGTAATCATGACAGTTTAAAGGTTGTGGAAAAATAACCGGCGTCATTGCGAGAAGGCGCGAAGCCCGAACGAAGCAATCCACTTATGGTTACTTTTATGGATTGCTTCGTCGACCTTCGGTCTTCTCGCAACGACGATTAAAGATAAGAATGAACAACCGTCATCGCGAGCCACGAAGTGGCGTGGCGATCCAAATTCATTAGATTGCATTATAGCCCCAGTTCTCAATGATTAAGTTTGGCACTCGCTGGAATTCCGAACAATTATTAGTAACTAATATAGCTTGTTGACAAAGTGCGTGGCTAGCAATTAATAAGTCATTATTACCTATAATTGTTCCTTTTTGTTTCAGTTCTGCTCGTAGTTCCCCATAATAAACTACACATTTTGCAGAAAAATCTAGTATTTCTAATTTACTTATTAAAGTATTTACCTTAATCTGGTTTTGTTCTTTATGTTTACTATTAGCAACTCCATATTGTAATTCAGCCAAAACTATCGAGGAAATTACTAGATCATTTGTTTTCTCTAATAAATCTAGTTTTTGATAATAATTAGTAGGATGTTGGTTTATTATGTAAATACAAATGTTAGTATCCAACATATATATCATTTTAATTCCTCTCTTTCCTGAGCTGGGAAATCTACTCTACCTTCATTAAAAAAATCATCTGTTGGTATTAGTGATAATTGTTCAAAAACTTCTTTCCATGTTTTTAATAATGGTTGTAACACTATCCCCTTACCTAAAGGGGTTATACTAATTTCCTTAGTAGGAAATCTAAACTCCTTTGGTAGTCTTACCGCTTGGCTTTTACCGTTCATAAATATTTTTTCCTGATGCATACTTACCTCAAATAATTTAGTATATATTTAATAGTATATACTAATAACAATAAAATCTCAACCAACATTACGTCAAATTCACATTTATAACCCGTTAAGGTAGTTATTGCAGGCAGTTTCCTAGAAGGAGTAATTGGCTTTTTTAGTATTTACGAACCTAAAATTAAAAAACGGGAAGCTAGACTTTAAGCTGCGTCCACCGTTTGACATGTTCATAAAATGCACTGAAATCGAAGAATGGTGCATTCGATTGGATTCGAACCAACGACCTCTGCCTTCGGAGGGCAACGCTCTATCCAGCTGAGCTACGAATGCTTAATTTATTGATATAGGCTAAGCAAATTAGCCATTACACCGCTATTAGCTGCATTATATTATAAAAGCTTGGGAAGTGCTACTGAATTTCAAAATTCTAAATGCCAGAACCATAAGTTCATTTTTTATATGTTGTTCTAAATTTTTATTTGTTATAATATTAAACTTATAGTAACATTATAACATCATAAGATTTATTTTTAAGCAAGGAGGTGGCGATTTATGAGTAAAGATACAATGAAAAAAAATAGAATTGTTAACTTTTCCATCATATTTCTCTGACTTGTTTAAATGCTAGTTTTTTTTCTCTAAATATATTTATCTTATGAAAGAAATTAGCTAGAGATCTCGGCTTTGACATATTGCGTTTGTAGCTTTGCTTAGTCATTGATACATAATTGGAAATTAAAGATGGTATAACTTCATAGTAATATATTTTATATAATCCTTTCATTGTTTCCATAGTTGTTAAATATCCCCATTTCATCACCTGTTGAGGTACTCTAGCTAGAGCCTCTATACAGGCAATTGTTTCTTCAACTTCGGGGTCACTATTTTTATAAACATCTGCAATTGGGGCTAAATTAAACTTCATATCTTCGATCATAGCTCTAATCATCAAACCCATATATTGTTCTCTTGCAAATCTCTTAATAAAGAGTAAATCCTTCCTACTAGGTTCTGTGAAGTTTTGTAAAAAAATAAATTAAAAAGAAGGAGAGGTAGTGTATTTTCTATTTTAGACAATCAAAAACACTACCGGAATGAATTATCATATAAAAATCAGAGAATGGCAACAAATTATTGAAATATTAAGAAAAAGAAAAGATATAAAAACAAGAAATGAGGATAAGCTTAGACGATTTATTGAAGCAATATGGTACATAACACGTTCAGGATGCCAATGGCGGTTGTTACCGAGTGTTTATGGTTCATGGCGAGCAGTGCATATGAGGTTTAAAACTTGGTCTAATAAAGGAATATGGACCGATTTGTTTGAGCAAGTACAAGCTAATCCTGACATGGAATCAACAATGATTGACGCTACTATAGTTCGTGCCCATGCATGCTCAGCAGGTTATAAAAAAGATAGCCAAGATCAAGAAGCTTTAGGGCGTAGTAAAGGAGGTTTTACTACTAAAATCCATGCCTTAGTTGACGCTCTTGGTAATCCTTTAAAGTTTATTTTAACTGCAGGTCAAAGACATGACATTACACAAGCCAACTCATTGGTTAAAGATATTAAAAATACTATGCTCCTTGCCGATAAGGCATATGATAGCAATGCTTTTATTGAGCAGCTTGAAGAGCAAAATTGTATAGCTGTTATTCCATCAAAAAAGAACCGAAAACAGCAAAGGGAGTACGATAAACATATCTATAAAGAACGTCATTCGATCGAATGTTTTTTTGGTAAAATTAAACATTTTAGACGAATTTTTTCGAGATTTGATAAAACTGCTACTGCTTTCTTGTCTTTTTTGCAATTTGTTGGAGCTTTTATATGGCTTCGTTAGAAAACTTCACAGAACCTAAAAGAAAATAAAAATTTTTGTTTATAGATTAATCCAAGTAATCTTGCCCAATAACCCCTTATGCCATGTACCTTGTTCCTATTATAAAATTCTACCTTTTCTTCATAAATAATCATTTGCCTCATTCCCATGGAGAGAAGGTTAGCTAATAATTTATTGCAATTAATAATATCATCCTTCCTCGCATGTTTTACGTGAGGCGTTGCTTTCGTTCCAGAAAAATTGGCTGAATGACGACTTATTTGACGACCACTAGCATCTCTTTTAATATCAGCAAAATGCCCGAGTTCCTGTCCAGCTATAATTTGTAACCTAGCAACTGCTGCCCATCCATCACCATAAGTTGGGTGATTTTTATCATTTTCAGCAAATGGATTACCACCGCATGACACAAAGACTGCAACATTCTTGCCATCAGTACTTTGCATGCCACTATTGGAGCCAGAACGTTGCCAATCAACTATATCCATCATATCACCAATATTATGAGAATAAGTAATAAATACCTGAACCTTATCATGCAATAACCACCTAATAACTATAGGATGTGCCGACTGAACAAAAATCCTTGTTAATCTTTCAGTAACTAATTGGCTAACTGGCTGTAACTTTTGAATTTGTTTTTTCAAATCTGCATAAATCGATGCCAACTTTTTATCAGATATAGAAGATTTATACAAAGCTCTAAATAACTGATTAGTTTGTTCAATTAAATTTGGGTCTGTTATTTCTTCCTTACTTACCATCAAACTAATATTGAATTTTGGATCAGAGAATCTTGCAAAATTACAACTATTATCCGTATCTATTCTAAGTTTACCTGATTTAATTAATTGCTGAGCTAATTGTTCATATTCTATCTGCATGTCTTCAGGATAGATAGCAGGAATCTTATCAAGTATGTGATAAATTGAACTCATAGGAATATACTGAATATTTTCATCTTCTATCTAAAACCTCAAAGAATTTACCCTTAATAATTTCATCAAATTGCTCTAACGTTATATCAACACCAAGTTTTTTTAATGAGGTGACAGGCATACCTTTTAACCCACAAGCAATAATTCCAGAGAACATTTCAAGATTTGTTGAAATATTTACGGCAATACCATGGTATGTAATCCATTTTCTAACTCTAACACCTATTGAGGCAATCTTTGCCGGTACACCATTTTCTTTTACCCATATTCCTACCATACCTTTTATAGTAAAAGCTTTGACTCCAAAATATAACAGGCTATTTATAATCCATTCCTCCAATAGTTTTATATATAATTTTAAATCCTTTTGTCTCCATTCTGATGCTAAATCAAGAATGGGGTATATTATCCTTTGTCCACTACCGTGGTAGGTAAATTTTCCTCCCCTATTAGTATAAATTACCGGTATATCTCCAGTATCTAGTAATTCGTTTGCCTTAAAGCTAGTACCTGCAGTATAGATATCCTTATACTCAACTAAATAAACAACCTCTTTCGATGATTTGTTGATTAAACTTGCAACCTCATTTTCCATTAATTTTACCGTATCTTCATATTCTGAAAGACCTAGTAAGGTAACAAATTGCACCATAATTAGTAAGAGATTTTATATTTAAGGAATATTATAATATACAAATATGATACCACTAAGAACTAAAATAGATAAAACGAAATAATAATTATTACCCATAGCAACGATAGTACCATACATTTTTTATTCTATCGTAAAAATAGCAAAAAATTATAAGGAGATTATGCTACACAAGCGTCATTGCAAGGAGTGTGTAAGCGCGACGAAGCAATCCAAAAGTTGCAACAGCACGTTGTTTTTTGGATCGCCACGCCACTTCGTGGCTCGCAATGACGGTTGTTCGTTCTTATAACCTAGCACTACAGTTGTAGACTGAATAAATTATAGAAAATTTGAGGGTTTTCTTTACAATATGGTTTCTAGTTTTTGAAATCTACAACTGTAGTGTTAGCTATAATGGTAAAAAGTATCCTTTAATTCTCAAAATATCATATTTTTGGCAGCTTTTATGCCAGAATTCTTAGCATCTTTTGGATCGGAAATTTCACTATGAAAAACTATTTTACTACCTTCAAAATTGGCAAGCATAAACTCTGTATGAATAACCTTATCAGCTATATTCAAATCATTTGAGTATATATATGTTGAATAAGCAGCTATAGGGGTTCTGCAATCTGCATCTAAATATTCTAGAAACGCCCTGCCAGCTTGTATCAGCTCCCATGTTTCAAAATGGTTAATTTTATTACATATTTCCTGCATTTTATGATCATTTTTTCTTATCTCTACCGCTATAACTCCTTGCCCTACAGATGGTAACATTTCCTTTATATCCATCAAGTGGCAATATTTTGCATCAAATAGCCTCAATCTTTTCAAGCCGCTATAAGCTAAAATGGTTGCATCAACATCACCTTGCATTAATTTTTTTATTCTTGAATCAACATTTCCTCTAAAAGTAACAATTTGTAAATCAGGTCTTTTTCTTTGTATTAGAACTTTTCTACGTACTGAAGATGTACCGACTCTGCTGGCAAAAGGCAATTCTTCTATTGCTTTATAGTTCAAGCAGATAAATACGTCTCGTGCATCTTCTCCCTCAAGTACAGCACATATCATCAATTCTGACGGTATTTTGCAAGGTACATCTTTTAAAGAATGTACAGCTAAGTCAATTTCTTCGTTTATCAGAGCCGTTTCTATTTCTTTTAAGAATAAAGCCTTGCCACCTATATCATACAGATTTTTATCCTTAATCAAATCACCAGAGGTAACTATTGATACTATTTCATAATTTACCTGTGGACAATGAATTTTAATTTGGTCAATTACTAAATTTGTCTGCAGTAAAGCCAAAGGGCTTCTTCTTGTACCGATTTTTATTGTTTTCTTCATTGACGATTTATTTATTACGGTCAATATGTTACATTAACTACGATATCACCATTCTTTAAAACCTGATTTGTTAATGAAAAATCCTCGACAAATTCTATTTTATGAGAAGATGTAACGTTTTTGAGATCTATTATTAACTCATCAGAAAGTTTTTCTCCTATAATTTCTAGTAGCTTAATATCAGCTTTGACTGATAAATTCTTTTCTGCTTTAGCTTTTCTAACCAAGTCTAGTATTCTAACAAGTCTATCAGGCTGAGTTTGATCTACCGGAAAAGATAAATTTTTGATTTGAGACCAATTACCCCGTGTATGTATAGATTGTTTACTATATAAAATTTGCCAAATTTCTTCCGTTATATGTGGCAGGAAAGGAGCTAATAATTTTAGCAAAATTCTTATAGAATGATACAGGGTTATCACAGCACTATACTGCTCCTTATTATCTGAGCCATCCATGTTATAAGCCCGGGTTTTGGTAATTTCAAGGTAATTATCACAAAATACTGACCAAAAAAACTTTTCTATCGAATCCATAGCATCGGTATATTCATAATTTTGCATATCTGATTCAACTTTGTTTACTAGCTCAACTAGCTTTACTATTAACCATTGGTCAAATTTATGACAAATCTTGCTTTCTATATCAGAAATCTGGGCATTTTTATCTAGCGGGTCTAATTTATCAAAATGAATAGCCGCAAATTTACAAGCATTCCATAATTTATTAACAAGCCTCTTACCATTTTTCATTACGTCTTCAGAGTAAACAGTGTCTGCTCCAAGTCTAGATTTAGAAGTCCAATAACGCGTTACATCAGCACCGTATTGCTCTAGCAATTTTTGTGGTACAATAATATTCCCTTTAGATTTTGACATTTTGCTACGATCGAATGCAAGACACCATCCACTAATCATGATGTTTTTCCAAGGTAGGGTATTTTCATGCAATTGGGCTTTAAGTATTGTGTAAAAAGCCCATGTCCTAATAATTTCATGAGCTTGCGGTCGTAAATCAGCTGGAAATAATTTATGGTGACGCTCAGCATCTATATTAAATTTTTCAGATATACCGTGACTACTTAATTGCGGCGAGATGGCACTAGTCGCCCAAGTATCCATAACGTCATAATCTGGCTCTACCTCTTCCCGCGAATAGCCAATTGGTAAATCCTGAGTGGGGTCTACTGGTAGTTGGGTTATATCTGGAAAGATAGCTTTGCCTACTTCACCAATTCTTTTAGAATACCAAACAGGGAATGGCACGCCAAAATAGCGTTGACGACTTATACACCAATCCCATGATAGGCTATTTATCCAGTTCTCAAGCCTAATTTTCATATTTTGGGGATACCAATTAATCTCATTTGCTCGTTGCATTAAAATGTCTTTATGTTTTATCGTACGAACAAACCATTGAGGTGTTGTAAGTATTTCTAGTGGTGCCCCTGAACGTTCAGCACATTTTACTGTTTGAGTAATTTCTACTTGTTTAATTAATAAATTTTTCTCTTTTAAGATTTCAATAATTTTACTTCTAGCATCTTTTATTTTTAAGCCATTTATCTGATTATAAGAAGATGAATTTGATAATTCGGCTGGGAAATCTATCATACCTTTTTTATCTATAATAATCTTCATAGGTAAATTATGTGTTCTCCACCAAGTTATGTCGGTTACGTCACCAAAAGTACAGCACATAACAAGCCCAGTTCCTTTATCTATTTGCACTAAATCATCTGCTAAAATAGGTACTTTAACATCAAATAGAGGTGTTATGGCAAATTGCCCTTGCAAATGTTTGTATCTATCATCATTTGGGTTATAAAATACCGCAACGCACGCTGCTAACAATTCTGGTCTAGTGGTAGCAATAATAATCTTCTCACCCTTATTGGTCTGGAAAATTATGTCATTCATCATTGAGGTTTTTTCTTGGTCTTCAATGTCAGCCTGAGCCAAAGCCGTTTGATCAACTGGATCCCACAATATTGGTTGGTTATTGCGATAAATTTCTCCTTTATCGACTAAGTCTAAAAATGACATTTGTGATATTTTTCGTGATAACGGATTAATTGTTTGATACTCTAAGGTCCAATCAACCGATAAAGCCATCTGATTAAATAATGAACGAAATTTTTCCTCCTCAGAAATAACAACATCTTTACATATTTCAATAAATTGCTCTCTTGCCATACTAGCTGCTTTTAGCTGCTTTTGTTTTTCAACTAAACGTTCGGTAGGCAAACCATTATCATCAAAACCGATTGGATAAAAAATATTTTTACCTAGCATCCGTTTAAAACGGACAATAAAATCCGCCTGGGTATAACTATAAACATGTCCTATATGCAGTTGTCCTGAGACTGTTGGTGGCGGAGTATCTACTACAAAACTATTTTCTCTTGTTTCATTTTTATCCCAAAGATAAATTTTTTGTTCTTGCCAAAATTTTTGCCATTTTCTTTCGCTTTCACTAAAGCTATAATCTTTTAGAAATGCTATCATAATAATATCCTAATTATATAGGGGGTGTTGCTAACTAACCTGAATTCGATATATAGCTAACTCTGACTAGTATTACGCCGTCATTGCGAGGAGACCAAAGGTCGACGCAACAATTTGTAAGCTGTCATTCCCGCGTAGGCGGGAATCTAGATACCTGCTTTCGCAGGTATGACACAAAACAGGATTGCTTCGTCGCCACTAAAGTGGCTTCTCGCAATGACGAGTTACAGGTTCGTACGTATTCGGTTATATTTGTGAATATAGCAGATTTTTATGTTCCACTAATAGCAATTATCATTTTTTTTAACCAAGATATATCATAATTAATAGTAATGCCAAATAAATTTTTTCTAAGCCTTAGTTTAATGAGACTGTACAATCCTACTGGCTATCTTCTGGTATTTTTTTCAGCCTGCTTTGGGGTTCTTCTTACCAGTATTACAATATATAGTTTGCTAAAATTATTATCATTATTCTTTATCGGAAGTATCGTTACTAGGGGAGCTGGTAGCGTTCTTAACGATATTTTTGACAGAGATTTTGATAAACATGTTTTACGAACAAAAAACAGACCTTTAGCTAATGGAACATTGAATGTAAGTGACGCAATGATTTTATTAATTATATTATCAATTATTTCTCTAACCATTTTATTGTCATTAAATAAAACAGCAATTTGCTTAGGATTCTTTTCCTTTATCTTGATCATTTTATATCCACTAATGAAGAGAATTACTTTCTTTCCACAGATATTTTTAGGGTTAACATTTAATGGAGTTTTGATTGGTAATAGTGCGGTGATTGATAAAATATCACTAGAAGCTGTTATTATGTATATTGCCTGCTGTTTTTGGACTATCGGTTATGACATTATTTATGGCTTTATGGATATAGAGTACGATAAAAAGATTAATGTCAAATCAATGCCAATATTTTTAGAAAAGAAAAATTATAAAC
Organism: Candidatus Tisiphia endosymbiont of Nemotelus nigrinus; assembly: GCF_964026475.1. Taxonomy (NCBI): domain Bacteria; kingdom Pseudomonadati; phylum Pseudomonadota; class Alphaproteobacteria; order Rickettsiales; family Rickettsiaceae; genus Candidatus Tisiphia; species Candidatus Tisiphia endosymbiont of Nemotelus nigrinus. The sequence goes on from NZ_OZ032151.1 coordinate 1,295,546, forward strand.
TGCATTTATATGTTTATTATACCATTTTCATAATATTATTCATAGTTGCTAACATTATAGCGACCCATCACCTTAATTATATAGCTATCCTTTGTGCTTATATGATGCTGATTTGGCAGGTAATAACATTAGAAATTTCAAATCCACAAAACTGTCTTATTAGATTTAAAAATAATAATTATGTTGGTTTGATTTTGGTATTAGGTTCGTTAGACATGACTATGTAGCTAGTCGCTTCGTCAAAAAGGCTAGAATATATAGTAAAACCTATTGGATTAGGTAATACAAACTTTGTGTCATACCTGCGAAAGCAGGCATCTAGATTCCTGCCTACGCGGGAATGACACCTTTTACATTTAAATATAGTAGATGTTATACTCTAGACTTTTGATGGAGCGACTATTTACCCAAAGATTTTTGAGACTGAGAAAGGGCTTGTTGTTCAATATTTGCAGCTCTTGATGTAATCTGTTGCTTGATGCCAAGATCTACTACATGCTCATACTTCATCCCATTATTTAACAGTATATGACCAAGTTGATTTACTACTTCTACATCCTCTTTAGAAAACTTATTAACAATTGATTCTGTAATTTCATATAAGAACCTCCACGATAGCTCAACCTTTTCTTTTAAAGTTAGCTTCTTGGTATTATTATTTGCTTTATTAAATGGTGCATTAAATTCTTCTGCATTATTGGTATCCTTGACAAGCATATTAATAGATGATTTCTTGCTCTTTTTATAAACAAAGAACATAATAAACACTAAAAATAGACCTGCTACAGCTATTATCAAATTAGTATTTTGCATAAGATTCTCCATCTAAAATTAAATCTTAGAAATTTAATCAATAACTATAAAACTTCTAAATCATCTAACCTTGTTTAGCTTTAAACCTTTTAATTTTCTTGTTTATTACAAGAATTTTACCTTTTCTTTTTACAACCTGACAATCTTTATCTCTTTTTTTTAGAGATTTTAACGAACTCACAACTTTCATATAAAAACTATCCTTTGATATTATTTAACAAAAATTTTAAAAGTGATAACTCAACTTTTTAAACATTTCTACTATCTTAAATTAAGAACAGCAATAGTAATACTTTCCTCAGTTTTGTCAACAAAATTCTTCATGAAGGGGGCTGATTGCAACGGAAATCTTGACAATTAACGGTATTGATTGATAATGAGTCCTTTTTAATTATAGAAGGTAACTTGTGATAAAGAAAATAATTTTTTCTATTATAATAAATTATATTATTTGTTTATCTTCTTATGCTGAACATGTTCTTCATACAGTATGGGGTGATTCAGTAGTTAATGATCCGATAATAGAGGAATTAATACAAAGTAAAGCTATGCAAAGAATAAAAGAAATTGATCAATCTGGTCCGCCGCCTTACTTGGAATTAATGCCGTTTTTTAGTCGCTATGATCACAGTATAGGAGTATTTGTATTATTACAAAAAGTAGGAGTTTCAAAAATTGAACAAATAGCCGGCTTGTTACATGACGTTTCTCATACTGTTTTTTCTCATTTGGGAGATAATTTATTTTATCAACCAAATAGCAGACGTTCTTATCAGGATACTATCCATTTATGGTTTCTAAAAAAAATGGATATTGAAAAAATTATCAGTAAATATAACATTTCTATTAGCGAATTAGATCCTGATAACCCTAAGTACGTAGCATTAGAATCCCCTTTACCTTCACTCTGTGCAGATCGTATCCAATATAATATTCACACAGGGGTTATTCTTGAAAAAATTTCAAAAATTGAAGCAAAGGAAATTGTCGAAAATTTACAATTTAAACATAATAAATGGTTTTTTACAGAACCTGTGCTTGCTAAAAAATTTGCTATGCTATCTTTAGATTTTACTTGGGAATTCTGGGGTAGCGAGTGGAATGCTGTAATTTATGATTGCTTTGTTAAGATTTTAAAACGTGCTGTAGATATTAATCTTATCACTAAAGATGAATTACATTTTGGTGTAGATAAGCAAGTTTTAACAAAGCTTCAAAAGAGTAAAGATGTTAAATTACAAAAATTATTTAAGGAGTATTCTCATAAAATTAAAACATTTTCAATAGTGGAATTTGGCAAAGGACAAATAAATATTAAACCAAAATTTAGAGGCATAGACCCTATGGTATATTATAATGGAAAATACCAACTATTATCAAAGATAGATAAAAATTTTAGTCATAATTTTAATTTGGTTAAAGAATGGTGTCAAAAAGGTTATGGAATTAGTTACAGTAATAATGTTCCTAATAAGATAGTCTTGCCCTATACTCGAATAGGGTTAGATTATCAATATCCTACAAACCATATATTTCCAAGGGAAACTAAAGGGAATTAAGCGTTGTTAGAACATATAGTTAATCCCATAGGATTAGGTGATAAAGAACATAACGATTTTAAGTTGTGATTCTTAGCAGCGGCGGGAATATAGATACCTGCTTTCGCAAGGTTAACACAAAGTTTGTATCACATAATTCAATAGGCTTCACTATATAACTCACCTTACGTATGGCATTTAAAAGTCACAGGGAAAACAGCCCGGCGTCATTGCGAGGAGCTACTTTAGTAGCGACGAAGCAATCTAATGAGTGTGGATTGCTACAACCACTAAGTGGTTTCGCTAATAGCGTCTTGTATTTTTCTGCAATTTTTAAATTGTCATGGGGCTTATGCGTAAGGGGTGAGTATATAACTAACCCTAATGTTGATAGATATAAGCATTTACAGGTTAGCTATATAATCCAAGTTGTATAGGATAAATTATTACTGTATTATGGTTTTTTCCCAATAGATACTTATGTTAACTCCTTCAAAATTATTCGTTATTTGGTTGTTTGGTCTAATTAGTGGATTTACCTTAATGATTACAGGTAATACTTTAAACTATTGGCTTGCCAAGGAGAATATTGAGTTACAATCTATTGGGATGTTTGCTGTTATCGTAATACCGTACTCTATCAATTTTTTATGGGCTCCTATTTTTGATACGATACAGTTGGGTTGGTTAACTAAACTACTTGGTCATAGATTATCTTGGATTTGCCTGATCCAGATTTTGTTGGCATTTGCTATTTTTCTTTTAAGTACCATGAATCCTCACCATAGTCTAATATTGTTTGCACTAGTAGGCTTGATAATATCATTTTTAAGTTCAGCTAAAGATACTGTTCTAGGAGCCCTTAGAACCGAAATCATTGCAAAAGAATCTCAAGGAGCAGCTTCTGGAATTTATATTTTTGGCTATCGCATCGGTATGCTAATATCAGGCTCCGGAGCTATCTATCTATCAAGCCATTTGGGGTGGAATAATATATATAAAATCTTTGCCATTTCTGTACTTGTTTGTTCTGCTATTTTAGTTGTGAGTATCTTGCGATTAAAACACGACTTAATTCCCCAAACATATCAAGAGCATAAGGTAAATATTTCAAACTTTGTCCAAAATATCTTGAGTCCTGTAGGAGCTTTTCCTTTAATTTTTTTAATAACAGTTTTCTTGATTTTATATAGGTTGCCAGATGATTTTATTAGTATGATGATTAACCCTTTCTTAATGCATATCGGCTATAACGAATTTGAAATAGCCAGTGTAGGAAAATTTTTTGGTATAATATCTATAATAATTGGCGGACTAATAGCTAGCTTAGTGATGAGAAAAAAGAGTATCTTGGATAGTTTACTGATATTTGGAGTAATTCATGCAATAGCACATACCTTATTTATTCTGCAAGAGATTTATGGCAAAAATTTACCATTATTCTTTATTACTACAGGTTTTGAAAGTATAACTGGTGGAATGACCATGACAGCCTACATTGCTTTTATTGCTTCAATCTGCCAAGGTAAATTTCGTGCTACACAATATTCGTTTTTCTCTTCTATGATGGGATTTTCTAGATCGATTTTTCCTGCTCTTTCAGGATATATTGTAGTACAATTCGGATGGCAAAACTTTTTTACATTTATTACTATCACAACAATTCCTTCCTTACTTCTGCTATTAAAGCTTAGCTCACTGCTAAAAGAAAAAATGAAGTAAATATATAGTCAAATGATTTGAATAATTGGAGTGTGAATTAGATATTACCGTAATAGCTTTTTGCACTCTTTCGTCAATTTTTATCCCAAAAAGATATAAGCTAAAGTTAGGAAGGCAAAAAATCCAAACGAGTCGGTTATGGCTGTCAAGAATACACCTGAACCAGTGGCGGGATCAATGTTTAAATAATGTAGAGTAATTGGTATTGTCGAACCAAAAAGACCGGCAATTAAGAAAGTTAGAATAACGGCTATGGAAAAAATCAAGCTAATCTGTGGATCAGAAAGCATTACTAAGATTAACAGTGCCCCAACTAACGCTAATATAGAACCGTTAAATCCGCATACAGCTACTTCTTTTAGAATCACTTTTAATACGTTACTATGATGAATATCTTTGTTGGCAAGGGCTCTAACTGTCACTGTCATAGCTTGTGTGCCAGCATTCCCCCCCATAGAAGCAACAATAGGCATAATAGCCGCCAGTGCTACAAGTTTAGAGATTGTCATACTGAACTGGTTAATAATTATCGATGTCATACATGCGATAATTAGATTGAAAAATAACCAAGGAAATCTATGTCTTACAGTATAAAATAGATTGTAGAATGTGTCTTTGGTATGAACACCACCAAGTGACATTATATCTTTTTCTGTTTGTTGTTCAATGATGTAAAGCATGTTGTTTATTGAAATAGTACCTATTAATTTACCGCTTTTATTGACCACTGGTACAATTGTTAAAGCATATTGTTTAAAAATAAAACTTAACTCACTTAAGTTAGTAAAGAGATCGGTAATTTTAAATTCAGGATTCATCAGCTCTTTTACTAATTCATCCCCTTTATGTTTAAGTAAAGTGCTTAGGAGTATACTACCTATAGGTCGATATTTACTATCTGTTACAATAGCAGCATGGAAATCTTGGGTTATATGTTGGTGTCTAATAAAATCTATAGCTCTGGCTACTGTCCAATCTTCCTGAAATGATACAAAATGTCTTTCAATTACTCTACCAACAGTGTCTTCTGGGTAAGTACATCCTTCGATAATTTGTTGTCTCTTTTCTACTTTGAGATTATCTAAGATCATTTCTTTTGTTATATCATCAAGATCTTCTATAACTTCAACAGCATCTTCTATAGCCAGCTGATTAATTAAATGTACAGTTTTTCCTATACCTAAATTTTGGATTATTAATGGCTTTCTACTTACGCTAAGCTGCACTAAAGTTTCAGGTTTTAGTGTATCCTGTAATAAAGGAAGAATTATTTTATATGTTCTCTGATTTATATTATCTAAAAAATCTGCAAGATCTGCATAATGGAGATTACTCATAATCTCCACGGCTTTACCAACCTCATCATTATTTAGAAGATTATTAATCTGTTCAAATGTTGCATCAAATTGGTTTTGATGTACCGGTAACATACTTTTTGGTTGATTCTGCATAACTCCTCGTCAGCACAAATTTTTGATAACAAGTTATCTAGAATTCGGTTATACATATTATAGTTAACCCGATTAACATTTAGCCATAGTAAATTTTTGTTATTGCTAGACCACATAGTGGTCGTGGCAATCCACATTCATTAGAGATTGCTTCGTCACCTTCGGTTGCTTACAATAGCGAAGTAATGCTATTCGGATTAGTTATAAAAATAATCAGGTTATTTTAACATGTTAGATTTTATAAGGCAACTAAGTTGAAACATATATAATTGGTGCGGTCGAGAAGACTTGAACTTCCACTCTGTTAGGAACAACCCCCTCAAGGCTGCGCGTCTACCAATTTCGCCACGACCGCAATTAATATAATTATTTCAACAATATCTTAGACTTTTCTAGGTTTTTGCCATAGCTAGGAATAACATTAAGAATAGTAAGGCTCATATCCATTGTTCTAAGAAAGGAATACACTTAATTCAATCACTTATTACTATAGCTTGAATTTTGGCTATATATAGCAAATTATTCTACCAATATCAACATATATACTCGATAAAACTTAACAATTGTAATTCACTACGCAAAATGATTGGAAATTGATATGTATATTAATTCAAAATTTTTAGTAAAATTACTTGTATTACCTAAAATTTTTATATACACTGTTAAACATGATGATAGTTGTTTTTATATTTAATTATAGAAAATTAACCATAAGTGGATTGCTTCGTAGGCTTACGCCTTCTTGCAATAATGACGTTAACCACATACGGCTTTTAAAATGTCCTGCCTAAAATTGCTTCCTTTTCTAACTTCCGACAATTGTGGTCCATACCTACTCACAATCTGATATACCCCCACGAAATCAATCGCGGTTGATTCTTTGGGGTATAATTAATGTAATGGTTGTAGTAATGGAGAAATAATACCTAATTTACTGTATTCGATAAAAAAATAGGCTTTTATTCGTAGACACTTATATCTTTAAATTATGATATAAGTAATTGTAAGAGGGTGACTTGATAGACACTGGACTGAAATAGTCGTAAACAGAATAAGTACCCTCTTACAAAGTTTGCTTTGAACAAATTGCAGAAGGTGCTGGAAACAGCAGCCTTGCACAATAAGATGAAGGAGATTATATCATGAGTAAAATAATAGGTCTAGATGTAAGTAAAAAATGGTTAGATATATGTTTATATGAGTCTAACAATAAACCGATATATAATCGTTTTTCCAACGATAAGTTAGGGCATGAAGAACTGATAAAATTAACAAAAGAACAAGAAATTAAGCTAATAGTATGTGAACCTACTGGAGGTTATGAAGCGGATATTTGCCAAAAATTGTATAATAATAAACAACAGGTACATAAAGTCAATACATATAGCTTTAATTCATTAGTAAATCGGTGAATTTGTGTAAAACTGATAAGAAGGACGCATTTAAATTAGCATATTATGGCGATAAGATGCAGCTTTCAGCTAATTATTTATATCAAGTTGAATCCGATACTTTGAAGAGATATCAGCAAAGGCGAGAAGATTTAGTATTAATGCTTAGCAATGAAAAGAAGAGGCTACATCATAGTATTGATGGTATTGATAAAAAGAGTATAGAAAAGCTCATTAAATTTTTACAGAATGAAATAGCTGAGCTTGATAAAAAATTAAGTGAAGTAATAGATGAGTCAGAAGAGTTGAAAGAGAAGGTAAAAATATTAGAGAGTGTGCCTGGTATTGGTAAATGCGTAGCTAAAAAACTAATTAGTTTTTTACCTGAATTAGGGAATAAAAATTATAGTAGTAATGAATTGTCAGCAATTGTAGGGATAGCTCCTTATGCCCGTGATAGTGGTAATAAGCAAGGACGAAGATTTATTAGAGGTGGCAGAAAAATACCACGATATGCTTTATATATGGCGGTATTGGCTGGTAAAAACGGTGTCAAAAATGGTTTTCAATATTTGAAAGCTTTATATGATAGGCTTGTTAACAATTTTAAACCTAAAAAGGTTGCTATAGTTGCATGCATGCGTAAACTACTTGAAGTATGCCATAAACTTATTCAACAAAAACGTTGTTTTGTTATTTAGATAAATATTTTTATTTTTTTGAAAATTTAGATAAAAGATAATTGCTGTTAACAAAGCTTATTTAATTGATGAATTAATGGATTTTTTAGCGAAAATTAATAAGATTTTTGCTGGAATAGTGTACCTTTTTCAAAAAAATCTTATAATTTGCAGCAAAAAAGACTTTATTCACCAATTAAATAAGCTTTGTTAACAGTGTCTAGCATTATTGACATGTTTATTAAACCATTAATTCCCAGATTGCCCATTATTATATCATGTTAATCTTTTTGTCGTGTACTGAGGTAAAATACTCAAATTTCTTACAATTTATTCAATCTACAACTGTAGTATTAGCTCTCACCTCCAAATTAGAAAAAACCGAGGTTTATAATGGACTGAAAAAAATGGACAGAAAAAAAGAGGTATTAGGTGTTTAGTCCCAGGGTGTAATGTTGTATATTATAAAGAATTACCATCAAGAGAGGAATTATGGGACAAATATTACACGGCTGTGCCAAAACGACAGAGGCAATACGTTTCGCAATCCAAAATAGTCAAGAGAGCTTAAAGACTTTAGCAAGAAAATATTCTATTAATCCTAAAACAGTTGCTAAGTGGAAGAAACGAACTACATTACAAGATACTTGTATGGGTCCCAAAGAACCATCTTCTACAGTATTAACTTCTGAAGAAGAAGCTATGTGTATAGCATTTCGTAAACACACTTTATTATCTTTAGATGATTGCTTATATGCTTTACAAGTCAGTATTCCCAAGCTTACTAGATCTTCTTTACATAGACTTCTTCAACGCCATAATGTTAGTAGGTTACCGGAAGTAAAAGGAAATAACAAAACCAAGAAGAAGTTTAAACTTTATCCAATTGGTTATTTCCATATAGATATTGCTGAAGTCAAAACAGAAGAAGGTAAACTCTATCTATTTGTTGCTATTGATCGCACTTCAAAGTTTGTGTATGTAGAACTTTTACCAAGATGTACCAAGACAGAAACAGCACAATTTCTTCGTAATTTAATTAAAGCTATACCTTATAAAATTCATACTATTTTGACAGATAATGGTATTCAATTTACTAACAGAACAGTAGATAAGAATGCTTGGATGCATATTTTTGATCGTATTTGCTATGAATACAATATTGAACACAGGCTAACAAAAGTTAATCATCCATGGACTAATGGACAGGTAGAACGTATGAATCGTACTATTAAAGAGGCAACTGTTAAACGTTTTTATTATGACAATCATCAGCAACTTAAACAACATTTATATGATTTTATCAATGCCTACAATTTCGCAAAAAGACTTAAAGCTCTTAAAGGTTTAACTCCTTATGAATTTATCATAAAAACATGGACATCTGATCCAAATAAATTTATTATTAACCCTAACCACCACATCCTGGGACTAAACAATTAGGTTCTGTGAAGTTTTGTAAAAAAATAAATTAAAAAGAAGGAGAGGTAGTGTATTTTCTATTTTAGACAATCAAAAACACTACCGGAATGAATTATCATATAAAAATCAGAGAATGGCAACAAATTATTGAAATATTAAGAAAAAGAAAAGATATAAAAACAAGAAATGAGGATAAGCTTAGACGATTTATTGAAGCAATATGGTACATAACACGTTCAGGATGCCAATGGCGGTTGTTACCGAGTGTTTATGGTTCATGGCGAGCAGTGCATATGAGGTTTAAAACTTGGTCTAATAAAGGAATATGGACCGATTTGTTTGAGCAAGTACAAGCTAATCCTGACATGGAATCAACAATGATTGACGCTACTATAGTTCGTGCCCATGCATGCTCAGCAGGTTATAAAAAAGATAGCCAAGATCAAGAAGCTTTAGGGCGTAGTAAAGGAGGTTTTACTACTAAAATCCATGCCTTAGTTGACGCTCTTGGTAATCCTTTAAAGTTTATTTTAACTGCAGGTCAAAGACATGACATTACACAAGCCAACTCATTGGTTAAAGATATTAAAAATACTATGCTCCTTGCCGATAAGGCATATGATAGCAATGCTTTTATTGAGCAGCTTGAAGAGCAAAATTGTATAGCTGTTATTCCATCAAAAAAGAACCGAAAACAGCAAAGGGAGTACGATAAACATATCTATAAAGAACGTCATTCGATCGAATGTTTTTTTGGTAAAATTAAACATTTTAGACGAATTTTTTCGAGATTTGATAAAACTGCTACTGATTTCTTGTCTTTTTTGCAATTTGTTGGAGCTTTTATATGGCTTCGTTAGAAAACTTCACAGAACCTAGTTTCCTAATTAAGATAAAATAATAAGAAAAAATTAGGATAAAAAATGACAAAAGAAATATTATTATGCGCGATAAGGGAACACCTCAAGGAGGAGTGATAAGTCCAATATTAGCAAATTTATTTTTACATTATGTATTTGATGCATGGGTAAGAAGAGAAATGCCAAGTGTAGCATTTTGTCGTTATGCTGATGATGGTTTACTCCATTGTCAGAGTCAAAAACAGGCAGAATATGTGTTACAAGTTATTAGACAACGATTCCAGGAATGTGGTCTTACGATACATCCTGATAAGTCAGGTATTATATATTGTAAGGACAATAATCGTCGTAATGAATATGAACGAATCAGCTTTGACTTTCTCGGATATAGTTTTAGACCAAGAAGATGTGTAAACAAACAAGGCATGGTTCATCCAAATTTCTTACCTGCGATAAGTAATAACTCTAAGAAAGCAATCATACAAACCATAAGGAGTTGGCACATTCAGCTTAAGAATGACAAGTCCTTATCTGAACTTTCGGAAATGTTTAAAGCTGAGTTAAGAGGTTGGTATAACTATTATGGGCAGTTTTATCCATCGGCAATGCACAACATATGGAAGCACCTGAATTGGTATTTGGTGCAGTGGGTTAGGAGAAAATATAAGAAACTTGCATGGCATAAAAGACGTGCAAGAGAATATCTAAATAGATTAGCAAATCATAATCCTGAAGCTTTTATACATTGGAAATTAGGAATATATCCAAAGGCTAAAATGGTGGGAGCGGTGTGAGCTGAGAGGTTTCACGCACCGTTCTGAGAGGGGCTGAAGCTGTAATGCTTCAGTCTACTCACCCTTATGTTCGAACTAATTCGGGATTTATGTACATGGCAGGAATTATCGATTGGCATAGCAGAGCTGTGTTGAGTTATAAATTATCAAATAGTATGGACGTAAATTTGGTAACTGAAGTATTGCAGGATGCACTTAACAAATACTCTGCACCGCAGATATTTAATAGTGAACAGGGCAGTCAATATACCAGTAATGAACACATTCAAATTTTACAAGAGCATAACATTAAAGTTTCGATGAATGGTAAAGGAAGAAGTATTGATAATATAATCATGGAGAGATTTTTTCGAACTTTAAAATATAATTGTATATTTATTAACGATTTTAAAGATGTTAAAGAACTTAGGAGAGGTATTGATGATTATATAAATCACTATAATTATAGAAGATTTCATTCAAGTATTGGTTACAAAAAACCTATGAATGTCTATCTAAATTCTATACAAAATTATGAACAAATTGCAGCTTGAAAAATGAAAAAATGGGAAACAAAATTATTATTTTTTTGTCTTGATTTTTCAGTCCAGTATAGTTAAAGAAGTACTGGAACAACAAAACCCTGTAGATTCCTTGGCTATGTTAATGGAATTAGATAGCTAAGTCTATAATTGTGAAACTTTTTTTTAGCAATTCTGTAGAGTTTATCATATAATTTATGTAAGGTGTGAGGAGCAGAGGCAAGTTTCGACGACAAAATCACCAACTAGATTGACTTATGCAGGAACTCTACTAAATTTCTTAGCAACAAACAGCATCAATATAGGAGCAGATATAAATATAGAGGAATAGGTGCCAACTATTATGCCGAAAAATACTAACATACTAAAGCTGTGAATAGCTTCCCCACCAAATATCACTAAAGCTAGGTTCGCCAACAAGGTTGTTACAACTGTTAGAATGGTTCTAGACAAAGTTTCATTAATACTCTGATTAATAATTTGTGGCATTGTTTTCTGATATGATTTTCGTAAATTTTCTCTAATCCTATCATAGATCACTACTGAATCATTAACGGAATAACCTATTATGGTAAGGACAGCCGCTATTGAAGTTAGATTAAAGTCTAATCTCATTACACTCATGAAACCTAAACTTAGTATGGCGTCATGTAGCAAAGCTATCAATATACCAAGCCCAAAATACCACTCAAACCTAACCCAAGTATAAACCATTATGGCAAGAAAAGAAAGAATTAGCGCCATTATTCCTGATCTTATCAGATGCGACCCAACTTGTGGGCCAACAAAATCTACTTTACGATATTCAAATTTATAAGGAAATTGGTTGCTTAAAGTCAACTTGAGCAGCTCAATATTGTGCATTAAAGTATCTTCACTATTACTGCCAACTCGTATAGACAAATCATGCTGGTTACCAAAATTCTGTAATACTATTTCACCAATCTTAAGGTTATTAAGTACTTCACGCATTTTGGTTAAATCAGGTTCTTGGTCAAGGCGTGCTTCTATAACAATCCCACCAGCAAAATCAATACCAAAATTAAACTTATAAATTCCTATCCACATAATGCTCACAAGAGACAAAATAATGGACATCGTATAACTTACTTTTCTAAATTTGATAAAATCAAAATTGACTTGATCAGGTAACAGTCTTAACGGATATAACTTCATTATTAAATTCTTTAATTTATATACCTAAAGCTTGCCTGTACAATTCTAAGATTGCATCTTGTTCAGCCAGTTTATTTCTATCAAGCTTTTTTAGTTTTAACACAGACTTCATAGCCTTAGTATCAAAACCACTGGAGCTGGCTGCATCAAACACATCCTTTATTGCTTCAGATAGTTCAGCTTTCTCTTGTTCAAGCCCTTCTATTTGATTTATATATTGTTCTAATTGTTCTTTAGCTATTACTTCTGTCATAAAATTATAAGTTCATTATTTATCAAAATATCATAATTATACAGCTAACCCGATTAGCATTTAGCCATAGTATATACTACTTTTATTAAGCCACTAAGTATTTTATAGATAATTTTGCTATAAATACTAGAAAAATCTTTAAAATAGTTATTAGACTTACTGCATAAGTCAATCTAGTTGGTGATTTTGTCGTCGAAACTCGCCTCCGCTCCTCACGTACGTCTGTGTACGCTGCGGTGCTCGGCTTCGTTTCTCCTAAAAATCCCTCAACTATCTTTGATTTATGCAGCAAGTCTATTATATCCTTGAACGATCCTTATAAAAATACAAAGCTATTAAACTTGCAATAGCACAAGCAATTATGTAATAAATAGCCGAAGTAATAGTACCCTTTTTTTGCACAAGATATGCTATCACTAAAGGTGTTGTGCCACCAAAAATACTAGTTGCTATGTTATAAGATAATGATAAAGCTGTGTTTCTGATATTGGTTGGATAGAATTCAGCTTGCAGTGCAGGCTCAGGACCAATATAACAAGCAGCTAAAATTGATAATATTATTTGAGATATAATTATAAGATAAAAGTCACCAGTTTCAATTACTTGCATCAAAAATGGGGTAACTAAAATAATTACCAGTAGATTGATTACAAAGATTTTCTTGCGACCAATTATATCCGACAAATAGCCAGAACATAAAGTAACAATTGCCATGATGATATAACAATAATTAGCTAAATTACTAACTTCATCATCAGTGAAACCACGATTCATCCTTAAAAATGACATTAGGTAAATAGTTTGTAGATAAAATAATACTGAACCTGTAGAATTGATGACGATTGATATTATCATATCAAACCAGTATACAGAAATAACTTGTTTTAGGGGAAACTTTAAGATTTTACCCTTTTCCTTCATATTTTGAAAGCTAGGAGTTTCACTTGTATATTTTTTTATGTAAAGCCCAGCAAAGAAGATAAGGATTCCTAATAAAAATGGTATTCTCCACCCCCAATCATCAAATTGCTCTGCTGATAAAAGGCTTTGTATGCACTGCGAAATTCCTGAACCAAATAATAAACCAATACAAATACTGGACATTGATACACTACTACTAAAACCACGATAGGCTATGCCCGTATGTTCAATAACAAATGAAATTGAGCCAGTAAGTGCTCCGCCCATTGATAAACCTTGCAACATGCGAACTAAAATCATCAATATAGTTGAGGTAATACCTATATCGTCATAAGTTGGTAACACACCAATTAAAGCTGTTGGCAGAGACATACAAAATATAGAGGTACTTAAAGCAATTTTTCTACCAAAACGATCTCCGAGTACCCCAAAAAACACCCCACCTATTGGTCTCATTAGATAACCGATAGCAAATGCCAAAAAAGCATGCAATAAAGATGAGTTAGGGTTTGATCCAGGGAAGAATTTTTCACCTATTATAGGGGCAAAAAGACCAAATAGTGCGTAATCATACCATTCAAATGCATTTGCTATGCCGCTTGCAAAAACCAACTTACGTTTATTCATGCGATATTTTATCATCTTGGGTCATATTATCTTTCTCAGAATATATTATAAACAATGTCGCAGGAATTACTATCAATGCCCCGTATAAAGTGCTATTTTCAGGCATTTCATTAAAAACAAGATATCCAGCTAATGCTGAAATTATTAACTCTAAATATCTATAAGGTGCAATGGCAGTAGCATCGACCAGAGAGAAAGCTTTTAAGAGAAAGAATGAAATTAAACCCCCTCCTGATCCTAAAATAAATAGCAAAATAAATTCTGAAATATTAGGCGTTTTCCAATACATTATTGATGGTGGTATTGATAATAAAGAAGTTACTAGAGCAGAATAAAATAGCATGCTAATCATTGATTCTTTTACTACAAATTTTTTGTTAATAATATCTAACGTGGCAAAAGATATCGCAGCTAATACAAAAATCAATATATGTGGGTTAAAATCACTAGCATGTGGTTTCAGAGTAACAACAATTCCAATAAAGCCAAATAAAGTTGCTGCCCATCTTTGCCAAATAATATTTTCGTTTAAGAAAAATACTGCCAAAACCAAGGTAAATAAAGGTATAGCTAGGCTAACAACTGTAGCAGTAGTCACTGGTGCAAGTTGTAAGCCATAAGTCCAAGAGGTCATACCAAAACATAACAAAACCCCTCTTGCAATATGGACAAAAGGGCGAGTAGTGGTTAAAGTTTGTTTCCCATAATAAAAAATAAATGGCACAAGAATTAGAGTGCTAAAGAGAAAGCGAAAAAAAGCTACCTCAAAACTATGTAGCCTAAGTCCAAGATATTTTGCTGTTATGTCATTAGTTGCACTAGTTAGCATACTTAATATAAACCAGCCAATGCCAATAAAATAAGTATTTAATTTATTATTCATATAGACCTTAAATTTTTTAGTTTATTTGTTTTTTATACTTAGTGTTTCTTATATTTAGTGTTATAGTATCATCATTGTTAGACAAGTTTAAAAAATCTCATTATCATTTGATTTTCAGATGAGAAGAGTATATATAGTACAGCAATATATTTAAAGCAAGAGAAGGTTTATAGTTATGATAAAAGTCGTAAAAAAGTTAGGGATGTTTCTATTGGTAAGTTGTGCTAGTATTTCTAGCTTTGCTAATCCTGATGCTGATAATGATTATAATGCTAATTATAATGCTGATTATTACGGGAATGGGGGTGATTTAGTATTTAAGATGAGAGCAGGAGGGATAAGATCTAGTGCAAAACAAACAGACTTTCCTAAGGCTACTGTTAAAAATCCAGTATCGATTGGTAATTTTGTTGAAAATGGTTATGGCTTAGATGCTTCCACATCAATGTTCTTTGCTAGTAATTTTGCTGCAGAGTTATCTTTAGGTTTCGATGTATTACGTGTTAAAAATACCAATTTAAAGAATGTGGCTTATAATTATGGTGATGATCCAAAAGCTATTACTAAAAGAAGGCAGCTTTATATGATTCCTATAACTGTTACGGGACAATATCACATAGCTCCTTTTGGTGCTATCAGACCTTATGTTGGTGCTGGTTATCATGTAGCTTATTTTCTTGGTAAGTCTAAAGGCTGTACAGTTAAAAGTGGTCATGGCGCTGTGTTGCAAGCAGGAGTGGATTTTTATGCTAAAGATGATACGTTAATTAACTTAGATATAAAACAGTATTTTCTTAATACTAAGATTGATTATAAAGCTCCCTTAATAACACAACCTGTATCCTCTAAAGTAAAGTTTAATCCACTAATGATTGCAATAGGTATTGGATTTAGGTTTTAGGGAACTGTACTTAGAAGTCTATTATTGACTTATTAGTTAGAAGAGACTATATTTTTGGAAGATACACATATCAATATTATATTAGTTTACTATGAGTTCACAACAGAAATTACCTATACTGCCTAGAGCAACTGCTATTTGGTTGATTGATAATACTGCCTTAACGTTTAAGCAGATAGCTGATTTTTGTGGGATTCATGAATTTGAAATTAAAGGCATTGCTGATGGTGAGGTATCTTACGGTATTAAGGGCTTAGATCCAATTGTTGGAGGACAGTTAACCAAAGAAGAAATCATACGTTGTACAAAAGATCCAACTAGTAGTTTAAGGATTTCTGTTAATGTTGCCTACGATTTGGTAAATACCAAGAAGAAACAACAATCTAAGTATACTCCTATTGCTAGGCGTCAAGATAAACCAGACGCAATATATTGGATACTTAAAAATTATCCAGAGATTTTAGATAACCAGATTGTCAAGTTAGTTGGTACTACCAAGTCTACCATAGATGCTATCCGTGATCGTAGTCACTGGAACATGAAAAACATTCGCCCACGAGATCCAGTTTTACTTGGAATTTGTAGTCAAGTGGAATTAGACAAGAATATTGAGCAAGCAAAACTTTTATCCCAACAAGAGAAAACCCCTAAAGAATATGACTAGGTTTTGTATGTGAGAGCCTAGACACTTAATCACATTTTTAAGATATAAGTGTCTATGACATTAATGGGTTAGCATTTAGTACATATTTGATAAGAGAGATGGTAATAGGTCGCTTATGCACTAATGCATAATGTGTTATTGTCCCCAATAATTTTGTCATTTGATCAAATTGTCTTGGCAAATTAATTAATAAATATTTAGTTACACAATCAGATACCTTAACCGATTGATCGGAAAAATACTTAAAGATTAACTTGCTCATCAATTCATCATCTGGTTGTTTTATTTCTAATCTTAGAACAGAATTGACTCTTGATAATAAATCCTGTAATGCAAAATTATTAGCTAAACTTCCTGTAGTCATCAACAAATATTTACGACACTCACTTATTAAATTAAAACAATGGAGAACATTTCTTTCATGCCAAAATTCTATATCTTCCATAATAAAAGCATTATACTGCATTATATGCTCTACACTAAGTATATCTGAATCTTTTTTTATAAAAAATGCATTCGACAAATTTTGCCATATTTTACTAAGATATGTCTTACCAGAAGAAGATGGGCCATAAAGCAAAACCGTAAGCTCATAAGGTTTACTACCCCAAGTTACAGACCAGTTTTTGATTGAATTATACGCGACCTGGTTGGAAGGTGAATTAATAAAATTATCTAGAATATATTGATCATTACCAAATAATGGTAATACATATTGTTGGGAGTCTTTCATAATTAATAGATAATCTTTAACTCTTATATGGATAGGTGTCATTGCGAGGAAGACCATAGGTCGACGAAGCAATCCATTTCTAATCATTTTTCTAGATTGCTTCGTTATTGCTTCGTTGCTACTAAAGTAGCTCCTTGCAATGACGTATGTACCTGTAACTCGTCATTGCGAGAAGGCGTGAAGCCCAAACGAAGCAATCCACTTATGATTATTTTTTTGGATTGCTTCGTCGACCTACGGTCTTTCTCGCAATGACGTTACCCTATTTAAAACCCTTTCTTCTAACTTTCAACAGTTGTGCGGCTTACGCCTTCTCGCAATGACTTTTGTGAATTTGGCATAATGCTGCTAGGTTAGCTATAAAACTTACTGGATTTATAAAAATCGATAGCAGCTAAAAACAAAACTTTTACTATACTGGCAATTGGTATAGCAAATAATATACCCAAGAAACCAAATATATTACCCAATGCTAGAACTGCAAATATTATCCAAAGAGGATGTAGACCAATCTTATCACCTATGATTTTCGGTGATAAAATATATCCTTCAACTATTATACCAATCGAATAGATAATGATTATATAAAATAATGTATTAACCATACCAAAAGCAAAATAACTAACGATCATGGTAAGAGAAAAGGATATTAAGATGCCAACAAATGGTATAATTATTGAGAAACCAGACAAAACCCCTAACAACACTCCTAGATCTACACCAAGAACCGATAAAGAAACTCCATAATAAACTGACAGTAACAAACAAACATTTATCTGCCCTCTTATATAAGCAGACAAGGCAGTATTAATTGCTGATAATATTTCTTGAATTCTCTTTTTACCTTTCAAGGGTAGTAAAAGGTTGATATTATTTGACATTATAAACCAATCCCGTAAAAAATAAAATAATATAAGAGGTATCAATAAAATCAACACCAATAAATTGATTGTTACCTTCGTCACATGCCAAATATTATTAGCAAAACCTGTGAGCAGCAAAAATATACCATTAACAAAATCACTAACAGAATTTTTTATAGTATCAGCAATATTTGGATCTATCGAGTAAATTTTTGTCGTAATAACAGGTATTAATTCAGTTTGTAAATAATCTTTATAAGCTGGAATCTTATTAACCAGCAAAGTTGTTTGTTGATATATGATAGGCAGCAATACCACTAGTATTATAGCAAGAATGCTAAAAAATAGGAAGGAAATTACTGAAACCACTATAGTTCTAGATAATTTATATCGTAACGACAGATTGTCAATTATAGGCTGTAATATGTATGATATTATTCCAGCTATAAAAAATGGCATCAATATATTAGAGATCAAAGTCAAAGTTACTATAATAGTACCAACAATAATAACCCAAAAAATAGTTTTATCCAAGGTGATTCCTCTTATTTTATCAATTACTGCAGCTAATCCGTTAATATATAGCTAACCCGAATAAGTTCTTGATATTATTATAAGTTCCTATAGGTCATTGCTAGCATAGCCCTACATTTTTTATTATATCGTAAAAATAGCAAAAAATTATAAGGATATATACTGGACTGAAAAATCAAGACAAAAAAATAATAATTTTGTTTCCCATTTTTTCATTTTTCAAGCTGCAATTTGTTCATAATTTTGTATAGAATTTAGATAGACATTCATAGGTTTTTTGTAACCAATACTTGAATGAAATCTTCTATAATTATAGTGATTTATATAATCATCAATACCTCTCCTAAGTTCTTTAACATCTTTAAAATCGTTAATAAATATACAATTATATTTTAAAGTTCGAAAAAATCTCTCCATGATTATATTATCAATACTTCTTCCTTTACCATTCATCGAAACTTTAATGTTATGCTCTTGTAAAATTTGAATGTGTTCATTACTGGTATATTGACTGCCCTGTTCACTATTAAATATCTGCGGTGCAGAGTATTTGTTAAGTGCATCCTGCAATACTTCAGTTACCAAATTTACGTCCATACTATTTGATAATTTATAACTCAACACAGCTCTGCTATGCCAATCGATAATTCCTGCCATGTACATAAATCCCGAATTAGTTCGAACATAAGTTATATCTCCACTCCAAACCTCGTTACTGTTAGGTACATTTACAGTTTTACTTGTGCCTAAATTAGACCAGTATTTATCAAGCAAATAACTATAAATTTTATGCTGTTTATCTTTTTCAGACGTTAATTTTTTCCTCTTTGGATAAATAGCCTCTATGCCAATCATGTTCATATATTTTAGAACCCGATCCTTACCAATAACCAAGCCATCTTCTAATAATTGTCTATGGATATAACGATAACCAAATTCAGGATTATCAGTATATATTTCATCTATTTTATTTAAAATATTTAAGTTATACGCACTAAATGGTTTTACTTTATAGTACATTGAAGAACGATTAATCTTTAATAATTTATATTGCCTTGTCTTTGGTAACATTGCTAGCTTGGAATCGACAAGTTCTTTTCTATTTGATAAGTCCAAGCTTTGTAGCTTTCCCACAGCCCAATCTCTCTCTACTATTGTTTTTCCAAGAGTTTTAGCTAAGTCATCATTTTGTTCTTTCAGCATATTAATTTGTTCCTGATATTTACTTACTAGTTTTGTTGGTTCAAAAGCCAATGCTGCATTTGATATAAATTGTTTCTTCCAATTACTAATTGTCTTTGAGCTTATCTCATATTTTGATGCTATCACTGATAATGGACTATCTTCTTTCAGTACTTCTAATACTACCCTAGTTTTTTCTTCAGCACTAAAAACTTTTACTTTTTCTTTTGTCATTTTTTATCCTAATTTTTTCTTATTATTTTATCTTAATTAGGAAACTAATACCTCTTTTTTTCTGTCCATTTTTTTCAGTCCATTATACCTGACCGTGCACCGCTTGTGAAGAAAATATTTGAAACTTATGCTACCGGTAATTAGACATTATTAGAAATATTGAGAAAAACTCGAGAATGGGGCTTACGTAATTCTCATGGCAACCAAGGTTATTTATGTTGTTCTCATATATACAAAATTATTCAAAATCCGTTTTATTACGGGGTAATGAGATTACTAAAAACTGGCAAACAATATTCGCATATATATCCTCCTATAATTAGTAAGGAACTATTTGATGCTTGCCAAAGAGTGCGTCTTAACTGGAATAAAAAACCGTTTAAACATGGAGAAAAAGAGTATATATTTAGAGGGTTGATAAAATGTGCTGCTACTGGTCGAGTTGTTACTGCTGAAACCAAAAGGAACACCTATGTTAATGGTAAAACAACAGAGTGGACATATTTACGAGTTTGGAAACATGGTAATACTAATAAAAGAATCTACGTACAAGAAGAACAAGTATTAGCAATGCTCCGTTTAGATTCTGGATTATTATCTGAAGTAATTTCTTATATTAAAAGCTCAGCAAAAATTGAGCAAGATTTTCATAAGAGGAGAATAGGTGAGTTATATACTGAACAAACAAAAATAACAACACGTATGAACAGACTCACTGATCTATTTTTAGACGGTGATATTACAAAAGGAGACCATGAAAAAAAACGTAAAGAATTAGTACAAAAACGAGCAGAAATTGCTATAGAAATAGAAAACCACGAAATGGCAGATAACAAATTCTCACAGCACCTGATAAGCTTAGTAGAAATGTCTTCCGGAAGCCTAGAAACGTTTAAAGGTTCGACTGCTACAGAAAAACGTAAATTGTTAAATTGTGTGTTTGCGAACCTAGAACTGAATGGCTGTAAGCTATACTATACCTTGCGTCCACCGTTTGATCTATTCATAAAATGTACCAAAATTGGAGACTGGTGGAGACGAAGGGAATCGAACCCCCGACCCTCTGCGTGCAAAGCAGACACCCCAAAACCCGCTCCTTCTTGATTCAAACAATTACTTAATGATATTTTCGTTAAAAATCTGATACTCATGGTATTTTCTCCTAATTAATTAGGTTGAATTCTGATAGTATAGGAAATTGTATTACTTGTCAATTTACAATTAATTCGTAGGTTATTCTAGTAAAAAAACACATATCATGCACACACAAAATTAGTATTTTTTAGCACTTTATTTATTGAAATACTTAGCAAATAATAGTTAATGATTTCTATTCATCAACAATGAATTGAATCAACTTAAAATTGAGTCTTACCATTTTAAAAATAATTGCTTGTCCTAGTTTCGATTACTAAAAATATAATTCAAGTTGTCAAAATACCACTTTTAAACACTTCCTTATTTTAATTCTCATTCTTATAAATTAATTCTTGCAAACTATTTCTATCAGCGGTAATTATTTAATTATGACTAGTATAAAGTTAGTTAATTAATTAACTAACTTTAAGACAATTAGATTGAGCTAGGTTAGTTTTATCACCTAACAAATATAATTTAATGTAGGTATCTATGACACACAATTCATTTAACTTCACTAAAGAGATTCTAGAAGAAATTATTTCACCTAAAGCAGAAAAGGATAATAAAGGCAAAGTTATCCGCCCTGAAATTGTCCAACATGTTTATAGAGATACCGAAGAAAAAGGATTAGTCCTAAATGTATCATATTTAGGAACTAAAAGTTTTTTTCTAAGCAAAAAAATTAATGGCACACGTTACAAAATTAAATTAGGTTCTTTTCCTAATAAACTAGGCTCTTCTCCTGATAATATTTCTATTACAGAAGCAAGAACAAAGGCGGCAGAGTTAAAAAACCAGCTTGCTAAAGGGGTAAATCCTATTTTGCCACAAGCTCAAGAATTAAAAGAGGAAAAACGGGAAATAACCTTTAAAGAATTTTTTGATAATCAATATATTGAAGACTATGCAAAACACAAAATAAAGCGTTGGAAGAACGTTGTTGATGACATTGATAGGCAAGCACATCATCTCTACACTAGAACACTATCTACCATAAATAGAGATGATGTACAAAAGATTTTTAATGACCTCACCAAAGAGGGCAAAAAAGTTATGGCTAATAAATGTGTTCAGAGATTTAAGGGAATATTTAAGAGAGCCGTTGAATGGGGAATATTAGCAACCAATCCGATAACTGGTATTATTCAGCATCCAGAAAAATCAAGGACTAGATATTTACTAGCTGACGAAAAAGAACGCTTTTTTGAGAGTGTAAACGAAGAGCGTAACCATACAATAAGAGACTACATCCTTGTGTCTTTGCATACCGCAGGTAGGAAAGGTAATGTTTTGGCAATGCGTTGGGATAGTATCAATTTAACTGATAAAACATGGGACACACCCGGTACTGAGACTAAAAATGGCATTGCTCATTTACTACCTTTATCAGAAGAAGCCATGCCAATCTTAAAAGCAAGATATGAGCAACGTAATCCTCAATGTCCTTGGGTGTTTCCAAGTGATCATAATAGTAAAAGTGGACACCTAGAAGAACCCAAAAAAGCATGGAAAAAAATTATACAAAGAACTGGTCTTAAAGATTTTAGGTTACATGATCTTCGTAGAACTAGAGGAAGTTGGATGGCTATTGCTGGAGCGAGTCAGTATGTAATTGGTAAAGCTCTTAACCATAAAAGTATTACCTCAACAGAAGTTTATGCACGATTAAGTATAGACCCTGTTAGAGAATTTATGAATAAAGCCGATAAGATTTTTGACAAAACCAATTAAAATACTACTAACCTTAACAACATAATTAAGTAGGCATCATATGACAACCACTTTATTTCATTGTACTAACAAAGCTATAAAAAATAAGAATCCAACAGGAAATATTGAGCTACATAAAACAAAAATCAGGAGAAGATTTATCGGTACTAAAGAAGCAATGTCAAAGTTTTTTGAGGTAATTAATGCCGAGCCAAATAGGAAAATGGCAGATTTTTTCTTAATAGTGTTATTCACTAGAGCTAGGAGGGGTGAGGTTTTATCCATGAGATGGCAGGATATTAATTTTGAAGATATGACATGGTACAACCAGTCAAAAAAAGTTCATTTAGTAAAAGATGCCCTAACCATATTAGCAAAAAGGCATAAGGAGAATAACACTGAATCAATATGGGTATTTCCCAATAGTAACAGTAGTAATCATTTACAAGCACCTATGAAGACTTGGCAGAAAATTTGCCAATTAGCTGGTATTGACGGTTTAATGATTCATGACTTAAGAATGACGCATGATATTTGGATGAGTAAAGCTGGAAAGGACAAAGAGAGAATATGGGAAACTTTAGGGTATCAAGATATAAGTACAACCAAAATATGTGATATTATGAGCTTGCAAGTTAGGGAGGTTATGGAAACGCAGAAAAGGGAAAATGAAACACGACAACGGAAGATAGAAGAATTGGAACAACAGATAAGAGAGCTTAAATATGGGCAAAACACAAGGGCAATGTAAAGTGTGCTACTACTAATTACCTTACATAATTAGTAATTACAAGCTCTCTAGTGATTTCCTTCTGTCCGGTTAGGGCGTATTTGGTGTCAATAGTATTTATGGTGAAGTCTTGGTATATTTCTCTAATAAAGTCAGTGTTACTATTAGAAATCATTAATTTTATACCTTTGTTAGTTAGTTCTCTAACGAAATTTCTAAGTCTAATTTGTTCATTCTTATCAAAGGGCAGTCTAGTATAAAATCTTTCCCCTGCTTGGTAATAAGGTGGGTCAAAATAAACAAAATCATTTTCTTTAGGTTCGATAAACGAAAAGTCAGTAACGTAAATTGAGGCATCACTTAGAAAACTACTACATTGTTGTAATTTCTTGTCAATATTAGCACTATTATATTTTTTAGAAGAAAAGGACAAACAAAGCTTACCACTCTTATTAACTCGATACATACCCATGAAAGAATATTTATTTAAATAGAGAAACCTAGCAGTGATGCTAGTCGGGTCATTGCTGTCATTGCGTTTTTGTACGCGATAATAATATTTTTTTGAATGTTGTTTTTTATGGGTTGCAAATAAATCACTTACTGCTGTTGGATTCTTTTTTACAGCATTGTAGCTGGTAATTAATTCTAAATTAATGTCAGATAAAAAACATTGCTGACACCTATCTTTTATTTTAAAGAATAATGCCCCACCACCAAGAAAAGGCTCATAATAATTATTGAAGGTATCAGGAACATATTTTATTAATTGATCAGTGAGTTTTCTTTTGCCGCCGACCCAATTAAAAAATGGTAACGGCTTATTTTTAGTAGTAGCCATGATGGTAAGTATTCATTATTCAAGTACATAAATATCTCACTAATTGTAACATAAATATCACAAAAATGCTACAAGAATCATCAGTATATTGGTAAAAATGGTGGTTCAAAAGTCACAATCAATGCAAGTGTACCATTGCTTTTGCTAAACAATTAGCTTTGTTTGGTGCAAAAAAACCTGATACAATTTTAAGCTCATATTTGCCTTAAAATGTAAGTAGATAATTAGACATTTATCAATCAACCGCATTAGGCAGCTTGTTTGAACAACTAATTTACGGCTTATCTCTCAGCTGTTTAGCCATCAACTATAAGAATACTCCTACTCACTGTCTCTGGTTTAACACTATTCTAAAAATTTTTATAAAATTTTTTACTAATCGTGAAAAAACCGCTGTACTCTGAGGAAAAATGATAGTATTTGTTAAGACGACGTTACAATAATGTAAATGTTAAGCACTAAGGTTAGATAATCAACGCTAAATTTTTCTCTAACCTCAGTGTCTACTTCCCTAACCGAAAAATAGGAGTTAATTCTATGCCTACCGATATAAAAAATCAACAAGAAAACAAATCTACCCATGAAAAAAACAATATTAGTCGTGATATTATTGAATTACAACAAGCCGAGAAAAAACAAGACGAAAAAAATCTAGGAATAGCTAATTTTATCCACCAAGATTCTGTAAGAACTATATCCATTAGCATGAACAAACCTTGTAATGACATGTTTGCCCTTTCTACAATACTATGTGAACAAGAGGATGAACCCAACAAAAAGAGTACTATAGCTACAGTTGCCGCTTATGCTAAAGACTTAATGTATTACTCTAGAAATATAGTAAATTTTACTAGCTACCCAATCTCACTTGCTACCACAAGCGTAGTACCTGCCCCTACAGCTTCTAGAAAATTCAACCCTGAAACGTTAGTAAACAATGTTATTAATAAACTAATGCTATTCTTTAAGAATAAAGGCATAAGGTTTGCAAATAATTTCACCAAGGACGTTCCAACAATCATCATTGGTGACGGTTACCGACTTGAGGCAATATTAACCCAGTTAATTACCAATGCCATTAAATATACTGAACAAGGCAGTATTACCTTAACCACCTATTTTTTTCCTGGAGGTACTAAAACATTACAAAAGGATAGAGAGTATAATAGTAGAAACACTATAGACGCCCAAAAAGTCAAAGATATTTTACAATTGATTGTTCATGATACAGGGGTTGGTATGTCTGAAAAACAGCGACAATCTATCTATCAGCAATTAAATGGTCTCGAAGCTAGTGATGATGAATTAGCGACGGATTCAAACTCAGAATCAAATTTAGAATTAGGTCTAGGTTTAAGTCTAGTCAAACAATTTATTCATGAAATAAAGGGCAAAATTGATGTTAATAGCCAGCATGGTAAGAGTACGACTTTTACTTTGCAAATACCGGTAAAACTGCCTTAAATTGGGTATAGAGACAGGATATCACGTGTGGCGGTGTCACACACTGAGGTTAGGGGAATCAATGCAACCTAACCCCAGCGTCTATTATCTATGACAAAAATAGGAATTAATTTTATGACTACC
This sequence comes from Candidatus Tisiphia endosymbiont of Nemotelus nigrinus, assembly GCF_964026475.1. Taxonomy (NCBI): domain Bacteria; kingdom Pseudomonadati; phylum Pseudomonadota; class Alphaproteobacteria; order Rickettsiales; family Rickettsiaceae; genus Candidatus Tisiphia; species Candidatus Tisiphia endosymbiont of Nemotelus nigrinus. The sequence goes on from NZ_OZ032151.1 coordinate 1,321,717, forward strand.
AATGTTAAAAATCAATAGAAACATTTGCCGATCAATAATATAACCACTATCTTAATATTTCTTCATGTTTTTGTAATGTACAGATTTTTGCTTAGAAAGCCTAAACGTCTTCTAGTGGGTGGACAATATCTCCAGTTAATAACCTCTCCGCCACCTTATAAAAATCACCGGCATTACTTATATTAGCTAATAACCACTTGTAATTATCTCCCTCAAGCAGTTTCATTTCCCCTATAGCCACTTCCAATTGTTGCATTTTCTGTAATTTTAGTAGCATAACATCATACTTACATTCCTTAACAAGCTGTTGTATTTCTTTATCACCCTTTGCTTTCAGAGTATCATTCTTACACTTATTTATTTTGGCAAGTAACACATCATGTATCTCTTCTTGCTGATTTAATTTCTGCTCTTGTGCGATTTTTTTATTTGTTGCATTTTTTTGGAGATTTCTTGTTTTTTTTCTGATCCTATATTGGTAGCAAGCAATTTTTCTTGTACAGAATCTACTCCTTGTTCAATCTCCTTAGATTGTAATGCTTCTGCTTGTAATTTGTTTTTCTCTAATTTATCTCTTATATCATTTAATAACTCATCTCCTATCTTGTTGCCCCATAAATCTATTGTCGTCACAGTGTTGTTGTTTTCTAAGGCGTGTGCTAGTGCCTTCGCTCCCTCAGCTCCTATATCTTCGTACTTTAAATCTATTGCCTTAACATCTTTTCCTGCTTTTAAAGCTTCGATAATTTGATTAAATGAAAGTTTAGGCATAATATTTACCTCATAAATTTAATTAATATTAAATTGTTCTAAATAGCTGCTAATAAAGGTTAAGTAGTTTAATCTTGTTTTTATGTACTTTAGGAGTCTGTCGGAAATAAACCTTATATGCAAGCCTATACATCTAGAAAACAGACCAAAATAACTAACTCAAAAAGCGACAAACCAATTAAGAGCTATTTTTGATATGATGAATGAAAATTAAAACTTATGCTAATAAAAAGGTTAAGAAAACTATTAATTTTTTTAATAAAGTAACAAAATAATCACAGCTTCTAGTTTCATAGAATTTACATAGGTAGTGACAACAACTTTAGCACAATAAAGTATAACGTATTTCTTTAGTTTTTTATAATAGTACAGGAATTTTGTTTAAAAATCCTAAACGTCTTCTGTTGGATAAGCATAATCATCCCCAAGAACCATCACCCCTGAATCTTCAGAACAATCACCAACACAACTAGTATTAAATGCTTCAAGATTTTTACTTATAATCGTATCTATCATAGCAACTAAATAATCGTTGATTGGGTTTTGTTCTAAATTTAATTCTGTTAAGGTAGAATTATTCTTTACAGCTTTTAGCAAAATTAAGCCACCATTATTAGTTATCTCGTTTTCGCACAAATTTATTTGCCTCAAACTATTATTAGACTCTATAATTTTTGCTATAACCACAGCCCCCTTGTTGGTTATTTGGTTGCATTGTAAATCTATTCGCACCAAGGCACTGTGTGTTTCTAAGGGTTTTGCTAACAACTCAATTCCTTTATCACTCATTTGGTTGTAGTTTAAAACGAGTACTATCAGAGTTTTATTATTCATTAGAAATTGTGATATAAATTCAGCCCCATCCACAGTGATGTTGTTCTTACCAAAATATAAGTGCGTTACAGTTTGATTATTTTCTAAAAATTGTGTCATAAACCAAACTCCCTTATCGCACATATTGTTGTCCCACAAATTTACTGTCATCACGGTGTTATTGTGCTTTAAGCCTTCTGCTATATACTCAGTACCATCAGCATCTATTTGATTGCGATTCAAATCTATTTCTATTAAAGTTTTGTTGTCCTTTAAGAATTGTGCTAGTATCATAGCACCCTCAAAAGTGATTTTGTTCTTGCCCAAATATAAGTGTGTTACAGTGTGGTTATTTTTTAAAGCTGTTACTAGCGGCTTAACCTCCTCATCCCCTATATCACTATCATACAAATTTACTTTCTTAATATCCTTTCCTGCTTGTAGGTCGTCGATAGTTTCTTTAAGTGTAACATAATATTTACTCATATGAAAAAATAAATTATATCATTTTTTGGAAATAAATACAAAAAAGTATTGAAGTGTTTCTATTATTAGTATAATATATTTTATGTCTAAAGTGCTTCTGTTCTATAAATTATATAATGGAATAGCAGAATGATAGTTTGTGAGTTTTTTATAACAAATATATATTGATTTGTTAACTAATTAATTGCTGATAATTGACAAACTAATTATTACTTGTTAACCTTAAATATTCCTTTTTTAGTGTAATATTAATTATGCGGAATACCACTACTAACGATTTACGTAACATTATAGCTAATATTAGGATTAATCTGTGTAGAAATGGTATAGCAGCTGAAATACATTACCGATTAAAAGACCCTTATTCTGCTTTAAAGAAAATGCTAAGAAAGAACATAACTGTGAAAAAATTAACTGACCTAATTGCTTTTAGGATTATAGTTAATAAACAATATGATTGTTATAAAGTATTGCTTACTCTTTACAAGATATATCCTGTTAATATGGAAAAGACAAAAGACTATATTGTTAATCCTAAGGATAATGGTTACCGCTCTTTGCATCTAGTACTTATAGCTGACATCTATGACCGTAACATAGAAATACAAATACGTACTAGAAAGATGCATAATATAGCAGAATCTGGTACTGCCAACCATGAGGAATATAAAAAAACACAGGAAGAAAAACTAAGAAAGTTAGTCTATGAGGAGAAACTTAATACAGTTGCTATTAATACTGAAATAAATAATGCCTATGATATTTTTAACCAATTTAATTGGACTATATCAGAACTCATTGCTTATGAGCAGGCGATTGAAAATCTTTGGCATAAATTTCAAAATAATTCTTAAAAAATATAATAAAATTGTTGGCAATATTAGTTTAATTTAATGTACAATTAAAATAATGGAGGGATGTTTTATGGAAAATATTAACAATTGGTGGACAAAGTTTGAATCTTGTAAATATTCTGCTAAGTTAATTAATAGATTGATTTCACTAAATAAAAAAGCGACTCACCCAGTCGATATCAGAGAAATTATCAAAGCTATCTATTATGCTAAAAAATATCATGGTAGCCAAATGCGACAATCCGGCGATCCTTATTATTCTCATCCAATAGAAGTGGCGTACATGGTTGCTGAATACACAGCAGAGGAAGTTCGCCAATTATTTAAAACTGACATGATAGTTACCAGTTTACTGCATGATACTATTGAAGATACAGCCCTTACTGAAGAGATGATTGCTCGAATTTTTGGGAGTTTAGTTGCTAGCCAAGTGGAAGCTCTAACAAGGGTAAAGCCTTACGGTAAAATTAGCTCCAAAGAGACTTTGGATTTATTATCTCAACAAAAGAGATTTGATGTGGTATTGATTAAGTTATTTGACCGTATTCACAATCTACAAACACTAGGAGCTAAATCACCGGAAAAAGCACTGAAGATAGTTAAGGAAACTATATGCTATTTTATAGATATTTGTTACTATTTGGAAATACCAACAGCCGAACAACAATTAATAAATCTATGTTACAAAAATTTACCTATTACCCCTAACCCATTTGCTTTAGAGTACACATTTTTTGGGTAGATGATTTTAGCTGGTTTTGCTAGATTTTCAAAATGAGATAGTCCGTAAGTAAAACCGATCATTGTCGGAATCATAATAAACCATATTCCACAATTGCCAAAACACTCAATTAGGTAGACAAAACCAAAAGCACTAATAACATACATTAAAGCACGAGATACAGCAAATGTTATGCTGGCACAAGTAAAGCGTTTAAATATAGGAAAGCTTTTTAAACAAATGGGAGTAGCAGGGTCAAAGCATTTCTTCCATAAGATTATAATGAATTGAATCAGAAATAACTGATAAGGAGAATTAAGATTATTCAATAAATACGGACAAAATATCATAAAAATAGAAAATATTAGCAATATAATTTTTATGATTGATAATGGATATACTTTTAAACTTAAATAACATAATATTAATGTGGTTAACAGCTCCATTATACAGACAAGAAAATTATGGTGAATAACTTCAGGCAGTGTGTAACCAAAACTAGTTTGTAAAACATTACCACAATATATATAAATAAAATAAATACATACCGGTAAAGGACATTGTAATAAAAAGAAAGCTAGTACGGTTTTTTTATTAACTTTTTCTTGCCAAATAGGACGGTTATATAAAATATTTATATCTGTATTAGTTTTTTCAAAAACTTTTTTAATCCGACGTTTGGCATCAGCAAATTCGGGAGCTTCTCTAAGTTTGGTTCTTGCAACAGCACCAATCAGGGCAACTGCTGCACCTACCCAAAATGTTACACGCCAGTCAAAAGCATGCCAAGCAACAAGTGAGGCAATTGCTAAAGCCCCTAACTTTCCTAAGGTAGCACAAGCCCCTATAAATCCAACACTTGCATATTGTATTGGAGGGTGAAGCATCTCAGTCAAATAAAGTTCTGTCCCTACTATTTCACCTAGAGAAGATATACCTTGAATAGCCCGGCAGATGGTTACTAACCAAGCAGCTAAGATTCCTATTTGTTCGTAAGTAGGCAGATTAGCCATAACAACGCAAGCAAATGCCATCATGAAAGTTGTGATGATAACTGTTGCCTTACGCCCTATATTATCACCTACCCATCCAAATATTAAAGCCCCTAATGGTCTAAATAAGTAAGTTGCACAAAAAGCACCTGCAGAATACAAAGCCGTAGTGTGTGGATCAGTTTTTGGGAAAAAATAATTCATTAAGAAATCCCGCCATATGAACGTAAATCATCAAATCAAAATATTCAAGGAAAGTTCCTATTGACAGTAACCCTATAGTTTCTTTTTGTTCTTTGTTTAAACTTCTTTGTTCTTGAGGGTATCCTATCATTTTTCTTACCACCAATAGCTTGGATAATAATGATAACAAGAAAAAATAATATTAAAAGTGAAATAATAAATTTTAGTTAGTAATATTACAACAATCTTAATAAAGCCTAAATAACCTAGGAGAAGTCTCCTTGACATATTCACTATATATTTCAGGATAATCACTTTTAAACTTTGGTATGTCAAATGTTTTACGCGTGCAGTTTTTCCACGAGACAAGCATATGATCACCCATTTTTAGGTAAATATGGAATTGCATATAGTTCATTACTTCTAACTTTAAGCTATCTTCCTTGCAGAGTAGCTGTTGATGTATCTCCTCCAACTGATTCAGCTCTTTCACTTTTTCAGCTATTAAGTCATTTGCTTCAATAATATTCTGACTGGCAATATTATCATTATTGCTAGAAATAGCGTAGTGTTTTCTTGCCTGCTCAATAGTTTGGGGCATCACCTCAGGTGCAGTCTGTTTCTCAGTATCATTTACCACAACTTCTTGAGGTTTATTTTTCTTGTTGCTCAAATTAACAACATTTTGGTCTTGATATTGTTGTTGATTTCTTTCTATTTTTATCCTTGCGGCTTTCATTTTTTATCCTTGTTTATATGATGCTGTTTGTTTATAAAATAAATTCTCATATAACTAGATATGACAGGTAATTTTGACAACAAAATTACCTGTCATATCTAGTTCTGTAAAAATATTGCTCTTTCTAATAATCGTCTTTTTACCAAGCCCTTAAGCTTGACACCACGGGCATAAACCCATTTAGGGAATTCATCGGCAGCTGATAAATATTCACCTCGTAGCAGTTTTTGTCGTAAACTGGAAGCTTGAAATACACCAGCTCCACAGTTAAAGACAAATGATATCAAAGCCCCTTCTTGGCAGTAGTTTAATGGTACGCGGCAATGTCGATAAATAGCATATTTAGCTTGTTCTATATCTTGCTCTAGTAAGTAGTCAGCGTGTTCTCGCGAGATACCATCAGACATTTGTTGTTGTTCGTACTCTTTTATCACATGCCCCCAGCCAATAGTTTTTAAACCAGCTGGGCAGTAATATGGTTGTAGTCTCAGTCCTTCAAAGCTTTTAATGATATATTCTGCTTTACTATTGCTATCAATATTTGTAGCCATTAATCTTACCATTACCACTACCATTGACATAGGTGTAACCATTACCACTGCCATTACCATAGAGATAACCTTTATTGTTACCATTAACTCGGTATCTGCCAAAAGCTAGATGACCAAACCAAAAACCGATAACTGCACAGAATATCCCCTGATCTTCACTGCTCCATATGGTGTCAATTGATGCACCAAATTTTATGAAGATGGCTATTTTTAATGCTACATAGAGCAGAAAAAATATATAAGTAATCATTGGTCTAACACTGGTAGCTAAAAAATCCACCCAATTATTATTGTTGTTATTAGCTGTTTGTACACCAGCATATTGATACAGATATTTATTCTCATCATTATCAGCCTTAATTTGGATTTCCTCAAGTCTAGCACTATGGATAGTACTTGAAGCTTTTATTTGCAGACCGATTAATTTCAGCTCATGTTCCTTGTCTTTCTTATCCTTAAGAAAATGCAAAATTTCTGGTAAAAAACTACTGCAAAATCCTATAAAGGCACTTAATATTGCTATCATATAAATAATCTAATTTTCTTGCTTTCTATCAACTAGGAGTAAATTGTATATCCAAAGTAGTACGAAGCTCACTATTACCAGTAACTATTATACTACAATTACTAAAATCGATACCGGCATTTGCTCTTAAGCTACCGGTATAATTAGTCAATCTATATGTCTTACGACCTCCTTGGTCATTTTCGAGATAATAGCCATTCTTATTACTATTAAATTGGTTAATTTGGTTAGAATAAGAATTATTGCTAGCTTGTAGATTATTAACTTGCGTAGTTAAACTATTAACTTGCGATTTCATATTATTAAATTCCGAGGTTTTACTGTCAACTTGTGTATTTAAGCTACTGACTTGCGAACTCATGCTATAAACTTGTGTATTTAAGCTATTAACTTGCGTAGTTAAACTACTAATCTGAGCTTGTTTCTGATTAATAACATTATCTCTTTCTCTTAGACGTTGTTCTAAATCGCCTATTTTATTAAGCAAACTTTCGGTTTCATCTTCTGCCACAATATCTGATAGGTGCAAACTAGCGAGCGAGGTTAGGCTTTGGCTTAAATCTTTGCTACTCTCAAGACTATTTAGGTTACTCTGACTATTATTATCATTAATACAGATGATATATTTTAGCTCTTTAATATTGCCGCGTTCAAGACGTTCATTTAGGTTCTTCAGATTATCTCTACCAACCCGGTTGCCTAAATTCCAAGGCAGGACGATATAATTACCTTCATCCTCAGAATTCATGGATATTTTAGTGAAAGGATGTTGCTTGCCCAAATAAAAGCTTAGTGATGCTTTAGGAAATTCTTTAATTTCAGTGCCGTTCGTAGTTGTTATGTGTAACTCTGCTCCATCTACCTGATGCGGTATAAAGACCTTATCGTCAAAATGAAATTTAGCGACATCCGGTAAATGATCACTATTACTTGCGTGAACATTTTTCATGATTGTTCTAAGATTTTTGATATCTTGTGACCCGTGAAATCTGACTGCAATTCTTCTCATATAATCCCTTATAATACATGTGTTTTAGAGGATTTATTATAGCATAAAAAATTGTAATTTGCATCAAATATTGTGATATTTTTACATCATAAATTGTTAAAATAAATCAAGCAATGCAGGAGCAGAATAGAAACAATGAAAAATGTTTAATAAGAAGAGGAGCTATTTGGCAAGTAATCAATATTTGTTAAATTGAAACTATAAAGTGCAATTTAGACGTTGTCATGTAGTTGTATAATGCGAGAATCATTATTTGTTGTTTTTGGCTTACTAGAGAAAAAACATGAAGGTATAAAGTTTTTGGTATAAAGCAACCTTTCTAAAAAGGAGGACTCCACGGGCATTGTTTCAGTACTTTTATTAATAAAATGGACGGCTCTTAGCAAAATATATTTTTCTCTTTCATTTACAATAAAAGCAGCTTTTTCCTCAAGATAATTTTTGTTAAGCTTTGCTGGATTAAGCATATACCATTTTTGGTCTCGCTCAGATTCTTCCAATTTTTGATAATCTTTAGCTTGGAGATCAAAAAAATCTGATTCTAATATTTCTGCTTTTGCGTATTCATAGAGTACTTGGATTCCTCTACCTACTTCTAAAAAACCAAACACACTACCTATATTTTTAATTTTTTTAAGGAATAGAAAAATGATAACAATGTTGTCACAAGTAATATGAAACTATTTTTTTAAGAGTTTTGCAAGCATAATTTTGCCTTATCGTCATTTTCAATTATTATGTGCATTCTTTCTCCTACCAATTCAGGCTATGGCAGTCATGGAAGGCACATAAAGCTGGCTGTAGATAGAATAAATTCCTACCCGGGATGTGTCTTTGAAGGGATTTTTTAAGCAATTCTTCTGCCCTATCCAACTCGCCATTTTTGATTAAAGTAAGCATTGTGCCAAAATCAATGATGTCACTACCTGCCGTTCCTGCTAACGCTTTAAGCAGATTATTATAACTATCATACTCATTAAAGAAAAAATCCCCAAATAATCCAAGACCACCGCCCTGTAATAAAGATGCCATAAATACTCCTTCTTCATTTGGATCAAGCCATTCTTTCCCTTCTACCAACCTTTTGGCATTGATCGATAAGTAACCAAGCCCTATAGAACCCGGTAATAATTGAAACAACATTTTAATAGTAGTTGGGTTTCTCATTGATTTAGCGATATCTTTCCATGTTCCTAAATCCAATAAATTGCCACTACCTACTTGTTGATGAAGTGGTATCTGATCGATGGTTACTGATTTTAACGGTCTAGTAATGTAAGTATAGGCAAAAGTTTTGAATTGCATTATACACTGAATCACCGCGGCAGCTGGCGAGCCTACCTTAATACCTAAATTGCCGAGTAACACGGCATTTCTCTCGGCAGTATGCGGAGTGGCAATAGCTGTATCGACCCGGTCAAGTAAATATCTTCGTAAATTATTGGTCAAATCCTGCTTAAGTCTAGTTCTATTGAGATCACTAACTATACTATTACTATTTTGTTGTAAATACTGGTCTAGCAAATGATCAGGTAGTAATGCCATATCAGGTATTAAATATGGTTTATTCTCTATTTGTTGTACTAAATGCTGATAAAGATGCCAATTACTTTCATTAATGCCATATCTATTAAGCAAAGTTTGTAAGTTATGATATAGTGAGTTAAAGGGCTTATTAACTTGTAATGCTAAATTATGCGATAACAAATTACCAACTGTAGATTTCCAAACATTATCCCACCAATTCATACAATTTAGTTTAAAAAATGCATTGGTAAGTTTAAATATGCTACCAGATACTGGATACTCTCCTGCAAAGCGAGAATGACTATGACCAATCAATGAATCTACAGCCACACCAAGTAAACTAGCAAGCTCTTTTTTCTTTTCACCATTAAGTCCTGTAGCCGCCACTTGTAATATATTCGCATAAGATTGCATTATTGGTATGCCATTATTCTGTAGCTCACTGACAAAACTTATCATATCAGGTATTGAAGAAAGTACCACCTTGCCAAGATTTGCCATACAGTTCCAAGCACGATAAGCCCCAAGGATACGGTCAACTGATGGTATTTGTGGTTTAACTCCTAGCATTAGGTCTAACTGATTGACAAAACTGTTGGGATTGCTAAGTACCGCTAATTGCTTTAGACTTTCTGCATAAGTCAATCTAGTTGGTGATTTTGTCGTCGAAACTCGCCTCCGTTCCTCACGTACGTCTGTGTACGCTGCGGTACTCGGCTTCGTTTCTCCTAAAAATCCCTCAACTATCTTTGGCTTATGCAGAAAGTCTTTTAAAATAGCTGGGTCTTTAGTTGCTAACTCTTGTAGCTCTCTAGTAAAAGTACCTTTGATTGATTGTAGCATTAACTCAGGATTACAACCCATACTCTCCATTATCCCGATGCTCCGACCTAGTATATTAAGGTTACTAACTACCGAATCAGCAATGAAAGACCGGCTTTTAATTAAAGGGCTAATGAGCTTGTCAACAAAGTCATTTTGTACGTAATTACCAAACTCCTTCTGATATGCTAACCAAGCTTCGGGCGATTTAAAATGTAGCTTTCTACTAGCTGACACCACATCAGCTACGTTATTTCCTTTAATGTGAGTAAATGCTATATTTAAATATTGGTCAGTGTCTTTTAGATGAATGCTACTGGCTAGATTATTAAATATTGCCCTTAAATCTATTTCATCATTTAGTTTAGCCATTCTCTCGAAATCAAGTAGTGGATAGATAAATTTTAACCACGCTTCATAACCAGCTTCTCGGAGTTTAAGACTATTATGCTGTTGTTTAGTAATATAACCCTCTAGCGGGATTATATAACCACCTGCTAGATTAGCTCTATTGATGGCGATTGTTTGCCATTTATTGATTATTTGAGCGACTATCATTGCCCTCTCACTACCAGTTGACTTTTTATCAGGATGGCTGATATTCCATAATTCCTGTATTACGTCCTTTTCATAAGCAATATCGCCGTACTCGTGTAGTACACCAGCTTTCTCTAAATCTCTTGTAAGACCAAATAACAGCTCGTTAGCAATAGTTTGTTGCCGTAAATCAACTTGCCGTAAATATTCTTTTATCGCAGCAACCTTATTGGGATGATTTTTAATAAATCTCTCTATGGCAGCCATCTTAATTAAGTTTAGGGCATTATTTCTTTTTTTTACAAAGTACTCCTCCTTAAAATCATCAATGAACATATCTATTTGTTTGTCTCTCTCTAACAAATCTAATCTTTCCTGTCCGACAAATTCTTTATGGATAGTCTTTAGCTCATCCACTAACTGTGGATCGATGAGACTTAGAGTTTTAAATAATTCCTCTAATTCTGAAGGGTTAGCACTTTGCTTAACCTTGCGTAAAATTTCTTCGGTTTGCTGGTAAATAACATCTTGCTTGATAGATTCTGCTTGATAATTAACCTTTTGTTGTTCCGGTAAATTGGCTATTTCAGTTTCTAAAGAAGCTAGATGCTCTTGTAGATTAGGACTAGCATTGTTATTATCAAATTTCTTATCATCACCATGGTAAAAAGATTCAGCTTCTTGTGGATTCTCAAGATTGATATGTTTACCTTCCTCTAGCTGTTTTCTTGCTATATATAACTCTTCGGGTGATAAATCATAGCCTTTAGTCTCCCATTGCTGACGTCGTAAATTATTGATAATTTGCTGATCTAATTGTTTTACTGCTGTCAAATATTCCTGAAACTCCGGGTTATTAATATGCTCCTGATATAATTGTTGTAATTTGCCTTCTTCCTCTAGTAAAATATCCAAGAACCATCTTGGTATTGCTTCAGTCTTGCCATTAGTACCAAACTGATCATGCATATGTTGTTGTAATTCTGCTATTTGCCTCTGCTGGGTAGAATATGAGGGAAATTGTTGCTCGGCTGCCGTAATTAATTGTAGCTTCTTTGCTTGTAACTCAGCTAACCTTGATAAAGAACTGTTTCCAATATTAGCATCGGTACTTGTTGGTACTTGACTATCAACTTGCTCAGTTTCTATTATATTCTCCTGAGGAGATGATTCTTTTAGTACAGTGTCAATATTATCTTTTAACTGACTATCAACTATCGGATGTAAGGTCTCAATTTCAGGATGTAGCTTATTTGAATATAAATACAATCTGTCTCGCAAATATTTAGCCGAATAACCAAGACCATGCAATGTTGCACCAAATAAACCACTTTCTATAATATTAATCAAACTATTTGACAAGTCATAAGGTCTTTGTTCAGTATGTCGTTCATTATGAAGAACTGGCTCGGTAACTCCCTGACCTGTAGCCCCGCCTACCAAGCCCTTAGCTAGTGTTGTTGGAAGTTTGCCATATTTTAGGCTAGCCGCCGCCCACATTGCTGGTCTACCAATAGGAATGAAGCTAGCAGCAATATTAATTACTGACAAATTACCAAATACTATCTCAGCTCCAAACTTGCCAATAGCTTCAACTAATCCACCTTTACCTGCAGCAATGATATACTCGTTAATTTCTCGCTGCTTTTTCCTCTCTAAAATATCTTCTACTTGTGTTTCGGTAAAATTAGGGTCGTATTTTAAACCTGAATCACTATATTTTTGCTCAAAATCTTCCTTGGTTAATTTATTATTATAAGTTTTAAAATATTCAGCAATATCCTGCAATTCAGGATCAATAATATGTTGTGGGTTAAAAGATTGCCATAAAGTTAATAGGCTTGGACTATCTGCATAAGCTTGCTTAGCTGATGCCCACCAAACATCTAATTTACTACTACCTAACAGATCAACGACACTATTAGTTCTAAAACTCGGTATTAAGATAGAATAGTAAAGTGATTGATTATTTGCGTAGTAACGTGATTGGTCATTTGAGTAATTATTTAAGCTGTCATTATTTTTCATCATACTAATCTATTGTATATGATTCAGAGATACTTTGTAATATTCTTTGCTTTTGCTGCTCTAAAGCTTGAGGGTTATTTAACTCTGACAAATCAAATTTTAATATTTTACCAACTCCTGCCATAACTGGCAAATACTGACCATCTTTGGTAGGGAAAGTATAATAGACACTCTTTTTGTCAGGCGTTAGTTTCCATTTACCTTGTTGCAACCATTCTCGTATTATTGCTGCAGCGGCATATTGTCCTATTGGGTCATTGATATTATCAATAATATTGCTATTACGACTGTCCCTAAAACTAGTAATATAATCATAAGCTATAGTTCCGTTAATGATACCATGTTGCAACTCTGCTAGACTACTCTCTATGTAATCGGCATTTAAATCAATGATCATACCTCGTACTATCATCTGACGGGGTATTTGCAGATTTTTACTATCTATTCGCATACAGACCTCACTAATCAATTTGGTGGTTGCTTTTTTTACTGCTTTGGCAATTGATAAATCTTCAGTACGTTGGTAGTACTTAGCTAAATATTTTATAGCTTGCCGTGTTTGGTTAATCTCTGTTTCGTTTTGAATATCAGTTTTAGCTAAATCTTTACCCCATCGCTCGAATACATAATTTTTGTCAATTTCTTTGTTAAATTCTGTCATTTCATGACCGATAAATAATGGCTGACTTTTTACTGATAGCTCATTAACTAATGCGATCATCTGTATAAATGTTGATGCTGTCTTACGGTTATATAGCCTATTTTCAGCATAAAATTGAGTCAGACACTCTAAATCTCCTTTACCCCTTAAGATTTCTTCCAGTATCTCCAAGCCATATTGTTCACCACCTCCTGTATCATCATCTCGCAGACTAATTATACTGTCGATGGCTTGTTTAATTTGGTTTACATCTTTACCCTGAATCTTTTTTAAAAACTCAGTACGTTCAGATTCCATTAAATATCTCTGTGCATAACTCGGTATGCCTTTTTGCTCCTGCAATTGTTTTCTCAGCAAATAACGTTGGAATAGTGCCATGTCTTTGGGTATTTCATCGCCTTCCTCAACCAACCTAGCCGGGTCTGTTTGAGCCAATTTAAGTTGTTTATTAAACTGCTCTACCAAAATATGATATAGTCTCTCTTTCTTGTCATAATCACTATCCCCACCCTTTGGGGCAATTTGTTGTAATATTTCCTGACCTTGGTTGAATGGTAGGTGTTTTATTTGTTGTGAGATAACAAAAGCCTGCTTATACAAAGCTTCTTGGCTGCTAAATTGCAGTAATCGTGGATCATCAGCATTAAAGCTGGCTTGCAGTAGGTTTTCAATGCCCTTAACACGCTCTCCAGTATTTAGGATACTGTGCAAGTCGGCATTGATAAGCGAACTAAGTTGATGTTGTCTCAGTAATTGCTGATGATGCAGTAGATTATTTGCTTGATGTTCTAGCTTAACCCTTTGTTCAAGCGATAAATCTCCCTTCCATTCAGCCTTGATATTGGGATTTAATATAGCATCCGGCGAATGTTTTAAAGTACCTAGTGCCGCAGCAAATGCCAAAGATTGTCTAGCATTAATCAGCATTTGTTCTTTTTCTTGGGGCAGTAACGATAAAGAGCTAATAGCTACTATGCTATCTTGTAAATTACTACTATAAAACTCAGGATTATCATAAGTAGCAATCTTAAACTTTTCGATAGCTTCAATTGCTAAATGGTGACGTTTACCATCAATCAGTTTGGCTTCTGTATAGCTTATATGTCCAGCTAAAGATATTTTATATTCATTAATCTTAGCTTGCAACATACGCTTGGTCAGTGGGTTCTTAGCTCGTTGCAGATAATCTACAGCCCGCTGATCATACTTGCCTAAAAAATAGTCGCTGAACGGTTTGTTGTTTTCTGAGAAATCTGGATGCAGTTCATCAAATTGCGTCAAGCAACTAAAACCACCAGTTTTGTTATCGCTAGCTACTTCAATATTGTTCTGTGATTGATGCAAGTGGTTAGTGGTATCTTTAATAAAGTCTGCCCATAAATTCGGCATTTCTACGCTAGCATCTTTCTCAAGCTTGCGTATCAAATAGCCTTTAGCTTCTTCATTAATTTTCTGACTTATCCCTGCTATAACTTGCCATTTCATCTTTGTTTATCACTTTACTTTTTCTTTTCTATTATTCCTTCATTAATTCTTGATATTTCAGCAAGATCAGATACACCGCTTAAAACCGTACCAAGATTTTGCCAAGGTGAAGCTGACTTGATCGAACTAATATTACGGTTAATTGCTTCCTTATTTAAGTCAATCATTGCCGTGTTTAAATTTGATCTTGGTCTTTGGTGAAAATGTTCAGCTTCTACGCTTCTTGCCTTCATCTCATCCATATAAGCCATATGTCGTAGTAATAAGCCAGCTGAATCAGTGCCAGTTATACCAATACCAGTTTTCAGGATATTATAGCCCAGCTGTTGGCGATTATATAACTGCTCTTGCCTCAGCATATCGACATGATAACTTGATATTGCCCCATATTCTGCAGTTCTTTCCATTAGTTGTTGACGGTCAAACCTGACATTCTCCTGTTGTTGTCTCAATAAATGCTGCCGTTCATATAAAGACTGCTTGGTTTTCTCTTTATTAGCTCTTAGTTGAGCGTAAGTATTAAATACAGATGCTCCTGTAGCAAATATACTAGCCCCACTCGAGAAAAAATTTAGAAAATCAAACATCGCTATTTTTTACCTTTTAGAAATTTTTGGCTATTTAATTTGTTGCAAAAATATGCTATATTATAGTTAGTATTATTTTAAAAACTGTTCTGTAATATCTTCTGCAGGCACTCCGCTGTCATAATTCATCCACCATTGATCTTCAGCATTTTCTATTTGGACAATATCTTTTTTTGAAATTGATAAAAGATAATCTTTAATATCCTTTATTACATCAGTCTTAAAGAACTTACACATTTCTTCTTTCGTAATAATTTTATTTTGGCGTATAATAGCTTCACAGCAAATAGAATGTGTATGTGTTAAATTACGTAAATACGCAGCTGTATGATCACCATAAAAAGAATAGACTTTATAAATTAATTCTTTCTGATTTTTGCTATAAATATCAAAATCCATTTCTCTAGGTGGAGGAATGCCATCAGCTTCAAAATTACCAAATGTTAAACGTAAAGCTCGTACTACTGGTCCATGTTTCCATGCTTCCACTTCTTCTGCAAAAAGCGGTCTATCAAATAAAGCAAGATTTATTCCTTGAGCAAAATATATTAGTTTTTGTAGTTTTAGCTGGGTTATGGTATCACCGGCTTTTCTATCTACTAAAACTAAAAAATAATTAGCTATATCCCAACAACTAAGTATCTGTTTAGTCCCAGGATGTGGCGGTTAGGGTTAATAATAAATTTATTTGGATCAGATGTCCATGTTTTTATGATAAATTCATAAGGAGTTAAACCTTTAAGAGCTTTAAGTCTTTTTGCGAAATTGTAGGCATTGATAAAATCATATAAATGTTGTTTAAGTTGCTGATGATTGTCATAATAAAAACGTTTAACAGTTGCCTCTTTAATAGTACGATTCATACGTTCTACCTGTCCATTAGTCCATGGATGATTAACTTTTGTTAGCCTGTCTATTTGCCCATTATCAAGCCTTTCTTCAATATAACCACCTTTACTATTAAAGACCTTCAATCCTAATTCAGCATCTTTTTTTGGAGTATGTTCTACTTCATCCGGAAATATCAGAGGAAAAGTCTGTAATATCGAAGAATAAGGAAAACCTACCGACAAATGTCTTACCGGATGTTTTAGCTTAATCAATTCATTATCGATAATTCGTAAATCATGTAATTCTTCGTCACCAATGATAGATACGACAATTTTCTGAAAAATTGGCAATATAGTGGCAATATTTATTTGCTGAAATGATGGCAAGCAGTTACGGGCTATACTACTTAATTCATAACCACCAATATCAGGAAATAGTTTTTTAAAAACTGGAAAATATCTTTTTGATAATAGTAAATATTTCTCTAATTTTATGCTCTTCTCATCTTCAAGGATATCTTTCAGTAAAGCCGGATGAAAGCTCGGCATAATTAACTGACAATACTCAATAATGTTACGCTGCAAATAAGCTAGCCCTTCTTTGAGTTCTTGCATTTGCTCAAATATTCTACTCGCTAATGGCTCAGTATAATCTGCTTCGCTATATACTGATGCTCTAGAGGACGATAATGAAGACTTACGATCTCTTCCCATTATCGGGGCAATTCTGTTTGTTACTTCATCTACAATCCCATCGATAGTTTGACTAAAACTATCAGACAGAATATATTCCCTAACATCTTTACTTAATGGTTTATCGAGTATGATATTTCTTAGACAATCAACTATTTCTTCTCGTCTTTTTGAATTGGTCAGCTCATAAATCTTGTTATCATTATGTATTTGTTGTAATTTATCGATTAATTGATTAGTAATAGCTGATAATTTATCATTTATTTGTTGCTTACTAGTATGTTGGTTAAATTCAATAATTTGCTGGTCAATTAATTGTTTGGTTTGCTCACCAAATATATATTTAGTCAGTTCCGGATGAGCGATATTTAGCAATTCTTGGTAAAAATCCACTCCAGTTTTGGCAAAAAAGTTTTTTAAATTAACTAGGTTCTGTGAAGTTTTGTAAAAAAATAAATTAAAAAGAAGGAGAGGTAGTGTATTTTCTATTTTAGACAATCAAAAACACTACCGGAATGAATTATCATATAAAAATCAGAGAATGGCAACAAATTATTGAAATATTAAGAAAAAGAAAAGATATAAAAACAAGAAATGAGGATAAGCTTAGACGATTTATTGAAGCAATATGGTACATAACACGTTCAGGATGCCAATGGCGGTTGTTACCGAGTGTTTATGGTTCATGGCGAGCAGTGCATATGAGGTTTAAAACTTGGTCTAATAAAGGAATATGGACCGATTTGTTTGAGCAAGTACAAGCTAATCCTGACATGGAATCAACAATGATTGACGCTACTATAGTTCGTGCCCATGCATGCTCAGCAGGTTATAAAAAAGATAGCCAAGATCAAGAAGCTTTAGGGCGTAGTAAAGGAGGTTTTACTACTAAAATCCATGCCTTAGTTGACGCTCTTGGTAATCCTTTAAAGTTTATTTTAACTGCAGGTCAAAGACATGACATTACACAAGCCAACTCATTGGTTAAAGATATTAAAAATACTATGCTCCTTGCCGATAAGGCATATGATAGCAATGCTTTTATTGAGCAGCTTGAAGAGCAAAATTGTATAGCTGTTATTCCATCAAAAAAGAACCGAAAACAGCAAAGGGAGTACGATAAACATATCTATAAAGAACGTCATTCGATCGAATGTTTTTTTGGTAAAATTAAACATTTTAGACGAATTTTTTCGAGATTTGATAAAACTGCTACTGCTTTCTTGTCTTTTTTGCAATTTGTTGGAGCTTTTATATGGCTTCGTTAGAAAACTTCACAGAACCTAGCAGACCGGATTTTTTATCACTATCCTGCTCGGCATAATATAGCAATATTTTTTTATTGATGTGGCTAACCGCTAGTCGCATCTCTTGTATTTCTCTACTTATTTCAAATTGCAGATCAATATTTTGCTTAGCAGTTGCCATAATATCTTGCACCGTACCAGCAATGAACCTAATTAGTTCGGTATTTAGCTTCTTTATTTGTACACAAATAGTTGGACGAAAGGAAAAAGCACTATTAGGCAGATATTCCATCAAACCACCATCTCTTAAAATATCCGGCACATCTATTTCGTTTAGTAGCTCCACGACTTCAATAATATCACCACCAAGTCGCTCACCATCATATAATAATTGCTCGATTGTCACAAAGCTTTCAGGATTATTTAAAAACAGATTGTCTAACTCTGCATAAATACGCGAGAATATTCGATGATAGGCAAAAGATACCGCCAAAATATTCATAATCTTAGGCAAATAATTTTGATAATATTTTTGTAAAAAATTCTCTATCTCAGCTTTATATTCGTCATAATTAGCAACTAGCCTATTTTTGTATTTAAAAGAATTACCAACATTATCGAGCTTAAGTCTCAAAATAGTTTCTGCTTGAGCTTGTACAATATGCTCTAGCTTGGTTATATCACCTCTAAACTCATAAGCACTATCGTCTTTTAATGCTTGTATGATTGTTCGGTAGGCGGCATTCTCTCCGGGCTGTTGGATATTCACATGACAATCAGCATAAACTGCTTTATCGGTAACAAAATGCTTAGCAGAAAAATAACGAGTTTGTAGCACTTCTAGATATTCCTTGATGCTTACACCAGTATCATCACTTCTCCGAACATGCAAATATAACATGTCGGCACTTTCAGCATAGATTGATGTGATACCTAATACTTGACCATTGCCACCCAGCCAATGTTGTGACCAGCCCATAATTTTTAAATCATGCGAATAGATAAAACTAGCAAAAGAGCCATTTTTTAGCACTGCCACTATCATCGAAAATGGACTATTACAGCCGACAATTTGCCTAATACCACCAGCAAATATATGCTCAGCATAGGCAGTGATGTCTGATATCTGAAAGCCACCTTTTTCTTGTGAGTAATACAAACTATTGATTTTACAGCCATTGCCTTCGACAAAAAAGATGGTCTTAGCGATTACTACTGGTTTCAGTGGTGATATCGGTAGCTCAATCTCTTTATGGATTTTAACAAACTCTCCCTTAGCTCGATCTCCTTCTTTGACTAAATAAATGCCATCACTAGTACCTAATAATAACTCATCGCCAAAAGGCACAGACCATAGGACATTATCAAAAGTCGCGGAAGAGAAAGTAGCTGAAAAAGCACTTAACGGGTTGCGAGCTTCCAGTAAAGTCCTATATGCCATCCTAAAATCACTAAAATCTCCTTTATAGCTTGCCCAAATTGAATGAATATTTTTATTAACCCCAAAGCACCATAATCGGTTTTCAAAAGTAACTACTGAAGTACAATATAATTTCTCCTTATTGGCTTGGTAGATAGGAGATTGATTAGTATATGATAAGCTTGCTGCTCGTTGGTAAAGGTCTTTTAATGTATTGTTAATTTGATCTACTTCCGCTCCATAGATTACCTCATTAAAAGGTTTTTGTATTGTATTATATCCTTCTTGCCTTACAGTAAAATAATTAACTTGGCATTTTAGCGGTTCGATAATAAACATCCTATCTTTATTAGGAAAATTACTGGCTAGCTCATAGCTACTACTTGATGCTATCTCAGCTCTTTCACCATATTCTACTTGTCTCTTTCTTGCCTCCGTTTCAATATGTTAGTAAAATTGCTCAACAATTTGTGGATCAACTGAGAACTTAAAAATTGGTCTCTTATCACCAAAGGAAATATAAGCAATCCCTTGAAACACTACATAAGAAAAATCCTTAGGACGAAAATGAAAATTTTGCCCCTCATCCTGTATAACTTTACTAGTTAACAACAATTCACCACCAACAAAGAATAAGCAACGAGTCTCTAGCGGGTGCGATTCGAAAACCAGCAAGTAGGATAATTTCCTTGAGAAAATCACAGCTGCCATTTTCTTTGACACATTATCAGCGAACAAATGGACAAATTGTGTACCATGTCTACGCATAATGCCACCTGATGGCAATAGCATGAAATTAATCAGCTTTTTAACACCATTCTGATATAATGCTAGCTCCGTCCTTCCTTCAATGGTTGGCGTTAGCTCACCACCTGAAAAGTTGTTTTTCTGTGAGTAAACAAATTGTTCTTGTTGCATATATTCTCCCATTCTTTTAAAAATTGTTAATACAATTTTTAAAAGAAATGCATAAATAATGAGCTGGCAAAAATTCAAGGCGGCTTTCATTTTTGCCAACAAACATTATGATTCCTATTAATTATTAATAAATATAACATATTTTTATGCTCCACTAATATCTGTTCTTATTATTTTTACAGAATTGCATATTTTTTACCTCAATACAATATTACTATTGTTCGCATCCTTTAAAGACTTATCCTCATCCTGAATTAGGTTATTAGTAATTACCCTAATATTATTTATATTCTACCTATAGTTGCTTGTCAAACAATTATTTTCTATTTTTATGCAATATTGTTAAAAAAATTTTTATTATACTTCGCCGGAATTAATCAGATTATAATCAACCGCGTAAATCCTTTTTGTTTCTTCTAATTTGATTAAATATTGTTTCTTTAACCCATCAGCAAATATACTATCGGAATACATAGCAAATGATACTTGTGAGGCTAACGATAAAGCCGCTAATAACTTAAAGCTAGCAGGTACTTGTTGCCAAATAGCCGTATCGTTATTTAGTAAATTATCAACAATCTTTCTGCTGTAGTAAAAAAGCGAGGTAAGTTTACCGCCCTTGAAGTAAATCTTACCTGCTTCCGTATAAAATTGTAGATTAGATGGTACTATTACCGCACATTTAATACAATCATTAATGTCCGGTACTTCGGTAAAGTTTTGTCTATTACCTTCGATATTATCGACTCTCCGTAAGGCAAATGACCATTTAACCATTAGCACAGTATCTTCAATGGCAGGATTAACAAACTCCTCACATAATTCCTCGGCTTTTGATATTCTGCCACCACCAATGCTACTAATACCAACATTTGACCCAAGTAGTACTACTGCCTTCTTGATAATCTCATATTTCATGGTAGTTACACTCAACTACAAATAATACAAATTTCCCATAAATAAATTTTGTAGTTAGGCATCTACAACCTCACCATCACCACCACCCGCTGCTCTTCTCGCAATGATTTGTGGCATAGCTAAATTATTATTAGCAATTACTGCTAAAGCATCATTATTAATATCAGCAGTATCATTAACATTACGACATTGATGACCAAACATCTGCCATGGCATTGTTATGCTATGCACACCTCTTCGGTGATTCTCATTCGCTGTTCCTTCCCACAATACACCATGATGGCTGCTGCGGTCGTAATCTTCTAAACATTTAATTACTACTACTGCTTGTTCATTATCACGACTAGCTCCAAAAGCTTCACTGTAATATAGTACTTTGGCATAGTGATATTGTACTAGCTCTTCAATGCCCTTTTTGTTAGAACCACTGACCGTGTTAAATCTTATAGCTCCTTCATTAAAGGCGTAGCAATCCTTTACAGCATATCTAGGGCGATTAGCATCCCCAGTATCATCAAATATACCACCCAACATCTCGCTAGTAATAAAGGTAAATCCTAAGAAACTATTAACTTCACCACTCACTAAAGCTCTAACATTATTATAGTCATAATTGGTAATTTGCGGATCGCGTAACAAGTCGGAGATTTGATTACTTGAACATAATAAGTATAATTTATTATACATACCAAAAGAGCGTTTTTTTAAGATATGATGAGCTTTTATTAGTTTATCAACAGTTAGTCCAGCTCTTTTTGAATCAATAATACCTCTGTTGGCAGCAACTGCAGCTTGAGCATTTAAGGTTAAATTAGCATCAGTAACCCTAATTCCTACCGGTATCACATTATTAGCTACATCAAAGTTAATAACATTATTGCCTGTTCGTCCTGCTCTGACTGGACTGGCAAAAGCACTAATAATTACCCGATCTTGTTGCCTACCCATTGCCCAGCCTGCCATTTTAGGAAAATGTGATGAGGGGTCGGTTAATAGGTTTAGCTTATCGTTCCTATCCATGGTAGCGTTCCAATGGTAAGCGGAAGCAGTCAAAAAGCGTCTTGAAATAGTTGGTATTTTAAATTCTATTTGTTCTAGCCTAGCAGGGTCTCCATCATCAGCATAATGCCCATGCAAATGATTATCAGGGTCAATTAGGTGTCTAGTTCTACTCTCTACCTCATGGGTAGTCATTGACTCAAAACTAATTACCTCAGTGTCTTGCGTACCATTAGTAACGCATTTTCGTAGTTTAGAACCTTCTTGTTGAATAACTAGGCTGATATTTTTAGCAAATTGTTCTTTAAGACCATCTGTTATTTGTTCCATTTTTCCTCCTCAAATAATCTATCAATATTTAAAGTGCGATATCATTTATACTAGAATGTAGTCGTTGTCCGCCATGCAGTTGACGACATTTCGGATATATATGCTATTAGTGGCTCTTTTATGATAGGTTACTGCGAAGTCGCAGCCTTAAAATGAGTTGTCACATCATGACTTTAATGATTGGTTGGTTACGTTATTTTTTATCGTTCTTTATCATAAGCAATTTTATATAGTTGTTGCATACGTTTAACAGCTTGATCATGTCCCGTATGGTCTTTAGTTCTTAATTTTACCACAAATTCGGGGTCAGAATCAAGTTTTTCTATCTCTGACAATGCAGCTTCCCTGCTATTAATTACAGGTAGCTCTTTACCAGTTACTAACGAGTCAGATTTTAAAGTTTCACCGACTCGTACTAATAAATCAACTAAAGCTGGTGCGTAGTTTGTTCCTTCAATTAATTCAGCCAGTTCTTTAGTACCAAACTTAGATAAAGCTGCCTGCATCACTGTCATTTTATTGTCAAAACCTTCACCATAAGTGTCTTTCAGCCATCCAATGTGAGAATGACGTGTTTGCTCAATAGCATTTTGTTGCTGTTTTTGTAAATCCTGCGAGAAACCATACAAAGAATTAAGCAACTTCTCACCTTGCCTTTTAGATAATCCGCTTTGGTAAAACATGTCTTCATAACGAGTTAAATACTCCTCATCTTCCTTAGAGCGTTTATCAGTATATCTCTTATCTTCAGGCAATCCAAGTCGACAATAAAATTTATGCCACTCTTCATCAGAGCTGTCATCTTTTGGCACAGCAACTCGCTGATTCAAGCTCTTCTCTGCTTCCAAATAGCTCTGAGCTAAAGATGAGACGTCCTTGAATTTACCCAGTGACTCAGCTTTACGTATTTCTTCAGGCATATTGGCTAGCCAATCGCTGCCAGAGGAAGTATGGCTAGTTTCATAGTTATTAGCAATTACTTCTTTGCTCATAGGTTATTCTTCTCTTAACTGTTCTATTTCTTCTTTTAACACTTTTATTTTTTCAATGGTTAGTTCGGTTAATTTACTCATAGTTTCCATAGGATAGCCTTCTTTCAGCATTCTCTTTGCTAATTCTATTTTTTCTTCAGCTTTACCTTCAGCTTTACCTTCAGCTTTACCTTCAGCTTTACCTTCAGCTTTACCTTCAGCTTTACCTTCAGCTTTACCTTCAGCTTTGCCTCTAGCTTCGCCTCTAGTTTCAGCATCTTCAATTTTTTGCTGCTCTACCGCTAAATTATCAAGATGAGCTTTGGTCATTTGCTCATAGGTGTTAAGTTCTGCCTCTGACCAACTAGCTTGATCTACTGCCTCAAAGGCTCTTCTAATAATTTCATCCTTACCTATTAACTGCTCTATTTCTGTTAATGTTAATGTACTATCTCCTGCATGCTTAAAAAAATACATCCACTTCTCTTCAATAGTCTTTAGCTCATCTATAGTTTTTTTAAATTTCTCAAGCTCTAAAAATACAAAGTCAAAATCTTTTAAATCATGGGCATAGCTCTCTGTATCTAAAAGACGATGTTCTGATTTCCAATGTTTTTTATCTTCAAACATCACAAAATCTGCTATTGCTAAAAATATTACTCCTTTTAATTTGGCGTATACTGCCAATTTCTTGTGCTTCTCATCTTGCTCAATTCTTTGCTGAGAATATGCTTTAGCAGCATAAAACTGAGCTCTTTTTTCAAATCCTCGATGCTTGTCTACCTGCATCTCCACTATAAATTGATTACCATGTTGATCGTTACACAACACATCAACAATAGACTTTCTGTAAATTGCAATATCAGGGTCTTGGATAGTTGGTAAAAACGTCACCTTAATTATTTTCTCATTTCCTTCACGCTTAAGAACATCATTTAAAAAATGCACAAGTATATCTTTGTTCTTTTCAGTACCAAAGATTTGATGAAAACAAAAATCATTTTTAGGATCAAGAAACTTTGATAAAAACATATAACCTCTTAATTATTATTAAATATCATCATTATTTATCTGAGTCATTAGCATTTTTAGCACCATCAATATTATTAACTCCATCATCTTCTGAAACCTGCGAGCATATATATAGGAACAACGCCCGATGTCCTTCCAAAAAGGCAGTGTACTCACTTTCTTGCCGAACAAAATTGCTGCGATATATGCCACTCACTTGAGCTAAATCCTCTAATATTATTTTACCATCTTCTCCACTAAAAAGCTTGCAATAAATTGATTTTAATTGTTCTTTTGTTCGTAAATTTGATGGGGATGATGATAGTTTCATGTACTCCTTACCCTTGTATCTGTTGTTGCTGTTGTAATTGTTGCATTTGCACCATCTTAAGTTGTTGTCTGACTTGTAATACTTCTTGCTCGTTCTTGAGGATTGAGCTTGGGGCTTCTCGTAGTTCAAAAAATAGTTTAAAACACTCATCCCAGTTAATATTATCATAAATCTCAGGAAAAAAGTTACTTATACCACTTCTTTGGAAAAAACCTAATACCTGTTCAACGCTGGCTATTGCTGATGTTTTTTGTACCCTTGATAATGGTGACACATATTCAAGCCCTATCTCGGGCGGGCTATTTGCTCCCTCTAAGATCGGTACTCTGTTATATTTGATTAGTGTTTGATATATTGCCATAATTAACGGATTTAACAACTCACTCTCAATTCTACCAACCATTGGGGACATTAAACGATATTGTTCCTCCGTCCTAATTTGCACCTCGGTGGCAGTCATTTCTTTGTTTTCCTTTTGCATCCTGAATA
Organism: Candidatus Tisiphia endosymbiont of Nemotelus nigrinus; assembly: GCF_964026475.1. Lineage (NCBI taxonomy): Bacteria > Pseudomonadati > Pseudomonadota > Alphaproteobacteria > Rickettsiales > Rickettsiaceae > Candidatus Tisiphia > Candidatus Tisiphia endosymbiont of Nemotelus nigrinus. The sequence continues at coordinate 1,347,166 of NZ_OZ032151.1, forward strand.
TATCGATATAGAATGCCTTGTATATAGCATCGCGACATTGATTTTGTTCAATTTCAGTAGGTATAAGATTTTCCATACCAGTTAGTGGTATTATTTTATCTGCCATACCATTACGGTAAAAATTAACACTGCCCGGCGTAGTATAGAGTGGTAAGTAATACCCATCTTTTGGCACTAATAATGGTGGGTCTAGCTGTTTCTGGGCTACTTTTAGGGTAATTTGTCTTAAACTATTGAGTAATTTAATATCAGGTAGCACATGATGAGCTGGAGCATAGCCATATACTTCACCTTCTTCTTTTACCCACCGCGTTACAAAAAATGGGAAATAAGAATAACCTGACTGACTAATAATTTTTTGTTCAGCTAAGTAGATATATTCTGAGCTATAATCTAATGTTGATGAGCTAGATGTTGAAGGACTGGCTGCCGTTGATTTTCTTCCTCTACTTTTCTGATTTTGAGCTTGCGGGCTAACTATGTGCAATATTTCTACTATTTCATCAGGATTTCGGGCTAACCTCTCCTTGAAAGGGGCAAAATCTGACCATTTAGCTGACGCGGTTTTAATTGGCATGCTAAATAGTCGGTACATTGTATTAACAAAACCAAACTTGTTCTCTTCAAAATAACATTCTTGCAAATTAATATTACGAAAGAACAGAGTTTGTGCTAATTCTAAATCTTCTTCAACATAGAATATCGCAGTGCCAAAAGCTGATAAATTCAAAAAAAACTGATGAATCTGACTATAAAAATTAGAAGCCGGATTATTGAATATGTCCATTAGGGTTTTTTCTAGCATTTGGGCTAACATGCCGCGTTCAGCGGTGGTTAAATATTGCTGTTGCTCGTCATTTTCAGCAACTATAGTAAGGTTAAACCAATTCATTGCTGGGTTTACCAACAAGCTTTGTAAACCTGACGCTAATTGTTCCCGTGACCAAATAGAAGTTGAATCAAATATTACCTTATTGCTCTCTGTTTGTGGGCAAACATATTTCTTTAGCTCATCCCATATATGATGCCATTTCTCTCGTTTAGTTTTGAGATTATCAAAATATTCAATCTTTTTGCTTAAATCACTATCAGCCATATGCTGTCACCATATTTGTGTTGTAATTGGTACGTGTTGCATTTGGGTTTATGGTTGAGTTTGGGTTTAAATATGGCGTACCAAGCTTCTTTGATACTTTCTTGAGTTTCTTAATAAACTCATCATCATATAACACCTCATAATTATATTTCTTACCACTAGCTGCCGTCATACTAGGCAAACCAAGGGTTAACCCTTCAATATCCTTAAGCGATACTATCTTGCCTAGAGATTCAGATAATTGCGGTAAATCTTCTAACCTAGGTACTGACCGCATGTTAAAATGTTCTACTGCTTGTTTTAAACCACCAAGCTCAGCTACCTGCGTTTTTGCTAATCCTGATGGACCATATCTTGCCATTTGCTCTAAGTTGCCTGACATACCATCATACTGATGGTTATTAGCAAGATCAACTTGTTCAATTCCTCCTCTAAGGTTAGGTATAATATTTGATGTATTCATATAATGACCAATACCAAGCAATGGAGCTAAACATTTCATCCCAAAACCTATCTGTCCAAGCATTGAAGAGCTGCCTGCTGCAGTTGCTGTTCCTACTGCACCGGTTGCACCTGCTGCTCCCGCTGCACCCACTCCTCCTAATCCTCCAACTAGCATCCCAGCTCCAAAAGTTAATGCACCAATACCTGCCCCCTGTATCAAACCTGTAGTACTTGCTGATTTCTGAAGTTTCCCAGCCCGCCACTGTAAATGGCTAGCATGGGAATCCATATCCCTTTGGGCAGATTCACTATAACTATTTAATTGGTTTTGTAGACTTGCAACATACTTTTGACGTTCAGCATAATCAGCAGCTATTTGTTCTTCTATAGTTTGATATTCTTTACATTGTTCAATCATACTGGTTAATTGATGTCTTGCCTGATCAAAATTACTAGTATCTTGCAATAGACGATCTTGACTTGCTTGATAGTTACCTAACTGATGCTCAAGCTCAGCTTTCTCCATACTTATATTTTTATGTTCCCTAGTAATATCATTCATAGAATAACGTATTTTCTCTTCTATTGCCTGACGTTGCTTTTTTAACGATTCAACATCTTGCTGATGTTTAACAATTGCACTGCCGGCTTCTTCTTCGGTTAAGCCTCGTAAGCTTTCTTTTTGCTGGGCTACTCGATCGTAGAGATTTTGGAAGACGCCTGGTAACTGTTCCACTTCACTCATTCTTGCTTCAAGAGCTGGAGCCTTCTGTTTCAAGCTTTCAAAAGATTGTTTAAGCTGGTCTGCTGAAGAAGCTAGCCTAGCCCTTTGGGCTTCTATATTCTTTAAACCACTATCATATTGCCTAACATACTGATTTAATTGGTTGTCCATCTCATAGTTTCTAACGCTAGCTTGATATTTCTGCTCCTCTAAAGAACGTAAACCATACACTGCCTGTTGTAATTCACGCGATAGATTATTGATAGTAGTTTGTACTTCACGACGACGATTCTCATAGTGAACACGTGATTCATTATAGAGGCGTTTCTGCCTTGCTAAATCATCACCAGTAAGATATCTACCACCGGGAATATACTTATTAACAAAACCTTTAATTGCTTTCCCTGGTTTATTCCAAAATGACATTATACTATCCCATCTATATTATAACTGTTCATACTCCTTCTCTTCATATCACCTATTTACCTCTCCAAAGCATTATAATCATTCATTACTTGACGATATTGTGATATATTATATTGCGATTGCTGTTGTTCATTACCAGTTTTAACATCCATCGCTAAATAACAAAAACTCTCTGTTATATCAGTGGCTCTTGTGGAATTAGAATGCACGCCCCTTTTGGTGGCATCAAACTCATAGAGACCGTTAATACCACGCTGACATTTTTCGGCATCTATTCGGCACGTAGCTAGCAAATTTCTTGCTTTAGTTATCATCTCTTCCCGTAAATATTTCCTGCCAATAGCAAATGGTGAGAAGCCTACCTTTTCTGCTATTTCATTAGCTTGTTGTAATCTTGTATCCAAAGTTGGCATTTGTCTTCGGCTCATATCATGTGGCAACACGTTGCGTCCATATTGATACGGTCTAGTTCTTAAATGATTAAGATAAAACTCTAAATCTTTGCCCCTATTCATATAAAAATCGATAATATCGATATAGTCTTGTTTTTCTTGAACAAACCAAATCACCGTATAATCAACAATGCCTATATCCCAGTAAGTATTAACCTGATAGCTTGCATCAAATGGCACATAGCCAATACGCCCCTGACTTTCAGCAAGCCGTAATTGTTCAACAAAAGTACCACCTTGGTCAGCTCTCTTGTAACGATAGGCAGCAAAGTCGCAATAAAACTCTCTTTGAATCTCTTCGTTAGTCATATCGACTGAAGCTAACTTATTTTTATCGACTAGTGGTTGTCCCTAATTATCTGTAGTATCTTCAATAGTTTTTATTTGGCAAAATACTTCAGGATTATCTTGGTGTTTCCGGTATAATTCTTCACCATGTGTCAATTTTGGATTATCGGAAGGAGTATACAAATAAAGCAACCAGCCATTATTACGAATTACCATCGGCTCTATAACGCAGCTCATAGCTCTTGGATCATGGTAAGAATATTCCGAGATAACTGCTCCCTTAATACCGCTACCCCTGATAGTAGCATAACGGTCACTACCAACAAACTGAATCACTGAGCCATTTTTAAATAATATTCGTTGCTTATATTGCTGACTACGAGCAATAATGCCTTTAGGAATAAATGACATATAAGGACGTCCCGATAATGTCATACCATCCCATATGCTCATTTTAGCTTGATTATAGATAGGATAGACACCAGTAAATGCCTACTTCTCGAATGGCACTAGCAGTGATCCAGTTAATACCCATAATATCCTTGCCAGCTCTTCTATGCCAAATGGCTATAGCTTTCTTACCACCAGAGTATAAATATCTCCACAAAGGTAGCTGAAATGGTTAGGGTGACCAGTCCACCGGAAATTTATTAGGCTTTCTGCAAAACTCTACTTCTGCTGGTAATTTGTACGTCAATGCGGTACTCGAATCCTCACGTACACTTGAGTACGCTACGGTTCGAGGTGAAGCGTTTCCTTCAAATTTCTCAGCATGAGCGATTTTTGCAGGAAGCTTAATGCTCGTAGAGTTAGAAACCTCTTTGCTGGTTTTAGCTCTACTAGTGGTCTTCATCACTTTAGTCTTACTGCCCTTTGACAATTGCATATTCTGTTTCATACGATTCTATTTCAAAATTAGTTACATCTATCGTCTTTGCCATTTCCCGAGCTTTTGCCGATTGTTCAGATTCATTACTGTTTTTCCTATGATAACTAGTATCATGCTTTCTCATTTGATATTTTTGCGAATTAGCTTTAAGATATTCCAACAATGACTTAGAACAATATTTTTTCTTAGTAGCAATTGCCTGATTATCCTTGTTATAAGTCACTTCCTCATAACCGTTAATAGCCCTATCATATAACACGCCTTCTGCTCTATCTACCGCAATGGCTAGAGCTAAATTGACACATTTGGCTAAATATTTATCGCTATTAATAACTCGATGTAACCTAAGTGGCGAGATACAACCAGCCTTCTTAGCGGCAATAACGATGTTACCATGTTCACAAAGATATAATAGGAAATTAGATATATCCTCTATTGAACCAAACTTACTGATGGCACTAGATGATATCTTTGCTAAATATTTTTCAAACAAACCATAATTTTTAATCATATAGATATTTCTGTAAAAGTTTCTTGTAATTCCCTTTATTATACCTGATTTCCGGGTTTTTTACCACTTGAAAAATAAAAACTAGAAAAAGTGAAAATTTTTAATAACAAGTGATTAATTACCTCAAAAAATTTTTCGTGAAACGCCCCCTATACCCCATTTTGCGTAGCTAGCACCCCCCGAGTGATTTTTGCCAGCAATTTTGCCAAAAAATGTAAAAAACTGCTAAAAACCTTGGCAAAATAGCTACAAATGGTGGATTTATGGACGAACATCTGCTGACGTAGCAGAGGTTCTAACTTTGTAAGCCGCATTACTCTAATACTTTCTAAACCCTTACAATTTCATATGTGATTTGTATGCGCTTTTCAACCTTCAGTAATTGGTTGATTATTATTAACTTCTTTGTAATCATTCTTTTTTCTTGCTAATACAATTAGTCTTTTCTTCTATTTACCATAGCTTACAGCCCAGACATTCTATCGACTTTCATAAACTCAAAAGTATAATTCAGTATACTGCAAGCATCTTCCAAATCTTTGCTGTACTTATCCTTAATCCAATACCCAATGAAGGCAGTAGCTGGTTTGAGAATAAGCTTATTACAATCTTCTTCAATTGCTTCTAACTTGCTAAACCATGCTTTATCAATGGTTTCACCGTATAACTTTAATAGATATTTCCTTATTTTATACCACGCTGACTCTGGATTTAGTCCACTTAGCTCTAAATAATAATTCGATATTTCTCTTTTGTTGGTAATACGCAATTGCTGAATCTCTTTGCCATATACCTCTTGCACTGTCTGGAGCAATTTACATTTATCAGTTTCTAACAAAGAGATATCTGCTAGATCAATCTTGTATTCATCGTCACATACTCCAAAAAAACTGCACCTCTTCAGCAATTGATAAGCAGTACTAGGCTTACTCTCAAAAGCTTCAACAATCTTGCGTTGTAACTGATTCAGCGGTTTAACGCCCTTACTATCTCTTACCTTTTGCAAATAAGCCTTTCTTGTCCTAGTAGCATTGTTCAGATCGAAGTTAAAGTTTGGGTTATTTGCCACAGATGGTGGACGCATTTCATGACGCAAAGTTTTCTTCATGTAATTCAGTACTGCTTGCTTGCAGGGAAAGCGATTGTTAGGAGAATCCACGCTATGTTTAATCAACAGCTTGTTGATGTAACTCAATTCATAGTTACGACCTGTTTGCTTTCTTAGCCAAATAGCATCTTCTTCGGTCAATGGGTAAAACGTCTCTAGCTCCCTAGGTGAATACCAGCCTTTAGCCTTTTTGGCGATATCACTGAGCCACCCAGACAATTTCCCACTAGCTTCTTGCTCAGATTCACTACCTCCTGAATATCCATCTGTTGAATCAGAATCTGAATCGGAGTCTGAGCCTAATTTGTCATCGGTTAGAGCTACATCGCCGGAATTGTCGTCTGTGGAATTGTATGGTAACGCTTCATTTAGTGAGCTTACCGTTATCTCTATAGGTAAATTAAAGCTTTTTTCCTCAGCTAATCCAAGCTCTGCTAAGTTTTGTTCACCTGAGTTTATCATTATCTCCGGCGATAAGTTAAAGCTTTGCTCCGTAGTTAACGCAGTTTCTAACACACTTTTTTTACCTCTTTTTTCCGTTACTTCAAGCGGTAAATTAACGTTTTGTTCCTCAGTTGATTCAGGCTCTGGCACAGTTTGTCCACAGACTTGTCCACAATTTTCTTTATTTTTTTCGTATCTAGATAATATAGATATATATATAGATGCATTTTTTTTTAATTTTTTCTGAGTTGAGTTAGAATTTTCTCTAGGTTGGGTTAAAATTTTTTGATAGCTAGACTGGATATTTGTGTGATTAAAGTGATAAGAATTATTATTAGCTTTACGAAAATTTGTAAATTTCTTAAGAAGTTTGATACATAAAATATTACGGTATTTTATATTATATTTGACCGTAGTAATTAAAGTATGATAAATGAACCCACTTTTTTGTAATTCTGTTAGACATTGTTTTACCCTACTTTGACTAACTCCTAGCTCTTGTTGGAAAAAATGATAGCCTTCTTGTAACTCTTGAGAGTCTTGTGTATTGTCATAACGATTAGTTTTTATACAAGAAACTATCAAAGATAGAAGTTGACGAGAAGTTTTGCTTAATTGTTTACCACAATTATTGGTAAGATTTCGCCACTCAGGCGGGATGAAATTACCAACAAAATTATAAAAGATAATATCCTGATTTTCAACTATAGGGTTGGAAAAAATTAACGATTTTGTCATATTTTTCCCCCTTGTAACAGGGTTAAAAATAGATTTTTTTGTAGGTCAAATTTTAGAATTTTCACATATGTTGCACATATGAAATTTTTAGTAAAAGTAAGAAAACGCCGGAAGTGGCATAAGGATTGGTGGAGACGAAGGGAATCGAACCCCCGACCCTCTGCGTGCAAAGCAGATGCTCTACCCCTGAGCTACATCCCCAAATCGTATAATAACATCTAATATGTTTAAATAGAAAAGATATTATTCTTAGCGACGGCAAGAATCTATAGCATTTTTAGGGTTTTTTTAAGCGCTATTTTAGATCCCCGACACCAACTACACTTAATGGTTAAGTTGGTGTATCAAATGACACCATCGCAAGGATACCTAAGGTTAACAAAGCAACCCCAAATATTGGTTTATCTATACCTAACCTAGCGGATTGCTTCGTTGCTACTACAAGTAACTCCTCACCAATAAACGGTGTATTATAATGCACAAGTCCTTTTTGAAGTTGTTCTAACAAGCATTAGACTGAACTATAGGACTTATACTATATATAACTATATCACACCATATCTAGCCCGGATACTAGTACGCTGTAGTTAAACTATAAAAAATCATAAAGTTTTTAACAAAGTAAGAAAAATCTTATGATTTCTAATGTAATTCTTGACCGCAAACCAATAATCTTTTATGTTTACAGCCTTTTTACGGAGCAATTATATACCTTTTCACATGTAAGGTCAACACCCTTATCTCAAAATTTAATCTTAAATTAAATTTTTGTTCTGTCCCAAGGTAATGCCTTGCCGTCAGACCCAATTACTAAATCTCCCGAGGCATCATATTCTGCTGCCAAAAAAGAAAACTTGCCGGATATAAGTTTTACTGGTTTAATTTTTTGTCCATTATGAAAATACTCTTTAGTTTGCTCTCTAGAGGTTGGGTTGTTTTTAGATGCTGTTTTAGCTTTTGACATATTATATAATTACCTCAAATGTTTTTCTATATACTACTCGAATGTTTTGAAGAATTAGCTACACAAATACTTGGCTGGGTATTCGCCTATCTAGGTGTTTGTACGCCTAGCCATCGCTCACTTCTTATTTTGCGTTCCAATTTCGTAGAATCACTTAATGTGTACAATCTAAAGTACAAAATAATCTTACCTATAATATTTGTCAACATAAATTACAGCCAGCAATTATCATGACAACTATTCATTTCCGTAATTTAGTATTTTATATCAGTAGTTGTGACTTTTAAACTACCCTGTCTTTTTAGTGTAAAAAAGTTATTGACTCAATATATTATCTATATTACCCTAATTAAGGTGCTTTATGGACATTTTTAGGTAAGTATTTTTATAAATTTATATAAGAGGTAAACTTTCGATAAGAACTTTTTAAAACTTATAATCTCAGATTTACGGATATGGATTCATCTTGGATGTAGCGATCAAGAAAAGTTTCATTCACAATTAGTTAGTTTTAATATTGAATTAGAATTTACAACTCCCCCACAAGGTACAATTACTGACAAACTTGAAGATACTGTTTGTTATTTTGAGCTTGTTCAAAGTATTAAATCCCTTTGCCAAACTAAACATTTTAATCTTATAGAACATTTAACGATGGAGGTTTATCATGCTATTGACAAATTTTTAATGAGATATCGAGATCTTGTTCAATCTGTCAATGTAACAACACGTAAAATGTCACCACCCATCCCAGATGTTCATGGAGATATCGCCTTTACTTATGGCTCTGCTTTATATAATAAAGGAGGGAGAAATGATTTATATTAGTCTTGGTTCTAATTTAGGAAATCGTATTAATAATTTAAATATTGCTGTGAATCTATTAACACAAGGTTATTTACGCAATGTTAAATCTTCAATTGTACTTGAAACCAAAGCAATTTTGCCAGATAATGCTCCTCCATCTTGGAATAAGCCATTCTTAAACATGGTAATTGCAGGAGAAACGGATTTATCACCCGATGCACTACTTACAACCATAAAATTGATAGAATTTGATATGGGGCGATTGGCTACTTATGAAAAATGGAGACCTCGTATTATAGATATAGATATTTTGCTTTGGGATGAACTCCAGATTAATACTCCTTATATTACAATTCCACATCCAGAATTAAGTACACGACCATTCTTGCAACATCTTTTAGCCCTCATGGGAGTACAACCTTGGACAAAGATGTCTGTGGCAAATTCTTTTTCTAAAAGCTTTGTTCTACATCCTTCATTTGTGGGAATTGTTAATATTACAAGCGATTCCTTTTCAGATGGAGGACAATTTAACGATCCAGATAAAGCAATTGAGCAAATTCAAGAATTAGCTAGTGATGGTGCTAGTATTATTGAAATTGGTGCTCAATCCACAAGGCCAGGGGCTGTAATTCATACACCAAAGGAGGAATATAATAAGTTAAAACCTGTTCTAGATGGTATTACAACATTAATAAACAATGAAATGATTAAAGTTAGCATAGATAGTTTCTGGTCATCCACTGTTAGGAAGCTTCTTGAAAATTATCAGATTAGTTGGATTAATGATGTCAAGGGTGATTTTGATGATCAGACTTTGAAGATTATTGCTGAAAAAGGTTGTAAACTATGCCTCATGCATTCATTGAGCATTCCACCTAATCAAGAATTAATTCTATCTTTAGAACACAGGCCTATTAGTTTGTTAAAGGAATAGGGAAAGCAATCCATAGACCATCTATTAAATATCGGCTTTTCTCAAGAAGATATTATCCTTGACCCAGGTATTGGCTTTGGGAAATCGTCATATCAAAACATAGAGATTTTACGATATGCTCAAGAACTCAAAAACTTAGGGGTTCAAGTAATGGTTGGGCATTCTAGAAAATCCTATATTCAGGCATTTTCTCTAACTGAAGCTAAGAATCGAGATATTGAAACTATTGCTATTTCCCTTGCATTAAAAGATAAGGTAGATTTTCTGCGAGTCCATAATGTAAAAGACCATATGCGGTTTTTTGCAACCTATCAAAACTTTCAGCAGGAGAGTATATACTCAAATGATTTGGAGAATTGGAACGTAAAACAAGGGGTGAGCGAACGGAGCGTAGATGAACTACGTGAGTACGCGAATGTCCCGAAGTTTTACGGAGCCAATTCTTCAAAGCAGAAGAGTATACTCGAATGAAGCAAGAAAATAAGATAATAGGTATCATGGCAGCAACGGCACAAGGAGTTATTGGTTATAGAAGTGTTTTACCTTGGAGCTATCCTGAAGAACTTGAACATTTTAGAACCACAACTATTGGACATATTATGATTATGGGACGAAAGACTTATGATGTAATACCAAAAACTTTGTCGACTAATAGAGAGCTTATTGTTTTTTCTCGTAATCCTCACTTTGTTTCTAGTGATACAAAGATAGTAAGTTCATTGAATGACTTCTTACAATATATTCAATCTTTAAACTCAGTAAAGAAACTTTTTATGATTGGAGGTGCTAATATTGCTCATTTATTTTTAGAAAATAATCTGATTTCTTATTTTATACTAACAAAAATACACCACTTATATTCTGGTGATACATCCATTGATTTAAAGTATTTTAAAGGATGGGATGATAAAATTTTAAAAAAACACCCTAATTATACTATTTGTAAACTTACAAACATAAAGGAGTTCTCTTGACATTTTGTACAAACCTTAATACCTCTCTTGAGGTATTTCATTTACTTAAACACCCATTTTATAAGGCATGGAATGAAGGATTACTGGAACGTAGGATATTACAAATCTATGCAAAAGAATACTATCATCATGTTTCTGCCTTTCCTAGATATATAAGCCAAATCCACGCTCTTTGTAATAATGTTCAAGCAAGGCAAATTTTGCTAGAGAATTTGATCGATGAGGAAAAAGGTGATGAAAATCATCCTGAATTATGGTTACGCTTTGCTGAAGGGATAGGCGTATCAAGGAAGTCAATCCCTAATGCTCCAGAATTACTTTCAACTTGCAAGTTAGTTGAAGGATATTTGGAGCTAGTGAGAACAGACTACCCTACAGGATTAGGGGCTTTGTATGCTTATGAAAGGCAAACGCCAGAAGTCGCTACTTCTAAGATTGCTGGTTTAAAAAAGCATTATGGAATTCAAAATGGCAAAATATTGCAATTTTTTTCTGTTCATCAGGAAGCTGATAAATGGCACACAGACCAATTAGTTAGTCTGATAGAAGAGCTTAACAAGGATGATCAGCAGAAAGTTTCATATGGTGCAAAAGAAGGAGCTAAATTACTATGGTTCTTTCTTGATGGAATGGCAAAAATGATAGAATGCCATGCTTGTTAAAGGGGTAAGAACTCACAGGATTGAGGTTAATGATTGTCTAGAACAAATTTTAGATCAATATATTCAAGATATTGTAGATGGGGATATTGTTGCTATAACCTCCAAGATAATTAGTGTTATGCAAGGACGTTTAGTTCCAAAGGATAGTATATGTAAAAATTTGTTGATTCAGCAAGAAGCAGACTTAGTGTTGGAGACAGATAATAATCCTTATGATCTTTATTTAACTATCAAGAATGGTATACTTATACCTTCTGCTGGCATAGATGAATCAAACGTACATGGAGTCTATGTTTTATATCCTGAAAATATTCAAAAAACAGCTATTTGTATCTGGGAGTATTTGAAAAAGAAACATAATATAAAAAAAATTGGTGTTGTGATTACAGACAGTCATACAACAATCATGAGGCGAGGTGTAACAGGTATCGCCCTTGGTTGGTGTGGTTTTATCCCCCTTTATTCATATATTGATAAACCTGATCTTTACAATATCCCATTAAAGGTTACACAAGTAAATATTTTAGATGCTTTGGCTACTGCAGCAGTTTTTATTATGGGTGAAGGCGATGAACAAACGCCTATTGCCATTATTAAAGATGCACCCAAAATTTGCTTTCTTGATAGATCACCCACAATAGAAGAAGAAAAAAATATCTTGATTCCTATGGATGAGGATTTATACTCTCCGTTATTACGGGCTGCTAAATGGCATGTTGTCAACTAAAGCTATAATGCCCCCTAGACACTTATATCTTTAAATTATGATATAAGTAATTGTAAGAGGGTGACTTGATAGACACTGGACTGAAATAGTCGTAAACAGAATAAGTACCCTCTTACAAAGTTTGCTTTGAACAAATTGCAGAAGGTGCTGGAAACAGCAGCCTTGCACAATAAGATGAAGGAGATTATATCATGAGTAAAATAATAGGTCTAGATGTAAGTAAAAAATGGTTAGATATATGTTTATATGAGTCTAACAATAAACCGATATATAATCGTTTTTCCAACGATAAGTTAGGGCATGAAGAACTGATAAAATTAACAAAAGAACAAGAAATTAAGCTAATAGTATGTGAACCTACTGGAGGTTATGAAGCGGATATTTGCCAAAAATTGTATAATAATAAACAACAGGTACATAAAGTCAATACATATTATAATGGACTGAAAAAAATGGACAGAAAAAAAGAGGTATTAGTTTCCTAATTAAGATAAAATAATAAGAAAAAATTAGGATAAAAAATGACAAAAGAAAAAGTAAAAGTTTTTAGTGCTGAAGAAAAAACTAGGGTAGTATTAGAAGTACTGAAAGAAGATAGTCCATTATCAGTGATAGCATCAAAATATGAGATAAGCTCAAAGACAATTAGTAATTGGAAGAAACAATTTATATCAAATGCAGCATTGGCTTTTGAACCAGCAAAACTAGTAAGTAAATATCAGGAACAAATTAATATGCTGAAAGAACAAAATGATGACTTAGCTAAAACTCTTGGAAAAACAATAGTAGAGAGAGATTGGGCTGTGGGAAAGCTACAAAGCTTGGAGTTATCAAATAGAAAAGAACTTGTCGATTCCAAGCTAGCAATGTTACTAAAGACAAGGCAATATAAATTATTAAAGATTAATCGTTCTTCAATGTACTATAAAGTAAAACCATTTAGTGCGTATAACTTAAATATTTTAAATAAAATAGATGAAATATATACTGATAATCCTGAATTTGGTTATCGTTATATCCATAGACAATTATTAGAAGATGGCTTGGTTATTGGTAAGGATCGGGTTCTAAAATATATGAACATGATTGGCATAGAGGCTATTTATCCAAAGAGGAAAAAATTAACGTCTGAAAAAGATAAACAGCATAAAATTTATAGTTATTTGCTTGATAAATACTGGTCTAATTTAGGCACAAGTAAAACTGTAAATGTACCTAACAGTAACGAGGTTTGGAGTGGAGATATAAGTGTGCCGTGCCAAGCGGCTTGAGAGATGAAGGTAGGCCCTTCGCAGTCGATTTACAGGAATAGGCTGCAAACCACTGCATGCGGCAATTGTTTAAGGGCATTGTCGTGAGCGATGCAGAAAAGGCATCCTTGAGGTGTCAGGTATAGACTTAAGAAGACGAACAACAGTGAACCACCGTTCAAGTGTCGAAAGCGCTTCAGATGATGTCAAAACCAAGGAGGTTATGTTGCTTTGGGATAAATTTAGCGGGAACCTGTTTACTGGCTAGGTGGCATCCGGCATAGAGGTGGCGTGAGTTTAAGTCAAGGCTTTCAAGCTGAACACGGGAATCTGTGCAACGATGTTAAAGGAAAGGCACAAGCGGAAATAAAACCGTGAGGCTGATAGTACTGATGCGTATACACAGGGGCGGACAGACATGTAGTAATGATGAAGTTGCTGTAATGGCAATGGAGTGAAGGTGTCTGACCATTTTAGCTGTTCATCACAGTGTCAACTAAATTTATTTAGGAGGAGCTTATGAAGACAGTAAAGCCTTTTGAAATTTCTAAGCAACATGTATGGCAAGCATACCAATGTGTCAAGAATAATAAAGGTGCAGCAGGAGTTGAACAACAAACTATGGAAGAATTTGAGCGAAACTTAAAAGATAATTTGTATAATATATGGAATCGTATGTCCTCAGGCAGCTATTTTCCTCCTGCAGTAAAAGCTGTGCCTATTCCAAAGAAATCAGGTGGAGAACGAACCCTTGGGATTCCAACTATTTCAGATAGAATAGCACAAACTGTAGTGAAGATGGTACTTGAGCCATTAGTTGAGCCCATATTTGACGAAGATTCATATGGTTATCGCCCAAAGAAATCTGCACATGATGCCATAGCAGTTACAAGAGCAAGATGCTGGAAATATGACTTTGTTGTTGAATTTGATATCAAAGGTTTGTTTGATAATATCGATCACAAACTATTAATGAAAGCATTGGAGAAACATTGTAAGTGCAAATGGGTACTACTTTACGTACAAAGGTGGCTTAAAGCACCATTGCAAGATAAAGATGGAAATATTATTATGCGCGATAAGGGAACACCTCAAGGAGGAGTGATAAGTCCAATATTAGCAAATTTATTTTTACATTATGTATTTGATGCATGGGTAAGAAGAGAAATGCCAAGTGTAGCATTTTGTCGTTATGCTGATGATGGTTTACTCCATTGTCAGAGTCAAAAACAGGCAGAATATGTGTTACAAGTTATTAGACAACGATTCCAGGAATGTGGTCTTACGATACATCCTGATAAGTCAGGTATTATATATTGTAAGGACAATAATCGTCGTAATGAATATGAACGAATCAGCTTTGACTTTCTCGGATATAGTTTTAGACCAAGAAGATGTGTAAACAAACAAGGCATGGTTCATCCAAATTTCTTACCTGCGATAAGTAATAACTCTAAGAAAGCAATCATACAAACCATAAGGAGTTGGCACATTCAGCTTAAGAATGACAAGTCCTTATCTGAACTTTCGGAAATGTTTAAAGCTGAGTTAAGAGGTTGGTATAACTATTATGGGCAGTTTTATCCATCGGCAATGCACAACATATGGAAGCACCTGAATTGGTATTTGGTGCAGTGGGTTAGGAGAAAATATAAGAAACTTGCATGGCATAAAAGACGTGCAAGAGAATATCTAAATAGATTAGCAAATCATAATCCTGAAGCTTTTATACATTGGAAATTAGGAATATATCCAAAGGCTAAAATGGTGGGAGCGGTGTGAGCTGAGAGGTTTCACGCACCGTTCTGAGAGGGGCTGAAGCTGTAATGCTTCAGTCTACTCACCCTTATGTTCGAACTAATTCGGGATTTATGTACATGGCAGGAATTATCGATTGGCATAGCAGAGCTGTGTTGAGTTATAAATTATCAAATAGTATGGACGTAAATTTGGTAACTGAAGTATTGCAGGATGCACTTAACAAATACTCTGCACCGCAGATATTTAATAGTGAACAGGGCAGTCAATATACCAGTAATGAACACATTCAAATTTTACAAGAGCATAACATTAAAGTTTCGATGAATGGTAAAGGAAGAAGTATTGATAATATAATCATGGAGAGATTTTTTCGAACTTTAAAATATAATTGTATATTTATTAACGATTTTAAAGATGTTAAAGAACTTAGGAGAGGTATTGATGATTATATAAATCACTATAATTATAGAAGATTTCATTCAAGTATTGGTTACAAAAAACCTATGAATGTCTATCTAAATTCTATACAAAATTATGAATAAATTGCAGCTTGAAAAATGAAAAAATGGGAAACAAAATTATTATTTTTTTGTCTTGATTTTTCAGTCCAGTATAGAATTAGGGAATAAAAATTATAGTAGTAACGAATTGTCAGCAATTGTAGGGATAGCTCCTTATGCCCGTGATAGTGGTAATAAGCAAGGACGAAGATTTATTAGAGGTGGCAGAAAAATACCACGAGATGCTTTATATATGGCGGTATTGGCTGGTAAAAACGGTGTCAAAAATGGTTTTCAATATTTGAAAGCTTTATATGATAGGCTTGTTAACAATTTTAAACCTAAAAAGGTTGCTATAGTTGCATGCATGCGTAAACTACTTGAAGTATGCCATAAACTTATTCAACAAAAACGTTGTTTTGTTAAGTGTCTAAAACATTATAGATTCTTGCCTACGTAGGAATGACAAGGGTTAATATCTTCTACTTTTAAATATTATTCAACATCAAAATCAAAATACTGATCTTTATAAGGTTCGTCTCGTAAAGTATAATGCCACCATTCAGGAGCATATTCCCCAAAATTATATTTTTTCATTTTCTCGCGTAAATAATTACGATTTTGTAAGTAACGTTGATCAATTAGGTTACTATCATGGTTGGATACTGAATCCATAAGGTCTACAGAGCTAAACATGTCAACCGTATTATCATCAAAATAAGGTATAGAACGACCGTCTTTTATGGTTCTTTTTATCATTTTAGGGTTGATATGTAATTGTTTTCCAAGTTCAATAATAGTTAAATCCACCGTACTTCCACGACTATGAGCTGATTGCTTGCAAACATAACCTAACAGAAAAATTTCAGTTTTATTGATGTACGGATAATGAGAGTCTTTCATTCTTTGATCAGCGCTATCCGTCCCCCAACTAACAAAATGTTGTACAGCTTTTTGGGGTCTATAAGCATCATAAACTACCAAAGAGTAATTATCATTTTTTATATCTTGCTGAACATTTTTTAGGGCAATCGCTGCTTCCTTAGTTAGCACTACTCTAGGAGCTTTGTAGCCCCTGATTTGTTCTCCCACAAAATTTTTATTACTATAATACATCATTTGTTGAATTATGGTTGGGTCTATTTGATCCAAATACTCAAATCCTTTAGGCAAACTAGTTGTTTTATTTAACATATATATATCTCAATTAAACTAATATTAAATATTTAGTGACAAAATTATTGTTAATAAAAAATAATAATTTATTATGCACTTTTCTACAAAACAATACAATATCTATATTATTGAATTGTTCTTGTGATAATATAACCAACTTAAATGGTATTTAGCTATAGCTAACTCGAATAAGTTCTAGATAATTCCTTTGTCATTACGAGGAGCTACTTTAGTAGCAACGAAGCAATTCAAAAAGTGATTAGAAATGGATTGCCACGACCGCTCTCATGGTCTCGCTAATAGACGGAGACTATCTAAAACTCTAACGGGTTAGCTATATTTGTTTCAACGAAAAGGATGTCATTCCCGCGAAAGCGGGAATCTATAATATCTCAGAGTTTTCTGAGTACTATTTTATATCCTCGCCTACGGGGGAATGACAACTTACACTTGTTATGTTCTTTGTCATCTAATCCTATGGGCTTAATTATATTTTAAAATTTTATAAAAAAATTAGCAGATAATTATGAATGAAATTCTATCAGTACCAAATGGTGAAAGTAAAGTTCTACTACATTCTTGCTGCGCTCCATGTTCAGGAGAACTTATGGAAAAAATGTTGATGTCTAGCATTGACTTAACTATTTTCTTCTATAATCCCAATGTTCATCCTAAAAAAGAGTATAAAATTCGTAAAGATGAAAATATTCGTTTTGCTAAAAAAATGGGTATTAATTTTATTGATGCAGATTATGATGTGCAAAATTGGTTTGCTAGAGCAAAGGGTATGGAATGGGAGTCAGAAAGAGGTAAACGTTGCTCTATGTGCTTTGATATGCGTTTTGAACGTACAGCACTTTATGCCTATGAGAATGATTTTAAAGTTATTACCAGTTCTCTTCGTATTTCCCGCTGGAAAGACATGAACCAAATTAATGAATCGGGTATCAAAGCTGCTTCTCATTACGATGGAATAACTTACTGGACTTATAATTGGCGTAAATATGGAGGCAGTAGTAGAATGTACGAAATAGCTAAACGTGAGAATTTTTATAAGCAAGAATATTGTGGCTGTATCTACTCACTTAGAGATACCAATAATTGGCGTAAGTCAAATAACCGTGCTGAAATTGAAATTGGAGAAGAATATTATAAGGAATAAAAAGAAAGACAAAAAGCAATCCAAATCTTAATATCTTTTCATCCTTTTGGATTGCTTCGTCGCAGCAAAGCTGCTCCTCACAATCTGATATATCCCCACGAAATCAATCAAGGTCGATTCCTTGGGATATAATTAAATGCAATGGTTGTAGCAATGGAAAAATAACACTTAATTTATTGTATTCAAGTAAAAAAATAGACTTTTTCTCGTGGTATTTGCTTGGAAAAATTTTTGTGTACCTTGACTATATCCTATTATTGGTTCAATATATGTAAGTGATTTTTATTGTTTGTTAGCAACTAATTCCGTGGGGATATATCAGCTCGCAATGACGCTTGTGTAGCATAATATTATACTGGACTGAAAAATCAAGACAAAAAAATAATAATTTTGTTTCCCATTTTTTCATTTTTCAAGCTGCAATTTGTTCATAATTTTGTATAGAATTTAGATAGACATTCATAGGTTTTTTGTAACCAATACTTGAATGAAATCTTCTATAATTATAGTGATTTATATAATCATCAATACCTCTCCTAAGTTCTTTAACATCTTTAAAATCGTTAATAAATATACAATTATATTTTAAAGTTCGAAAAAATCTCTCCATGATTATATTATCAATACTTCTTCCTTTACCATTCATCGAAACTTTAATGTTATGCTCTTGTAAAATTTGAATGTGTTCATTACTGGTATATTGACTGCCCTGTTCACTATTAAATATCTGCGGTGCAGAGTATTTGTTAAGTGCATCCTGCAATACTTCAGTTACCAAATTTACGTCCATACTATTTGATAATTTATAACTCAACACAGCTCTGCTATGCCAATCGATAATTCCTGCCATGTACATAAATCCCGAATTAGTTCGAACATAAGGGTGAGTAGACTGAAGCATTACAGCTTCAGCCCCTCTCAGAACGGTGCGTGAAACCTCTCAGCTCACACCGCTCCCACCATTTTAGCCTTTGGATATATTCCTAATTTCCAATGTATAAAAGCTTCAGGATTATGATTTGCTAATCTATTTAGATATTCTCTTGCACGTCTTTTATGCCATGCAAGTTTCTTATATTTTCTCCTAACCCACTGCACCAAATACCAATTCAGGTGCTTCCATATGTTGTGCATTGCCGATGGATAAAACTGCCCATAATAGTTATACCAACCTCTTAACTCAGCTTTAAACATTTCCGAAAGTTCAGATAAGGACTTGTCATTCTTAAGCTGAATGTGCCAACTCCTTATGGTTTGTATGATTGCTTTCTTAGAGTTATTACTTATCGCAGGTAAGAAATTTGGATGAACCATGCCTTGTTTGTTTACACATCTTCTTGGTCTAAAACTATATCCGAGAAAGTCAAAGCTGATTCGTTCATATTCATTACGACGATTATTGTCCTTACAATATATAATACCTGACTTATCAGGATGTATCGTAAGACCACATTCCTGGAATCGTTGTCTAATAACTTGTAACACATATTCTGCCTGTTTTTGACTCTGACAATGGAGTAAACCATCATCAGCATAACGACAAAATGCTACACTTGGCATTTCTCTTCTTACCCATGCATCAAATACATAATGTAAAAATAAATTTGCTAATATTGGACTTATCACTCCTCCTTGA
Organism: Candidatus Tisiphia endosymbiont of Nemotelus nigrinus; assembly: GCF_964026475.1. Classification (NCBI taxonomy): domain Bacteria; kingdom Pseudomonadati; phylum Pseudomonadota; class Alphaproteobacteria; order Rickettsiales; family Rickettsiaceae; genus Candidatus Tisiphia; species Candidatus Tisiphia endosymbiont of Nemotelus nigrinus. The sequence continues at coordinate 1,366,842 of NZ_OZ032151.1, forward strand.
GGTGTTCCCTTATCGCGCATAATAATATTTCTTTTGTCATTTTTTATCCTAATTTTTTCTTATTATTTTATCTTAATTAGGAAACTAATACCTCTTTTTTTCTGTCCATTTTTTTCAGTCCATTATAAAATGGAAAAATTTTAGTGATTATTTCTCGCGGAGTAAACACCAATATCTAGCTCGTTTATGTCACTACTAAACTAATACTAAACTACAACTGTAGTACTAGGGTACATAACAATTATCTTTTATCTAAATTTTCAAAAAAATAAAAAATAGCATCAGTATTTTTAACTAACCTGGATATTGCATGAAGGTATCAATATTTATCTCTGAACCCCTTGTAATATAAGGAGTTTGGAAGAATTGCACAAAAATACAAATTGTATATTTAAAATTTTATATATTTTAGCCTGTAGTCCTCATGAGACAAGGGCTAGCATAATTGGTTCATTTCTATCATGCAATATCCGGGCTAAATTGTTAGGAAGAGTTAATGATACCGTCATACTTCCTCCCTGTGAAAAACGGTTAAAAATAGACTATTTTGTAGGTCAAATTTAGGGGCTTTTAACAAAAAATAGTAATGAAATAGTAATGGAAATTCTTTTAGAAAATAAAAAAACTCTAGAAAATCCTTTAGGGTTGGTGAAACCGGAGGGATTCGAACCCCCGACCTAGTGATTAGGAATCACTCGCTCTATCCTGCTGAGCTACGGCTTCTCTTCGCACTATTTCTAGAGAATAAGCATTATAGCAAAGTTTTTAACAGTTACAAGCGTGTGATATGAAATCGAATGGATCGACATGTTTGTCATTGAGCCGGATTTCAAGATGCAAATGCTCCCCCGTACTATTACCGCTATTACCTTGTACCCCAATAATCTGGCCTTTGATAACCATATCTCCTTCTTTTACGTGTATTTTTTTTAAGTGAGCATATTTTGTAATAAATTTATCTGAATGTTTTATTTCTATCAAATTTCCATAAGCACTTTTTCGCTTTACGGTAATAATGATTCCGTTAGCAGAAGCATAAATGGAAGAGTCTTGGTATCCTTTTAAGTCTGTTCCACAATGGAACTTCTTTTGTTTTTTCCTATGATGTTTACGTATGCCGTAATGACTAGTAACCTTTACATTGTATTGTGGTAACATTATAGGAATAGTGGCAGTTAGCTTATCTAGTTGTCCCAACTCATCAATATTATAAGAACTATTTTTATTACTAGCTTTTTGAACAAATTGTAATTCTTTTTGAGATAGGAACTTATACTTACAATGTAACTTTAGCAACAAGTCTTTTATTTTTGTTGATTTAATCATTGCCTGACTATTAATTGCTTGGTTATTAATATTTTTAGCTCTAATAGCTTTAAATTTTTGTAAAAAAGCCTTGTTATATTTTTTATTATTAATAATAAGACCAAAATTTTTTGCATAGATGCAGTTATTTTTACTTAGTGCTGCCAAATTATATTGTATAATTAAAGTGCCGTGATTTAGTTTATGATCTTTTTGTAATTGTTGTGCAGTGATGTTTAAAAGCGTCTTGTTGGTAGATGAGGTGCTACATCCTTGTAGGAATAATATAGTTAATAATAGTATAAAGGACTTAAGCATTTATATCCTTATAAAATTTGTCTACATAACCTAAAAAGCCATTGCTTATACCAAAGAAAATAAACAGGTATTCCGCTTAATACAAATGAGATAGCTATTATTGTAACCTTTAATGGCGTTTCATAAATAATCCATAGGCAAAAGACAATTGATCCAAGGGCAATTAACCATTCATATATGGAAGATTTTTCTGATTTTGTTAACAATAATTTTAAAAAAGCTATGCTACAAGCTAGATATACAAATAAAAAAGAGATAACTGAAAAATCAATTATGTCGGTAACTTGTTCCGATAAATCTTCATTGGTTGTACTAATCAATAATGCTAATATTCCAGTACAACTTATGACTAAACTCCAAATTGGAGCACCATTTTTATTTTGTTTAGCAAAAAAAGATGGCATTAATCCGTCTTGGGCTAGTCCCAAAGAAATCTGTCCACTAATTAGTACCCAAGCGTTTAACGTTCCAATACAAATAATTGAGGCAATCAAAGAAATAAGTATATGCCACTGACCACCAAAGATTATTTGGGTAGCATCTACATAAGGAGCTTTAGAATGTATTAAATCTTTTGGTGGGATTAAACCAATTATTCCAACACTATTAATGAAATACAAAATAGCAACACAAAGCGTACCTATTACTACGGCTCTTGGTATTGTTTTCGATGGGTTAATTACCGAACCAGCTTGAGCAGTTGCTGACTCTAAACCAATGAATCCCCAAAATGTTAATAATGTTACCTTACCAATAATTTGAGAAAAAGTTAAATTATTTATTTGCTTATCTATAACAAAATTGTTACTATCAAAATGATATAATGCGGTAACTGGCACTACTATTAGTGGAATAAATTTTAACATTGTTAGTATGAATTCAGCCCTTCCTGCTGCTCCTATACCTTTAAGATTTAGCAACATAATAGCAAATAATAATAATATTTGCAAAATTAAGCATATAAAACTATTATTCACCCCAATTAAAGGTGTTAGATATGTAATAGCTGAAATCACCACTACAGCCGTACTAACCCATGAGATAACCCAATAAGTCCAACCGGTGAAAAATGCTACATCGTTGCCAAATGCCTTTTTTAAATAAACATGTGGTCCGCCTGTTTGTGGGAATCGTGAACAAAGTATAGCAAATAGCAGCGCTAAAATTACAGCACCGCACGAAGATATTACCCCTCCAACTAAACTAAAAATACCGAATGGTGCTAAACTTGCTGGTAATATTAAAACGCTGGTACCAACTTGGCTACCAATAACTAAAGCAAAAACTGACCAAAAACCGAGCTTCTGTGACATATAATCCTGAACTGTATGAATAAACCCTGAACTTATTTCAGGAGACCTCAGCATCCGTAATGGCAGTCAATAACTCACCTTACGCATAACCCCCATGACAATTTAAAAATTGCAGAAAAGTACAAGACGCTATTAGCGAAACCACGTAGTGGTTGTGGCAATCCACATTCATTAGATTGCTTCGTCGCTACTAAAGTAGCTCCTCGCAATGACTCTGTGCTGTTTTCCCTATGGCTTTCAAACTCCATGCGTAAGGTGAGTCAATAAAAAAATAGTAATTTAACTTAAATCTTACAATTATTTTGTCGGCTCACGCTTCCTCGTAATAGGCGTCAGTTACTATGGCTAAAATCTTTTCGGGTTAGCTATATCCTAAATCAGTAAAAGAGTCAATCACTTATCGTTAACAAGCTAGCATAAGTTCTAAAGTTCATATATAATGCCTGCTAGGAGACTTTCGGAAATAATTAAAGTAATCTATATTTGGCTCTTTTTGGCTGCTAATAAACAGGATTTTCTTGAAATAGGTATACTCAAATGATTTAGACACTGTTAACAAAGCTTATTTAATTGGTGAATAAAGTCTTTTTTGCTGCAAATTATAAGATTTTTTTGAAATAGGTATACTATTCCGGCAAAAATCTTATTAATTTTCGCTAAAAAATCCATTAATTCATCAATCAAATAAGCTTTGTTAACAGTGTCTAAAGAATTGTTTTTTGAAAATATCAGGGATTCGCATACTCACGTACTATAGTACGCTGCGTGTTCTAGCCCCTCATTTTTAAATCCAATTCTTCAAATCATTTGAGTATACACATCCTATCAAAAATCCTATTTTATTCTCGCCGAAAAATAGCTCAAAATATAATTAATTAGTCATCTCCGAAAGTCTCCTAGGACAACAAAATTCCCAGTGAAGAGATTTTTTATGAGGCTGTGTTTTGGTTTAGATTCTCATCTATACGATAATGATATTAAAGATCATGAGAGTGATAATGACAATCCATCAATTTTGCAGACCACTAAGAATTTAGATTTTTATAGATATAAAATTACTATTGAATATTTAGGAACTGCTTTTGTTGGTTGGCAGAAGCAGAGTGATGCTGTATCTATTCAACAAACATTGGAAGATGGGATATATAAATTTACCGGTGAAATAGTAACCGTACACGGAGCTGGTAGGACTGATGCAGGGGTGCATGCTTTAGGGCAAGTAGCACATTTCGATTTAATGAAATATATGCATCCTTATAAAGTTATGCAGGCTATCAATTATTTTGTGAGATCTTATAATATAGCGGCAGTTGATTGTGTTCTAGTAGACAGAGATTTTCATGCAAGATTTTCTGCTCTAGAACGTCATTATGTCTATAAAATTATCAATAGACCTAGCCAAGTTATAATAGATTTAAATCGTGCTTGGTGGATAAAATACCCTCTTGATGTTGAAGCAATGAGATGCGGAGCTTCCTTCCTTGTAGGACATCATGATTTTAGCTCCTTTAGGGGGAAGTTTTGCCAAGCAAAGTCACCTATAAAAACCTTATCCGAGTTAATTATTACCCAGAAAAACGAAGAAATAAAAATATATTTTTCTGCTCGATCTTTCTTACACAATATGGTTCGAAATATTGTTGGTAGTTTAGTATTAGTGGGACGTAATATATGGCAGGAAGATGATATCCAAAAAGTTCTGGATGCTAAGAAAAGAGAAGCAGCAGGAGCAAAAGCTCCAGCATGTGGTTTGTATTTCCTTAGAGTTGACTATTAACTTAATCGCTACTTCAAAAATTGTTTAAATAACTTTTAAAGTAATGGTTAGCCTGAATATTGCATGATAGATAATAAACCAATTGTTCTAGTCCTTGTCTCATGAGGGATACGGGCTAAAATATATAAAACTCTAAATATACAATTTGTATTTTTGTACAATTCTTCCAAACCCCTTATATTACAAGGGGTTCATAGGTAAATCTTGATACCTTCATGCAATATCCGGGTTAGAATGAATAGTAATTATTGTATCTTTACTTCTACTTTCACAACTTTCTGAATGTTGTTATCGAAATATAAGAATAGATCAAATTTATCACCAACTTTCAGTATGGTTTTTAAATCTAAAAGCATAATATGCATACCGCCCGGTTGTAGAATAGCACTGGTTTTAGTTGGGATAACTAACTTATCAAGTTGTACCATTTTGCTAACACCTTTTTCGTCAACAAAACTTTTATGTAACTCAACCTTGTTAGCAACCTCGGAAGAAACATTTACTAAATTATAATCTGTATCAGAATTATTAACAATTTCAAGATATATTGCCGAATTATTACGTTTTCCAACAACAGTTGACGTCGAAGGTCTTGCCCAAGCATTTCGTATTTCGATAGACTCTGCTGATACCGCTGTATTATCCGGATTATTATTGCTTGGGGTAGCAGCAAAACACACTGATAGGCTAAAACATAGGCTAACAGCAATGATGGTTATTATATTCTTAAGTATCATATTATCCTCATAAATTAAGTTACTAGAAGCCTGTCGGAGATAACTAGTTAATTATATTTTGTGCTATTTTTAGGCGAAAATAAATAGGATTTTTGAAGGAATAGTAATAGTGTGCCTATTTCAAGAAAATCCTGTTTATTAGCAGCCAAAAAGAGCCAAATATAGAATTACTTTAGTTATTTCCGACAGTCTCCTAGAGTCACTTTAGTATACATCATATTATATGATACACTAAGTATTATTTAGTATATAGTTCTAATTTTGGTTTACTTTAACAAATTTTTGTTTAACAGTATCCCAATTATAGTGAACATTTACTGTTTTAATTTCTGTGACTGTAATATCTCCATTAGATAACTGTGCAACATCAAAGCCTCTTTGGATAGATTCAGTAATTAAAGTCGTTGATTGACAAATATACCTAACATTAAAAAAAGGATTATTATCAGTATCTAATGAATTAGTATCTTTCTTAGTTGGACTATTCAAAATAGGTATGTTTTTTTCTTTCATTCTAGATAACTTCAGATATTCTGTACTGTTTTATAACAGTTTCGTAATAAGGTGGCAAGACCTGTTTGTTGTTAATTTAAGTTATTTAGTATTTTGTAATGAGGAGGGTGCTGTGCTAGGAGATTTTGGTTTCTCAAATTCGGCAATGGGGTTATTTTTTTATTTTTTAAAGAAAAGAAAAATTAAACTAATTATTCTAGGGTTGTTATGCATAATGTTGGGAATGATACCAGCTGTTGATAGTGTGTTGCTGCAAAGAATTATAAATTTGCTAGAGTCTTTTTCTGATGAAAAGGTTAAAGAGCTACCTTCCTCTATGATGTTTTGGGCAATAATATATGCAGTTTGGTGGATAGGTGTAAATGTTATGTGGCGAGTGTATGATTATGTTTATTTAAAAACAATGCCTTATATCAAAGGACAGATATTAGATGAGATGTATAATTATACTCAGTATCATAACCATAAATTCTTTCAAGAAAACCTTGCCGGTCATATTACCAATCGTATCACTGAGGCTGCTAGATCTTTTGAAATAGTTTTATCCTTATTTGGTGAAAAAATTATATATAAACTAGCTATAATTATTTTCTCTCTAGTAGCCATGTACTCAGTTCATCAAGTATTTTCCACTATATTTCTGATATACATTTGCACTTTTGTCGGGATTACTGTTGTTTGTTCAAGTGCAATAAATAAATATTCAATAAATTATGCACGCAGCAAATCAATAGTTGCGGGTAGTATTGTTGACTTAATAGCCAATATTAGTGCAGTGCGAATGTTTACTTCTCATAAATTTGAACGTCGTAATCTAGAAGAAAAAATAGATAATTCGATAGTTAACGAACAGATCATGCAGTTTTTCATGTTCAAACTACGTTCTGTATTGGGGGTAATTTGTACTGTAATGATTTTTATCATGATTTATTATTTGGCGATACTCCGTAGTCAAATGCAAATAACTATAGGAGATTGTGTCTTGATACTTACTCTATGTACGGCTGTTACTGATGAAATATGGGTTCTAACTCAGGAAATAGGGGATATATTTGAAGAATTTGGTTCTTTTAACCAAACTATATCATTAATGAAACCTCATATTACAAAAGATATTGACAATGCCCATCTTCTAAATGTTACAAAAGGTGAGATAGAATTTAGAAATGTTAGTTTTACATATTATCATAATAATAATTTATTTGAGAATAAATCCATTACAATTTTGAGCCAACAAAAGGTTGGGTTAGTAGGATTTTCTGGGTCAGGAAAAACAACTTTTGTCAATCTTATTACACGGTTGCATGATATAGACCAAGGAGAAATTCTAATTGATGGACAAAATATTAGATATGTAACACAAGACTCTTTGCGAGAAAACATTAGTATAATTCCGCAAGAACCAATCCTATTTCATAGGACAGTTATGGATAATATTAGATATGGAAAAAAAGACGCTAACCTAGAAGAGGTTATAGAAGCGGCAAAAGCAGCTCATATACATCAAGTTATTACCACTATGCCAGAAGGATACCAGAGCTTATGTGGTGAAAGGGGTAATAACTTGTCAGGTGGTCAGAGGCAGAGGCTAGTAATAGCACGGGCAATATTAAAAAATGCTCCAATATTAATCCTTGATGAAGCAACAAGCAGTTTAGATAGTGAGACTGAGAGCTTAATACAAGATTCTCTATCTTACTTAATGCAAAATAAAACTGTATTAGTTATAGCTCATAGATTATCAACTTTGTTAAATATGGATAGAATTTTGGTTTTTAATGAAGGTAGTATAGTTGAAGATGGGTCGCATGAGGAATTATTAAAAAACAGTAAATTGTACAAAAAATTATGGAAATCACAAGTAAAAGGTCTAATAATTTAAAGTCCGACAGGGATTATGTCATCCCCGCTTTCGCAGGTATACTCAAATGATTTGGAGAATTGGAGCGTAAGGGGTGAGTGAGCGGAGCGTACAGCTAGTACGTGAGTACACGAATACCCCGAAGTTTTGCGAAGCCAATTCTTCAAAGCAGCAGACTATATCTAAAAAGTTTTGAGGTGCTATAGATTCTCGCTTACGCGGGAATGATATTAATATCACAAGAGTTTTTAAATTATTAGTAGAAACTATTTTAGATTTGGTATTGTAATAGGTTATAATTCTGTGTATCATAATAAATATTTTGTTTAATTATATTAATTGGAGAAATTTAATGCAAGTATTCGTTGGAAAAGCTGCTCCGGATTTTACAGCTAAAGCTATTATGCCTGATAATAGTATAGAATCTGAATTTCATCTTAGAAATTATGCCAAGAACCATAAAGTGGTCTTGTTTTTTTATCCACTTGATTTTACTTTTGTTTGTCCGTCAGAAATTATAGCTTTTAATAATAGGCTGGGGGAATTTACTGAGAGAAATACAAAATTAGTAGCAATAAGCGTTGACTCTCATTTTTCCCATTTGGCTTGGAAGCATACTCCTTACAATAAAGGGGGTGTTGGCAATATCCAGATTCCTATGGTGTCAGATATTAAAAAGAGTATCTCGCATAGTTATAATGTACTGCATGATGATGGAATATCACTACGTGGTACTTTTGTTATTGATGAAACATTTATAGTGCGTCATTTGCTGGTAAACGACTTGCCAATTGGTAGAAATATTGATGAAGTAATAAGAGTGATAGATGCTATAGACTATAATACAAAACATGGTGAAGTATGCCCAGCTGGGTGGAATAAAGGTGATGAAGGTATTACTCCTTCACATAAAGGAGTGGCACATTACTTAGCTTCTAATGCAGAGAAGTTATAGTATATACTTAACTTACCTTACGCATGGTATTTAAAAGTCATAGGGAAAACAGCACAACTGTTGAAAATTATAAGAGGAAGCTGGTTTAGAAGTTATTAGGACAACTTAAAAATTGCGAGAAAATAACAAATGTCATTGCGAGGAGGCATAAACCGACGAAGCAATCCATTTTTAGCTGTTTTTATGGATTGCTTCGTCCGGCCCTACGGCCTTCCTCGCAATGACATTAGGCTGTTTCCCCTATGGTTTTTAAACGTCCTGCGTAAGGTGAGTACTCAAATGATTTGAGATAGCTCACTAACATTACTTTGTCATGCAAGGAATATCAAAGTAATCCAGTAGATTAGGTATAGCTAAGCTAATATATTGGATTGCTTTAGTTATTTCTGACAGTTTTCTAGTTATATTTGAATAATTTTTTCTAAATATACTTAGTGGTGAGAATGGATTGTGTTATAAGTATAGTTGACCTAGACATTATTTTGTCATTGTTAGTAGTTACAAAGCACGATGAAGCAATCCTGTTTTGTCACCCTTGCTTCGGGGCGGGATATAGATCACAATTGTTGAAAGCTAGAAGGGTAGGGGGGGGTAAAGGACATCATGGCAGTTTAAAAGTTGTGGGTTTATAGTCGCTGTCATTGCGAGAAGGCGTAAGCTGACGAAGTAATCCACTTATGGTTATTTTTATGGATTGCTTTGTAGGCCTATGGTATGTCTCGCAATGACATTACCCTACTTAAAACCGCTTCTTCTTTCAACTTCCGATAGTTGTGGAGTTGGTCTATGATTGGAGAAATGTTAACCGGATTAGCTATATAAATCCAGCCAGAGAGGTTTGATTGCTTAAGGGGTTATTTTTGGATACTAACCAAGTGTCTTATACAAAAGAAACTATTGATATTCTAAGGCTGATTAGGAGTGAAAATGTTGGTTCAAGAACTTTTTGGAGTTTAATAAAGCTATTTGGTAGTAGTGGGGCTGCTATTAACAACATACAAGAATTTTCTTTGCGGGGTGGACGTTCTAAGCCAGTAAGGGTATTTTCTCAGAGTGAGGCAAATAAAGAACTGGAACTACTGCAAAAGAATAATGCTAAAATTATTACCTATAAATCTCCAGAATATTCAAGGTTTTGTTAGAGATTTTTGATTGCCCGCCAATACTAAGTTATAAGGGCAATATTGGATTATTGTCACATGAAAGATGTTTAGCAATTGTGGGGGCAAGAAATGCCTCGGTAAATGGTCGTGCCTTTGCTGCTAAAATTGCTAAGGAGTTGACAGATAACGATTATATAGTAGTTTCTGGACTTGCCAGAGGTGTTGATACAGCAGTGCATCAAGTAAATGTATCTAAAACAATAGGAGTTATAGCTGGAGGAATTGATTATGTTTACCCCCCAGAGAATGTTAGATTATTTGAGCAAATCCAGCAAGATGGTTTGATAATTGCTGAATTACCAGTAGGGTCAAAACCGCTCGGGCAACATTTTCCACAGCGTAATCGATTAATTTCTGGTATATCTCTTGGAACAGTAGTAATTGAGGCTAGTCTAAAATCTGGTTCGTTAATCACAGCGCGGTTTGCGTTAGAACAGAATAGAGAAGTATTCGCTGTACCAGGATTTCCACTAGATCATAGATGCCAGGGTACTAATAAACTTATTAAGGAAGGAGCTCATATGGTAGAATCTACTCAGGATATAGTGGCTAACTTACCACATGTTGCCAAAATTGTTAATAAGTCTAAAGAGGTAGCAAATGATTCAGCTGAGAATAATCAATTTAAAGCGTTAGATATAAAATATGCTAACTTAATTACCAATGATATGCGTATGAGAGTTAAGGAGTTTTTATCTTCCACTCCTATAGATTTTGATTGTTTGCATCAAACACAGCTACCTTTGCCGGCTATATATATGATAATATTAGAGCTAGAATTGGCTGGAAAAATAACCAGATATCCTGGTAATAAGATATCTTTAATTTATAAATAATATGAAATTAGTAATAGTAGAATCGCCGGCAAAGGCGAAAACGATAAATAAATATCTAGACAGTGATTTTAAAGTTATTGCTTCGTTTGGACATATTAGGGATTTACCATCTAAAAATGGTTCAGTTTTGCCAAATGAAAATTTTGCCATGAAATATGTTATATCAGACAAAGCGGAAAAATATGTTGAAGCAATAACTAAAGATGCTGCTAAAGCTGAAATGGTTTATCTAGCAACCGATCGAGACCGAGAGGGGGAAGCAATTGCCTGGCATGTCGCAGAAATAATAAAAGAAAAAAACTCGATTAAATCTAATGATTTCTTCAAGAGAGTAGCGTTTGATGAAATTACCAAAAAAGCCATTTTGCATGCAATGGGAAACCCAAGAAATATTGATATTGATTTGGTTAATGCTCAGCAAGCAAGAAGAGCGTTGGATTATTTGGTAGGATTTACTTTATCACCGATATTATGGCGTAAATTGCCAGGATGTAGATCAGCAGGTAGAGTACAGTCTGTAGCCCTCAGGCTTATTTGTGAACGAGAAGATGAAATTGAACGTTTTAAATCGCAAGAATATTGGGATATTAGTCTTAATGTTCTTAATAGTAATAAAGAGCAGTTTTTAGCGAGATTAACTCATGTCAATGGCAAAAAATTAGAAAAATTCTCAATTATTAACGAATCTGCAGCTAATGATCTAGTCAAGGAAATAAAATCAAAGAATTTTCATGTTGCAGTTCTAGAAAAGAAACAGCAGAAACGTCAACCTCAACCGCCTTTCATTACTTCTTCGTTACAGCAAGAAGCAGCTCGGAAATTAGGGTTTACTGCCAAAAAAACTATGCAAATTGCCCAGAAACTTTACGAAGGCATGGATATAGGTAATGAAACGGTAGGTTTGATTACTTATATGAGAACCGATGGCACCACACTGGCTAGTGAGGCTGTTGAACAAATACGTAAGTTGATACATAAGAATTTTGGTGACAAATATCTGCCAGCTGGTCAGCGAGTTTATAAATCTAGAGCCAAAAATGCTCAAGAAGCTCATGAAGCTATTAGACCAACTAATGTTACTCTACTACCAGAAAAATTAAAAGATAAACTAGATAAAGATTATTACAGGCTTTATGAGTTGATTTGGAAAAGGACAGTAGCCTGCCAAATGGAAAATGTTATTATTGATTTAGTAGTAGCTCAGCTTGATACAGAAGATAAAGAATTTACCGCCAGAGCAACCGGTTCAATTATTGCTTTTGATGGTTTTTACAAAATCTATCGTGAAGGTCTAGATGATGAAACGGAAGAAGAAAATCGGTTGCTACCTTCGCTAAAAGAAGGAGAAAAATTAACTACGATTTCAGTGGACCCAGCTCAGCATTTCACCGATCCACCACCAAGATATTCGGAAGCTAGTTTAGTGAAGAAGCTTGAGGAGCTTGGGATTGGTCGCCCTTCTACCTATGCTTCTATTATATCAGTGTTGCAAGATAGGAAATATGTAATTGTTGAGAAAAAACGTTTCTTTCCAGAGGAATTAGGACGTTTAGTGACAACGTTTCTAACAGGTTTTTTTAAGAAATATGTTGAATATGATTTTACAGCTGATCTGGAAAATGATTTGGATGAGGTGGCAGAAGGTAAAATAGAGTGGAAATTTTTACTAAAAAAATTCTGGGATGGGTTTAATAATAACGTAGAAATAGTTAGTGATAAGAAAATATCTGATATAATTCTTTATGTTGAGCAAGCATTAGATTATCACCTATTTGGAGAAAATTCAGAAAGTACTAATTCAAAAAATTGCCCATCATGTTCTACAGGTCAATTAGCTCTAAAACTTGGTAAGTTTGGAGCATTTTTAGCTTGTAGTAACTATCCTGAATGTACTTTTAAAAAACCAATTACTTCGAAAAATAGTGATATTGTTGACATGGTTGAAGAGAACAAATTATTGGGAGTAGATAAGGAGGGTCATGATGTTTTGTTAAAAAAAGGTCCATATGGTTTTTATGTTCAGACTAGCAAACAAGTTGCCAAGGGTGAAAAACCAAAACGTGCGTCATTGCCGCCGTCGGTAGCACAAAGTGACGTGACTCTTAGTTTGGCTCTGAGGCTTCTTGAGTTGCCGGTTAGATTATGCCTGTACCCTGAATCTGATCAAGAGATTATACTGGGTATAGGTAGGTATGGTCCGTATCTTAAATATCTTGGTAGGTTTATTTCAATACCTAAAAGATACGATCCTTTTACCATTACAATAGAAATGGCTGTGGAAATAATTGAAGCCAGTAATAATAGGTTGAAAAATAAACCAGAGAAAGATGCTGATAAGCCAAAAGAAATGGTAACAAAAGTTCCTAAAAAGAATGTTAGGGCAAGGACTGTTGCTGCAAAAAAAGTGACAAGAAAGAAAAAAACCAAATAAGCGGTTAAAAAATTATGAAAAAGGTTATCACAAGATTTGCCCCATCACCAACTGGTATGCTGCATATAGGTAACAGTAGGACAGCTCTGATAAATTGGTTATACGCTAGAAAGCATAATGGCATATTCATTTTAAGGTTTGATGACACCGATCTTGAACGTAGCAAACAACAATATAAAAATGCCATTGAAGAGGATTTTAAATTTTTAGGACTTAACTGGGATCAAACTTTTTGTCAATCTAACAGACTTGACAGGTATGAGGCGGTAAAAACATTATTATTACAAAAGAAAAAATTATATCCTTGTTTTGAGACCCAAGAAGAGCTTGAATTGAAGCGTAAATTACAATTATCAAGAGGACTCCCTCCTATATATGATCGTGCAGCTTTGAATCTCACTGAACAACAAATAAATGATTATATTGGCCAAGGCAGAAAACCACATTATCGATTCTTGGTATCACATACTCCAATTATTTGGCAAGATATGATTAAAGGTGAAGTTAAATATGAAGGTAAAAATATTGGTGATCCGATAGTTGTCAGAGAGGATAATAGTATGACTTATATGCTTTGTTCGGTTATTGATGATATTGATTATGGCATTACCCATATTATTCGAGGAGAGGATCATGTGACCAATACTGCAATTCAGGTGCAAATGTTTGAAACTCTAGGGGTAGAGGTACCAAATTTTGCCCATCTTAGTCTAGTGATCAGTCGGGATGAAAAAATATCTAAAAGAATAGGGGGGTTTGAGATTGCTTCTCTAAGGGATGAAATTGGATTAGAACCGATGGCAATTAATAGTTTCTTTAGTCTGCTTGGCTCATCATCGGCTATTGTACCGTTTAAGAATTTAGATGAGCTAACAAAAGAATTTGACATTAATAATTTTTCTAGAAGTCCAACAACTTATTTACAGGAAGAATTAGAGCGTTTAAATCATAAATTGCTAATCAACCTTAGCTTTGGTGAAATAAAAGATCGCTTAAAAGAGATTAAGGCTGAACAAGTAAATGAGCAATTTTGGCTAGCAGTTAGAGGTAATTTACAAAAATTATATGAAATAAAAGATTGGTGGAATATTTGTTATTCGCCATCTAAAGTTGAAGGATTAGATAAAGAATTTTTACAGCGAGCAGCTACTTTGTTAATAGACGAGCAGATAACCATCGATAGTTGGAGCATATGGACTAAAAAGATTATGATCGTTACTGGTAAAAAAGGCAAGGAAATATTCCTGCCTTTAAGACTTGCTATAACGGGAATGACATCTGGGCCAGAAATGTCGGTCATATTACCTCTACTTAGCAAAGATGAAATTATAAAAAGACTATCACTATAAATCTATATGCTGTTTTTCGTAGATTTCATGTCTCTCTTGTGATTCAATACACAAAGTTGCAACTGGTCTTGCTTCTAAACGTTTTAAGCCAATTGGCTCTCCAGTTTCTTCGCAATAGCCATATTCATTTTTTTCTATCCTTACCAAAGCTTCTTCTATTTTATCAATAAGCTTACGATACCTGTCTCTTGTTCGTAATTCGAGTGCTGTATCCGTTTCAATTGATGCACGATCATTAAAATCTGGCTCATTCCAATTTTCTTCCTTGAGATGGTTTAAGGTCTCTCGCGACTCCTCTAGCAAAGAACGTTTCCACTCAAGAAGTTTTTGCCTAAAATATTCTAGCTGTTTAGGATTCATATATTCTTCATCATTAGAAGGCTTATATCCTTCCAGTAAAGTAATTCTAGGCATACGGGTTTCTCAATATTAAAGTATGGATAATATAACGTATAACTAAAAATTATGGCAAGAAGATTATAATATTTTGCTATCAGATTTTGATATTGGGTGGGCATTATTATAAATATTCTCCAAATACTTTAGACTAACTTTAGTATAACGCTGGGTAGTTGATAAGCTTTTATGCCCAAGTAATTCCTGAATAGACCTTAATTCTGCTCCATTTTCAAGCAAATGAGTTGCAAAACTATGTCTAAAGGAATGAGCTGATAGATGTTCCGGTAATCCATAGAAGCGACGTAATCGTATCAATTCACGATTAAATACTGGAGCTTGTAGCTTTTTACCTAACTTACCTCGGAATATTGGATCTTTTTCACCGATACTATAAGGTAATTTGCCCAAATATTGTTCTATAAAATCTCTAGCTATTGGTGTCCATGGTATTAGTCGCTCCTTTTTGCCCTTTCCTATTATTTTTATAAAATCTAAGTCTTGTAGATGAGATTTAGTTATCGATAATGCCTCAGATATTCTAAGACCAGCAGCATAAATAAGCACCAATAGGGCTTTATTCCTCAACTCCACCCATTCTGAATCAGTAAAATTATTAATATGTTCAATGGATAATTGAGCATCATACTGCGATAAGGATTTAGGTAATATTTTCGCTTTCTTAGGACTTTTGATGGAAAAAATTGCATGGCAAGTAATATTAGTGGTCTTTTCTAGATATTTATAAAAATTCTTGATAGCAGACAAACCTCTAGAATTAGAAGCTGTTAGGTAATTATCCTGTTGCCTTTTGGAAAGCCAGCTTCGTACTAGTCTTATATCGACTTGCTTTAGAGAATTAATGGTTATTACTTCTGAATTATAGTGATTTAGAAAATTCAGAAAATTTTCTAAATCATTCTTATAAGAAATTATCGTATGTTCCGAATAATTTCTTTGTAATTTCAGATATTTCTGCCATTTATCTAGTAGCTCTAATACTTCTTGTTGTTTTTTTTGAATCATCGATTATTTACCTATACAAAAATTACTAAATATTTCCCCTAACACTTCTTCAACGCTAATTTTACCAGTAACATTACTCAAACTTCTAATAGCCATTCTAACATCTTCTGTGGCTAGCACTAAGTCATTTTCACTATTAAAATTATCATTAGTGAATTTTTCTAAATATTCCAATGCTTTTTCGATAAATGCTCGTTGACGTTGCCTAGTAATATGCGGTGTTTCGGTTAAACCAGCTATATTATGGGCAATATTTTCGATTTCCTTTAACAGACTATCCATTCCAATATTATCTTTTATAGAAATCTTTAAATAAATTTTATTTAAAGGAAGCAATTTATTGATACATACATCTATTTGGTACATTTCATTTAAAAGATCAATTTTATTGATCAATATTATAGTATTGTCATCTATCAAATCGATAATACTAGTCATTTCCTCAAAATATGAGGGTGAGTTATTTAACTTTACAGCATCAAGCATAATTATTTTGATGTCAGCCATTTTTGCTGATTCAATTGCTCGTTTGATGCCTTCTAATTCTATTAAATCATCACTTGCCCTTATACCAGCTGTGTCTTGTAATATAATTGGATAGCCTCCAATATCTAGATGCCCCTCAATTATATCACGAGTTGTACCCTCAATATTTGATACAATGGCGACGTCTCTTTGCATCAAGAAATTAAGTAAGCTAGATTTACCAACATTAGGAGTTCCTAAAATAGTCAATTTAATGCCACTTCGAAGCAGTTCCCCCCGTCTATTATCGTTAAGGTGTTTTATTATAGCATATTTAAGTTCACCACTAAGAGTCATAACCCTATTTAATATTTCTTGTGGAATATCTTCATCGGGAAAATCAATATAAGCTTCCAGCAAACCGATAATGGTCAGTAAAGTTTGTCTCCACCCATTATAAAGCTCTTCGAGTCCTCCACCAACTTGTTTAACCGCCTGCCTATGTTGCCAAACAGTTTCTGCTTCAATTAAATCAGCAATACCTTCTGCTGCAGTTAAATCAAATTTGCCATTTAAAAACGCCCTACGAGTAAACTCCCCAGGTTCTGCCATTCTTAAACTATCGATGGTTAACAATATTTCAGTTAGCATGGCAGCAATTGCTATACTGCCATGGGTATATATTTCTACTACCTCTTCTCCAGTAAAGCTAGCTGGAGCTTGGAAGTATACTACCACTGCTTCATCAATTAATTCTTGATTTTTAGGATTTATAAGTTTTTTACAGTACATGACTCTAGGAATAAACGGGGCATTATCATTTTTAAGCAGGTGTTTTAATGCAATCAAGCTTTTAGGTCCAGAAATACGGAAGACTGCAACGCCTGCTTTTCCTGGTTTGGAGCTTTGAGCAAAAATAGTTTCCATGATGATAGAGCCTCTTGCTTAAGTAATTTATTTAATATAATATATAATAGCTTAACCTGAATAAGTTCTTGAAACTCTAGGCGTCATTGCGAGAAGCCACTTTGTGGCGACGAAGCAATCCAAGAAAATGATTAGATTTGGATTGCTTCGTCGTATTTACACACTCCTCGCTAATAGACGGAGTATACTAAAATCGGGTTAGCTATATAATTCTTAATCTTTGAAATAATTATAAAGTTTGGTAACAAATATGACAATAGAAAAGGTTACAATAAACAGTGTTACAGAGAGGGCATCTTTATCTTTAAGTAGGCTTACTTGTCAAGTACCTAATTATAAATCAGAAATTTTATCATTGAGTAAGGTAAAAAGTGGAGACCCGCTTTTTAGTAAATTTGTACAAAAATTTCTAGTTTATATTCCTGTAGATTATAGGTTTAAAGATAGACAAGAATTATTTGGTGAGTTTGCTCACAGTGCTTTTCAGTTCTTTAAAGAAAAACAGCATAAACGAAAATTGCAGATCGTTAGCACGATAATTGAAAATAATCCCGCAATTAATATTTTGCTATTAAATGATAATAAATCATTCATCGTTGATTCGATTATTTGTTTATTAACATCTCTCAACTTGAAAGCTAAATTTTTACTCCATCCTGTTATAGCTTGCGTAAGAAATAATGATGGTCACTTACAAGAAATACTGGATATAAAGAAAGATAATGACGAATCTTTGGTACATATAACCATTCTAGGAAATTTTGATCAGAAAGATATTAACTCTTTAGAAAATTCCTTAAATGAAATTTTAGATCAAGTAGACACTACCCATAATGTATGGTCTAAACTATTAAACAGAGTGACGATGATTTCAGACGAGATCAAAAATAATCATCAATTATATAATGACAACCATTTGGATTATAATGAGTCTACACATTTCTTAAACTGGCTAAAAAATGATAATTTTACTTTTCTAGGTATGATTAACTTTGATCTAATTTCCAAAGATTTTTTATCAGAAGAGGGTGTCAAAAAAATATGGCAAGGGCAAGATACTAGAAACGAAATTATTGATATTATCGAACGTTCAGCAAGTCCATTACATAACAATAAATTAGTCATTTTAGGTAAGATTAATACCATATCAAGTGTACATAGAAATAACTTAGTAGATTACATTTTAGTTAAGAGAATTGATCAGGATAAAAAATATCTTTCAGGTAGCATAATTTTTGGTTTATATAGTTCTGCAATATATTACCAACCAGTTACTGATATTCCTATATTGAAACAAAAACTACAATTCGTTTTAGATAAAGCCGCCTTTTCAACTGATGGATATAATACCAAAAAGCTTAAAAGTATAGTCCAAACCTTACCTAGAGAAGCCTTGATACAGATTGATGAAGGTGAGCTATATTGTATGTGCTTACATGTACTTTCAGGTATGATGAGTAGAAAACTCAAATTATTTATTCAACAAGATTGGTCTGGTTGTTTTATTAATATTATAATATTCTTATCAAGAGATCGTTTAACACCAGAAGTACATAGTGCAATAAATTGTTATTTATCGGAGACACTTAATGGTATAATATTATCAGATTATATGGCAGAAGTAGCGGAAAATTTTTCATATTTATTTGTCACGTTAGAAGTACAGAATAAAAATAGTTTTGATTTTGAAGTTGAAACAATAGAGCAAGAGTTAGATAAAATTTCCACTCGTTGGAGTGAGGATTTCTATCATAATTTATGTAAAAATTTTGGTGAATATCAGGGAGGAGTAAATTTTAAACTTTTTGACCCAATTTTTCCTATTAATTATAGAGAGAAATTTAATGGACAAACAACTTTAACAGATATTAAGTATCTAAAAGAAGCTAGTATCTATCACAAGCCTATATTTAATTTAATTGCCATAAACAATATGGCATTTCAGCTAAAAATTTACAGCCCTGCACCCAAATTAGCTCTTTCAGACCTACTACCATCTATAGAAAATTTGGGATTCAAAGCCATAGATGAACAAAGCTTTGCTATAAAAGAAGCAGGAGATATAAAAGAAAGTTGGATATATGAATTCACTCTCGAACCATTGATCACTATTGAAGGCAATATTGATCTACTCAAAGCAAATGTAGAAGAGGCTTTAGATAAAATATCTCTAGGACTTCTAGCTAATGATTCTTTAAGCAAATTGATAGTGTTATCAGGATTTAATTGGTGGCAAGTTAAATTAGTTAAAGCATTAACTAGATATTTACATCAAACGGGCTTTATCTATGGTAAGGGCTATGTTCAATTGATTTTAATAAAACATTTTTTATATACTAAAATGTTAGTTGATTTGTTTGATGCTAAATTTAATCCGGCAAATTCTTCAGATGAGTACACAAGAACTATAAAAAATAGTATACTTAGCTATCTTAATAAAATCACCAGTAGTAGTGAGGATAAAGTTCTAAGGTATATGTTTGGTATTATTGAAGCTATTGTTAGAACTAATTGTTATCAGCCTATCTCTAATGACTTAGAAAATGCAGCTAACAAACATAATATAGCCTGTAAAAATTATTTTTCTTTTAAATTTGATTCAAAAAAAGTTCCTAATTTACCTTTGCCAGTACCATTTGCCGAAATATTTGTTTATGCTAATGATTTTGAAGCTATTCATTTACGAGGTGGTAAAGTATCTCGTGGTGGTATTAGATGGTCTGATAGAGGAGAAGATTATAGAACAGAAGTATTAGGGCTAATGAAAGCACAAAGCACCAAAAATTCGGTCATTGTTCCTTTCGACGGCTCAAAAGGTGGTTTTTTCCTTAATTTCACTGATGATAATATGACTCGTCAAGAATATATGGCAAAAGCTATAGAATGTTATAAGAATTTTCTCCGTGGTTTACTTGACATCACTGATAATATAGTTAATGGCAAAATTATCCAACCGCAAAATACTATTATCTACGACCAAGAAGACCCATATCTAGTAGTTGCGGCAGATAAAGGCACGTCAACTTTTTCGGATTATGCAAATAGTGTATCTGCAGAATATAATTTTTGGTTAGGTGATGCTTTTGCTTCAGGCGGCTCTGCCGGTTATGACCATAAAAAAATGGCTATTACTTCAAAAGGAGCGTGGATTTCTGTAGCAAGTCATTTCTACGCTATGGGTATTGATGTACAAAAATATCCTATTACTGTTGTTGGCATTGGAGATATGTCTGGAGATGTTTTTGGTAACGGCATGCTTAGGTCTAATGCAATAAAACTTGTTGCCGCATTTAATCATAAACATATATTTATTGACCCACAACCTGATCCAATTATTAGTTTTAATGAACGTATGAGATTGTTCGGGTTACCTACATCAAATTGGTCTGACTATAATCAGCAGTTAATTTCAAAAGGTGGGGGGGTTTTTGAGCGAAGTAGTAAGTCTATCTTGTTATCTACAGAAGCCAAATTATTGCTAAAGATAGATGTTGACCAATTAACGCCAGAACAGCTGATTAGGGCTATTTTACAAGCAGAAGTTGATTTGCTGTGGAACGGTGGTATAGGAACCTATATAAAGGCTTCGACAGAAAGTCACCTAGAGATAGGCGATAAGGCAAATGATAATCTGAGAGTCAATGGTAGGGATATTAGAGCTAAAGTAATAGGGGAAGGGGGAAATATTGGTGTATCGCAACAAGGTAGAATAGAATATAGCAAGCTCGGTGGACAGATAAATACTGATTTCATTGATAATTCAGCTGGTGTTGATTGCTCCGATCATGAGGTAAATATAAAAATTGCTCTTAATCAAGCTATGTCTTCTAAGAAAATCAGTTTAGAAGAACGTAATAAGCTATTGTCAACTATGACCAAACAAGTTGAAGAATTGGTGTTAGTTGATAATTATAAGCAGAATCAAGCAATTAATATCATGCAATTATCTCGTATTTCGACTATCGAGATATTTAGCCAGTTTATTGATACTTTAGAAGAAGAAAAATTAATTGATCGAACTGTTGAGTTTCTACCAACTCGGGAGGAGTTAATTCGAAGGACACTTAATAAGGAAAATATAACCCGTCCTGAGCTTTGTGTATTACTTTCTTATAGTAAACGCTCAGTCTATCATGATTTAATAACAGCAACATTCTCAAAAGATAAATATTTTGAGTCTTATCTGATTAATTATTTCCCAGCACTAATGCAAGAAAAATTTCGTGATGAGATTTTATCTCATCCACTTAAGCATGAAATTATTCGAACCGTTGTAACAAATAAAATTATTAATCAGTTAGGCGGTCCATCACTTAATCTTATAAAACGTGACACTGGTGCTGCTCTTTGTGATATGGTTCGTTCATATACCATTATCTGTGAAATTTTTGATTTGGATAATTTATGGACTATAGTGGAATCTCTACCAAGTACTATAGAATATAAAGTTAAAATTGACATGTTCACTGAACTTGCTAAAATTATGCGTAGAGGTATCTCTTGGTTTTTAAAGCATATAAAACATCCTATCAATATCAGCGATACTATCGATGAATTTTATGAACCATCTAGGATGCTTAGCAAAGTGGTGAGTAAGTTTCTTTTAGGGGAAGCAAAGAATAAATTTGATGATAAAGTTAAGCAATATACTTTATTGGGAGTAACAAATGAGATAGCTCAGAGGGTTGCAACCCTTGATAGCTTAGTATCGGTTTTTGACATAATATATATTGCAAAAAAGACCAAAGCTACAAATAATGATGTTGCTAGTTTATATTTTGCTACTGGTAATAAATTTAGTATTGATTGGCTTCGTAAATCTTGTGATAAACAGCTAAATGATTCTTATTGGAATAGATTATCAACGCAATCCTTAAAAGATGATTTGTATGATAAACAAAGACAATTATTAATTAAAATAATTAACAAATCTAAAGTAAGTATTGATTTAGATTTATGGATTGATAATAATATAGACTCTGCATCTATTTTCCTAGATTTTGTCAAGGGAATTAGATTGCAGGAAAATATTGACTTAAATATTTTAATTTTAGCAAATAAGAAGTTTGAAAGCTTTTTGCGTAAACTTGAGTAGAATGTTATGTCGTCATCCCTAAAACAAGCGAGAATAGAGTCTGGTAAAACTCTTGAAGAGATATCTGCTTATTTGAAAATTAGAAAGCAATATTTAGCAGCTCTTGAAGAAGGAGACATAGATTCAATGCCAGCGGAAGTTTATGTAAAGGGTTATCTTAAGTTATATTCAAATTATTTAGGGATAGTTTTAAATTCTAGTGAGGAAGATGAACAAGGAGTCCCTAAAGATATTGACCTCAAAAATAGGCCTGATCCAATGGCATCTGATTATAAATGGAAAAAACAGCTAATTATAATCTCTATTTTAATGTTAATAATAATTCCAATAATTTTCCACTTAATATTACCATATGAATGACAATAACTAACGATTTGTTACTTAAATTAATGCAAGAAGTGGATCAAGGGGTTGAAGGTCTTTTGTCGGATATTGCGGAGCAACATGAAGAAATTAATAAACTGAAAGACGAAAATAAACATCTCAAGGATAATTATGCAAAAATACTTGAGCAAATAGCTGTATATATTGCTGAACTGGAAGAAATGAAACATAAAAACACATAATATAGATGTCTATAGTAAAAATAATACTGGGTAGCAAAACTTTTCAATTGGCATGTAGCGACGGATCGGAAGAAGAATTGTGTAATATTGCAACCAAGTTAAATGAAAATATTACACAAATAAAAAAGGTTAGTCCATCAGCATCATTTGAACTATTATTAGTTATGTCTGCCTTAAGTTTACAGGAACAAGTACAAAGTTTGACTAATAAAATCGCTAAAATCGATGGTGATAAAATACCTTGCGAAGAAGAGAAATTTGCAGAAACGTTAAGTACTATAGCAGGATATTTAGAAGACCTTGCAAGAAAGATTGGAAAGTGATATTATAAAATACTCGGTATATCGATTTAAAATAAATCTCTTGAAGAAAGAGTGAGAAGATATGAGCTGCTTGGTTCGTGAGCTTAATGTATATTGCCCCGGGACTATAATTTTTATTGTTAGGAAGCATCCCTGTCTGAGTCTACTATGCAGATATATGGATTCCATTTATACATACTAGGTTCTTTGAGGATCTTAGGCAACGACCAAAGTGGTTCATTTTTTAGGCAAATTTTGTGCTATATTACATAAACAGGATTCTTACTAATAATAGAGTGCAGTCTGCTTTGTTAATGTTGGTGGGCTGCATTACTATTTTATTACTAGTAACTTATAATCCAAACGATCCTTCTTTTAATTCTGTAACAGGCAAATATCCAAGCAATTTATTAGGTTATTTTGGTTGTTATTTGGCGGATATTTTTTACCAGTTTTTTGGTATAGCATCGTTTATTTTACCAATTTGTTGTTTTTTTTGGTCTTTGAGCGTGTGGCGTTTAGAGAAAAAATGGGTTAGCATCAGGATAATGGTGCTGCTGCTTTCAATTATATCATTATCGGTAGTCTGCACTAATATAAAAATTGATTATTTACCATCAGGTGCCGGCGGAACAGTTGGTACTATTATTTATCCATTAGTCAAACAATTAGATGCTAGAGCCGATTACGCTTTAATTATTATTACATTTATTTTATTATTTTTATTAGCAGAAATAAAATTTTCAGCTTTTTGGAATGCTATAATCAAATTATTTCAACTAATACCTTATAGAAAATTTATCCCCTTACCTAAAATATCAACAAATAGCAACTCAACTAAACCAGTTCTGACAAAAAAAACTCCTTTTATTAATCAAGAAGAAGCTTCATATGCTGATAGACTAGATGGATTCCCAGGAAAAAATAATGACACGCAATCTCATTTTTTAAGGAAACAATCTTCATTGAAAAAAGAAAATGACCAATTACTAGACCTGCCTCCTATCGAATTATTAAAACAAGCTGACAGTCAAAATATAAAAGTAGAAACTTCATCCGAACTACAAAATAATGCCCAAACACTGTTAACTGTTCTGAATGATTTTGGTGTTAAAGGTCAGGTCATTAATATTAGCCAAGGTCCAGTTGTCACCTTATATGAATTTGAGCCAGCTGCCGGTACTAAATCTTCTAGGATTATAGGTCTATCAGACGATATTGCCAGATCATTATCTGCAATATCAACTAGAATAGCTGTAATAGCAGGTAGAAACGTTTTAGGTATTGAATTACCCAATAAGCAACGAGCTTTCTTTTGTCTAAGAGAACTAATTGAAACACCGGAATATCAAGATAGTAGTATTATGCTACCATTGATTTTAGGTAAGGATCTAGCTGGCAAGCCTTGTGTTGCAGATTTAGCAAAAATGCCCCATTTGTTAGTTGCAGGTACGACTGGTTCCGGTAAATCAGTAGCAATTAACGCTATGATAATTTCCATACTTTACCGCTATACCCCAGAAGAATGCCGGTTAATAATGATCGATCCCAAAATGCTTGAACTGTCAACCTATGATGGCATACCACATCTTCTAACCCCAGTGGTTACCGAACCAAGTAAAGCCGTGGTAGCTCTGAAATGGGCAGTAAAAGAGATGGAAAATCGTTATAGAGCAATGTCAAATATTGGGGTTAGAAATATAGCAGGTTATAATGCTAAAATTATGGAAGCTGCGTCAAACGGTAAAATATTGGAACGTTCTGTCCAAACAGGATTTGATCCGGAAACCGGTAAACCTATTTATGAAACAATTGAAATGAATATGGAGAAATTACCATTCATTGTAGTAATTGTTGATGAAATGGCTGACTTAATGCTGGTAGCTGGCAAGGATATCGAATTATCGATACAACGTCTGGCTCAAATGGCAAGAGCGGCAGGTATTCATATTATCATGGCAACTCAGAGACCTTCCGTTGATGTTATTACTGGGGTGATTAAAGCTAATTTTCCGAGCCGTATCAGTTTTAAAGTGACTTCTAAGATTGACAGTAGAACTATTCTTGGTGAACAAGGTTCTGAGCAGTTACTTGGTATGGGAGATATGCTTTATATGGGTAATTCGTCAAAAATTACTAGAGTTCATGGTCCATTTGTTGATGATAAAGAGGTGGAAAAAATAACTCAATATTTAAGATCAACAGGAGTGCCTGAATATATTTCAGCAGTGACTCAGCAATTAGATGATGATGAATTAAATGCCGAAGGTCTAGGAGATGACTCAACAAATGATGAGGCTTTATATAAAAGAGCTGTGCAAATAGTACAGTTAGAACGAAAAGTATCAATTAGCTATATACAAAGATGTTTACGAATTGGTTATAATCGAGCTGCTACTCTTGTTGAAAAAATGGAACAAAATGGGGTAATATCTCCTCCTAACCATACTGGTAAAAGAGAAATATTATTGCCAGAAAATTAGCCATAGAATTTTGCTTGTGTAGAATGTGAAGGAAAATTGTATGGTATCAAGCACTTTTTGTAAATATTTCCAAGGATTGATGTTATTCCATTTTGCAGTTTCAATTAGTACTACAGTTGTAGATTGAGTAAATTCTCTGTAACCAGTAATGGTAAAAGATACATTTTAAGAAAAAATGGTTCTATAGCCCGAAAACTTGAGTTTGACAGGAATAACCGAGTTAAAAAACTGGTGGCAAAGGTGGAAGAACGTAATATATATGTATCAACCCATAAGAAAGCAAAGCCAAAAACTGGTTTAAATAATATCCAAAAGATTGCTGAAGAATGGCGGATAGATAAATTTATCAACCTAAAATTAGATGGCAACCAAATAGTGGTTGAAATTGATCAAGATAAGAAAAAAGAATTGTTTGCTCTCGATGGTTGTTATGCGATTGAAACACAGATTGAGATTAGACACTGTTAACAAAGCTTATTTGATTGATGAATTAATGGATTTTTTAACAAAAATTAATAAGATTTTTGCCGGAATAGTATACCTATTTCAAAAAAATCTTATAATTTGCAGCAAAAAAGACTTTATTCACCAATTAAATAAGCTTTGTTAACAGTGTCTAAACTGATGAGTAAAGAATTGGTTGATAAAGCCTACCATAATCTACATGAAGTAGAATCGAATTTTAGCAGTATGAAGACGGGATTGCTGGAAGTAAGGCCGATTTTTTTAAGGAAAAGCAATAGAACAAAGGGACATGTATTTGTCTGTATGTTGGCATTAAAAATATGACACTATATGAAAAATAAGTTGAAATATGGTTGTGGAGTAACTAAGGATGGTAAATATAATGTGACCATTGAGGAAGCATTAAGAGAGTTGGATAAAATATGTTTTTTGTATTATACTATCAAAGGTTGTAAAGTAGCAAGATTATCAAAATTAAGCGAGTTTCAACAAAATTTGTTGAATTTATTTGATTTAACTATGCCCCAAATGATAAAATCTGTAAAATGATAATGTATAGCCAGTAACTAAAATGTAAACTTTTGTCCTACACACCGCATAGCAACCCTACTTTAAAGCATAATTCTTGCTCATATTTATCTCGAAGACAAGTCGCGATGACGGTTGTTTGTTCTTATAACCTAGCACTACAGTTGTAGACTGAATAAATTATAGAAAATTTGAGGGTTTTCTTTACAATATGGTTTCTAGTTTTTGAAATCTACAGCTGTAGTGTTAGGTTTCTTCGCAATGACATCTTGTACTTTTCTGCATGGCAATTTAAAATTGCCATGGGTTATGCATAAGATGAATTAATTAAAGTACTTACGTTCTTTAGTTACTGTTTCATCTTCACTAGATGGTTTATTATTTTGCCATTTTTTAGCAGATTCACGTTTATTACCATTATTATCAGTGTTATCTTTATAAGGTTCAGATTTATGATTATTTGTAACGTTTGGAATAGTGGTAGCGTCAATGTTTTTTATGGTTAATTTAGCTTTGCCTTTATTGTCAAAACCAATAAGTTTAACTTTTACTATATCCCCATGTTTTAAAACACTAGATACAGATTCAATACGTTCTTTTGATATCTCACTAATATGGATGAATCCATCACGATTACCTAAATAATTTATAAATGCTCCAGAGTCTAATATTTTTACAACTGTTCCATTGAATATGCCACCAATTTCAGGCTCAATGGCAATTAACTTAATCTTGGCAATTGCCATATCTAGCTTCTCTTTACCTACTGCCGAAACAGTTACATTACCATCATCACTTATGTCAATTTTAGCTGATGTTGTATCACAAATTTCACGTATTACTTTACCGCCAGGTCCTATAACATCTCTAATTTTGTCTTTATCAATTTTAAAGCTATGAATACAAGGGGCGTGTTGGCTGATATTGTTATTGGTTTTATTAATAGCCTTATCCATTTCTTGTAAAATATGAACACGACCAAGCTTTGCTTGAACTAAAGCATGTTTCATTATTTCAAATGTTACGCCAGATATTTTAATATCCATTTGTAGGGCGGTTATACCTTCTGTGCTACCAGCTACTTTAAAGTCCATATCTCCAAGATGATCTTCATCCCCAATAATATCAGATAAAACTATAAATTTATCATCTTCTTTTATCAAACCCATAGCAATACCTGCTATAGAAGTTTTGATCGGTACTCCAGCATCCATAAGAGCCATTGAACTACCACAAACAGTGGCCATGGATGATGAGCCATTACAGGAGGTAATTTCTGATACCACCCTAATGGAATAAGGAAACTGTTCTTTAGTTGGCAACATGCGGTTAATGGCTCTCCATGCTAGTTTGCCATGCCCTATCTCTCTGCGACCAGGAGCTCTTACCGGGGTTGCCTCTCCTACTGAGTAAGGGGGGAAGATATAGTTGAGCATAAAACGCTCTTTATATTCTCCGTCTAAACTATCAACAATTTGTTCATCTTGACCAGTTCCTAGGGTGGTGACTACTAAACTTTGTGTTTCTCCTCTAGTAAATAAGCTTGAACCATGTGTTTTTGGCAGTATTGCAACTTCACAAGCTATGTTTCTTATATCTGTTGGTTTTCTACCATCTATACGAATATTTTTCTTTAATATGTCATGACGTAGTACATCTGATTCTACTTCTTTGAGAGCGAATTCAATCTGAGCATTAGTGAGATTATTATTAGCAATATCTTCTGCAAAGTGCCGCTTAATTGTATCATGTATTTGCTTTACCGCTAATAGTCTTTCTTGTTTTAATTTAATAGCGAAAGCATTTTTAATATCTTCTTGCACTATGCTACTAATTTGTTCTTTTAAGCTGGTAGGGAATAACTCGGTAGGCTGTATCTTAGCTTTCCCAGCAATTTTTGCTAAGTCATTAATCAATCCAATTACAGGCTGCAATGCCTTGTGACCAAATTCAATAGCTTCTAACATTTGCTCTTCGGATAATAGATCAGCTTCAGACTCAACCATCATAACTGATGTGTCGGTTCCCGCCACTACTAAGTCCAATTTACTGGTTTTCAACTGGTTAAAAGAAGGGTTTAGGATGAATTTACCATCTATCAAACCGACTCTGCTGGCTGCTACTATATGTTGGTATGGTGCTGCAGATAAAGCTAATGCAGCGGATGCACCGATAATTGCTAATATATCACTATTACACTCAGGATCGTATGAAAGAACAGTACAAATTACTTGGGTTTCGTTAAGAAAAGCTGGGTGGAATAATGGTCTAATTGGTCGGTCGATCAAGCGTGAGACTAATACTTCTTTCTCTGACCCTTTACCTTCTCTTTTAAAAAAACCGCCCGGTATTTTACCAGCAGCAAATGCCATTTCTTTATAATGGACAGTAAGTGGAAAGAATCCTATCCCTTCTTTTGCTTCTTTGGCACTTACAGCAGTACACAACAAGACAGTTTCTCCCATTTTTATCATAACTGCTCCATCAGCTTGGCGAGCAATTTTACCAGTTGTTAATTCAAGTGTTTTTCCACCGAATTCTATCGTTTTAGTTATTTCTTCAAACATTCTTTTTCCTATTTAATTAACAAAAAAACCCGGCTAATTTTTTGATTTTTTATCCGGGTTTTATTTTATTTTCTTATTCCTAGTTTATTAATCAACGACAAATATCTGCTTAAACTTTGTTTCTTGATGTAATCTAATAATCGACGCCTACGACCAACTAACATTAATAATCCTCTCCTTGAGGAAAAATCTTTGTGATTAGTTTTAAAATGCTCTGTTAAGTTGCTAATTCTTTCAGTTAGAATTGCACATTGCACTTCACTAGAACCAGTATCATTTTCTTTAGTAGCATATTCTGTAATTAATTGTTGCTTACGCTGTGCTGTAACCGACATCAGTAATCTCCATGTTTATTTTATAGGTTAAATACTCGTAAAGAATTAAAGCAATTTTCACTCAAGCTACCAATTGCTAAAAGGGAGTTTTGGTATCGAATCCAAACTAATTCAATCTTTTCAAGGCAATCAAAATAGCATTTCTGACCATAAATAATTTTTTTAGCTTGGTCAGTAGTAGCATCAAGTACCAGGATGTCGTCCAGTACTGCTTCAATCTTTATGCTTTTTTCTTCAAGGAATTTCTTTGTTCCTTGGTTTTGTACATCAAGTTCTGATAATTTAATAGCATTGCTTGCTGTAAATATTCCAACCTTAGTACGCTGTAATTCTAACACAAATGCTAAACTTTGCAAGGATAAAGCAATATCTTCTGCTAGGGTTCTTACATACGTACCTTTAGAGCATTCTACCTTATAGGTAGCTTGGTTATTTTGATGGTTAAAATTGACACATTCTAGATTATATATTTCAATATTCCTAGGGGTTAATTCGACAGTCAAATTTTCTCGTGCTAATTTATAGGATCTAATACCGTTAACTTTTATAGCAGAAAAGGCAGGAGGACGTTGTGTAATTGTACCTATGAATTTTTTACAGATATTATGGCAATCGTTTTCGTTAGGAATATAATCAGTAACGCCTATCACTTTACCCGAGGCATCTGCTGTATCAGTTTGTTTGCCAAACTGTAAGGTAAAAATATAGGTTTTCTTTGCATCTACCAGAATTCGTACTAACTTTGTTGCCTCACCAATTGCTAAAGGTAGTACACCTTCCGCTTCAACATCTAAGGTTCCACAATGACCAACTTTAGCTCCTGCAAGGTTTCTCTTAACTATAGAAACAAGCTTTGCTGAGCTGATGCCTTTAGGTTTATAGATATTAAGCCAATAAGCGATTTTTACAGGAAGTCTATTATTATGATAAAACATCATTAGCATTCCTTTAGGTACAGTTTGTATTGATCTGAAATAGAAAGTTTATAATATATACTCGATGAAAATCAAGAATTGCGTTGTCGTTATTCAAGTTCTGCGGTACTCACGTACTAAATGTACTTTCCGCTCCTCGACTTGAATACTCCTAGCACTTCTTGATTTTGTTCTTTGTCTACCAACTTTTCAATTCATTTGAGTATACTTAACTTTCCGATTCCTTCAACAACATAGTAATTGTAACATTGTATTAGTTAGGAGTATGATATAACTCAGCTTAGCTATATAGTTGATTATGTGGCAAAAATGTTATAAAAATTAGTTGATTTCTTTTATATTAGCTATTAACCTATAATTTCAATAATTAGTTTTAGGAAAATTTGATGTCCATAGATGTTCTTGTCGTTGATGATGAAGCAGATATTAGAGATTTAGTCTCAGATATTTTAAAGGAAGAGGGTTTTACTACCAAGGCTGCTGCTAATAGTGTTCAAGCTTTTAAAATACTCCAAGAGAGAACTCCAGCAGCGATTATTTTAGATATTTGGCTGCAGGGTAGTGAACTTGATGGACTTGGGATTTTGGAAATAGTAAAAAAACGTTACCCTCTAATGCCTGTGATAATTATTAGTGGACATGGTACTATTGAAACGGCAGTAAATGCTATCAAAATGGGTGCCTATGACTATCTAGAAAAACCGTTTAGTCATGATAAGTTAGTGATTTTGTTAAAAAGAGCCTGTGAGGCAACTAAATTAAAACGTGAAAATCTTGATCTAAAATCAAAGGTTATTGATAAAACTGAGCTTATAGGCAACTCCCACATTACCACCAAACTTAAATCTGACATTGAAAAAGCTGCTTTATCTACTAGTAGAATACTTATTCAAGGCAAAATTGGTAGTGGTAAAGAACTAGCTGCTCGGTTAATTCATAAAAAATCAAAAAGGGCTAATGCACCTTTTGTAATTTTTAGTCCAGTATGTATGGATCCTGAGCGTATTCATCAAGAGTTATTTGAAGGAATAAATAACCATGGTGTTAAACGTCCTTCGATATTAGAAGTAGCAAATAACGCCACTTTGTACATAGATGAGATTAGTGGTTTACCAGTTTCAGTACAAGTAAAATTACTTAAATTTTTGCAAGAACAAATGTTTCATAAGCCAGGAAGTAAACCAATAAGACTAGATATAAGGATTATTGCTGCAACTTCTAATATTATACAAGAAGAGATAAGTAAAGGTGAACTGCTGGAGGATTTATATCATCGATTAAATGTTATTTCTCTAAAAGTTCCGTCTTTATATGATAGAAAAGATGATATGTCTGCATTAGTAAAGTATTTTGTTAGACAACTTTCTAAGTTTTCTGGTTTAAAAGCCCGTGAATTTTCTGATGAGACCATTGCAGCTTTTCAAGTTTATAGTTGGCCAGGTAATATAAGGCAATTACGTAATGTAATAGAGTGGACTTTAATTATGAATCCATTATCTTCAAATAGTAATCAAATGATCAAGCCAACTATGATACCGCCAGAAATTCTAGTTAATGGTTCTGGGCCTACAAAGCAGGAAGATAATGTTGATATAATGATCATGCCGTTAAGAGAAGCAAGGGAGATTTTTGAAAGACAATATTTATCTACTCAAATGCATCGATTTAATAATAATATTTCTAAAACTTCTGCCTTTGTAGGTATGGAACGTTCAGCTTTACATCGTAAATTGAAATTACTCAATTTACATATTCCTACTAATAAATTTAATGATGAGGATTTTCATGACCATTACGAATAAGAAAATTTTACCAAGTTTGATAGTAAATAACTATGTTGTAATTGCTAAGGTAATGATGGGGGTAGCCGCTCTGTTTGCTGGAGCACAAATTGTTATTCCTCTCAAGCCAGTACTGATATCCATGCAAACGGTGGTGATTAGTATTATTGCTTTTACTTATAGCCCAAGACTTAGTTTTGCTACGGTTTTAGTTTATATTACAGCTGGCATAGTAGGGTTGCCAATGTTTCTCAAAATGTCAGGTGGCTTACATTATTTTCTTGGGGCAACAGGTGGTTACCT
This sequence comes from Candidatus Tisiphia endosymbiont of Nemotelus nigrinus, assembly GCF_964026475.1. Classification (NCBI taxonomy): domain Bacteria; kingdom Pseudomonadati; phylum Pseudomonadota; class Alphaproteobacteria; order Rickettsiales; family Rickettsiaceae; genus Candidatus Tisiphia; species Candidatus Tisiphia endosymbiont of Nemotelus nigrinus. The sequence continues at coordinate 1,399,574 of NZ_OZ032151.1, forward strand.
GACAGGATATTTAATCGCAGCTCCTATAATGAGTATACTTAAAAGTAAGTTTTCTAAAGAGTTTACCGGAACATACTCACGTCATTTGAGTATGTTTTGTGCTTGTCTTATAGGACACATTATAATTTACTTTTTGGGAGTTAGTTGGTTAGCAACAATTATAGGAGTTAAACAGGCTATTTATAGCGGGTTTATAATATTTATACCGACCGGCTTAGTAAAAATCCTAGTATTTTCTTCTATATATTCTTATATAAAAGGCAGCAAGAATGTTTTATGAAATACTCAAATTCTTTAAATCATTTAAGTATCTCAAAATAAGATTAATTATTATAACTTTGCTTTTATTCCTTACCGGTTGTTTGGATTCTTCAAGAGATGCAAATGGTTTGTTATCTAATAGTCAGAGTCTTATTATTAGGAATTATATAGCAGAGCAGAATAAAAATAAGCTACCAGTAAATATTAAGAATAAATTTGGTTCAAACTTGAGAGGCTTGAAGATAGTAGGTGTTAAACTGATAAATGAGGATCTTTCTGGCGTTGATTTAAGTCTCTGTGAAATATCACGGGTAGATTTTTCAGGAGCAAATTTTGAGAATGCATTCTTAGCAAAGTCTATAATTCAGGAAAGTGATCTCTCTAGTGCTATATTAAAAAACATATCAGCTTATGAGTCAGATTTTCAAGCATCGATATTTGAAAATGCCCATTTGGAAAATAGTAATTTTGTTCAATCAAATTTTGAGGATACAGATTTTATTAAGGCTAATTTAGAAAATGTTAATTTTGAAAATGCCAAGCTTACTAAAGCTGTATTTGACGATGCTATTATCAGTAAATCTAATTTTCAGAAAAGCAATTTAGTAGAAAGTAGTTTTAAAAAAGCAGCTATATCACATTCTATTTTTTATGGTACAGATTTGCGGCAAATATTAGCTAATTATGTCAATATAACTGATTGTTATTGTGAGTCTGTAGATCTAACGGGAGCAGATTTTACTGGAGCTATTATTAACAATTCAGATTTTACTCATGCTATTACTAATCAGGCTCAATTAAAAAATATAAAGCTTACTAACTCGTTATTTTCTTTTTCTTCTTTTCAGTCTACAAATTTTTCCAACGCAATTATTGAAAGTTGTAATTTTGAAAATAGCAATTTTAATAATGTACAATTAAAGCAAGTACAAATTCAAAATAGTATGATGGATAATGCTCACTTTAATGATACTAGTATACAGTATCTATCAATAAAGAATTGCCATAGCATTTTGCTTAAGTTAAATAAAATTAATATTGCTAATGCTGATATTGAGAATAGTAATCTTGCCAGTACATTATTGAATAATAGTTCTGTCAAACAATCAACTATTATTAATTCTGATTTAACCAGTAGTGAGTTAATAAACTCTAATTTCTCTAACACTCAATTTAATAAGGTAAATTTTACCAAAACACTTATACAAAATACTGTTTTAAATGGGGTAAAGTTTGTTAATAACTATTTCTATCAGATAGCTATCATAAATTCAGATTTATCAGAAGTAATTTTTGATAGTTCGCCAATCGTAAATTCTCAATTAAATAATGTGAGATATAAAGATACTAATTTTATTAATTCAGATTTCAATAGAAATATTGTATTAAATAATCAGGACTTTTATAAATTTAAGTCGGTAAATACTATATATTCTGTAAAAGATTTAGAGCAGGTGAAAGACTTATCAAATATCAATTTACAAGGTTTAAATTTGTTAGGTATGGTATTTAACCAAACTATTTTCTCAGATTCCGTTCTTAAAGGGGTTGATTTATCTAATGCTGTAATTCATAGTTGTGTATTACAGAATACTGATCTAACTATGACAAATTTAAGTGGTGCAGATTTCAGTAAATCGTCGCTTATTGGTAGCAATTTAGAATCTGCTAAACTTTATAATACAAATTTTAATGATACTGATTTAACAAATGTTAATTTTATCAGAGCTTTTGTTAGTAAAATATCTTTAGTTAATGCAAAGCTAGATGGCACCAGAGGGCTTGATGGTTCAGAGCAGTAGTAAAAATATAAAGTTAAGAGTTAACTACATCATAAGTTGTGGTCATTATTATGCTTGTTATAATTAACTCATGTATGGAACTACCCAAAATAGCTCAATTAGAAACCTTCACAGCCTAAATTATATGCGTAAACTAATACAGTTAATAAAATGGGAATATTTAATTCAAAATCGTATTAATAATCTTAGTAAATATCTATTTATATTTTTTTTATTTTGTATTTTCAGTGCTGCTTTAATTAATGACCAAGCGGATATTAAAAAATTTGGAGTTATTTTTTCAGTAATTGTTTTACCGATAGCTCTAACTGGCTTTTCTAGTCTAATATTTCAGCAAGATGTCGAGGATGGAAGTTTGGAGTTACTATTATCTAACTTCAATGAGAGCGAAATTATTGCCGCTAAATTAATTGCCATAATTTTTAGTTCCCTCACTAGTGTTCTATTAAATATGCCAATAATTTATATTATATTCGATCTCGACATGCTAACAGTAAGATATCTTTTTATCAATCTGACTCTACTATTAATTTTGTCTAGTAGCCTATTAGTTTTAATTGGAGCTGTTCAAAGCTATTTTAGGTCAAATACTAATCTACTAGCAATATTAATCATGCCGCTACTAATACCCAACATAATATTTAGCGGTCTTGTTTTACAAAATTTTGATAATATAAATCTAATTTTTGTTATGATTGGTGTCGATATGCTCCTTGTACCAATCATATTTTATCTCTCATCCTATCTAATTAAGAATATTTACAACATTTAATTTTTATTATACACCATACTGCCCCTTGCACTAATAAAAAAATTGTTATTTTGTTACAATTCATGTAATTTCTAATCGTAGATTTTTTAACCATTTTTCGGTAGTTATATATATGTGGCAAGCTTTAAGAAGACTAATAGCAGCTAATCCTATGGGGGTGTTTTTATGGAGTATCATAGCCAAATGGTATGTTATGATAGCTGTTGCGTCTCTGGTAGTACTATTTTGGGTAGCTAAGGGACTTGAGAAAGTTGGGCTTATAAACTATGTAACCACTGCTACAACTGAAATTCTTGATACGTCCAAATCAATTGCCCAGCACTGCACTCCCAAATTAGGTCCCAATTTTGAAAGTTTAACCAATTTCTGGAAATGTTTAGGAGATCCTCCAAAATACGAGGTTCATGACGAAATAACCGGCGAGAAAACTTTAGAGGATGGATTAAAGAAGTTATTGCCTAACGATGGAACTGTACCGGAAATGTTACCTTATCGTAATCCTTATGATTCTCCTGAGAATTCTAATGATAGTAATGACAAATCAACTGATGGTAAGTAAGAATAATAGAGCATATACTGCTTTAATCTTAAGCTGTCCTTGATATTTTGTTACTTTTATAGTAGAATATCACGTATATATCTATAATTATACTGATTGTTTTATGTCAAATACTAATTGTTATGATAAGCCAACTCGTAGAGATTTTATAACCTTAACTGCCAGCAGTATGGTGGCAGTTGGAGCTGCGTGTGCTACCTATCCTCTTGTTGATTCATTTAACCCTTCAGCGGATGTTCTAGCTCTATCTTCAATAGAAGTGGATTTATCTAACATTCCACCAGGTCAAACTCTTACTGTTAAATGGCAAGGTAAGCCGGTTTTTATTACTAATAGAACTCCAGAGAAAATTGCTGAGGCAAGAAATGTAAATCTTTCCGAGCTAATAGACCCTGAACTTGACCAAGATAGAGTAAAATCTGGGCATGATAAGTGGTTGGTAACTATAGGCATCTGCACACATTTAGGTTGCGTACCACTTGCCAATCAGGGTGATTATGATGGCTGGTTTTGCCCATGCCATGGTTCTCAGTATGATTCATCTGGTCGGGTTCGTAAAGGACCAGCCCCTTTAAACTTGGCGGTCCCACCATATGAATTTATCTCTGATACAAAAATTAAAATCGGATAATTATTTATGAATGAAAGTAATTATTCTAAACAATCCAATACGAGCAAATCCAATTCAGTAATAGAGTGGATAGACTACCGGTTACCTGTTTTCTCGTTCTTTAAACATTTAGGCGAATATCGAACACCCAAAAATTTGAGTTATCTATGGAACTTAGGGTCAATAGCTGGTATTGCCTTAGTAATTCAGATAATCACTGGTATTATTTTGGCTATGCATTATACTCCCCATGTCGATTACGCCTTCGAAAGCGTTGAGAAGATTATGCGTAATGTCAATTATGGTTGGCTAATACGTTATATACATTCGGTTGGAGCATCGATGTTTTTTGCTACAGTTTATCTACATATCTGTAGAGGGTTATATTATGGCTCATACAAAAAACCTAGAGAATTATTATGGCATATAGGTATAATAATTTTTCTTACCATGATGGCTACTGCCTTTATGGGATATGTGTTACCTTGGGGACAAATGAGCTACTGGGGAGCAACGGTAATCACCAATTTATTTTCAGCTATACCTATCGTTGGTAAGTCGATAGTTACTTGGCTTTGGGGAGGGTTTTCAGTTGATAACCCTACACTTAATAGGTTTTTTGCTTTGCATTATTTATTGCCTTTTATTATAGTAGCTTTAGTACTACTCCATTTAGTAGCATTACATATTCATGGTTCAAATAATCCCAAGGGTATCGATGTTAAATCACCTAAAGATACTATCCCTTTTCATCCGTATTACACGGTAAAAGACTTTGTTGGATTCGGTGTTTACTTTTTAATATTTGCCTTTTTTGTCTTTTACCAACCAAATTATCTAGGGCATCCTGACAATTACGTACCAGCTAACCCTTTAGTTACTCCGGCTCATATAGTTCCAGAATGGTATTTTCTGCCATTTTATGCCATTTTACGGGCAGTACCATCAAAGCTAGGTGGGGTAATATTAATGTTTTCTAGTATTTTGCTATTATTTGTCTTACCTTGGCTTGATAGCTCAAAAGTTAGGAGTAGCAATTATAGACCAATGTTCCGTACCGCTTTTTGGCTGTTCATATTTGACTGCTTGATACTTGGATATCTTGGAGGACAACCAGCGGAAGAACCTTATATTACCTTAAGTCGATTTGCTGCTACTTATTATTTCTTTCATTTTCTTATTGCAGTGCCACTAATTAGCAAATATGAAAAAACTCTGCCATTACCGGATTCTATATGAAAGACCATAAAATTATAGCTAACCCGATTAGCATTACCTCGTCATTGCAAGGAGCTATTTTAGGGGCAACGAAGCAATCCAAGGGAATGATTAGGAATGGATTGCTTCGTTGTCTTATGCCCCCTCGCAATGACGTCAGTATTAAGTTTTTCCTGTGTTTGGTAGTTTTGTTAATATCAAATATTGTCACTGCCAATAACGATGCATTACCTACAAAAAAGATTGCTTGGTCATTTGATGGAATTTTTGCTAGCGTTGATAGAAAAGCTGCTCAACGTGGCTTCCAAGTCTATAAGGAAGTATGTAGCGTGTGTCATGGTCTTTATAATTTATATTATCGTAATCTTAAAGATATAGGATTTTCAGATGAAGAAATTAAAGAAATAGCAAAAAATTACACTGTGCAAGATGGTCCAAATGATGCGGGAGAAATGTTTGAAAGACCCGCCCTACCATCTGATTCATTTGTTCGCCCTTATCCTAACGAGCAAGCAGCAAGAGCGGCCAATAATGGCGCGGATCCGCCTGACTTATCATTGATCATTAAAGCAAGACCTGATGGAGCAAACTATCTATATTCTATACTTACTGGTTATAGTAATCCTCCTGAGAATTTAAAATTAATGCCAGGATTAAGTTACAATCCGTATTTCCCTCATGGTCAAATTGCCATGCCCGCCCCGCTGACAGATGGACAAGTACAGTATATAGACGGAACCAATTCATCGGTTGAACAAATGGCTATGGATGTTACAGTATTTTTACAATGGGCAGCTGAACCTGAAATGGAAAACCGTAAATCTATGGGTTTGAAGGTGATGATATTTTTAGTAATTTTTACAATTTTCTTTTATATTTCTAAAAATAGAATATGGCAAGACGTTGGGAATCTTAACAAAAAAAGTGGATAGAAATATATAGCTAACCCGAATAAGCTCTTAATATTGTTATAAGTTCCTAAGTATCATTGTGAGGAGTCACGTTAGGTGAACGAAGCAATCCAAAAGACCAGAAGTGTATTGCTTCGTTGGCTTACGCACTTCTTGCAATGACAGAGTAATCATTGTCGGGTAGCTGCTATTAAAGATAAATGTTTACAATCAACTTAGTAAAAATTGCTTGTCATTTTGCTTTCATTACATTAGAGTATAGCATTACTGAGTCTGGACAAGATGTAGAACGAGTTTTTTATGTATTTCCTAAAAAACTAGCTGGTAGTGGTTCTAACGATATTGGGGTAATTGGTGGTACATTTATTGAAGGTGCAACATCAGGTACGCCGAATAATAAAGAATTTGATATTATGATAAAAAATGCTAAAGACTTTTACGGTATAAAATAAGACGTTATTGCGAGGAGCTGCTTTAGTGGTAACGTGGCAATTCAGATTACTTAATTATATTTTTCGTGAATTGCTTCGTCGGTCTTATGCCATCCAATAACGTATAAGTAATGGGTAATAGTAAGGCAAATAAAAAAACCAAGCTCGCATAAAATGGTTTATGCAATATGCAATAACGTAACTTACCTTGCATGGATTTTGAAAGTCATAGGGAAAACAGCACAGCGTCATTGCTAGGAGTCACTTTAGTGGCGACGTGGCAATCTAATGAATGTGGATTGCCACAACCACTATGTGGTTTCGCAATGACGCTCTGTACTTTCCTACGATTTTTAAATTGCCACGTGAATTATGTGTAAGGTAAGAACGTAAAAAATTTAAATAATGAGTTATATTAAATGTCTGCTCAAATAATAGAGTTGTTAATTTTTGCTGGGATCGCTTTTTTTATTATAAATAGGTTAATTGCTACGCTTGGTACTACATCAGAGGAAGACCCAGCTAAACGTAAATCTTCCTTTTTCGGTGAAACAGCAATCAGAGACGTTACTTATACAGCAGAAAATACTACTAGTAGTATTTTTAAGAAAAAATTGCCTCAGAGCATGGTAAAAGCATCTCCTATCAATCATATGGAACTTGATGGGTTAATAGTTGATGAAAATTCTGTGGCTATAATAGCTGGGATTAAAGCTATATCTGCTAAACTTCCATCATTTCAAGCAAGGAAATTTTTACGTAGCGCAAAAGCAGCCTTTGAGCTAATCATTGAAGCTTCTAATGATGACGATATTGAAGATTTACTAACATTGGTGGATAAAAGATACATACAGGAATTTCATATTTTTTCTGAAACCTATGGAGAATTTGTCCATGGTGGTGTATTAGATGCCAAAATTTCTGAAGCTTATACATTTGCTAATAATATTTTTATAAAAGTATTATTCACGGGTGAAAATATAACCAGTAAGATAAAAAACATGCAAGAAGAATGGACGTTCTCTAGAAGTCTTATCTCTAAAAATACAGATTGGTTTTTAATTAATGTTGATAGGTTAGAAGCGGGAAATAGCTAGCTTCTTTAGGTTGTTGCGTATAGCTAACCGAATATCCGTTATTGCGGACTACGAGGTGGTCGTGGCAATTCATATTCACTCAATTTACGTATGGCATTTAAAAGTTATAGAGAAAACAGCTCGGCATCATTGCGAGGAGCTAATTTAGTAGCGCCGAAGCAATGAATGTGGATTGCCACAACCACTACGTGGTTTTGCTAATAGCGTCTTATACTTTTCTGCAATTTTTAAATTGTCATGGGGGTTATGCGTAAGGTGAGATATTCATTATATTACTTCGTCGGCTTATGCCTCATTGTAGTGATGCTGGTTATTTTCCCGCAACTTTTAAACTACCATGATGACCTATAAAACGCCTTCCTCTTATAATTTTCGACAGCTGTGACCAAAGTAACTTTTTGCAATGACTATGTGTTGTTTTTCCTATGACTTTTAAACTGCCCTAAAAATAAAGGGTTAATATATCTCTTGCAAATATCTTCATAAAATATATAATTACTTTGCTTAAAATATAATAAGTAAAATTCACACGTAAGAGCTTAGTTGTTAGTCCAGTTTCTTTGGTATCAACTCTTGCGGAGGAAGTGCCTACTACTAATATTTAGAGGTACATAACTAACATTTCAAGGAGATTTAATAATGTCTAAACTAAAAGCTGTTAATGTCAAAGAGTTACTTGATGCTGGGGTGCATTTTGGTCATAAAACCTCACGTTGGAATCCCAAAATGGCATCTTATATTTATGGTGTTAGAGATGATATTCACGTAATTGACCTACAACAAACTGCTGCATTAATGCAAATGGCTCTCAATGTAATCTATGAAACCGTTAAAAAAAATGGTAAAATATTATTTGTCAGTACTAAAGTTCAAGCTAGTGATATAATAGCTGAGTATACAGAGAAGTGTGGGCAGTATTACGTTAATCACAGATGGCTTGGTGGTATGTTAACCAATTGGGGAACAATTTCTGCTTCAATAAAAACGCTAGATAATCTTGAGAAAATTCTGGAAAATGAAGAGGAATATTCCGTTTATACCAAAAAAGAAATACTGGAAATGACTCGTAAAAAGGATAAATTACTTAAATCCTTAGGGGGTATTAGACATATCGGAACAAAACCAAACTTGCTGGTGGTAATTGATACTAATAAGGAGCATTTGGCAATTCAAGAAGCAGTAAAGTTGGGAATACCGATAATTGCCGTTGTTGATACTAATTCTAACCCGGATAATATAGATCATCCTATTCCTGGTAATGATGATGCAATACGATCTATTAGACTTTATTGTAGCTTGTTTGCTGATGCCGTATTGGCTGGTATAGAAGAAGCTTTATCAGCCTCTGGTGTTGATTTAGGAAGCATAGCTACTCACGAAGAAAAAAATATCAATATAAAAACTATTACTAAATTAAAACCAACTAAGAAATTTTCTAAAACTTCTGACCTAAATAACCAAGAAGCAGCAGAGTCAGAGTTTGAAACAGCTCTGGAAATTGCAGAAGTAGTCACGACAAAAAAGTAAACTAAGTGTAACAAAGAGTACTTATAATTAACCTGATTAGTATTTATCCATAATTGATCTAGACAATGTTTGTCATCTTTGCTTAATTTAGTGTCATCTCTATGAAGCCAGGGGGCTAGGTTCTTGCTTTAGCAGGGATGACATACACTTTTTGTTGAGGCAAATGGCTAAATGCTAGTAGGGTTAGCTATATAACCTATAATAAGGAGAATAACATGATAAATGCTGGGCTTGTAAAACAATTAAGAGAGAAAACTGGGGCAGGAATGATGGACTGCAAGAAGGCTCTGCTTGAAGCAAAAGGAGACTTTGAAACAGCTATTGATTGGTTAAGAAAAAAAGGATTATCAGCTGCCGCAAAAAAATCAGATAGAGTGGCGGCTGAAGGGTTAACAGCAGTGCATATTAAAGATAATGTGGGAACTATTATAGAAATAAATTCTGAAACAGATTTTGTGGCAAGAAACGATAAGTTTCAACAACTGGTTAGAAATATTGCTATACTAGCTTTGCAACATAATGATTTACCATCATTAAAATTAGCAAAAATGTCAACAGGTAGAGCAGTTGATGAAGAAATATTAGATAATATTGCAACAATTGGTGAAAATTTAAATCTACGTCGCATGGATGTTTTGCAGGTCTCAGAAGGTGTGGTGGCATCTTATGTGCATAATACCGTTGTTGAAGGGTTAGGTAAGATTTCTGTCCTTGTTGGCTTACAGTCAACTAGTAAAGATAAAGCTAAGCTTCTAGAATTGGGACAAAAAATCGCCACTCATATAGCAGCAAATAATCCTTATAGTCTTGATGTATCGAGTCTGGATCAAAGCTTAGTGGAACGTGAGAAAAGTATATTCTTTGAACAGTCAAAAGCTTCTGGTAAAGCTGATAATATCGTTGAAAAAATGGTGGAAGGTAGAATACGTAAGTTTCTAGCAGAAGTTGTGCTGCTTGAACAAAGCTTTTTATTTGACGATAAATTGACAATTTCTCAAGTTATTGATAATACAGCAAAAGAATTAGGAGCTTCGATTAAAATTACTCAGTTTATAAGATATGAGCTAGGTGAAGGCATAAAGCAAGAAAATAAGAATTTTGCAGATGAAGTAGCAGCTGTTATACAAAATTAGGCAGGAGAAGAGTAGTACCCTACATTTTTTATTCTATCGTAAAATAGCGAAAAATTATCAGGGTATTATGCTGCACAAGTGTCATTACGAGGAGTGTGTAAGAATGACGAAGCAATCCATTTCTAATCACTTTTTGGATTGCTTCGTTGCTACTGCCAGTAGCTTCTCGCAGTGACGATATGTTGCAAAGTTGTTCGTACTAGTTCATACGTCTATTAGTGAGACCACTTAGTGGTTGTGGCAATCCGTACTCATTAGGTTGTTTCCGTTGCTTTCGGTTTCTTACTAAAGACGTATGTTTGGTATAAATATTATATCAGGTTAGCCATAAAAATTAACCATCTTCTCGGAGACTAATTGGCAATCATATTTTTCTAAAATATCTTGTCTAATTTTTTTACCAAGATGTTTTCGTAATGAAGGCATAGTAATTACCAGCTCCATAGCTATTGCTAAATCTTCTGTATTTTGAGGTTTAACTAATAACCCGTTTATTTTGTTTTGTATTAATTCTCTGCCACCTGGAGCATCAGTAGTAATAATAGCTCTACCATATGCCCCAGCCTCTAAGAGGGAACGGCTTAGTCCTTCACGGTAAGAAGGTAATACGGCAATATGGACTTTTTTCCATATTTCGTCGATATTTTTCTGATAACCAAGATATTTGATGTATCCTAGATTTTGGTAGTCTTCTAATATGGATTGGGCTATTGATTGTTTGTTATCTTTGTCGGGTTCACCAACTAACCAAAATTCGGCATCTAGACCTTTCTGCTTTAATATCTTTGCAGCATATATAAATTCATATATACCTTTGTCAATAAGCATTCTAGCTACTAAGGCAACTACTATTTTATTACCTAATGGTTCTGGCAGGAGCGGAAATCTCTTGGTTTCTATACCAACACTGCATTGTTTAATGACTAAATTTTTGGGGGCTATATAGCTAACCTGATTAACATTTAGCCATAGTAAACTGGCGTCATTGCGAGGAGACATGAGTCGACGAAGCAATCCATTACTAATTACTTTTCTGGATTGCTTTGTTGCTACTAAGCTAGCTTTTCGCAATGATGTTTGTGAATTTGGCGTAATGTTAGTCTGGTTAGCTATACCTAATTTCATAAGTAAAGCTAAGTCATCATCATTTTGTACGACAAATAACATGTTTTTATAATATCCTATTAGGGATAATATTCTAACTATAATGTTCCTAATCAATCTTAGTAAGAAATTATTACTGATAAACAGTAACCCCATACCAACAAAAGTATTAATAATTTGTGGTATATTGCACAAAAAAGCACTTATACTTCCATAAAAAATTGGTTTTATAGTAAAATTATGTAATATATCAGGTTTTTCCTTATTTAATATTCTGATTAACTTGATTAATAATAGTAAATCACTAAAAGGATTAATACTTCCACGCTTTATTGAGATTGGAATTACTGGTAAATCATGCAGTTCTATCTTATCTTTAAATTCACTAATATTTGTTAGTACCTTTACCTCATATCCTTTAATTTTAGCAGTCAAAGCAATTGGTAGAAGATGAGCATAAAAGTGCCAATCTGTATTTGTAAAAATAATAATTTTTTTCATTTATTTTTCTTTATAATAACTCTATAACATAACATAAAGTATACTCAAAGCAGAAGAGTATTACATGAATTAAACTCATTACTAATATATGTCAAGATATTTAGTCACTGGTGGGGCTGGTTTCATTGGCTCACACCTGGTTAACCTATTATTAAAAGAAGGACATCAAGTTGTCATATTAGATGATCTATCAACTGGTAACTTAGATAATTCAGTTTATAAAAATGTTGAATTTATTCAAGGAAGTATTTTAGACCAAGATATTGTAAAAAAACTATTTAAAAATATTGATGGTTGCTTTCATCTTGCAGCAGTGGCAAATGTGCAGGAATCAATTAATAATTGGTATTACAGCCATCAAGTGAATTTAACGGGAACCATTAATATATTCCTTCAAGCAAGCAAACAAAATATCCCTGTGGTATATGCATCATCTGCTGCTGTTTATGGTTCGGTAAGTGATTTGCCTCTACAAGAAAATGGGAAAGTGAGTCCACTTTCTCCTTATGCAGTGGATAAATATGCCTGTGAGTTACACGCTAAGGCTTTTGGCGAGCTTAAATCTCTTAAAAGTTGTGGTTTACGCTTTTTTAATGTTTATGGTAAAGGACAATCTAAAAATTCTGATTATTCTGGTGTCATATCAATATTTAGAGAACAAGTGAAAGATGGTAAAGAGTTGATGATTTTTGGTGATGGAAATCAGAGTCGGGACTTTATACATATTTCAGATGTGACAAATATGTGCATTAGAGCTTTGTCTATTGCGGTATCATCGGCTCCAGTAATAAATGTTTGTACGGGACGTGCCTATTCTATAAATGAACTTATTCAATTAATTAATAAAATTGCCATTGTTAAAGGAATAAAATATCTACCAAGTCAAGTTGGCAGTGTAAATAGTTCTTTTGGCAGCCCAGAGTTGGCTCAGAAGGTTTTAAATTATAAAGCAACATATGAGTTAGAAACTGGGTTATTAGAGTTATTTAGCGTAAATTTATGAATTCAAAAGAAACCCTGATTTTAGTAGCTGATGTTAGGGGATGGGCTTTTGATAGTGTTGCCCAATATGTTCAATCTTTGCTAAATGATCAATATGATTGTCATATAATTTATAGTTGTGATTATAAAACATGTGAGGATTTTTTAGGTGACTTAAACCAGTATGATTTTGTTAAATTAATACATTTTTTTCATCGTGGGTATTTAACGCACTTACTGCAAATTATAGCAGATAATAGTATTAACACTAATAGCAATATTGAAAAATTATTAAATATCGCTATTACCATTAGCATACCTGATCATTTATTTATTGAAAACGCAGGGGACATATTAAAAAATCTCCTAACTTTCCGATTTATTGATAATTACTACACTAGCTCTAAAAGATTGTATGATATTTATGCAAATATCCAAGAATACCCAAAACCTTGGCAAGTAATTTATGATAATGTATTAATTCTAGATTCTAAAAATGAGCCTGACCCTGAACTTGATTTAACCTCTAGTCAGCTAGTTGTTACATGGATTGGTAATAGTGCTTGGGAAAGTTGGTGTAGCACTATTGACGATTACAAAGGTCTAAAAACAGTAATTATACCAGCCCTAGAGCAGCTTGATCACGAGAAAATTCACATAAAAAGATGTATAATAGATAAAAATAAGCGAATACATTCGAAACAAGAAGTTTGGGATACTCTAAAAGAAACAGACATTCTGCTAATAGCATCCGTGCAAGAAGGCACACCACTAACGCTCATTGAAGCTATGGCATTTGGGTGTGCAATTATCACTACTGATGTAGGGATTGCTCAGGAGGTACTACCTGATATACAACATCAATTTATAATTAATAGAGATTATCCGTATTTTACGGATTCTATAAAAAAATTAAATGCTAACAGAAATTTACTAACCAAGATTAAACAACAAAATTTTCTTGCTTATAAAAAAATCTTTGCTAATAAAACTCATCTGCAAAATTTGTGGTATTCGTTTATAGAAGTTTCAGTAAAAAATCATAGCAAAAAACAAAAGCTACAAATTCTAAGAGATATCAACCTTGTTAATAAGGGTGAAGCACCCTCTATAATTGATAAAATACGTTCTATTCGTTTTTTAAAAAAGATCGCACAACCTCTTCTAAGATATTATTGGGTTAGGATATGTGCTAGACGAATAATTGCAATGCTTTATTGGTGCTCTTCAGAAAATGACTATGATAATTTTAAAAATTTTATAATCAAATATCAAGGACAGCAAAAAGATATTGACGATATTTACGTAATTTATTCTGATGCTTTTCCTGGTGTTGCTAACTCTACTAAAGAATTATTTAACCAAATAATTCCTTTTCCTATGAGGAAAGGAAATGTTTTGCTAAGCTATGTTAATGCATATTTACCTAACAAGATTATTACTAAAATAGCACAGTTAATTATAAAAACAGGTATTAAAAAATTAGTTATATCGGGTGGGCTTGATGTTCATGTTCAATTAGTAGAAAAGCTACATGAGCTTAAGGCTGATAATTGTTTAAATATTTACTTTCTATGGCATGGCTCTCCTGCCCAATGGGTAGATTCCCATCATTGCCAAGATTTCTATAAATGGTTGAATTTATATAAACAAAATAAAATTAAAGCTATTATCACCTTGAAGAAAGGTCTAGAACAATTTATGATAGCTAATGGTATCCAATCTTATCTATTACAAAACTTCATACCATCGTCGCCTGAAAGAAAGACGATAGTCCTAGAAAATGGTAAATTTACCATTGGTGTATGGAGTGCTTCTAGCATATGGATAAAGAATCTCTATCCCCAATTTGCAGCAATAAGTATGTTTAAAGACAATATCTCTTGTCATACTAATTGCCATTTTAATGACAATAAACACACTTCTTGGATGATGGAAGATGTAGAACTTAAAGTTTTTCCTGAACAATTACCACATCAAGAATTAATAAAACTTATTGCCAACACTAATTTGACTTTATACATTACTAATTCAGAATGTTCACCTATGATAGTTTTAGAGAGTCTGAGTTTAGGAGTACCTTGCTTAGTTGGGCCTACATCAGATATTTATGATGATCAATTTTTGCGTGACATGTTGACTGTCAATCGCGTCGATTGTCCGTTAACCATATTTAAAGCAATAGAAAAAGTTCAACAAAATATTGATATAATATGTTCCAAACTACCGGAGTTCATTAAAAAATATAATAAAAATGCTCTTGCTTTAAAAAACTCTTTGCTAACAACCATGAATAATGATCCTAATTAGATAGGGGGAATGACTAATATTACGCCTTTATTGTGAGGAAGTAGCTTTGCCACAGCTGTTGAAAGTTTAAAGAGGAAGGGATTTTAGAGGTCATAGTGGCAGTTTAAAAGTTGGGGGCAAATAACTGGTGTCATTGCAAAAAGGCGTAAGTAGCTCCTCGCAATGATGGCATGGACTCCGTCCTACAACTGTCGAAAGTTAGAAGAGGAAGCTGTTTTTAGGCAAGGAAATGTCATTGCGAGGAGTGCGTAAGCACGACGAAGCAATCCAAATTTAATCATTTTATGGATTGCTTCGTCGACCTTCGGTCTTCTCGCAATGACGTCACCCTATTTAAAACCCCCTCTTCTAACTTTCGACAGTTGTGAACTCCATCCAAACCCATATATGGACTTCGTCCATATATGACGCTAATTTGATATGGCTAAATATTAAATCGGGATAAAGTCATACTGAATTCTGGGGTCATCCTGAATTTATTTCAGGATCTTTTTTGTGTATAGTATATATCCTGAAACAAGTTCAGGATGACTTGAATATGAAACTAACTTCAGGATGACTATTTTTTTAAAGAGCAAACAAATTTACCAATATGAAAAAATTATCATTTCAACAAATTATCTTGACCTTGCAAAATTACTGGCAAGATTATGGCTGTGCAATTTTACAGCCATATGACGCGCATGTTGGAGCTGGTACTTTTCATCCTGCTACTGTACTACGAACTCTTGGTAAGAAACCTTGGTTTGTAGCTTACGTTCAACCTTCTCGGCGTCCTCATGATAGTAGATACGCTTTGCATCCTAATAGAATGCAGCATTATTATCAATTTCAGGTTATACTAAAACCCTCTCCTGATGATATACAAGAGCTATATTTAAAGAGTCTTGAATGTCTTGGTATAGATTTGCAAAAACATGATATTAGGTTTGTTAAAGATGATTGGGAGTCTCCTAGTCTCGGTGCTGCTGGGCTTGGCTGGGAAATATGGTGTAACGGTATGGAAGTATCACAATTTACTTATATGCAACAAATAGGTGGTATTGATTGTCGTCCAGTGGCTGGTGAGATTACCTATGGTTTAGAACGTCTGGCACTTTATATACAAGGAATCAATGAGGTAAGAAATCTTGACTGGAATGGTCAGGTTGGAGAAAAGGCTTTAACCTATGGTGAAGTAGATTTTGCCGCTGAAAAACAATTTTCAAAATTTAATTTAGAATTAGCTGACGTAGCCATATTATCTCAGCATTTTATTGATAGTGAGAAACAATGTAATGAATTAATCGCTGCAGATTTACCTTTGCCAGCTTATGATTATTGTATTCAAGCTAGTCATCTTTTTAATCTGTTAAATGCCCGGGGGGTAATTAGTGTAACAGAGAGAGCATCTTACATACTCAGGATACGTAATTTGGCAAAAATGTGCTGTAATAAATGGTTAGAACTAGAAGATAAAGAAGAGTTAATATGAGTGAGTTATTATTAGAACTTTTTAGCGAAGAGATACCAGCTTTGATGCAGAAAAATGCAGCGGAAAGCTATAAAACCATATTTACGACAATCTTGCAGGAAAGCGAGCTAGTTGCTGATGTTCAGCTATATGTTGGATCTAGGAGAATTGCTGTACATATTACAAATTTACCAAAATCTATACCACCAAAAGAAATTACCATAAGAGGACCGAAAGTTTCGGCAACGCAGCAGGCTGTAGAAGGGTTTTGTCGATCAAATAATATTGAGCAAAATAAATTATCTACGCTATTAGTGCAAGGGCAATTATATTATATAATAGCAAAGAGTAGCATAGAAACCGATATACGAGTATTATTGCAAGAGATAATTCCTAAAGCAATTAGTAAGTATATTTGGTCAAAATCTATGTATTGGGGGAATTATGATATAAGTTGGATTAGACCGCTTAGGAATATTTTATGTATATTTGATGGAGAAATACTAGCCATTAAATATGGACATTTGACGGCAAATAATATTACCTTTGGGCACAGATTTCTTAGTCCTGAACCGATTACTATAGACAGTTTTTCTGAATACCAGAATAAGCTGCGGGAGAGTAATGTCATTATTGACCAAGAAGAACGTAAGGAGATAATAAAAAGTCAGCTATCAAAAATAGCCAATTCACTTAATTTAGTTATCAAAGATGATGAGAAATTATTAGAAGAAGTAACAGGATTAGTAGAATTGCCAGTTGTTATGGCGGGTAAAATACCTGAGATATTTTTGCAGTTACCTAGTGAAGTACTAGTTAGCTCAATGCGTAGCCACCAGAAATATTTTAGCACTTTTGACCAAGCTGGTAATTTTGCTCCTTATTTTCTTTTTGTTAGTAATATGCGACATGATCAAAATGTTATAATAAGTGGTAACGAAAAAGTACTAGCTGCTAGACTATCTGATGCGTTATATTTTTATCAGCAGGATTTATCTAATAGTTTAGAATCAAAATTGCCAAAGCTTGAGCAGATAACTTTCCATGCAAAGCTTGGCAGTATCAAACAAAAAACAGAGAGAATTGATGATATTTGTAATTATCTAATGCTAGGAAATCAGGATTTGCAAGTAGCAGCTAAACTTTGTAAAAGTGACCTAACAACTGAAATGGTGGGAGAATTCCCTGAACTGCAAGGTATTATGGGATATTATTACGCCAAAGCCGAAGGGTTAAATGATCAGATTGCCTTGGCAATAAGAGATCATTATAAACCACAAGGACCATCAGATAATTTGCCAATGGGAAATAGTGCAATATTGGCGATTGCTGATAAACTGGATAGTTTAGTAGGTTTGATATTAATAGGAGAAGAGCCAAATGGTTCAAGAGACCCTTACTCGCTTAGACGGCAAGCATTAGGTATTATTAGGATAATTTTAACTAATAAATTAAATATTGATATTAAGGAACTAGTTGCGTATGTAGTTCACTTATATCAAACTATGTTTGAAGACGTAAAGGGAGGAGGGGATGATAGTGGGCTAAATAAAACTAGTCAGATAATTCTAGAGTTCTTAGAAGAACGAGCCAAATATTATTTTAAAAATCACTATGACATATCGTTAATTAATGCGGTGCTTGATTTTGATATTGAAAGAGATTTAGTGATTAGCGAAATAAAGCTCGGTGCTTTACAAAAGTTTCTCGCTGGAGTGGATGGTGAGAATTTATTAACTATTTACAAAAGAGCAAATAATATACTAGAAGGTAGTAATATAGAAGGAGAAGTTGATCAAAAGGCTTTTATTTCACAATATGAGCAACAATTATTTTTATCATTAGAAAACGTTTCTAAACAAATAGATCACTATATTGCAGAAAAAGATTTTACTAAAACTCTTAGCCTGTTACTAGAAATATTAAAACCTGTCAATGAGTTTTTTGATAATGTTATGGTCAAAGATCAAGATCGTAACATTGCCAATAATCGTTTATTGTTGCTCAGAATGGTTACCCAATTATTTGATAAATTAGCAAAATTTAGTGCTTTATGACTGATACATTAAAGCAGGCTGCCAAATTTATAAAATCTGGCAATGTAGTAGCATTCCCCACAGAAACAGTATATGGACTTGGGGCAGATGCTAGTAATGAGCAAGCTTGTCAGAAGATTTTTAAGATAAAAAAGCGTCCAAGCATAAATCCTCTAATTGTTCATGTAGCAACTATGAGCCAAGCTAAAACTATAGGGGAATTTAATGCAGATGCCATTAAGTTAAGTGAGGTGTTTTGGCCAGGGCCTTTATCGATTGTTGTACCATTAAAAAGTGGGGCAAATATAGCGGAATCAGTATTAGCTGGGATGACAACGGTTGCCCTTCGTATACCATCACATAATATTGCTTTGGAGCTAATAAGAAAGTCAGCTACTCCGATAGCAGCCCCTAGTGCTAACCCATCAGGTTATATTAGTAGCACGACTTTACAGCATGTACAGGAACATTTTGCAAATGACCAAGATATTTTTATTTTAGAGGATAATTTAAATGATTGTAAGTGTCAATATGGTATAGAATCAACCATAGTAGATAGTACTACTAATAACTTAACTATTTTGCGAGATGGTTTTATTACGCTGGAAGCGTTAGAGAAGGCCATTGGTAAGAAACTAGATAAAACATCCAGCTTGATGCAAATTAAAGCTCCGGGGATGATGAATAAACATTACTCGCCAAGAGTTAAAGTAAGATTGAATGCAGAGAGTTTAGAAGCTAATGAGGTAGGGCTTAATTTTGCCGATAGTAAGCTAGAGGGTAATTTTTCGCTTAATTTAAGTTTAACTGGTGATTTAATTGAAACAGCTAGTAACTTATTTGCCAGTCTTAGAATATTGGATAATTACGCAGAATTAAATGGATTAGCAATTGCCGTTGCCTCTATCCCAGAGGTTGGTATTGGCGTTGCAATCAATGATCGACTTAAAAGAGCGGCGGTAAAATGACATCTATATTTACTAAATTAAAGCAGGTATTAGTTAATAGTTCAAATAAAATATCTTCGGGCATTGACCAGATATTTTATAAAAGAAAACTAGATGAGCAAACTTTAAATGAATTAGAGGAGTTGTTAATATCTGCAGATATCACAGCCTCTGTGGCAATAGAGCTGGTTGATAAACTAAGAGCTATCAAATTTGATAAAGAAGTAAGTGGTTTGGCAATCAAAGAACAGCTAGCTGACATTATCGGGCAATTATTGGTAAAAACTAGCAAGCCTTTTGAATTGTATGATAAAAAGCTTAATGTTATCCTAGTTTGCGGTGTTAATGGGTCAGGGAAAACTACGACAATAGGCAAGCTAGCCAGCATTTATCGTAGACAGGGGAAAAAAGTAGCAATTGCTGCTTGTGATACATTTAGGGCTGCTGCTGTTAGTCAATTATCTAGTTGGGCTGATAAAAGTGGTTCAATGTTTATTGCTGGTGAAGAATCAGCTGAGCCTGCTAGTGTTGCTTATCTTGCTATGCAGTCTTCAATAAAAAATGATGTTGATATATTATTTATTGATACAGCTGGAAGGTTGCATAACAAGAAGAATTTGATGGAAGAACTTGCCAAAATTGTTAGGGTTATTAAGAAGATTGATGATACAGCTCCTCACCATAGTATATTAGTAATTGATGCGACCACAGGACAGAATGTATATAACCAAGTTGAACAATTTGCCGCTATTGCTAACATAACAAGTCTGATAGTCACTAAATTAGACGGTACGGCAAAAGCTGGTGTAGTGGTAGGAGTCGTACAAAAATTCGCCTTACCAGTATGTTTTTTAGGGGTAGGGGAAAAGGTAGACGATCTAAAACCGTTTGATCCAGCTGCGTTTGCCAGTAGTTTAGTAGGGAATTAATTATTAAATATAGATGATAAAATAATTGTTGAAAAGCATTAAGTGATACTTTATATTTTACTATATGAAATATGACCTACTAGACAACAAAAAAAAGCAACTGGATAGAATCAGACCATTAACTCTAGAGTTGGTTAGAAACTTAGAGCAGTGGTTTAAGGTAGAGTTGACTTATACCAGTAATGCTATTGAGGGTAATACTCTCTCGCGTTTGGAAACTGCTGTGGTAATTGAAAAAGGATTAACAGTTGGTGGAAAATCGTTAGTAGAACATCTTGAGGCAAGAAATCATGCACAAGCTTTGGACTTAATCCATGAAATACAGCAAAAGAAAATTTGTGAAATTACTGAAAACGATATTTTATCAATTCATGCTCTCATCCTAAAGGGTATCGATGATTATAATGCTGGATATTATAGGCAAGTAGCAGTACGTATTTCAGGTTCAAGGGTAATAATGCCAAATCCAGTAAAAGTACCAAACTTGATGGTAGATTTCATTGCATGGCTAAACTCATCTAAAGATATGCATCCTGTAGCACTTGCAGGAGAAGCACATTATCGACTAGTAACTATCCATCCTTTCTCAGACGGGAATGGTCGAACTGCACGATTATTGATGAATTTAATTCTAATAATGGCAGGCTATCCACCGGCTATTATTAGACTACAAGAGAGGTTACCTTATGTAACATCTCTAGAAACTGCACAACTTGGTGGTTCAAAAGAAGCCTATGAAAAGATTATATTTAATGCAGTCAATCGTTCTCTTGATATTTATCTTAAAGCAGCAAACTCTGTAAACTCTTCAGATGTAGTATTATCAGAGAAATTATTAAGAATTGGTAAGCTTGCAAAAGCTGTCAGTGAAACTGTGTCAACAATTCGTTTTTGGACTAAGGAAGGCTTGCTTGAAATTGCTGATGTTACTAAATCACGCTATCAGCTTTACTCGCCTGAAATGATTGAACAATGTATAGAAATTCAACGATTAAAGAAACAAAAGCTAACACTGAATGAAATCAAGAATATGCTTGTGAATAATGACATAAAATAAAAATAAGGTATTTTTATAATGTACATTGTAAAAAAAAAATTATCTATCCAATCACGCTATTACAAAGAAATTTTGTCAATAATTAAATTAGGTGGCGGAGTAGCAAGGATTGTCGGCGGAGCTGTTCGGGATGCTATTCTTGGTGTTGTTAACTACGACATTGATATAGCAACCAATTTATTACCAGAGCAAGTAACAGATATTTTATCAACAGCCAATATTAATGTTATCCCAACTGGTATAAAATATGGCACAGTTACGGCTTTATTAAATAATGAGAAATTTGAGATTACTACACTTAGAAAAGATATAAAATGTGATGGTCGGCACACAGAAGTTATTTTTACTGATGATTTTATGGAGGATGCTACTAGAAGAGATTTTACTATTAATGCACTAAGCTATTGTCCATTTGAGCATAAAATTTATGATTATTTTGGTGGAATAGATGATTTACGAGAATTTAAGGTAATATTTATCGAACAGCCATTTGAACGAATTGAAGAAGATTTTTTACGTATTTTACGATTCTTCCGTTTTTCCTGTTATTATGCAAGACAGTTAGATCGTAAAGGGCTAGATGCCTGTATTAAATTGCGAGAAAATCTTAAATTATTATCAAAAGAACGGATAAAATGGGAGATGGACAAGTTGATTATCTCAGATAATAGTCCTAATATTTTGCAGCAAATGTTTGATAATGGCATATTGCAAATAATATTACCAGTTAGTAAATTTGATAAAAAATCTTTGATGGAAGCAATTAATTTCGGTTCTTTAGAGCCTTACACTAGGTATTCACTTTTATTTTACCACATAAAGAACTTACCACTAAGTGATTTATTAAATTTAAAATTTTCTCGGCACATCGCCCTCAAAATCATTACTATACTTAGATTTGTTAATAAAGAAATCAACGAATTTACATTACGAGAAATTTGGTGGGAAAATGATGATTATTTGCAGTATATAAGTGTTCTAGTATCACTAGGCAAAGTAGATAGAACGGTGGCCAAGAAATTTCTAGATGCATACCAATCCAAACCCCGACCAATATTCCCGATAAATGGACATGACTTACAGAAAATAAATATTCATGGTAAAGCTATTGGCACAGTGATAGATAAATTAAAGAAATCTTGGATTGCCAGTGATTTTACACTTAATAAACATCAATTACTTGAATTAGTTATTTCCGACAGTCTAGGCTCTATTGATAAAATAATATAATTATTGTATAGTAAATTCCTAAGGTACTAAATTAGGAAAATATTATGAATCAAAATCAACAAGTGAAAGTAATAGGTAGTAACGGTCAACTATCGCTTGGCAAAGTATTTGCAGGACAAATGGTATTAATCGAACAATTAGATAATGACACATGGATCATTAAAACAGGAGAATTTGTTCCAACCTCAGAAAAATGGTTATCTCAAGGAGATACTTTAACTAAACTAGATAAAGCATTATCGTGGGCAGAAAGCAATAAACCAAAAGATAACTTACAAGAAATTGTTGAGAAAATTGAACATGTCTAAAATAAAAATAGATATGAATAATCTAGAGTTTCAAAAAGATTTGTTTGCTCTTGAAAAAAATAATCAATTAGCATTAATTAAAGTGTTAAAAAAAATAAGTCATTTAACTTGGGATGAGTTATATAGGAATCAAGGTTTAAAATGGGAAGTAATCGTGTCCAAAATAACTAAAAATAAGCATCAGATTTACTCTTTTAGGTTTTCACAAAAATGTCGAGCATTGGCTCTAAGAGAAGGATCTTACTTACGTTTACTAACTTTACATACAGATCATGATAGTGCTTATGAATAATTCCCAAAGTATACTTGGAAAAAAATAAAACATCCAAGGCATTGAAAAATAACGGTGAAAATTAAGAAAAAAATGAAAATTAATATTAGTGCTAGCATTTTTATTGCTATAATTATGATATTACTTAGTCAGGTATCTTTTGCTAACGTAGGTAGGATAAAAATTGTTACTAGCATAACCCCACTAGCAAGCATTATAGCGATGTTAGTGAAAGAGCAAGCAGAAATTGTTGCTATTGCCAATAACAATGATTGCCCACATCACTATAATTTGAGACCTAGTGATCTCAAAAAAGTCAAAGATGCAGATATTGTATTTTATATAGATGAGCAATTTGATGGCTTTGCTGGCAAATTAATGAATGGTCATAGTAAAAATGTCATTAAAATTAGTAATTTTAATAGGCTAAGAATTATTAGTAATGACTCCTATGATAATTGGCATATTTGGCTTGATTTAGATAATGTAAAAATACTATTAGAACAATTATCTCAGATATTATCTCAACGATTTCCTGAGATTAGTTCAGCTATTTACCAGAATCTTGAAGAGGCAAAAAAACAAATAGACGATCTTGCGAAAATCAAACATCAAAGATTAGTGTCTTTAACAGATGTGATCTTGCTTAGTGATAGTTTAGAATATTTTTTTGATAATGGCCAAAAAAGCGTTGCAAAATTATATAGCTCTGATCAAAAGAGTCTGAAATATATTAGTAATCTTGAGCATTTATTAAGCATGTCTAGTAGCAAATGTTTATTGCTAAGTCTCGATCAAGATGTTGCTCTGTATAAGAATTTTAAGGTAGAAGTAGTGGTAATTGAAAGTGAGAATTGGCAAGTGACTAACATCAATAGTGATTTATTTTATGATCAATATTTAAAAATAATTAATCAAGTGTCTAAATGTTTAAATTACTAAACCCTTATTTTTTTAGTAAGTTAGTACGAACCATGCTACCATTATTGCTAGTTGCAATGTTGGTAACAATGGGGTTGGGGTTATACCAAGCTTTGATAGTCTCGCCACCAGATTATCAACAAGGTGATATGGTCAGGATTATGTATGTTCATGTACCAGCTTCTTGGATGGCACTAGGGGTTTATACATTTATAGCTATTTGTAGTTTGTCTAACCTAGTGTGGAAGACTAAAATGTCATTCTTAGTGGCAGTGGCAAGCGCTCCTATAGGAGCAGTTTTTTGCATGATTAGTATGGTGACAGGAGCGTTATGGGGAAAGCCTATTTGGGGAACATGGTGGGTTTGGGATGCTAGACTTACCTCAATGTTCGTACTATTCTTGCTCTATTTAAGTTATATTGTGGTGGTGAATAGTGGTGATAGGATAAGCCGTACTGAAAAACCAGCTTCGGTGATTGCTCTGATTGGTTTTATCAATGTTCCTATAGTAAAATTTTCGGTAAATATTTGGTATAGTTTACATCAGCCAGCAAGTGTTTTAAGACTAGGTAGTCCGACAATTGATAATTCTATGTTATTGCCCTTAGTGCTAATGTTGATAAGTGCTATACTGTATTTTTTATTAGTATTGGGTTTGAGAACTTGCGTTTTAATCACCAAGTTCAAGGAGTATAACAATCTATGACTTATGTTGTTACCGATGAGTGCATAAAATGTAAATATACTGATTGTGTAGAAGTATGTCCTGTCGATTGCTTCTATGAAGGGGAGTTAATGTTGGTAATTAATCCTGATGAATGTATTGATTGTGGAGTGTGTGAGATTGAGTGTCCGGTTAAAGCTATTAAGCCAGAGTCAGAACAGCTTATTGATTGGATAGAAAGAGCTAAGTTTTTTTCCAGCAAATGGTCAAATATTACTGTTAAAAAACCAGCGCTACCTGATGCAGATAAATATAAGGATGAGAAGAATAAGTTTGAAAAATATATGGGGGAAGTTTGATTTATGCAAGCTTCTTCTCGACTTCCGCATTTTCTATTAAGAGATAGTTCGTTGCTACTAGACATTCGCAATGACGTTGTCTAGACGCCCGATTTCGTAATAATTAATTTCCAGAGTTAACGTCATCAATTAACCCTTCATTTGGTTCATATCACCCAGTTCTATCGAACCTTTATTTCTAAAATAAACTAATAATATGGCAAGACCTATTGCGGTTTCGGCAGCTGCTATTGTTAATATTATTATACTAAAAATTTGACCAGATATCTCATGTGCATAAGTAGAGAATGCTACAAAATTTATGTTTACAGCGAGCAGCATCAATTCAATTGACATCAGGATTGTTATGACATTTTTACGATGCATAAACAAACCGACCATTCCTATACTAAAAATCAGTGCTGACAAAATTAAATAATGCTCCAAAGTAATAGTACTAATCATATTGTATTTCTCCTACCCCTGCATTTAAACGTGGTTTGACCATTAATATGCTATTATCTTTGTTTGTAGCATGTTGCTTGGCAATATCCTGCCTCTTAACTCCACTACGATGTCTAATAGTTAGGGTAATACAAGAGATCATTGCCATAAATAAAATAATACCCGAGATTTGAAAAGGTAGAATATAGTCAGTATATAGTACCTGTCCAATAGCATGAGTATTAGTGACACCTGATGTTATCTCAAATTGGCTATTATTTAAAACTATACCTTTAGCCCCTAAGCAAATTATCAGGACAAGATCAGCAAACATAATGAGTGCTACAGCAATACTAATAAACAAGTTTTTTTTGAATTGTACAATAATATCCGTAAAACGAATATTCAACATCATGATAACAAACAAAAATAATACTGCTACTGCTCCAACATATATCACAACTAACATCATCGCTAAAAATTCTGCTCCTAACAAAATCATTAGCCCTGAACCGTTACAGAAAGTAAAGATCAGCCATAACACAGAATAAACAGGGTTTTTACTAATGACTACCAAACAACTACTTACAACCATTAGCCCGGCAAATAAATAAAAAAACATCTCCATAATTATCTATATTTATAATCATTATGTAGCTTAATTGCTAATTCTTGCTCCCACATATCACCATTCTTCAATAATTTTTCTTTGTCATACAGCAATTCTTCATGACTAACAGTAGCAAACTCAAAATTAGGACCTTCCACTATCGCATCAACTGGACATGCTTCTTGGCATAGACCACAATAAATGCATTTGGTCATATCAATATCATATCTAGTGGTACGCCTACTACCATCTACTCTTTCTTCTGCTTCAATAATAATAGCCTGAGCTGGACAAATTGCTTCGCACAGCTTACAAGCAATACAACGCTCCTCACCATTGGCGTAACGCCTTAATGCATGCTCACCCTTAAATCTCGGGCTTATCCGTCCCTTCTCATAGGGATAATTTATAGTTACTTTAGGCTTAAAGAAATATCTCAAAGTTAAACTAAGCCCTGATACTATTTCAAATAACAAAAAAGACTTCAGGTAATTAATTATTCTCATTTCATTATACACCAAAAATTTCTAGCACTAAGCATGTTTTACAATTTAATTTCCAATAATTCATTAATTCTAGCAATAGATAAGCTAGTAATTTTAGCTACTTCCTCAATAGAATTCCCCTTTTTTATCATCATTTTTATTAATTTAACTTCATCTCTAGTCTTAGCAATTTTGATAGCTTCTTCTCTAGATTTTTCTCATACCCCACATATTTTACAGGAGGGTTGAAATAATAAGTTGAAATAAGTGACTGAAAGTCTTTAATCTCCGCTGGGAAAAAGCAACCGGAGGTATTAGACACTGTTAACAAAGCTTATTCAATTGGTGAATAAAGTCTTTTTTGCTGCAAATTATAAGATTTTTTTGAAATAGCTATATTATTCCGGCAAAAATCTTATTAATTTTCACTAAAAAATCCATTAATTCATCAATCAAATAAGCTTTGTTAACAGTGTCTAATGGACTCTCAATCACTATACCAAGTATTATACATATTTTTAGACTGGCATCCAGCACGAATTAAAACATTTGCAGAATTAATCTGTGCAGTAGTAAAAGCTAACTGTGAGAATCAAAGAATTAGTGCTGTATGTCACTTCTAAAGGTAATTTACGTGCCAAGTATAGGAAATGTTAATATAAGACACTGAATAATGGTAGTATAAAATTATGGATTTGCAAAGAGAATTAATGTCACTTCTTAATATAAAAATTAGCAAAATATAGAATTGTTGAAAAAAAGTATAATTCTTACCATTTTTGTATTAGTGCGAGTATATATTTAGGGTATTATACTAAATAGGAAATAAATATAAGAAAAAGTTTTGTATGATAGATGATGCTAAAATAGAAAATATAGACTTTGGGAATGCATTATCAGAGCGTTACCTCTCTTATGCTCTATCAACAATTATGTCACGATCTTTGCCTGACGTTCGTGATGGATTAAAACCAGTCCATCGTAGATTATTATATGCCATGCTGCAATTAAGGTTAGACCCAACCTCTGGTTATAAGAAATGTGCAAGAGTTGTCGGTGATGTGATTGGTAAATATCACCCGCATGGTGATGGTGCAGTTTATGATACATTGGTACGTCTTGCTCAAAGCTTTTCTCTCAGATATCCACTAATTGATGGACAGGGAAATTTTGGTTCTATTGATGGTGATAACGCTGCAGCTATGCGTTATACGGAATCACGAATGACTGAAATTTGTACCTTATTAATGTCAGATATAGATCAAGATACTGTCGATTTTCGTGCTACCTATGATGATTCGGATACTGAACCAGTCATTATGCCTGCTATGTTTCCTAATTTACTGGCTAATGGTTCAGAAGGTATAGCAGTTGGAATGGCAACCAGTATACCACCACATAATTTACATGAATTATGTGATGCACTAATATATTTAATTGACCATCCTGAATCAAAGGTCAATGATATTTTACAATTTGTCAAAGGTCCTGATTTTCCAACAGGCGGCATAATCGTTGATAGAATCGACTCAATCCACCAAGCTTATAGTGTGGGACGTGGTAGTTTTCGAGTAAGAGCAAGATGGGCAAAGGAAGATTTAAGTTATGGTCTATATCAGATAGTAATTACTGAAATACCTTATCAAGTACAAAAATCTAAACTTATTGAGCAAGTAGCTGGTTTGTTAAAAGATAAAAAAATTCCTTTAATAGGTAATATCAGGGATGAATCAACGGAAGATATAAGGTTAATTATTGAACCCAGAGATCGTAATTGTGATCCTAATGTTATTATGGAGTCATTGTTCAAATTAACAGTTCTAGAAAATAGAATCCAACTTAATATGAATGTTATAGGCTCAAATAATATTCCTAAAGTAGCTAATATATTGGAAATATTGCAGGAATTTTTATTACATCGGCAAAATATTATTACTCGCAGATCTAAATTTCTTATTGGCAAAATTGAACATAGATTAGAAATTCTTAAAGGTTTAAGAATAGCTTACCTCAACTTGGATGAAATAATTAAAATTATTCGTGAAGAAGATGAGCCCAAGCAAGTAATGATCGCTAAGTTTGGTTTAACTGATCTGCAAGTTGAAGCAATTCTCAATACAAGATTACGATCTTTAAGAAAATTGGAAGAACAAGAAATTATTAACGAACATAATTTGCTAGAAAAAGAGCATGCAAATCTGCAGAAAATTTTACAAGATCCGAGTGAATTAAAGAAAATAGTTAAGAAAGAAGTTAAAATGGTGCAAACAAAGTTTGGTTTTAGCACTAAATTGGGATTACGCCGAACTAGTTTTGAAGAAGCCAATATTGTCGCTCAGATTGTTGATATTTCAGCTTTTATAACCAAAGAACCTATTACCATAATTTGTTCCAAAATGGGTTGGATTCGCTCTTTGAAAGGTCATAATAATGATTTATCAACTGTAAAATACAAGGAAGGAGATGCAGAAAATTTTATTCTAGAAGGCTATACTACTGATAAAATCCTTATATTCAGTGCATCGGGGCGGTTTTTCACTATTCTAGGCGATAATATATCTAGAGGGAAAGGCAATGGCGAGTCGATAAAGCTGATCATAGATATCGGCAATGAAGAAATAGTAAGCATGTTTGTTTATCAACCTGCCCAAAAACTTTTGCTGGCCAGCAGTATTGGCAAAGGATTTATTATTGATTCAGATGAAGTAGTCGCACAAACTAAGCTTGGTAAGCAAATTATGCAGGTTTCTGAAAATCATTATTGTATTGCTTGCGTGCCGGTAGATGGTGATTGTCTAGCTTGTATAGGTGAAAACCGAAAATTATTAGTATTTAATTTAAGTGAAGTACCAATTATGAAACGAGGGCAAGGCGTAATTTTGCAAAAGTTCAAAGATGTCAAACTGATGGATGTTAAGATATTCGATAGCAGCTTAGGATTAAGTTGGAAAATAGGAGAAAAGACTAGGATAGAGAAAGATCTTTTACCATTTCGTGGGCGACGAGGTGCCGTTGGCAAGATGCCTCCTAGTGGATTTCCTAAAAATAATAAATTTTCCTAGTGTTACAGTTGTAGATTGAATAGATTCTCTAACCCGGATATTGCATGAAGGTATCAATATATCTTCTCTTTTTTGACTGTGTTTTCTTCTAATTTCTGTAAAAATTCTATTTAAATAACCTTGGTACTATATAACTGTGTAACATTAGACCTTTATTTGTAAGATTAATGTAACCTTTATCGCCTAATTCCTCATCCCACCGAAGTAAGGCTAGCTTTTTATAGTATGCTACCTTTTGTCTATCCAGAATCTCAAATAATTGCTTACCAGTTCTTTTTTGTATAATGTCAATATTTAGACCTTTTTCAAGACGTAGTCCCATCATCAACATTTCCTCAACTATTTCTTGCGTAGAAAGTTTATTAATATACTGAATACCACACCCCAAACTATTAACAATTTGTAACCATTTCTCGGGTTTATGCCACATCATGATACTATAGAGATTAGATGTAGCACTACTATCATACATATTAACTCTACTATGGCTACCCGGACCTATGCCTAAATAATTATTATATTGCCAATATGTCAAATTATGCTTACATTCATGACCTAATATGGCATAATTTGATATTTCATATCTAAGATATCCTTGGGACTTTAAATATAAATTAGTCCATTCATACTGATCAGCTGCTTGATCTGAGCTTGGTATAGTTAGATCTCCATCATTAAATAATTTATAAAATAACGTACCTTTTTCGATGGCTAGTTGATACAATGAGATATGACCTGAGGCAAGTCTCATAGCTCTAGCAAGTTCATCTTGCCAACTTTCTAGAGTTTGGTTACTTCTTGCATAAATTAGGTCAAAAGATATTCTAGGGAAAATACAGCGAGCTGTCTCAATAGTTTTGATTGCTTGCCCCACATCATGTTGTCGCCCTAAACTCTTTAAGTCATTTTCTACTAGAGACTGGACACCAATTGACATACGATTTACTCCAGCTAGTCTAAAATCCCTAAATTTCTTAGTTTCAAATGAAGTAGGATTTGTTTCTAAAGTAATTTCTGTTTGCTCATCTATTGTTGCTAGATTTGCTATTTTTCTAATTATTCCTTCAATAACAAATGGCTTCATCAAAGATGGAGTACCACCGCCAAAGAAAATAGATTTTATATATTTATAACCTATAACATCCTTGAAATGATTTAGTTCTAGTTCATAACATTTCAGCCAATCATCATGGTCTACTTTATCCGAGACATGAGAATTAAAATCACAATACGGACATTTTGACAAACAGAATGGCCAATGTATATATATCGATAATGGTTGTTTCATGTTTGATTTTACAATAAATACTTGGCAATTCGATGGCTTAACAACTACAAGTTGTCATTCTCGCGTAGTAGAAGAGAATATCTATATCCTTGCTTTCTCAGGGACAAAATAGGATTGCTTAGTTGCCTTATACTATCCTCACGATGATAGGAGTAATGTTAATCAGGTTAGCTGTGTATGCCCACAATCTTAAATAATAGCAGCATAAACTCCCACCCCATTTCTTTTTAATAAGACCTATTTAAAGTAAATTCTAGTAAAGAAACTAAGTGATCTTTATAAATATTTTGTATGGGGATTTGCTTTAACAAATTATTAGCTTCATTGTTAATAGATGCTAAATAGTCGATAATCTGCTGATTAATACAATGTTCTACCATCAATTCTCGTATTATTTTAAACTCATTTTCAGATCTATTATCTGCCTTAATCATTTCTTGAATTTTTAACTGCCACTGTGCATCAAGCTTCTTATATAAGAAAATTAGCGGTAGAGTTATTTTTCCTTCTAGGAAATCATCCCCTATATTCTTACCAATATCACAACTATCTCCCAAATAATCAAATAGATCATCAATGATTTGAAAAATATTACCTAAATATCTACCAAATTTTTGTAAGATATTACAAATTTCGTTAGATTGACCAGAAATAATTGCTCCTACTTCACAAGATACACCAAATAATTCTGCAGTTTTTGCCATAATTATTTCATTATATTCTGTTTCATCAATAATTCTTCGCTGATTCAATTTCACCAATTGTGATACCTCTCCTTCCGATATGACTGCTGAAGCTCTTGACAAAGATTTCATTGCTTTAATAGATTTTGTATCGACCATTAGCTGAAATGATTGGCTAAATAAGAAATCCCCCACTAGAATACTAGTCTTGCTATCCCAGATAACATTAGCAGTAGGTTTGGATCTTCTCATGGTACTTTCATCTACTACATCGTCATGCAGTAAAGTTGCTGCATGAATAAACTCTACAGCTCCAGCAAGTTTTATATTATCTTCCCCTATATAACCAAACATTTTACTAGTTAAAATTGTTAGTAATGGTCTGATTCTCTTCCCACCAAATTCTAGCAAATATTTACCTATTACGTTAACTAGCTCCTCTTTGGTAGCTAAGTGTCTTATAATAAGCTTATTCAATGCAGAAAGCTCTTGGCTTAATTCTTTATGTATTATTTTTATAGTATCCAATTTACGTCTCTATTTTAACCTGATTGTTTCTATAGCTTAAAAGCCCAAGACGTCATTGCGAGGAGCAACAATGTAGCAACGTGGCAACCCAATCTAATGAAGTGGATTGCCATGACCACTATATGGTTTCGCAATGACGTACATGCGCCTCAAACGTTATTGCGAGAAGCCACTTTAGTGGCGACGAAGCAATTCACTTATGGTTACTTATGTGGATTGCTTCGTCAACCTATAGCCCTTTTTGCAATGACGTTATCCTACTTAAGACTGCTTCCTTTTCTAACTTTCGACAGATATGATCTATACATCTTCGCAAGATTTTTCTACCATTTTAAACTGCCCTGTTATTTTATACTCTCCTGCCAAACATCACTGTCAATCTCCAAGAAAGGTTGAACCATTAAGTGTTTTAATAACTTTTGATGCTCATTGAAATCAGGTATTAGCTCTTGTATTCTTTTTGTTATATTATCACCAACCCGTATTTTCCCCGAGGCTTTTTTATATAATGCTAGATAATATAGTGGTAAGAACTTATTGAGATCGACTGTGCCTATTTTTCCTTTTTCTATATTATTGGAATCTAATTTATATTCAAAACTTATATCATCTGAGTTAGAACCAGGATGATCTGATACAGTTTTTAAAAAATACTTGATACCCTCTTTGTATACCATACGACTATCTTCTGAAAATGTTTTAAATCTACCTAAATTTAATAAATAATTGGTTATAATATCAGTTACCTTTAAATAATTATTGACGACCACAAGACCATTAACATCAAATTTGCCAAATGAATTTAGCTTGCATTCACTTGACAACCGGAATCCAGTATTATTAGAAAATAAACTAAGATTATTTATTTGAGCTCTCATTACATCTTTTGTTCTAGCAAAAAAATTTATATCTAAATCAAAAATATATTGATGATTTTCTAATTCAGTTAAATTGAATTTATCTTTATTACTGTTAATATACTGTAATTCTTCCATTAATGATGAATTATTAGGGAATGCTGATATATATGGCAGTAAATACTGGATAGAGTTTAATATATTATCGGAAACCCCTGATTTCAAATCAATTTTTGATTCAACCTTAAGGTGGCTAGCACGATTACTTTCTTCTTCTCTATTTTGATATAAGAAACTAGTGCTAGAGTTTTGGATATTGCTTGCGAATTTGCTTGATATCATTTTTATTTCTAAATCATTAGCAAATTCACTATATATAGATTTATTTGTTTTTATATAAAACTTACCTTCAAAACTAAAAGGCATTGGCCAAGCAAATCTATATAATAAAAGACCAGCTGGTATCCTTCTGTTGATAACATTACTTTCTAAGATGTTTGTTGAATAAGTAATATTTAATTTTTGTGGCACATTATTTTTAAAATCTTCTAGATCAGTATAATATTTTTTCTTTTCTAGTGAGAATGAAATGATTGTATGATCTTCATCATATAGTTTCTGCCCGTCAACTAAATCAAAAATTTTGCTTTTATCAGATCTTAATTCCAACTTCTTGACAAAATTGATAATTTCAAATGGATCTTTTTTTTGTGTGAAAATCTTAAATAACTTCAAGCTTAAAGGAATCTTGGCTATAAAAGAATAATTATCACTTTCAAATTTTGCTCCAAACCCCAATTGAATAGGTTTATAACGACCTGTTGCATTACCAGAATAGGTGATAAAGCAGGCTTGTTTTAGTAAATCATAGCCTATATAAATCGGAGTATGAAATTCAATTATACTAGTCTCCCCCTCTTCATGCCACCCAATTATTTGAAAGGCAATTTTAAATGGAAAGCCATAGCTGGTAATTTTATTAAATTTAACAAAATATTTTCGTTCACTATCTATAGTATCAGCAGCGATATAACGGTTAGCATATTGTTGATTAATATTACTAGCTATAGAGCTAATAATTAAGAACCATGCAATGGTATAAATCAAAAGAGTTACAGCAATTACCACTGATATATATGTTAACGTTTTTCGCATGCTAATTACATAATTTTACATATTCACGGTTTAATTGTACTATATTCCAAAACCATAAAATAATTATAATAATAAAAATTGTTAGTAAATAAATTACTATTGAGTCACATGTGGCAGTAGGCAGCATAATAAATATAAAAGATTGAATAAAAGCTCCCAAAGATTTACCAAATTTAGTACTAGTAAGCTCAACAGCAGCTTTGCCTTTTGTTCGAAGTTCTAATGATAAAGGAATATATGCCATTTCCTTTGTTGAATCAAATAACGAATATTTAGTGGATTTACTTAAAATATTTTGTATTCCGCCAATAATTACAGCAGCATAAATTGGATTAAAGTCTTTGATACCACAACCTATATCTTCTGAGAAAATAACAAAGATAAAAAACATCATACCAGTTATCAAAAACATTAAGGGGGTTAATAATGCTGAAATTAACCAAGTAAATTTCCTAATCACATTACTGCCAACTATCATAAAAGTAACACAGGAAATTCCCATCCAAATATTAAATCTACCCATAAAATTTATATAATCTAACGTATTGGGATTAAGCTCTCTTACTTTAGCTTTCCATGGGCCTTCCACTATATTAGTAAGGGCTCCATAACAAATTATCAATAAAGCAATGCGTCCAACATATTTTGAGTTAATAATCAGCCTTATACTATCCAAAAGTGGTAAAGAGGTTTTCGCCTGTATTTGAGTTACGTTAAAATCAGCCATTAACCCTTTATTATTCAAAATAAGATAATTAATTAGCCTAAATAACAGCATTGCAATTATACCGACAGACACTATTATAGAAATAATCGGCTGTAACATTAATTCTGAATTATATTGCAAATCTTCATTTATTATAACTTGAGCATCTGACACCTCTCGTACATTTGAGAAAGCTACTAATACATTACCAGCTAAAATTAAACCAACATTACCTACCATTCCTAAAATTGGATAGAAACGTTTCGCTTTACTTGTATCAAAAATATTGTTAGCAAATTGCCAAAACATTAGATTAATAATTACTGCACTCCATAATTCTGCACAAATATACATGATAGCATAACTCCACTTACCCATTATCTTGATAAACCACCGAAAATTAGGGTACAAAGATACTAAATGTTCTATCTGCTCAACATTTGGATGATAAAGCTGTTGATTAGGATAAATGACATAGGCAAATATCAGAAAGAACAACAAGAAACTTGAAATTATTATATAAAAAATATATTCAAAACGTATGTGATTACTGAGTTTTACATATAATACAGCGAATAATATAGAAGATGGCAAAACAAACCAAAGTTTTAGAAAACTGATGACCTCTGCTCCCATTGAGGGTACGACCAATCCGTCTTTAACGGATCTCAATGCACCAAAATTAAAAAGAACACACAGCATCATTAATGCCATAGGTAGAAAAAGCTTCAGTTCTTCTTTTTCTATTGGCCAAATGATTTCCTGAATTTTAGAAAAAATATTTTTGAATGGTAACATTATATTACACAAAGAATTACCTAAAGATAGATGCTATATTTGACATATAATATAGCTAACCAGAATAGTATTTACCTACAATCTTAAGAGCAGTAAAAACTAATTAGCTCTTTACACTAAAAAAGCACTTGTCACAAACTTAGTTAATGTCGGTTGTAAGAATGTTTCTAATTCTTTACTGATTTCATCAATATTTTCTATTTTATTACCATCACGACTTAATGTCATTTCGCCAGAAGTAACATGTTGCATAACAGATTTAATTATTTGCTTATGGTCATGCTTACCATCCATATATCGCAGAGCAAATTTCTCAAAAAGATTAATAGCTATAACTTCATGTCTTTGATTAGTCACTAACATACTGGAGGTATAAGTTACCTGATATGAAATAAGCTTGGATGCTTTAGGTTTATCAAGATTTACTTCTTTCCTAGTATTTTGCAACGTGATATTAATATATCCTTGCAATACTAATTTCATGGCATTAGCTAAAAATTCGGTCTTTATTTCATTCAATTTTGTTCCCTGTAATTTTTTATTACTACTCACAGCAATTTTATCAAAACTCATAGGGTTATTGATATTCTCAGAGAAAGTATATAGTATCGCTTTAATATAAGGAGAAGATGTTGATAAACTATTATCTTTATTACCATTATAAAAAAACTTCTCTACTTCGAATGAATTAAGATCTACATCAGTAAGAGGTTTTTCTGGCACTATATTAAATGTCATATTAAATTTAGTAATATCCTCATTACTGATGGCTCTATTTAATTTAATACTATTATGGCAAAGCAAAGTCGATCTAAATCGACGATTGGTGATGAAATCCATATATTGTTCAGTCCTAACAATATCATTTATCGCTTGTAATTTTTCTACCACTTTTGCCGGCATATTTCCTAAATACATGGTGGATATAGTACAATCAGACAGATATTGTAGATTATTTTTTCTAGCTTCATCCATAAATTCATGAAAATAATATTGCATATTATCTTCTTCTAAATGGTCATGACGCAAGTAATGGTCATTTTGCCTAGCAAGTAAATTGGCTTCATTTTTTAACACTTGAGCATAAGGGGAGTTGGAATCTTCCAAACTATCATTAACGAATTCAAGTAACAATCTAGATTGAGCAATTTTATCTTGAATAGTATTAAAGGTATTTGAGTGATAAAGCATCATATCTCTTATAGTACGCACCATATTCCAGCCAGGTAGCGTATTATAACTAATATACACGATGCCATTTTCTGATAAATTTTTAGTACTTACCTCAAAAATCTTATCCTGGACAAATTTTGGTACCCAAGAGATTACTCCATGACAAATTATATAATCAAATTTACCAAATGATTCATCAATATCTGTAATAGAGCAATGTAGAAATTCTATATTTTTAAGATTTAATCCTTCTTTATGTTTATTAGCTTCATCTATTTGCACTTTAGATAGATCGACCCCAACAAAATGTGCTTTAGGATAATTAACAGCATGAGGTATTAAATTACCGCCTGCAGCACACCCTAACTCTAACACTCGTGCAGTTTCAACAGCTGGTGGTTTCATACCAAATAACACAGCAAGTGTCTGCAGATGATATGGATTGGTAAGGGAATACGGATAACTCTCGTAAGGTACTTCATCGTATGTATTATGAGGAGCTGAGGTAAGCTCTAAATTAGTAGTCATATGTTCTCCATACTAAATTTAAATGTATTATACACTAAAAAACTCAATGCACTAATAGTCTTTTTACATTAAATCGGTAATTTATAGATAAATCCTAAACCAAACTCTCCAACCCCTATGGTCTTTTTGATAGGAGTTGCTGGTATAAATTTCTGGGTTTTCACATCCAAAGTATCATAGTTAATCTTTATGGAATGAGCAGCTTGTAATTTTGCTGCTATATTAATGCTAAAATTACTAGATAAATCTTTAGAAAGTCCAAGGCCTACCTGCCAAGCAAAACAATTACTACGAGTGGCTCTAATTTTAAAATATTCTACATCCATTAAATCCCAACGAGAAGAAGTAGACCTAATTTTTACTTGGGCAATCCCAGCGCCTAATGTGACAAAAGGAGTTATTTCTTTAATTTGGTCAAAATCATATACAAGATTAAGCATATATACATTGGAAATTATCTTAGTGATACCTGGAGTTTGTGGTATAATTAAACCGGCAACCTCTTGTTGGGGTAAAACATAATGTAGCCGATATTTGGGTTGATGCATTATTGAAAACTCAATAGCCATTTGCGGATAGAAGCTGTAACCAATCTTACCACTATACATCTTAGACCTTTTTAAGGTAAAACCAGTACCTGAACTATGACGAAATTTTTTTACTACCGGTTCTACTATACCAGCTTCCGTCCCAATATAAAAAAATCTCTGCTCAGCTTTAATCTCATCTGCATGAGCCTTAGTAACAACCAATAAGCATATATAAATTGTAAATAATATTTTTTGTAATTTATTCATTATAATTTTATATTTTTATATTTATTAAAAGCGAGGATTATATAATTATCCACTGATAGGTCAATATAAAATTTTATGGCTGCATTTCCAGCAGGGCAGTTTATAAGTCGCAACTAATGATATAAAATACTAGCTGTTTAGCCCCAAGGTGTGATGGTGTATATTATAAACTCATATATGGTATAATACCTTATAGTTTTTATTCTATCATAAAAATTATAAGGACTAACCCGAACATTATATTTTCTTAACAATTAAACTTGCATTAGTTCCACCAAAGCCAAATGAGTTAGAAAGTACGTAATTAATTTTTGCCTTTCTAGCTTCTAAAGGAACTAAGTCTATTTTTGCTTCCGGTATCGATTTATGTAAATTTAGAGTTGGTGGAGCAATTTGATCTCGTATTGCAAGGATTGAATATATTAACTCCACGCTACCAGTTGCTCCAAGCAAATGTCCAATAGACGATTTCGTTGATGACATAAGAACATTTGGCTTGGCATCCAAAAATAATTTTTGAACAGCTAGTAACTCAATAGCATCACCAACTTGGGTAGAAGTACCGTGAGCATTGATATAATCAATAAGACTTGCATCAATTTTTGCATCTTTAAGAGCATAAAACATAGCTTTATAAGCGCCTCTTCCGTCAGGATGAGGTGAAGTCATATGATAAGCATCTCCAGTGGAACCATACCCAATAATTTCAGCATAAATCTTAGCGTTTCTGCTAAGAGCATGTTCATATTCTTCAAGTACTACAACACCAGCTCCTTCTCCCATTATAAATCCATCACGATCTTGATCCCACGGTCTTGATGAGGTTTCAGGTGTAGAATTATATTTAGTAGACAGCGCCCTTGCAGCAACGAATCCTGCCACTCCAACTGGAGTAACCGGAGCTTCAGCTCCGCCAGCAATCATAACATCCACATTACCATATTGAATCATACGCATAGCATCTCCTATGGCATGAGCTCCAGTAGAACAGGCTGTTGCTACTGCTTGATTTGGTCCAGTAAATCCGTATTTAGTGGAAACGTGACCCGAAAGGAGATTAATTAATGAGGCGGGGATAAAAAATGGGCTAACTTTGCCATTATTCTCTTTATGAAACCTTACTGATGTCTCTTCGATCATCTTAAGTCCACCGATTCCTGAACCGAGTATTAAACCTGTCCTATCTCCGGATAATTCATCTTTTACTTGCCATCCACTATCCTCGATTGCCTCGGTAGCTGCTGCAATACCATATTGGATAAATAAGTCCATCTTATGTACATTACGAGGGTCAATAAATCCTTCCGGATTAAAGCCCCTATCAGTTGAATGATCCACAATACCAGCTATTTTACAAGCAAGATTGGAAGTATCAAACCTAGTAATTGTCTTGATACCACTACGTCCCTCTATAATACCATCCCAAGAAGGTTTCACACCGACTCCTAGCGGTGTAATTAGTCCAATGCCGGTTATAACTACTCTTCTAGTTGACATAACTATAACTTACGATTAATTTTTTTTATGATGTATTACGTATTGTATAAGATCGCCAACAGTTAGAATTTTACTAGCATCATCATCTGGTATATCGCATTTATACTTCGCTTCTATTGCCATCATTAATTCAACTATATCTAAACTATCTGCTTTAAGATCTTCAACAAATCTAGATTCAGGAGTAATTAAATCTTTTTTTACTTTTAATGTGTTAGAAACGATTTCAATAACATCCTGTTCGATAGCATTTCCATCCATAATTAGAACCTCATAACATAAATTAAATTTAGTAAAATATTCAAACTCTAGCCACTTATAATGATTTGTATAGAATAAACATAATATCATATATAAGTAAATTTCGAGTAAATCGATACAACAATTTTAAACTTCTAGCATAAAAATATATTTTATGCCAGTGGAAAATAACAAGACAACTTAAGAATGACAATTAATAGTAATAAACGCTTGATTTATTTGAGCAAATAGTTGCGCATTGGCTACGATGGCAAAACAAAACAACAAGCTGTTTTTGGCTCACCACACACTTCATGGCTCGCGATCACTGCTATAAATCAATAATTATTGTGGTTGCCAACCTTACCTTAGCATACATGCCTTTTCTTAATAATGGAGATAATAATGCCAAGCGACAGAAGAATAGTTGTCATAGCCAGTGTAGTATAAGATGGAATATGAATAACATGTTCAGCGAATATTTTTATACCAATAAATATTAATATTAATGCTAGAGAATATTTTATATAACTAAATTGCTTAACAACATTAGCTAAACACAAGAATAAGGCACGTAAACCTAATATGGCAAAAATATTAGAAGTATAAATTATATAAGGATCCTTAGTGATAGCAAATATTGCTGGTATACTATCAATGGCAAACACAATATCCATGACTTCTATCATGATTAATGATGCAAAAAGAGGGGTAATACTAATAGCTTTGTTAGTTTTAATAAAGAATTTGTAACCAGAAATTTTTGGGGTAAGATTAAAGTATTTTTGTAGGATTCTATAAATATACGATTCTTGCACTTTCAACTTTTTATCTGATATATAAAAAGTTTTTAC
The DNA here is from genome assembly GCF_964026475.1 of Candidatus Tisiphia endosymbiont of Nemotelus nigrinus. Lineage (NCBI taxonomy): Bacteria > Pseudomonadati > Pseudomonadota > Alphaproteobacteria > Rickettsiales > Rickettsiaceae > Candidatus Tisiphia > Candidatus Tisiphia endosymbiont of Nemotelus nigrinus. The sequence continues at coordinate 1,440,651 of NZ_OZ032151.1, forward strand.
CCCTGTAATTATAAGGATAATCGCAAAAATATATAACAACCAAGAAAATTTTGAGATGACTATGACACCTAAATATATAATTACAGCTCTAGATACTATAACACCCAAAATTCCCAAAAATAATATTCGATGTTGATAGATCAAAGGAATGGAAAAAAATTGAAAAATCATTAAAATAATAAAAATATTATCCAATGACATGGCTTTTTCTATAAAAAAACAAGTGTAATATTCTCGAGCTTTTTCTCCTCCCATATCAAAGAAAATAAAAACACCAAAGAGACCTGCTATAATTAAGTAAAAAAGACTTAAATAAATAGTTTGGCGGAAGGTTAATGCCTCGTTTTCCTTGTTGGCAAAACCAAGATCGTATATTAGTAAACCTACAATCACTATACAAAAAACAATCCACGTCAAAGTATCCTCCTATAATCCACTATAATAATTTGAAGAATTGATTTTCTCAAATATATTGATTTTTTAACTCTATTACTCATAACGTTTATGAATACTACATTTTTTGGTAACGAACTTGACGTATCTAGAGATACAAGGTATAATTATATACTAAATTTCTTTTATAAGATATTAGTGCTAACTATATTTAGTGATATAATATACAAATTAACAAAATAGCAATAGCAGAAAATGTTTAATCAAATTTTAAAAAAATCCCCTTGGGGAGATTCGGAAGAAGAAAACAGTGAATATAATATATTTACTAGACCAAGGAAAAAGAATAAGTTTAACTTTCACGAGTTTTTCAATAACTTTGGTTTCAACAACAATATAATGATATTAGTGTTCTTATCATTAGTTGGCATTTGGTTTGCTTCTGGAATTTATGAGGTTAAGGAAGGAGAAGAAGCCGCCGTAATGAGGTTTGGTAAGTTTGTTCGAAAAGGGTCTCCTGGTTTGAATTATCACCTTCCCCTGCCGTTTGAACAGGTAGTAGTTGAGAAGGTAAACCAATCTCGGAGAATTGAGATTGGTTATAGATCAACAAGTAACCTTAGACCTAATATGGATAGTACAAAAGCTATGACGGCTGAGAGTACAATGCTTACAGGCGATGAGAATATTGTTGCACTCAATTGTGACGTAATGTGGCATATTAGTGATTTGGAAAAATATATTTTTAATATTGTCAATCCAGAAGATTCGGTAAAAACAGTTGCTGAAAGTGCGATAAGAGAAGTGATCGGCAATACTCCTATATCTTCAATATTATCAGACCAAAAACAAGAAATTACTAATAAAATTGAAGCTTTAACCCAGAAAATCCTTGAGCATTATAATGCTGGTGTTGGTATTGAAAAAGTGCAGTTACTAAAAGCTGAACCACCAGCTGAGGTAATCGATGCTTATAGGGATGTACAAACTTCTAAAGCAGATAAAGAACGTGATATAAACCAGGCACAATCATATAATAATAATATTTTGCCTAAAGCTAGGGGTGAAGCGGCTAAAATAGTGCAAGAGGCGGAAGGTTATAGGCAAGAAGTTATCTCAAAGGCTGAGGGGGATAGCAAGAGATTTGCTGCCGTCTATACACAATATGTTGCTAATAAATCGATAACAAAGGATCGTCTTTATCTGGAAACTATAGAAAAAGTTCTAATGGATACCAGTAAGGTTATTATGGGTACTAATGGCGTTTTGCCGCATATGGCAATTCAGCAAAGTAAAATTAAGGAGTAGTGCTAGATGAAGACAATTTATTATATAAGTTTTGTAGCTCTTGGATTATTCTTATCAGTTATTAGTGCTTTGTTTACCGTTGACCAACGTCATTCTGCTGTGGTATTTCAATTCGGTGAAGCGGTAAGGACAATAGAGACTCCTGGATTAAATATCAAAATGCCATTCATTCAAAATGTTGAGTTTTTTGATAAACGTATCTTAAATGTAGAGGTAGAAGCAAAGGAACTAACTGCTTCTGATGGGAAAAGGGTAATCGTCGATGCTTTTGCCAAATTTCGTATTGTTGATCCTGTGACGTTTTACAAAACTGTTCATAACTATCAGGGGGTTAAAATTAGGCTTAATAAAAACCTAGAATCTTCAATGAGAAAAGTTATAGGTAGATTACCTTTAACTAGCCTTCTTACCAATGAAAGGTCTGAGATAATGTCAAATATCTTAAATCAAGTTAATCAAGAGGCAAGAAATTTTGGGCTTGATGTAATTGATGTCAGAATTTTAAGAGCTGATTTGCCAAAAGAAAATAGTGCGGCAATTTATCGCAGTATGCAAACTGCTCGTGAGAAAGAGGCAACTCAAATAAGAGCTGAAGGGCAAGAAGAAGCGGCACGTATAAGATCCAGAGCTGATAAAGAGAGTAAAATATTGCTTGCTGAAGCTTATATGCAATCTCAAATCATCAAAGGGGAGGGGGATAGGGAATCAGCTAAGATATATAACCTTGCTTATTCTGTTGATCCAGAATTTTATAAATTTTATAGATCGTTAGAGGTATATAAAAATACTTTAAAGAAAGATGATACTTCTTTGGTATTGTCTCCAGAGGCAGAGTTATTTAAATATTTAAATTTGGGGAAATGATAATAACTGTAATGATATTACGTCATTGCGAGACCACGTGAGTGGTCGTGGCAATCCGTTTTTGGTCACTTTTGTGGATTGCTTCGTCGACCTGCGGTCTTTCTCGCAATGACATTTTACAGTTAATTAAATAGATGATATGGTTCAAAATATTATTAAGTATAGTAATTTACTGAAATATTTGGTTATAGTTCTTCTGATGAGCCTATGGTTGGCATCTTCTGTTTTGGCTGAAAATATTCCGTTAAATCAAGTTTCATTAACTGAGGATACTGAGGAAGATAGCAATTTACAGTCAGTGGCAGTAAAAGCTGAATCCTATAAATATAGTTTTGCAGATATTGTTGAACCGCTTATTCCAGCTGTAGTAAATGTTTACACGGTACAATATAGTCAAAAATCAGAAGATGCTCATAAAAAATCTTTTGAATATTTTCCGTTTGATTATTTAAATGAGCTTTTGGAGCGTTTTAATCTACCTTTTAATTTTGATGAGATGTATTCAAATCCTAAATCTGTTCCCCTTGGTTCTGGTTTTATTATAGATCAGGCTGGTTTTATTGTTACCAACTATCATGTAGTTGCTAATGCAGATGAGATTCACGTAAAATTAACTGATAATAGAGAGATGTCAGCTAAATTAGTAGGTAGTGATCAAAAAACCGATCTTGCTCTTTTAAAAATTGAGGCAGAAGCTCCTTTGCCTTTTGTAAAATTTGGTGATTCTGGTAAGGCTAGGGTGGGGGATTGGGTTATTGCGATCGGTAATCCTTTTGGTAGACTTGGGGGAACTGTAACTGTTGGTATCATATCTTCAAAAGGACGCGACATTGATAGTGGTATAGTGGATGATTTTATACAAACTGATGCGGCTATTAATAACGGTAATTCTGGTGGACCAATGTTTAATATTAATGGTGAAGTTATAGGAGTCAATACGGTAATGTTTTCACCTTCTGGAACTAATATTGGTATTGGATTTGCCATTCCATCTAATACCACCAAATCAATTATCAACCAATTAAGGCAAAATGGGAAAATTAATCGCGGTGGGCTTGGAGTAATAATTCAAGAAGTAACTAATGAAATAGCTGAAGGATTTGGGCTAAAAGAAACCTCAGGAGCATTAGTAGTTGAAGTGCAAAAAGATGGTTCAGGTGAAAAATTTGGCATAAAGCCTGGAGATGTAATAATAGAGTTTGCTGGACAACCAATAAAAACTCCAAGAAGGTTACAGATACTGGTTGCTGAAGCTACCGTTGATCAAGAAGTAAAAATTGTTGTCATACGTGATGGTAAGAATCAAGAGCTAAATGGTAAGATTAGTCAGGAAGAGGAGTCAGAGCCTATAAAAGTAAGCGATAAGGTAAGTGATAAAGCATCTATTGTAAAAAGTAATATTACTTTCAGTAATTTATCCGATAATCTTAAACGAAAATTTGCCATTGCTAGTAAAGTTAATGGTATTATTGTAACTGACCTTCCTAAGGATGGAAAAAACTATAAATTTAAAATTGGTGATTTAGTAGTATCCTGTAATCAGCAGCCGATAGTTTCGATAGAGCAATTAAATTTATTATATGAGAATGCACGAAATATTAAAAAACAAAATATAATTTTGTTGGTACAGAGACGGGGGATATCTCTGTTTATAGCTTTGCCGGTAACAAATTGACTTATACTCTTCTGCTTTGAAGAATTGGTTTTTGAAAATATCAGGGACTCGCCTACTTTAAGAACGAACAACCGTCATCGCGAGCCACGAAGTGGCGTGGCGATCCAAATAAACAGCGTGCTGTTGCAACTTTTGGATTGCTTCGTCGTCTAAAGTGGCTTCTCGCAATGACGATGGGTGAAAATACTTCTGTCATTGCGAAACCATGTAGTGGTTGCGGCAATCCATTATTCATTAGACTGGATTGCTTCGTCGGCTACGCCTTCTCGCAATGACGCCGGTTATTTTCCCACAACCTTTAAGGGTAAATACTAATTGGGTTAATAATAGACTTACTGCATAAGTCAATCTAGTTGGTGATTTTGTCGTCGAAACTCGCCTCCGCTCCTCACGTACGTCTGTGTACGCGAAGGTAGCAGGCTTCGTTTCTCCTAAAAATCCCTCAACTATCTTTGATTTATGCAGCAAGTCTAATAAATCTGCTTTTTAAATTTTTAAAATATAATTTTCACTATGGATAATAATGTTAAAATATCAGTATTAAGTTTTTATAGTTTCACGAAACTAGAAAATCTTGAAGTTTTACTACCAAAAATTTTACATCTTGGCAAGAAAAGAGGCGTTAGAGGTACTATTCTTTTAGCTCCTGAAGGGTTTAATGGTTCAATTTCTGGTACAAAAGAACAGGTAAGTTTTTTACTAGATGAAATTATCAGCCTTACGTTAGCAGAAGATGTGAATATTAAAATAAATTACTGTGATATCCATCCTTTCCAAAAATTAAGGGTAAGACTTAAAAAAGAAATTATTGCTATGGCAGTTGGAGATATTGATATTGCCAATCTTAAGGGAAAGTATATTGAGCCAAATGATTGGGACAAGTTTATTAGCCAAAATAATGTGGTAGTAATAGATACTAGGAATGACTATGAAGTGTGTATAGGTACTTTTAAGGGTGCTATAGACCCAAAGACCGAGACATTTAAGCAATTCCCAAAATGGGTAGAACAAAATAAAGACTTACTCGTTGGCAAGAAAATAGCGATGTATTGTACTGGTGGAATTAGGTGTGAAAAATCAACAGCCTATTTGAAAAAACTTGGCTTTAATGATGTGTACCATCTTAAAGGGGGGATATTACAATATTTAGAAACTACCCATAATCGTAGCAATCTATGGCAGGGAGAATGTTTTGTATTTGATGATAGGAGAGCTGTAGCAAGTGACTTATCACCAGCTGAAGGGCATTGGTTGCAACGTGGTGACTGATATAGATGTACTCTGTCATTTGAGTATATAGTCTTTCCATCAGAAATGCTAAGAATTAAGAATAAATCAAAAAATTAAAACCTTAACAAAAAATTTTTGCATAAAATTTGGGGATTTGATTTTTGGAGTAAATTTTTTGTTATAAAACGCTAGGTTCTGTGAAGTTTTCTAACGAAGCCATATAAAAGCTCCAACAAATTGCAAAAAAGACAAGAAAGCAGTAGCAGTTTTATCAAATCTCGAAAAAATTCGTCTAAAATGTTTAATTTTACCAAAAAAACATTCGATCGAATGACGTTCTTTATAGATATGTTTATCGTACTCCCTTTGCTGTTTTCGGTTCTTTTTTGATGGAATAACAGCTATACAATTTTGCTCTTCAAGCTGCTCAATAAAAGCATTGCTATCATATGCCTTATCGGCAAGGAGCATAGTATTTTTAATATCTTTAACCAATGAGTTGGCTTGTGTAATGTCATGTCTTTGACCTGCAGTTAAAATAAACTTTAAAGGATTACCAAGAGCGTCAACTAAGGCATGGATTTTAGTAGTAAAACCTCCTTTACTACGCCCTAAAGCTTCTTGATCTTGGCTATCTTTTTTATAACCTGCTGAGCATGCATGGGCACGAACTATAGTAGCGTCAATCATTGTTGATTCCATGTCAGGATTAGCTTGTACTTGCTCAAACAAATCGGTCCATATTCCTTTATTAGACCAAGTTTTAAACCTCATATGCACTGCTCGCCATGAACCATAAACACTCGGTAACAACCGCCATTGGCATCCTGAACGTGTTATGTACCATATTGCTTCAATAAATCGTCTAAGCTTATCCTCATTTCTTGTTTTTATATCTTTTCTTTTTCTTAATATTTCAATAATTTGTTGCCATTCTCTGATTTTTATATGATAATTCATTCCGGTAGTGTTTTTGATTGTCTAAAATAGAAAATACACTACCTCTCCTTCTTTTTAATTTATTTTTTTACAAAACTTCACAGAACCTAATATTTCGGAAATTTTGACATGATGATTTGTTAACGACTTTATAATTATTTGATTAATTATCTTTAACTGATAATTTTATGTAGAAAAATTTGTTTTGAGAAGGTGATTAGCAATACACCGTAAGTTCAATCATACAGCCGAAATTAACGGATTAATGATGTCTCCTATTACCCCTTTCAAGTAGTTTCTGCCAACTCTACCATAATTTTTAAGATGCCCTATTATCGGCTCTATGGCACTCCGTCTCTTGATCATTGCCTTATCATCTGAGGATAGTTTTTTTTCTGCAATATGGGCTATACACCTTACCCTTCTCTTTAAAATTATTCCCCTTATAGCCTAATACTACAGTTGTAGATTCTAAAAACTAGAAATTATCATGACTAAAACTATGATACAGTTGTATATTTATACCTAAATTTTAGCAACAATTGTAAAAAAACACTCAAATTTCCTATAATTTATTCAATCTACCACTGTAGTACTATGGTTCATTTTAGTTAATATAGTATCAGCTCTTTTCTCAAATGCGTCGACCATTTTTTCAGTGGCATCAGCAAAGAATATACCAACTAACTTGTCAACTATGGCAAACTTCATCTTAAAATCAATAAAGAACTCTATTTTACTATTACTATCTTCTTTAGAAAATTGCCATGAATTTTTTAAATATTTAAATGGTCCAGAAATTGCTTCTACTTCAATGTAATAGCTTCGTTTATTCAAATCGTTTGAATAAATAATTTTTGATTTATATTTGTCTGAGAAGCCTTTTAACTGAATTACTAATTCAGCTATAATTTCTCCTTTATTCTCTGAGATGATTCTAGCTGCCCTACACCAAGGTAAGAATTCAGGGTATGACTTAACATCAAGAACTAAGTGAAATACTTCTTGGGCATTATATGGTAGGATTTTAACTTGATGAAAACTTGGCATAAATTTTTTAAAAATCAGTTACCCTACCTTTATGCTGCCAATCCCCATGAATAGTTGGTTCTTGACCTTTAAAACCACCTATTTCCTTTGGCTTTTCTTTTTTATCTTTTATAGTATTATCCATAAATGTACTAGTTTTTTCCTATTACGTCTTTTTATTTGCACCTATAGCTAACCAAAATAACGTTGCCTTAGCTAAGGGTGACAAACATTATCCTGCTAAAACCTTTTTGGGTTAGCTATATGTTAAAAATGTGTAGAAAACTTTAGATGGAAAGTTTGTTTATCATCATAAGGTTTCTTCTTAATTGGCCAAGCCCAGTCCATTCTGATAGGTGCAAAGCGAGTGACCCATATAAAACCTACCCCAACAGAAGCACGAAGCGACTTGTCATTATAAAAACTATCAGCTGTATAAATACTTTTAGAATTTAATCCTACACCCCACAGACTACCAGCATCCATAAAAACAGCACCAGTCAAATTAAAGTCTTCTGGTAAACCGGTTGGGAAGTTAAGTTCTGTTGAAACGGTATAATATTTCTCTCCACCAAGACCTTCATTTGTTCTTTTTTCTCTAGGACCTATCCCACTTGCAGCAAATCCTCTAAGACTATAATCACCCAAATTAAAGCGATCAGAAATTCTGACAGTTTTGCCTCCTATACCCATAATGTTACCGATACTAGTTGAAAGTTTTAAAGTAAACTTATTATTAATAAAAGATTTAAAATACTTACCATCTATGTCATGTTTTAAATATTTATTATTTCCTCCAACACCAGCAAATTCCTGGGTACCACTAATAACATAACCATTTTTAGGAACAATCCTACTATCAAGCTGATCGTAAGTGATAGTATGTCCGATAGCTGATGTAAGGAATTTTCCCATCTGTTCATTTAAGAATATAGAGCTTGAATTGCCTGGAGAGTTTAGTATTTCTCTTTTAATAGTATGATCAATTTCATGACTTAAATCTTCTGCAATATCATAACCAAGAGAAGTTTTAAGTCCTATAGATTTTAACGTATAATTTTGATCTCCTTGTGAAAGGAATGAAGTACCACGACCACTATGATTCTTGAAAGCATTAAAGCCTAGCGATAAGTTTCTATCAAGAAAATGAGGTTCGGTTATACCGCCGTAGTAACTGATACTTTTCTTTCCTACTTGTACTCCAGCATTTAATAATTTTCCGGTACCAATTAAATTGCGTTCCAAGAATGATACACGTCCGAACAATCCTCCTGCTGTGTTATAGCCAGCATCAAAACTAATTGATGATGTTGATTTTTCCTCAACATCAATATTAATATCATATTTATCTCTTCGGGCTGTTGGGGTGACGCTAATAAGTATTTTTTCGAAATAATCTAAATTACGTAAATTTCGTTCACCTTTCTCGATATAAGAACGATTAAATATATCTCCTTCAGAAATTTTAAATTCTCGCCTAATAACTTTATCTTCAGTCTTTAGATTATTAGTAATATTAATTTGATTAATATACACTTTATCTGCCTTATCTATAACAAATTTAACATCGACAGTATGATCAGGATTTTTACTATCTGTATCAGGGTAAACACTAATTCCTGGATACCCCTGACTGGCAAAATGTTCAGAGAGTTTATTGGTTATTTTATTTAAACGATTAATATTGAATGTCTCACCGGAAGTAACATTAATATATTTGTTAATTTCATTTAGATCAATATTAGGTAATTTATGGTCAATAGTAATGTTACCAAAATTATATTTTGCTCCCTCTTCAATAGAATAAGTGATGGTAAAATATTCCTTGGTTTGATTTAGTTCTGCTGTAACAGAAATAACACGGAAATCAGCAAACCCCACTGACTGATAGAATTCCTTTAGCAATTCTTTATCATATTCCAAACGGTCTGGATCGTAGGTATCATTAGTTTCTAAAAAACTAAACCATTTTGATTGTTTCGTTAGGATAACAGATTGTAGTTCATTAGTACGGTAATTATTATTTCCTTGGAAATAAATCTGTTTAACAGTTGTTTTAGGTCCTTCTGCAATATCAAAAGTAACTTTTACTCGGTCATTCTCAAGCTTTTCAATTTGTGGGGTAACAGTTGTCGAATAACGACCGGAGCGTTTGTACATCTCTTTAATTTTTTCGACATCTAGCTGAATTTTAGCCAAACTCATTGATTCGCCAGACATAGTAAGCACTTCTTTTGATAATACGGAGGTTTTGATTTTAGAATTACCTTTGAATATTACCTTAGTAACAAAAGGAGTTTCTGATACAGTAACTATCAAATTACCACCATTTACTAATTTAATAGTTATATTCTCAAATAAAGATGTTGCGTAAAGATTTTTGATGGCCTCATCTTCTTTTGATGCACTATATTCTTCTCCCACTCGAAGTTTTAAGTAATTTTCAATAGTCGAACTTTCAATCCTTTTGTTACCTTGAATAGTGATTTTTTTAACATACTCAGCTGATAAAGCGGAGATATTATATAAAATAGTTGTTGCCAAAATAGCTAGTTTAATGGTCGATTTGACTTTTGTTTTCACAAGAACCTTCTTTATATTTTAATTTTAGAGTAACCAACATGGTTAACTTAATCATTTAAAAACTAAGTTTTTTATATCATTTGACAGAGAAATTACAATAAGAAAAATAATTATCCCCATACCTAATATTAGTATAACATTTTTTATTGCACCACTAAGTGTTTTTCTAAAAATTATTTGATATATTATAAATACTAAATGTCCGCCATCCAAAACTGGAATTGGTAGCAAATTAATTAAACCTAGATTAATTGATATCATAGCGACAAATAGAGCAAAATTTGCTACCCCTTGTTCTAAAGATTTTCCTGATTCTTTAGCAATGGTAATTGGTCCACCAATTTCATTTAACGCTCTTGTCCCCATTAGCATTTGTCCGAAGTGTTTCAAAATTAGATCTGAGATATAAATAACGTCTACAGAACCTTGATAGATACTTTGGAAAATATTCATTTTAATGTAAATAGGTTCATTTCTAGCAATAATTCCTATATAAGGTCTTTTCAGGTTAGCTTGATTATCCATGTTTATCTCTGCAGGAGTTATAGAGATATTAATAACCTTATCATTTCTTTCAACCAAAAGATGGAGAGGTTTGATCCCATTGGTCAATAGATTGCTATGTAAATCAGCAAAATTGTTGATTTTATTATTATTAACTATAATAATTTTATCGTTTTTTGCAAGTCCAGCTAGTTCTGCGGGGGAATTAGCTACCACTTCACCAATTATTGGCGGTATCTCTACTTGACCGTGAGAAAAATAAATAGTTGTGAATATCAGGATGGCTAACAAGTAATTAGCTATAGGTCCAGCTGCTATAATTAAGAACTGGGCATAGAGAGGCTTACTAAGAAAGGCATACTGTGTACGCAAATGCTTTGAAGAATTGCTTTCACAAGAATTGGATTTTTCAGGTGATGTAAGGTCAAATCCATAAATTTTAACATAACCACCGAAGGGTAGAATACAAATCTTCCATTTCACCCCATCTTTGTCTATTTTAGAGAACAGTTCCTTGCCAAAACCTATTGAGAACTCCTCGACCTTTACTCCAAATATTTTAGCTACGTAATAATGACCAAACTCATGAATAAATACTAATAAGCTGATGGTCAGGATAAATCCGAATATTGATAACATACAACTCATTATTTTAAAGAGGTTTACTAAGTTATAGTTTTTTGCTATAGCTATAGAGCAAGTGATAACAAATATTATTTATGTATAGCTAACTCGACTAGGAGACTGTCGGAGATAACTAATTAATTATATTTTGAGCTATTTTTCGGCGAGAATAAATAGGATTTTTGAAGGAATAGTGTATCTATTTCAAGAAAATTCTGTTTATTAGTAGCCAAAAAGAGCCAAATATAGAATTACTTTAGTTATTTTTGACAGCCTCCTAGCTATTGCTCCGTCATTGCGAGGAGTCGTTTTACGGCGACGAAGCAATCCAAGAAAACGATTAGATTTGGATTGCTTCGTCGTGCTTCGCTTCGCTACTCCTCTCAATGAGACGGTAGTTTGTTATCGGATAGCCATACGAACCATTGTCATTCCACGCAAGCAGTAATGTATAATATCCGATGCTGAAGTAGGGATGACATTAACCTGCATTGATATTACTAAATTGAAAAATTTTATGACCTCAACCAAGATTAATACCAAAACAATAGCCCGCATTGCTGCGGTACAAGCAATCTATCAGTATAAACCAAAAAGCCCTGATCAAAACATAGATCGAATCATACAACAAACTATTCAATTTTATCAAGATGAGCGAGCAGCTAATAATTTAACAACTAATTTAAACAAACCAATAAAAGTAAAATTAAGTATAAGCTATTTTGAGTTGTTAGTAAAGTCTGTAGTTGTAAATTTACCTCAAATTGATAAGATGATATCAAGGCATTTAACATCTGAATGGCAACTTACTAGCCTGCCTATTCTACTTCTTGCTCTTTTGCGTGTAGCAATTTGTGAATTACAATTTTTTCCAAATGTGCCAAATAAAGTGGTAATTAATGAATTCACTGATATTACAAGTGATATGTTAAGTGAGAACGAGGTTGGTTTTGTTAATTCTGTATTAGACAAAATTGCCAAAGAATCTAGTGAGGTTATGTCCCATGACGTCTAACATATTAGGTTTTAGAGGTAAGTTTGTTGCCGTTAAAACTGCAAAAAGGCGAAAAACTTCATCAAAACAGTGGCTTGCACGCCAGTTAAATGATCCTTATGTTGCTAAAGCTAAGCTTGATGGTTATAGATCTAGGTCAGCTTATAAGTTGTTAGACATTCATGAGAAATTTAATTTGTTAAAACCAGGGATGAAATTAGTTGATTTAGGGGCTGCACCAGGTGGATGGAGTCAAGTGGCTAGCAAAATTATTAAACCTGATGAGTCTGACGGCAATAATAGCACGATAGTTGCAGTTGATTTGCTTGAGATTGAGCCAATCATCGGTGTACAATGTTTGCAGAAAGACTTTTATGACGAAGACACCAAGGAGATGATTATAAAAATGCTAGATGGCGGTGCTGATATTGTGATGAGTGATATGGCTGCGAACACGACAGGTCATGCAACAACTGATCATATTAGGACTCTTGACTTATGTGAACATGCGATTGACTTTGCCTTAAAAGTCTTAAAGCCGGGCGGGCATTTTATTGCTAAAATTTTCCGAGGTGGCACAGAAAATAGTGTGCTGAACAGAATTAAACTTAATTTTCATAAGGTCAAGCATTTTAAACCATCGTCTAGCCGCAAAGAGTCAGTAGAGGTTTATTTAATCGCTTTAAGTAGGAAATCTATCTTGTAACTAACCTCAGTTCGATATAAGCACCAATGTTTAGGCTTATATCGAACTGGCTTTGTCTACAAACTTTTTGATGGAGCGACTATATCACTAACGATAGGAGCAAATTCTTTAACTACAGCTTTATAAAGTTTGCGTTTAAATGGAATTATAATTGACAATAATTCGTCAAACTTAACCCAACGCCATTCCTCAAATTCTGGATTACTAGTGTTAATATTAATATCTTCATTAGTACCCGTAAACCTAATTAAAAACCATTTTTGTTTTTGACCCCGGAAATTACCATCCCATAATTTAGGTATTAAAATTTTAGGCACGTCATAACTATACCAATACCTGCTTTCTGCAAGAATATACCCTTTGTTGGAACCTATCTCTTCTGACATTTCTCTAAGGGCAGCAACACTGGGTGTTTCTCCTAAGTCTATACCACCTTGGGGCATTTGCCAAGCTGGTATTTTAGTATCTATTCTTTTACCAACAAATACTTTATTAGTACCATCAATTATCATCATACCTACACTTGGTCTATATGGTAATTCATGGTAACATTTACGAAGAGTTTTATTTTTCATGATCTTAGTTTTGTATGGATGGCAGATTAGCAAAATGCCCACCTCACAACCTAGTATAATTGATTACTCTTTATTTGTGTACCTAAATTATTAATCCTTAAGTTATTTTAATCACTCTATTCCTTCCTTGTTCTTTTCCTTGATATAAAGCTTTGTCAGCACGCCCTATAAAATCAGTAAGAGTTTCCCCAATTTTGTATTCAGTTACTCCTATTGAGATAGTTTTTTTAATAGGAGATTCTTGAGTTTTAACTGTAAATTCGATAGATTCCACTGTTGTTCTTAGCCGTTCCCCTACATACATAGCTTCGTCAATCGTTATATCATTTAACAGGATAGCAAATTCCTCACCACCATATCTAGCAATTAAGTCTGTAACCCTAAAAATGTTTTTCATAACATTAGTAATGGTTTTTAGCACTATATCTCCTGCTTGGTGACCATAAGTATCATTAACTTGTTTAAAATGATCAATATCACACATAAGTAAGCATAAGGGTCTTTTGCTATCAGTAGCTTTTTTTACCATTTGTTTTATGTGTGTATCAAAATAATGACGGTTAAACATACCAGTCAAACCGTCTTTAATCGATAAATTTACGCTTAACTCTAAATCATTACGTAATTTATCTTGATAAAGTTTCCTTTTCAATTGAGTTCTGATCCTAGCTAATAACTCATTTTTGTCGACTGGATACATAAAATAATCATTAATACCCAGTTCTAAACCCTTGATCACCATTGATCTATTTTCTTCTTCGGCTTGTAATATTAGTACTATGTCATGAAATTTAGCATTAGAACGTAACATCATGCCTATTCGCAAAGGATCCCCTTGCTCTAATTGGCAGCTAATGATTACTAAATCTGGAATATATTCGGTATCTTCCTCCAATTCATTAATATCAGATATTATTTTGATATTTGTGGTAAGAGTTAGAAGCATTTTATGTATATTTCTTGCCTGCACTATGTCATCGTTAATTAACAATATTTTGTTATCTGAGAAATTATCTTGTATTTCTATGACAGACCCCCCTAATTCGGCATTAGTAGTGTTTCTCAGTTTCAGTTCATCAATAACCGCCTTCATTCGAGCAAGAGATCGTACCCTAGCAAAAAGAGCCACATCAACGATAGGTTTTGTTAAGAATTCGTCAGCTCCAGCTTCAAGACCTCTTATGCGATCTTCAGTATCAGAAAGGGCTGTAACCATAATAACTGGTATATGCATGGTGTACGGATTAGACTTAATTTTTCTACAAGTTTCAAATCCGTCCATATCAGGCATCATGGCATCAAGCAATACAATATCAATCCTATTAGTGGTAAGAATATTTAGAGCATCCTTGCCGTTATTGACACTAAATACTGTGTAATATTCTCCTAAAAGTTTAGCTTCCAGTAATTTAACATTTGATTCTATATCATCAACTACTAGTACATTGGCAGTCATAAAATAAATATATTCTCTTTGATATTTCTTAATAATGTTTTTATTGTATCATAAATTTTTGCGGCACTAAGTAATTTTACTAAATTATTATTACTTAAATATACTTGTGTTTATAGCAGTTATTGTATATTCTTCCTAACAAATTCATGTCATCGTAGTTCAGTAAATTCAGGATTGGCTAAGAATAATTATATTTTAAATAAGTGATAATAATATGAAAATTTCAGCAAATGCTATTAGAGCTGGTAACATTATAGTGTATAATGATGAGTTATGGGTTGTGCATAAGACGCCTGAACACACTAAACCTGGTAAAGGTGGGGCTTATGTACAAGTAGAGATGAAAAACTTTAAAACTGGTACAAAGCTTAATGAGCGGTTTAATTCATCCGACTATGTTGAAAAAGCACAGCTTGATAATAAAGATTTACAATTCCTATATTTTGAGGAAGATAATCTAGTGTTAATGGATAATGAAACATTTGAACAAATTTTACTTAATAAGTCAATTCTTGGCGAAAGCTTGCCATTTCTTGAGGATAATATGGTACTAAAGGTGCAGTTTTATGAGGAAAAAGCTTTAAGCGCTGAATTACCGCAAACTGTTATTGCTGAAATTATGCAAACTGATCCTGTAATTAAAGGCTCTATGGTAACATCTTCTTATAAACCAGCGATTTTAACTAATGGAGTAAAAGTAATGGTACCACCTTATTTAGTGATAGGTGAAAAAATAGTGGTAAAAATTGAAGATATGAGCTTTGTTGAGAGAGCTAAGTAATAGTGTATGCAACAACCGATAACTAGCTTACTTATTACTGCGTCACGCAAAGCTGTTAAGTTTTTGCATAGAGATTTTTTGGAGCTAGAAATGCTTCAGAGATCTAGTAAGGGAAACTATGATTTTTGCAACAAAGCTTATGTTAAAGCACAAGATTTATTACACAATGAGTTGCAACAATATACAAGTGCGTTATTCTTTCCAGAGGATAAGTTTGAACCGGATAATGCTTGTGAGATGGTTTTATTAATAAATCCTCTGGATGGTTTTAGTAATTTAGAGAAGAGCCTACCATTTTTTGCTGTATCTATAACATGTTTAAAGAAGATTAACAACATTTTAACCGCGACATGTACGGTGATAAATTTTCCGGCCCTTGATGAGATTTATTATGTTGAGAAAGGAAGAGGGGTATGGTCAGAAAATAATACTGCTAATAATAGTAGATTGAGGGTTTCTGGTTGTGCTAGTGTTGATAATTTTCTAATTTCTGCCGATGACTTTAATATCAACCCAGTTTTCTTAAAAAATGCTAGGGTTTTTGGTTGTCATTGTTATGGAATGTCACTACTGGCGGCTGGTAAGATTGATGCTGTTTATTTTTCGTCGTTAAATTACACTTTAAAAGCTGGTTTCGATCTAATCGTCCGAGAAGCAGGTGGAGCGATAATAAATAATGATAGAATGTTTATTGCTACTAATTATGAACTTTCTAAGAAATTTGAACATTTATTAACAGAAAAACATCTACTTGAGTAATACATCTTACACATGGTTTACGTAAGATGAGCGAGTAATTAAATTTTTGAAAAAAATTTTAATCTTTGTTACTATTGTAGTTGAATTTTTATATATAAGGTAGTTTTTTTCTGTGTTTTGAACTATTATAATTATATAAACAATAAAGAACAGTATAATTAGTATGAATAATAAGCCGTTAGTTAGTTTTGACTATGCTATCAAATATCTTCTAAAAGATAAAGGGGATTATAGTATAGTAGAAGGCTTTATCTCTGGTCTTCTTAAAACTAAGGGGTATAAAGATGTTAAAATAATATCTCTTCTTGAAAGTGAAAGTAACAAAGAAGATAGTAAAAGCAAAAGAAGCCTAGCTGATTTAATCGTTGAAGATGACGAACACCATAAATATATTATTGAAATCGAGCGTAATGTTCAGGAATCATTTATCCATAAAGCTTGTTTTAATACTTCAAGACTTATCGTGGATAATCTTGCACAAGGAGCGGACTATACACAAATTATCAAAATATTTCATATTTCTCTACTTTATTTTCCTATAGGTAATGGCAATGGTACTATTTACCATGGTAAAACTATTATTCACAAAATAGAGACTAATGAACGTTTAACTGTCCATATTAAGAATAAAGAAACTGACGAAATTTTTAATGCTACCAATATTTTACCAGAATATTTCTATATATCAGTGCCGCTGTTTAATGATCGTCTAGAAAAAGAGATCGATGATTGGCTGCATGTCATGAAATATGATGAAGTACCAAAAAATTATCATTCGCCTTATATGAGTCAAGTAGCAGAAAAGCTTAGTATCCTAAGAATGACTTCTGAAGAAAGGGCAAGCTATTTCTATTACCAGAAACAGATTTATACTGATAGAGATGAACTAAGAACTGCTGAAGCAATAGGAGAAGCTACGGGGGAAGCTAGAGGGGAAGCTAGAGGAAGAATAGAAATAGCAAAAAAAATGATAGCTAAAGGTAAATCAATTGAAGAAATAATGGAACTTACTGATCTCGCCAAGGAACAAATAGAAAAATTAAAATTGCCATAACAGGTTTGTGGTAATAGACGATAATATTCTAATAATTCAATACGATATTATGTTATGAAAAAATTTACTGTTAATTGTGATTTTGGCGGGCAAATGGCACCGTTCACCATATATGTAGGACAACCTGAGCCGGGACACCATCCTTTGCATTTTCAGGATGACTGGTTATCAAAGCAACGTGGTGGAAAAATACCAGCAGAGGTAATGGATGCAATAACTAAACTACAAGAACTGGCTAATAAGAATAATGTATTACTTGAGGAATTATGTGTGTACGCTCTTGGTTCAGCACAAGAAGAAGATGATAGAGCTGAAAAAAATGAAGAATCAGAAAATAATAATGACGAACAGGATAATAATTAGGATGGTGGTGGTGTATGAGTAGCAGGGCTGTTTAAAATTGCAGCTAATGATAGAAAGCGTAAATTACCGAAATAAATAGTTGCCATCGCGAGCCACAAAGTGGTGTGGCACTCCAAATAAACAGCTGACTAGTTTTATTTTTTACCGCTGCAATTTTTGGATTGCCGCGTCGCCGCTTTGCGGCGTCTCGCAATGACGCTAGTTTACCATGGCCAAATGTTAATCGGGTTAGCTATAGTAATAAAAAAATAAAATTTAAATGCAATTACCTATTAGTGCTATTAATAATTAATGTATAGTAAAGCTATATTATAGCTAACCCGAATAAGTTATGATATTGTTATAAGTTTCTAGATGTCATTGCGAGGAGGTGTAAGCCGACGAAGCAATCCAATCTAATGAATAATGGATTGCCACTACACTTACGTGGTTTCGCAATGACGAGAGGTTATCTAAAATCTTAACGTGTTAGCTATAAAATAATAACAATTAGAGTAGAGAGAATGAAACAGTATAACGATTTGTCGAAGATTATTCATCGAGAAGGTTACATATTTATTGTAAGCTTTGCAGTGATAACTTTTTTACTTTTTACTGTCCATAATACCTTTGGGTATATAGGATTGGTTATGACAATTTGGTGTATATATTTTTTTAGAAATCCGGATCGCTTTACCCCTATTAGTGATGATTTGGTGGTCAGCCCAGCAGATGGAATAGTGCAGAAAATAACTGAAGCAATTCCACCGATAGAACTTGGTCTTGGTGAACAGGAGATGATAAGGGTTAGCATTTTTTTGAATATTTTTAATATTCATGTAAATCGTATTCCGGCTAATGGCAAGATTTTATCTCTACATTATAATCCGGGGAAATTTTTCAATGCTTCTCTCGATAAAGCAAGTATCTATAATGAACGTCAATCTGTTCTAATGGAAACAAAGAATGGTCATAAAATTGCTTTTGTACAAATAGCGGGATTAATAGCTAGAAGGATAATATGTGATTTAGAAGAAGATACTGAGGTTAGAATTGGTGATAGATATGGTATTATCCGTTTTGGTAGCAGAGCTGATGTCTACTTGCCACTTAAAACTACACTTTGTGTTACCGAAGGACAAACTTCAGTTGGTGGAGAAACTATTATTGCTGATTTTAGGAACAAAAAAACATCTGAACTTAATTTTGAAAGAAGGTAATATTATTACTACTTTAATATTAGTAAGTATATAGGTATAAATTGATTAAAATACGCAAAGTTAGAATAATAAAACCAATTCCGTTTATAAAATTACTTCCTAATTTTATCACCTTATTGGGTCTTGTGGTTGGTATTAGTGCCATTAAATTTGGATTGGATGGTCTATGGGAAAAGGCTGTGTACTGTACCTTAGTTGCTGCTATAATAGATGGAATTGATGGTAGGATAGCAAGGATGCTAAATGCTACTAGCCCGTTTGGTGCTGAACTGGATTCATTATGTGATTTTGCTAATTTTGGAATAGTCCCAGCTGGTCTTATATATTTATGGTCTTTTCAGCAATATGAATATAAAGTATTTTCATGGGGAGCTATATTATTATTTATCGTATGTATGGCATTAAGGCTTGCAAGGTTTAATACTGCTATTCTTCATGAGGTACATAATAAGAAATTAGAATATTTTTTTACTGGAGTACCTGCACCTTGCGGTGCTTTACTTGCTCTAATGCCCATGATTATAGATTTTGAAGTGAGTGGTATTTTAGGTATTAATGTTCATACCCATACCGTTATGATAGGTTTGTATATTGTGCTAATCGCTTTTTTACTTGCTAGTAGGTTGCCAACATTTTCAACAAAAAATATTAAGATAAAACATGAATATTTATCGTTAGCAATGATGGTATTTGCTGTTATCATCATAAGTCTTATTATATATCCATGGTATTTGTTGCCCTTTATTGCCTTTATATATATGTTGTCTATACCAATTTGCTGTTTTATTAGTAAAAGATTTTATTAGGGGTTATGTGAACAAATGTATATAGCTAATCCTATTAACATTAAGCCAAATTCACATATGTCATTGCGAGGAGACACTTTAGTGGCGATGAAGCAATCCAGAAAAATGGTTATATTTGGATTGCTTCGTCGGCTTACGTCTTTTCGCAATAACGTCAATTTGCTATGGCTAAAACCTTCTCAGATTAGCTATAATTCCCTGCTTTCAAGAATGTAATTATGTTAAAGTTACTTGAAAAATATAACTCCCATCCATTTTTTAAATATTTTCTAGTTTTATTCAGTGTAACAGTTGTGTATCTAGCTTATAATATTTATATTTGGAGTCATACAGAGTCTACTGATAATGCGTATATTGAGGCTGACATATCTAGCGTTAGCTCTGAGGTTAGTGGAGTAATTAAGAATGTATTGATTTCAGATAATATGAGAGTAAAAAAGGGCGATCTTATTGCTGAGATCGATTATCATGATTATAAGTCACGCCTTGCTTCGCTTGAAGCTTCTATTAATGCATCTATTAAAAATATAGAAATCATAGAACAAAAAACTTTAATAGCACAATTTAATTTAGAGCAAAGTAAAGAGGCTGCTGATTTTGCCGGTACTAATCTAGAAATTAATTCAACTGATTATACAAGAACTCAATAGCTTAATAAAGAGAAGTTTTCTAGTAATAAGACATTAGATGAATCTAAAAAGTCTTTTACTAAAGCAAAAACTGATTATAATCAGGCAAAGTTAAATTTGCAAATTGCTCAACAGAATTTACTACTTTTAGCTTTACAAAAAACTGCTGAAGAAGAAAAGTTGAAAGGATTGTTGCAAGATAAAAATATAGTAGCTAGAAGTTTAGTAAACACTAAAATTATAGCTCCGGTTAACGGAATAATAGCAAATAGTAGTTTACAGGTGGGGAATTTTGTTAGTCCAGGTAGGGTACTATTTTTTGTGGTGCAGGATGAGCGAATATATGTAAAAGCTAATTTTAAAGAAACGCAAATTGCTAGATTCCAGTTGGGGCAAAAAGTTAAATTACAGTTTGATTCTTTAGCAAAAAAAGTTATATATGGTAGAATACGTAATATATCACCAGCTACTGGCTCAAAATTTAGTCTAATTCCCACTGATAATGCAACCGGTAATTTTACTAAGATTGTTCAACGGGTTTCTGTGTTAATAGATTTTGAGATACCTAAAAATGGTACTAGTAATTTTAATTTGATGCCAGGAATGTCTGTGATAGTTTCGGTTAGGACTGATAAGAGTTAAGCTGTTCATTTTCTAGGTTCTTGTATCATAATTTAAAGATATAATAATCTAGAATTTTCAGACGTGATATTATTACACTCTCTGATTTATTATTCCAACTTTCTACATTATTTTTTCTTGATACCCTTAGCCAAACCATAAAGTATTGTATACTAGATGCTGTTAACAAAGCTTATTCAATTGGTGAATAAAGTCTTTTTTGCTGCAAATTATAAGATTTTTTTGAAATAGCTATATTATTCCGGCAAAAATCTTATTAATTTTTGCTTAAAAATACTCAAAATATAAACAATTTAAATTTTGTCAACAACAACCTAGCACACTGAGTAACGAGTCTTGGGCAGAAATTGGTAACAATGATGTTAAGCGTAGGCAGGAAGGTTACAGACTATGATGGGCTGAAGAAAATGGACAAAAAAAGCTTGGTATTTAATTATGAAATATTCTAATTTAGTTGAAAGAGATATTGAAACTGCAATAGATAACGAATTAAGATATTTAAAATGGAACGATGATAGTAAGAATCTTAATTCTTGTAATGTTTATAAACAAAGAGCCAAAACAGAAAAACAAGAAAAACTTTTAGGAAGGAAAAGACCTGATTATATTTTATATAAAGACAATTCAGACGAACCAATTGCAATCATTGAAGCAAAAAGACCATTTGAGGATATAAAGAAAGCACAAGAACAAGGAATAGAATATGCAAAAATATTAAATGCCCCTGTTGTATTTGTAACTGATGGAATATACACTAAGACTTATCATATAAAAAAACAGGCAAATTTAATTCTAAATAATGAAGAAGTTGATGAATTATTAAATCAATCAACTTTATTAAATTTCTTACAAGATAATATCTATAACTCAATAGATAGAAAAGTCTTGCAATCAAGAGAGGAATTAATATCTATATTTAGAGCTATTAATAACGACCTAAGAGATATGGGTATTAGAGGGGGGCTTGATAGAGTAGATTTATTTTCAAATATTTTGTTCCTTAAAGTTATTAGTGAACTTGCGGAAATGAACGACGAAATTATAAATCTACCCCCAAAAGATTATCTATGGAATAATTTTAAAAATAAAAAAGGACTTGATTTAGTAGATTTTCTAAATAAACAAGCATTTGATTACTTTAAAAAATCTTATGGCGGAGAAGTATTGTCAAAAATGGAAATATTAAATGGCAAAGAACATATCTTAAATAACATTATTGCAAGTTTAGATGATTTATGGTTATCTGATACAAGTACTGATGTAAAAGGTGATGCTTTTGAGTATTTTCTACGAAATTATGGAGGAGCTGAAACAGATTTTGGAGAATATTTTACACCAAGACATATTGTAAAAACAATGGTAAAATTTCTCAATCCTCAATTTGGCGAAAAAGTATATGATGGATTTTGTGGAACTGGTGGAATGCTAACAGAGTCTTTTAAATATATAAAAAGAAGAATGCCACTTAATCAGAATACAATAGAACAGCTAAAAAATGAAACTGTTTTTGGTGGTGAGTTTTCCACAATGTTTAGAATTGCTAAAATGAATATGATTTTAGCTGGAGACGGACATTCAAACATAACAAGGCAAGATAGCTATGAAAAAAAGCAAACTGATAAATTTGATGTTGTAATTACAAATATTCCATTTGGAAGCAAAAGAAAAACAGAGTATCTTCCTCAATATGGATATAATGGAAAGTCTGCAGAAGTTTGCGGCGTATTGCATTGTCTAGATGCTTTAAATAGTCAAAATGAAAATGCAAGAGCAGGTATTATAGTGCCAGAAGGTAATTTTATTCAATGGCAGTAAAGCCTATACACAGCTCAGAAGGGACTTGGTTGAAAAACATAGTTTAGAAAATGTAATATCTTTGCCAAAGGGAGCTTTTGCGGATGCAAGTATTAAAAGCAATATTTTGATTGCAAAGAAAAAGCAAAATAAATCAAAAAATCATATATGGTATTTTGATTTACGAAACGATGGATATACTTTAAACAAAGCAAGAAAAAAATACACGGACAAAACGATATTGATATTTTGTTATCAGAAACTTCTTTAAATATTGATGATATTGATAGATTAAAGAAAATGAATTTTGATATACTTTACCAAAATAAAATACAACATAATCAGTATGTATTGTTAATTAATCAATATAAAGAACAGATTATTGGTGCGCCACGAAGTGTAAATAAGCTAGCTGTTGCAAGAGCAGCCATAGAAGTGTTGACCTAGCACACTATGTATCGAGTCTTGAGCTGAGTTTGGTAACAAAGTCAGTTAAGCGTAGACAGAAATATTATAGGCCGTAAGCCGTAAGGTTGAAGCAATTGAGCCTCGTTAATGTCTTCTTTTGAGATCGCAGACTGTGTCAATAAACAGGAATGCAACAACATACATATCATAAATAGGCAGATATGTATGGGATCTCCGGGGTCTGAGAACATGGCATGTAATAAAAGTTTATTTATAAACGTGGGATATCCTATATTTTCTCTGAATTAGGAGTATTAGCTAACAAGTGTAAAAGCGAGGAAGCTGAAAAGAAATATAGGAAGTCAGATCCAGCATAGTACTGATGAAATTGGGTAATGCCAATGGAGGGAAGGCTGGTGGGTAAAATCGATCTCTAGAGGGAAATGTTATGATAACAACAGATTATCAAGTAATAACAGAAACAAAACTAAAGAGAATAGCATGGTTATCTTCATTGGATAAAAGTAAGAGATTTAACAACCTCATGCATTTGTTTAGTGAGAACGCACTTGCTGTCTGCTATCATGAGCTGGATGTTAAGAAAGCAACTGGAGTAGATGGAGTAAACAAAACTAATTATGGCTTAAAACTTACAGAAAATATTGGAAAATTGTCTGATAAACTAAAGAGGATGGCTTACATACCGGGCAATATTCGAGAGGTAAAAATACCGAAAGAAGGAAGCAATGGCAAGACTAGAACTTTAGGTATCAGCAACTTTGAAGATAAAATATGTCAGAAGATGATGCACAAAGTGCTTGAAAGTATATATGAGCCAATATTCTTGGAATGTTCCTATGGTTTCAGAACGGGAATAGGGTGTCATGATGCAATAAGAGGATTAACGCAACATCTTTATAGCAATGAGGTAGAGAGCGTAATAGACCTAGATTTGGCTAACTTCTTTGGTACTATTGATAGAAGGATATTGATAGAAATGCTGCAAGAGAAAATTCATGACAAGAAGCTAATAAGATATATAATCCGCATGTTTAAAGCTGGAATATTGTCTGAAGGAGAACTGATTGTTCAAGAAGAAGGGACGATTCAAGGAAACATTGCTAGTCCCATCCTTGCAAATATTTTTGCTCACTATGTTTTAGATGAATGGTTTGAAGAAGTGGTAAAGCAACATTGCAGAGGAACAGTAGCATTATTTCGCTACTGTGATGATGGTGTAATATGTTGTAGATACGAGGAGGACGCCAAGAGAATAAAAATAGCTTTAGCAAAACGACTTGAGAAGTACAAACTTAAACTCAACGAAGAAAAGACCAAAATGGTTAGATTTTCAAAGAGAAAATTTTCTCAGAACGAAAGGCAAGAGGCTTTTGATTTTTTGGGTTTCACCTTTTATTTTGGTAAGTCTAGGAAAGGTAAAATAATACCTAAGGTAAAGAGTTGTAGTAAACGAATAAGTGCCAAACTGAAGAAGGTCAATGACTGGTGTAAGGACATTAGAAACAAGCATAAACTGCATGTCATATGGAGAAGTTTTTGTAGCAAGTTGAGAGGGCATATACAGTATTATGGTGTGACTTTTAATATTAAAGCAGTGAATGGCTTCATAAGGCAATCAGTGAAGACATTGTTTAAGTGGTTAAATCGTCGCAGCCAAAGAGAATCATTCAGTTGGGAGAAGTTTTGTCTGTTTATCGAATGCAATCCATTACCAAAGGTAAGAATATACCACTCCTTAATGCAAGGCAGTATGTGAATGATGATATCTTGAGCCCATTGCCTTAATAGGGCACGATGAGGTTCTAACGAGGGGCGTAAGTGGCAACGCTTACGTCTACTCTATAAAGCTTTTTACCTTAAAACTTCTTCTATGGTAAGGAGTGAAACCATGAAGGTGTATAGCATTTAGATGTTCTTTTGTTCCATAGCCGGAGTTTTTATGCCACATATATTCTGGAAATTCTTTGGCATATTCAAGTAGTAAGCGGTCTCTAGTAACTTTTGCAATAATAGATGCTGCTCCAATAGAAACCGATAAATTATCACCATTTACTATACTGATAAATCTTGGATCGTCAAATTTCATGTTACCATCTATTAGTACTGTATCCGGTTTAACAGAAAGGTTTGCCACTGATATAGTACAAGCCTTTTTAGTTGCTTCAAGGATATTAATTACATCTATTTCATCATGATAAACTATACCAACAGACCAAATATAATTTTGGGTTATTTGTTCGTATAACAAATTCCTCTTTTCTTTAGTAAGTTTTTTGGAATCTTTGATACCATTTATGATTTTTGTTTGATCAATGATGACAGATGCAGCTATTACAGGTCCCACTAGCGGTCCTCTACCAGCTTCATCTACTCCAGCTACTAATCCAAAATACTTTTGTTCTAATTTAAACATAACGTTCCATGATAAAAAGATTAAAGAAAATAGAATAATTTCAGTGTTATCACAAGTATTGTCTTTGTGTATTTTGTATATCAAAAATATATATTTTGATATGCAAAGCCTTTTGTAAAAACTATCTTCTAGAAAAACTATGTTATAAATAACACTATAGATTGTAATTTTTATACCATTCCCAAACTATGCCAAGTCCTATAGAACCCTATCATTTTCTCCTATTGTTTGTTGTTCCCATTCATAGGATCATTGGAGCATATTCATAAATATTAAGATAATTTAAAATATTTATAGATTTTTATCTCGAAACTATTAGTTCAACCATAAAAATCATTATACTTCTTAGGTTCTGCATGCAGAACCTAATTGAATCAATATATGGTAATAAATTTATGATAAATAAAGTAAATATATCTAATGTTATTAAATTCCCATCTCCATTTGAACGCCTTAAGTCATACACTAATTCACCTGATGTCATCTTGCGTAAAGCTATTATTACTCAGGCTATTATTGATGCAACTAATATATCAGAATTCCGTATTGCAAAAAAGCTCGAACAAGAAGCAAAATCATGGATTTTTGGTGGTGGCGAGTCTTTTAAAGCAATTTGTATGGAAGGTGAAATTGAACCATCTTTTGTAGTAAGAGTAACTAAGGAAATTATAAAACTACATAAAAGTAAATCTAGCTTTAGGAAGCAATCACAACAAAACTCAATAAATAGTAAAAATAAAAAACCATTATTTAAAACAAAACGATAAACATATTTTTTATCTATAAAATAATTATAATAAATATGTTATAATTTAGGTAAAATTACGACCAGAAGCTCGTCTTTTAGTTAAATGTTAATTAGCATAAACAACCTAAAGCAAGTGATATGGCTTATATTTTAGCTAAAGCAATATCAAGCCATTATAAAAATTCAAAATAATGGCTTGATATTCACATAATTATACACTAGTTGTATAATTATAGCTGATCCAATTAGCATTATCCCCTATTTACAGGACTATTCTAAAATAGTAGGGAAATATACTGGAAACTTAAGGATGTCTATTAGCAAAAAGCCATTTTAGTGGCAACGAAGTAATCGAGATTTATAGTAATTTTATAGATTGCTTCATTGCAGCAAAGCTACTTCCTTGCAATGACACTCTAGTTTACTATGGATAAATACTAATCAGGTTAGCTATAAATTATAAATTAAAGGGGATTTTATGCAAATATCAGTATCAGGTCAACATATTTCTATTGGCAATTCTTTACAAGACTATGTAAAGAGTCGTACTAAGCAAGTAGCAGAAAAGTACTTTTCGACTATAATTAGTGCAAACGTACATTTCTCTAAACAAGGATTCCAACTGGTTTGTGATATTGTAGTGAATGATGGCACAGGCAGACATATTATATTGAAAGGTAATGCTGCTTCAGATGACATATATTCAGCATTTGATACTGCTCTGTCCCGACTTGAAAAGCAGCTTAGAAAGTACAAATCTAAACTCAAAGATCGTCATGATAGAATTAAAATATCCGAAGCGGCACCTAAAGCAGTCAAATATACTATAACACCTCATCAATATGAAGACGAAGATGATGCAACATCCGATAATCCTGTAATTATAGCAGAAAAATCTGTAGAAATATTAACTTTATCAGTAAGTGGAGCAGTTATGAAAATGGATCTTGAAAACCTTCCTGCTTTAATGTTTCAAAATAGTCATACTAATCGTATTAATATAGTTTATTACCGTCGGGATGGCAATATATCTTGGATAGATTCAAAATAGATTTTTGTTGTTTACAGCTAACCTGAATCAAGTTCTTGATATTTAAGTTATCATTCTTAGCAATGGCGGGAATCTAGATACCTACCGTCACTAAGAATCTTTATGCAAAAATAATGAAAATAGCTATTAGTGGGTAATAAAAATCTGCTATATTTTAGATGTAAGCAAATTCAGGTTATTTATCGTCTTTTGCGTTAATTTACTATAGCTAAAAGTACATGACCCAAATTTTTAACTATAACCCAGATAGCAAGGTAGCTATTCTTGCTCTTAAGGTTAAGGCTAACGCAAAGACAGATAATATAGGGGAGTTTATTGTAATTAACGATAAATATTATCTAAAATTATTTATAAAGTCAGTGCCAGAGGATGGTAAGGCTAATAAGTCTATTATCAATTTTCTATCTAAAAAATGGAAAATTAATAAAAATAATTTTGAGATAATATTAGGTTACACTAGTAGTTTGAAACTATTAGCGATAAAAAATATTGAATTAGACTATTTAAATTTACATTTAAAACACTATATAAATACTATTAAATAGTATTATTAGGACTTAACTATGACCCAAGAAAAAAAGAAGTTTGACGCTGAAGTTGGCAAGATTTTAAACTTAATGATCCATTCTCTTTACACTAATAAAGAGATTTTTATGCGCGAGTTAATATCTAATTCTTCGGATGCTTGTGATAAATTAAGATATTTAGCCCAAAGTGATGCAAAACTTATTGCAGATGATCCTATCTTTAAAATTACTGTGAGAATTGATAAAGATAAAAGGCAGATTATTATCAGAGATAATGGTATTGGTATGAACCGAGAAGATTTGATTGATAATCTAGGAACTATTGCAAAGTCTGGTACAGGAAATTTCTTAAACAACCTGTCTGGAGATGCTAAAAAAGATAGTATGTTAATAGGACAGTTTGGCGTTGGATTTTATTCAGCTTTTATGGTTGCTGATAGCATTACTGTTACTTCGCGAAAAGCAGGAGAAGAGAAAGCTTATGTCTGGCAATCAGATGGTCTTGGGGAATATATTGTTGATGATTTTGCTCATGATTTTACCAGGGGAACTGAGGTAGTTATTCACGTTAAACCAGAAGAAGATAGTTATATTGATCATTTTAGATTGAAGCATATAGTTAAAAGTTATTCTGATCATATTGCCATACCTATATATTTTATTGATGAATCAACTAATAATGAAATACAGCTCAATTCAGCTTCTGCGTTGTGGACAAGACCGAAATCTGATTTGACTTTTGAGCAATATAAAGAATTTTATAAAGCTTTATCTTATTCGATGGACGATCCTTGGTTAACTATTCATAATAAAAATGAAGGTACTGTTGAATTTACTAATTTGTTATTTATTCCGTCGACTAAGACTTTTGATTTATTTCACCCTGATCGTAAGAGAAGAGTAAAATTATACATCAAGAGAGTTTTCATTTCTGATGAGAATGTAGATTTAATACCTTCTTACCTAAGGTTTCTAAGAGGAGTAGTAGACTCAGAGGATTTACCTCTCAATATTAGTCGCGAATCTTTGCAACATAATAGTACTTTGGAGAAGATTAAAGCTGCAATAACCAAAAAAGTCTTAGGTGAACTCAAAAAGAAAAAAGATGAGTCTATAGAGGAATATAGCAACTTTTGGTCCAATTTTGGGGCTGCTTTAAAAGAAGGATTATGTGAGGCAACGAGTGATCATGATAAATTACTTGAGACATGTATATTCAAAAGTAGTCTTTTAAATAAAATGATTAGTCTTGATGACTATATTAGTAACTTTAAAGAAGGACAGGATACTATATATTATCTTAGCGGTGATGATCCAGCAAAATTACTCTCTAGCCCCCAAATAGAAGGATTTTTAAGCAAAAATATCGATGTACTTCTGTTTACTGATACAGTCGATGATTTTTGGGTTAATGTTAATAGTAGCTATAAAGGTTATGCCATTAAATCAGTTACTAGAAGTGATATTGATTTAGAGAAATCTGAGCAAAAAACTGAGGATATCAAGGAAAACAATGATGAATATGCCAAATTAACAGGGTATTTTAAAGAAATCTTAGGTAATTCAGTAAAAGATGTAAGGATTTCTAAAAAACTCACTTCCAGTCCAGCTTGTCTTGTAGTTGGCGACGGAGCTATGGATATTCGTATGGAAAGATTCTTAATTGAGCAAAAACAATTAATGGCAGCGTCTGCTAAAATACTTGAACTAAATCCTAAGCATAAAATTATTGAGAAAATTAATGCTGATATAATCTCCAATAATAAAGATTCTGTTAATGAGGAATTAGTGAAATTAATGTATGATCAGGCATGTATTCTGGAAGGTGAGCCAGTTAATGATACAGGTGGATTTGCAAAAAGACTTAACGATATGGTGCAAAAAGCTATCTTATGAACTCATCTTAAGCATGACACTTTAAAAGTTGTACGTGGTCAACGTCGTTGTAGGCTGATATACACCCACGAAGTCAATCACGGTTGATTCCTTGGGTGTATATCATCTCGCAATGATATCTTGTACTTTTTTGAAATTCCTCACTCACGTATATCTATGTACGAGAAGGTAGCATGTTTCGTTTCTCCTAAAAATCTCTAGCCCGGATATTGCATGATAGAAATGAACCAATTGTGCTAGCCCTTGTCTCATGAGGGCTACAGGCTAAAATATATAAAATTTTAAATATACAATTTGTATTTTTGTGCAATTCTTCCAAACTCCTTATATTACAAGGGGTTCAGAGATAAATATTGATACCTTCATGCAATATCCGGGCTAGGGTTTTTTGAATTATGCATTAAGTCTATGGCTTTATTATGATTGCAATATATAATGTTATAGTTATCAAAATAATTATCTAGCATAATGTTAAAATTTTTGCTTGACCAATAAAGCAATATATGTCAAAAAGACATATATTCACAAAATTTGGAACTTCTTTGGAAACTAGGCCGCTATAGCTCAGAGGTGGAGCACATCATTGGTAATGATGAGGTCGAGGGTTCAATTCCCTCTAGCGGCACCATATACCTTACAGTATTCCGAGATATTTTTACTTATACTGGACTGAAAAATCAAGACAAAAAAATAATAATTTTGTTTCCCATTTTTTCATTTTTCAAGCTGCAATTTGTTCATAATTTTGTATAGAATTTAGATAGACATTCATAGGTTTTTTGTAACCAATACTTGAATGAAATCTTCTATAATTATAGTGATTTATATAATCATCAATACCTCTCCTAGGTGTTTAGTCCCAGGGTGTGGTGGTGTATATTATAAAGAATTACCATCAAGAGAGGAATTATGGGACAAATATTACACGGCTGTGCCAAAACGACAGAGGCAATATGTTTCGCAATCCAAAATAGTCAAGAGAGCTTAAAGACTTTAGCAAGAAAATATTCTATTAATCCTAAAACAGTTGCTAAGTGGAAGAAACGAACTACATTACAAGATACTTGTATGGGTCCCAAAGAACCATCTTCTACAGTATTAACTTCTGAAGAAGAAGCTATGTGTATAGCATTTCGTAAACACACTTTATTATCTTTAGATGATTGCTTATATGCTTTACAAGTTAGTATTCCCAAGCTTACTAGATCTTCTTTACATAGACTTCTTCAACGCCATAATGTTAGTAGGTTACCGGAAGTAAAAGGAAATAACAAAACCAAGAAGAAGTTTAAACTTTATCCAATTGGTTATTTCCATATAGATATTGCTGAAGTCAAAACAGAAGAAGGTAAACTCTATCTATTTGTTGCTATTGATCGCACTTCAAAGTTTGTGTATGTAGAACTTTTACCAAGATGTACCAAGACAGAAACAGCACAATTTCTTCGTAATTTAATTAAAGCTATACCTTATAAAATTCATACTATTTTGACAGATAATGGTATTCAATTTACTAACAGAACAGTAGATAAGCACGCTTGGATGCATATTTTTGATCGTATTTGCTATGAATACAATATTGAACACAGGCTAACAAAAGTTAATCATCCATGGACTAATGGACAGGTAGAACGTATGAATCGTACTATTAAAGAGGCAACTGTTAAACGTTTTTATTATGACAATCATCAGCAACTTAAACAACATTTATATGATTTTATCAATGCCTACAATTTCGCAAAAAGACTTAAAGCTCTTAAAGGTTTAACTCCTTATGAATTTATCATAAAAACATGGACATCTGATCCAAATAAATTTATTATTAACCCTAACCACCACACCCTGGGACTAAACACATTTTTTTCAGTCTATTATAAGGTTAGTAAAATGTAAGTTTAACACCAACTGCTAGTTGGCGAATTATTTGCTAAAAAACAAATAATTAAAGTAACAAGCTATTCTCTTCAAAAATCCTACTTTGTCAATTGATTCTTTAGCAAGAATAGCTATTTCTTGAGCATCATTGTCAACAGTTACGCTTACTTTACCAACAATATCACCAGCTTTTAAAGGAGCGGAAAGAGTTGACGGTATTGATATTTTTATATCAACTTTTTCTTGGTTAGAACGTGGTACAACCATTGATAACTCTTCTGCTACCACAAGCTGTACTTTATCCTTTACGCCAAGCCATACCTGAGCTTCTTCTATTATATCACCTTTAGCATAAAACTTTTTGTGAATGAAATTTTGTTTGATCCAATTTAATAGTATTATAGATTCATCAGCTCGCTTTTTCATAGAACTAAGACCGTTAACAACCATAATATAGCGACGCCCATCATCTATGCATGATACTACCATACCATAACCTGCATTATCAGTAAAACCTGTTTTAATGCCATCACACCCAATATCTTTATATAATAAAAGATTACGATTTCCTTGAGTAATAGGCTGACCTTTTTGATCTTTACCAAAAGTAAAATATTTCTTACTGTAAATATGATAAAATTCCGGGTGGTTTTTAATAAGAGCCCTGCTAAGGGTTGCAAGATCATAGGCGGTACTATAGTGATTATCTGCTGGCCAGCCACTGGCGTTAACAAAATGAGTATCCTTCATACCTATTTTTTGTGCTTGTAAATTCATAGAATCGACAAAATTTTCTTCCGTTCCGTACAACCCCTCAGCTGCTACAACACAAGCATCATTTCCTGATTGAACAATAATACCATTCAGAATATCTTCAAGACTCACCATTTCACCCAAAGGCATGAAAGACTTCGATCCTCCCATGCGCCAAGCTTTCTCACTTACAATAAACTGAGAATCAAAAGACACCTCACCCTTCTGAATTTTCTCTTCGATGATATAAGATGTCATTATTTTAGTCATCGATGAGGGAATCATACGTTTATAAGCATTCTTTGCCAGTAACACTTTACCTGTAACATAATCTATCACTATTGCTTGCTTTGCTTCAAGTGTTATGGCATTAGTATCAGGATGGCGAATAATATTACAATTATCTTCGGTACTAGATGTCACTGTTTTAATATGAGGCTCTGCCTTAACACTAACAATAGATGATATTAAGAGACAAATTAAACTTAAGTATAGTGTAAATATCGAAATTCTGTAAATCTTGCTCATGTAATGCAATAAACCTTATATTTATATAAACAACACTATATTAAAAGTCGTCAACGCTTTTTGAAATGGTACTATATAAGCCATCTTCTCGCTTAATTATATCATACTCTCTTTGGGCTATTGAGTCGATAAAGTGAATATTACCTGATATACCAGTATATGAAGCTGTACTATTCAAAGCTGCTAAAAATCTCTCTTCCGTAAATTTAGTATCTATATATTCTGATGTTATCTTTCCTAGATCATAAGCTACAGCATGCATAAAAGAAAAATGATTAATACCTATATTTTTAGCCTTCTCTATTATATTACTATTCACAATATTCAACGAACCAGTGAAGACAATATCTACCGGTTCAGAATAATCAATATTTATTCTGTTATCACCTATTATAATTGCTTTTTTATCTAAATTATGCTTATGAATACTATCAAAAAGCAAATCTAAATTTTTGCCATCATCTGACAGATAAATTACAGGTTTAGTTTCCGTATCCTCCATTTCATTTAAATTGTCAACACTATTTGCGACAGTTAACACCGCTTTTTCTATTGCTTCAGGTATATTAGCATAAAATTCACTCCGCACTAAGGTAGAATTTTTCTGAATTAATATATTTTGGATGAGTTGGTTGATTGTTTGTGCATGACGGCCCGAAGGTAGAAGTGCAATAAAATTTTTATAATCATTATCTGCAAAGTAATTAATTATTTTTATAAGTTGCTTTGACGGAGCGTGTCCGAATACAAAAAGTTTCTTGTCTGCCAATACCGGATTATTAGACATGGTAATCATAAAAATATTATGTGTTTTAGCTTTATTGGCAATTAGAGAAGTAAGGTTTGAATGTAATGGCCCTAGAATAATTCTTGTTTTACGAGCTACTATTCTATCCATCACATCAAGTATCTGCTTTTCATTAGAGCCATCATAAGAAGTGACATGGACATAAGTTTTCAAACCATCTTCTAGACCCATTTTAATTAATTGGTTATATTGCCTACCTAATGTAGAATTTTCTCCCGTTAGAGGCATTAAAATAGCCACTTCTAGAGTTTCTGGCACTGCTTCTTTTGGTGTAGGAATAACCTCTTGCTTAGATTGGCAAGAAAATAAAGAAACAAGACATATAAATGATAAGATGATCTTTAAAAATTTTTGCTTTATACTGTTCATAATACTTATTGGCAATTGGGATTAAATCATGATCTTTAAACCAGGACTATACATTGTTTCAACACCTATTGGTAATCTAGATGATATAACATTCCGGGCTTTAGAAACACTAAAAAACTCTACAATAATACTGTGTGAGGATACTAGAATATCGAGAAAATTACTAGCAAAACATAATATAAAGACCAAATTGCAAATATATAATGATCATAGTGATTCTCAGGAAAGAGAAGTTATCTGTACACTGATTGATAATGGTGCTGTAGTCAGTCTAATATCTGATGCTGGAACACCATTAATTTCTGATCCTGGTTATAAACTAGTCCGACAATTGAGAAAACTTAATTATCACATAGATGTTATACCAGGCGTTTCTGCACTAACCACAGCTATAACCATTTCTGGATTACCGTCAGATCGTTTTTTATTTGCTGGATTCTTACCAAAAACCATTGAAGGTAAAAAGAAGATTTTTACAGAATTGGCTAACATAAAAGCAACTTTGATTTTTTTTGAAACTGCTAGCAGAATAGAACAATCGTTGCATACGGCTCTTGACGTTCTTGGTAATAGAGAAGTATGTGTAGCACGTGAACTTACCAAATTTCATCAAGAAGTAAAGTCAGGGTTAATGGAAAACGTTATAAATTTTTATAAACAGAATGTTATTAAGGGAGAGATAGTATTACTAATTTCCAGTACTTCCGAAGGGGTTAATGCAACTACTCTAGCAGACGACCTAAAAAAATTTATACATTCATATTTATCTAAAGGATGGAGTGCAAGAAGTATTACAGATATGGCTAATGAGAATTTTGGAAGAAGCTACAGCAAGAAAGAAATATATGCTGTAGTGAATAAAATCAAGAGCTTGAGTGATTAGTTATCTCCGATAGTCTCCTAGTCCGAGTATCATTAGTCTATCATTGCGAGGAGGCGTAACACAACTGTCGAAAGTTAGAAAAGGAAGGCGTTTTATAGGTCATCATGGTAGCTTAAAAGTTGCAGAAAAATAACCGACGTCATTGCGAAACCACGTAGTGGTTGTGGCAATCTATATTTATTCAATTGCTTTGTCGCTACTAAAGTAGCTCCTCACAATGACGCCGGGCTGTTTTCCTTATAACTTTTAAAGGGGTAAATCAGTTAAAATGCATTCAAAGAATCACTTCAAGAATGAATTTTCCTTATAACAATGCCGATTCGATATGAGAATTATTAATTCTTATATCGAATCGAAGTTAGTTAAATAAAAAATTTATCATTTTTTACTATCATCAAGGGCTGCTCCAAGTATGTCTCCCAGACTAGCTCCACTATC
Organism: Candidatus Tisiphia endosymbiont of Nemotelus nigrinus; assembly: GCF_964026475.1. Lineage (NCBI taxonomy): Bacteria > Pseudomonadati > Pseudomonadota > Alphaproteobacteria > Rickettsiales > Rickettsiaceae > Candidatus Tisiphia > Candidatus Tisiphia endosymbiont of Nemotelus nigrinus. Next base: position 1,476,276 of record NZ_OZ032151.1, read on the forward strand.
AGCAGAACCATATTCTTTGATAGCTTTTTCTCTCCTTTCTATTTCAAGAGCTTTTATTGATAAAGTAATTTTACGCAACGCTTTATCAATGGTGAGGATTTTTGCATCAATTCTGTCATTAGGAGCAAATCTTTCAGTTTTTTGTTCGGTTTTTTCACTAGAAAGATCAGCTTTCTTGATGAAACCCGATATTTTATTGTCTAAAGCAACTTCTATTCTATCATCTTGAACCGCAGTGACTGAGCAAGTAACGACCATATTTTTTTTGTACATGTCAAATTCATCTTGCTGCGTTTCTTCACTTAATTGTTTAATACCTAAGCTTATACGTTCCTTTTCAATGTCAATGGATAAAACTTTACATTCTATTTGATCATTCTTTTTATATGTTTTTAACAGTTCAATACCATTACCTTCCCAGCTTATATCTGTTTCATGAATCATGCCGTCAATATTATCATCAAGTGCTACAAACATACCAAAGTCAGTGATATTGCGTATTGGTGCTTTAATTATACTACCTATTGGATTACGATTGGCAAACTCAATAAGGGGGTTAGCCTGACACTGTTTAATACTTAGAGATATTCTATGTTTATCAGTATCAACTTCTAAAATTATGAATTGTACTTCTTGACCAATAGTAAGCATTTTCTTAGGATGTTGATTTAATTTTACCCAACTAATTTCACTTGAATGAACAAGCCCCTCAATGCCATCTTTTAGTTCAATAAATACTCCATAATCAGCAATATTTGTTACTTTGCCAGTCATTATTGTACCAACCGGGTATTCTTCTTTTATACTTTGCCATGGATTATGGTCAAGTTGCTTCATACCAAGTGAAATTCTCTTAGTTTCTTCATTAAATTTTATAACTATAACTTTAACTTTTTGATCTAGCGATAAAACTTCAGAAGGGTGGTTTATTCTGCTCCATGAAATATCAGTAACGTGCAATAAACCGTCTACATTACCTGAACTACCTAAAGCAATAAATGCCCCGTAATCAGTGATATTTTTTACTGTACCATCTAATATTATTCCTTCCTTAATTTTCGATAACATTTCATCCCTAGCCTCAGATCTTGATTCCTCAAGAATGGCTCTTCTAGAAACTACAATATTACCAAGTTTTTTATCCATCTTTAAAATTTGGAATGGTTGCTTGATACCCATTAACGAAGAAATATCTTTTATTGGTCTAACATCTACCTGACTTCCAGGCAAGAAAGCAACAACCCCTGATACGTCAACGGTAAATCCACCTTTAACACGTCCAAATATTACCCCATCAACAAACTGCTTTTTAGCACATGCAATTTCTAAATGTCCCCATGATTCTTCTCTAATAGCTTTTTCACGACTCAATATAGTTCTGCCGTTGCGACCTTCAACTTTTTCAACATATACATCAACTATATCACCAACTTCTGGTAAAGATTGACCACTAGCTAAGGCAAATTCTTCTACGGGAACTCTACCTTCATTCTTTAACCCAACATCAACAATGATAATTCCTTTGGCGATGCCTACTACTTGACCCTTTACAACAGTACCTTCTTTTATATGGCTAGTACTTATGGTTTCAAGCATTTGTGCAAAATCTTCATGAGATTGAAGGCTAATTTCTGCAAGTTGGGAAACAAATTTTTTCTTAATTTTTTGCATATTATTCTCTAAACTAGTTGTGCCATCTAGTATAATAAATATAGTCAATTGATTTGAATTTGCTCAAGCGAGTTGCTTTTATCTCACTAGTAATCAAATCCAACTAAATTAACTATGAATGGTTAATAAATATAGATAAAACAACCTATGGCACATAAAATATGTTGATGTTACCTAACTGAAATAAACTCCATAATCTTATCAATCACTTTTTCTGGTGATAGATAAGAAGTATCAATTTCTAATGTCCCTGGAGAGACAGTTAACGGAGCAATATCACGTTCCATGTCCCTTTTATCTCTTGTCTCCAGTTGTTTTAGAACTGCGTCAAAGAGACATTCACCTTCTTTCTTTTGTAGTTCTTTATACCTTCTCTTTGCTCTAATAACAATGTTTGCTTTAATAAAAATTTTTAAATCAGCCGAAGGAGCCACTACTGTTCCAATGTCTCTACCTTCCATTATAATTCTAGGAGTTGTTTTTATTAATTTTACCAAATATACTCCTAGATTATTTCTTACTTCTGGTATAACAGCAACTTGTGAAGCTATATTACCTACAACCTCACTATCAAGTTCTGAATTTTGTATATATTCCGTAGATTCAGATAATTCAATTATCCTATTTATATCAGTAAGATCAATTTTTTGGCTTATACAAGAAAGAGCAAGACTTCTATACACAATGCCTGATTGAAAGTAGGTGAGATTAAGTTTTTGTGCTAACATTCGTCCAATTGTACTTTTACCTGATGCCGCTGGACCATCCAGTGCCACTACAAAATTATTGCTAATATCAAAAGCGCGAGATTTTAAGGTCATTCATTTATAATTTTACGCCAAATTCTAGCTGAATATTTAAAATAATGCAAATAAAACTTGAAATTGAAGATATTATAGATTAGACATGTTACTACAAAAGTTTGATGTATATTTGAATATTTTATTGCTTTAAGTATAAAATTAAAGCATAAAAAAATATGGGCGGTTAGCTCAGTTGGTTAGAGCATTACGTTGACATCGTAAAGGTCGGTGGTTCGAGTCCACTACCGCCCACCATATTACCTCCTACCTTTCAGGGGTTTTCTACTTTCCTCTCAAATATCCTTATGCTGCTTATATGCTGCTAATAATTTTAAAAATGGTGTCTTAATTGCTTTGTTGCCTCGTTTAAACCTGATGTTTAAGTTGAGGTATTATGCACACTATATGCTGCTCTTTTTTTCCTGCCTGTTCTACTACTGGTAGTGATCTTGATAATAATTCCCCTATCTTTTACCATTTCGTTGGTAATTTTGTGCCACCTGAGTGGCGTGACCTTTCTTCCAATAGTGGTAAAGTTTTAAGTAAAACTGCTAGGTGTTTAGTCCCAGGGAGTGGAGGTTAGGGTTAATAATAAATTTATTTGGATCAGATGTCCATGTTTTTATGATAAATTCATAAGGAGTTAAAGCTTTAAGAGCTTTAAGTCTTTTTGCGAAATTGTAGGCATTGATAAAATCATATAAATGTTGTTTAAGTTGCTGATGATTGTCATAATAAAAACGTTTAACAGTTGCCTCTTTAATAGTACGATTCATACGTTCTACCTGTCCATTAGTCCATGGATGATTAACTTTTGTTAGCCTGTGTTCAATATTGTATTCATAGCAAATACGATCAAAAATAT